>NZ_JBQCME010000002.1:0-555240 GCF_051965375.1 Pedobacter sp. SAFR-022
ACCCCGGAATACACCCATAATATCGAACGTACACAGCTATAAAGTAAAAATCAAATTGCAATCACTGTAAACATTATTCAGTAATAAAGTATTAATTGTAAACAACATACAGTAAACAGACTTTCCACTGTAAACAAATACCAGTATACTACAGTGGAAGACTGAAGCAGATCTGCCTGTAGGTTGGACGGTAGTTGAGACGTACTTGCCAGGGGCTTGCTTCGTACTTCGTACGTGTGAAGACGTAGGAAGTACCTGGCAAGCCCCTAACAACTTGGAAGCAGGTATGTCATAAATGGCCGATGAGCGGAAGGAATGTACAGGATCGGTAGGCTCGAGGATTGAACATAAAAAAAGCCCGAAACAATCGTTTCGGACTCAAAACATAGGTAGATGAAAACACTATGACTCATTAACCCTCAAATAGCGCATTTGTTTTCATGCCGCATCATTTATTTGACATTTACAAAAAAGCGGTATTTGCTGTAATCTGTTTAAGCAAATTGGGGCGGGCTTAAACTAATTGTTATATTTACTTCTATAAGATAAAACATGCAAACTGTTTTAAGATCTTATTGTTTTTTATTTTAAAGATATTTTATGGAAACCAGTAAAGTAAAAAGAATACATGATTTTGGTCAAAGCATCTGGCTTGACTTTATTGATAGAGATATCATAAAATCCGGTAGACTTAAAGAATTGATTGACAATGACGGCGTTAGGGGAGTAACCTCGAACCCTGCGATATTTGAAAAAGCTATCAGCAGTTCGTCTGATTATGATGCAGATATTTTGCGTATTGCGGAGCAAACGCAAGATTTTGAGGATGTATTTTATCAGCTCGCCATCAGCGACATTCAACAAGCTGCTGATGTTTTTAAACCATTATATAACCAGGAAGAAGTACGGGGCGCCGACGGCTATGTAAGCCTGGAAGTTTCGCCAAGGCTTGCTATGGACACGGAAGGCACCTTCCAGCAAGCTGTAGACCTTTGGAAGAAAGTTGCCCGTCAGAACGTAATGATTAAAATTCCTGGAACAGAGCCAGGCCTTGAGGCCATCCGCAGAGCAATTGCTGAAGGCATCAATATCAACGTGACCCTGCTGTTTGGCTTGGATCGTTACCGTGCAGTAGCTGAAGCCTACATCGCCGGATTAGAAGAGCGCCTGGAGAAAGATCAGCCGATTGCGGATATCGCATCTGTTGCGAGTTTCTTCCTAAGCCGTATCGACGTTATGGTTGATCCGGTTCTGGACGAAAAAGGATTAGGTGATCTTAAAGGTGAAGTTGCTATCGCTTCCGCGAAAAAAGCATACGAGATCTACCTTGAAGTTTTCAGCTCCGACAGGTGGAAAAAACTTGAAGCAGAAGGTGCTAAGCCACAACGTTTACTTTGGGCAAGTACCAGTAGCAAAAACCCGGCTTTCAAAGCAACGAAATATGTAGATGCTTTGATTGGCAAGAACACTGTAGACACGGTCCCAATGGAAACGCTGGAAGCATATCGTACAGAGGGTGAGCCAGCTGACCGCTTGACTGAAGATCTGGATAAAGCAACAGAAATCCTGGAGAAACTTAAGACTGCAGGCATCAACCTGGATGCGATTACCCAGAAATTGGAAGATGAAGGTGTAGAAAAATTTATCGCACCTTACGACAAGCTGTTAAAAGCAATTGAAGAGCAGACCAAGAAATAGTCCTCTATTCTAAATTGAAAAAGCCCTGTTCCATTCGGATCAGGGCTTTTTGCTTTATGGATGTTGATATAAACTTAGGCTTGTAAATCGGCCATTAAGGTGGCAATCTTTCCGCTTAATTGTGCTTCAACTTCTTTGTATTGTGCTTTATCGGCAAGCGGTGCATTTACACTGCAGTAAAACTTGATTTTAGGCTCTGTTCCTGAAGGTCTTGCAGAAACAATACTGCCGTCTTCAGTGATGAACTGCAACACGTCGGATTTTGGTAATTCCAAAGGTTTGGAAGTATTGTTGGTGAGATCGGTTTCTGTACGAAGCTCGTAATCTTTAAGTGTGGTAACCTTAGAGCCACCCAGCTGCGCAGGAGGGTTGTTTCTGAATTTCTCCATCATCGCTTTAATTTCTTCCGCACCGGACTTACCTTTCTTGGTTAATGATACCAACTCTTCTTTGTACACGCCATACTCCACGTACATGTCCAGTAGCGCATTGTATAAGCTTGTGCCTTTGTCTTTATAATAGGCGGTCATTTCTGCAATGAAAGCACAGGAAATGATCGCATCTTTATCTCTTACCAATTCACCAACAGAGTAGCCGTAGCTTTCTTCACCACCACCAATAAAGGTTTTCTTGCCTTGTAATTGGGTGATCAGCTGACCGATCCATTTAAATCCGGTTAAGGTGTTGTAGCAGGTTACATTTTTAGATGCGGCGATGGCGTCGATCAGGTTACTGGTTACGATGGTTTTCACAATGTATTGGTTACCATCCAGCTTTCCTTTTTCTTCCCAGGCATTTAGAAGGTAGTGAATCAGTAAACTTCCGGTTTGGTTACCGTTTAATAATACGAACTCACCATCATTGTTTTTAACAGCGATACCTACCCGGTCGGCATCAGGGTCGGTTGCAAGAACAAGGTCCGCATCTATTTCCTGCGCTTTTTGAAGCGCTAGGGTCATCGCTTCCTTCTCTTCGGGGTTCGGATAAACAACAGTAGGGAAGTTACCATCCGGTTCACTTTGTTCCTCAACAATGGTCACATTGGTAAAGCCAAACTGCGCAAGCGCTTTTGGTGCAAGTGTGATTCCTGTACCGTGGATTGGAGAATAAACGATCTTTAGATCATTCTGACGAAGGATTGCTTCTGGCGATACCGACAATTTGGTGATTTCATCCAGGTACAGCTTGTCAATACCGGTACCGATCTCTTCAATATTCTCCTCGATACGGTCGAATTTAACCTGACTGATGTCTGTAATGGCTGCAACTTCGTCCATCACGGCTTTATCATCGGGTGAGGTAAATTGTCCACCATCTTCGCCATAGGCTTTATATCCATTATATTCTTTAGGGTTATGCGATGCCGTAAGCATTACACCGCTTTTGCATTTCAGATGTCTGATGGCAAAAGAAAGTTCAGGTGTAGGTCTTAAAGCCTCAAAGAAAAACACATGGATACCGTTTGCAGAAAATACGTCTGCAGTAACTTTAGCAAATACATCGGAATTGTTGCGGCTATCATGCGCAATGGCAACGCGGATTTTCTCACCCGGGTATTTTTTTAGCAGGTAGTTGCTTAAGCCTTGTGTAGCCGTACCAATGGTGTATTTATTTATGCGGTTAGAACCTGCGCCCATGATACCGCGCAAGCCTCCGGTACCAAATTCAAGGTCACGGTAAAAGGCGTCGGTTAAAGCGGTGGTTTCATTCCTGTCCAGTAGATCCTGGATCTCTGCTTTAGTGGTTTCGTCATAATTACCGCTCAGCCATTTGTTTATGGTGTCTAATGTTGTTGGTTCTAGCTGCATTTCTATATTTCTTGTTGTTTTAAAATTTTTGTTATAACAGTTGTACTAATTTATGGTTTTGTAGATGCTCAAATTCGGGTCCATTACACATCGGCCAATTGATACCAGAAACCATTTTGTTTAGCGCTTTTAAATTATCGTGATTCCAAATATTATTTTGAAATGTGTTAAATGATCGTGCTTTTTTCTATTTTCACGCGTTCTTAGCACAATCTGGGAGTAAATTAATTAAAAGCTTTTGGTATTTCGTTGCTAATTAATGAACAAATTGGTATACAATCATTATTTAATCAAGATTTAATAATACACACACAAGGAAATGGTCCTGATCCTTCCATCTCCATTTGGAATGGTTAAGCTTTTGGAGCGCTTCGGCACATAATAAATTATATACAGATGAAAATACTAAAGTTTGGAGGAACTTCCGTAGGAAGCCCTGAGCGGATGACTAAATTGCTGGATATCATTAAACCGGCAGAAAAACAAATCGTAGTGTTATCAGCAGTGTCTGGTACAACAAATAGTCTAGTTGAAATATCTGCCAAACTTTTGAAGGATGATAAGCAGGGTGGCCTTACTTTGATTGATAACCTGAAGCAAAGCTATCATATCTTTGTTACTGAACTTTTGCCGGAAGGACCATACCGCCTGGAGGGTCAGGAGTTGATTGATTATCACTTCAACTTTCTTGCTGCATTGGCAAATGATCTTTTTACTTCTATTGAGGAGAAAGTAGTGCTTGCGCAAGGCGAATTGATCTCTACGACATTATTCCATATTTACCTAAAGTCTATTGGTGTAGCTTCGGTGCTTTTACCAGCACTAGACTTCATGAAGATCGATGAAGACAACGAACCGGATATTCCATTTATCTCCAGTCACCTGCAGCCGCTGATTGATGCGGCAGCTGACCAGACCCTGTTCATCACCCAAGGCTTTATTTGCAGAAATACCTTTGGTGAGGTGGATAACTTACGTCGTGGTGGAAGTGATTATACCGCTTCATTGATCGGTGCGGCGATACTGGCCGAAGAAGTTCAGATCTGGACAGACATCGATGGCATGCATAATAATGATCCAAGGATTGTTAAAGGGACTCGTCCAATTGCGAAGCTTTCCTTTGATGAAGCTGCCGAACTTGCTTATTTTGGGGCCAAGATTCTACACCCACAGTCCGTATTCCCTGCACAGCGTTACAAAATACCAGTACGTTTGCTGAATACCATGGAACCTCAAGCCTCTGGCACTTTAATATCCGCGGAAAGCGAACCTGGTAAAATCAAATCCATCGCCGCGAAAGATGGCATCACGGCCATCAAGATCCAATCCAGCAGAATGTTACTGGCTTATGGATTTTTAAGGAGGGTATTTGAGATTTTCGAAAGATATAAAACGCCGATCGATATGATCACAACTTCGGAAGTTGCGGTATCGTTAACCATTGATTTTACAGACAACCTGGACAAGATTATTGAAGAGCTGCATGACTTTGGTTCTGTCGAAGTGGATAAAGATCAATCCATTGTGTGTGTAGTAGGTGACTTTGGCCCGGAGAAACATGGTTTTGCGTCAAGGGTGCTGGATTCCTTGAAACATATTCCAATCCGGATGATCTCTTATGGTGGTAGTAATTACAACATTTCACTGTTGATCAACACACAAGATAAGACGGAAGCATTAAGGAGTTTACATAATCGCTTGTTCTAATAGAATATTGAAGTTCGGCTGCGGCGGCGTTCAAAGGCCTGCATAGCCGGACTTCAATGTTAACATCATTTTTTCCTCAGGTAGAGCAGGATGGCAATTACGACCAAAACAAGAATATAGGTGAACCGAAACCGCCTGTTATATTCCGCATGGGTGATGCGCTGCCTTTTAAGGTCAAAGTAGTTACCCATGTAAATCAGTGTCAGGCCTACCAAACAAAATACAATAAGATATTTCAAAATGAATTTTTCTGATAAAGATATAGCCCAGTTTGCAGAATTAGAAACGCCGTTCTATTATTACGATTTAAATCTGCTGCAGCAAACGCTTGATGCCTGTGCGAAACATGCAAATGCTTACAACTTCCACGTGCATTATGCGATGAAAGCGAACTTCAATCCCCGGGTAGTGAGCAAGATTAAGGACATGGCTTTCGGAGCAGATGCGGTAAGTGGGGGCGAGGTGCGGCAGGCGATTGAACTGGGCTTCCCGGCTTCAGAGATCGTGTTTGCTGGTGTAGGTAAGTCCGACAGGGAGATTAACTATGCCCTGGAGCAGGATATTTTCTGCTTCAATGTAGAGTCAATTCAGGAGCTTGAAGTGATCAATGAACTCGCGGGCAAAAAAGGTAAAGTTGCTAAAGTTGCGATCCGTATCAACCCTAATGTGGATGCACATACGCACCATAACATTACCACCGGTCTGGATGAAAACAAATTTGGCATCAACAGCTGGGATCTTCCCGACTGTGCAACGGTATTGAAAAACTCCGGGAACCTGGAATTTATCGGCATACATTTTCATATTGGCTCCCAGATTACAAACCTGGATGTTTACAAGAACCTTTGCTCGCGGGTGAATGAGTTTTCAACCTGGTTTTCCGAACGTGGGTTTAAGGTCAGGGTTTTAAATGTTGGTGGAGGCTTAGGAATTGACTATTATAACCCGGATCAGCAAATCCCTGATTTCGAGAATTATTTCAAGATCTTTAATGACTTCCTTGAAGTTGGACATGGCCAGGAAGTGCATTTCGAACTAGGTAGAGCATTGGTTGGGCAATCGTCTTCAGTAATCAGTCAGGTGTTGTATGTGAAGAATGGTAAAAAGAAGAACTTTATCGTGCTTGATGTCGGCATGACCGAACTGATGCGCCCGGCTTTGTACCAGGCATACCACAAAATAGAAAACATTTCTCGGGCACAGACAATAGCTGCCGCAACTAACACCGCGGAGGCGCTGACCAGGTATGATGTTGTTGGGCCGATTTGTGAAAGCACGGATTGTTTTGGCAAAGAGGTAGAGCTTCCGGAAACCTTCCGTGGAGATCTGATTGCCATTAGAAGTACTGGTGCATACGGTGAAGTGATGGCATCAAATTATAACCTGCGCGAGAATGTGCGCACGGCTTTCGGAGAATAGCTTTTTTTAATGCCAGCAAAAAGCCGCTGAAAGCATATACTTTCAGCGGCTTTTTATTTTGAAGCTCATGCAGCCTTGTAGTTGCTGAATAACTTGCCTGTTTACTCTTCTTCGAAAAAATCTTGCAGACCGCCCAGGTAGTGTTCCTGAATGCCTCCGGTGAAATCTTCGTAATCCTCGTCTGGAATGTTGGTCTGAACAAACTCCAGTGAGGTACCTTTTTTATCTGCATGTAGTTTTATGGTTACGATAGAAGGTTCATTTTCTTCGCCAAAGTACCACTGCTGTACAATTCTCTTGCCGTATTCAAATTCTATGTTCTTGCCTACAATGTCGCCATCCCAAAAGGAAAACTCTGTGCCTGGTTCTTCAGTAAATTCTACCTGAGCGCCAGTCCAGAGCTGTATGCTTTGTTCTTTGGTGAGTGCCAGGTAAACTTCTTCCGGTGGAGCCGGAAGGTATTCGTATTTCTTAAACGTTTTCATATGCTTTATTTGAAGGCATTGATGCCAGTGACATCCATACCGGTTATTAATAGGTGTATGTCGTGTGTACCTTCGTAGGTCACCACCGACTCCAGGTTCATCATGTGCCGCATAATGGAGAACTCGCCGGTGATGCCCATGCCGCCAAGCATCTGCCTGGCGTTTCTGGCGATGTTCAGCGCAATTTCTACACTGTTTCGTTTGCCCATGGAAATTTGTTCTGCGGTGGCACGACCATCATTCTTCAGCACACCCAGGCGCCATACCAGCAGTTGTGCTTTGGTAATTTCGGTGATCATCTCTGCAAGTTTCTTCTGCTGCAGCTGAAAACCACCGATGGGCTTGCCAAACTGAACCCGCTCTTTGGCATAACGGACTGCAGTATCGTAGCAGTCCATTGCTGCACCCAAGGCGCCCCAGGCAATGCCATAGCGAGCCTGGTTCAAACAGCCGAGAGGACCTTTTAGTCCGGATACGCCCGGCAGTATATTGTCTTTTGGAATCTTCACATTGTCGAACACCAGTTCGCCAGTTGCGGAAGCCCGTAAGCTCCACTTGTTGTGTGTTTCAGGAGTGCTGAAACCTTCCATACCGCGCTCTACAATCATACCGCGGATCTTGCCTTGTTCATCCTTCGCCCATACCACTGCAATGTCCGCAAAAGGGGCATTGGAGATCCACATCTTAGCACCATTCAGCAGGTAATGGTCGCCCATATCTTTGATGTTGCTGATCATGCCGCCAGGGTTAGATCCGTGATCGGGTTCGGTTAATCCAAAGCAGCCCATGATTTCGCCACTGGCTAATCTTGGCAGATACTTCTGCCGCTGCTCTTCGGAGCCATACGCAAAGATGGGATACATCACCAGCGAGCCTTGCACTGAAGCTGTAGAACGGATTCCAGAGTCTCCTCGTTCAATCTCCTGCATCAGGATGCCGTAGGAGATATAATCCAATCCCGCACCACCATACTCCAGCGGAATGGTAGGGCCGAAAGCACCAAGATCTGCCAGTCCGGCGATCAGCTGTTTCGGAAACTCAGCACGTTGGGCATAGTCTTCAATGATGGGACTTACAGCGCTTTTCACCCATTCGCGGGCAGTGGATCTGATCAGTTTGTGTTCGTCTGACAGCAGTTCGTCAAGGAGAAAATAGTCTGGTGACTCATATAGGTCTTGCTTTCCGGATCTGTTCATCATCATGCGGATATGGTTTTCGGCTGTGAATGTTCATTCAAATATATAACTTTACACTTCATATGCTGATACAAACGGTTGCTTTAAGAGATGTAAAATGTTTTGCTTACCACGGCTTTTATGCGGAGGAGCAGGTGCTCGGAACGCAGTTCCTGGTGAGTATAGAAGTTAAGTTTAAGCCAACCGGCGACACTGAAGATTTGCAACATACGGTGAATTACGAGGTGCTGAACAATATTATTCAGGAAAGCATGAAGCGCACGCAAAAGCTGCTCGAAACAGTGGTGCATGATATGCTTGAACAAGTGAAGGTGGCATTCCCCTTTGTGCTGAATGTAGTGGTGGGTATTAAAAAGCTACATCCGCCGATGCCCGGGCAGATTGACCATTCCTTTGTGCAACTGGAATATACCGCCGAGCAAAATTAATCAACCTGATCCAGCATCGTACTAAACTGAGAAAATGAACTTCAATAAAATTACCCCACAAATAGTAGATCTGATTAAGGAAGCTGTAGGCGCAGCCAATGTGTTCCTTGACGAGGAGTCGCTCGCTAACTATGCCCATGACGAAACAGAAGACCTGAAGTTTTACCCCGAGGTCGTGGTGAAGCCCCTGGACACCGCTGCGGTATCTGCCCTGCTAAAGGTTTGTAATGGACATCAGGTGCCGGTTACGCCAAGAGGAGGTGGAACAGGACTAAGTGGTGGTGCCTTACCTGTGCATGGCGGCGTTTTGCTTTCAATGGAGAAATTTAAGAAGGTTCTTGATATTGATACAGAAAACTTGCAGGCGACCGTAGAACCAGGTGTGATCACACAGGAGTTTATGGATGCCGTAGGAGAGTTTGGTTTGCGTTACCCGGTAGACCCATCTAGCAAAGGCAGCTGCTTCATTGGTGGAAATGTGGCACACGGTAGTGGCGGCCCACGTGTTGTGAAATATGGTACCATCCGTGAATATATACTGAACCTGGAAGTGGTGCTGCCCGACGGACAGATTATATGGACTGGTGCGAATACCCTGAAGTATGCATCTGGTTACAACCTGACGCAGCTGATGATTGGTTCTGAAGGTACTTTGGGTGTAGTAACCAAAATCGTGACGAAGTTAATTCCGGTTATAGGCCACAGTGTGTTGATGCTGGCATCATTTACGGAGAACGAAGCTGCCTGTGCTGCCGTGTCTGCGATCTTCCGCGCAGGCATGACCCCATCCGCGCTGGAATTTATGGAGCGAAAAGGGGTGGAATGGGTGATTAAATATGATAATATCCAGTTTGATCTTAAGGACGATGTAAACGCTTTTCTGATGCTGGAGTTTGATGGCGATGATATGGATACCATTTTTAAGGATTGTGAAAAGGCGAACTCCGTGCTGGAAGCTCAGGGTTGTGTAGAAGTGCTTTTCGCAGACACAGCCGCGCAAAAGGAAGAACTCTGGAAAATGCGGAGAGTGATGGCGGAGTCGGTTAAGTCAAACTCGGTTTACAAGGAGGAAGATACGGTAGTCCCAAGGGCAGCATTGCCAAAGTTGATCAGCGGGATCAAAGAGATTGGAGCAAAATATGGCTTTGACAGCGTTTGCTACGGGCATGCTGGCGATGGCAATCTGCATGTTAACATTATCAAAGCAGGCATGAGCGACGATGACTGGAAGAACAAACTTAAGTTTGGTATTACAGAGATCTTTGAACTTACTGCTGCTTTGGGCGGTACAATCTCGGGTGAGCACGGGATCGGGTTGGTGCAAAAGGAATTCATGCCGCTGAAGTATGCAGAAATCAATCTGAACCTGATGCGCGGTATTAAACAGATCTTCGATCCTAATGGTATCCTGAATCCAGGAAAGATCTTCTAAACCTCCGGGTTAACTTCAGCGCTGACCAGCTGTTCAAATAAAATCATTTTATTTCTTTCCCGCTCGGGAATAGGGGTGGCCTGCTTGCTTTGATTATCATAAGCAACGCAGGCCGTCATGCCTTTACTGCAAACAATTTCCTTCCCATCCTTTTTCTTTACGATCAGGTATTCCAGGTCGAAGCTACTTCGGCCAATCCTGGACGTGCGCACGTACATGTGAATCTGGTCCTCCGGAAAGATAGGGACGATATACTTCAGTGCGGCCTGTCCGATTACAACTCCTGTCTTTTTCCAGTCCCAATTGATAGCATGTTTCCAATACTTAACCCGTGCAATTTCCATGTAGGTGAAGTATACCGAATTGTTTACATGGCCCATCATATCAAAATCAGCAAAACGGGTTTCGATCACGGTCTTGTACTTATAACTGTCGATATCGTTGATGTGTTCGGTCGTTTTGTCTGATTCGTTTGATTTTGACTGCCACAATGTCTTTAAATTCATCATTTTCTGCTTTGGTATGGGAGTTGAATAATGGGAAATGTATTTAAAAATAAAAAAATTAATTAGAACAAGATATGACACTAGTAAATTTCAACAACAGAACCAGAAACAGCGCACCTTATTTCAACAATGTATTTGATTCATTGTTCAGTGAAGCATTAAACAAAAACTATAGCATCACTAAAATGCCCGCTGTAAACATCTCAGAAAATGCAGAAGCTTACGTGATTGAAGTTGCTGCTCCTGGGTTGAACAAAGAAGATTTTCAACTTAACGTGAAGAAAGACACTTTATCTTTATGGGTAGAGAAAAAAGCTGCTGAAGATGAAGTGAAGAGAGATTTCAGCCGCAGAGAGTTTGATTTCAGCTCTTTTGCCAGGTCCTTCATGTTACCTGAAAGCGTAGATGCAGAGAAGATTTCTGCTGAGTATACCAACGGGGTATTATACATCACCGTAGGTAAAAAAGATGAATCGCAGAATGCACCTAAAACCATTACTGTAGCTTAATTCTGGAATTAAGTAATTAAGGTTCAATTTTAGCGATAAAAAGAAAAGCCTGGCTGAATGGTTCAGCCGGGCTTTGTTTTTGAATAGCTTTATTGGAGATCTAAGATCTAGGTGTAACCCAGGATCTTCAATACTTGTTTACTGTTTTGTTCTTCACCAAACACCTCGAAGTTAAAGGTTTCATCGCGGTTACGACGAATGATCACGTGTTTAGGACTTGGCAATAAGCAATGGTGAATACCACCATAACCGCTTAATACTTCTTGGTAAGCACCAGTGTTGAAGAAGCCAAGGTACTGCACTTTACGTGTTTTCGGCATAAATACCGAGTTCATGTGTGCTTCCTGGTTATAGTAATCCTGGCCGTCGCAGGTAATACCACCAAGGTTTACGCGTTCATACTCTGCGTCCCAGTTGTTGATCGGCAACAAGATATATTTCTGGTTTAAAGCCCATACATCTGGTAGGTTGGTGATGAAAGAACCATCAAGCATTAACCATTTCTCACGGTCATTTTGTTGCTTGCGACCCAGTACTTTATACAAGATACCTGAAGCTTCTGCTACGGTATATTTACCAAATTCTGTAATGATATCAGGCTCCATTACGTCGTGTTCCGCACAGATTTCTTTAATACGTTTTACGATCTCATTTACCATGTATTCGTAATCGAAGTCGAATACCAGGGAGTCTTTGAATGGCATACCGCCACCAATATCCAAGGTGTCCAGCTCTGGATTGATCTTTTTAAACTTGCAGTATAAGGTTACATATTTCTCCAGTTCGTTCCAGTAGTACGGAGAGTCCGTGATACCAGAGTTGATGAAGAAGTGTAATAACTTAACCCTGAAGTTCGGGTTAGAAGAGATTTTGTTGTTGTAGAAGTCGATCACATCCTCCATACGTACACCCAAGCGGGAAGTATAGAACTGTGAATCTGGTTGCTCTTCCGCCGCAATGCGGATACCCAGGTTACAAGGTGATTCAAGCTCAACTTCATCATCGAAAAGGTTGAACTCTTCTTTGTTGTCCAAAACAGGAATAATGTTTTTGTAACCGTCGTGCAGCATATCGATGATATACTGTTTATATTGATACGTTTTGAAGCCGTTACAGATTACAGTGATATCTTTCGTTAGCACACCTTTTTTCTCCAAGGCTTCAATCATCGGCATATCAAAGGCCGAAGATGTTTCCAGGTGAATGTTGTTTTTCAAAGCTTCTTCTACGATGTGACGGAAGTGAGAGCTTTTGGTGCAATAACAGTATTTATAGTCGCCGCGGTAGTTATTATTGATAATTGCGGTTTGAAAAAGAATCTTGGCTTGCTGGATCTTTTTGCTGATCATTGGAAGATAAGTGAACCGTAGGGGAGTGCCGTAGGTTTCAATCATTTCCATCAAATTCAGATCCTGGAAATATAATTCGTCGTCTATAACGCTGTAGCCTTCTTGCGGAAAACCAACGCTTAGATCAAGAAATTCGGAGTAACTCTGCATTTTTTATATTTTTGAACGATATTTTTTTAGGGTGGCTAAAAATGAGTTATTTTGGGCTCAAAGATAATCTAAACGCTTTATAAAACAGACGGCTATTTAATTTATGACTAAATCGTTAAAAATCATTGAAGTTAAGTCAGAAATTGGTGCCGGAACAAGGGGCGCAAGTCTGGGTGTAGACGCCATAAAGATCGCGGCGCTGGATTATGGCAGCCGCTTTTTCAAGAAACACGCCTGTGTTGAAGTACCCAACGAAAATCACCTTTTACTCGAGAGTTCGGGCAGCGCTTATGCCAAGCGCATTTCGGGTATCCTCACGATGACTGAAAGGCTCAGCGACATGGTGCGAGATACCTTGCAGGAAAAGCATTTTCCGGTAGTACTTGGTGGCGACCACAGTTGTGCCGCTGGAACCATCGCTGGAATTAAGGCAGCATTTCCCAAGAGCAGGCTGGGGGTGATCTGGATTGATGCGCATGCTGATATGCATTCTCCATATACAACGCCTTCTGGAAACATGCATGGGATGCCATTAGCCATCTCGTTGGATGAGGATAATCTGAACTCCAAGGTGAATCAATTAGACCAGGAAACGATAAATTATTGGTATCAGCTAAAAAATGTAGGTAATATTGCACCGAAAATCAAATATGAAGACCTGGTGCTGATTTCTGTGCGCGACACCGAGAAGCCTGAAGATTACCTGTTGCGGAAGAACAATGTAAAGATGTTCAGTACGGCAGAGGTACGAAAAAGAGGTGTGGAACGGGTTGTGATTGAAACGATGATGTACCTGGATCACTGTGATGTGATCCTGCTCTCCTTCGATGTGGACGCACTGGATCCTGCTTCTTCCCGCGGTACGGGAACGCCGGTGGCCGGTGGTCTAACCGAGCGTGAAGCGGGCATTATGCTTTCCAGGATGGTGACCAATCCCAAAGTTTGCTGCTTTGAGATCGTCGAGGTTAACCCAACACTCGATCGCGAAAACCAGATGGCCGAGCATGCCTTCGAAATATTAGTGAAAGTGACAAACGCTTTCAGAAACGATTAGAATTATGAATATAGAACAACATATTATTGCTGCAACACTTGCTGCAGTTAAAGCATTATACAATCAGGAGCTCCCGGAAAGCCAGATCGCGCTTCAGGATACCCGTCCGGAATTTGAGGGCCAGCTGACCATAGTGGTTTTCCCGATTGTACGATTTTCCAAGAAGTCGCCGGAGGTTACGGCAAATGAGCTTGGTGCTTACCTGCAGGAGCATGTGGAGGACGTTACTGGCTTTAATGTGATCAAGGGTTTTCTGAACTTGAGTATCGCGGAGGCTTACTGGCTTAATCTGTTTAATAATGAGGTGCTTAAACCCGACTTCGGCATAATCCCTCCAAGCGGTAAAAAGGTGATGGTGGAGTATTCATCGCCAAATACGAATAAACCCTTGCACCTGGGACACGTGCGCAATAACCTGTTAGGTTACTCCGTGTCCGAGCTACTGAAAGCAAATGGTGCTGAGGTGTTCAAAGTGAACCTGGTAAACGATCGTGGTATTCACATCTGCAAGTCAATGCTGGCCTGGCAGAAATGGAGCAATGGTGAAACGCCGGAAAGCTCTGGCATCAAAGGTGATCACCTGGTTGGGAAGTACTATGTTATTTTCGATAAAGAATACAAGAAAGAAATCGATGCACTAAAGGAAGCAGGGCAGACGGAAGAGGAAGCTAAGAAAAATGCCCCGCTGATTAAGGAAGCACAAGCGATGTTGCTTGCCTGGGAGAATGGAGACCCTGAAGTAAAGGCGCTTTGGAGCACAATGAATGGCTGGGTGTACGATGGTTTTGCGGTGAGTTACAAGAACCTTGGCGTAGATTTCGATAAATATTATTACGAAAGCAATACCTATCTTTTAGGTAAAGACACCGTAGAGGAAGGTCTTGCTAAAGGCGTCTTCTTTAAAAAGGAAGATGGTTCTGTGTGGATCGACCTTACGGAAGATGGACTGGACCAGAAGCTGGTATTAAGAGCGGACGGTACTTCTGTTTACATTACGCAGGATCTTGGTACCGCGCAGATGAAGTATGATGATTTTGCAATGGATGAGTCCATATATGTGGTTGGAAATGAGCAGGATTATCACTTTAAAGTGTTGTTCTTGATTCTGGAGAAACTGGGTAAAACCTGGGCTAAAGGATTGCACCATTTGTCTTACGGGATGGTGGATCTGCCGAACGGGAAAATGAAATCCAGGGAAGGAACGGTTGTAGATGCCGATGATCTGGTTAAAGAGATGATCGAAACCGCAAAGCAGAAGACAGAGGCACTGGGTAAAATCAACGACTTCTCGGAGGAAGAAAAAGAAACCTTGTATCACAATATTGGTCTTGGTGCCTTGAAGTATTTCTTGTTGAAGGTAGAGCCTAAGAAGCGTTTACTTTTTGATCCTGCGGAGTCAATTGATTTCCAAGGAAATACCGGTCCCTTTATACAGTATACTCATGCAAGGATTAAATCCCTCTTAAGTAAGGCGGCTTACTCGAGCGCTGCTACGACTTCTCCGGATCTGGCGATCTCGAATACGGAACTGGAGATGATCATGCTCTTGGCAAAATACCCAAGTGAAATCGCGATAGCAGCCAAAGGATTTAGTCCGGCGAGCCTTGCAAATTACCTGTACGAAGTTGCGAAGATGTTCAATAAGTTTTATCACGAGGTTCCGCCGATCATTAAAGAGGAAAATGCGGAGATGAGACAATTGCGGTTAAACCTGAGTGCGGTTGTGGCAAACATTTTAAAAGCAGGTATGCGCCTTCTGGGCATCACTGTTCCTGAACGTATGTAATAGCACAGCGTTGTTATCTCTTTCAAGCGCTTGTTCCTTTATCTGGAGCAAGCGCTTTTTTATTGCAGCGGCTTGCGCAGAGGCGTATGGTACTTTCGGAATCTACCTGAATTTAAAATAACGATATTCTAAGTTATTGTTAATCAGTTTGTATGATGATTTTTATTTCATAATGATTAACTTTATTTAAGTACGATAACCCTAACCTGGTTACCATGGGAGACAATGTTACACCGCAACAGCGGCCTGCACAGCAACTCAGCGTAATTGATGCTGTTGCAATTATTGTTGGTATTGTCATCGGGGCTGGCATTTTTCGCACGCCCTCATTGGTTGCAGCGAACACCAACTCCGAAACGATGTTCCTGCTGGCCTGGGTTTTGGGTGGACTGGTGTCCTTGATTGGGGCGCTATGTTATGCTGAGCTGAGCACAACATTTCCGAACACGGGAGGAGATTATCATTTCCTGAGCCGTGCTTATGGTAAACGCCTGGCTTTCCTTTTTGCCTGGGCAAGGATGAGCATTATCCAGACTGGCTCTATTGCAGTCCTGGCTTATATTTTCGGCGATTACCTTTCTCAGGTATTCAGCCTCGGAACCTATTCTTCGGTAATTTATGCTGCACTGATCGTGATTATATTAACGGCGATCAATATCGCTGGCATCCGCATGAGCACCCTGGCGCAGAAGATTTTTACCACCACAGAGGTGGCCGGTGCGTTGCTGGTCGTTGTCGTTGGCCTTTTTATCGCACCCGCCGCTGAGGAGGTCAGTGTTGTACAACCTGCTGCGGCAGTGGCAGCGACACCCGCTGATGCTAGCAGTTTTCTAGGCCTGGCCATGGTGTTCGTATTGCTCACCTTCGGTGGCTGGAACGAAGCCGCTTACATTTCTGCGGAGTTGAAGTCTGGTAAACGTGGTATGGTGCGCGTGCTAATCATCAGCATTCTGATCATTACAGTTGTTTACCTGCTTGTGAACCTGGCTTTCAGTCGCGCTTTAGGGCATACGGCCATGGCGGGCTCGGATGCGGTAGGGGTGGATCTGCTTCGGCAGGTCTGGGGTCCGACAGGCGTTTGGCTGATTGGCATTTTGGTCGCCTTCTCTGCATTAACATCGGTAAATGCGACCATCTTCACTGGTGCCAGAACGAACTATGCCTTGGGCCGGGATTTCAAGCTGTTCTCTATTCTAGGTAAATGGAACAGTCAGGCTGCAGGACCGGTAAATGCCTTTCTGGTGCAGGGACTGATTTCGCTGGCTTTGATTAGTCTGGGTCTGATTACCAGGAGTGGCTTCGAGACCATCGTAGAATATACGGCACCGGTATTCTGGTTCTTTTTTCTCCTGGTCGGCATCTCCCTGTTCGTTCTCCGGAGGAAGGCACCGGAGGTCCACAGGCCATTTCGCGTGCCCTTATATCCCGTGTTACCTGCAATTTTCTGTTTAAGCAGCGCTTATTTATTGTACTCCAGCTTGATGTATACAGGTGTTGGCGCCTTGGTTGGTATTGCTGTGCTGATCGTGGGCTTCCTTTTACAAATGTTCTTTCAGGCGGTACCCACGTTAGAACTAAATCAACCAAATATCTAACCTAAATTCAAGAATCATGAAAGCAGTAAAAGTCCTACTCGTTCTATTTGTCGCAACTGCGGCTAGTAACCCTGTCCTTGCGCAACAACCCCCGAAAAAGCCCCAACTTGATGTGCCGTATGTGCCTACTAAACCGGCGGTGGTCAATGGCATGTTGAAGCTGGCCAATTTAAAAAAAGGAGATGTGCTTTACGATCTCGGCTGCGGTGACGGCCGGATTGTGGTTGCTGCCGCTAAACAATACGGTGTCACTGCGGTAGGCTATGATATCGATCCGGAACGGATTGCGGAGGCCAACGCGAATGCGAAGGCTGCCGGGGTAACCGATAAGGTGAAGTTTGTTAATGCTAACCTGTTTGACACGGACTTAAGTAAAGCTACAGTGATCACCATGTATTTGCTACCTACCGTAAACATGGAACTGCGACCTAAAATATTAAAGTTGAGACCTGGAACCAGGATCGTTTCACATGCTTTTGATATGGGCGATTGGGCACCGGAGAAAACAGAAATGGTTGATGGTGCAACATTGTATTTTTGGACCGTACCTAAAAGGAAATAGCTTAACAAGAGATACTATATGTGGAAAGCGCCTGCAGTCTATCTGACAGGCGCTTTTCTATTGGTGTGAAATCCCGTTCTGGCTGAAAACAGGTGTTTGTAAATGATGAATTCATCAACTTTATATCTAAATGTTGATAATATATTAGTGATCGATAGGGTTAGAGTAAAAAATTTCCTTTTCGTAACGAAATTATTATGAAAATGTTATTTCAAATCTTACTATTTTACATTTAAGTAATAGAAAAACAGCCATTCCAGAAATTTTGATTCAAAATTTATCCTGAAAACCCATGAAAATGGTCGGGAGGGAAGAAAACTGCCCCAACATTTCGGAGATAGCGAAAGAAAGTTATACGATTTAGGGTCAGAGCAGCTTTACAACAATGATTCTGTTAACCATAAATAAGATCGCCTATGTAAAGATTTAAGATGAAGAATAAGCAAGAAAATTAATGCCTCTTCAATAAACCACGTAAATCAATAATCCCTAAACCTACATGAAGTATGAATTTTAATGTGCCTTACCAAAGGTTGAACTGCTGTCTTAAGCACAAAAATTTAACGCCCACCTTTAAACTTAAATTATCTAAAAACAAATTACTATTTGCATTAACTTTTACTTTTCTACAAACCAATGCCTACGCAAGTTCGATTAACATTGGACTGCCGAATGTAAATTCAAATACAGGGAGCAACTTATATCCTGCGCTGCCCACAGCAACAAGGATGTCTTTGAAACTACTTCCTGGTAAGCCGCCTATTGATATCCGTGGTCGCGTGCTCGATGAGAGAGGCACACCACTTCCAGGTGCATCCGTAAAGGTCAAAGGTACCGCTCAAGGCACGATGACGGATAGCAATGGTAATTTCAGCCTCAAAGGCGTAAGCTCCGATGCGATTCTGGTAATCTCCTTTGTGGGTTATGACGCTAGAGAGGTTAAAGCTGATGCTACTGTAAATGTTTCTTTACAACCCAACAAATCAGATCTGGCGGAAGTAACCGTAATTGGCTACGGCACGCAGCGGAAGTCCGAAGTAACTGGTAGCATTTCCAGTGTAAAAGGAAGTGCACTTGCGGAGCAACCTGTGACCAGCTTTGAAGGTGCGCTGGGCGGTAGAGCCTCCGGTGTAAACGTCACGGTGAACTCTGGAAACCTGAATGAACCACCAGTATTCCGTATCCGTGGAACCAACTCCTTGTCGCTGAGTTCCTATCCACTGGTGGTTATTGATGGCGTACCGAGCTTCACAGGTGAAGAAGAATCAGGTATCGGGAATGCTTCGAATAACCCACTTTCTTCCATCAATCCTGCAGACATTGAGAGTATCGACATCGCGAAAGACGCTGCTGCAACCAGTATTTACGGTAGTCGGGCCGCTAATGGTGTGGTTTTCGTGACTACGAAAAAGGGGCGCATGGGAAAAGCTAAGGTGAACTTCTCCAGCACGCTGAACTTCAATACTGCCGCCAACCTGCCAAAGCTCCTGAACGCAGCACAGTATGTTGAGCTCAAAAATGAGGGTCTGCGAAATGAAGGAACCTTCAATCCAGCTACAAACTACTACGACTTCTCTCTGGATGCTAACGGCAACCGTATAGACACCCGTTGGTATGACCATATCTATCGCACGGGGATATCCACGTTTAACAACGTAAATATTTCCGGCGCAACCGAATCCACCAAATATTATGCTTCTGTAGGGTACACCGATCAAGAAGGGATATTTCGTAAAACGGACTTCAACCGTAAGTCGGTGCTCTTCAACGTTGACAATAAAACAACCAATTGGCTAAGCATTGGCGCCAAGATTAACTATAACAACGAGCTTAATGCCTCAGCCATGTCTAACGGCTCTAGAGGTAACCAATCGGCTTCCGGCGGGATGGCGAGGGTTGCATTGATCAGTGCGCCCATCGTGGGACCATTCAATGCAGATGGCTCATACAACACGACCACGGCCGGCTTTCTTGGTCTTCAAGACAATGCGAACCATCTTTCCGGGCAGTCGAGGCTTGGATTCTATAATCCTGTACTGTCGATGGATCACAACTATTCCAACAATAGGGTGAACAGCATCCAATCCAACGCCTACGTGGAAATTAAGCCACTATCCTGGTTATCCTTCAGGTCTATCTATGGTATAGATTATCGCTACGTAACCTTTGAGAACTACTTCAGTCCGCTTACCGGTGAAGCGATTTCCACCAATGGAGCGAGTGCGAGCGTACAATCACGACGTGAACGCTGGGTTTGGACCAATACCTTGTCTGCAGACAAGCGCTTTGGTGACCACAGCTTCAATTTTCTACTTGGAGAGGAAGAACAGAAAACCGACGGTAACCAGTTCGGCGTTCGCGTAACCGGACAGACAGACCCCTTGTACACCAATATTCAGGGTGGCTGGCAGAATGTCTTTCTGAATAACACTTCAAATAATGTTTTTGATAACTACCTGTTCTCACTTTTCACTCGTTTACAATACAACTACCAGCAGAAATATTTCCTGACCGGTAACTATCGTGTTGATGAATACTCCGCCTTGGGTGCCAACAACAAAAGAGGTACATTCTGGGGCTTTTCTGCAGGATGGGATGTGGCCAAGGAGAGCTTCTGGTCGCAGGCAGGGCTGGAAGATGTGGTGAACAGCCTGAAATTCCGTGCAAGTTACGGTAAGGTGGGTAACGTTGGTGGGTTGAGTGATTTTGGCGCCATCAATACCTATTCCGCGGCACTTTATGGCGGACAATCGGGCTTAATCTATTCCGCTACAGGGAACTCCGACCTTCGCTGGGAAACCAGCAAGAAAACTGACGTAGGTGTAAACTTTGGCTTGTTCGGCAACAAGATCACCGGTGAGCTGGCCTATTACAGGAACAACATCGATGGCTTGATCTTCGGTGTTCCGCTGCCTCCTTCAGTTGGTATTCCCAATTCCAACGCGAATTCCATCATGCAAAACGTAGGTCGAATGTATAATCAGGGATTTGAGTTTTCCATTGGAGGCGCCCCGATACGTAAGGAGAATTTCAGCTGGAATGCAAATTTCAATTTAACAACCAATAAGAACCAGGTGCTTGAACTTGCGGAAGGTGTTCCAAGTATTATCTCGGGTACTAACGACGCCTTAACGATCACCTTGCCAGGCTATTCTGCAGGTATGCTCTATGCAGTTCGTACCGGCGGTGTAGATGCTGCTACCGGTCGGAGGATCTTCCTGGATCAATCGGGAAGAAAGGTTTTCTATCAGCATGTCGCCGGTGCTGGAGCTCCATCACCATACCAATGGTCTTATGAAGATAACACTCAGGCACCAGCCATCACACCCTCTTCTGACGCGGTGATCTACAAGCAGTCTGCACCGAAGGTCTTCGGAGGTTTGTCGAACGTGTTTAACTACAAAGGTTTTGAATTGAACATCTTGCTAACTTACCAGCTTGGTGGTCACATGATGAATGGTACCCAGGCCTCCCTGCGCGACAACCGCTTTTGGAACAATGAAGTGGACATGCTGCGCAGATGGCAGCAGCCGGGACAGCAAACCGACATTCCGAGGGTGATCAATGGGGATAATGTTTCCAATGGTAACACCATGCCACTCGACATCAATGTGAGTTCTACCGACTTCCTGCGTTTGAAGAGTGCACAGCTTTCCTATAACCTGCCCTCAAGCTTCATCAGCAAGTTTAAGTTGACGAATACAAGAGTGTTTGTAAGTGGACAGAACCTGTGGCTGTTAACCAACTACTCCGGGGTAGATCCAGAGGTAACGACAAATGCAAACAGCGCTATCGCACAGGGGATCGACAAGAACCAGAGTCCTAACGCAAGGACCATTGTTTTAGGTTTAAACTTTGGCTTCTAAACCCCCGCTTGTAAACATGAATTTCAAACACCAAATTAAAAACAAGATGATTAAGAGATCATTTCTATATAGATATAGCCTTCAAATGCTACTTTTTGCAGGTACGGGATTGACATTGCTGCCTGCTTGTAAGCGAAGCGAATACCTGAACCCGCAGCCTTCAACGTTGATTACAGATGTGGATGCATTCTCAACTGCAGAACGCATTCAGGCACAGGTAAACGGGATTTATTTCAGGTTGAAGGCAGGAGATTTCCTGGGTTCCTTTTACTTTGTGGCTAGTGAAGCCCGTGCCGGGGATTTCATTTCCACGAACCTGAACGCTGCTGCTGCGGCGACCACCTACCAGCTGCTCACCGTTACCACTACGGAGGAAGTGCAGGAGATCTGGGAAGATGGCTACCAGGCCATTAATGCGGCAAATGTTTTCATAGATGGCATGAACAACGGAGGAACAGCCGTAGTAGGCGATGCCCTCGCCAGTAACTACATTGCAGAAGCAAGACTGGTACGCGCAGTTGCTTACTACTATCTGCTGCAACTCTATGCACAACCATATGCCAATGGCGCGGGCTCCAAACCAGGTTTGCCACTTCGCCTTACCGGTAACAACAACAGTGGCAGCTACGACCTGAAAAGGAGCACGGTGAAGGAAACTTACGATCAGATCCTGGAGGACCTTAACTTCGCAGAACAGAACCTCCCAGACAACTACAGCGCTCCAATGCTGAACACCACGCGTGCACATAAGAATACTGCTATCGCCTTAAAAACTAAGGTGTATCTAAGTATGCAGGATTACCAGAATGTTATTCTCGAAGCAAACAAGATCGTTTCTGCCGCTGCACCATTTACCTCTCCGGTTCGGGTAGCACATGCGCTGAACCCAACTGTGCTTACAGTATTTAATCCACCTTATACCACGACGGAATCTATATTCTCTATGCCTTTCAGCAGTAATGATGCACCTGGAAGTTCCCTGGGCTCGTACTTTCTGCCAGGTACCGGCGATGGTGGTTCCCCGACCAGCAATGGCGCCGGGAATCTTAACCTGAATCCTAATGGCCTACCAGCAGATCCAAGTTGGACGGCAGCAGATGACCGTCGCCAATTCCTGCTTCAGGGCACCAGAACAGGCAGACTTTGGCTAACCAAGTTCAAGCAAGCCTCACCATACCTGGATTATGTTCCCGTGATCCGCTACCCGGAAGTATTACTGAACCTTTCTGAAGCCTTGGCAAGAACAACTGCCGGGGTAGATGCGCGTGCAGTAGCCTTGTTATCGGCGGTGCGCAATCGTTCAGATAAAACAACAAGCTACACGCAGGCAAGCTTTGCAGATAATGCCGCCTTGATTGCAGCAATCGTTAAGGAAAGACACATCGAGTTTCTAGGCGAAGGTATTCGCAACGCGGATATCATGCGGCTACAGCTTGACATCCCTGCTAAACCGGCCCATTCTGTTCCTGCAGCTTCGCCATCTTCACCGAATTACATCTTCCCAATTCCGAGTGATGAATTGCTGCTGAACAAACTGATTGAAAATAATTAAACCACATGACCCAATTATATGATTGCTAAAAACATCATTTACGGACTGGTCTTTACGGCGGTAAGCACTTTCGCCCAAGGCCAGGCACAGTCGGTCGTCCCAAGCCCCAGAGAACACTTTGGCTTCAACATTGGCGACGACTACAAGCTGGCAACCTATACACAAACTGAAGCTTACTTTAAAAAGCTTGCCGCTTCAAACCGGACTAAACTTGTTGATATCGGCATGACCGAAGAAGGGCGCCACCAGTATATGCTGGTGGTCTCTTCTCCGGAGAATATCAAAAAGCTGGATCAGTACAAGAAGATCTCGCAACAGCTTGCCCGTGCGGAAAATATGACTGACGAGCAAGCGAAAGCACTTGCGGCCCAAGGTAAACCCGTGGTCTGGATCGATGGGGGATTACATGCCACGGAAACCGTTGGTGCACACCAGCTGATTGAAACGGCTTACCAGCTGGTGAGTCGCACAGATCCTGAAACGAACCGGATCCTGGATAATGCAATCATTCTGCTGGTACATTGCAATCCAGATGGACAGGAGTTGGTATCCAATTGGTATATGCGTAACGAGGACCTCAAGAAGCGCGACACACGTGTGCCGGTGTTGTATCAGAAGTACATTGGTCACGATAATAACCGTGATTTCTACATGATGAACATGAAGGAGACACAGAACATGAGTCGCCAGCAGTACGTTGAATGGATGCCGCAGATCATCTATAACCACCACCAAACGGGTCCCGCGGGCACCGTACTTGCAGGACCACCATACCGCGATCCTTTCAACTTCAACTACGACCCTCTGGTGATCACCAGCCTTGATGGGGTAGGTGCGGCCATGAATAACCGGTTAAATGCGGAAGGTAAGCCCGGTTATTCCCAACGTGCAGGTTCGGTGTATTCAACCTGGTGGAACGGCGGCTTACGCACCACGCCATATTTCCACAACATGATCGGTATTCTTACAGAGATCATCGGCGGACCAACACCAGCTTCCATTCCCTTTGTTCCGGACCGCCTAATTCCAAATGGCGCAACTCCAAATCCGGTGATGCCGCAGGCATGGCACTTCCGCCAGTCCATTGATTATTCGGTATCACTTAACTATGCCGTGCTGAACCAGGCGGTAAATGAATCACAGAACCTCCTGTTTAACATCTATAAGATGGGTAAAAACTCCATTGTACGTGGGCAGCAGGATAACTGGACCTTATCGCCAAAGCGCGTTGCAAGCATCAAGGCCGCCGTTCAGGCAGATCAGAAGAACACTGCAGGCAATAATGCTGAAGGCGCAGGGGCAAGATCGGCCGGTGTTCCCATGAAGTATTTCGACGCGGTGTTTAAGAACCCTGAACTTCGTGATGCAAGAGCCTATGTGCTTCCTGCAGATCAACCCGATTTCCCAACTGCAGTGAAATTTATCAATGCCCTTGTACGCTCCGGTATTCTCGTGCACCAGGCAAGTTCTAACTTCAGCATTGCAGGCAAGAACTACCCTAAAGGTTCCTATGTGGTAAAGACAGATCAGGCATTCCGGCCACATGTGCTGGATATGTTTGAACCCCAGGACCATCCAAACGACTTCCAGTATCCGGGTGGCCCGCCGGTAAGACCGTACGACATGGCGGGTTGGACGCTAGCCTACCAGATGGGCGTTAAGTTCGATCGTGTGCTTGAAGGCTTCGAAGCACCATTGCAGCGTCTGGAAGCCGGGAAAGTGCAGGCGCCTTTAGCGCAGCAGGTAACAGCTTCCTCCAAAGGTTATTTCCTCAGCCCTGCGGCAAATAATAGCTTCCTGTTGGTGAATGATCTTTTGAAAGCAGGCATTCCCGTTTCAAGAACCACCAAAGCAGCGGATCATGTTCCAGCCGGATCATTTTACGTTCCAGCTAAGGGGCTTGAAGTTTTAAAGCAAAGCGGCCTGAAATACGGCACCATTGCCCGTGCGGCCAACAAGAAACCTGCTGATGCGACAAACATCAGCGCCAGCCGCATTGCACTTTATGATCAGTACGGTGGCTCCATGCCTTCAGGCTGGGTGCGCTGGATCATGGAACAGTTCCATTATCCCTTTGAGGTGATCTATCCGAAAGATGTTGATCAGGGAAATCTGAATGCCAGGTTTGATGTGATCTTGTTCATTGACGGTGGAATACCTCCAGTTGGAGAAACCGCGCCAAACCCGAGAAACCAACAACCCAAACCGGAGGAGGTCCCTGCAAAATACCACAAAATGCTTGGAACCATCACACCACAGCAGTCTATTCCGCAGCTTAAAAGCTTCCTGGAAAAGGGCGGGAACATCGTTACCGTAGGTACAAGTACCAACCTGGTTTACCACCTTGGCTTGCCGGTTCAAAATGCGCTGGTTGAGGTAAAGGGCGACAAAGAAGTTCCACTGCCCGGAGATAAATTCTATATTCCAGGTAGTATCTTGAAGGTGAATGTGGACAATACACAGCCGAGTACCTGGGGCATGGAAAGCATAGCCGATGTGGTATTTGACCATAGTCCGGTGTTCCGCTTAACCGAAGAGGCCGAGAAACAGCAGATCAAGCCCTTAGCCTGGTATGGCGATGATGATGCGCTGCGGAGCGGATGGGCCTGGGGCCAGCAATACCTGAAGAAAGGTGTGGCCGCCTTCGTTGCACCGGTAGGCAAAGGAAAGCTGTTCGCCTACGGACCGGAAATTACCTTCCGGGCACAGTCTCACGGCACTTTTAAATTGCTGTTTAATGAATTATATAAAAACAAATAGGCCTTAGATAACATCAAAAACCCTATAATACCGAACAAAACCGAATACCATTATGAAAGCACAACTATTAGGCTTGTTCCTAATCGGCGGATTGACTTACACGGTCTCTGCACAAGAGAATCTGAAGTACCAGCTGCCGCCACAGAGCATTGTAGACCTCGTGGATGCCCCCTCTAATCCGGTCATCCAGTTCAACAAAACCGGCAGTATCATGCTCATTCTGCAGTCGCCGGGATTTGCATCCATCGAAGACATCTCCCAGCCTGTAATTGGCGTCGCCGGTCTAAAGGTTACGCCAAACAATAACTCCACCGCTGCCGAGGTTTCCGGCGTCTATGAAAGCCTGATCATCAAGGATGTTAAAACAGGTAAAGAATCCCGTCTCAGCGGACTACCTGCCAAATATCGGATCACCAACATCAGCTGGAGCCCCGATGGGAACTACATCGCTTTTAGTAACAATGACCTTAAAGGCGTGGAGCTCTGGGTGGCGGACATAAAGTCGCTGAAAGCTACCAAACTTTCCAATGATCTTTTAAATGATGCTGTAGGAACTACTTTACAGTGGCACCCGGATGGTAAACACATCCTGGCGCAGTTTATAAGTCCATCCCGCGGTACAAAGCCTGAAGAACCAATGGTGCCAACCGGTCCGGTGATTCAGGAAAATTTAGGCGTAGTTACCCCTTCGAGAACCTATCAGTACCTGCTGAAGAATGCCTACGACGAGCAGCTGATGGATTATTATTTAACCTCCCAACTAAAGTCGGTTGACCTGGAGGGTAATGCCGTAAACATCGCAACACCTCAGATCTATAGAGCCGCTTCCTACTCACCAAACGGTAAATACCTGATGGTGCAGACTGTTCAGAAACCATATTCCTACCTGGTTCCGATCAACTATTTTCCTTTGAACACGGACGTACTGGACGCGTCGGGTAAACTGGTGAAAGCCTTATATCGTGCGCCGCTGGCTGATAAACTACCAACTGGCTTTGACGTTGTGGCTACCGGTCCGCGCAACTATGAATGGCGTGCTGATGCACCGGAGACCCTGGTCTGGGCAGAAGCGCAGGATGAAGGAAATCCTAAAAACAATGTGCCTTTCCGCGATGCACTTTTCGCGCTCAAAGCACCGTTTGATCAACAGCCACAGAAGCTATTCGCCATGGCGACCAGGTTTGGAGGTGTAGAATGGGGTAATGCTTCCTACGCAATCGTGAAGGAGCGCTGGAGAAAGGACAGGACCTCGAAGATGACCCTGATCAATCCGGAGACTGGAAAAGTGCTGAAAGCAATGCCAACAACCTCCTCAGAAAATGCTTACATCGACCCGGGTCGGTTTGTGCATGCCAAAGCAGCTAATGGTGATAACATGCTGGTATTTGATAAAGGTAGCCAGCCCACCGTCTACACCATTGGTACAGGCGCCTCCCCGCAGGGCGACAGACCTTTCGTGATGAAATGGAATCTGATTAGCAACAAGCAGGACACCCTGTTCAAGTCGAAAGCTCCTTTCTACGAAGAGCCAATTTACTTTGACAAGTCAGGGTCCTTGTTCATTTCCAGGGAATCAACAGCCGAAACACCAAATGTTTATGCCATCAATCTAAACACCAAAAAGGAACAGAAGGTCACCAACTTTGCAGACCCGTATCCATCTTTGAAAGGTGTACAGAAATCATTGTTGTCTTACCCGAGGAAAGACGGTGTCAAACTCTCTGCGACCTTGTATTTACCAAAGGATTATAAAAAAGAAGATGGACCATTGCCGGTGCTGATCTGGGCTTACCCAAGAGAGTTCAAGAGCTTAAGTGCTGCCGGCGAGGTAAAGGGATCACCATACCGGTTTACCAGACTGGCGTTCCGTTCACCTGTTTTCTGGGTAACCCGTGGATATGCTGTGCTGGATAACGCGGATATGCCGATCGTTGGGGTAGGGAAGAATGAACCTAATGACACCTTCCTGGAGCAGATTGAAGATAACGCAACCTCACTGATCGACTATATTGTGAACATGGGTGTTGCAGATCGCAACCGCATCGCAGTAGGTGGTCACTCTTATGGCGCTTTCATGACCGCAAACCTTTTAGCGCATACCAAGTTGTTCGCCGCGGGTATTGCAAGAAGTGGTGCTTACAACAGAACGCTTACGCCTTTTGGCTTCCAGGGAGAAGAAAGAACCTATTGGCAGGCACCAGAGGTGTACAACCGCATGGCACCGTTCAACTACGCAGATAAGATCAAAACACCTTTACTGATGACGCACGGTATCGATGACGACAACTCCGGAACTTTCCCGATCCAAAGTGAACGTCTGTACAGTGCCGTAAAAGGTCATGGCGGAACCGTGCGACTGGTGATGTTACCAAAGGAATTTCACGGTTACAGAAGCCGGGAGTCTGTATTACATACCTTCTGGGAGCAGGATTCCTGGTTAGAAAAATATGTGAAGAACAAAAAATAAGTGGAAGAAGTATCCAATGAAAGGTTGCTCATTAATAAAACGGGCAACCTTTTTCGTTTAGCTATCTTTCTTATCATAGGTCAACAATGATCTGTGTTGTATGCTCGACATTTGATTCAGCTAAAACAGAAGAACATGTACAATCTAAAAGTTATAACCTCAACGGTAAGACCAGGTCGTAAAGGGCCGATCATTGCCAAATGGATCGCTGAGCAGGCACAAGCCTCTGGCTTCTTCAACGTTGAAGTACTCGACCTTGGCGAGATCAACCTGCCTGTTATGAATGAACCGGTTCACCCGGTCATGAAACAATATACCCATGAACATACCAAAGCATGGAGCGCCAAAATCGATGAAGCAGATGCTTTCATTTTCGTCACTGCAGAATATGACTATAGCTATCCTGCGCCACTCAAGAATGCGCTTGAATACCTGGTTCAGGAATGGTCCACCAAACCTGCAGGGATTGTAAGTTACTCCATCGGGCCTTTTGCAGGCGTTAGAGCCGCCAAGGAGTTGAGAAATGATCTGCTTTCTTTAAAATGCATCTCCCTTGCGGAAATGGTGAACATCCCTTTGATCGATGAGTCTATTGCGGAGGATGGGAGCTTCAACCCTAAACAACAGATCATCAGAGCAACGAACACCATGTTACCTGCATTGAACAAATGGACCAAAGGACTGGAAATGATTAGAAAGGATCAATAGCGCGGACAATATATATTGAAGTAAAAAGCGGGCGCCTGTGACATTTCACAGGCGCCCGCTTTTATTGTCCCCACCATGTGGATACTTAAACCCTAAAATTTCAGATATTTAATTTATGTATAAAATCATGATCACGCTTGGCCTGGCAATATGCAGCCTGCAAGGCCTTGCCCAGGAACGTAAAACCATTTACATCATTGCTGATGGCATTCCTGCCGATGTCATTGAGCGACTCAACCTTCCCAATATGAACCGGATCATCAAGGAGGGTAGTTACCTCCGGATGCAGGTGGGTGGCGGAAAAGGTACCTATAGCGAAACACCAACCATTTCTGCAGTCGGCTACAACAGCATTATGACAGGGGTATGGTACAACAAACACAATGTGCCCGACAACGACATCAAAGCGCCGAACTACAACTACAAACACATCTTTAGTCTGCTCAAGGCACAATACCCAAAGAAGAAAACAGCAATCTTCTCCAGTTGGACAGATAACCGGACCAAATTACTTGGCCATGGGCTTGCTGCAACGGGCAACTTCAAAGTTGACCAATATGCAGACGGCTATGAATTGGATACCGTCAACTTTAAACACGATAAAAGCCGTGAATTCATGCACCGGATCGATGAACAGGTGGTAAAAGATGCGGTGCAGTCGATCAGAAAGGATCCTGCAGATCTAAGCTGGGTTTACCTGGAGTATACCGACGACATGGGGCACATGTATGGCGATTCACCACAGTTTGACGATGCCGTTAAAAAGCTGGACCTGCAGATCGGTCAAATTTCTGAGGCAATCAATTACCGGAAGCAGCAGTTTAAGGAGGATTGGCTATTGATGATCACCACGGACCATGGCCGTGACGAAAAAACCGGAAAGGGGCATGGTGGACAGTCCGATCGTCAACGCAGCGGCTGGATGATCAGTAATTATCCTGAGCTGAATGCCTATGCCAGGTACTATGATCCTATGATCGTGGACATCATGCCGACCATTGCGACTTTCATGCAGGTAACACTTCCAAGCGGATTGAAAAGGGAAGTAGATGGAACAGCACTGATCGGACCACTCTCTATCGCGGATGTAAAGGTCAATTATTTCCAGGGGGGTATCGACATCAGCTGGAAAGCACTGGTACCAGAAGGAAAGTTGAAAATTCTGGTAACTAAGACGAATAACTTCAAAGTGGGTGGCCGGGACGAGTATGAACTATTGGCGGAAGTGCCCGTTGCAGACCGGCACAAGTTCATCAAGCTGAACACAGCAGCTAACTTTTACAAGATCGTCTTAGAAGCACCACATAATTCCATCAATAAATGGATCGTATCGGAACCAGCGAAATAGTTTTTTTATTATGTTTAAAAAAAATATTTAACGCTCATGAAGAAAGTTCTGCTGCTTCTCACAATCATCATTTTTGCAGCTTCCTGCAAGCATCAAAAATTAGTAGACAAAATACCCCCAACAAGTAATCTGATGGAAAGTTCCTGGGACCGGATCCGTGTTCCTGATGGCGGCACAGCGATGGCCGTGATCGGCAGTATTGACGACACCTTATTGGTCACAACCATGTATCACACTTACATCGTCACCAATAAAGGCAAAAATATTACCCGGTCAACCACTAAGATATTTACTACACCTGGACTCGCAGCAGTCCAGGATACCATCTATGCCTTTGCTGGTCAGGGTTTCGATCAAAATACGAAGACCAGGTTTGCTGGTTTTCCAAACAATTACACCATAGACAAGGGTTTAACCTGGCATTTTTTTACAGTGAAGCCCTCAGTTTCCCGAGTGGACATCGGACGGGTAACTACAAAAGATGATATCACGTATGAACTGGAATACCATACTGGTCCCGATCAAAATGGTCAGGGCAACAGTTATATTCATCAGACAACGATCAACAGAATTGTGAACGGTGTAAAATCCCCGTTCAAGCACCCGGTGAAAGATGCAGATCCAAGCAATCTCTATCTGGACAGCAAAGAGCGGCTTTATATCACCAGTGGCGATACGGTCCATGCTACAGGTGTGGTTATCGGGAAACCTGCTTCTGCACCCGCATATGTGTACATCTCCAAAGCCCCGATAAACCAGTAAACCCTTAAGCCTTACAAGCCTTAAAAGCCTTACAAGCCTGCCACGCCTGCTGAAGCCACCTCATGGTCCTGCTCTACAGAACCGCCGGAGACGCCTATTGCACCGATAATCCTGCCTGAAGCATCCTTGAGCAGCACGCCACCCGGAAAGGTGATCAATCCACCGTTGGAATGCTCAATGCCATACAAAGGACCGCCAGGCTGAGACAGCTTGCCAATTTCGCCAGTGTTCATATCGAAGAACCTGGCGGTCTTGGCTTTTCTGATCGAAATATCAACGGAGCCTAACCAGGCATTGTCCATCCGGTGGAAGGACACCAGGTTTGCACCCTCATCAACGATGGCAATGTTCATCGGTACCCCGATTTCTGTCGCCTTTGCTTTTGCTGCTTTGGACAGTTGTTCCGCTTGTTCTAGTGTTATGCTCATAGTCTTGTACTTGTAAAGGTTAATACCTTTCCTAATTTACAATATCTGTCAAGAATAACAAGATAACGGTGCTTGATTTTCAAGTAATTAACTGCGGACTACCAGGGACAGCTTGCATAACCCGGACCAAGCCAAATACGTTGGTGATACCGCCTTAAACATGGCCATGTTTATTGATCAAACAAAACTAGACATTTGGAACTTGTTTACGCACGTTTGATTTGAACAGGAATAGATCAGGCTGCCATTGCATGCTAGCTTGAAAAGGCATAGTTTTGCATAGCTCACTTATACACACATCTCAATGGCAGAACCGACGCCGCCGCACACCTACATTCATGGAAAAGGAGAAATGAGCTGCCGCATCCGGTCGTTCAAATGGGAAACCACCGTACTGGGCCCCATTAATACCTGGCCGGACCATCTGCTGATCGCGGTTAACCTGCTGCTGGATTCAAGCTTTCCAATGCTCATCTGGTGGGGACCTGATCTCATTCAATTTTATAATGATGCCTATCTTAAGATTCTAGGAACAGACGCATCTAGCAGACATCTGAATGTAATTGGAAAAAAAGGCGAAGACTGCTGGCCGGAAACCTGGTCGAAGGTTAAGGGCTTAATTGAGCGTGTGTTAAGTTCTGGGGAGTCTGAGTTCGTGGAAGATGAGCTGGTGCCGATCTACAGAAATGGGAAGATGGACAATGTTTACTGGACCTATGCCTATAATCCCCTGCGGAACAGGCTTGGTGTTCCGGAAGGCATCATGGTGGTCTGCACCGAAACAACACTTACCCAGGAGCGGCTGCAGCAGAACGAACAGCAGCTGCAAAGGGTGCTCGACCACATGGCCGAAGGCGTGGGGATCGTTGACCTTAGCGGCCGCATCATCTATTCCAATCCGATGGCGCACAAGATCCTCGATACAGATGGCGCACGCTTTCCCGAGCGCAGCAGCAATTCTCCGGAATGGTACAATACCCACCTGGATGGCACGAAAATGGCGGATGCTGAGCACCCGACCATGATCGCCATATCGACCGGCAACCCGGTGTTCAACTACGAGTTCGCCATAGAACGTCCCGGGCTGGAACGCATGTACCTGACTATGAATGCCGCGCCGATCACGGATGCGGAAGGCCGGATCACCGGTGCCGTGGGCATGTTCAGCGACATCACCCAACGCAAGCAAACCGAAACGGAACTGCTGGCTTCAGAGAGGCGTTATCGTACGCTCTTCAATTCCATCGACGAATCCTTTATGCTGATCGAGATGATTTTTGATGATTCGGGCAAAGCCCAGGACTATTATATCCGTCAGATCAATCCGGCATTCAGCAGGCAGACCGGACTGACCGCTGAAGCCTGTAACAAGAAAGTCCGGACACTCATGCCAGGGGTAGAGGACCAATGGATCGAGACTTACGGCCAGGCCGTGTTAACCGGAAGATCCATCCGCTTTGAAGACTATAACGTTACCACAGAACGCTGGTACCGGGTATTCGCCTCACCTGTGGGCGATGGCTCACCCTACGTCGTTGTGGTTTTTGATGATATTACTGCAAAGAAGGCCCTGGAGCAACGCAAAGATGATTTCATCAGCATCGCCAGTCACGAACTGAAGACGCCCGTTACGAGCCTCAAGGCATCCCTGCAACTGCTGGACCGCATGAAACACCAGCCGCAGGCAGCAAACCTCCCACGTATGATCGAACAGGCCAACCGTAGCGTAGATAAAGTAACGATGCTCATTGATACCTTGCTAAATGCGACCAGGATGAGCGAAGGACAACTTGGTCTGCAGCTGAGGCACTTCAATGCCCTGGAGCTGTTAAAAGCCTCCTGTAATCATATTCAGGCCAGCAGTCACCAGTTTGTGTTTGAAGCCGACCCGGAATTGCAGCTCTTTGCCGACGAACACCGCTTGGAGCAGGTACTCGTTAATCTTGTCAACAATGCGGTAAAGTATGCCCCGGGCTCCACGGAGATCGTCCTGAAAGCGGAGCAGCAGGGCGCAAAGTTCATCCTTTCCGTTCGGGACCTTGGCCCCGGCATTGTTTCGGAAAAGCTGCCACACCTTTTCGACCGGCATTACCGTGCAGATTTCTCTGGCATGCAATATTCCGGCTTAGGTTTAGGGCTCTACATCAGTGCCGAGATCGTAAAGCGGCATGATGGTGAGATCGGGGTGGAGAGCAGCCCCGGTCTGGGCAGCACCTTCTGGTTCAGCTTACCTGTGCTTAATGCCTAAGGCTTCGCAACTTTAATTTTTATTTCCTTTCCAGCTTCAAGTCCACTTACGCCACCGCCAACATACTTGATGGTGTATGAACCTTCCGCAAGCGTAAAGTTTGTCGCCAGGTTAAACTCGGTACGTACGCTGTCATGTGCAGGCACTTCGATATAGGCCTCTGCGGGTGGTGGCATCACGCGACGCGCCATGGCACCTTTAAACTCCGCTTCAGTACCCTTTTCATCCATAACTTCCAGGTATTTGCCCAAACGGGGTTCAAAAGGCGTTTCCCATCTTACAAAACGTTGTACACTGTCGGCACGATTCACAACAGTGAAGCTTAAGGTTACTGAATCTGCCGGGAAAGCGCCTGCGCTTGCAGCTAGACGGGCTTCTAATTTTCCAGATGGAACAGTTGCGGTATCAGCAGTGTTTAAACCAGCTTTGCGGTTCTGGCAACCGGTAGCGGCAGCAAGGCAGAGTAAAAGAATAGCGGAATTGCGAATCATATTTTTTTCCGGTAAATGTAAGCTTTAGTCTGATGATTTCAGCGCCTCCTAAATACCTACTCGTAAGGTATGCGGATGTAAAAGGTCGTCCCCACCTGCTCCTTGCTTTCAAACCAGATCTCCCCATGGTGCCATTCGACAATGGTTTTCACGATCGACATGCCCAGTCCATGCGAGGGCTCCCCATGCAGGCCCCGCCGTCTTGCAGCAGAGTATTTCTCGAACAGGGTAGATTGATAAACTTCCGGGATACCGATGCCATTGTCAGACAACTTAAACAAAACGGAGTCTTGCTCTTCTTCGACAGAAATCTCCATGCGTCCACTATCCTCGGTAAACTTAATGGCGTTTGCGATCAGATTATTGATGGCCTGCAACAACTTGGATTCATCTACCTGAATCAAAATGGTGTCGCTGGAGGACGAGAAAATGAAGGTCCGGCTGGTTACTTCATCCGAGGCCTGGTATTGCTCCACCATGGCTTTCAAGGCAGCCACAATGTCGGTACGGCGCTTCACCAGTTCGGCTTCTGCCGTTTCCAGGAACTCCTGTGTGAGCAGATTACGAACCATGGCAATACTGCTTTTGCTGATCTTTTCAATCGAATTGATAAAGCGGCTCATTTCCTGGTTCTCCTGGTTAATGAACTTCCGGTTGATGATGGCAGAGAGATTCTGTATGGTGCCCAGGGGTCCGAGTATATCGTGCGACAGGATATTCAACAGCGAGTTTTTTTTATTCGAGAACTTATTCAGCGTATCATTATGGGCTTTGTAGGCGGTAAAGTCCTCCATAATTCCGGTAATGACCTGACGCTTGTCTGCCGTTTTAGTATTAAAAGCCTCCACGCGGACACTTCTGATACTTTGGTCAGCCAGGATCAGGCGAAATTCAAGGGTTTTCTTTTTATTGCTTTTCAGCAGATTACGATAGTTCTGCCTGACAAAGGCTTCATCATCCGGATGGATCAGGAGGCTGATCACAGGTTCCGCGATAGCATTATCTTCAACCTGGACATACTGCCTGAAGGAAGGATTACAGTAGTCAAATTTCTTAGATTCGACATCAAAAGAAAAGATGCCATGCTTAGATAGCTCCGCTAAAGCAAGGCAGGAATTTGCGGCTTTATCCATCATGGTCGTTAATAAACGTTTTTATCCCTCAGGCCGCTTAGATAGCCAAGTTATAGATATTAAACAAGAATCCACAGGTAATTCTACTTTATTGGCTCTGCCGGTTCGGGTATTTGCAGCAAGCTAAACAGGCACATGTCCGCTTGTCTAAGCTGTTGAAGCTGACTAATTTAGCAGTGTAATCCCAAGTGTGATGACAGATCTTGAATTTACCGTTTTATCCCAGAATGAAAAGATCAGGGTGCTCTCTACTGCTTCTTTTATTGCCACGAATGATCAGATTCCAACCTTGCTTTTTCTGGTGGAGGATTTCTTTGTGGAAGCCTTTTACGATGTGCGGGGTAATGTCCTCAGCACCATAACCTACTCCTCCAGTGCTATTTTGCCGGAAGTCTTTCTGGATCTGATCGCACTGAATGATCTCCGGGATCTCTGATCGAAATAGTACGAGGGTGAGCTCCTGGCTTCTGCGGAAAATGAAAGCGGTCTAAGGGTTCTATAAATTACAGGTAAAATCATGATCTTTGGCCAGATAATCATCATCCTGATTCCATGAGAGAAATATACCTGGCCTTTAAAAACTTCCTGGATTACCGCTTTAACCTGCATGAAGATGCGGAAGATCATGCGCTTACCATTGAAGCGATCAAGAAAAATGTGGAGTTCCGTGGTGCTAACCTCTGGACACTGATTTTCGCCATCTTCATCGCTTCCATCGGACTGAACGTCAATTCCACCGCGGTAATTATCGGAGCCATGCTGGTTTCACCATTGATGGGTCCGATCATGGGGGTAGGCTTGGGGATTGGGATCAATGATTTCGACCTGGTAAAAAAGGGCCTGCGGAACCTTGGTATTGCAACCATCATCAGTATCGCCACTTCTTCCCTGTATTTCTGGATCACGCCCTTACACCAGGCATCTTCAGAACTGCTGGCGCGGACATCACCTTCCATCTGGGATGTCTTCATTGCCGGGCTGGGTGGACTGGCCGGTATTGTAGCCGCAACCCGTAAAGAGAAAAGCAATGCCATTCCAGGTGTGGCCATCGCGACCGCATTGATGCCGCCCTTATGTACGGCCGGCTTCGGCATCGCCTCCGGGAACATCTATTTCTTTCTTGGAGCCCTGTACCTTTACTTCATCAACAGTATTTTCATCTGTGTCGCTACCCTGGTGATCGTGCGCTTCCTGCATTTCCCAAAGAAAGCATTTCAGGACAAAGCCTATGAGCGGAAAGTAAGACGATACATCTGGCTGATCGTGCTGGTGACCACGGCACCGAGTGTGTACCTGGCTTACCGCATTGTAGATAAAAGTATTTTCGAGAACAACGCTGAAGCCTTTGTGCAGCGGGAGCTAAACTTTAAGCGCACACAGGTGATTTCCAAAACCTACAAGTACAGCAATAGTCAGGGCCACGAAATCGACCTGCTGCTGCTCGGTACGGAACTTAGCAAAACACAGTTGGATTCGCTAAAAGCCAAACTGCCTGAATATAAGCTGGACCGTACGGAACTTAACATCCGGCAAGGCTTGAACGCCAAGAATGAGATCGATCTCTCGCAGATCAAAGCAAGTATCCTGGAAACGGTGTACCAGAACAACCCTGCAGAACGCAAAAATGCTTCCACGTACACCAGGATCGACCAGCCCATTCCAGATCTGAAACAGGAGCTCAGATCCTTGTATCCACAGCTCAGCGAGTACAGCATCTCCCATGTTGAAGTGCACAAGGTAGACACCACGAAAGTGGACACGATAACGATGCTGATTGCCAATTTCAGCAAACCTTTGTCTGCGGCAGAGCAGCGCCGCATGAATACCTGGCTAAAGAACCGGCTTCAGGTGGATTCCCTACGGGTGATTGCGCAGGCCGACTAAGCCAGACTGCTCAGCCCTTAACGAAGTACCTGCTTGCTTTTACTGCTAAAGCTCAGGACCATGTAACCCAGAAAACCGGAAAGTACCGAGCCCACAAGGATCGAGAACTTGGCTTCCTGAACCAGCATTGGATCGGAAAAGGATAGGATGGATATGAAAATGGACATGGTAAAACCAATACCGCCCAATAGTCCAAGACCGAGCATATGGATCCATCTGGATTGTTCGGGAAGTTCACTGATCTTTAGTTTTACACCCAGCCAGGCAATCAACATGATGCCTATTGGCTTTCCGACAACCAGTCCGAGTACAATACCCATTCCGAGGCCTGTAAACAGCCCTTCTACCATACCTTCTTCAAAACGGATATTGGTATTCGCCAGGGCAAAGATGGGGATGATAAGGAAGTTTACCGGTACGGTCAGGGCGTGTTCCAGCTTTTCCAATGGAGATTCGGTATCATCGGCGGTAGTGGGTAAAGTAAGCGCCGTTAATACGCCTGCAATAGTAGCATGAATACCTGAATGATGTACGAAATACCAGATGAATACGCCTGGGATGAGGTAGAAAGCAAGATTTTTGATGCCGAAGCGGTTAAACAGAAACAATAAACCGAGTATTGCAGCAGCATAAACCAGGTTCATGTAATGCAGCTCGGAGGAGTAAAATATCGCGATCACCAGGATGGCGAGCAAGTCATCAACGATGGCCAATGCCGCCAGGAAAATTTTTAGGGATACGGGAACTTTATCGCTCAGCAGTGCAAGAATGGCCAATGCAAAGGCGATGTCTGTTGCCATTGGTATACCCCAGCCATGCATGGTAGGCTTTCCGCCGTTGAAAAAAGTATAGATCAGGGCTGGCACGATGGCACCGCCAATGGCGCAGATGATCGGGAGAATAGCTTTTTTAGGAGAGGAGAGTTCCCCTTCCACCACCTCACGTTTAATTTCGAGCCCCACCAGCAGGAAAAAGATGGCCATTAAACCATCGTTGATCCACAAGGCCAAGGAGTAACGCAGGTGTATCGACTCGGTCTCAAAGCCAATCTGGGTTGCCAGTAAGTTGTCGAATCCCGGACCAAAAGAGGTGTTTGCGATGATTAGAGACAAAAGCAAACAGGCAAAAAGAATAATTCCGCTCGTAGAAGTTGAACTGAAAAAATTTTTGAAGGAATTTAAATTAAAGGAAGTACTCATGCTTTCAAAGTTAATAATTCATTTTGTTTAGCCTATAAATGCCTTCAGAAAGGGTTGCGGGCCTTGTTCAAAGGATGGCGGAAATCTTTTTCAGCTGTTCCCTGCCTTGCGTTATGGCAACCGCATAGGTGCTGAAATCTATGGAGGCAATCTGATCGCTGGGGATCGCGATCATTTCTCCTTCTTCGGCATCAGCCATCTCGATAACCAGATAGGGAAGGGTCCAGTCTGCGGTGTCGACGAGAAAATCAGCAGTTTCACCCAGAAAACCATCAGCGTTATAGACCTTGTAGTCCCGTACATGGCGGTAACTTCTCAGGTGTTTATCGGCGCCGGTATCCTCTTCCACCTCCGCTTTAATGGTTCTTGTTACCTTTACCATGCCTGTGGTCGGATACCCCATGCCTGCGCTGCCGTAGTTCGGCCAGGCATAATAGTCATTTAACTTTTTCTCCAGCTGTTTGGACACTGGGAGATTGGTGTCGATGCTTGGACTGCTCCGAACCTGATCTTTGGTCATCTTTACCTTGAGCAGCCGGTTTTCCCAGGCTACGCCCTGTATGGCATGCGGGGAGATCAGCACTTTTCGGCCGAAAAACCAGTTGCCAGTCTCCACCACCAGGTAGCGGATGTTCCAGTGTTGATCGTCGAAGTAGAAGTCTTTGACGCTTCCGATTTCCCCGTCTTCGGTCGCGAGCGAAAAGCCCGTCAGTAGGTGTGTACTTTCCAGCATAAAATTTATCTTTTTAATAGAACACCCAAATAGATTTTTGGTTTAGCGCTAAAGACTTCCGGCAATGGCCTGGCTAAGCACTTCGATAAATCCAGGCTCCCGCAAGATGCGGTAATGCCCGGCAGCATTGAATGCCCTGGTTTCCAGCTCCGGATGCTGCTGCAGGAATAGCTTTAGCTGCGCATAAGGCAGCATCTCGTCCTGTTCATCATAAAACACCAGGTGTTTCGTCGCGGGTAGTTCCGCGTAGAGCGATTTCATGTCGAAGTAACTTACCGGGAGTTTGTAGTAGTCATGGAAATCCTGAAACCAGCGCAGCTGGTCGACCGGATTTACCCCTGCATGGTTCATCATGCCGGTAAAGTTATCCCCAAGTTCAATCACTGGTGTAATGCTGATCAGCAGTTTAGGTTGTGCTTCATAGCTTTTCAGCGCAACCACATTCGCCATGGCACCGAGGGAATGCCCGATCAGGACCTCCAGCATTCCATACTTTTCTATGATGGCCTCCAGGGGTTTTACATACAACATCAGATTACTGAGCTCCCCTTCGGAATTACCGTTCCCTAAAGCATCAAAGGCGATGATCTGTACATTTTCCAGCTGCAGCAGCGCGGTAATGATCTCCGCAAAGTCGGCTGCTTTTGAGCTCCAGCCATGCGTCAGGTAGATCTTCCTGCTGCCCTCACCCCAGCTGTAACCCTGAAAGCTCAACGCCTTCATGGCAAAATAAGGATCCTCCAATGACATGGAGAAGCGGCTGGCCTTTGCCATCAGTTCCTCCTGGTGGGGACGGTTCGGCAGGCGGATCGGAAAAGAAATGTAGTTCCACAAAGCTTTCATAAGCGCCTGTGGATCCTCCGTTTTTCTAACTTCCTGCAATCGTTGTTTATAGGTCTTCATTCAATATCCTTAAGCTTGGTAGTATTTTCCTTTATTCGGGGATTTAAATCCCCTGGACCATACCTTTGCTGTCAAAAGTACAACAAATCTTAAATCTGCTATCGAAAGCGATATTCAGTATCTTGCAGGCACAGTTACAGCACATGAATCAGGAATCGATACATCAGCAAATCGAAAAAACCTTTCCGCAGTTCGAACCCGCATTGATGCAGGTACTTGCCGAACGATCCAGCATAAAGAGCTTTGCAGCGGGAGCCTCGCTTATGGAAACCGGGCAGCACATGCGTTCTACCATGCTTGTGCTGGAGGGGCTGGTAAAACTCTACCGGGAAGCTGCTGAGGGCGGGGAGTTTTTCATGTACTACATTCAGCCGGGCAGTGCCTGTGCACTCTCCATGATCTGCTCCAGCAGGCAGCAGACCAGCGAGGTTAAGGCGAAAGCGGTGGAGCAGACCACGGTGTTGGCCGTTCCGACCAGTTTGATGGACGAGCTGATGAAGCAATATAAAACCTGGTACTACTTTGTCTTGGATACCTACCGGTCGAGGTTTGAAGAATTGCTGGTGGTAATTGATCATATTGCTTTTACGTCGATGGACGAAAGGCTTGCCGCCTACCTGGAGAAACTTCGGCAGGATTTGAACAGCCCTACGCTGACGGTTACGCATGCTGAAATTGCCAAGGACCTGAACTCCTCGCGGGAGGTGATCTCCCGATTGCTCAAAAAAATGGAACAGCAAGGGAGGCTTGTTTTGCATCGCAATTACATTGAATACCTGCAATAATCCGCTGTGTGACTGAAGTCACCGTTCTTCATCCTAAAAGGTTCCATATTTGTAGCACAAACAAAATGGAAAACCTAACGATACAGATCTTATGCTGGAATTCTTAAAACAACCATGGCCCTGGTGGACCTCCGGTGCAGCCATTGCTTTCATCATGGTGCTGCTGCTTTACTTCGGAAAGTTTTTTGGCGTATCTTCCAACCTCAGAACGATCTGCACGATTGCAGGTGCGGGTAAAAAGGTGAAGTTCTTCGACTTTGACTGGAAAGCACAGCGCTGGAACCTGCTTTTTATTTTTGGTGCCCTGCTGGGGGGAGTAATCTCCGCTACGCTATTGAAAAATGATGCGCCACTGGCGCTCTCTGCTGCAACGATCGAAGACCTGGAGGCGATCGGTGTTGCATTCGACGGCAAGCTCAATCCCTCGCAGCTATTTAGCCTGGAAGCGGTGCTTTCTGTTAAAGGACTGCTGCTTTTACTGACCGGCGGCATACTGGTCGGATTTGGTTCCCGCTATGCCGGGGGCTGTACTTCCGGACATGCGATCTCCGGCCTGACGAACATGCAATTACCTTCCCTGATCGCCGTAATCGGCTTTTTCATCGGTGGGCTGCTGATGACCCACCTGATCCTGCCACAACTTTTTTAAAATTTACCGTTCAATGAAAGCATTAAAATTCATACTCGCCGGCATCCTGTTCGGCATCATCATGAGCAAGTCGGAAGCGATTTCCTGGTACCGCATTCAGGAGATGTTCCGCTTCCAGTCCTTCCACATGTACGGCTTTATCGGTACCGCGGTGGCTTTAGGATCATTAGCGGTTTACCTGATCAAGAAGTTCAACATCAAAGATTATACGGGGCGGCCCATCATCTTCAGGGATAAAGACAAAAGTTATCCGAGGTACCTTATTGGTGGAACAATCTTTGGGCTGGGTTGGGCACTGAGCGGTGCTTGTCCTGGGCCGATGTTTGTGAACGTCGGTTATGGTTACCTGGCGATGCTGCTGGTGATCTTTGGCGCGCTGCTGGGTACCTACCTCTATGGCCTGATTAAAAACAAACTCCCACATTAATCCTTCAACAAAATACCAAAGACATGGAAATTAAACAGTTTGAAGACCAGAACCTTTCCCATTACAGCTATGCCATTCTGAGTAAGGCAAGTGCTGAAATGGTGCTTATCGATCCTGCAAGGGATCCGGAACCTTATTACGCTTTTGCTGCAGCAAACCATGCACAGATAATTGGGGTGATCGAGACGCACCCCCATGCAGATTTTGTAAGCAGTCACCTGCAGATCCAGCAGGAGATCGGCGCAAAGATCTTTGCCAGTAAAGTCATGAACCCGGACTTTAGTATCATCCCATTTGACGAGGATGCGGTGCTGGAATTCGGAGGCATCAAGCTGAAGTCGCTGAATACACCGGGCCATTCGCCTGACAGTATTTCTATTGTGTTGGAACATGAGGGTAAGGACCGGGCTGTATTTACCGGAGACACGCTGTTTATCGGGGACTGTGGAAGACCCGATCTGCGGGAGCAAGGGGAGGACCTGGAAAGCAAAAGGGAGGCACTTGCGAAGAAGATGTACCACTCGCTGCGGGATAAGCTGATGACGCTGGGGGATGAGGTAATCCTCTACCCGGCACATGGTGCAGGAACGCTTTGCGGCAAGGCCTTGAGTAAAGCGAGCAGCAGTACGATTGGCGCGGAAAAGGCCACGAACTGGTCTTTGCAGGCGATGTCTGAAACGGACTTTGTCTCGGCATTAACGGAAGATCAGCCTTTTATTCCAAAATATTTCCCTTATGATGTGGACCTGAATAAAGCGGGCGCGCCGAATTTGCGGGAAAGTCTGCAGGCGATTCCAGTACTGGGAAAAATTGATGACGCCGAGAAGGCGGCAGGTTTAGATGCAGCCATCCTAGTGGTTGATTCCAGGCCGGGCGCCGCGTTTAAAGCGAAACATCTGGAACGCTCGATCAACATCATGGATGGGGAGAAATTTGAAACCTGGCTGGGCGCTTTACTGGAACCAGGACAACCTTTCTACCTTGCCGCTGCTGACGAACAAGCGTTAAGCAGCTTAATCGCCAGAACGGCCAAGATCGGTTATGAAGCTTTTTTGAAAGCAGCCTTTGTGTTGGATTTTGGCGCTGCACGATCAGGTTTGCTGGATTTGGGAGCTTTCAAAGGTCAATCCTCGGACTATACCATTGTAGATATCAGGAATACCTCCGAAGCGAAAGCGGAACCAGTGTTTGAAGGGGCGCTAAATATCCCATTGCCGGAGCTTCAAGCCAGATTGAACGAGATCCCGGAAGACAAACCTGTTGTGGTACATTGTGCAGGGGGCTACCGGAGTGCTGCAGGCAGCAGCATACTGGATGAGGCATTGGATACCCAGGTCTTTGACCTTGGTGATCATATTAAGTCGTTCATCAAGTAGTTGCTGCGCTTATCAAACATTACGTTGGCCTGGGCAGCCATCTGGGTCGCCTGCTTTTCGTTAGCTTAGTCACTAGCTTAGTCGTTAGCTTGGTCGCTGACTTAGTCACAGGATAAGACAGCGTGTATAACTCAAACAGGAATAACAAGTCCAAATGTCAAGCTGGAGCAGGAAGGACAGCGAAACCTGTATAATGCTGGCAGGACTAGCTTTTAGAAGGTCCTGCAATATCCTGCGGGAAGCATCTGTAGCAGCTTCGGACCTAACCCACACCTGACCCACACCAAACGCACATCAAACCCACATCAAGCGCACACCGCTGTGTGTCTGATGTGCCTGTGCTCAGTGTTTGATCTGTCTTATCAATGGTGCTGTACCGGAAGCTTCCGGTTGCCAGGCTGTTGCGGATCTACCGCAAACAATTCTGCCAGGCCGCCTTGTTTAGTTAAAGCAGCAAGTGCAAGCCAGCATTAGAAAGAAAACAATTGCTATGAAAAATGAAGACACGGAAAAGCCCAGGGTAGCGGATCACCTGGCAAATGAACGAACTTTTTTAGCCTGGATCAGGACCAGTATCGGCGTCATGGGTTTTGGTTTTGTGGTGGTGAAGTTCTCTTTGTTTACCAGAGAGATCAGTGCAGCCCTGGGTGCAAGGCAAAAAATGCCTGAAGCCGGCTATTCACACCTCATCGGGATCATGCTCGTTGCCTTAGGTGGCCTGATCATCGTATTCTCGTACTTCCGCTATTTGACGACGCAGAAACAGCTGGACCGGGGGGTGTACTACCACTCGGACTTCTTTGCCAAGCTGACAACACTATCGATCTTTATCGTTTGCATTGCTTTGCTGGTCTATCTTTTGGAAACACGGTAAGGGGAAAAAAGAAAGGGGCAATGACCTTGATGATCATTACCCCTTAATCTAAATTAACGCTCTCAATAACTAAAGCGTTAGAAAAGCCGGAATATTGTATGGCAATTAAAAATTATTTTTCTACCCCTGGTACAGTGGGTGTATCTTTCTTTTTCCGGAAGATAGGGAAGGTCATTGGACTTCGTGCCGGACGCTGATCGCCCAGCAGGATGCCCCATTGTTTAAACTGTGAAGTGTGGTCGAAAATGATCTTCATTACGGCAATGATCGGCATGGACAGGAACATTCCCGAGATGCCCGCGATACTGCCACCGATGATCACCCCGAGGATGGCCATGAGTGCATTGATCTTGATTTTAGATCCCACGATGCGCGGCATCAGAATGTTGTTATCCAGGAACTGCACCCCAGCAATGACTAGCAATACGGTAATTACAGGTGTAAGCTCGGTCGAAGAAGTCAGCGTCAGGACCACACCAATGACGTTGCCCAGCAATGCACCTACATAGGGAATCAGGTTCAGGATGGCGAAGATCACACCGATGAGCAGGGCGTGTTTAATGCCAAAAAGCATCAGTAAACCGCCTAAAAGTATGGTCATATAGGTCACCTGGATCAATAAGCCCACCAGGTAGTTTTTGATGATTGCCTCTGTTTCGTAGATGGTTTCTTTCACTTTTGGATGATCCTCCTGCTGGAACCACATGAAGATAAACCGTAAGAGAATACCTTTGTAGAACAGCATCAGGTAAATGTAGATGGGCAGTAAACCAACAAATACGAAGATTGAAGAAAGTGTTACCGCAGCACCACTGGCCATGCCACCGGCATAGGTCATCAGGTCATCGCTCTTTTTAGAGAGGAAGTCCATTTGTTCTTTGGTAGAGATGTGCGTAATACCGCCGATCCAGTCGCTAAGGGATTTGACGTGCAGGGCAACATTTTGTTTGATCTGCGGGAAGTCTTTGATCAGGATGCCCATCTGGTTGACGAAGAAGAAACCTATGGCACCAACAACGACCACCAGCACGAGCAGGCAGAGTACGATGGCAATGGTTTCTGGAATTTTTATTCTTCGGAAGAAGCGGAAGATGGGCAGCAGGACCAGGCTAATGAAAAAAGCCATAAGGATCGGCATGATGATGTCTTTTCCAACCACCAGGACGGCGATCACGAGTACTAAACCCAATAATTCAATGGAACGTTTTACCGTTAGAGGCAAATCCTTCATAAATGTTTTGCTTATTTCTTGGTTAACATAATCAGCTATGAAATGTTTCGGTAAATTTGGCGATTATAAACGAGAAGAAAGCTATATGACCTCAGAACACACGATCGTTGCATTATCTACGCCGACAGGCATTGGCGCCATTGGGGTGATCCGTTTATCGGGCAAGGATGCGATCCAGATTGCAAATTCCGTATTTGCCGGTAAGGATCTGACCAAGCAGGAAAGCCATACGCTACATTTCGGTTTGATCAAGGATGGCGATAGCGTGATCGATGAAGTGGTGGTTAGTCTTTTTGTGGCGCCGAAATCCTATACCAAGGAGAATGTGGTGGAGATATCCTGCCATGGTTCCAATTTCATTATCCAGCAGATCATTTCTTTGTTAATCCGTAAAGGTGCACATGCGGCGAAGCCAGGGGAATTTACCTTGCGTGCTTTCTTAAATGGTTCATTGGATCTTTCCCAGGCAGAAGCAGTTGCTGATCTGATTGCTTCAGATTCACAGGCGGCGCACCAGGTTGCGATGAACCAGCTACGTGGTGGTTTCAGCAATGAGCTGAATGAGCTGCGGGAGCAGCTGATTCATTTTGCTTCTATGATTGAGCTGGAGCTGGATTTCGCGGAGGAAGATGTGGAGTTTGCAAACCGTGATCAGCTGCAGGCTTTGATCAACCGCATTAAGCTAGTAATTGGTAAGTTGATCCGCTCTTTCGAACTAGGGAACGTGATTAAGCAGGGGATCAATACCGTAATTGCCGGACGTCCGAATGCAGGTAAATCTACCTTGTTGAATGCTTTGCTGAACGAGGAACGCGCCATTGTGAGTTCCATTGCTGGTACGACCCGGGATACGATAGAGGAGTTGTTGAACATTAATGGTATCAACTTCCGGTTGATTGATACCGCTGGTATTCGCGAGGCGCAGGATGCCATAGAAGTGATCGGGGTGGAGAAGACCATGGAGAAGATCAGTCAGTCTGCTTTGTTGCTGTACTTATTTGATGCTGCGGAGCTGTCCGTACCGGAGATCCTGTCGGATATTTCTCGCTTGCAAAAGCCGGGTGTCCCTTTTGTAGCGGTGGCAAACAAGATGGACCTTGTCGACCAAGATTCTCTCTCTTTAGCATTGCCAAATGGAGTGCAGTTCATTTCCATTTCTGCGAAGGAAAAAAGTCATATTGATGACTTAAAGCATTTGTTGTACGAAGTAGCTGTAGGGGACCAGTTAACAGAGAACCATACCATGGTGACGAATATCCGTCATGTGGAAGCCTTGCAGCGCACGCAGGAAGCTTTACTTCAGGTAGAGCTGGGATTGGTAAATCCAGTGACTTCTGATTTTTTAGCAATGGATATCAAGCAGGCGCTTCATTACCTTGGTGAGATTACTGGTCAGGTTACTACGGATGACTTACTGGAAAATATTTTCAGTAAGTTTTGTATTGGGAAATAAATCTGTTTTGCTTTAGTTTTCTTTAGTTTCTTTCGTCTGACTATCAACGATCTATATCAAATAGTTCTTTGCTTTATTATGCCTTGTCACTATATTCGTTACACTTTGTGTACATCTTCTTATATGAAAGGTGTACATATGTACACCTAATAGTAATTATGAAAATAGCACTAAAGGAAAAAAAAACTGAAGAATGGCATGATAAGCCTATATTATATATAGAGTCCTACAAAGGATCTTCATCAGATGAAAACGGCAAACGAGTGCATTTAAGAGATTAGAGTTGAAATAATTAGTCCAGGTAAATTACCCAATTCTCTCACTATTGAAAATATATGCAATGGCATTTCTATCGCGAGAAATCCTGTTTTGCAATCCTTAGCTGAATATATACTTTCTTATAAAGGGTTAGGAACGGGGGTTGGAAGGGCAATTGCAGCTTATCCAAATATCACTTTTCTTAATGATGTCGATACGGAACAATTTAAAGTTATTATTCCAAGGCCATAATCATTACATATTAGTGCTATGTAGGTTCATGATTTTAAACATCAAACAGTAAATTTACAAATGATGGAAGATACCTGGCGTGCTGAAACGCAATCACAACTTAATTCAAGCGCAATTTTCAAAGAACTGATTAGCAAAGCAGAAGCTGACCCTTCAGGAAAACAGGTTATGGCTTTGGTTGATGACGCTGTGCAATATGCTTATCAAGCGACAAAAACAATACTCATTCATATGGATGAATATACGCTGCATGATGGGGACCATCTTTTTCGGGTACTTAAACTCATGGAAAAAATAGTCCCCTCTGAAACCTTAAAGCGATTGTCAGTTCCTGAATTAATGTTATTGATTCTTACAGCCTTCTTCCATGATATTGGAATGGCTGCATCAAAAAAGGACGTACTTTCTTGGGCTTCCTTATGGGATGGTGAATTATTCAAAGATGAGGAGGATTTTCAGTATCTTCAATTTAAAAAATATTGTCAAGGTTTTCCTTCAGTAATATCCGAAATTGAGTCCTGTCTTTCCGTTGAGAATGTTAGTAAAGCTAGTTTACTGCAAAAGCATCTAATTTCTGAATATATCAGATCTACTCACGCAGAGCGGGCAAGATCAATAGTTGAGTCAGAATGGGAGGGCAGAATTAAGTATAGGGATATTGATTTAACGAGTGAATTTGCACAGTTATGTTTTAGCCATAATGATGACCCAGCTGCTCTATTGGAAATGGATACTTCCTTATTGTGCGGTCCAGGTGTTTATGCTTGTTTGCCATTTATCGGAGTAATTTTGCGATTGGCAGATGTGTTAGATTTTGATGCCAAACGAACACCAGCAGTCTTGTTATCTCACTTATTTGTTCGAAATCCGGTCTCAATTCGGGAATGGCAAAAGCATAGGAGTGTTGACGCATGGGACATCAGTAGCACAATAGTCAGATTTCAGGCAAGATGCGAACATCCAGCTATTGAAGTGTCGATAAGGGAATTCTGCGACCTTATTGATAGGGAACTAGCAACTTCAAATACCATTCTTAATCGTATGACTGACTCTGTTCGTAAACCGTTTCCAGAATACTACAAAATCAATTTACCGTTGAATGTCGATAGATCAAAAATAGGTCCGAAGAAGACCTCAAGCGGTCGACCATTGTATAATTATCAAGAAACCAAGTTCACACTCAACAAAAAACAGGTAATCGACTTGTTGATGGGGACAAAATTATATGGTCAGCCTGATGTTGCTTTAAGAGAGTTAATTCAGAATTCCATAGACGCATGCCTTTTACGTAGGGCTATGGCAATAAGCTGGAAAAACCCTTACAACCCGCAAATCACCATTAAATTTTATAAGCATGAAGTTGACTATTTAGAGGTATGTGACAATGGGACAGGCATGGATCTTGACATTGTAAATAGATATTATTCTAGTGTGGGTACGTCCTATTATAAGTCATCAGAATTTTATGAGCTAAAGGCTAAAGTAAACCTTGAATACACACCAATATCTAAATTTGGTATCGGTGTTCTTTCTTGTTTTATGGTCTCGGATTCTCTGAAGGTAAATACTAAGAGGTTAAAAGGGCCATACGAATCCGGGGAAGCACTTGAAATTATTGTTGAAGGGCAAGATAGTGTATTTTGGGTTCGAGAAGGTAAGTTGATGGAGCCAGGAACAAGCACCGAACTTATTTTAAGAGATAAACATCCGTGGCAATATTACGATGATGACAAATTTGTAGCGTCAATACGTAAACTGATTCCGTATCCCCCTTTTCCAATCGTTATAGAAACTGCTACAAAAACGGTTACGCACAATGGAGACAATTTTAAAGAATTAAGCCTTAATGATCTTAGAGATTACTATTGGAGGGAAGATGCCAACATCCGCGAATTGACATTTGAAATCACGGAAAATGATTACGGGATTATCGGGAAGGGAATGGCAGCTATTTTGGAAAATCAAAATGTTCCGGTATCAGAGATCGCTTTAAGAGCCAAAGAAGTTAATGTTGATGGTGAGAGTTACACATTAGATAGAGCAATTAAATATGATACCAATGAAATAAAAAAGACTTCTACTACAATTGAAATTGATGAATCTGGGGAGCCACAGTTAAGTAATTCGTCGAATAAACTCGCTGACTCAAAAGCTATTATAGCCCTCCATGGCATAGAGGTTCCATTTGAATTGTTTCCTGATTATTGGAGTGGCAGGAACCAGCAGGTGAAACTTGAATGGCCCATACCAGTTCGTATCGTTATAGATATCAGTGGTGATCATGATTTAAACCTCAACTCTGCTAGAAACGGGATTATTTATGATGAAAAATGGGTTCAGTTCGAAGAAAATCTAGCTTTTGTAGTTTGTCGGCAAATTTCCATGGCGGTAGAAAATGAATATTGGGATAAGTTAAAAAATGTAATGCTCTCTAAATGTAAAAGTGATCAATTTAGGAATGCATTGGCAAAAATTTAAAACAAGGAGAACCAGACTAAATTACTATGACTTAATACCTCTATGTGCATATTTCAGCATTGACTTTGAGGCAACCGAAATTAGTTCGTACAGATACTGTACCGACCCCTTATTAGTTGGACAAAAGTTTTGAATTAGTTGTGTAATACTCGCTCGAATTTAGGTGTAAGTCAGCATCATTGATCTCCGTTTGCTGATTATTTGTGGTTTTCCATTCCTCTTTCGTCGCTTGCACCGGACGTCTTCTTTCTAGAGTGATACCAATGTTTTCATCCCATCTTTGTTTTGGCGCTGTACCGATTGAGGGATGATTGCGTTTGTTATCGTGCCATGACCGAGGTGCTGCTAAGGTGTGTTTTGCATGATAAAAGCTGTCAAACTCGAACCGATCAATCACTTCCCGGTGAACGATGCTGTGAAATGCTTCAATGTATGAGTTTTCTTCCGGAGTAGCCACGTGGGTAAACTCCTGATTAGCCTCTGCCGATCTCAGGTACTGCTTAACCCGATTTGCAATAAACTGAGAACCATTATCATTTCTGATGGTGACACCCTTTATTCCATATTGCTGTCCGATTCTTCTGAAGGCGTTAATCACATCCATTTGTCTGATACTTTTTTGAAAGATCTGATCCACCGTTCTTCTGGAGAATACATCCAGAATGGTAAGCAGGTAGTAATTTCGCCTGTCGGCATGCACATAAACGTACTTAGTATCCAAGCAGAGGTATTCCATTGGGTAGCTTGCCATGATCTTGCGATGCTGAACAAACTTGCGTTTACCACTGGTGCGGATTACTTTGCCTAGTAGCAGACTCTGCTCATCCATTAAGCGATAGACTTTCTTTTCATTGATATGGTAACTTAGTTTTCGCAGTTCCCCAGTCACATTTTAATAGCCATAACAGCAGAATTCCTGTGATAGAATATCTTTTATCTGATCGACTACAACCTGATTGTCAATATTGATCCATCCACTTTTAGCGTATGAGTACTCGGCCTTGCTCCGCGTTTCCCGTTGCTATTCTTGTAATAATAAACACTTTTAGCAAGATCTACCCAGGATAACAGCGTGCTGGCAGGAAGTATTCTCTTATACTGCTCCACGATCATCTTCTTAGTTTGGGTTGGATGGGAGTTTTTTTTAAAAGCTCTGATTTAACCTCAATCTCCAGGGCTTGTCTGGCAATGATGCGTTTGAGACGTTCATTCTCCTATTCCAGGGCCCGAACCGCAGGATCTACCCGAGGGTAGGCAGGTTTCAGGCCTTCAACACCCTTAGCCAGGTATTTACTGCGCCACTTGGCAAATAAGGAAGGTGATAGATTGTATTTGCGACAGGTAGCCGTGGTACCTTCACGTTGACCTTCCTGAACGATAGCCAGGCGATCCTCTGGACTGAATGATCTCCGTTCTCTTTTTGTAATACCCTAATTTAATGGTTCTAAATTGTTTTTATAATTTAGTCCAGTCTTTTAGGGGGTTAGTACAGAGATACTTGCATTAGGAGCGAGAAACCCTACACGTCTTGATGATATTCATAAGAAACATCTGGATAAAATTGTGGAATGTTAATGAAGTTCATGAAAAGCAGGTCCGGAACATTTTTAATCAGATTGTATTTTGTAATTAAATAATAACTTCTCTTGTCGTAAGTCCCGTCTATTTGTTTGAACTCCCATTCTCTACCTATATTTGAAATACTATTAAAAAAAAGCAGGTACTGTTCCGGGGTGGAAAGTTGTGCCCTAAGGGTCTTAGCATATTCGTATTTTTCACAAAAATTAAAAACATCTTGGTCGTTAATAAACTTCACTGTCTGGTAAAGATGACGATAGTAGTGACTTAATTTGAATTGATGGCCTCCGTAAAACTTAAATGGTTTGCCATCTTGTAGAGATTTCAAAATACTCCGATGTTCGTATTTAAAATAGTTTAATGAATCTGAATGAGGAATTGAGTCTCGCAAGTCACGCTTAAGTGATTCAACTAAAATCAGCGAAAGTCTATCAAAATTCTTCCAACTATTATACTGTGGCGAATCCGGATGTGGTTTAATGGATAAATAAAAAAGCAAATACTCTATGAAGTTACTGTTGTATGAGAATGTCAAAAGCTTTTTTAAGGTAGATTCGTCTTTGTTGCTTAATCCAAAATACACAACTGAGTAAGCGATATCACATAATGCTAACTTAGTAAGATCCAAGTTGGGCCGCTCAGATAAGAAGGTTTTAGCGTCGTTTAGATGTCTTGGTGAATATAGCTGATTCAGTTGAATTGCATCAAAGAAAGGAAAGATATCAGACAAAGATTGTTCAAGTTGATGCAGAATGAACTGAAAGGTAGCTCGTCCTTGATAATCCGGAATTTTAATTCTCGCCATCTTTATATGGGTTTTTATAAGTCATGTTCTCTGCGTTGTTAACTTGAATTTGAATAAGAGTGAACACTCTGGATTCCTTTTTGTCCTTTAAATTGGCTAATCTTTGGTCTCTATATGTAACAAGCACTAAGATCAATCCGGTTAATGAGAATATTGTACCAATGGAACCAGCTATAAAGTCCCCAACTGCTCCTGTCTTGGCCATGTCTATTTCGCCTTGGCCAAAAATTGTGTATTCTCCGGACAGGCTCCTTAAAAAGAATATCGCAATTGTCCCACTGATTAGCAAGAGTAAATAGGCTGCTCTTAAAAGCGTAGTGTTTGTTTTCATATGTCCAATGTAAAAATCAGGCTTAACAATTCCTCACGTGACGTTGTCAAAAATTCTAATTTAAAATTAATTATCGGAAAAGTACTGATGGACGTCTTATAGTCTGCCGATATGCCATCATAAAGGTATTCAGATTAAGTAAATAATAGGCACAAGCAGTATATTCGACCAAATTCAAGAAGTATCATAATAAGATTTAGTACAGGTAAGTTGCTGATTGATCGGCAATGTCGTCAAGATTAAATATGGCTTTTCAGTTTATATTTATTACTCCAAATCGAGAAAGTGCTAAGCTAAATTCCTGATCGGAGATTTTATGGGCAGAGCTATTTATGACGGTCGTTTAAGCCAGCCATTTTAAATTTCTTTAAAGCCTAAGAACCTGTTACCTTTGATACGTTTGAAATGAATGAAGAAGAACTAATGGAACAGTATACGAGTGTGCAGGTTGGGAAATTTGTAGCAGACTCTTTAGAAAGGAAGGAAGTACATGGAGAACTTCTAAGTAGTAAAAAGGAGCTTGGAACTAATGAGAAATTACAGGTAGTTTCTTTATTTTCTGGTAGTGGCGGTTTAGATCTGGGATTTTTAGCTACAAACCAATTTGAAATTATCTTTGCAAATGACTTCAACGAACAAGCCTGCAAAACCTACTCGCACAACATAGGAAACCATATTAGATGTGGCGATATTTCTAAGGTTCGCGGTTTAAAGCAAGCTGATGTCCTTATTGGAGGACCCCCATGTCAGGGGTTCTCGACAGCAAATCCAGCACGTTCCTTTGAAGATCCGAGAAATCAGTTGTTTAAAGAATATTCAAGAATATTGAAAGAAGTAAAACCAAAAGTTTTTCTGATGGAGAATGTTTCAGGTATGACTACCATGCAGAATGGTCAGGTGTTTCGCATTATAAAAAAAGAGCTGGCAGAATGTGGCTATAAGATTTTTGATAGGCTGCTAAATGCTAAAGACTTTGGAGTGCCTCAGAATCGTCGAAGGATATTTATTGTGGGTGTTAGAAATGACATTCAGGGAGACTTCGTGTTTCCAGTTCCTGTTGAACAGCATTGTAACACCATTCGAGAATTGTTTTTAGATAACGAAATTGAAGAGAATGACCCTAATCATGTTATTAGTAAGCTTACCCCACTTAATAAAAAACGCCTTGAATTTATTCCCCCAGGCGGTTCAATGAAAGATTGCCCAGCAGATTTAAGAAATAATAGCGATACAAAAAGAGCAATGCGGAGGTTGGATCTTGACAAAGTCAGCTATACCATTGTACACAATAACTGTGATCACTACTATCATCCAACTGAGGATCGAAGAATAACAATTAGAGAAATGGCGAGAATACAAGGATATCCTGATACTTATATATTCTTTGGAAGCAAGTCAGAGCAATCAAAGCAAGTAGGTAACAGTGTGCCGATTCAATTAGCTAAAGCTATGGCAGAAGGTATATATACATTTCTAAAAACCAATAACATTTAAAATATGACCCTAATTGATGTCAACAATTCAATTGTTGAGGCTGATATAATTGTCGATCAGAAAACAATTAACGATGAAATAATACTTCCAGTCAGAAAAAATGGCACAGGTGCACAAAAGCATCATATTTTTGTTAGAACAAAGCAATACTCAATTGTAAAGCAGTATTTGCCAGGGCTTTTTAAAACAGGGACAAATCTGCCACAAACGAATACGAAGGTAAGCATCAAGAATTACTTCAAAATTAGCCAGCTCATAAATGATATAGAAAGAATCAATGGTGTGATTGATTCCCAAAAAGAAGAAAAGTTAGATTCGGCCAAACTACTATTTGCTTTTAACAAGTTAGCAGCTAAACAAGGGTCGAAAACTGAATTTTATTTAACATCAGAGCTTTCATTCAGTCAGAATGGATTAGGATTTAAGCGTTGGGTGGCGGATGGTGTGGGATTCGCAACTGAAATTTTGAAATTTTTATTTCATGAAACACAGGTAAGAATCTTTATTTTTAAAGAAAGTGGAATTAGTGCGACATATTGGAGTTTTGATCAATCCAATGTCCAAAAAAATGTTTCAAAAGCGGAGTTTCCGCCGGCTCTAAGGGATCTCTCGTCCCCACGTCAAACAATATACTTCGGTGCGCCAGGCACCGGAAAATCTTTTCGGGTAGCCGAGGTGCTCAGGGGGAGGGAAACCACGACCCAAAGAGTGATTTTTCATCCTGACTATGATTATTCATCCTTTGTCGGTGGGTTTAAACCTAAACAAGATGAAGCTGGAAACATCGGATATGGGTTTGTGCCACAAATTTTTACTAATATGTATGTGAGGGCATGGGCGGATTTAGATCAAGATTACTATATAGTAATAGAGGAGATAAATAGGGGAAATTGTGCTGAAATATTTGGTGATGTTTTCCAACTCTTAGACAGAAATCCCGATTACAAAGTAGTGCCGTCCAATGAGATGAACGCCTACTTAATTGAGGCTTTGGGATTTGATCATCCGGGGGTTGCAAATGGCCTACATCTTCCACCCAATCTCAGTATATTGGCAACGATGAATACCTCTGATCAATCATTATATCCAATGGATAGTGCTTTTAAGAGAAGATGGGAGTGGGAATATATTCCAATTAACTACGAAAAAGGAGAGCAAAATAAATCCTCAAAGTACACTATTATAATTGATGAAGAAACAGCTGTAAATTGGCTTGACTTTATCAATACCGTCAACACTGGAAACATTTCGACGAATCCAAACTTAGGTATGGATAAATGTATCGGAAACTATTTCATCAAGCCGAGCAAGGATGATATCATACCGATCAACGATTTTATCAATAAAGTAATTTTTTATCTCTGGTACGACGTATTTAAAGATGAAGAGAATAGCTTCTTTTTGGACAACACAACTTATGAGTCGTTTTTTCCGATACAAACAAATGGCGTTCGAGAGGTGAAAAGAATGATGGAAAGCTTGAGTCTTTTAAATGTTGACCAACAAGAATGAAAATTTTTATAGAAGGAGAGCGCTATTCCATAGATATTCTTAAAGCCAATTTTGATGATGCTAAGTTCTATAAACAAATTGGTGTTGAAGGAATAATTACGTCAGTTGGTTATTATAGATCTTCAGATAAGAATAATTTAGTTTTCTTACTGCCAAAGGTGTTCATGGCTGATAGTGTAGTGACTGTATTTGGGGCTACGAAGAATGAGATTATTGATCTTAATATTGAAAAATCATCAATACATGATGAACATTTGAACTGGTTAAGACAACTGTCCGTTTTTTTTTATAATAGTTTGATTGAGTTTCGAAAACGTAGGTACAACACTTCAATCTTGCATTTAATTGATAATTTTGAACTGGCTACAAATATTCCAGAAAATGAATTATCATATATGGATTTATATTTAAGTTGCATTAATTTTTATAAAAAAAATCATAGCATTCTTCTGTTTAAAAGTTTTGAATACAGATCCAGTCAAAGTAAGAAGACCAAATGGGAAAAAACTATTAGAAAAAGCCTTCCACAAATTACCAATGGAAGTCCAATTTATTATCAGCTAAGAAATCAAAGAAAAACACCGGATAAAGAGGAAGAACTAATAACGTATTTTTTATCTATCATCAATCACTTCAATGAAAAACATCATGTTAATTTAAAGATTGACAAGGCATATCCATTAATAACAGGTAAGTCATTTCAAACACTCTGCTCAGTTGGAGGTAGGAAGTTAAAGAGAATCAAATACCGATATTTCAATGATGTTCTAAAAAGGATGTATCGCCTTTGTGAGATCTTTTTCTCATATATGAATAGTGGTATGGTTGTCAAAAAGCAGGACGAATTCTTAGCAACCACAAACTACAATATTGTGTTTGAAGATATGATTGATAAACTATTTACACAGGAACGACTTAATTTAGAGACTAATGATGGTATTTCGATCGAGAAACTCAAAAATAACGCTGATGGGAAAATAATAGATCACATTTACGAATATAAATCGCTGATTGATGTCAGCAATATTTTTTATATCGGTGATTCTAAGTATTACAAGTCTGGCCACTCTGCAGGAAGTGTACCAAAATACAAGCAACACACTTATGCTAAGAACGTGATTCAATTTAATATTAATCTTCTGAATGAGGGGAAATCTTACGGGAAGATTCGATATCGTGATGAATTAACCGAAGGCTACAATATAACGCCAAACTTTTTTTTATATGGTTATATCAGTGATGTGGCAAACTTTTCTGAACATCAAATTGAAACTATAAATGAGGTAGAGTGTTCATCTCATTACCCGAATAGACTTTTTGATCGCGATACGTTGTTTATTCATCAGTATAAGATCAACTTTTTATTTGTTCTTAAAGCATATACTGCTTCAAATAAAAAGGATTTAAATGAATTTCAAAATCAAGTTAAGGAACTTTTTAGAGCAAATTTCATTGATTTTTTTTCTAATAAAAACAAGTGCGGGTTTGAATTCTATAAATTTGTTAGCATTAAAAATAAGCACGACTTCATCAGTACCAATTTTCGACAACTGATCGGGAAATGTTATAATACTATTGATGGAACCTTGCTATTAGCCAAGCATTTTTCTGACCACTTAATCTCATCAAATATCCTCAATGAATTCAAAAAGGTTGATTCCTTCAATGATCTCTGATTTTTACTACATGCATGCTTTGGATTACATTTTGCATGGATTCCAAAAAACTATTCGATCTTTTTTAAAAATACTCGATTTGCCGCAATAGGAAGCCACTAAACGATCATGTATACTATTAACCAAATTAATTGCTTCTTAGCATCGTTTATGTAAGTTAAACTAATATATTTGGGGGTAAAGTGGTTTCTAAAAATGAAAAATGTAGACCAGAACATCAAGCAATTAAGGTTGGAACGCGGATGGAATCAAAAAATAGTTGCCGAAAGGCTTGGTATTTCGATACCGGCCTATAGTAAAATTGAATCTGGGATTACGGACATTAACCTAAGCAGACTTGTTCAATTAGCCAGTTTGTTTGATGTTTCGGTCGCAGAAGTACTATTTGGTTCTGCTGAAATTAACAACAAAGTTGATAAGAAAGAGTTAACAGCCTGCGAGTACGAATTAGCAGTTAAGGAAAAAGAGGTCTTCAACCTTCAGAAAAAAGTAATTGAGTTGTTTGATGAACTCAGAAACACTCATTAGATTCCGGCAGTAATCTATTAAATTTATATTCATCATCTCCAGTTGGAAAAGTAATTGAGGAGTTTGAGGTCGACGGTATTCTAAAAGAGAGTCTAAATGACCTTTTAGAGGCAACAGAAGGATTTTCTGGTATAACAAGAATTCTTTGACCAATACTTCACTAATAAGACATTTTGTTATGCTATTAAGATTAAAAAAAAAAGCGACAAGATATTCAAGAGAAAGGTGCCTACGTGCTGAATACAACTTGAGCCCCCCAGTCGTTCTTGTATCTCATATAGCTTCTGTCGTATATGTCCCAATTTTAGTTAGAACCTTTGCTGTTAGACGACGGGTTGGATCTCCCATCGTGTGCTGTATACAGCAAACATGATGATGAGGGGATTGTCCAAAAATGGATGATGAGCACCAAAGCAGCAAAAATGACGATTGTAAAGGAACTTGATTGTGTAACTTTTGATGATGATTATAATTTTTCCATTTGGTTCCTGATGGACGTATGCCTTATTTGTACAAAAGGAATCTTTATAAACCGTCAGCAGCTATTAACCAGATAAAAAATAAATAGTTCATTTGGTAAGAACCCTATTAAATGCATACAACTCTATCAGTAATCGCTAAAAACCTAACCGCCGAAGAAGAAAAACATTTACAAGAACTTGATTTCCTATTCATGCGGCTACGCCTTTTCTCCCGAAACACAGAAACTTTTATTCGTGACTTCTGGAGGTCCCAGAATGCTAATGGAGATAATTTTAATATTTTAAATTGTCTTACCAGGCATCATTTGGAAGAGTTACACTCCCGTGTACTCTTCTATTTGTTAGACCCAAATGGAAACTACAATTGCTCTATTCTTTTTCTCAGCCTTTTTATCAAAATGATCTTGAAGGAGGCGGGCGAAACGCAGCGTTTTCCAAGTGACGAAAAATTTCTATCTCGATCTCGAATTTTCCGAGAGCTTTCTATAGATAACCAAGACGACATTTACGGGAGAATAGATCTCTTTATAGAAACACCGGAATATTTTATAGCTATTGAGAATAAGATTGGGGCTCGTGAACAGGATAGGCAATTAGAAAGATATTCGAGATACTGTAGTGCTAAAAAGAAATGTTTCTTCATAGTCTATCTAACTCCGTTTGGCACAGAATCCAAGCAATCTCGAGGACTACATTATTTGAAAATATCGTATGAGCATCATATTTTGGAATGGCTGAATACCTGTATCGCATCCGTCCCCGACGAGCTTAGAGTGGCCACCGGGCTTACTTCATATAAAGAAGTAGTTGAAAATAGAATATTAAAGACACCATCAAAAACCATAGTTGTGGATATAAAAAAATTATTACTTTCTAAGGAAAATCATATTATTCTGAAATACTGGAAGGAGATTAATGCAGCAATTATTCCTGTTCGGAATGATCTGAGAAGCTGTTTTTTTGCAGAATTAGCCCGCTATTTTACGTCGGAAAAGATAAAATGTTTTCCAGCGGACGGTAGAACCACCCCAACAAGAACTTCTGAAATTTGGCTTAAAAAATCTCGTGGGTTTACAATAACGGATGATAGATATGTAATTAGGATTGATGAAACATATGTTTTGAACGTGTGTATAGAACAAGATTGGGACGATTTGTACTTTGGTTTATTTCTACATACCGCAGACACGACTGGCGAGCGGTTGGACACGAATTTGGATGCCTACAATCAAGAAGCTGTTAAGAAATACTTAGCCCTGATTTCGAGCTCTCTAAATATTTCATTGTCTGGAGAAGTTTTAGATTTTGGAGGTTGGATAGCACGCAAACCTTTCAGAATAGATGACATGAAGTTTGTAGATGATGTATTGAACTACAGGTTTGCAACCGAAATGAAAGCGATCATTGAGCTCTTTATAAAGGAACTTCAGAGGTATTTGAATGCGGTGAATGAGATAAACATTAGCCAATTAGCAATTTTAAAGCCTTAGTTTATAGATCTCAATACTATCCTACTTTTAGAACACCAGACTCTGACTTAAATCTATTATATACCGCCATTTCAGTGCGGTTTACTTTCCAATCTTTGTATTGTAGCAGAAACTACAGAGAATAGATAACATCAATATGGTAGAGGACATACACGATTATTACGAGGAACGTTTAGACAAAATCTTTGGCCGCGGAAGCACTTGGCCGCACCGCACATTCAGAACGGTCTTAGATCCATATTCTAACGAATGGGAAGGAACTTCAATGGGCCGTAAAATAGAAATTCTGGAGAAGGCCGTCGAAGCAGGGGAGAGCCTGGAAATGCTGATTTTTAATTACAAATGCCGGTACATCGAAAAGAACCGCAAAGATATTGCAGGTTGTGTAGATACTGCCCTCGCCAGAATACTGGAATATCAATTAAGAAAATCACTCTAGTAACATCATTAATTTTTCCTGTAAAAGGTTAGACAATGAAAATTATCGCAATCGGAGATATTCACGGCAGAAACTTTTGGCAAAAGTATATTCAAGAACCTACAGACCAGCTTATATTCGTTGGCGATTACTTTGATCCCTATGATATCTGGATCAGGCCCGAAGATGAAATTGCAAACTTCAAGGACATTGTAAGCATTAAGCGAGACAATCCAAACCTGGTAACGCTTTTAATCGGTAATCATGACTATCACTACCTCAGTGGTGTGCAGCAACAGTACAGCAAGTATAATGATTATTCAGCCGCGGCCATCAGGGAAGGACTGGAGGAGGCAATTGATATCCTGCAGATCTGCTGCGTTTACAATGACGCCGTATTCAGTCATGCAGGTTTTACCAAAACCTGGTGCGCCAACAATGATATTGACCTGGCTAACCTGGAACATAGCCTTAATCGGAAATTTGTTGAAGATAGACTTGCCTTTGGTTTCTTATATGGCATTGGCGACGAGAATGGAAGCTACGTGCGGCAGTCACCATTATGGGTGCGGCCTGATCAACTGCTCGCCGATAAAATTGAGGGCTATAAACAAGTGGTAGGACATACCAGGCAATCCACTCAGGTCTTTAAGGATAATGTCGCCTTTATTGATGTGGCTGGCGCTGCACTCATCATTGAAGACTTAGAGACCGTCGATTGGAGTTGAAATACTAACCTAATGTCGATAAACGCCGGAACTGAACACCGCAGGTTCAATCATGTGGCTCCCAGATGACTGTTCGTCAGTATCGGTTTGCAGTAGATACTTTTGATGTAAAAACTTAAAGCAAGATTAAATATGCCTGTAGGAAAAAAAATAAAAAAGGAAAGGGAGCTCATTCGACTAAGAACTGGTTTATTAGGCCAGGCCCGGGATTTGGAGCACTCCAAGAAACAAGAGAAATACCTCGAGTTCATTCAAGGACTGCGCATTGAATTTGATTTCAAGAACTATCCGAATTTCATTTTCTTCTTCCGCGGCATACATTGCCCGATCCAATATAATCTGAAAACCCAGCATGTTTATCTTAGCAAGGAGATGTGGACCAACTTCAACGATGAAGTAAGCCTTGAAGATAAGGAATGGGAGACAAGGATGTTCATTAAAAACCTTCTTCGGAGTTACTTTGGTTTAAGCGTCTTTGTCGAGTATTCTCCTTATGTAAAATTCGAAAACTTCAAATTCAACATATCATAAATCTATTTAAATGAAACAATATGGGAGACATTCTTAAAGACAAAAATGGCCGCAGGCTCGGTGAGATTAAGGACCAGGGCAGTAACTGGCAAGTCGCCGTAAATGCAAACGGAAATAAGCTGGGTGAATACAATAGCCGTACAAACGAGACGCGCGACAAATATGGCCGTAGGCTTGGAACAGGCAACCTGCTTGCAGGTCTGATCTATAATGAACGCTGAGGTAGCTGATACAAAGAAACAAATACGCTCCGAAAACTGCGTTCAATTTGAACGCAGTTTTAAACCTTGAACTTTACCTTAAATTTATGACTAATGAAGAAAGAAATATCCGGGAAGCTGCATTCCTGCGGGTTCATATTTTTTATGGCCTGCATGACAGAAACGACGGCTTTGATTCCATGAACATTTCCTACTTCAAGGAAGCGGAGTTCCGGATCGTACTGGAACGATGTAAAGCCATGGGCATAGGCCTCTATGGCATCGAACCATGGAAGAACGGTCAGTTTTTCGATGTCAGGACACCCGAAGATGATGCGGATTGCGACAATCCCGGATGGTATTTTACCGCTTTTGAGGAGTTTGCTGCGTTAGAACAGGACCTGGATTATGCCGCATCTTACCATGTTGCGGATCATATACTGGACATGGATTACTTCCCCGCCAACCCGCATTACAACTTCCTCAAAAACTTTCTGGAGAAAAAGAGAAGGCCTTGATCAATACTTGTCATACCAGCCTGTTAAAAGCCATCAACAAAGCACAAAAACATAATTTAATTGAATGAGTTTAGTAATTCTCCATATTCCACACGCTTCCACCCACATCCCTTCCCGCGCGGCTTACCTGCTCTCTGATGAGGCCCTTGAGGCTGAAATGCTTAAACTTACAGACTGGTACACCGACGATCTTTTTAATGATGGGCAGGACCTGCAGATCCTGGGCAAGGTGTCCAGATTGTATTGCGACGTGGAACGTTTTCCCTATGACGACATGGAAGTGATGGCCCCATTGGGCATGGGTGTTCTATACGATCGTACAGATGAGGGGCAATTGATGCGGGTCCTAACGCCGGGCGACCGAATGAGAATTCTGAATCTATACTACTGGGGGCATCATGGAGTACTGGCACATGCGGTAAAGAAGTCCCTGGCTGCTTATAAAAGGGCGCTGATCTTAGACTGCCATTCTTTCTCCGATAGCCCCTTTAGCAGAGACCTGGATCAGCGGCCAAATCGCCCGGATTTTAGCATCGGTACAGATCCTTTTCATACGCCAATGAATTATATCGTTGCCTCTCAGATCTATTTCAAGGATGCGGGTTTTACACTGGGAATCAACCGACCCTACTCCGGTGCTATGGTGCCGCTCAACTACTACCATCAGGATGACCGCGTAGAATCAATCATGCTGGAGGTTAATCGAAAACTCTACCTCAATCCAGGTACCAATGAGAAGTCTGCCGCCTACGAGGACATTAAAGCTGTAATACATGGTTATATTACCATGCTGCGGGATATGCATAAGGGCAGGTGCCGCAAGAAGGGACGCCAGTAATTTAGCTTCCATTTTCTTCATGGTTGCTAAATTAATTGATTCAGAAATAACATATATTGTGGCTTAATTAGCGCTCAAATGCATACACTTAATGACGTTCATCATCAGTTCGCCTCCTTCTTCGCGGATCCCAGACTCCAACCTTACGCATACCTGGCTTCCAGAAAGCTAAGTGAAGGGCACATCTGCCTGCAATTGGATGATCTGGAAACGAAAAAAGCTGAACTGCCCCTGGCTTATCAAAACCTGTTGCAGGATCCTTCCGTATTGTCTGACTTAGCCTTGGTGACCGGTAATCTGCTGGATAAACAGCCATTCGTGCTGCATAACAACAGGCTTTACCTGCAGCGGTATTTCAAGTACGAAACGCTGATCCTGAACCGTATCGCTGAATTCATCGCAACAGAACAGCATTTGGAAGGAGAAAGGACCAGAGCATTGAAGACCCAGGCGGCTTTCATCGGCGCGCTTTTCCCCCAGCCAGCGGAGGTCGGCGAAGCAGCTACCGATTGGCAGCAGGCTGCGGCAATATCTGCTGTGCTGAACAATTTTACCATCATTACCGGTGGTCCCGGTACCGGCAAAACCACTACGGTAGCGAAGATCCTATCCATTTTATTTAAGATCAATCCGAACCTTAAGGTTGCACTTGCTGCACCTACCGGCAAAGCCGCGGCACGAATGGCAGAATCGCTTAAAACAGCTTCCCTTAGTATTGATGCCAGCATTGCGGAGCAGATGCATTCGCTGGAACCAAGCACGATTCACCGCCTGCTGAAAACACTGGTCGGTACGCCTTACTTTAAACACAATAAACAAAATCCCTTGCAACATGACGTGGTGATCATTGATGAGTCTTCCATGATCGGGGTGGCCCTTTTTGCTAATCTCCTGGATGCCATTGGCCCACAAACTAAGCTCATCATGCTCGGGGATAAAGATCAACTTGCCTCGGTAGAAGCTGGAAGTTTGTTTGGCGATCTATGCCAGGCACAGGAACAGCTCAATCGCTTCAGTCATGAACGTACGGTCCTGATCAATGGGCTTAACGGAAGTCTGATTGCTCAGTCTCCCATTCCAGAGCAGGCGGCTGTACATCCTTTGTTCCAGCATATCGTAGAGCTTAGGTTCAGTCACCGCTTTACCAGTGCCGGCGGTATAGGTAAGCTGAGCAAAGCGATCATTAATAATGATGTGCCGGCCTTAACGGCCTTTCTGCAAGCTGATGCAGAGCCGCAGGTGCTTATTGATGAGCAGCATTCTCAAAAGCTTTTTGAGTCCTTTGTAGCTGGTTATTCGGAATACATTAAGGAACCGGATATAAAAACGGCTTTACAGAAGTTGAATAAGCTGCGCGTACTATGTGCCATCCGGGAAGGTGATCAGGGCTTGTATGCGCTGAACCGAAAGGTAGAGCATTACCTCGCCAGCAAGGACTTGATACACCTGAGCGGAGATTTCTACGAGAACCGTCCAATCATCATCACCAGCAACAACTATGCGCTTGGTCTGTTCAATGGCGACGTCGGTATTGTCCGCCCGGATGATAAAGGGATACTGAAAGCCTGGTTTGAAGATAGCGCCGGTATGCTGCGTGGAATCTTCCCGGGTTTGATCTCGCAGGTGGAAACGGTTTTCGCAATGACCGTTCACAAGAGTCAGGGTTCGGAGTTCGATCAGGTTATGGTGGTATTGCCATTGAAGGAGCAAATTGCACTGCTTACCCGCGAGTTGCTGTACACAGGCGTTACCCGTGCAAAGCACAAGATCTTCATTCAGGGTACAAAGACGGTGATCATGCAGACTGCTGTAGGCAAAGTAGAAAGGGCTTCCGGCATTGCGGAAAGGTTTATTAACGATTAGTGCTCACCCAATAAGAATATATGGCGCTCCATTTAAAGGTTTCTAATTCCCTCCTGGACTTAACGAAGCAGTTGTGTGTTGATCTTAAAGATCAGCCTGCATCTGTATTTCAACCAAATTACCTCATTACGCAAACCGAGGGCATGAACAGCTGGCTGAAACTGCAGCTTGCAAGCCAGCTGGGTATTGCCGCGAATTTCCGATTTCTTAAGCCTAATGAACTTATCCAGCAGGTTTATCGCGTGCTGGAAGGTAAATTTCAGCAGTCTTTATCACCACAAAATCAATGCTGGCTGCTGTATACCATACTTGCAGATGAAGCTTTCAGGGAACGCTATAAAACAGTTGCTTCCTATTACAGCCTGGATGCTGCCGACAAAGACCTGAAACGGCTTGCGCTCGCTGAGAAATTGTCCGACCTCTTTGACCAGTACCAGATGTACCGCCCGGAAATGATCCGCAGTTGGAACGCCGGTACGAAGGTCGGCATGGAGCATGAAGACTGGCAGCAATACCTTTGGATGGAGGCCCGTAAGCGTGCTGATGGCAGCCTTCCGGATAAAACCGCAATAGCAGATTATATCAGCACTGCTCTAAGCGATCCCCGAAAAAGGGGCTTGCTGCAGGAACAAATGCCTTTAGTACAGCTTGCAGGTATGTCTGTTTTAACAGCCTTTCACCTGGACATTTTCCATAAGATTGCCGAACATATTGATCTGGCTTTTTACATGTTGAACCCGGCACCAGAGGTTTACTGGTTCGAGGATAAACATGAAAAACAAGTCGCCATATTGAAGAAAAAAGGACTCTTTGAGCCAAATGAGCAAAGCTTAGGCAACGCCCTATTAACCAGCTGGGGAAAGGTCATTCAGAATACCTTTGGACTCCTGTTTGAAAATGACACGCTGGTGAATGCCTATGAACCGATCGCCCTTATGGAACCCCGGGAAGATTCGCTGCTTCACAAAATACAGGCAGATTTATTTAACAACCGCCCCGATGCGGAGCGTGAAGCCTTATGCCTCGAAGATGTAGAAGACGGATCACTGGTGATCAGCTCATGTTTTACCCCGGTGCGGGAAGTGGAAGCGCTTTACAATTATCTTGTTCATCTGATCGACAATCGGCAGGGAAATTTGTCTGCACGTGACATTGTCGTCATGGTTACCGACATGGATACCTATGCGCCCTACATCAAAGCAATATTTAACAATGCACCGCATCGTTTTCCATATAGTCTGGCAGATGAAAATTACAGTGCCAGCGACAGTATAGCAGCCGCATTACTGGCGGTACTGTCCATCAACGCAGAGAACTTTAAGGCAGAACAAGTGATGCAACTGCTGGATTCGGGTTACCTAAGGAAGCGGTTCAGGTTCAGTAACCTGCCGCTGATCCGGAAAGTGGTGGCGGCTGCAAATTTCCGATTTGGTATCGAAGGTGCAGCTGCGGATGATACCATCTTTGTAAGTTGGAGATATGCCATGAACCGCATCATGTACGGAATATGCATGAGCGGCGATGAGGAATACTTCTTGGAGAACGATGGTCTTTTCCCCTTAGACATGCTGGAAGGGGATGATGCCCTGGAGATCATCAGGTTCTGTCACTTCATGGAGGTACTGATTGACACCATCGAGGAAAGAAACCGGCCAAGAACGATTACCGGCTGGGTAGGTCATGTGGAAAATGTACTGCTGAACCTCGTGTTTGATGCTACGGAGGAAGAAGATGAGGATTACGCGGTATTGATGAAGCAGCTGGAAGAATACAATATCCTTAATACTATAATATCGGAGCCTATCAGCTATGCGCTTTTTAATTATAGCATTCAGCAGTCCATTAGCGGCATGGTAAAATCCGGCGCTTTTGGAGGATACGGAATAACCTTCTGTTCGCTGATCCCGATGCGCAGCATACCCTTCCGTGTAGTTGCGTTATTGGGCATGAACTTCGATAAATTTCCAAGGAAAGCCTCCCAGTTGATGTTTAACCTGATCGACAAAGAGAAGCGTAAAGGCGACAGAAATGTTAAAGAAAATGATAAGCATCTGTTTTTGGAAACGTTGCTTTCTGCTGGCGACTATTTGTACATCAGCTACCTGGGCCAAAGTGTCAAAGACAATACTGCAATTCCCCCCTCAGCACTTGTGGATGAACTGATCGATTACATACAGACAGCGCTGCCGGGGATTAAAGCAGGGGAAAAGTTGATTACGAAACATCCCCTTCATGGCTTTAGCAGGAAGTATCAGGCTGAAGATTCCAAGTTATTCACCTATCTGATAGAAAGCGATCGACCGCTGGAGCGTGCAGTTGTCAGGAAGACAGATCAGTTTGAATTCAGCGAAGTACAGTTGGATATTATGCTGAACTTCTTAAAGAACCCGATAAAAGGCTATTACAACAAAGCGCTTAGTATATATTACAATGAGGAAGAAGTGCTGCTTAGCGATACGGAGCTGTTTGATCTGGATCATTTGCAAACCTGGGGATTGAAGAATCAGCTGTTGGAATGCTATCCTGAAGACATCCCGCAGCTCAGGAACAAACTCGTTAAAACAGGCGGACTGCCCTTGAAGAACATGGCGAATGTTGTGCTGGAAGACGTGAATGAAACAGTAGACCCCGTGCGTGCACGTTTTAGGGCGCTGATAGGAGATGTTGAAGAGCGCTTTATTCCTGTAAACTTGCAAATAGCTGTTCCGATTGGAGGGGAGTTGCAGAAGGAGCTTGTGGAAGTCACCTTGGTTGGCACGCTGAACCGCGTATATAAAGAAAAAATGGTTGTGCTCTCCTGGTCGTCAAAAGAAACCAAGTACTTGCTGGAGGCATACATCAAGTACGTTGCTGCCCGGGCTTGCGGATACGAGTTGGATCTGTACTTCATTAGTGCCGCTAACGATAAATTGTACCGATCCGGGACGATTGATCCTTTAAAGGCAAAAAAGAAATTGGTAGAACTCCTTACGCTTTACATGGCTGGTCATCGTATGGCACTGACCTTTCACACAGACTTCAACATCAAACCAGCAGAAATTGACACGCTGACCTTTGACGACTTTAGATCAAAGGTTGGTAAGGTCGCGGACCCTCATGGTTATGATTGTTCGGACCGGTACCTTTTGAACAAGTACAATGAAGGGCACTTTGATCTGGAAATGACTTTAGATCGCTATAAAGAATGCGCCAGGTTATTGTTGCTGCCACTTGAAGAACTATTTGCTGACTATTACGCTAACCCTGAATAACGCTCTTATGCCAGACTTTAAAGAATTTAATGCAAGTATTGTCCCGCTCGCGGGAAGCAACCTGATCGAAGCAAGTGCCGGAACCGGTAAGACGTATTCTATTGCCGTGCTTAGTTTACGGCTGATTTTGGAGAATGAGATCCCGATAAAAGAAATTCTCATGGTCACCTTTACCAAGGCTGCAGTGGCGGAGCTGGAGGAACGTATTCGATTGTTCATACGGCAAGCGTATAAGGTAAGTCGCGGGGAAGACATTACTGACACGACCATCACCGGCTTGGTGCAAACTGCGATCAATAGGGCAGGCTTAGAAAAAGCACAGGCTTTGCTTCAGGAGGCTGTTTTATTCCTGGATGAAACTTCCGTGCTGACTATCCATAGCTTTTGTCAGCAAACCTTGAATGAGTTCGCATTTGAGACCGGCCAGCTTTTTGGTGCCGAACTTGTTCAGGACACAAGTGCTATGTTACAGGATGAAATGAACAAATTCTGGCGCAGGCACGTCACCGTGATTCCCGTTGATCTGCTTCGACATCTGCAGCTTTCGGGCCTGAGTAGGGAAAGCATCGGTATGATAGTTAAGGAACATCTGACTGGAAAACGCTATTATAACTATAATGCATCAACCGATTATACTTGCTGTGAGGAAGAACATCTAGCGCTGCTTGAAGAGTTGAAAGTCATTGAAGTGGAAGAGTCCGGTTTGCGCGAGGCTTTGCTGGATCATGTAGTTGTCGAAATGGAAGACATCACGAAGAGTGGGAATTCAAATGCTTACTGCAGAAAGAACTTGGTGCAACAACTCGAAAATCCGGTGAAGTTCCTTGATCTGTTATGGTCTAAAAGAGATAAGGTGAACGTGATTAAGGTCTATCCGGCATTGCTCGAGCGATTGGAAATTTGTCATGAAGCGGTAGAGCGACGTCGTGATAAGATCAAGGAACTCATTCGTAAGCTGAACTGTCTGGCGATTAATGAAGTTTCAAAAGGAATTGATTTTCATAAATCTGCAAACAATCAGATGTCCTATGATGATTTGATTCAGAATCTACACAAAGCACTGGTTACTCGAGAAAATGTGGAACTTGTTGCTTGTCTTCGGACCAAGTATAAGGCTGTATTTATCGATGAGTTTCAGGATACAGATCGTATGCAGTATGAGATATTTCAAAAAGCATACGGTCAAAACACAATCCTCTTTTACATAGGCGACCCGAAACAGTCCATCTACGCCTGGAGAAAGGCAGATATTTTCACCTACTTCAAGGCACAGGAGCAAGTGGAGCATTTGTATAGCATGAACAACAATTACAGATCATCCGAATCCTACATAGAAGCGATGAACCTGTTTTTCAAACCTCATGAGGACTTTGATACTTTCCATTTTCAACAGGCGGAATCTGCCATCGAGTACATCCATGTGGATTCTCCAGTACCCAATGGCAAGGGTGAACTATGTTATGAAAATCAGGCAGACGTACCCATGTCCATTATCACCGCTGCCAAAAAGGACGACCTTTGTGAGGCGGTTACCGCACAGGTAGTTGAGCTACTATCTTCAAACGCGTATACCATCAAAAAAGATCATGGCCAAAGATCCGTTAGACCTGCAGATATTGGCATCCTCGTGAGGGGAAACAAAGAAGGGCAGCTAATTAAACGTCAGCTCTCAAAATTCGGGATTCCCGCGGTGACGATTGGAGAGGCAAAGGTCTTGCAGTCTGATGAAAGCAGCTATTTATTGTATGTTTTGCAGGCCATGAACGACATCTCCATGGCTTCCATTAACAAGGCATTGTTATCGCCTTTTACGGGTTTTACAGACGCTGAAATCCGTGATATGGATGAGGAGCATGCTATCGAGCTTTTCAAAAAATATAAGGCCCTTTGGGAAAAAGACGGCATCTATCCGGCATTACAGGCGTTCGTTGCCGACTACCAGGTAAAGCAAGTCTTGCTATATAGAAATACGGCATCCGGTGAGCGGATCTTAACCAACTTATTTCAATTGATTGAACTGCTGCACAAGGTTCAGAGTACAAAAAAGCTTGTACCGCTCGAGGTCTTAAGTTGGCTGAAGCGCGGTATGGAGGGCATGGAAAACACGGGAGATGAGTTTGAGCAACGTATCGAAAGTGATGAAGAATCAATTAAAATCGTAACCATACATAAAAGCAAGGGATTGGAGTATAACATTGTTCTAGCGCCTTTCCTGGACCTGATGGTAACGAATAAACATTCACATTGCAGTTACCGCGATGCCCTTACCGGTGAGTACGTTTCCCTTGAAAAAGCGTCGTTGAATGCTGAGCAAAAAGAGGCTTATGAAACCCAGCTTGAACAAGAGAACAGGAGGCTGGTCTATGTTGCAGTGACTCGAGCGGTTTATAAATGCTTTCTGTTTAAGAACAGTACGGGTAGATTCAACAACTCATCCCTTTCCGTTTTTCTGAGAGCGCTTTACCAGGCACCCACACAGTTAATTAAATTCATAAACGAAAAGCTTGAAGTTTCATCGGAATACTCCTATGCAAGCCCGGAAATTCCACTTTCCCGGATAAGCGCTAAGCCGGTAAGGTTTGAACTTGCTCAGCAAAACTGGCAGAAAATGAGCTATTCCATGTTGAAGCGAAGACATGATATTAGCCTGAGAAGTCCTGCCGCGGTGCAGGAGGACAAGTACGATCACTTCATGTTTTCGCAACTTCTTAAAGGTGCAACGACAGGAAACATGTTGCACAACATCTTTGAGAATATAGCCTTCAACCATAACGGAAAATGGGATTATGCAATCAGGAATGCGGTACAACGATTTGCACCACTGCAATCAGAACGTTATACCGAAATGCTGAAAATGATGCTGGATCAGGTATTAAATGCTTCAATCGACCTTGGTGAAGATCGGTTCCGGTTAGCTGATGTAAATACATCCAAAAGCATTCATGAGCTTGAATTTGATTTCAGGGTTTCTCCTTTTCAGGTAAACGATTTAAATCGTCTTGGAACGGAAGACATGAACATAGCGGTGAACGAATATAGGGAGCTTGAAGGGGTGATGAATGGTAAAATAGATTTGTTTTTTGAACACGGGGGTAAATACTTCGTGCTCGACTGGAAATCCAACCATCTGGGGAACACACTGTCGGATTATTCCAGTGAACGTCTACAGAACGCTATGAATGAAAATAATTACCACTTGCAATACTTGCTTTATACGTTGGCGATAAAGAAATATCTGAAAAGTCGCCTGTCTGCGTTCGATTACGACACACAGTTTGGTGGTGTAATTTATTTGTTTGTACGGGGACTTCGAAAGGATCTTCCCCATGGTGTGTTTGCAACAAAGCCTCAAAAGCAAGTGATAGAAAAGTTAGAATGGCTGTTTTCACAACCTGAAATGGTGGAAACCATTTAGGGAAAACTCAAGATATCTTTTAGAGAATTAAAATATTTATTTGTATGACACAAACTGATCGCCTGCGTAAGTGGGACGAGTTGATCCGGCAAAAACGCTACCCGGGCATTCAGAATTATAATGAACTTGTCCAATCGGGTTCGCCGATTGCGGAGAGAACCCTTGAAAAGGATATTAGTAAGCTTAAGGCTATTGTCAGAAATAAATACCCTGATGAAAAGCAACCAGTTCGTTTTAGCAGGCAAAAAGGTGGTTATTACTATGCAGCTGAATATGCTGCATTCAATGATTTCGACCGGAAGGATATGCGCAGCTTGCTTGATATTTGCCGGTCATTACATGGCTATGAACATTTGTTCAGTGGAAATGAAGGACAGAATATCCTCTATAAATTGAAAGCTTTAGCCAAAGAAAAGAATCTTGAAAATGATATGGATTCCATTCACTGGCGACCCGTTGTACTAAACAAAGAGGGCAGGATGGAAGGTCAGGAGCATTTTGATGATCTTGTAAGTTGCATTGAGCAACTTCAGTCGATTGATCTGCATTACCTGCCATTTGAGCGTAAATCGTATACATCATATCGGGTGTTGCCGGTATTGCTCAAAGAATGGCAGAATTGCTGGTATATGCTCGCTTATCCCTTGAAAGACTGGGATGGTAAAAGTAAAATCTATCTGCGGGTGAATGATTTGAAAGTTTTTGGATTAAACCGGGTTGTAAGGGTACTCCAACAAGGGCAGCATTTTAGGGACCACATTGCGAATCTTAAAAATTTCAATCCGCACAAGTATTTTGAACATGCTTTCGGAATCTTCCGCACAAACCTTGATGCCGCACCGACGGTCTATCAGTTAAAGCTGGAAACAGCTGACTTGTGGATGTATGGATATCTAAAGAAAACGCCGATTCATCCTACATTCAATATCGTTGAAGATGATCCGGAGCGGAATTACATCCGGTTTACGATTGACTTAGAATGGAGTCCGGAATTAACAGGTTTCCTGCTGCAATTTTCGCCCAGATTGAAGTTAATTGGGAACAAAGAGGTGCTAAGCAAATTTAAAAGTTGCATCACATCAATAACGAATTTATACGATTTGTAGGACTTCTAATCGACTTTCATTATATCCATTTATCGCCTATGAAATTTCTTTGTTTATCAGATACCCACGGTAAGCACCGGCTCTTGAAAAGCCTACCACAAGCTGATGTCATCATTCATGCCGGTGACTTGAGTAAAGATGGAACTGAAAGGTCTTGCATGGATTTCATGAATTGGTATAGCAAACTTGATTATGAGCATAAAATCTTCATTGCTGGTAATCATGACTTTTTCTTTGAAGAAGCTTCAGCGCAATACATAAGCAAGGTGCTGCCTGAAAACCTGGTGTATTTAAACGATAGCGGTATAACCATTAACGGTATAAATATCTGGGGATCACCTGTAACCCCAAGATTTTTTGACTGGGCCTTCAATCGCGATAGAGGTAGGGTCATCAATAAACATTGGAAACATATTCCAGCTATAACAGATATTTTGGTTACCCATGGCCCACCTATGGGAATTCTTGACAGGGTTGGTCTCAATGACCATGTTGGTTGTGCAGACCTTCTAAGGCACGTGAAGCGAATAAAGCCTAAGTTTCACGTTTTTGGCCACATACACGGGTCCTATGGACGATGGAATAGGCCAAATACACAGTACATCAATGCCAGTGTTGTCGATGACAGCTACGATGTTAAGAATGTACCCCTGGGATTTAGCTTGTGATTCAAGTTTGATGCCCTCCAGATTGCACTCGAAAATCTTTCTTTAGAGAGGTTACTTTGCTTCTTTCGTTAAGGTAATGGCACTGTTCAATGCAGCTGAAAGACCATCTTTAAATTTTATGAAATCATCTTGACGATCTGCTTCTTCACTCAGCTTTAGTGAATTCCGAACCAGTTTCACTTGTGGAAGATCTTTTTCGTAAGCCTCGGTAAAGATGTCTGGATTTTTATTTTTTAGTATTCTAATGGTATGAGAATACTGCTCATAAATGTCTGTGATGATTGCCAGACTCTTGTCGTCGTAAATTGTTAAAGCATTAACCTTTGTGGATAGCTTTTCCAGCTTTCCCCTTTCTTTTGCGTAACCCATATTCGTCAAAGATACTGTTTCAGCCTCATTTATCCCCTTATTTGGTAATTGCTCCGCTCCAAAAGATTGGTCTAGGCGGAATGAGGCCGTTGTTTATGAGGTGAGTTTAATTTGTTCGCCATCAATTAGCGCTACCTGCCTGCCCATTTTTTTCTGTATGACGCCAAAATGGTCAAGCTCGTTCGTACTAATCAAGGAAATTGCATCACCCTGTGACCCAGCACGTCCGGTTCGCCCAATCCGGTGAATATAATCCTTTGGTGAGCGCGGCAATTCATAATTAATGACGAAAGGCAAGGCATCGATGTCAATTCCTCTTGCCATCAAATCGGTTGCCACCAATACACGCAGATTCCCGGATTTAAATTGTGCAAGTGCTTCCGTCCTGGAACCCTGGCTTTTCTTGCTGTGGATTGCTTTTGCGTCGATGTTGTTTTTACGTAATTTATTTACAATGGCATCCACCTGATGTACGGAGGATGCAAATACCAATACCTGTTTCATTTCATAATGCTTGATCAGGTAGCGCAAAAAAGGACCTTTCTTATCGTCTGATATGATATAAGCTACTTGTTTGATCAGGTCAATGGAATCCTCCTCAGCATCAATTTTAATTGAAATAGGATCTTTTAGCAGTAGCTGCTGAATATTTTGCACCTCCTCGCTTAGCGTGGCAGAAAATAGAACGTTTTGACGTTCCGGAGGGAGCAGACTTATAATCTTATCCATGTCTTCTTTAAACCCTAAATTCAACATCTTATCCGCTTCATCTAATATCAATGTTTCAACAGCAGAGAGGGAAGTGGCATTTGAACCCAGTAAATCCAGAAGCCTGCCTGGTGTGGCGATCAGTACATGCACGCCTTGAAGCCCCATCATCTGTGGGTTGATGGATACGCCCCCATATACCGCTAGGGTTTTAACGGGTTGCAGAAGATTTTTGCTGAATATCTTAAAAACCTCCTTTACCTGCTCGGCAAGTTCCCGGGTGGGTACCAGCACCAGTACATTCGCATGTCGATTCTTAACGAGTAGCCTTTCCTGTAAGTTCATCCAAATTGGCAAAACATAACTTGCCGTTTTACCCGAGCCAGTTTTGGCTATGCCTAAAACATCCTTTTTACTCAAAATTGCTGGAATCGCTTTTTCCTGGATCGGGGTAGGTTTGGAGAAATGCTGATCAGTCAGGGTTTTTAATAAAACATCCGAAAGACCTAAGGTATCAAAAGTCATATTACTTGATTTTTGCGTAAAAGTAGGTAAAATGGTTTAATCAAAAACCTGAGTTCCAGAGCCACCAATCGCCCAGGCACCAAAGAAACAAATCGCAGAAGGAATAACCCAGCCCAGCTCGTATTCAAAAAGCGGAATATGGTTCAAAACTTCGATGTTTGCTCCGCTTAGCAGCGAGTAGTGCTTCAGCAGATGAAATACAGCGATTAACGTTGATGCTAACAATGCATAGATATAGGGCTTACGGTTCTTGACAATTGAGCCAAAGAATACCGTGTAAAGTACCAGCGTTATTGCAATTGGATATACGAAACTTAAAATGGGATAAGCAAATGAAATGATGTTATCTACGCCCGTAATGGAAAGTACACAAGAAGCAATACAGCAAACAGTGACCAGTAATTTGTAACTCAGTTTCCCTTTCGTAAGTGAGGAAAAGAAAGTTCCAAATGCAGCAACTAAAGCGATGGATGTTGTTAAACATGCAAGTGCAATGGAGATGGCAATACCGATCTTTCCATAAGGTCCGAGTATGGTCTGGGAGATATGCATCAGGAGCTCGGAACGTTTAATTTCCGTTCCTGATATTCCAGAGGTAGCACCTAGATAAATCAGTCCGCCGTAAATGATGAAGAGAAAAATCGATGATAGCGCACCGGCAGTGATTACCACCTGCATTTTAGTTCGGGTAGTCTGATACCCCTTGGTCCGGGCTGCGGTAATGATGATTCCTGCGAAGATCACCGAGGCAAGAACATCGAGTGTTTGATAGCCATCGATAAACCCCAGGGTAAACGATTGTGCTGTGCTGAGTTCTGAAGTACCAAAGCCAGCAATTGGCGAAAGTATGCCAAGCAGGATTAGGCTGATCAGCAAAATCAAGAGTAATGGTGTAAGGATATTACCAATGATGTCGACCACGCGGGATGGTTTTATCGTCAGGAACCAGGTCACGACGAAAAAGATCAGGGAAGTCAGGATCGGGCTTGTTCCCGGGAAGGAAGGTAAAACGCCCACTTCATAGGTCGTCGCTGCGGTTCGCGGAATTGCGATCAGCGGACCAATGCAGAGCATGATTATCGTCCCCAAGATTGGTGAAAGCAGTGGGTGGATTTTAGCACCAAGATCTTCGAATTTGTCCCCGGCATTAACAACAGATAGGATGCCCAAAAAGGGGAGTAGGATACCGGTTAGCCCGAAAGCTAGAATGGTGATCCATACATGATCGCCGATTTGTATGCCAATAAACGGTGGGAGCAGTAAATTGCCTGCTCCAAAGAACATGGCGAATAAGGCAAAGCCTATGGTAATGATGTCTCTAGTCTTTTTATTCAAATCTTTGGTATTAGTTAAAGTTCCGAGCGAAAGAATCTGCAAAGTAGCTATTTCGCGTTATTTAACCGAACGTAGATTGGCAATTTCTTTATGCCTTCAAGGATTTTTTCTGAGCCTATTGACCAAAATATAATTTCTCAGAGCGTAAATTGTTGTGGACTTGCATCAATTGTCTAGTTTTGTGTAAAACAAGTTTTAGTTCATACAAGATGAATGGCATATTAGCATGGAAACATTGGCAGGTTTTTATTGTCATGATGATAGGAGGTGTATGCTCCAACTTTGAAGTTGAATGGAGCCCGCAATGGACCACCGGTATAAGAATTCTTGGATTCATGCTGTATTCAATATGGCCGATTCTTGTGGCAAACGAACTACAGCAATTGTTGCCAAAAAGGTTGCCGCTTTACTTTAACTTTTTCCTGATAAATACCTTTGTATGGCTGGCTTTTTTCTTCGGCAGCATCATTATATCTAATGGTGAGGGCATAAGGATCACCGGACTGTTGGTAATTCCAGGATTTTATGTAGTTTTCGCCTATTTTTATTCGCTGGCTTATCCAGTAAAAGTTTTAAATTCCATTGAAAAACAACAAGTAGCGAGATTAAGTCAATATATTGGTGATCTGCTCCTGATTTCGTTTTTGCCACTCGGTGTGTGGTTCTTGCAACCCAGAATCAATGCAGTCCTGGCCAAGTATAGGCTGGCGCAACTAGAACAGCAACAACGTGATCAGAACAGATTGTTAGAAGCTTAGTCGGCCGATCAGCTTAATTAATGGCCGTTTCACGTTGCCCGTAAATAGATAACGATGAAAAATATCCTGTTGATTGTTATTTTACTTCTGTTTAGTTCGAGGATAAGCTCTGCTCAGGAAAAGATTGAAACCTACTTCGTCCTGAGTTTGAACGGCCAACAGGTATTGACAAAAAATTTAATGATGTCCCCAACTATGGTGAAAGACCTTGAAGTCGTAAGCCGGCCAGACATCCCCAGATACTTTTCAGGAAAGGTCGACAAGGTTGTGCTACTTAAAATAATTCCCGCCGCATCGGTTCGTCTAATCAGCTTACATCAACTCTATAAAATGTATAAAATTGATGTAAAAAGCCAATCATTGCCAATCATGTTAGATGGTGATATTATAAAGGATGCCACGAATTTTCTGATTGATGAAAGTTCCTTGAAATCTGCTCCGGTAATTGATAGCACTTTTGTGATCACGTCCGATCTCAAAGAACAATCAAGATCAAAAATGTCGGCGAAATAAGGGTTTTCATCCAAAACTATTTTAGCTTGAGGCTGATCATTGAACGGGCTGCTGAGGGCCTGGGTTCCTATTCGTATTTCAAGGCATCTACAGGATTGGCTTTTGCCACTTTGAAACTCTGCATACTCAGCGTAAGTACTGCAATTGCCAGCGAGAGCCCTGCGGCCATCAGGTACGGCCAAACACCAATGCTGACCTTGTAATCGTATGTTTTTAGCCAGTTCGTCAATAAAACATAGGCAATCGGAATAGCAATTACATTGGCAATGAGTACGAGTTTTAAGAAGTCCTTATTTAGCAGCAGGAGTATGCTTTTCAGATCTGCACCCAGCACCTTCCGGATACTAATCTCCCGTTTACGTTGCTCCGCCATATACAGTGCTAATCCAAACAGGCCCAGACAGGAAATCAGAATGGCAAAGCTTCCGAAAATTTTGGAAAGTACGCTGAGTAACTGCTCTGCTCTTAGCTTTTGTTTCATTCCCTCATCGATAAAGTTTAACTCCGGCGGATAAGCTGGATTCATTTGCACGCAAATGGCGCTGATGGCCTTAACCGCAGTATGTAACGGTTTGTCGGGATTTAACCGGAGCAGCAATATCCTGCTGCTTGTTGGGTTATAGTAGAAAATGGTAGCGCCTGGCTTATTTCTTACATTTTGATTATGATGGTTGTTTACAATGCCGATGATCTTCATTTGCTGATCTCCCCAAGTGATGGCCGTACCCACCGGATGTTTTAATGCCATCATCTTTGCCGCCTCCTCATTAAGCAGAACGCCACTGGCGGTGTCGGAAGCAAGTTGTCTGGAGAAGTCAGCACCCGCCACCAGTTTTGCCCCAAGGGTGCGAACGAAATCGTAACCCACACTGCGGTAGTCGATGATATAATTATCATTCTGGTTTTTGCCGGGCCAGTTGAAATCGCCGGTGATGGTTCCACCGTTCGCCGTAAAGTCTGCAGCAAACTCCGTTGCAGAAACAATGATGTTCTGTGCTTGCAACGTGCTCTTAAGGACCTCCACTTTCTTTGGGTCCGCAAATTCCCCTTCAAGCGCGAGCTGCACCAGATTGTTCTGATCAAAGCCTAAAGGCTTATTCTTGATAAACTGAATTTGTGCATAAACGATGCTTGCACCCACAATCATAATCACGGACAGGCTAAACTGGAATACCACCAGCAGCTTTCGGATGGACACAGAGCCTTTGCCGATTGTTGCGGAACCTTTCAGCACCTTAACCGCCTGGAAAGAAGACAAATAGAAAGCAGGATAACAACCGGCGAGAAAACCCGTGATCAGGATGAGCGTGAACAGTGAACCCAGGAATAAGGGGGATTGATAATCTATCGTGATCACGATCTCCAGCAGTTGGTTGAAATAGGGCAGGCTTAACTCTATTAGTACCAGGGCGAGCAGCGTGGCCAGGAAAGACATCAATATGGATTCCGTTAAAAACTGCATGATCAAGGTTTTCCGGTTTGATCCCAGCGCTTTTCTGACACCGACTTCCCTTGCCCGTTTCTCTGATCTTGCCGTAGAAAGGTTCATGTAATTGATACTGGCAATAACCAGTACGCAGAATGCCAGAAAAAAGAAAAGTCGTACCTGATCTATTCTGCCGCCTACAAGTTTACCTTGCTGAAATTCGTCATACAACTGGAACTTGCTGTATGGAAATAGAAAAACCTCCAGCTGCGTTTCCGGATGATGCTTCTTGATGAGCTTCCTTAGCGCAGCATCTGCCACGCTGAAATTCGCATTTTCCTGTAGCTTGAAAACCGTTGAACAGTTGATACTTCCCCAACCATCATTTACTTCATTGGGGTATAGCTCCTGGTAAAAAGCCCAGGTTTGCAGGGCATCGAATTGCATGCTCTGGTTTTTAGGTAGGTCGGCAATAACAGCAGTTACCTGGAGTACTTTTCTATTGTCCCACATCAGACTTTTGCCGATCGGCTCTTCCTCACCAAACAGTTTTTTAGCTGCACTTTCCGTAAGAATTACCGCATTCGGCTGGTTCAGGGCTGTTGCCGCATCACCCTTCAGAAAGGGATAATCAAATATCTTCAGAAAGCTAGCATCTACACAGTTGTATGTCAGCTTGATCTTGTTTTGTTTGTAGTTGTACAGCTTATACTCTTCATCACTGATCCTTGCAGCGAATTGAATAGCCGGGATCTCCTGACTCGCAGCAGGAGCGAGCTTGTTTGGTGTCGCTTCCAGGGTCACCAGATTGGAGCTTAACTTCAGATTTAGTTTGGCAAAGTAGATCCGGTCAATGTCCTTGAACTGTTTATCATAACTCCATTCATAATTGACATACAACAACAGCAGCATGCAGGAAGCAATGCCAATGGCGAGTCCTCCAATATTAATTGCAGTGAAGCCAGGATGTTTACGGATGTTTCTTAGGGCTATTCTGAAGTTGAGTGCGAGCATATTTTGTTTTTTCCTGGCATGGCGATTAACATGCCAGATTAAACGGGCTTTGTAAACGCTTCATAATGACGAAAGTACATAAAACTGGTATTTAAGCTGTTCAATAACGGACAGCAAATGTTCGACAATGAACAGTGCTGCAGCGATGCTGAGAACAGCTGATTGCTTCAAAATCCCTATCTTCGTGGTACAAGCATCAGCATAGAGCCGATAAAAGCACTTTATCTTTACCATTATGAAACGTCTACCATTGTTAACCCTCGCATTTTGCACGATAGCCTTCGGTGCATGCAGCATCTTCAAAAAGCCGGCGGCGCAAAGCCAACAAGCCGCTGTGATCACCGACCGGAAATGGAAGCTGGTTGAGCTTGAAGGACAACCCGTAGCGGATAAGATCAATGGCAAAGAACCATTTCTCCTGCTTCAAACCACAGATAATCGCTATTCAGCTTCTGGTGGTTGCAATGGAATTGGAGGAAATTTCACTCTGGAAGGGCAGGGAAGGATCAGGTTCTCCGCGGGCATGTCGACCAAAATGGCTTGTGAGGACATGTCGATCGAAAATGGGCTAAGTAAAGTCTTCACCTTGGCGGATAATTACAGCATCAGTGGGGATAGCCTTTCGATAAATAAAGCCCGCATGGCACCGCTTGCACGTTTCATCGCGCTTAAATAGGTACGATTTCACATACTTCCACATGATGTCACATTAAACATGGTAACTGCCTCATAGCTTTTTGTTTATATATTTGGTTGCGTGCTCAACTCCACTGTAACCAAATCCATAAACATATGAAAACCTTAAGTAAAATCTGGATGAGTGCCTCGATGCTATTCGTCCTAAACCTTTCATGCACTAAAAATGAACAAGCCGCATCGCCTGAACCTCTTGCCGAGACCAAGAAATACCAGTTAAGTGTGCCTTTGGAAGACGGGAGGAGGTTCATCGAGACAAAGGTTCAGCCCAATACGGTGTTATTGAACACCCGGCAGGCACCAGTTTCCACAGGATATACCCAAATACAAGTGCCTGATGAGGCATACCGCAAGGCTACCACTTTAATGAAGATCAAAAATCCGGGGGATTTCAGCATCATCAATTGTATCGCAGATCAATTACTTAAGGTTACCTTCACGGACAGTGTAAGAAGAATGCCTGGCTACCCGACCGGTTGGACAGCAGTCTGGAACAGCAAGCCTAACGTGGAACACGAAGCGCCAGCAGTGCTATATACCAGACAGCAAAACCGCCTTACCCTGCAGCTATCGAAGTATGTGACCACCTTTGGATTTGAACTTGCACCTAATCTTTATGATGCCTATCCTTTTTCCGTTGGTTACTATGATAGTAGAGAAAATCCTCAGGTAGCTAGTTTAGTGCAGGTTGCTTCAACACCTGCTGGGGCAAAGCTTTTCGCAGTTACTGCTTTGAAACCCTTTAATGTGATTGAAATTGCTTATGCACGTGATGGTGAAAATATAAATAATCCATATGGTTTTGCAATTGCCAACATCAGGTATAAATTGGCAAAATAGTACAATACTGAACAAATATTTACAACTTTTGGCACAATGTCGTTAACACACTTTTGATTTATGTTATTAAAGCTATATTTGTGATGAGAGCGTTAATTAATGATGAGGGCAGCCGAGAGGTCGCCCTTTTCTATTTTATGGCCTTTTAGATTATTTTGATCCTACGAAGTTCAGGCCGGCTGTAATACCGTTTTCCGGAACGCAGATGGAGAGTGCTTTTATACCATTTCTACAAAGACCTGGCTGAGCGCATTAATTCTGAAGCCTTCGATTGACCCTTATCTCCATACATCGAGCAGTCGCCTGATGACAACAATTTCTGCAACATGATACGCAGTATGGTCTGCGATCTGAAGCGCTTCCCGTAAAAGTGTTTGCCCTTCGCCGTGTGGGAACGGGGTGTAGAGATCTCCTTGATGAATCAATTGTATGAAAGCTTCTAGGTCTTCCTGAATGGACCTTACACTGCATTCAAACGCTGCTTTGTCTTTTGGTGCAGTTTCCTTGGGCCAATAGTCCTCTGGCCAGTTCAATGCTTTATAGTCCGGGTTCCTGCAGAAATCTAACATATCAGCCTGTGCAATTCTGATGTGTTCAACCAGCTGCCAGATGCTATAGGGCAAGTTTTCTGGTGTTTGACCAAGCAGTGCTTCGGGAAGCTCGGCAATAGCATCTTCAAAACCTACATGGGCAGTTCCGCCCCGGAGCAGCTTTTCGAGTTCGGTAATCAAAACTTGATTGTCATTCTTCATCGTAATAGCATTTACCATAGATAACAACCTGTCAGGTATTTAGTTGATGCAATAAACCAGCATATTAGATAATTTCGATTTCCTTTTCTTCCAGCACTTCGAAGATCTGTGCAATCACCAGACTTCTGGTAAGATCGGCTTTCGCAATACTCTTACACCAGAAATAGATCTTGATGTTGCTGCTGGATTTGCTTACCGGGCTGATCATGATAACGGGTTCTTTGTTCACAAAAACATTGTCATTTGTGGTAACGATCTCCCGGATCTGGTTAACGACCTCCGTTGAGTTGAAGGGCTTCCTGATGCTGAGTGCAATGTCCACGCGCATTTGGTTATTGCTCAAAGTCCAGTTGATGATGTTATTAGATAAGATGGACCCATTAGGAATTATGATTTCAGCACCTTCATCCGTAAGTAGGGTACTGGCACGGACACCGATCTCCTTTACACGGCCTTTTTTGCTGCTTAGCTCCACAACGTCGCCGATCCGGATAGTTTTATCAAAGATCAGGATGATACCGGAAACAAAATTACTTACGATATTCTGCAAACCCAGACCAATACCCACACCGAGTGCACCCAGGATAACCGTGATTTTGTCTATCGGTAAACCGGATGCTGCTACCGCAATCATAAAGCCGCCGATCAACAGCACCAGTCGCGTCACCAACAGCTTTGATCGTTCGCCTTTGTTGTCTTCAATGCCGTCATCGCCAGTATCGCCGAAGAAATAAGCAATATACTTTTGCAGAAAGTTCGCTGTCCAGATGATACTTAAGAAGAGCAAAATGCCACCAAAGGTAAAGGAGAAATTTCCGATTGTTCGTTGCTCGGTAAGTACCTCCGTTAAAGCGTCATAAAGACTATTGAAGATGTTCAGGTTGGTTGAAAATATAACCAGCCAAAGTACAATGGCCAGAATACCTGTGATTCGTTTTAAGCCCGCGCTAACCGGCTGCCAGTCGAAATACTCGGGGTAGCCTTTACGGATCCTGCTGCTCTTCATCTGGAGTAAGAACGCTTGTACCAGGACTTTCGAAAGAATAGTTAGGGAGATCGAGTTTACTAAGGCATTCACGCCGGTTGAATAGAAGATCTGTGTCAAGGTAAAGCGGCCAAACAGGTTACATATCGTTGCAATGAACGCAAAGCCCGTGTAGATAAAAATTGTTGCCACGATCATCTTGTAACGTCTGGTTTCTTCGCTCATCCTGCGGAGAATGCTGATGCCGAAAATAGTTGAACTAACGCTCAGGAACAGCAGCAACCATCTTTGTGACCAAGCTGGCATGCCCAGCAGGCGCAGCACCACCGGCGCAATCAGCAATACTGCAAAAATGCACCAGTGAATGAACAGCTTCTGCGACAGCTTTTGGCGGAAAAACGCCGTTAGTGCAAGGGCCAGTAAGATCTGTACCGACTCAATATATAGTGCCGGAGCCTTGAGGTCGAAGACCGGTGCCAGGGTAAACAGCATGATCATGGTAATTAGAAATGACCTTTGCTGGAGCAACGTGAAATCTTCAAGTGCCTCCCGGCGTTCATGCTGCTTCACACTGCGAAAATTAAAGTACACCCAGATGAAGAAGGTGATGCAGGTAAGCAGCAGGAATGCACGGCTGCTCCGGGTATATACAAAGTAATACGTCGAGACTTCTTTTTCACCGGAAATGAAGTTTCGAAAGCCCGGGCCTTTAGCTCGTTTTTTTACTGGTTCCCAAAGGTAGCGCCGTTCCTTACTGAAAGCTTTTATGCCGACCGCATCCAGCTGTCGGTCGGTAAGATACATTAGCTCTTTGATGTTGATCAGGTTTGCAGAGGTCCTTGCCTGCAGATCGTTAATGCTGGTGGTTGTGGTTTTAAGAAGGCTGTCCATAACCTGAGCTTTTTGTTTAAGTTCCGCAAATTGGTCTTTAAACATCACGCGCATTTCTGGTAGCGTAAATAGCTTCGTCAACACCGTATCTTCCCGAAGTTTTAGAATTTCCGTCTTTAGTGCTCTCAGTTCCTTTTCATATTCATCCAGATCTGCCAGGCACTCCATGTTGTTGGTTTGAAGTTGTTCGAGCAGTGTTTGGTCCATCTGCAGGTTTTGCAAATTCAGAATTCTTTCACTTTGGGTGAGTCTGCTTTTGAGCAGTGCCAGTGCATCTTCGTCCCGCCTAAGATAATTCTTGATGGGCTTCAGTTTCGTAAAAGAACCTACCGTAGCCGGAACTTTGTTTACAGTTTCGAATACTTTTTGAAGATGTACGAGGTAGTCGCCCTTAGTCAGCGTTGCTGAATCCGAAAGAATTGACATATCTGGGCCCTGGGATGCCGGGGTATTTTGTGCCAGCAGGGGAATGGTTAGGAATATTGCGGTAAGGAACGTGTTGATGAAAAGGAATGTTTGATGGACGTTTTTCTTCGGTCTCATTGCTGTTTGGATACGCTATGTACTGGAGCAGGATGCTTCAGTTGCGCAAAAATACGCATCGCAAACGTGATTTACGCAGTGTATTGGAGAATGGGTATAATCCTTCAAACCAAAGGACCTTTAGGTCGGTTTATATCTTATTTCAGCAATAAACAAACAACATGACGACATTGGCACCTGTGCAAACTCCGGAGATCACGAAAAAACTGCTGCCTATGATCCTGGCGACCGCGATCTTCATGCAGATGCTGGATTCCACCATTTTGAATACTTCTCTGCCAGCAATTGCAAAAGACTTGAAGGAGTCGCCCTTGAACATGCAGAATGCAATTATTAGTTACGTACTAACCTTGGCGGTTTTTATGCCGGTCAGCGGTTTTCTCGCGGATAAGTTTGGTACTAAAAAGGTTTTCATCTTTTCGTTAATCCTGTTTAGTGTAGGTTCATTATTTTGTTCGCTTGCCCAGAATTTAACAGAACTGGTTGTTGCCAGGATGATCCAGGGGGTAGGAGGTAGTTTGATGACCCCAGTAGGGAAGCTTGCTTTGATCAGGACCTTCCAAAAACATGAGTTGCTGAAAGCCATGAACTTCGCCATCATTCCTGCTTTAATTGGGCCGGTACTGGGTCCACTAGTTGGTGGTTATATGGTCGATTACCTATCCTGGCACTGGATCTTTCTGATCAATATACCAATTGGACTGCTCGGGATTGCATTAAGTTTGAAGTACATGCCGGATTATAAGTCGCCCATTATTGATTTTGACCTTAAAGGCTTTTTGATCTTTGCTGCAGCCTCCCTTTTGCTTTCCGTCGCACTGGAGTTGTTCGGCAATACGGTACATGTTACCCCGGTGCTGGTGGTGCTGTTACTCGGCTTCTTGATGTTGTTTTTTTATTATCGCCATGCTTCCAGGGATAACAATCCAATCTTTCCGCTTGATCTCTTCCAGGTTAGAACCTTCAGGGTTGGTATTCTCGGTAACCTGGCTACAAGGCTCGGTATCAGCGCTATTCCACTTCTGTTGCCGATGATGATTCAGATCGCCTATGGCCGGTCGGCAGTTACCTCTGGCTGGATCGTTGCACCTATGGCGATTACAGCGATGTTTGGAAAGTCTGCGGTGATCGGGATATTGGACCGGTTCGGATACCGTGCAACGTTGATGACCAATACTTTCATTATCGGAATTCTGATCTGCAGTATGGCTATCCCGGCGGTAAGTGCCTCCATTTACTGGTATATGCCGATCATCGCTATACTCGGGTTCTTTAACTCCATTCAGTTTACGGCCATGAACACGATCTCCATCGCCGATTTGCGGCAATACCAGACCAGCAGTGGAAACTCGCTCGTTTCTGTTAACCAGCAGTTGGCAATTGGCTTCGGTGTGGCCTTCGGGTTATTGGTGCTCAAGTTTTTCCAAGGGGATGTTAAGTTAATTCATGACGAGATCCATAATGCTTTCAGGTATACCTTTCTGGTTGTGGGTAGTCTGACTATTTTATCTGGTGCAATATTCAGGAGACTGCATTTCAAAGATGGAGATAATATGAAGTCGGAGTAACATCAGGAACTCAGGCATCTCATTTCGGTCTGAGGTTTAAGGATAAAATACCTACGTATAGCGATTTGCAGCAAAGTTCGCCCTTAGTATTTTTATAAAGTGCTGCCCTGCGCCAGGATCGCCGCGGGTACATTCCGGTTGTTCAAATTAAGAGCAGCATACGTAACATTTTTCAGGAATTTAAATCAAATCACTGTAAATCAGTTTGATATACTCGTTCTGATTGATGTTGCTTAACCTAAACCCGTTAAAAAATGAAAGTATTGAAGGTGCTTCTTGTGCTCTTTGGAATTGTTGTTATCATGGTTGCTGCTGCAGCTGCCTATCTCAAAATTGCCCTTCCTGATACCGGGAAAGCGCCTGTGATTACGGTATCATCCAGTGCGGAGCGGATTGAAAATGGGCGTTATCTGGCCAATCATGTAACCGTCTGCATGGATTGCCATAGCTCAAGAGATTGGGCCCTTTTCGCAGGTCCAATGAAAAAGGATGGATTTGGTGCCGGAGGAGAGGTGTTCAATGAGGAAATGGGTTTCCCGGGCACTTTTTATGCGCCTAATATCACCCCTTATGCACTGAAGAATTGGACAGATGGGGAAATTCTACATGCCATTACTACCGGGGTAAACAAGGATGGCAAAGCATTATTTCCGCTCATGGCAGCGCATCGTTTTGGAAAGATGGATAGAGAGGATGTTTACGACATCATAGCTTATCTGCGTACCCTGGATCCGGTGGCAAAAGATATTCCAAACTCGCAGGCCGACTTCCCGGTAAACTTTATCATGAACACCATGCCGCAAAAAGCAGCTTTCCAGAAAAAACCGCCAGTTCAAGAGACCGTCATGTACGGTGCATACCTGGTCAATGCTGCCGGCTGCGTGGATTGCCACAGCCAGACCGATAAAGGTAGTGTGATCAAAGGCACCGAGTTTGGTGGCGGGATGGAGTTCCGAATGCCAACCGGCATTGTACGATCGCCAAACATTACTGCAGATCAAAGTACGGGTATAGGTGCCTGGAGTAAAAGCGCTTTTGTACAGCGGTTTAAGTCTTATGCAGATTCCAATTACCATGCTCCAAAAATTGCAAAAGGCAGCATGAACACGCCTATGCCCTGGAGCATGTACGCTGGCATGAAAGCACAAGACCTCGAAGCTATATACGCTTATTTGACCAGCATTGAGCCTTTGCAGCATCAGGTTGTGAAGTATTCCCCTCAACCATGATGATTTCATAAATTGTCTTTGGAGGGTGCTGGCTCATAACATTAGTTAGTTTTTTTTGCCTTAGTTCAAGAAATTCCTATTTTACCCGAACAGTAAAAACTAAACCACTAGTCTGACCATGAGCGTTAAACAGTTATGCAATCGCGTAATCCTCTCCCTATTGTGCTTCGTTCCGCTAATGACGATTGCTCAATACAAGCATCCATCTGCTGTGACGAAATTAAACTTGCTACAACAGGAATTTGTTGACTTGCGTTTCGGCATGTTCATCCATTACAACATTCCAACCTATGCAGATGCGGACTGGCCTGATCCAGAAGCATCCATTACACTGTTCAATCCTAAAAAATTAGACGCTAACCAGTGGGCGAAAGCGGCTAAATCAGCAAACATGAGTTATGGTTGTCTTACAACAAAGCACCATAGTGGTTTTAGCATCTGGGATACCAAGACCACAGACTATAATGTGATGAACAGTCCTTATGGAAAGGATGTTGTAAAGCAGTTTACCGATGCTTTCCGGGCAAATGGTTTGAAAGTGATGTTGTACTATTCCATTCTTGATACGCACCACAAGCTCAGACCCAACCAAATCAGCCCTAAACATATTGAGATGGTTAAGGCACAGATCACCGAACTACTTACAAAATATGGAAAAATTGAGGCGTTAATTATTGATGGCTGGGACGCGCCATGGTCGAGAATCTCTTATGACGATATTCCATTTGAAGATATCTACCACCTGATTAAGCGCCTCCAACCAGATTGCCTTGTAATGGATTTGAATGGCGCAAAGTATCCAGCTGAAGGATTGTACTACACCGATATTAAAACCTATGAGATGGGTGCCGGGCAGCGGATGGCGAAGGAGAGTAAGCGGATGCCGGCACTAGCTTGTTTACCGATCAATAAAAATTGGTTTTGGAAAACGGACTTCCCCTCTAAACCTGTGCGTGATCCTAAGGAGATTGTAGACAGTTTGATTCGTCCGCTGAATGCGGCGAGCTGTAATTTCATCCTGAATGTCGCGCCAAATCGTGATGGGCTGATTGATGATAATGCAATTGCAGCCTTAAAAGCCGTTGGCAAGTTATGGAGGAACGAGGGGCCTACAGCAAAGCTGCCAGCATTGGACCTGCCAATTATCTCGAGCAACCTTGCAAATCATCAGCCGAGCAACTCCAGTTGGAGTGAGGACATGAACATCATGGACTTTGGCAATGATGATGATTTTGAAACCAGATGGCAATCTTATCGCACCGTGAAAAATCCCTGGTACGAAGTAGACTTCACTAAGGATAAGCAGTTTAATGTGATTGTGATCGCTGAACCGGAGGAAAACATTAAGCGCTATACCTTATCCTACTGGAATGGTACAACCTGGAAGCAGTTTTTCAGCGGTACAAATGTAGATAAGATTAAACTGCATCGTTTCGATCCACTTTGGGGTAGCAAGGTACGCATGGAGATTCTAGAGTCTGCAAAGCCTGCTGAAATTTCCGAGTTCCAGGTGTATCAAGAGCGTGCATTTGAGCAGGCCCAGTCTAAAGGTTAAGTCTTGTTCCACTAATCTCCCCCGTTAATTCCGGGTTTTCCGTCGTAAATCAAACAACCAGACACATTCCAGAAACTGAAGCTAGTTCCCTCCGGTTTTCCCTGAGGGATCTGCACTTTGATGGTGTGCTGACCAGCTTTTAAGTCTCCCAGATCAATATAGTTGGGGTTGGTTACAGTGCCTGGACACCAATTTGAGCGACTTAAATCTGATGAGGATAGCCCATTGGCGAAGTTTCCGGAAACGGGATTGAAGAGGCGGTAGGAACCACAGTCTACACGCCAGGGAACAAATTTGAACGCGACGTTGCCATCAAGGGAGATGCGGTTCTCCTTCGGCACAAACTCGTCGCCATTACCCCAGCCACCGTGTCCTGTAGTAATGTATCTTAACTTTACGTCTTTAGCATCTTCCGGTAGGGTAAAGCTAACTTCAAGACCTTTTTCCGCGCCGAATAATGTGGCATATTCCTGTCCGCCCATCTCCATCACGTTTGTGGTATTGAACACAGACAGCAGCTTTTTTGTAGCGTTATTAGATTCGGCACCTGGGTGGATGGTTAATTCAAGACTTACCTTATGGCCACCTTTATCATAGTTCCCGATGTAGGTGCCGATGTACACTTCCTTTCCGACCATCAAGGGCAGGAATTCGGTAACGTCCTGGCGGTAAATTACACTGTCTTGCCAGCTCTTATTCTTCAACGTAACGCGGTCATTGAAATGTTTCACGCCAAAAGGTGTGAAGAAGCGCATTAACTCGTACACTGGTGAATAACCTTCGGTTCGTACCATGCCTAAATATTGCTTGTCATTACCGGCATCATATGCAGGTAGTTCCTTCATGCCTTTTTTCATCCCGTCCAAAAAGCTTTGTTTCTGGTCCTCTGCAATCATAAATACCGAACCTGTTCGATCGTAAGCATCCCCGTTTGATTGCTGTACGAGCTGAATGAAAGCCTGCATGCCCTCCTTTGATGCGGGTACTTTTACTTTTTTCAAGATCACTGTTCCGCTTGCAAATCGAAGAACGCTATCAGATTTCACCTGGTCACTGAAGTTGATCAATTCGTTTTTAAAAATTGGCACTTGTATGAAACGGCTTCTCCAGACCTCATCCTGGTAGGTTAGCGCATCCACCAGGTCGTCAATTTTCGGTGAAGAGACACTTGCTGGCATGGCTTTGATGCGCTCTATTTTTGTTGCAGTGATCTTGGAGTTTCCGTTGCGGTTGTACTCGAGCACTAAACCTAAATGTTGGCCAAGTTCATTTGGTGCGCCTTTTACACCCAGATCAGTGGTGTACCAGAGTTCAATAGCATTGGAATTGATACTTGTAGTTGCTTTTCTACAGTTGTAGCCTAAAATTTTGCGAGTTTCTTCGGTAACTTTCAGAGGATTTTTTTCCAGAATAGCCGAGTCCGCTGTCGCCAGCGTTTTGCTCTTTGAAAAAGTGCTGAGCCGGTAGTATACCCCAGGGTTTTTTCGATCTATGTAGAACGTTTCATATGGATAAGTTGCTGTCGAATGGAGAACCTTAGCGGATGTGATTGCCGTCTGGTCATTACTTGTGTAAACCAGTAGCGGATCCTGGCCAGGCATAACTTTGTCATTGTAGCTTCGTTCATAGCTGATCTTGTATGCGTGTTGAGCAGATAAACTGAAGGAAATCAAAGTAAAGGCAGCGATGGTTAGAAATCTGATGTTCATTGTCGGACTAGATAGATCAAGGATATTTTTGCTAAAATCGATGTTCTGATTGATTTTTCTAGTTTTGCATGAAAATAAAGATCCTTATGGAAGCAAAAATCGTTGAACTACTTACAAAGCTTAAAACGAACAGCATCTTGTTTAATGATGTCATCAGCTTTATTGAGCAGCATTATGAACATCGTCCCACTGCATTCAGGAACGGTGCGCATTCAAATGAAGCAACGCAAAACCAAGGCAGTGCTAAGGTTTTCAGCTTTGCTAAACTAAATCATCTTGAAAAAGAAGATACCCTGCAGTTGTTTGCTGAACATTACCAGTCCGTTTGCAATACGCCTGATGGCTCAGATCATCAGAACATCAGGCAATTTCTACTTCATGGCTGGGATGGAATCCAGTTTGAAGGCGAAGCGCTTCGGCCAAGGTAGCAAGTTAGCTTCTGAGGTATGAAGCACCATTGATATCGGCAATTCCGCCGCTGGTAAATTCCAGTCCTTCACTTGCATAAACGGCGACAAGTCTTGCGACCTCTTCAGGTTTAGCTACACGGCCATACGGGCTTTGCTGTTTGATAGCTTCGCCACTTGCACCTTCAAGCTTTTCTGCAGCCATTTCTGTGGAAACATAACCTGGCGCAATGATGTGTACACTGATGTTGTGGGGAGCGAGCACGAGCGCAAGCGACTGACTCATCGAGTTGATACCAGCCTTGGAAGCGCCATATGCAGGATTCTCGGGCTCACCCCGGAAAGCACCTCGCGATGAAATGTTAATGATCTTGCCCGATTGCTGAGGTACCATAATCTTCGAAGCAAAATAGCACATGTTTGCCGGCCCCATAAGATTGGCGTTTAAGGTATGCGACCAACTGTTTTGCCAATGTTCAAAGTCATCTTGCAGTATTCTATGCGGAAGGTGTACTGCCGCATTATTTACGAGAATATCCAGCCGGTCGTACTTTTCGCTAAAACGCTGGAACATCTGGGAAATGGATGTCGGGTTGCCAAGATCGAGTTGGAAGCATGCATGATTCCCCGGACCTAAGGCCTTCAATGTTTGTTCTGCAGCCTCCAGGTTTCCCGAATAGGTAAACGCAACCTGAGCGCCAGCTTCAGCGAACAGTTTTGCTGTTACGGCGCCGATCCCTCTGGATCCTCCGGTAATCAGTACCGTTTTATTTGTAAAGTCGAATTTCATGTCTAAAAATATTGATTTTGTGTTTAAGGCTATCTTCCAAATAGAGAATTTCTGGAATTTTAGGAGCTTGTTAAACTATATTGCTGGACTGAAATTTGCAACACTCATGATTTTCAAACATGCTATGGTAAACAACACACAATCATCAACAGCTTTAGGAGGGGTTAAGTTTAAAGGCCGTCTCACAAAATCGTTTGTTTTTAATCGCTGCAAGCAACTGAGCCTCATTCTGCTTTCATTTTCCCTTCTTTTCTCTTGTACTGAAAGTCAGAAAACTACTTCAGGAGCATCCGGAGATCAAAGCACGCAGAGCAGCAATGAGCTTGTCGCGGTAGGAACTGGCTCAAGACCAGCCAATGCACCTATTGTTGTTCCTTCTGATTCGCTTATTGTTCCTGGGGAAGGACTGGGAAACATTAAGCTGGATGCGGAGGCAGCACCAATTATGAAGAAGCTCGGAAAACCAGACGCTGGCGATGCTGCAATGGGGAAAGCTGTAGCAACCTGGTTCGAGCAGCACGACTCCACAGGACATGCCTTATCAATTTTCACTGCGAAGGACATGGGTAATAGTCCTGTCGCTAAAGTGAAGCAGATCCGGGTGACCGCGCCGGCATATAAGACCGAGCAAGGAATAGGTGCGTTCTCAACACTAACCGAGATTCAGAAGGTCTTTAAGGTCAGGAAAGAGAAAGGCTACCAGATTAAACAAGAACAGATCGCTGTTTATGCAGATCCCTCGGGAATAGCATTCGAGGTCGACAAAGATGGACGTTGCATTGGCATTGTTGTCTATGCAAAAGGAGATTTACATCCGGATACTTACGCCAGATTGGTGCCGGGCAGCATCATCAGCAAATAAAAAGATTTTGAACAAGCTAAAAACCTATTTCAACTGGAGTACAGGCAAGGATTCTGCGCTAGCATTACATTATTTGCTGCAAGATGAAAGGTACGCTGTCAGCCAACTCGTCACAACCATCAACCAACACCATGATCGGGTAACAATGCATGGATTGCGCAGGTCCCTGCTCCTTGATCAAATGTCCGCATTGGGCATTCCGCATCGCACAATCGAATTGCCTGAATAGCCTGATATGGAAACATACAACATATTGATGGCTGATGCCACCAGGGCTTTAAAGTCTGAGGGATTCAGCCATGCCGCTTTTGGAGATATATTTCTGGAAGATCTTAGAGCCTATCGTGAACGGCAGCTTGCACAGTTCCAGGTGGAGGCGGTATTTCCGCTTTGGCAAAAAAACACTTTGCAGCTCTTAAAAGAGTTTATAGATTTGGGCTTCAAGGCTATTGTGGTATGTGTCGATGCCAGCAAATTGGATGCTTCTTTTGCAGGCAGATTACTTGACGAAACCTTCTTAAAAGACCTGCCTGCTCATGTAGATCCCTGTGGTGAAAACGGGGAGTTTCACACCTTTTGTTTTGAAGGACCAATCTTCAAACATGCCGTACCCTTTGAGGTAGGTGAGCGCGTTTACCGGGAGTACCCTGCGCCTGCAGGCAAAGGGACAGAGGCCAGGAGTGGCTTTTGGTATTGTGATTTGCTGCAGCACCGGGGGGAGCACAAGAAAACGCCCGAGATTGATCGGGCGTTTTAAAAATTAAAAATAACGGGTGTCCAGCGTCTTGGCTGCGGAATTGTTTTATTTAACGCGTTCCACGTATTCGCCAGTGCGTGTATCAACTTTGATTTTATCGCCTTGATTAACGAACAAGGGTACTTTTAGTTCAACACCGTTTTCCGTAGTAGCCATCTTTAAAGCGCCCGAAGAGGTATCTCCTTTGACTGCTGGTTCAGAATAAGTGATCTCCAGTTCTACAAAGTTCGGTGCCTGGGCCATAATAGGCTCTTCGTTTTCTAAGGAAACCAATACGTCCATACCTTCTTTGATAAATCTTGCCGATTGACCAAACAGTGCTTTTGGCACATTGAACTGCTCGAAAGTGTTGTTGTCCATCACCACGAAATAATCTCCCTCTTCATATAGGTATTGATAATCGTTTGTCTCTACACGGCAAATTTCCACCTGTTCGTCGGTGTTCAAACGTGCTTCCACGATTCTGGAGGTCTTTATATTACGAAACTTACCCAAGTAGAATGCTCCGCCTTTGCCGGGTGTACGGTGAATAAATTCTACAACCGTAACCAGCTCGCCATTGAACCGTAATATATTTCCTACTTTGATTTCAGATGCCTTCGCCATAATGTTTAAAAAATTTGTGCCAAATATAGAGGCTTATTTGAATTATTGCGAGTTGCTTAAGGATTATGTTACACGCCCAGGCCTTTATGCTCCTGATTTCTTGTCTTAAGACAAGTGCAGAACATCTGAATTCACTTAGTTTTGATAGGGCTTCAAGCTGTTACCGGCAGCGGCCAGACGATGAGAAATCCGGCGTTTTTGGTTATTTAAATGAATAAATATGGAAAGGTTAAAATTTAACACTCAAATTGAGGCACCTGTAGAGCAGGTGTTCAACACCATGCTTGATAAAGAGGGCTACAAACAGTGGACATCCGTTTTTTGCAGTACATCTGATTTTGAAGGTAGCTGGAAAGCGGGAGAAAAGATCAAGTTTGTGGCCACGAACAAAGAAGGCAAACGGGAAGGTATGCTTGGTCGCGTGAAGGCATACGTTCCAAACGACTTTGTATCTGTAGAATATTATGGTATGCTTGATGGGGAACAGGAGGTTACCGAAGGAGAAGCTGCAGAGGGCTTCCGGGGCATGTATGAGAACTTCTCCTTTGAACCTAGCGGTAGTGGAACCAACGTCACGGTAGACGTTGATGTAGAGGATGCATTTAAAACTTACCTGTCGGAGACTTATCCGAAAGCGCTGGACCGGCTAAAAGAGATCTGTGAGCAATCATGAAAGACTTCAAAAGCATAAGCAGCTACATCAATGCCTGCCCGGAGGCACAGCGGGACCTGCTTCTCGAAATGAGAAGAATCATCAGCAAGGCAGCTCCTGAAGCGTCCGAGGCCATCAACTATGGTATGCCAACCTATAAGCTGCACGGCAATTTAGTACATTTCGCAGCTGCTAAGAAGCACATGGGCTTTTATCCAGGCCCTTCGGCGATCTCAGCATTCGCAACCGATCTGGCGGAGTATAAAACGTCGAAAGGGGCAATTCAGCTTCCGCTCCATAAGGCGCTCCCGGTAGCTTTAATCGAAGCGATTGTACAATTTAGAGTCAGGGAACAGCAGAAATTACATCAATTAAAATCAATTTAAGCCATGAATACATCGATTTTTCCATGCATCTGGTATGACGGCAATGCAGAAGAGGCAGCAACGTTTTACTGTAAAGCATTTGAAGGTGCCAGTATGAGTACATGTACACCATTGATTGTGACTTTCCAAATCAAAGGTAGGCAGTTTATGGGCATGAACGGAGGTCCGGGTGTCAAGCCGAATCCTTCAATTTCTTTTTTCAATATCTGTGCGTCTGCGGAGGAGATCCAAAATGCTTGGGACCTGCTGGCAGCGGAGGGATTGATTATGATGCCGCTCGACCAATATCCATGGAATGAGCGGTACGGCTGGGTACAGGATAAGTTCGGCGTCTGCTGGCAATTGATGCTCGCTGATGCGCAAAACAAACCTGATGTTTTTCCCGCATTGATGTTTGCTGGCGAACAAAACGGCAGGGCGCAGCAAGCGATAGATCTTTATACCTCTTTATTCAATAACGCGTCCATCGAAGTGCTCGCAAAATACGAACCCGGAGAAGGTGACATTCCTGGAAATATCAAACATGCGCAGATAATGCTTGATGGCATGAGGCTGGGTGCAATGGAAAGCAGCATGCAGCACAATTTTCAGTTTAACTGGGGTGTGAGTCTGGTCATCAACTGTGACACACAGGAGGAGATTGACTTCTTTTGGCTAAACCTTACTGAAGGAGGAAAGGAAAGCAAATGTGGCTGGTGCCAGGATGCTTTCGGAGTTTGGTGGCAAGTTGTACCAAGTATATTGGGTTCTCTGATGACTGATCCGGATAAAGCTCCTAAAGTTATGGATGCCTTTTTGAAGATGACAAAATTTGATATTGAAGCGATTAAACGTGCCGCGGCTTAAGAATTTTGGCGATATTCAGGTATGGTAATAAGAAAATTAGCATACCCGCTGTTGATGGCTTTGTTGGCCTCGAGTGTTTCTGCTTGCGGCCAGCAGAAAAATGATGGTTATTCAAACAAGGCAGCATCAAAGTATGGTACCGGTAAGGTTTACATGGGGCGGGAAATCGCGGCGGTCATGAGCTTCGATGGCGTCGACTGGCTTGAACGCAGTAGCCGTATGCAGGAAGAGCAGACAGCTTTAGCAATCAAGAATCTCCCTATCGGCAAGAATAGTGTTGTTGCAGATGTTGGTGCAGGTTCTGGTTTCTACACCTTTAAAATTGCCGAGCGGGTACCGGATGGAAAGGTATATGCCGTAGAGATTCAAAATGATGCCATCGCCTACCTGCAGCAAAAAAGCAAGGATTTGAAGCTGAACAATGTGGCAGTTGTAAAAGGTTCAGCTACGGGACCAAACCTGCCTAAACAGGCAATTGATCTGGTGATAATGGTGGATGTTTACCATGAACTCGAACATCCTAAAGCGTTTCTGGATGCTATAAAAGTGGCTTTGAAACCAGGCGGTAAGCTGCTGTTGCTGGAATATAAAGCGGAAGACCCTAACGTCAGGATCAAAGCGGAGCATAAGATGTCAGTTGCTCAGGTTCAACGTGAACTTGGCGCAAGTGGGTACCATCTCGTTCAAAGAGGCGATTTTCTTCCGCTGCAACATTTTCTGGTGTTTGAAAAGGACTAAAGTACAAACAATAGCAGCTGTTGCAGGTTGTAGTAATATCGCTTAATTTGCCTGCCGAAATGAAACAATATTTAATTACCGGGTACGACCATACTGATCCCGAAGCCTTGGAACGTCGCATGAGCGTGCGTGAACAACACCTGGAAAACGTCCGTAATCTGAAAAAGAGTGGCAACCACATTCTAGGCGGCGCCATACTTAACGATCAGGGCATGATGATCGGTTCTTCTATGGTGCTCCAGTTCGAAACTGACGAGGCTTTTAACAGCTGGCTGGAAAATGAAATATACATTACCGCAAAAGTCTGGGACAAAGTTGATATCCGTCCATTTCGTGTTGCTGAAGTATAGTGGTGGCAAAGTTGGAAACCAAGCAGCGCCTCCAGGATCTTAGCCTACGGGAGTTCCTGGAGCGAACGAGCCGGGAGAGACCCCAGATCACCGGTGGCTGTGTATTGCTCACCAATGCTAGTTTAAATGCCGCGATGATTCTCATGGCGCTGAAGATCAGTCTTAAAAGAAGCAAAGAGCCCGGGCAGGGGCGACAGCTGCGTCAAAAAATAAAGTCCATTTCCAATCTTCAATCCAAACTCATTGAGGCTGCCGCCCGGGACCTGCAGGTGTTCGATGAGTACCGGCTGATACTAAGATCCAAAGCGAAAAACCGGCAGGCGCGCTTAGATCAGGCCTTGCAGAATGCAACAGATTCTTTACTGGACGTATGTAAAACTTTGAAAAAGTGCTCCGTCGACACTGAAGCGGCGAAAGCCATAACCAATCCTACTGTTTTGAGTGATTTAAATGCCGGGCAGATGATCTTTGAAGCTGTTTTCACAGCGTTGATTGCATTAGCTGAAGGTAACATTGCATCTATGCCGGCAGAAGCACAGTCGAAGTATGAACGTTGGAAAGAGGATCTGAAGGCCTCCTAGAATGCTTCGTTGAGCCCCAGGAACAATCCTCTTTTCCCATAGTTACCGAAAGCATAATCCAAACAAAGATTTGTCCGTGTTGCCTTATTGAACAGCACACGTAATCCTGCACCTCCACCTGGTTGCCATTTATCGAAGAGCTTAACGCCACTTTCATCGTTAGCTGTCTGAATGTTAAAGAATGTCACGCCTGCTAAAAACTTGTTTCTTGTAATTGGAAAACGGTATTCCACCTCGGAATTAAAGTATTTGGTGCCTTTGAAATAGGCTATCGTATAACCGCGTCCACTTCTTGCATTTACATCTTTGCCGGGGCCCGGGAGTTCCAGGTAGGGCAGATCGCCACTAACCAGGTAAGAGCCCCAATTCCAAAATGCCAACACGTGATCCGGATTCCGTTTGGAAAGACTCCAGTATTTCCGGAAGTCCGTTGTAAATTGAACTGCATTTTTTGTACTCCCCATCCAGCTTTGATTTAAGCGGAAACCTGCATCAGCATAGATTCCTTTGTATGCACGGTTTTGATTATCCCTTGTGGTGTATTGAACGTTGAACAGTAAGCCATTGGCGCTGTAGCCGCTCCGCTTGAAGCCATGACGGTCCATGTAGATGTTGTATGGTGTTAGTTCCGTGTCGGAGTTACGGTCTTCAACATTACGGCGGATGTCGAACGAAACTCCAGCCCCGAAGAACAAGTTCTCCCTGAGTTGCTTATAAACCTTCTCGCGGAAATTGTAGAATTCACCATGGAGCACGTAAGGTTTGCGATCCGCATTCGTCAATGCCTCATCTTCAGGGCTCGCGGTTGAGCCCTGGCCAATACCGAGCCCGTAATCGGGTGTAACCGTTTTTGCAGCAACCAGACTACCCTGCAGGTTCCATTTGTTGCCGGGGGTGAACACATTGTGGCTTAAGTAAGCATATATAATACCCTTGGTAGTTATGGAAGCCGAGGTTGCAGCGACAGACATCAGGGTGTTCGGATCTTTTCCAAGTACGCGTCCTGCAACGGCCTTTACCCCAATTTGTGCACCGATACTGGGGTTATAGGCTACATTGGGCATTAAGGTGATTCCTGACTTCTTCTTGTAAGGGTTAATCGTTTTATTTGGCGTAAAAATACTCCTAATAGCATCAGCTACATCATATTGTTTGTAGGTTGAATCTGGAGGCCTGATCACCTTTGACCCATCTTTACCCAGTGAATCTGCTTTAAGACTATCAACGGTGGTTTCAACCTGGCTATATACGATAACAGGCAATAGAAATGTAATTAAACAAAGGAGTGTTTTCTTCAAAATACTGATTTTAAAAAAAGAGAACAAACTTCAAACCATTATGGTTTAAGCTGCTTTATGAAGAAATTGACCATTGCCTGGTTGACCTTCATCAGGTTTCCATATTTCATCCAATGATGCGTGTCATCCGGGATTACCAACGTTTCCAGTTCCACACCTTTTTCAGACAACCGTTTGTAGAGATCTATGCTATGGGCAAATGAAACATTGCGGTCATCATCTCCGTGAATCAACAGCACCGGTGATGTCCAGGTTTCCAGATACGCAATGGGCGAGGAGGCCCAGGCGGTTTTGGAAGCTTCCAAATGGTCAGGCGCTTTCTCGTACCGGTTCGGCCCGAGCGAACCATCGCTGTCTTGTGTTCTTTCACTCAGGCTATGAATACTTACACCTGCAGCGAAAAGCTTGGAGTCTTTGGCCAAGGCCATATTGGTGAGGTAACCACCATAGGAGCCGCCGTAAACTCCTATTCTCCTTGCGTCGATATCTTGTTGTGCTGCCAGCCATCGCCCGGCCGCAACAATGTCCTGATATTCTTCAGCACCGTTTTCTCCATTCTTTCCAACCCGTTGAAAAGCATCACCATAACCAATACCCATCCGGTAATTCACGGATAGCACATCAAAGCCCAGACTTGCCAGGTATTGATTGGTCGCATAGGCATTTGAATAATATTCGGAATAGTTCCATCCCAATAACATTTGCCTCGAGGGTCCGCCGTGTATGTAGACGATCGCCGGCTTTTTACCAGCCTTGCGCTTTGCCCTAAAAAGCTGAGCATGTATTTTCTTTCCGTCCGGAGCACTGAAGATCACCTGTTCCGGTGTGACGAGCTGATTGACAGGGAAGGATCCTGGAATGAGTTCTTTTCCCAGGACTTTGGTATTCGTTGAAAAGTTTTTCTTCTGTTCGAGGTTCAATACCGCAGGAAGTGGGGGTTGTTGCCCGATGCTGGTGATAAATGCCAAATGTTTTCCATCCCCTGTGACTGTCGGCGTCCACTCCAGATTAGGACCTTCGCTCAATACTGTCATGCTAGCTCGATCTACCGGCACCCGGGCGATGTGTCTCCGGTCAATATCCTTTGAATCTTTTCCAGTGTTCGCACTGAAGTAAATCTCCGTTCTATCTGCATTCAAATTTACATGCTCAACCATAAAGTTGCCCGGTGTGAGTAGTGTCGGCTCGCCACCATCAGCGCTTAAGCTGTAGAGATGTGACCAGCCGTCGGCTGCCGAAACAAAGATGATACGATCCTTAGCAGCCCAATGCAGGTTACTGCCGCCATGGGTTGCAGGTAAATTACCCGCGAGCGTAGCCGGGGCTTTCCAAAGCTGGGTGGCTCGTTGATCAACAAGGTTGACTTTCCAGATGGACCAGGGCTGGTGCTGAGGTTGAAGCAGTGGCTGAGGCTTACCTCCAATTCCTTCCGTTCGTACAAAGACCAGGCTTTTACCATCAGGCGACCATCTCGGCGATCTGTCGCGATGAAAAGATGGCGCCATCCAGGTGACAGCACTATCGGTGAATTTATAGACACCGATAAATGCATGATCCTGTCGCTGCGCAACAAAGGCAATCGCAGAACCGTCTGGCGCCCATTGCAGATCATTTAGCGGGCCACGTGGCGTAAATAGTAATTTCGCTGGTGCTGTTCCATCCAGGGGAGCGATCCAGGCGGCGCCCTTCCGCATAAAAACCAGTTGCTTTCCGTCAGGTGCAATTGCAGGCTCATCACCTTCGCCAACCCGGATATGCTTTTTTCCGTCGAAGGATACGGCATGGATCTCCACTTTCGGAGGTTCTGCTTTAGCGTTGACATTCACCGGTTCATCATCGTTCCAGTTGGAGCCGTGATCGCCACCTCGTACAAACACGACCCACTGGCCGTCCGGCGTTAACGAGAGACTGCTGATCTCCTGTCCATCATCTTCTAGGTAAGCCGTTAGTTTTCTGGCCTTAAAATCCGGTGCTTCGGCGACATACACATTGCGTTTACCTATTTCGTCCATTGCCCAGGTAATCCTTGAAGTCTTTGCCGAACCGGTTAGTGCGGTTGGAAAAGGATAGTTTCTAACATCTTCGAGTTTGTATTGCTGCGCTTGAGCAGGTGTCGCCAGTATATAGGCAGCTATAAGTATCAGTAACAAAGATCTGGTGTAAACCTTCATGTCAGGTATGTGTAAGGGATGTTTATGGTTGAATTTGTCGTAAATCCTTCTAAAATATCGAAATTCTACTAATCTGTTCTGATTTTTTCATGCAATTAAGCAGAAAAATCCATAATATAGGGTTACCATATCATGTTCTCGCAGTATCATGAGTCACTTTCGCACAATTTGCCTGTCTATTTAATGCTTAAAGTCAAATTATACAATCAACCAACCATCAATCAAACCTAAATTATCATTATGAAAAGAAAGTTTACGCTATGTATTCTACCCATTCTCTTCTTCTGTGCTTCTGCTGTGCTTGCACAAACCAGGGATATAAGTGGTAAAGTTTCCCAGGCCGACAACGGTGCTGCTCTACCCGGAGTAGTGGTCAAAGTCAAAGGCAGTTCGACAGCAGTCTCAACCAACAATGCGGGGGATTACCAAATCAAAGTGCCTTCAGGAAATGTGACACTTACTTTCAGTTACGTGGGCTTCGTGTCTCAAGACATTGTTGTTGGTAACCAGTCGCGCATCAATGTTTCGCTCGCTACTGCTTCGCAGGAATTAAATGAGGTAGTAGTTACGGCTTTGGGGATTAAGCGCGAGGAGCGCTCACTGGCCTACACTGCTCAAAGCATTAAAGGTCCGGAATTGACCCAAAACAGGCAGAGCAATGTCGTGAACGCCATTCAGGGTAAAGTTGCCGGTGTAACCATCAGCAGTACCGGTGGTGCTCCTGGGCAGGGTGCACGTATTCAGATCCGCGGGGTGAACTCGATAGACCCCAGTCGCGACAACCATCCATTGTTTGTCATAGACGGCATATTCATGGATAACAGTACATCCACCCAGGGCTCAGGTGCATACGGAATGAGTAACCGTGCAGTGGACATCAATCCAGATGATATTGAATCCATGAACATCCTGCGTGGGGGTGCCGCAACAGCACTTTACGGTTTAAGGGGTGCGAACGGAGTAGTTGTGATCACAACCAAATCAGGACGAGCAGGCACCATAAAGATTGATTATCAGGGTACCTTTGGCCTGGAGAACGTAAACACCATGCCTGAGCTGCAGAATAAGTTTACGCAAGGCTGGAGAGGGGAATACAATGCTGAAGACTTCTGGCCATCCTGGGGTCCAACCGTCGCTGAAGGGATTGCAGAAGACCCTAGCCATCCTGCGCAGCTCTATAATCATATGAGAGATGCTTTTCAAACCGGCAGTCAGTACCGCAATGGTATCACCGTGTCTGGAGGATCCGAAAAGATGACCTTTCTAACCTCGGTATCTCAACTGCAACATAACGGTATTCTGCCTTCCACCAATTTTAAAAACTATCAAGGACGATTAAACACCACTTTTAAACCGAGCGAGAAATTTGATGCAGGTGCTTCCATTAGTGTAAATAATTCCGGGGGGCGTCGCTATAATGCAGGCAGATATATCGAACAACTGATCTACTGGTCGCCACGGCATGATGTAAATGACTATCTGGAAGAGAATGGAACCATGCGTTCTTATGGTTCGACAACCAACCCGAGGTACCTAGCGGAATCACAGCATTTCAAAGATGACGTAATGCGCTTCATCGGGAGTGCCAACGCATCTTATCAACCTTTCAAATGGCTGAATCTAAGTTACCGGGCTGGACTCGATACCTACCGGGATAACAGGCTAATGACCGCTCCTGGCGCCCAAGGGCTTGTTGGTGAACGGCTGGTGGAAGATAATGGTACTCCGGCATTTCCGGGAATGGGCCTGGTTAGTAACTATAGTGACAACTTCAGAAGCATTAACAGTACTTTCATTGCGAGCTTAACCCATAGTTTTTCCACGGACTTCTCCGGTACCTTACGTCTTGGTCATGATTTGTACGACAGAAAGATCTACCGGAACAGTACAGAAGGATCTAATCTAACCGTTTTCAATTGGTACAATCTAGGCAATGCAAAATTCCTGACGGGGAACACTTATGAAGAAGATTATCGTTTGATGGGGATTTTCGGCGAGCTTTCCCTGAATTATAAGGATTATCTATACCTGACCCTCACCGGTAGAAATGATATTACCTCATCTTTGGTGCGGCCCAACAACTCCTTTTTTTATCCTTCTGCCAGTTTGAGCTACATTTTCTCTGATCACATTAAACTTCCGGAGGTGATCAGCAATGCGAAATTTAAGTTCTCTTATGCACAAATTGGAAAAGATGCAGGCGCCTATTCCACCAGTAGAGGCTTCGCTAATTACACCGGGTTGCCGACAGGCTATACAGGATTCACCCGTCCGAACCTTTTAGGTGATCCAAATTTAAGACCAGAATTCACCGATACCTATGAAGGTGGTTTTAGCTTTAAATTCTTCGCAGGCAGGTTAGGCCTTGATGCAAACTACTATCATTCCCTAAGTAAAGATCAGATCATCAATGTGCCGATTTCCTCAACCACGGGGTATGTTACCGCTGCCGTAAACGCGGGCACGATGCGGAACAAAGGTATCGAGCTAACCTTATCCGGTACACCGGTAAAAAAGGAGAACTTTAGCTGGGAGACAACATTGAACTTTTCAGCAAACCGCAATAAGATCATTTCCTTACGCTCGGATCTTTCAGAGATCAATGCCGCAAACGAACATGGATATCTAAATGCCCGCGTTACCATGAAATTGGTTCCTGGTGAGGCATACGGAACCTTGTACGGCACCGAGTATAAGCGTTACTTCAGTCCTGATGAAATTGCAGCAGGGCTGGACAAATCTACGAACGCCAGCGATCCCTCCAGACCATTGTTGATCAGCGCAACTGGATTTCCAATCATCGGCGCAGCAGCAGACCAGAAAAAGCTGGGTAACATTCAACCCGATTGGATCGGCGGATGGAACAACACATTCCGTTACAAGGACTGGACATTAAACTTCTTGTTTGATGCCCGTATTGGTCAGGATCGATATAACCAGCTGGCCAACTACTATTCTGCTTTCGGAATGGCCAAGTACACCGAAAACCGTACAGAACATCGTGTATTTGAAGGTTTACTTGCAGATGGATCCCCGAACACCAGGGAGGTATGGCTAGGTCAGGGGGTTGATCCAGCGACCGGCATTGACTATGGAGATGGTTTTTACCGCCTTGTTCACAGAGGGGTATCAGAGACCTTCGTTGAAGACGCATCATGGGTGCGCTTACGGTCGCTCTCCATTGGCTATTCACTGCCTAAAAAATGGCTCAGCAATGGCTTCGTGAAAAATGTAAATATGTCTGTAACCGGAAACAATCTGATCCTGTGGACCAAGTATGACGGTTTCGATCCGGAGAGTTCTACTACAAACAGCGGTTCTAATATTGAGGGATTTGCTGGTATGACTTACCCTGCAGTAAGAAGCTTCCTGTTCTCACTTAATGTTGGCTTTTAAATCTAGAAACATGAAAAGAAATTATAAAATAGCATTTTACTTTCTCCTGGTTGTGATCGTCGGGTCTGGTCAGGGATGTAAGAAGTACTTCGAATTGAACGAAAATCCCAATCAGGTGCAGAATCCACCGTTAAATGCACTACTATCCACCGCAACACAGAAAGCAGGATTAAACAGCCAGCGTTTTGCTGCATTTAACAACTACTATGTACAATACCTGGCGAGTCCAACCTCTGGCAGTAACACAGACACCTACCAGATCACGGATAATTCAAGTGAGTGGGATAATGCCTATTATGCCATGGCTGATTTGAACGATATGATCACGCGTGCTGAAAGTTCGGGAGCTACAGAACACCTGGGTGTCGCACAGTTGCTGATGGCATTCAATCTGGGTTTAGTAAATGATACCTGGGGTAGTGGACCGTACTCAGATGCATTTGGAACCAAGGGCAATCTTACGCCCAGCTATGACTCGGAAGAGGCGCTATATCAAACAGCACTCAGCTTGATCAATGAGAGCATTGCGAATCTTCAGAAGACAACTGCTACCCAGCAACTTGATGCAGCCTCTGATCTGATACATGGCGGCGATCGTGCAGCCTGGTTGAAAACTGCCTATGCGATTCAGGCAAGGTTTCTGAACAAGATCTCCAAAAAAGCGAGTTATAACCCTGCAGCTGTACTTACTGCAGTTGACAATTCCTATCAGTCTAATACTGATGATGCAGGTATGGCGGTCTTTTCCGGTGTTAACCCCTGGGCACAGATAGCCATTAATAACGCAGGTGCTTTACTTGGCGGATGGCTGTCCGACAATTTTGTGAATCATATGAACGGCACGAAATACGGTATGCTTGATCCAAGGATCTCGCATATCACCGACAAGACGGTAAACAATGATTATAAGGGAACCCGAAATGGCGCCGGAAACTTAGGTCCGGCACCGAGTACCGTCTTTGATGAAAATTATATCAGTTTAATTTCACCTTTGAGCAACCGGACATCTCCATTGTATCTGGTGACTTTTGCGGAGCTAAAGTTCGTAGAAGCAGAGGCTGCTTTCCGCTCGGGCCCTGCGGGACGTACCAGGGCGTATGCGGCATATCTAGCCGGTATCCGCGCGAGCATGGATAAATTCCAGGTGAGCACAGCTGAACGTGAAGCTTATATCGCTAATCCTGTAGTGGGTGTAGGGGAAGCCAACCTGACCTTAGATTTGATCTTTAAAGAAAAATATGCAGCGACCTATTTAAGCCCTGAGGCATGGAATGATGCCAGGAGATATGATTACCAATATAAAGATTTCCGCTTGCCAGAAGGTGCGGTCCTAAGTGATCCAATCAGGCGCGTTGCTTATCCAACAGGAGAAAGATCAAAAAATGGTTCCAACGTTCCTGCTGATGTTTCCCTAGACACGCCATTATGGTGGGATCAACCTTAATCCGGGCGGGGCACCTGGCTCCGCTCTTAATTGTATTTACCATGAATATCTGCAAAGGACAAGTTCAGGACACCTCCGGGTTGGTACAATTACGTGAACAGGTGTTTGATGAAATTAAACCCTATCCCTCCGGGCAATTTGGAATCGCTTTCAAGGATCTGCAATCGGGGGCGACTTTCTTTTTCAATGAGAACAGTGTCTTTCATGCGGCCAGTACGATGAAAACCCCTGTTATGGCAGAGGTGTTCGCACAGGCTGAGGCTGGTAAATTCAGGCTTGAAGACGAGGTGCTTGTGTACAATGAGTTTACGAGTATCGCTGATGGAACCAAGTACAGCGTGAATGTAGCTGACGATAGCGAGCAGGAACTGTATCAGCAGGTTGGATCCGGTATACCGATTTCGGAACTTATATATCGTATGATTACCAAGAGCAGTAATCTGGCAACGAATATACTCATCGATAAGGTAGGTGCAAGCGCAGTCAATCAGACCATGCGTAATATGGGTGCTAGGCACATTTCAATTTTACGCGGGGTTGAAGATCAGAAAGCTTTTGACAAGGGCATGAATAATATGGTTACGGCAAAGGACCTGATGCTTTTGTTTGAACAGATTGCTTTGGAAGAACTGGTAAGTCAGCAAGCCAGCAAGCAGATGGTATCCATACTCATGCAGCAACACCTGAAAGGGGCTATTCCGGCGAAGCTCCCATCAGGTGTTCGTGTTGCTAATAAAACAGGATCCATCACGCGTGTGCTGAATGATTCGGGCATCGTTTTCCTGCCGGACGGCAGGAAATACGTGCTTATCTTATTATCAAGCGGACTCGAACCGGAGCCAGCGATGAAGGTACTATCTAATATTTCCTTATATTTCTATGAACATATGGTGCCCAGGTAGTACTTACTTGGGCTCCATACTTGTTCCCTCAGCGGGATACTTAATGGTGTCCTTGAGTTCCATAATTTTCTCAGGGCTGAAGTTTGGAATCTGCAGATCTCCTGCTTCACGCCATGCTCGAACCCTGGATTCTGCATCTTTGGTTTTCTCTTCGGACACACCAGTGTCTTTTGCGAAATAAATGGTTTGTGAAGGAAATGCAAAGCCAGTTCCTGAAGCCTCTACAACTTCCATAAAGCGCAGGTATAGATCCTCCTGTACTTCAAGAAACTCATCATTGCTAATCGTCTTTATATACGACCAGACCTCTAACTTTAAGGAATCTGGCGCAAAACCTGTGAAGCGGATCCTAGGGCCGGAATCTATTTTCGGATGAGCAAACAGGATGGCACGGAGTTCCACAAGTAAGTATCGTAATTGCTCCGGGGTAGTTTCATACCTCAAACCGAGCGTAGGATTAAACAGGAATTTATCCCGTGGTGCGAAGTTTTCGATCTTAAGGGATGACAGTTCTCCATTTGGAATGCTGACAACCGTGCGCCCAAGTGTACGTATTTTGGTGGTACGCATTCCGATTTGCTCCACCGTACCTAAGACGCCTCCTGCAAGGCAGAAGTCGCCAACACGTACAGGATGATCGGCGATCAATGTGACGCTGCCAACGAAGTTCTCCACGGTCTTCTGTGTACCCAGGGCGATAGCGATACCACCAATACCCAGTGCGGTAAGCCAGGTCGTGACATCCCAGCCGAAGGTATCCAGGATAATGATACTTCCGAATATCACTAGAGCAACCTTAGCTGCTCTTCGCAGGAAGAGGAGTGCGGATACTCCGGATTGATTGCCATGATGAAGCATTCGTTTCTCCACCAGTCTGGTGATGAAATCAAGTAATTGCCACAGCAACAACAGGAATGCAACCACACCGACGATTAAAGTAAGATCGGTTAGCCGTTGCCGCACGATGATGGATATGCCAGCGGCTCGACTTGCCACAACAAATAACCATACCGCCAGGTAGAGCCTTATTGGGAGGACAAAAGATTGGATAATACCAGCGGTAGCTTCTGTTCTCGCCCTATGCCATACCAGGGGAATGATGTACACCAAGAACCTGATGATTAAACCAGCAAGGATGTATGATAGTACAACAATTAATACCATGGCTAGCCAATGTGCCACTGGGACACCGCCCCATTCTGTTTCCTCTAGAAAACCTGGAGATACTTGCTCTACCATGGTTGTATTTTGTACTACGGCAGTATCTATCGGCACGCGTTGAATGGTTTGGGATGAAAACAGCCAGATGGGGCCGCCTGTAGTGTCTGTAATACTTTCCAATATCAGATCAAAGCTTTCTCCATTAATGGTCGCTGCACCAATGCGGTCCTGATTCGGACCAAGATTATCATCCTGCTGGCCAGTTCCATTGTCGCTGATCCAGGAATAAGGATATATGTTGCCCTTGTCCAGCAGCACCTGGAGCGCTTTTGCAACCTTAACACTGTCTGGACTGTCTTTTAGTTTGGTGTCCAGGTTCAGGTAGTTTGCAGCAATTTTATATTGCTCTCTTGCAGCAGCTTTGATGAAGCCCTCTACTGTTCCTCTCGGATTTCGCCTCCCTAATGAATCCGGGGGATAAACAACTGCTGCTTGTTTCGCTGCAGTATCAGGCTGAAGCAGTTCTGCTTGTGCCTGTGCCTCCAGCTGCAGCATCAGCAACATCCAAATAAACAACCCTGTATGCCGCAGAAAAATTGAAAATGATGTTTTAAGTTTTAAACAGCTTGCAGTTTGATTCTTAGTTTCAGTCATTTTTACTTTTTATATATTATTGTTCGGTTTTCCTTCGATCCATGGTTTCCATTACATTTTCAGGTCGAATATCTTGTGCGAGTTCCTCCAGCTCTGGATGGTACGCGTCTTCAATGTCCATCTTTTTGGCGATTGCCCTTACCATCGTAATCAGATGTGTTACTTCATGTTCAGAGAGTAAGCCAACTTGCAGGTCCAGATCAGCTCGTTTGTCGGCCTGTATGGATGCACGATTTTGACTGATCAGCACAAAGGTGGAAAGGAAGATTGCTTCAACAGAAGCGAACATCGCAAGCACCACGAAAGACTTATCGAAAGGAGGGAGGCCAAGCCAGCCCAAATTCCAGATGATCCAAATTCCAAAGAGACACAGATGGATATAAACGAAGGCCATGCTGCCTGCAAAGCGGGTGATCATGTCAGCTATTCTATCCTGCGCAGACTTATGCTGCTCCTCCTGCTTGCGTTGCTCTAGCAGTGAGGCGATATTTCGCTCCACAATTTCCGCCATGTGAGGCTGCGTGCCACTCTGTTTGTTGTTGTTTTCCATATGCTACCTTCCCTTATTAATGCCCGCAACTGCCAAAATGTTTGAGTTTACAGTATCCGTTCTTTCTTTCCAGAGGCAATGCTCCGGTAAATGGCATCAATGTATCCGGCGATGCCGCTGTAGCCGTAAGCAGGGCCCAGGCCGAACTTGCCGTTCTTTGCTTTTACATCCAAAAAGCTAATGTTTGAACTATAGCTTGATTTACCCTTCGCGATCAGCCCCCCTGGAAACTCAAGTTCCCAATTAATAGTGTCATCCACCTCTTTGAACAATACCGGATCGGTTTTAGTTTCCTTAGCATTAACAAAGACGGGTTCCATGCCGGTCGTATACCGCGCCGCCTGTATTCTGCTCGGGAATGTTGTACCGCTTTGACCAACTGTCGGCTTTTGCAGGCGTTCCTGTAACAATCCCTGCCAGGTAGCAGTTGTTGGTTTGCTGCAGTGCCGGGGCAAGTTGTCCTGTGCTATAACCGCCTAGCCCTACCAGTGCTATGCCCAGTTTCTTTCCTTCCTTTTCGGGAAAACAAGATCCTATTGCAATCAAGGCTGGCGCGAGTGTGAGTGCGCCAACGCCATAGCCTACGCTCTTGATAAATGTCCTGCGACTTGCCTTGTTTTTTTTCGTATTCATGTGTCGGGAATTATGTTTAACAACTTAGTTTTTCTGCGTACCAGATAACCTCCTTTGTTGCTCAGCAGCCTGGATGCTGAGCAATTTTGAACTATAACTAAAAATAAAATGCGCAACAAACAGTTGGCCATAAAAGCCTTTATAATTCACCAGCTTAGATAGACCTGCTGATTTAAACAGGTATCTCCAGGTAAACACTGCCAGAATGCCGCTTAATGCACCAAACACAGTGATCCCGAACCAAACATGCTTAGCGGGGTAGCGTTTTAGCATCGCAGTGAATACCAGGTACCAGGTGATTCCCAGCACATAATGCCCCAGCCAGCCAGCTGGTTTTGACAGGCGAGGGGCTAAGAATGGCAAATAGGAATTTATAATTTTAGCAAGCAGTACCGGCTCACTATAGTTCTTGTTGTTTAGTCTACCGACCAGGTAGCTAAATGCAGTCATAATACTGGTGCTTGCGACACCCGGTATAACAAATTTTAATAAAGATCTAGAAGAAACAGACTTCATGGCGGTGCACATTTTTTTAAAACACCTGGTTTCGCTAAATGTTGTCTTGAAAAAGGATAAGAATGGTAGAACTATTAGATGGGTTTCCGGCACATGTTGCAGCTTATAGGGCAGAAGGGAAAGTGAATGATCAGGAGTATCAGGAGGTCGTTATGTGTAGGGTGGACGAGGTTGCTGCCAAGTTCGGGAAAGTGAATTTTCTCGTACTGCTTGAAACGGATTTTCAGAACTATAGCATCCCAGCTTTTTTGGATTATCTCAAGATCAGCTTCAAACATTTTAGCAGCTGGGAACGAATGGCAATTGTAACAGACCAGAAAATTGTTGAAAAGGCATATGATATGCTCAGCCCCTTTGTGCATGGTGAAATCCGGGGCTTTGAGATCAAGGATTTCGAGGATGCAAAAACATGGGTTTCCGGTCCTCTGAATCATGCTTAATCGATGATTTGGAAAACCGGTAAAATATTTTTGGAAACATCGCCTAAAGTTCAATAACTTCAAACCAACTAGTGCTCAATTTGTTAAACTTTAAAACCTTTTGTTATGATTGAACCGACTAACAACAGCCACAACACTTCACCAAACAACAAAACTCCAGAGCAGAGTGATGCAGGTGGAGGAACCAATATCCTCACGACACGTCAGGGACACCCGATTTACGACAATCAAAATACCCGTACGGTTGGGAATCGTGGTCCGGCTACGCTGGAAAACTATCAGTTTCTGGAAAAAATGTCGCACTTCGACCGTGAGCGGGTACCGGAACGTGTAGTACATGCGAGAGGTGCAGGTGCACACGGTATCTTCGAAGCATATGGAACCCTGGGAGATGAACATATTTCAAAATATACCCGTGCTAAATTCCTTCAGGAAAAAGGAAAGATCACGCCCTTGTTCGTGCGCTTTTCCTCTGTAATACACGGTGGACATTCACCCGAGACATTGCGTGACCCCCGTGGTTTCGCGGTAAAAATGTACACAGAAGATGGAAACTGGGATCTTGTCGGTAACAACCTCAAGATCTTCTTTATTCGTGACGCCATAAAGTTCCCGGATTTTATTCATGCTTTTAAGCCAGATCCGGTAACGAATATTCAAAGTCCGGTACGGCAGTTTGATTTCATCAGTAACTCACCCGAAACCTTACATATGGTAACTTTCCTGTTTTCTCCATGGGGAATTCCGGCTACCTACCGCCACATGCAGGGCTCAGGTGTCAATACCTATAAGTGGGTTAATAGCGACGGAGTGGGCGTGCTCGTGAAATACCATTGGGAGCCACTGCAGGGCATCAAAAATCTGACCTCGGCACAGGCATCTGAAATCCAGGGCAAGAACTTCAACCACGCCACTCAGGACCTATATGAAGCAATCGAACGCGGAGAGTATCCAGAATGGGAACTTAACGTTCAGATCATGGAAGATGGTGAACATCCTGAACTGGATTTCGATCCTCTTGATGATACGAAGCTATGGCCACGCGAACAGTTCCCATGGTACCCGGTTGGTAAGATGACGCTGAATAGAAATCCAGTTAACTATTTCGCTGAGGTGGAACAGTCAGCATTCGGTACAGGCGTACTGGTGGATGGATTGGATTTCTCAGACGATAAGATGTTGCAGGGAAGAACATTCTCCTACTCCGATACGCAGCGCTACCGCGTAGGAACAAACTACCTGCAATTGCCTATTAACTCGCCGCGTAAACATGTTGCAACTAACCAGCGTGATGGTCAGATGGCTTTCTATCAGGATATCGCTAAGGGTACTAACCCGCATGTAAATTATGAGCCATCAAGCATGAACGGTCTGAAAGAGGCCGTACGTCCTGGCAAAGATCATACACCATATTACCAGGCGGCTTTGGTTAGGCAACGTATCGACCGGGAGAACAATTTCAAGCAGGCTGGTGAAACTTACCGGAACTTCGAAGAATGGGAAAGAGAAGAACTGATCTCGAACCTGGTTGGGGGCATCTCGGCATGTGAACAGCACATTCAGGACAAGATGGTAGAGTTGTTCACGCAATGTGACGAAGATTATGGCAGACGTGTTGCAGAAGGCTTGAAAATGAAGGCAGAAATGATGTCCAAGGAAAAAGCGAGTTTCGTTGAGGAAAATGCTTCTGAAGGCATCGACCAGGCAAACACGGATTCTACGGAAGCAAGACCTTACTAAACGGATTCATGGAAAACTTGAATAATGAACTATTTGGCGCAGTAAGAACAGGTGATCTCGCCACACTTAAAGAACTAATATCAAATGGTGCTGATGTAAATGCAGTGGATGCGCGGGGTTTTACCCCGCTCATCGTTGCTTCCTACAACGAACAACTGGAGGCCACGCAGCTCCTGCTGGATGCTGGCGCAGATGTAAATGCCTATGATGCCGGCGGCAATACCGCCCTTATGGGCGTTTGTTTTAAAGGCTATTTGCCGATTGCCAAATTATTGCTGTCCTACGGTGCCGATGTCAATCTTCAGCATGGGAATGGCGGAACCGCTTTAATGTTTGCGACCCTGTTTGGCAGAAACGATCTCGTGCGCCTGGTAATGGAATACGGCGCGGATCTGTCCATTAAGGATAATCGTGGACTAAGCGCGCTGGACTTGGCTGTGCAACAGGGAAATCCTGATGCGGTGCTGATCATGGAGGAATACATGAATATCTAACATTTAAGAAGCAGGGCACGCACATGGCTGAGCATATTAAATTGCGGCATTGTGGAACCATGGAGGTCTACAATAAGCAGGTTGAAACCTTCCCCGAATACCGGAGAGCACAGGCTGAAATTGAAAATGAGGTCGCCACGCTGTTGGAAAGCAAGCGGTTTTTCAGACTTAGTACGCCCGTCGTTATCGATGTCGTTGTTCATGTCTTGTACCATACGGAAGAGGAAAATATTTCCGATGCGCAGATCTTGAGTCAAATTGAAGTGCTCAATAGAGATTTTCGCTCCCGTAATGAAGACGTAAGCCGCGTTCCGGAGGTATGGCAGCCACTCGTGGCCGATACCAATATTGAGTTTAGGTTGGCGGAACAAGACTCAGCGGGTTTGGAGACTACCGGAATTACGCGGACCAATACAACTGTGCAGGTCTTTGGAACAGACGACGCCATGAAGGCAACAGCCAGCGGTGGTATAGATCCTTGGCCAACAAATCGTTTCCTGAATATCTGGGTTTGTAATTTGGGCGAATCACTGCTTGGTTATGCACAGTTTCCAGGTGGACCGGCAGAAACGGATGGTGTTGTTGTCGATTACCGTGCTTTTGGAACAACCGGTACGGCCAGAGCGCCCTTCAATTATGGTCGAACCACCACCCACGAAATTGGCCATTACCTGAATTTATCTCACATCTTCGGCGATGGTAGAGGGAACAGCTGTTCAGATACCGACTATGTGAACGACACACCCAACCAACTCGGCCCGAATTATCAAAAACCCACTTTTCCTTCGATTTCCTGTAACAATGGGCCAAACGGAGATATGTTTATGAACTATATGGATTATGTGGATGATGATTCCATGTTCATGTTTACAGAAGGGCAAGCCGCAAGAATGAATGCAACGATATCTGGCCCGAGAGCGGGTTTAATCCAAAGAACATCCTGAGAACATGGCTGTGGTTAGTAAGGATGTGATCAGCAAACATTGGGTACATTCTTTTGAAGAAGATAACCATGAGGAATTTGTGTATCGCCCGCATGGCTTTGACTTTCCACGGTCCAGAGGCAGGCGGGCACTTGATCTTCAGCCCAGTGGTAAGATTCTGGATTTAAGCCCCGGCAGAAATGATCTACCAGGCCAGGTTGAAGGAGACTGGGACATTGAAGATGAAGCCCTGGTAATCCATTATACCGATGGAACAGGAGAACGTTTAAATATTAAAGAGGTAACACCGGGAAAACTTGTCATCAGGAAATCCTGATATGGAGGAAGCGCTAACATGAAAACATTCGAGAAGTTCCTGGCGCAAGTAAAAAGGGCTGAGCAGCGGCTTTTATCTCCCCTCGAAGGCGAGCTTAATCAGGCGCCTGCTGCAGTAATAAATTCCGAGCATAACTTTTCCAGTACCCCAGGTACGTTCGCCCAGCCAAATGCTGGTGTCGTGTTCAGGAAGTCTATATCAGACCGGGGAAGTGCCGCACCAGGCATCGGCAAGTTTGTAAATCCGAAGCAGATAAACGATTATTTACAGCAGCATAACCTGAACATTACCGAACTCATCAACGATCGGCTTTTGCGAGAAAGGGTGATCAGCGGTGATGATACTTTAGATGTCAATTATCTGGAAAAAGGTGTACAAGCTGGTCGGGCAGTATGCCGGATCAACATTTATTCGGCTGAAGGAGAGGAAGGTTTCGGAACTGGATTCCTGATTGCACCACAGCTATTGATTACCAATCATCACGTGATTCCCGATGCGCAATATGCAAGCGCATCTTATGCCGAATTCAACTATGAAAAAGGCATCCATGATCTGCCACTTTCGTTGAAAGTGTTCAGCTTTGAACCTTCAAAACTTTTCTACACCAACGAAGAACTGGACTATACCATCGTGTGGGTGGCCGAAGCGTCGACAGATGGGTTTGGGAAGCTTCAGGAGTTTGGATATCTCCATCTGAACCCCGGTTTAGGAAAAACTAAAGAAGGCAACTTTGTATCCATCATCCAACATCCTGATGGCAAAATGAAGAAAGTCGCTCTGCGGCAGAATGAAGTCACCAATTTGTCCCTGCCCAAGTTCATTCGCTATGTAACGGATACGAAGAGTGGGTCTTCAGGTGCACCAGTTTTTAACGATAAGTGGGAGGTTGTTGCTTTGCATCATGCAGGTGTACCCCGCTATAATGCAGAAGGTAAAATCCTTAACCGTTCAGGAGCTGTATGGGATAAATCGCAGGGTGAAATTCAGGTTGATTGGCTTGAAAATGAAGGCGTCCGTATCAGCAGTATAGTTTATGATATTACGACGGTTGCTGCGGTACGTTTTCCGCTGCTCTGGAACTACTTTCAACCCATACGCAATGTAGATGATATCAGAAAGTCCATGGGTATCAGCATCGATACAATAGATACAGGCAACTACTATCCCGAGCAAGAGGATAATGTACAGCGTCAGAAGTATTATGCAGGTCTCGAGAATATCACTGCTGCGACGTTCCAGGAGCTACATGATCTGCTGGCGGATACCCATACCAAACACCACAATTATAATCCTTCGAAGTACGTTTACCCACTTGTTGACCTTCACCCGGACGGACAGATCAGAAGTATTTACTCGAACAAAGCCTTCAGTGTACAGGAACTCATTCTTGCGGATCAGAAGGTTGATATTGATCGGCAACTCAGATTTATAGAAATCTCTAAAACGGAGAAGCTGATTGGCTCGAACGACTTTGACGCAGCGGTAGAAGCGCTGGAGGCTGCATTGCCATACAATTGTGAGCACGTCGTTTGTCAGTCCTGGTTTAACAAACAAGAACCGATGCGCGGCGATCTTCACCATCTTTTCGCCTGTGAATCCCGTTGTAACAGCTTTCGAAACAACTTTCCATATAGAGACCTGCCTAACTACCCACAAACCGAATCTGAAAAGATACGATCCGACTGCGGAAATGTAGAAAGTGGCTTTTTTGAGCCCGAGCACAATAAGGGCATTGTTGCGCGTGCGGTATTGTATTTTCTTGTTCGATATCCGGGCGCAATAGCAGTCTATGATCACGAATCCATTCAGGTACTTAAAGACTGGTCTAAGGAACAGCCGGTCAGTTTATATGAAAAGCATAGAAATAGAGAAATATTTTTGATGCAGGGAAACCGGAATCCTTTCATTGACTATCCGGAACTCGTGTTTACCCTGGAATTTAGGGCTTAGAATTAGTGTATTCATTTCAATGTTGAAGCTATGGAAAACCGCACAATCCAAATTATGGAAGGATTCCCGAAGGAAATCATCCGGAAAATCATGCTCCGGGAAGAGCGACGTAGAAAAGCGCTCCCAGCCAACCTCAACGGCCAACCGCTACAACTTGTGTTGGAAGACCTGTTGTTGTGGGACCAGCGCAGGCTTATCGTGAGTTTCAAAAATGGCGATGCTGAGTTACACCGCAAAATCGCAGAAACCGCTGCTGAGTGGAGCAAGTATGGGAACATAGAATTCGATTTTGGATTTAATCCGGTTGCGGCAACTTACAGGATATGGCAACCCGGAGATACTTCATCCATAAGAGTAGGCTTCGAGCATCCTGGTTATTGGTCGTTTGTCGGTACAGACAGTCAGGATCCGGATATATGCCAGCCTGGTGACATCACCTTGAACCTACAAGGATTTGATCTGAGCTTGCCTGAAAACTGGCGCACAACAGTCCTTCATGAGTTCGGACATGCCTTAGGCTTCCATCATGAACATCAGTCGCCAGCGGCAAACTGCGACTTCGACTGGGAGCGTTTGTACGCGTATCTTTCCGGTCCCCCGAACTTTTGGTCGAAAGAGCAGGTCGATTACAACCTCAAACAAATGCCGGCAGGCGGGCTAACTTATTCGCCGCATGATAAACAGTCCATCATGCACTATTCTTTTCCAGACTGGATGTTTTTGAGCGGTGCTGCTTCATCTTGCTACGTGCAGGAACCCACCAGCTTATCAGAGCAGGATAAAATCATGGCAGCCAAAGCATATCCATTTGATGAATCCGCAGCTGAGGAGCAGAATTTGCAGCGCAAGGGGAACATCACACACCTCTTACAAGCCGGGCATGCTTTTAGCGAGGGGGAATACCAATACCTTAACGCACGGGTAAACAGCCTTAGCACAGCGGCTGCCATGCGGCATACCTATATCCGGAGCACCCAGCTTAGCCTTGATCTTCAAGTGAAAAAGGCCATTCTGGTTGCCGCAGGCCAATCTTGGGAGGAACCCAAGAATCTCGGCGATCATCTTGTAATTGGCAACCTCTTGCCGACCGATTACGCTTACCAATTTTTGGCGGATCTGCTGGATGAGCTTGTGAAAACCCATAATGCAGGGGCATCAGTGCGCATTGCCGATGTTTCAGGGGTGGACACCGTTATGGATTGTGTAGACATGGTAGAGGGGAAGTTATGAAAGGCGCGAAGTTTACACTCATTGCTGGTGCATTGTTGTTGACAAATTCCCTGGCAGCACAGGAGCAACCATCCTTAGTTTCCAGATTTTTAGACCGGCTGGAACTCCGTCAGTCTTTCGGATCGGCAGGTACCAGAAATTCACCTGTCCGTTTTCAAATTACGATACCCAGGCATGCGGAAACATCGTACCTGATTGACGGCGGTGTTGGTATTCCAGTCACCAACTTCAAAGTCGGGAACAGCCTTACCATGGAAGGTAAAATAATAGGAGAGTATCATCGTAACACGCTGATTGATGAGGAACAACACAACTGGCAAACCGGACTGTCAGGTACATTGCGCACGAACATCAAAAGGAATAATGCCCTGACAACATTCCGTCAGTGGTTTTTTACCCCCACATTGAAGTTCTCTAGAAATCTAAGGGATACTGCCAGTGCTTTACTCTTTAATATGGATGCCATTCCCTTCAGGTCTGGAGATAAGGGACTCAACTTAAATACCTATACCGTAAGGGGAAACCGTAAGCTGATTCAACTGTTTGCGCTAAATCCCGGTGTTGAATTTCAACATAACTTCTCTGCAAGGCAAGACGACAACAACGGCACGATATTCAGGCCCCTGGTCAAATTTCAATATGCACTTGCAGGCAACCGACTGAAAGAATCACCTGTGGAGATGATCTCACCCGACAAAACATGGGAGGCGTCTTTTGATTATACCGCAAGGTATGCAGTGCTGAATTCAACCGCTGTTGAAGAGGACTTTACGCAGTTAATGAAAGCTGGGGTAGATTATTATTTGCTAACCAGGCCCCTTCGAATTTCATTCGGAGTGTCTTTTAACTATGGGTCTGATCCTGCGTTAGGTTTGAAGAAACAGCACTTTTATCTTGCAACGTTTAGCCTGCAAAAGTAAGTGCCGTTTCAGGTATGTTTAGATGGTAGTTTACGCCTCAATTGCGTCATATACAATAACTTTATCCCAGAGATGGCTGCAGTTTTTGATAAATTCCAGGTGAATTGGATCTGTCTGATAGCTGGCCTGACCTTCAAGGTCTTCGAAGAACATCAGCTCTGATACGCCCCAGCTGTTGTCTACAACATCACGTTTTTCAGTACTTGCAACTACACCCACACGTAGTTCTTTAACGGTTTTAATCTTAGCTAAAGTCTTAACGCCTGCAACAAGTTTTGCACGATCTTCCATGGAGGAAGGGTTCTTCAACCAGAATAATGCATGGTGAACGACAGGGTATTTTTTTTGCACTGGTGCCGCAGGCATTGCGGAAGCCACGGTACCAGCGGCTAGGGCTACGCCACTTAATAAAAATGTTTTTCGGTTTAAGCTGTTCATTGAATTAGGTTTTTTATTTAGAATCATAAAGCTAAAAAAAATCCCAGGTATCCGGTAGGAGTACCGAAAAATCAGTGACTAGATCTTACTGGATACACTTTTTATAACGGCATCTAACTCTTTTGCGCTGCTGCTGATCATCTCGACGAGTGCTTTTAAGCTTTCATCTGTATCCATGGTCTCTAGAATCGTCGCTAATCCAAGAATATTCGCTATAGGTTTTCGGATGACATGGGACTGTATATGTGCGATTTCCTCCAACGTCAAGGTCGCGTGACTAAGCGATTTCATCGTCTGCTCAAGATTAAAACGGGTGGCAACAAACTCCGAAATATCGTTGCCGATGCAGAAGACTCCAACAGGACTGTGATCAGCATCAAACACGGCTTTGTATTCCCACTGTGTAGTAATATAACCGCCTTTTCCATCATGTTTTCGAATCGTGGCCGGAAACATCTTCTCGGGCTGTTCAAAACATTGCTGCGAGACACGCATGCAAATCTCGGTATCATCCGGATGCATTGTTTTTGAATAGTGCTGCCCAATCAGGTGCCCATGAATGCCGTCGAATGCTTGCAGATATTTTTTGTTTAAATAAGCATATCTGCTATTCATATCTACCATGACCAGGTAATAGACACCTGAATTATCAAGAATTTGTTTTATCGGGTCGAAATGATTCATTTATGACAAAAGTCCAATTTAATATTGAAGATACAAATATGTCTAACGGTTAAACTGATTTTTAAATAGTTAAGGCAGCCACAACTTCTTGAGACTGCCTAAGAGAGACATTATGATATATATTTTGGGGCTAAATAACTTATTTAAAACAAAATCCGGTTAATCATTTGTTTAATACTTGTTCGAAGATAAAATATATTATTTAGGTTTGAGTCGGAAATATTCTACACCTTGTCATAATATGTCAACTATGAAGCAATTGGAACGTTTAAAGCATATTTATAGTTTGTTGAGTCATGCACCACAGACAATAGACTCGCTGCAATCCGCTCTAAAGTCGCTTGGTGCGGAGGTGAGTAACCGACAATTGTATCGTGACCTCGAAGACGTAGGTAAATATTTTTTGCGGGATCAGGAGCGCCTGGAGCTTAAAAATCAGGAGTTTAACAAAAAGCTTTACGTGATAAACCGACATACTGGTGCCGTCACCATTAATAACTACGATATCGACACTTACTTTTTAAACAAGTTGGTCATCCCTTTGGGGATCTCGACATGTCGGAAGAGCTCGCTTGATAAGTTTCGTGATATTTTTGCAAATCATCTGAACAGCAGCAGGGTAGAACACAATTCTAATTGGGACGGTTCTTCTATGCAGAACACGCATTTCAATGAGATTATGTTTGATGATCAATTCCAGGAAAAGTTCAATCAGATACTTTGGAGCGTATCAAATCACCGTGCAGTGGAAATCATTTCATGTAAGGGTGACTCCGTTTCCATGTATCGCTCGATCAGCTTTCCGTTTATTTTTCATCCCCTAAAAATTCTTTATCACCGGGGCAGTTTTTTTGTAGCAGGCATTATAGAAGCTTCGAAACGTTGCCTGGTGCTTGACTTATACCAGATGACGGGCTTCAAATTAAGCAATCAAAGTTTTCCTTTCAAAAAAGAAAACTCAATTTTAGACCGGAACCTAAAAGCACGTTTTGGTGTGGGTCAAAACATTAATGATGAGGTTTACGACGTGATCATCGAATTTGCTTCACTAACCGGAGAGTTCGTGAAGTCACACGTATGGCATCATTCTCAAACTTTTGAGTTACTTCCAGACGGAAATGTACGCCTGCATTTAAAGTGCGGGATCAATCGTGAACTAATAGGATGGACGTACATGTGGATGGGGCATGCAAAGATCATACAACCGCAGATACTAAAAGACTATCATATGGAACAGATGAATTCCATACGGGAAGTGAATCAATCGGACCAGCTAGTCTACAATGACTTCCGCCAACCCGACTAGTCGGTGATGAATGCCCAGGCACTATGATATGCACCAATTTCTTCAGCATACTTCATTAAATCTAAATAAAATGGCGATTTAGATAATGTGCTTCCATCTCCGATGATCACAAGTTTCGCCTTAGCTCTTGTCATGGCTACATTGATGCGCCTAATGTCGGCCAAGAAGCCGATTTGCTGCGATGTGTTGCTTCTTGTCAGACTGATATAGATAATATCTCGTTCCTGGCCTTGGAAGCTGTCAATGGTGTTTATGGCTATGTTTTGACGGCAAGTCTGAAATGCTTCATCTGCTTCAAACAATTGCGTCAACGTTTTAACCTGCTCTTGGTAAGGTGATATCACGCCAATAGAAGGGAATTCTGCTGATTTGAAATGATCATTTATTGCATTAACATAAGTCTTCAAATGTCTTAAAAGGAACAATGCTTCCTCTTCATTGGAGATGCTGTTTTCCTCCTGTTTTTCATCAAAACCACAGCCGGAGGTGTCGATAAAGGTGAAAGGCTCGTCCCCGGAAAACAAGGTCCTGCCTGCAACGCTTTCATTTGCCCGCAGCCGCGCTTCATAAAAAATCCTGGAGCTGAACGTCATGATGTCGGTATGCATTCTGTACTGTTCCTCCAGGAGCGTCACTGCCTCGGGATATCGTTGTACAGCCTTTTCCATGAGCGTGATACTTAATCCCTTGCTTGCAGCTTCCCTGGATTTTATAGTGGGAGGTAGCTGGCAATGATCACCTGCGAGAATTAGTTTTCTGGTTTTTAGAATCGCTATCCAGCAGGCTGGCTCCAGTGCCTGACCCGCTTCATCAATAAACACGGCGGCAAACTTCCGATCTCTGATCGTGAAATGATTGGCGCCAACCAGAGTTGCCGTGATGACTTCAGCACTGCTGATCACCTGATCAGAAATGTATTGTTCATGCTGCTCAACCTCCTTCATAATCTTATGCGCCTCGTTAAACAAGGCCTTGCGCTGCTCTTGCTCCGCCCGCCCAAAATTGCGCTTGTATTTATGCGCCATATTTTTGAACTCCGCAGCCTGTTTCCTCAGGGCCTTGATTTCCTTTGTTTGGGTATGTGCAGACATTTTGCTGTCCATGGTAAGCGATTGCAGGCGCTGGGAAACCCTGGCGGGATTGCCGATGCGTAAAGCATCTATCCCTTTCTCCGACAACTTTTCGGTGAGTAAGTCTACAGCGGTATTACTCGGTGCAACAACCAAAATTTGTTGTTGATCTTTCTTCAATAAGGCCTGTATCGCATGTACGATCGTCGTGGTCTTCCCAGTCCCTGGGGGCCCGTGAACGATCGCCAGGTCTTCAGCAGTCAGGATCTTTTGAACAGCCTCCTGTTGTTTGCTGTTAAGCAATGGGATGGGGTAGGTGTATGTAGCAGTGTTAAAAACAGGTCTCCGGATTCCAGTAAGTAAGGTGACCAGCCCTTCGTCATTTGCCTCGGGGCTGTTGATCATGTCGCTTGCAGCTTTTATCGCCCGCTCCATCTCGTTGTAACTATTATTATCAAACAGCAGGTCGAGACCAAGTTTGCCATCTTTGCTCCAGTCTGGCAGTTCATCTACCCGAAAGCTGATCTTACAGCGGTTTCCACTAATATTGGTGATCGTCCCTTCTAGTCGGTCTTCACGATCATGATTTGAAAAAAGGGCAATAGCTGCACCAAACCGGAACTGATGGCTGAGCTCATGATTTGTGGTACGTTCAAACTCCACATTCATGTAATCACCACGGCTAAGTTCGGTGGCCCTGATCGCTACAGGATACCAGCTCAATCCATTTGCCCTTCTTGTTGCCACCGGAACACGCTCGGTAAGCACCTGATATTGCCTGAAGTCCTCGTCCCGCTCAATTTTAAGTGCTGCTTGTAATGCCTCGAAATATTCCATTAGCGGCAAAGGTACATCTTGCTTTCCTAATAGCAGCGTTGAGATTATTCTGAACAAACTAGAACCCACTAGTATTAATCAGCATCCCTCGTAAAACAAAAATTCGCAATTTGTCTTTTAATTAAAGCCGTTGCCGGTCTTTAACGTCCAATCATTTAATCTTCATGTATGCAGAACCCAAGACTTTTCAAAGCCCTCGCAATCGTCGCACTGATCCTGTTGATCGTTGTTGCACTCATTTTCGGTAAGCCCTTTCTGGTGCCACTAACTTTTGCCGCGTTGTTATCGATGTTGTTACTGCCAGTTGCACGTTGGCTTGAAGGGAAAGGGGTAAACAAAGCACTTTCCACGCTTGCAGCGATCACACTCTTGTTGGTATTTGTCGCAATAGTGTTCTTCTTTGTCGGATGGCAGATGTCAGATATTGCCAGTAATACCTCCAAGCTGCAGCAGACCGCCACGGAGAAATATGAACAGCTAAAAGATTTTGTTAGCGAAAAGCTAGGTGTCTCTCCTCAAAAACAGGATCAGTTGATCAAAGAGCAACAAAAGTCCTCCAGTGGAAAAGTAAGCGGAATGGCCACAAGTTTAATGTCGGGAATAACTGGCTTTCTCACTGACACACTACTCGTTTTTGTTTATATTTATTTGTTTATGTACCTGCGTACCAGGCTAAAAGGGTTTATTATTCGACTCGTTCCGCTGACTGATCGGGGTAATGCCATGACAATATTGAACGATACGCAGCAGGTTACCGTGAAGTATCTCTCCGGATTGTTTTTGATGATTGTATGTCTCTGGGTGATGTACGGTATTGGTTTTAGCCTGCTTGGCGTAAAGAGCGCCATCTTTTTTGCGATTCTTTGTGGTTTGCTGGAGATTGTACCTTTTGTTGGGAACCTTACCGGAACTGCTCTCACCATTGCAATGTCGCTGGTGCAGGGTGGGGACATGAATATGGTGATCGGTATTTTGCTGGTTTACGGCTTCGTTCAGTTCATACAAACGTACCTGTTAGAGCCGCTGATTGTGGGCGCTGAGGTCAGTATCAATCCTTTATTCACCATTGTAGGTCTGGTTGCGGGTGAGATGATCTGGGGCATTCCGGGGATGATCCTTGCTATACCTTTGTTGGGGATTACAAAAATTGTTTTCGAGCATATCGAGCCCTTAAAGCCTTTTGCCTACCTGATCGGCAGTGAGGACAAAAAGGAAGACAAGGGTTTTCTGAACAAAATCAAAAGCTGGTTTGGTAAAGGGCAATAAGATCTTCAATTTTTGCAACTAAATTTTGCTTTGACTGTTATAGAATGGTACCAAAAACTCAATACTATGGCAAATCAGGAAGAACAAAACAATCCGAACGAGAACCAAGAACAAAACAACCCTGCAAATAATCAATCTCAAGAGGTTGGTAATGAATCTACATCATCCGGCGGTCATAAGTCGGATCCTGAACATAATACCGGCAATGACCGGATGAGGATTGATGAAGAAGGGGCCGAGATCAAGCCCGACGATGAGGTTTGATTACCGGAATGAAAGCGCATTTAATATGCGCTTTTTTTTATGTTCTTTGCTGAGTGTTTTACCCAACATGTGGAAGATAATCGGCGATATGCCTCCTGAACAGCTGCTTGTACCTGTGGTAGTCTAGGTAATTCCGACCAGCGTACCTGCCATGGGTATCAAATTTGACCTATATCTGGTAGGATTGCGTACATGCAGCTTCCAAAGCAGTTTAAGTCACATTTTTTGAGTGAATTGTTGTCCTGAACTGGGAAATGGCTGAGTACAAATTTCCACAAGTGTGAAATTCATTACACAGTTTTGTACAAAGTGGGTGAATGTAAACGCTACTAATTGATCATAAACAAGCCAACTAACTAAAAAAAAAATGCTGATTCATCACGGACAAATTTTAGAGCGGGTAGTAAGGAGAAACGGTCACTCGATCAGTGACGTCGCGCGGCTCACCAATGTGAACAGGCGCTCGGTTTATAATTGGTTTAACCAACCACATCTCAAACCGGAAATTATCTACCGCATTGGCTGTGCCATAGATCACGATTTTTCAGTCGAATTACCACACCTTTTTACAGCGGAGGACTTTAGCAAGGAGAAAAACCGCACGATAGTGGTACCAACGAAAGAAGAGGTTCAAGATGATCCGGCGAACAAGCATTACTGGAAAGATAAATACATCGACCTGTTAGAGCGGTACAACGAATTGTTAGCTAATAAAGTCTCTTTGACCTAACATTTGCCGATGTTGTCGCCGCAGCTATTTATCTCATTATCATTAGTATTGCGATAAGAGCTTCTTATATTTGTCTTTATAAGCTTCTTGGCTTATGATCCCTATGACAACCAACCTGGACGCCATTGCACTGGCTTTACCTTATATGCCTGGTGTAGCTATTTTATTGAACCGAAATTTAATATATCTGGGTGTGACAACCCGATATGCTGAGTTAATGCGTCAGCCCCTGGACTTCTTTCCAGGTAAGTCCTTTTACGACGTTCCAATTTTGGGTAACGTTGACTGTACAAGCATTTTTGATATACTCTTACATAACCGGGAGGAGAAAATACCCGATATTAAGTTTAGAACCAAAGCTGCAGAATTTACCTATGTATGCCAGGGAAAGGCCGTAATGGAAGTCGACGAGCAGGTTAGCGGCTTGGTATTATCTTTAGAAAACGAGCCCCGGCAGGATCGTGTTTTTAACTTCGACCTTGCGAAAAACACCCATTTGGAAGATCATCTTTATCAAAATGATGAGCGCTTCAGGCAGGCATTCGAACATTCGCTGATTGGTATGGCGCTGGTAAGCACCTCAGGCAAATGGCTGCGTGCAAATGAAAGCCTTTGTCAAATCCTTGGGTATACAGAACATGAGTTGCAGCAGATGACTATACAGGAGCTTACTCATCCGGAAGATCTGGATAAAAGCATTAGTTTGCTAAGTGGTCTTGGCGATGGTTCCCAGGGCAACATCAAATTAGAAAAGCGGTACATTCATAAGGATGGCTCTGTTGTTTGGGTAATGCTGGCCTCTACGATGCTGAAAGACCGTAAAGGTGGGCCATTGTATTATGTCTCACACATGGAGAACATCACCAACAGAAAAGAAATTGAAGATAACCTTATTCTCAGTGAAGCCAAGTACCGGACAATATTCGAAAATGTGCAGGATGTTTTCTATCAGACGAATATGGATGGCTATGTTACGGAGATTTCGCCATCTATAAAGCTTTATTCAGGTTATGGCCGCGAAGAAGTTATTGGCAGGCCAGTTTCAGATTTCTACTATTATGAGGATGACCGTAACCGGATTGTTGAACTGCTGAAGCTGGAAGGTGCGGTGATCGACTTTGAGGTACGGCTGAAAACACGTGATGATCAGCTGAAATATGCGTCTGTGAATGCCCGGATGATTCAAGACCAAGGCGGCCAGACGATCATAGAAGGCAGCATGCGGGATGTCACGACCCGAAAATTTCAAGAAAATGCATTGAAGGCGCTGAATGCAGAATTGCAGGAATCAAATGAACAGAAGAGCAAATTACTGTCCATCATAGGACATGATCTACGGAATCCTATATCCGGAAGTTTGCAGCTCCTGGATCTTACTTTGATGGATTATGAATCCAGTTCTGCGACGGAGGTACATACCTATTTGTCTAAAATGAAACAGGAGCTAAGTAACGCCAATGCCTTGCTTGAAGATTTGTTGACTTGGGCAAAAGCTCAATTCAATGCTTTTAACTTCAATCCAGTATATACAGATGACCTCGGTAGCATGGTGCGGAATTGCGTAGAAAAAATCTTACCCATGGCGATCAACAAGGGTGTCGGCTTGTTCCTGAACATTGAGCAAGGCCTCGGTATTACCGCAGATGTGGGCATGCTGGAGACAATCGTCCGCAATCTGGTGTCGAATGCCATAAAATTTAGCGTTAAAGGGGACGAAATCATCTTAAGCGCCTTCAAAGTAGATGGGCTGATCCAATTTTCTGTTAAAGATCAGGGTTTAGGCATAGCGGCTGATAAGCTCGAACAATTGTTTAACAAGAATGTTAACTACACAACTTATGGTACTTCGGGCGAAAAAGGCACCGGGCTAGGCCTGAGTATTTGTTATGATTTCGTTGCCAAACATGGAGGAGAACTTTGGGTAGAAAGTACTGTCGGCGAAGGGAGTACGTTTCACTTCAGTGTTCCCCAACCACATTAATCTTGCATTTTAAGCTTTCTAATGTTGCCTTTAGCGGCTGTGATGCATTACACATTATGGCTTGAGCAACAGGAATAAAACAAATTTTGTAAAATAATTTCGCTCTTTTGTTGTTTATTCATTTACAAACAACTTATTTAAACCAACCAAAATGAAAAAACTCAACCATCTAAAACTATTTTTCGCATTTCTGCTTCTTGCCTTTGCCCTCCAATCTTGTACGTCTGACAACGATGACGCAAATTACCAAATGGAAAACCAGGCGTTTGTAACGCAGGCATTAGCGAATAATAAGTTTGAGGTAGCTGCTGCAACGTTGGCACAATCAAAGTCGCAAAATTCGAAAATCAAACAGTTTGCAGGAAAAATGATCTCTGAACATACCGCTATGGGTGTAGATCTTACTGACCTTGCAAAATCTATGGAGCTTAGCATCCCTACAAACCTGGAGCAGCAAGACCAGGATAACATCAATGCACTTGGACTGTATACTGGTGCTACTTTTGACAAGGAATTTACTAGAATGATGGTAGCTTCCCATGAGAAAGCTGTACAGCTCTTTACGCAGGCGGCCAGCAACACGGGTGTACCAGGCGCAGATCTAAGACAGTTCGCAGGAATAAAGACGCCTGCCTTACAGCAACATCTTAAAGAGGCGCAAGCGCTGCAAACTGCTGCGCAGTAGCAATTGTTTAATGGTCACCAGTTAACTTATGGACTTAAAGGAACCTGTTCTAAAGATTCTGGCTAAGCAATATGAGCCATCAACCCTTATCGAAACGACGTTTAAGCGTTATGATCTGGCATTTAAGACAGATGATGAAGGGAGACCGATATTGTTATTTATTGGTAAGCGTGACGAACTTGGTAACATCAAGGGCGAACGTTATGCCAGAAGGTTAAAAATTGATCCTGATGGCAAAGTTATTAAGGATCATTGGGAACATAAAGGAAAGGCGACCTAGGTCGCCTTTTTTATTATTCTGGATGGACGTCGCCCAAAAGGCCATCTGGTACTTTCAATTCGCCAGTTTCAAAATCAATCAATCCGTTTTTTTCATCTTCGATATTCGTTGCCTGAGTGTAAATATCTCCTGCGATTGGTCGTTTCCGAAGTTCTTTCTTGAAGGCACGGATCGTCTCTGCACGTTCTTCATTGTCTGCCGGACCTCCATAGTCCGCAAAACCGAAGCCACCCCATTCGCTTACAATTAAGGGGACCTGCCTGCGAAAGAAAAACGGATCACCCACCACAAGTGGAAATGCTGCTATTCCCGTCTGCTCGCCCTTAACCAAGCCATCTAAAACTTCCTTCCAGCGTTCGAGGTCTGGGGTGTATAAATGTGCAGTCAGGATGTCACTCTTCAGTCGGCCCTCAAAGGAAATATGCTGCCAGCCATCATTATCTACAACCAAAAACTGAGGATGCGCAATTTGCATATAATGATACATGTCCATGATGTACGATCGTGTTTCGACACTGGTAGCGATGTCCTGGGCACCCCAATCTTCGTTATACAAGCTCCAGATAATCACTGAAGGGTGCGTACCGATCAAGGACAACATCCGCAACAGCTCAGCTTTGTGGTTAGAACGACTGGTTGCATTAGATCGGTGCGGGCTCGGCACCTCTACCCAGAGCAGTATCCCTAACTTGTCTGCAAGATTATAGATCCTGGGGTCAACCCCGGCGATATGTATGCGCACCAGGTTACAACCCAGCCTTTTCATGGCATGCATGTGTTTTTTAATTTGCTCATAGCTAGCGAGCCCCGGCTGGTAAAGTATGCCGTTTAAGTATATCTTTTTATTATTCAGGTAAATGCCGCTTCCCCGGGATTCGATCTTACGTAGTCCGAAGTGTGCTTCAATCTCCGATACATAACCATTTTCATCTACCAGCTGTGCGATAAGACGATATAGATGCGGCTGTTCCGGCGACCAGACTTTTGCATCCGGAACTTCAAGCACCAACCGCTGGTTTTTCTGTCCAGCTTCAAGGGTCAATGTAAACTCATCTGTGGCAATCGGTGTTCTATCTTGTTGTAACCTGTTATAAACATAAAGTCTGATCTTGTACACCCCCGGATCATGTATTCTTGTGGTCAGATTGAAGCGTACCAGATTATCTTCTACATAACTTACGACACCGACGCGGGATCGAAGGCGGTTCTTTTCTACAGTTTCCAGCCAAATGCTGCGTACCCCGCCGGAGTAGGTCTGGTACCAAATGCCACCACGTTTATAAACTGCCGACTCCTGTTTGCCACGGGTAGTATCAGCATCCATAGTAGCCATGATCCGGATGGTAAGTCTATTCTCTTCTTTTAGGATCGTTTCGTCCAACTCATAGGAGAAGGATGTATATTCTCCGATATGTACAAACTCACCTTCAATAGTTTTTAGTTGTATGCCATTGAGCCAGACCCTGGTTTCATAGCCACAGGCCCCAAAAGTTAGTTGCAATTGATTACAGCCACTGACCCCGGTGTCTACAGGTTTTGGCAGGGGGAAAGTTCTTTCGTACCATACGATCACTTGATCGTGCCAATATTTGTCACTGCCAGGATCCACTTTGGAGATATGGGCTTCAACGCTGCCTGGCCAGTTGGCGGTCTGAGTGTAATTATGGGCGACAAACCAATTCTCACTTAAACCACGGTTGTCTTTATCTAAGGCGAACTTCCATTCGCCGTCCAGCAAAATTGATGAATTTGGGCGGATTACCGCCCGCGGGATGGGATTTAAATAGGTGTCATCATCAAAATATATAGCCTCCCTGCTCTTTGTAAGGCTATAATTAGGATGTTTAGGTCTCTCAGTCATAAGCTATTCATTAAAGTTTCTGGTAATATTTTATATACAACCGAATGCATTTAACTTTGGTTTTTGAATAAAAAGTAAATCATTCCGATACTCCGGATTGTTACCATTAAAAAAACAAATATGAACGTTAAAGCATACGCGGCAAATAGCCCCAAAGAGCCCCTGGCTCCTTACCAGTTAGACCGTCGGGAACCAGGCAGTGATGATGTAGAAATTGAAATTCTGTATTGCGGAGTATGTCACTCCGACATTCACACGGCCAGGGATGAGTGGGGAGGTACGATGTATCCGGTGGTGCCGGGCCATGAAATTGTAGGAAAAGTTAGCCGGGTTGGCGATGGGGTAACTAAATTTAAAGTTGGTGATACCGTTGGCGTAGGCTGTTTTGTTGATTCTTGTGGACATTGCAGAAACTGTGAACAAGACCAGGAGCAATATTGCGAAAACGGCCATTCCCAAACCTACAACTCTTTGCTTCAAGACAAAAAAACCATCACTTACGGTGGCTATTCAACACACATCGTGGTTACACAAAAGTTCGTGTTGAATGTGTCAGATAAGCTGCCACTCGAAAAAGTAGCTCCTTTATTGTGTGCAGGTATTACGACTTACTCGCCTTTGCGGCACTGGAATGTTAAAGCCGGGGATAAACTTGCCGTAGTGGGTTTAGGTGGTCTGGGGCACATGGCTGTAAAAATAGCCTCTTCTATGGGCGCTGAAGTCACTGTGCTTAGTCGCTCGAAAAGCAAAGAAAAAGATGCCCAGGAGCTCGGAGCGCATCATTTTGAGATCACAACCGACAAGGATAATATGCGGCGACTGGCGAATTCTTTCGACTTTATTATAGATACCGTTTCGGCAGAACACGACTACAATGAATATCTGGCATTATTGAACACCAACGGTGTTATGGTGCTGTTAGGCGTGCCACCGACCCCATCAGATGTTAGTGCTTTTCAATTGATCGGCGGCCGCAGAAGCCTCGTTGGTTCGCTGGTAGGTGGTATTAAAGAAACACAGGAGATGCTTGATTACTGTGCCGAACATAATATTACCTCAGATATCGAGATGATTAATATTGACCAGATCAATGAAGCTTATGAGCGCACCCTTGCCGGAGATGTTCATTATCGCTTTGTAATCGACATGAAATCATTGAAGTAACACGCTCGCTTATTGGGCCTAGAATACACCTGATAAAAAGAAAGCCGCGAATGATCATTCGCGGCTTTCTTTTTATCGATGAAGAATGGCTTAAACCAGTTCTTTTTTTCTAAACTGTTTGGTGGTAGATTCCGTTAGCTGTCTGTTTGCAAGCGCATGACACTCGTTGATGGCATCACTGAACATCATCTGCTCCGGTGGAGTTTTCTGCGTAGAAGCAGAAGGTCCTCTTAATGCACCAACCAGGCCTAGTTCTCTAGCTACATAAACGTAGCGTATCGCGTCGATTACAACACCTGCGGAGTTCGGAGAATCCTGTACAGATAGCTGTGCATCAAAAATCACTGGAGCGCCCATAAAGCCTTCAAGTTCTAAACGGAAGTTTGCTACTTTATTGTCACCATAGTAGGCAATGTATTCCGATGGACCTGCATGAAGGAAGCTGTCCTGCGTAGAAATTCCTCTTATATCGTTTTGTGCACGAATTACGTTTTCTTTAGAGATCTTTTTAGACTTCAAGCGGTTTTTATCTTCCATGTTAAGGAAGTCTGTATTTCCACCAACATTTCTTTGGATGTGCGCTTTCACGTGGTGCCCACGTTCAAATGCAAGCTCCTGAAGCATTTGCGAAACGATGCTTGCACCAAACTGGCTACGCATATCATCGCCAATAATTGGAATACCTGCATCAATAAATTTCTGTTCCCAAACTGGGTCAGAAGCAATAAATACCGGGATACAATTCACAAGTGAAATGCCCAACTCAATACAGATCTCTGCAAAAAATTCAGTTCCCTGTTGTGAACCAACTGGAAGGTAGTTGATTAATACCTCGGTTTCGGTTTCAATGAGTTTATCTACGATCTCCTGACGAAGTTTTGCAACCAGGTCTTTGTTGTAATCCACACCAATAGTAAGGAGATCAGTATTTTTTAGTTCCTCTTTAATCACAAACCTATTTGCCTCAGGATAGGCAGCCATCATTGGTGACACCCCATCAAGAACCGGCGAGCGGTAAACTAAAGCTTCACAACGGATATCATCATTTAACACCAATGTGCAATTCGGCTGTGCGAAGATTGCTTCCTTGATTGGCAAACCAATTTTTCTTTCATCAACATCAAAACCACATACAAACTCGATGTTAGCTGCTGTATAGCCGCCAATATTATCGGCCATTAAGCCAGAAGTTTTATCTGTGAATTTTGAGTAGTATTCTACACCTTGTACAAGCGAGCTGGCGCAATTACCAACACCTAAGATTGCAACTTTAATTTTATTTTCCTGGTTTTGCATTATTGATTTATGATTAACTAGTTGACTTGGCAATTACCGGCTTTTGCACCTGAATATGCCTTTTCTGTCTTTACTTTTTAATGGTAAAAATATTATTATATCCCGCAAAAATATTGATTCTTCTCGTCAATTTCATTATATAGGAATAAAAATTATACTCCAAAAGTTCGCCCCGGATAAAGTTTGACAATTCCACAACCAATTTAGCTGCCCGATCTTTTTAAATGCAATTTTAAATTTAGCTTTGAAAAACATAATAATAAATGCAGGCTAAGAAAATTGAAATATGATTGATGAAGAACATCAACTAAGGACCGTAAACGTGATCCGGTATGTTACGCCACTTCGGGAAGGCGGCTCAATGCCAGCACTCGCTGAAGCCGATGATGAGTTTTTATATGTCTTAAAGTTTCGCGGTGCGGGGCAGGGGATCAAAGCTTTGATTGCCGAACTGATTGGTGGTGAACTTGCCCGTGCTCTCGGCTTTCGTGTTCCAGAGCTTGTATTCGCAAACCTCGATGAAGCATTCGGCAGAACGGAACCCGATGAGGAGATTCAGGATCTTCTGAAGGCCAGTGTTGGCTTAAATCTGGCGCTGCATTATCTTTCTGGTGCCATAACATTCGACCCGCTCGTAACCGTAGTAGATGAGCGCCTGGCTTCAGAAATCGTCTGGCTCGACTGTTTGCTCACCAATATGGACCGTACTGCCAGAAATACCAATATGCTGATGTGGCATAAAGAGCTTTGGTTGATTGATCATGGCGCATCCTTATATTTTCATCATTCCATGCAAAACTGGGAAGAGCAGGCGATAAAACCCTTTTTCCTGGTGAAAGATCATGTGCTGTTACCTCGTGCTACTGAACTTGATGCAGTTAACAAAGATTTTCGCGAGCGGTTAAACCCGAGGCTGATCAACCAGATCGTTTCACTTATTCCAGATGCGTGGTTACAAACGGATGGTGCTCCGGACTTGGCCGAGCAGCAGCGGAATGTATACCGGGAGTTTCTGCTCCGAAGAATAAGCAGTTCAGATGTATTTACAAATGCCGCAAACGATGCAAGACAAAAACTTATTTGAGTATGCAGTTATTCGTGTTGTACCCAGGGTAGAACGTGAAGAATTCATAAATGCAGGCGTGATTTTATATTGTTCAAAGCGTAAGTTTTTGAAATGCAGCTATGTAATTGATGCGGTGAAAATTGGAACGCTGTGTAAAGAACTCGATCTGGAGCAGCTCGGGTTAAACTTAGATGCCTTTGCCCGCATCTGCGCAGGTGGTAAAAATGCCGGGCCAATCGGACAACTTGATGCAGCATCCAGATTCAGGTGGCTTACCGCGACCAGGAGTACTGTCGTACAATGTTCAAAGGTTCACCCTGGTTTTTGTGATGAGCCTGACGAAGCACTTGAACGACTGAAACAAACTTTAGTGCTTTAAATTGTAATTTTCTTAAAACAAATAGTATACACCTAAAGTTAATTCATAAATTATTTTGAATAAAGGATTGGGCTATGTAGCTTTAATCAAATTAAATCAACAACTATTAGAATACTATGAAAAATCAAGGAACAATTAAATTTTTTAACGAAAGCAAGGGGTTTGGATTCATTGTTGACGCGAATTCAGGCAAAGATATATTTGTACACTCTACCTCTATTGCTGGCGGTTCAAGAGGCCTGACCGAAGGTGATCAGGTTGAATTTGAAGTCGCAGAAGGCAAGAAAGGTCCGGAGGCTAAGAATGTTGTGAAGTTGTAAGGCTTTATTAGAAATTTGAGAAACAGTTCATATCGTAGATATGGACTGTTTTTTTTTGACTGACATTTTCGTAGGTATGCAGCTGCTCCATACAAGGGCGGCTTTTATTATGCGTAAACTTTCGGGGTATTTTAGCTTCGGCAAGCTTGCACATAAATGCCAGAGCAATCCCACCTTTAACGCACACCAAACGCACAGTTCATGTGTGCTCGGTGTGGGTTTGGTGTGCGTTAGGTGTGTGTTAGGTGTGCGTTTGACCCGCAGCTGTCTCCATTTTGGCTTTCATCCAGTTTCTCCCTTCAGTAAACCGGGCAACCAACATCGCACAGACATTGTCTCCAGTTGCATTAAGTAAGGTCGCCATGGGGTCCACGAGTGTTCCGATGATCATAGCCGCTGGCAAGGCCTCAGGTGGAAAGCCATAGGCAGAGATGAAAAGAAGTTCACCTACGTAGCCCCCGTTTGGTATACCACCTTCAACGATGCTGACCAGTATGGTCATGCCAAGTGCCAGGATAATGATGTCAGCGCTGCTGAAGCTTTTCCCAAACATTGCAAACACGACCGCCATCTTTATGATCGAGGAGATGCTCGATCCGTCCTTGTGTAAGGTAGCCCCTAAGGGAATGGTAACATTAGCGATATAGTCGGGCACACCCATGTTCTTGCAACCTTCGAGGTTTGCAGGTATGGTAGCGATGCTGCTGCAGGTACCCACAGCAGTAGCGGAAGGTACGATGTTGTTCTTCCAGAATACCCGTAGACCAGTTGCGCCGCCTGCAACAAGCGCGTAAAGGCTAAAGAACACAACAAAATAAAAGGCACCAACGCCATAGTATACGCCCAGTGAGCGGGCATAGGTGCCGAAGAGTTGGGGCCCAAATACGCCCACCTGATAGGCGAAATAGGCACCTAATCCAACCGGGGCAATCTTCATGATGATAATGAACACCTGCTTAAATACCTCATTGCCGCTCAGGAGCAAACGCTTAAATGATGCTGCTGCTTCACCGGCCTGCAAACATGCAAAACCGATGAGCACCGAAAAGATGATCATGGCAAGCATACTTTTCCGTGATAGCAGCTCATAAAATTCGTTGGTGGTAAACATGGTCGTAATTTGATCTCCGAAGGGTTTCTCTTCAATCGACTCTGTAAGCTGTATGGGCTGCACGTTCTCGTGCAAGGGGAAGATTTTTACGGCTACAATGGTAACAAGTGCGGAAATGATGATTGTCGACAAAAAAACTGCAGCCATAACGCCCATCATCCGGTTCAGCCTGTTCGAAGTACTCAAACTTGCAATGGCAGAAGCGATCGCGAAAAACACCAGTGGTATTACAGCAGTGAACAGCAGGTTCAGGAATATATCACCGACAGGTTTAAGAATCTCCACTTGCTTTCCGAAGATTAACCCTGCGACGCTTCCAGCTATGATGCCGCTGAGCAGCCAAATGATGCCTTTGTAGTTCTGATAAAATTGGTTCATAGCCTAATATAAGATGTGAAAACTGTTTTGCCCTTTTTCAAGTTAATGTATGTAGAATTTTACGCTTAATAACAGCATTTGCGACTGTTTAGATTTTATACACTTTTGATTAGTCATTTTAATATTATTGCCGACACATGCTAAACTGGTTGTTAATTGCAGAGATTGTTTACGTTCTTGGAATTGCCGCCGTTTGTCTCCGAATCATTTATGAAACTGAATCTACGAGCAAAACGCTTGCTTACTTATTACTGACCATCTTCGTGCCAATTGGAGGCATGATTGTTTACTTCGTGATTGGTACAAATTACCGCAAGCGTAAGCTTTATAGTAAGAAAATTTTCAAGGATGAAGCTTTGATGCGTACAGTTAAAACGCGCATTTTCCGCACCTCAGCTGAAAGCTGGCAAACGGTGGGCCCAGAATTGAAAAAATATAAAAAGCTTTTTACCTTACTGTTGAACAGCAACTGGAGCAGCCTGAGCACCAACAATCAGGTGGAGATCCTGTTGAATGGTGAAGAAAAGTTTGCTTCTGTTCTTGCAGCGCTGAAGGCGGCAAAGAACCACATACACATGGAATACTATATTTTCGAAGACGATGAGATCGGAAATGCCATAAAAGATGTCCTGATTGAGCGTGCAAAGGCAGGGGTGGAGGTAAGGTTTATCTATGATGATTTTGGTAGCCGATCAATCCGGAAGACCATCGTGCCGGAGCTTCTGGCAGCAGGCGTGAAAGCTTATCCCTTTTACCGGATCTTTTTTATCGCCCTGGCAAACCGGCTCAATTACCGGAACCACCGGAAGATCATTGTTATAGATGGCAACGTTGGCTACACCGGCGGCATCAACATCAGCGATCGCTATATCAATAAGCCAGGTGCCGCCAGAGAGCATTTTTGGCGGGATACCCATATTAAAATAACCGGCCCAGGCGTGTATTACCTGCAATATCTTTTTATATGTGACTGGAACTTCTGTTCTGATCAGGAGCTTGACCCCGACCGCGATTTCTTTAACAGCGATGTTCCGGAGCAGCCGGGTGCTTTGGTCCAGATTGCAGCAAGTGGCCCCGACTCCGATGATCCAACCATTATGTTGTCCCTCGTTAAAGCGATCGGAATAGCTGAACGCGAGATTCTGATTACGACGCCATACTTTATCCCCGGTGAAACTTTGCTGGATGCCCTGACCGTAGCTGCACTTAGTGGAATAAAGGTGCGGTTGCTGGTGCCAAACCAGTCAGACTCGAAGATGGTAGACCTGGCAGCACGGTCGTACTATGAAAACCTAATGCGTGCCGGCGTAGAAATTTACCTGTATAAGAAAGGGTTTGTGCATGCAAAGACATTGGTTGCTGATCGGTCGCTGGCGGTGATCGGCACAGCAAACATGGACCATAGAAGTTTTGACCTGAACTTCGAAGTGAATAGTCTTATTTATGATACCCGGATCGGCAAACAGCTTACCGAAGTGTTCTATCAGGATCTGCTTGACGCCGAGCGGATTAACCTTGAAGCCTGGCAGCATCGTAGCATCCTAAAACAATTTCCCGAGAAAGTAGCAAGGTTGTTTTCGCCATTATTGTAATCTGTTGAGATTTTCGAAACTGTTATAAAACATCTGTGTTTTATATGCGGCAGCAGAAATACGTGGAAAGCTGAAATGTGTTCCCATTCAAGTCATCAATTATGGATAAACAAGATTTACGAATATTATTTTTCGACATTGGCGGTATCTTATTATCAAATGGCTGGGGCCATGAATCCAGAGCAACAGCCGCTGAAAAGTTCGGTCTCGATTACGATGAAATTAACGCCTTGCATAATTTCATATTTAATGTTTACGAGATTGGCCATATCAGCTTAGACGACTATCTGGACACCGTGATCTTTCATAAGCCCCGAAATTTTCCCAGGCAGGACTTCAAGGAATTCATTTATGCCCAGTCAGTTGAACTTCCGGATATGCTGGCCTGGCTCAAAGAATGGAAGAAGGATTGTGGCTTTAGAATCATCTCGATCAATAATGAAGGCAAGGAATTAAACGACTACCGGGTGGAGAAATTTCAGCTCCACAAGTGTTTTGATGCCTTCATTTCGTCCTGTGAGGTAAAGTTGCGCAAACCCGATCCTGCGATATTCAAACTGGCCATGGGCATTGCACAAGCTACGCCAGCGCAGTGCGTTTATTTTGACGACCGGATAATGTTTGTTAAAATTGCAGAAAATTTAGGCATCAAAGCTTTCCAGCACACCAGTTTCGAATCGACTAAGGAAATCCTGTTGAATTTACAGCAGTCGTCATCCCTATTCTGATGCGGGGGCGAAGGGCTTTATGGTTCGATTTTGGATAAAGATATATTAAAATAGAATACTTATGATTAATACCGAGTTAAAACGGGTAGTTATTGTTGGAGGTGGATTTGCGGGGGTGAATCTTGCTAAAGAGTTGGCAAAACATAATTCCTATGTGATCACCCTGGTTGATAAAAATAACTATAACTTCTTCCCGCCGCTGCTGTACCAGGTGGCAACGGGGTACCTGGAAACTTCAAACATCAGTTATCCTTTCAGGAAGTTATTTCGCGGGAGCAATAATTTCAATTTCAGGATGGGCACCGTGATCAGGGTGGTACAGGCAGAGAACAAGCTGGTTCTTGATACTGGTGAGCTACACTACGATATCCTGGTATTTGCGACAGGTACGGAAACGAATTACTTTGGAATGGAGAACGTAAAAAAGAATTCTATTCCAATGAAGACCGTTCAGGACGCCATCTACATGCGTAACACCTTGCTTGAACGTTTAGAAAAGGCAACCCGTGAACCGGATCCAGCGATCAGAAAGAAGCTTACAACCATTGTTGTTGCGGGTGGTGGGCCAACCGGAGTGGAAATTTCCGGAATGTTCGCAGAGATGAAAAAACTGGTTATCCCTAAAGATTACCCGGAACTCATCGGTAGCAACGGCGAAATCTATTTAGTAGATGGTTTAAAGTCGGTTTTAGCACCTATGAGCGAAAAGTCTCAAAAGTACACTTACGAGACCCTGACGCAGATGGGCGTGAACATTAAACTCGACTGCATGGTTAAAGATTTTAATAATGATGTGGTTGAATTCAGTACCGGCGAAACCATCGAGGCCAAGACCTTAATCTGGGCAGCAGGCGTTACCGCAAGCGTGTTTGATGGTATTGAGAAAGAATCTTATGGACGTGGCAGAAGAATGCTTGTTGATGCGTTTAACAAGGTTGATGGTACACAGAATATCTATGCTTTAGGCGATACTTGTCTTCAGACCACAGATCCGGCATTTCCAAGTGGTCATCCCCAGGTTGCTCAGGTCGCCATTCAGCAGGGCATTAATCTTGGAAAAAACTTAAAAAACGTAGCAGAAGGTAAAGCACTTAAGCCTTTTGTCTATTATGATAAAGGATCTATGGCGATCATTGGACGATTTAAGGCTGTAGCCGATCTGCCTAAGCCAAAAATACACTTCAACGGGTTCATTGCATGGATGGCCTGGTTATTTGTTCATCTGGTATCCTTGATCAATTTCAGAAATAAAGTCAAAACTTTTTACAACTGGTTCGTATCTTACACGACGAAAGACCAGTCTTTAAGGGTTATTGTTAAACCTGGTCATGAAAATTCAGATCAAACTTAACATTGAGTTAACATAGATAAAGCATCTTTGCATTATGTTCATAAATCTACTAGCCATTACGTTTTACGTATTTGCGTTGATCGCAGCTTTTAAAATGGAGACCTTCGTTAAAGGGCTGCTGTTTATTTTAGTGGTTATAGCCATAAGCGGGTTGCTTTATCTATTTATTCTTTTCCCGGGTATATCGGGTTTGGCAGTCGCCATAATTCTGGTCGCCTTTATTCTTAAGCAGGGTAGGCGGTAATGTTTATCGCATCTCCGTTAAGGTCAGCTTAATTCTGTCTGCAGGGGTAGTACCGGCTAGATTTCCACTTGCCCAGATGGTGTACATTTTTCCTCTTTCAAAAGTATAGGATGTTTCGGGCAGCACATCAGTTCCAGTAAGGCCATTCCTAAGCGTCACGGTATAGCTGGTTTTCTCATCAAATTCCTGGTATGGTGTAGGCGCTTTGAATGCCACATGCTCAAATGTTGGACTTGTATCTAGCAGCACCAACTGTAACGTTAAATCGGCTGCATCTGGAGAGAGGTTGATGAACCTTACCAATGCCCGGTTGGGGTTCCTGATGCTAAGATCATCTTTAAGCGTAAAGAATTCCAAGGAATCAGACCTTAATACAAAAATGGATTGATGCTCATTACCAACAAGGTTGACATTCGCTGTTGCTGTCACTGGCGGATCGCTCGCCAGGGTAGCAAGATAGTTCCATGGTCCTTCATAAACGCCAATGTACGCACTTGCTCCTCCGGCTGTAATGGCACTGCTATTTTCGCTTTCACCACCAATTTCAAAACTCAAGGGATTAGTTGTGGCATTGTATACTGCCACAAACGAAATCGGGCGGGAAAAATTTGCTTCTTTTTTGCATGAACCCAAAAGAAAACTGAGAAATGCGATAAAGGGTATAAGTACGGAAGTTAATGTCTTTTTCATGTTAATAATTAATCCATAAAGGTAGCAATAAATGGATTTTTCTTTTAGTTATAAAACTTACAGCCAGGCAGAACCTATTTTTGACAAAAAAATTATTAATTATACGTCGAAATGGTAGCAGAATGCCTTACTTTTGTACCTCATAATTTAACATATTTTTAATATATTTAGTCTAAGCTTTCAAGCAGGACGTGTTTAATCTTGATTAACGGGCCTACTAGATATATTTTTCCAACTGCAGTATTATACGGTTCAAGCATGCGTAAAAAATTACAAGATAGAATCGCGTCATTCAAAGATGCGACAGCAATTAAAGAAAGGGGTTTATATCCTTACTTTAGGTCAATAGAATCAGCTCAGGACACCGAAGTGATCATTGATGGCAAAAGAGTTTTAATGTTTGGGTCTAATTCATATTTAGGATTAACGAATCACCCGAAGATTAAGGAAGCTGCAAAGCAAGCTATCGATAAATACGGCACGGGTTGCGCTGGATCCAGATTTTTAAACGGCACGTTGGACATTCATTTGGAGCTGGAAAGAAGACTGGCAAATTACGTTGGTAAAGAGGCGGCGGTACTTTTTAGTACTGGCTTTCAGGTTAACCTGGGTGTGATCTCCTGTCTGCTTGACCGTAACGATTATCTTATTTTGGATGAATATGACCATGCTTCTATCATAGATGGTAGCAGGCTTTCCTTCTCACGATCGATCAAATATGCGCATAACGACATGGATGATCTTCGTAAAAAGCTAAGCAGACTACCTGAAGAATCGGCAAAGCTGATCGTAGCCGACGGTATCTTCAGTATGGAAGGGGATCTTGTAAACCTTCCGGAGATCGTTAAAATTGCTGAAGAGTTTGGTGCAAACATCATGATGGATGATGCACACTCGCTTGGTGTAATTGGATTTAATGGTTCAGGTACCGCATCTCACTTCAATCTTGTAGATAAGGTAGATCTGATCATGGGTACTTTCAGTAAGTCATTGGCTTCTTTAGGTGGCTTCATTGCCGGTTCTGAAGAAACTGTTGAATATATCAAACACCGTGCGCGCTCACTGATGTTTAGCGCTAGTATGCCGCCTTCTGCGGTTGCCAGTGTTATTGCAGCTTTAGATATCATCGAGTCTGAGCCAGAGCGTATCGATAAACTTTGGGATAATACCAACTATGCTAAAAAGCTTCTTTTAGACGCTGGTTTTGATATCGGTGCAACCGACAGTCCGATTATTCCTGTGTATATCCGCGATAATGATAAGACATTTCAGATCACCAATATTCTGCACCAAAACGGCATATTTGTGAACCCGGTTGTTTCTCCAGCGGTACCGTCTGACTCTTCATTAATTCGTTTTTCGCTAATGGCTACTCATACCTTTGAGCAGATTGAAGAGGCTGTTGCAAAACTCTACGATGCATTTAAACAGGTAGAAGTGCCTATGGCAAAAGTGAGCATTTAGTGCTGATCTTGAATTAATACCATTATACAGGGTCTATGCAAAAAAAGGTATTAATTACTGGTGCAAGCGGATTTGTTGGCTATCATTTGATTGAGCAGGCACTTGCCTGCGGCTACAACGTTTATGCAGCAGTAAGACGATCCAGTTCAGTAGATCATCTAAAAGCATTTGATGTTAACTATACGCATCTGAACTATGGAGACGTAGAGGCAATGCGTAAGGATATCCTTGAAAATGGCTACGACTACATCATTCATGCTTCCGGTACGACCAAAGCAAAAAGCCTTGAAGATTATAATTTAATTAATGCGGAATACAGCAGGAATCTGGCTTTAGCATCGGTGGGTACGCAGGTTAAAAAGTTTGTTTTTGTGAGTAGCCTTGCTGCTATTGGTCCGTTGGAAGATGTTAACGGCCGCATTACTGCAAACCAGTCGCCAAAACCGGTAACCAGTTATGGGGTCAGCAAACTTCAGGCAGAGCGCTACCTAAAGGAGATTGACGGCCTGCCGCTCTTGGTGATTCGGCCCACTGCAGTTTATGGCCCACGTGAGAAGGATATATTCATTCTTTTTAACAGTATAAACAAAGGTCTCGAACCATACATAGGCCGTTTTGACCAACGTTTGAGTTTTGTTTACGTGAAAGACCTTGCTGCTGTAATTTTAAGGGCCCTTGAGTCTTCGTTAACGCAGCAAAGCTATAACATCTCAGATGGTCAGGCTTACGACCGGTTTGCCTTAGCAGATTATGCGAAATCGCTTCTTTCAAAAAAGACAATTAAGTTTCATATACCCTTGATCCTGGTGCGGCTTCTGGCTTCCTTGCTGGATGCACTTTATGCCAAAAGTACTGCCACTCCGGCATTGAACAAGGAAAAGCTGGCAGAGCTGACAGCGGTGAACTGGATATGTGATGTGGAAAAAGCGCGGATGGAGCTTGGGTATGTACCGCAGTATAATTTAGCGCAAGGTCTGGCAGAAACCATGAAGTGGTACAAAGAGCATCAATGGCTATAAATTAATTAAATGTTATTTCATAAACTATCGGCAACGAGCCTGGGTATTGGGTATATCGGCAAAGGGGCCGGAACTGCAGCTGCAGTTGTGACCGCTATTGTATGGTATGGTATATCCACATTGGGCTTTGAAGGCTTTCTGCCTGCGTTTTTGGCAACGGTGATGATTATCGCATTGGGGATCTGGTCAGGCAATGTGGTAGAACCAGTTTGGGGTAAAGATCATAACCGGGTTGTTATCGATGAGGTGGCCGGCATGTGCATCACCTTGCTTTGGGTTCCTGCAACACCCTTAAATATCCTTATCGGACTGATACTCTTTCGGTTCTTCGATATTCTGAAACCATTATTTATTAGAAAAATGGAAGCTCTGCCAGGTGGTTGGGGCGTGATGTTTGATGATGTACTGGCTGGCATTTATGCCAATATGGTATTGCAAATTTTCATCAGGTTTAACTAAATCGTCGTGGCAACATTCGTAAAAGCACAGGTATCTTCTTTATCCGCTTCAATTCTTGACTTTCTTACCACAATAGTCTGTAAACATGTGCTTAACTTTGGCGTCATACTGGGGAGTGGTACAGGAACGACAGTAGGGGGAATTGCGAATTTTCTAATTGGAAGGAATTGGGTTTTTGATTCTAAACAGGGGAAAATTCAAAATCAGGCGATCAAATACTTCATTGTATGGTTTGGTAATCTGGTTTTAACAACATCAGGGGTTTATCTGGTCACGCATTACTTTCAACTCAGTAATTATGTTCTTCCAAAGATCCTTGTATCAGGTGTGATAGGTGTTCCCTATAATTACCTGATGCAGAAAAAATTTGTATTCATATAAAATGAAAAATATTAGATTAATTTTCGTCTTTACGTTCTTACTATCTTTCTTAGCGATAAATGTTTCAGCGCAAACCACGGTAATCAAGGGTATTGTAACTGATGCAAAAGATAAGGACCCATTGCCTTATGTTACTGTCCTATTTAAAGGAACATCGATTATGACCAGAACAGATGCTGATGGACGTTTCACTATCAGCAGCACTGCCTCCCACAATACCCTACAATTTAGCTACGTAGGCTACAAGCCTGAATTCGTAACCATCACGCCTGCACAAAGTCAGGAGATTTCTGTTAAACTAATGCCAGAAGCCACCAACCTGAATGAAGTGGTTGTGACTGCAGGCAAACGTCCAAGATATCGTAACAAAGAAAACCCCGCAGTGGAGTTGATCCGCAAGGTTATCGACAATAAAGCAATTAACCGGGGCGAGCGCTATAAGGCTATCGAATTTGAACAATACGAGCGCATGATGTTCTCGCTTAGTAACCTGTCTGAAAAGTTCAAGAAAAAGCGGATCTTCAGAAATTATCAGTTTTTATTTGAAGAGCAGGATTCGACCAAAATAGGAGGTAAGAATATTCTACCAGTCTATATGGAAGAGAAGCTGTCGCAGCATTATCTGCAGCGCGATCCGGATAAGAAAAAGACGATTGTACTCGCCAATAAGCAGGTGAATTTTGATAATGCTTTGATTGACAACAAGGGTCTAAGCCAATATTTCGAGCGCATGTACGCGGATATTGACATCTACGCAAACAACATTTCCTTATTGAGCAATCAGTTTTTAAGTCCCATTGCAGATGCCTCTCCAACTTTTTACAAGTTCTTCATAACCGATACCATTAAAACGCAACAGCCTAATCTGGTAGAGTTGTCTTTTATTCCAAGGAATAATACGGACTTCCTGTTTGAAGGTAAGATGTATGTTACGCTTGATGGCACGTATGCAGTTAAAAATGCTTACCTGACGGTAAACAAAAACATCAATTTGAACTTTGTTCGTGCACTGGAAGCGACGTTGAATTTCGAGAAGAACTCCGACAACCGCTATCACCTTGGGAAGAGTAATCTTGTTGTTGACTTTGGGATAAATCAGAACAAGGGTGGAGGTTTTACAGGAGAGCGTACTGTGGCTTATACAAAATATAAGATTAACACTCCACAGCCCGAGCAGATTTTTCAAGGAGATGCAGTTGTTGTTGCGCCTGAAGCGGCTAAGAAATCAGACGAGTTCTGGGCTTCCAGCCGCGCCGACACTTTGTCTGAAGCTAACCTGAAAGTATACCAAAATATTGATACCCTAAACAACATGAAGTCATTCCAGAAAACGATGGATCTGGTAACTTTACTGTTTGCAGGCTACAAAGACTTTGGACCATTTGAAGTAGGTCCAGTGAATACCTTTTATAGTTTCAATGACGTGGAAGGGCTAAGGCTACGCCTTGGAGGTCGAACCACTACAGCTTTAAGCAAGCGCTATTATTTCGAGACTTATGCAGCCTACGGTCTTCGTGATGAAAAGTGGAAATATTTCTTAAGTGGGACATACTCGCTGAACAATAAGTCCGTTTACACCTTCCCACAACATTATGTGCGAGCAAGTTTCCAGAGAGACACCAAAATTCCAGGTCAGGAATTACAATTTGTGCAGGAGAATAACTTTTTGTTATCGTTTAAACGGGGAGAGAACAACGTGTTGCTTTATAATGATTTCTACCGGCTGGAATACATGAAAGAATATGAAAACCACTTTTCATACAATGTGACACTTAAAAAGTGGACGCAGCGCCCGGGTGGAGTATTGGCGTTTACGAACTTCCTCGATGGCCAGCCGAATCTGATTGACAATATTACAACTTCCGAGGTTGGGATCTCACTTCGGTATGCGCCTAATGAGAAGTTTTATCAAGGGAAGTTATACCGTACACCAATCATCGACAAATATCCGGTCTATAACCTAAGATATGCAGCTGGATTAGATGACGTACTTGGAGGGGATTACAGCTATCACAATATTAATGCAAGTATAGAGAAGCGTTTTTATCTTTCTCAACTAGGCTTTTCCGATGTTATTGTTGAGGGTGGTTACATATTCGGTAAGTTGCCGTATCCGCTGCTCACCATCCATCGCGCAAACCAAACCTACGCTTTCCAGCTTAGGTCGTACAATTTGATGAACTTTATGGAGTTTGTGAGTGACCGGTATGCGAGCCTTAATATTGATCATAATTTTAATGGTTTCTTTTTTAATAAAGTACCTTTGCTGAAGAAATTGAAATTACGGGAAATCGCTTCGTTTAAAATCATCTATGGTGGTTTAAGAGACGAGAACAACCCGAATCGTGATGCATCATTGCTGCAGTTTCCAGTAAATAGCGAAGGCGTTAAAACAACCTACTCGCTGAACAGGGAACCTTACATGGAAGGCAGTTTAGGAATTGGAAACATTTTTAAACTTTTCCGTGTAGATGTTGTAAAACGTTTCAGTTATCTGGATCACCCAGTGGTATCCGAATATGGTATCCGCGCAATGGTTAAATTTGACTTTTAAAAGAAATACAATAATGCAAACAGTATCAACCAGAGATCGCTTACAACAGGGAATTTACCTGGTGATAAATCCATTTGTTAAGGGCTTAATCAAGATGGGTTTAACACCGAATGCGGTGACTACCATCGGCCTTTTCTTAAATATTGGCGTAGCGGTCATTTTTGTGTTCGGGGCGGAGCGCAGCAATCGTGGAGATCTTGATTTCGTTGGTTGGGCTGGTGCACTCGTGTTGTTCGCCGGCTTGTTCGACATGCTTGACGGCCAGGTTGCACGCCTTGGAAATATGAGTTCCAGGTTCGGTGCATTATACGACTCGGTGCTCGACCGTTACAGTGAACTGATTCTTTTTCTGGGCATCTGTTATTATCTGGTTTCACACCATTACTTCTTGAGTTCTTTGTTCGCCTTTATTGCAATGATTGGTTCGATGATGGTGAGCTATACCCGGGCAAGGGCTGAAGGACTCGGCATTGAATGCAAGGGTGGTTTGATGCAGCGGCCGGAGCGGGTAGTGACCATTGGGATCTGTGCGATTCTTTGTGGTGTTGTGGGCTCTATTATTGGCGGAGATTACAAAGTCTATATCCCAGGCCTTCCTGTCCAGATTTTTGAAACGATGTCGATCTTTACCATTCCAATTACAATCATGGCATTCATGACTAACATCACTGCCATAAACAGGCTCAGGGATGCAAAGAAAGCCTTAGACCTGCAAGAAAAACAGGAAAGTAAAGCACCACTTTCGAAAGTTGTGGCGATCGTGTTAATTGCTTTTGCTGGGATGTTTGCTGGTTCTGCAGCTGCCCAGACCGCAGATAATAGTAATCCATCTCCATTAAAGTTCCCTACGCCGAAAGGCGTAGCGCATGAGCTTTTTCACCTACAGCGGGATCCAAATACGAATACAATTATCTACGAGTTGAATTTGAAAGAGGATGGTAAGGTAGATCCTGAAAAGCCAGTGAATATCTATTGGCTGCGTTATGCAGACAAAGGCCAGAAGGAAGATCTAAGTTACGTGCAACGCAAGTTCGCCTACGGCTTGCAGACCAAAGCTTTGGGAAATGACGAATATGAATTAAGATTTGTGTCTCATAAAAAGCTGCCTTTATACCTGAAGCGTTCTCCTTTAGATAAAAAGTATCACGTTTACATTGATGCTAATAACAAGAGGATCATGCTAGATCGTGTATTTGTACGCATTGAGGGCGGATCATACTGGTTACCAAACGTCAGATATGTTGAACTTACCGGCATGAACGCCAAGACCCAAGCGCCTATTGTTGAAAGATTGAAAATATAGATTAAAATGAAAAGGAATTTTGTTTCAAATTCTTCTGAATCTGTCAGAATGTTTAAAAATGGATTTTTAGAAAGTTTATCAAAAGTCCACTTTTGGGTACCACTGGTGGTGTTCATTCCGGTAATCGGCATATTAACTTGGGAGGCGCTCTTCGTGCAAAATATGGGCATACTTACCTTTATTGGATATACCTTACTCGGTTTGTTCGTCTGGACAATCACAGAATATGTACTCCACCGGTATGTATTTCATTTCTATCCGAGTTCAAAGATCGGCAAACGTATACACTTTATTTTCCATGGTGTACATCATGACTACCCAAATGACGCAAAACGATTGGTAATGCCGCCTTCGGCAAGTATCCCACTTGCAGCGTTATTCTTTGCTTTGTTCTACTACCTTTTGCCTGAACAAATTGTATTTGCATGTTTTCTGGGTTTCATCACTGGATACCTGATTTACGATATGACACATTATGCTTTGCATCATGCAAGCTTCAAGAGTCCTTTCTGGATGAAGCTGAAAAAGCACCACATGCTTCACCATTACTCAGATTCAACCAAAGGGTATGGTGTGAGTTCTGATTTCTGGGATAAGATCCTCGGGTCAAATTTTATTAAGAAATAATGTCGCTAACTTATTCCAGCAGGAACACCCTCTACTCAATTCAAGACTTTTTAGTTACTACCGGGCTTTCGTTAGCTTATCTGGTAATTTCCTATTTTCTTATTGGCTTTAAGTCTGACCAGGTTGTCCTGATCATGATCTTCAATGTCTGTTACTACGCCTCGGTATTTACCCGGAAGTTCATCCTTGGATTTTCGATCTTTATAGTCTACTGGATTATATTCGACTATATGAAGGCCTTGCCGAACTACCGCTTTCACGAGGTGAGTACGGCAGAGTTATACAATCTGGAGAAAAGTTTATTTGGCATCCGGGACGGTGGGGTGGTACTTACACCAAACGAGTATTTTAAGCTACATCATTTAACCATTGTTGACGTGGTGAGTGGCTTTTTTTACCTGATGTGGATACCTGTTCCATTAGCGTTTGCAGCCTTTCTGTTCTTTAAGAACAGGACGCAGTTTCTTTATTTTTCGCTAAGCTTTGTGCTGGTTAACCTGATCGGATTTGTAATCTACTATTTGTATCCCGCGGCACCGCCATGGTACATTCAGGAGCACGGTTATGAGTTTATCGCCAATACGCCAGGTAATACAGCCGGTTTGGCGCGGTTTGATGCTTTTTTTAACGCACCGATTTTTGCATCTATTTATAGCAAAAGCTCGAATGTCTTTGCTGCGATGCCATCGTTACATTCTTCCTATCCGGTAATTGTAGTCTATTATGGCATTAAAAACCGTTTAGGATGGTTTAATGCCTTCTTTACCGTCGTAATGCTTGGCATTTGGTTTACCGCAATTTACACCAGTCACCATTATCTTTTAGATGTAATTGCCGGGATTAGCTGTGCAATTATTGCAATTTGGTTGTTCAATTACCTTATTGCGAATTCTGGCTTAAAGCGGTTGCTAGATCGTTACGCGAAGGCAATTGCTTAATCAACAGGCATAATATCGCTTACGGATATTGCTATTATTTTTAGTTTTCTTATGTCCAATCTGATCTATTATATTTAGATTTGATTGAAGCAGTAATCGAGGCCAGGTATTGGAAAAACACATCAAACTTTCGGAGCTTACTACAAAAATTCAAAGGAATATCGAAGATGCTTTCGGTAGCCATGCTTTTTGGGTAGTTGCCGATGTGACCAATCATACCTATAAGGCCTCCAACAATTATCATTACTTCGAACTTGTCGAAAAGGAAGCGCAGTCCTCCAGGATTGTTGCGAAGATTGCGGGCAGAGCCTGGGGTGCAGGTGCGCTTAGAATAACCAACTTCGAGCGAAGCACAGGTCAACGGTTTAGCAATAACGTTCATGTTCTGGTACTGGTCATGGTGCAATATACACCCGCATTCGGCTTGCAGCTGAATTTGCTTGATATTGATACCAGCTTTACCCTGGGACAGTTCGAAAAAATGCGGCTTGCAACCTTGGAGCTGCTGTTGAGCCGTAATCCGGAGTTCATTCAAAAGGTTGGAGATCAGTATCACACGCGGAACAAGAGCCATGTGCTCAGGCCGGTGATTCAACATCTTGCGGTACTGAGTTCAGACACTTCGGCGGGATACCAGGATTTCAGACATACTTTGGAGCATAATCCATGGAACTATAAGTTTCGGATTGATGACTACTTTACTCCGGTACAGGGAGAGGCAAATGCTCGAAGTTTAGTAAGCAGACTGGTAGATATTTACGAATCCGGGAAGGCCTATGATGCGGTCATTCTGATTAGAGGAGGAGGGGCGCAAACGGACTTCCTGATTTTCGATAATTACGACCTTAGCAGGGCAATCGCGAAGTTTCCTATTCCAGTTATCACTGGAATAGGGCACCAGAAGAACGAAACCATTTCTGATCTCATGGCCAACACCGCCCTTAAAACGCCAACTAAAGTGGCAGAGTTCATCCTGGCGAATAACCGGCTTTTCGAGGAGCGGCTGATCCAGACTCAGAAACGAGTCATCATCAAGACGCAACAAACCTTTCAGTTCCAGCAACGGAGACTTGCCTCCCTTAAGTCGTATTTTGTAAGTGATGTGCTTGGTTTGCTGCAGCATTTACAAAGCACCCTTTCGAGGGTTTCCGGCGCCATGTTTGTTGTTCCCGGAATGCTGTTGCAGAATAAGGAACGGAGCCTACAACAGTTGCAAAGAGGCTTGGCTTCACATACCGCGAATCTGATTCAGCAACAGCAGGCGAAGCTACTGCTTTATCAAACCATGATTAGATTAATGGACCCAGTGCAAATTTTAAACAAGGGTTTTGCCATGATCAAGATCAATGGCAAGATCGTCCGTAACGAGGATGAATTACCAGAAGGCGCGGAAATTACCATTACACGTGCCACAGAAGAAGTCAAAGCAATTGTATCATCAACCACAAAGCGATAATGGAAAACCTGACTTACGAATCCGCTTTTAAAGAGCTGGAAGAAATAACAAGAGAAATAGAAAATGAGGCAGTTTCTGTAGATGTTCTGTCTGAGAAGGTTAAGCGTGCTTCATTCCTGATCGAATATTGTCAGAAGAAACTTCGGCAGACCGAAGATGAAGTTGGAAATATCATCCGGCAAATGGAAGGCGATTCGAAGTGATCACAAGGTGTATGTACCTTTAAACAAAGAGGGGATGTATGCTAGATATCATCCCCTCTTTGTTGTTTAAGCTGTTTATTATTGTTTAACAAACTCCGTGTTAGCGTTAAGAACTACTTCATCACTCAACATGGCATTTGGATATTTTGCGCCGAAGTTAAAATCAGATCTTTTGATTGTGCCACTTACTTTAAAGCCTGCAATAGTCTTTTTAGATTGTGGGTTAGTGATAACGCCTCTCAAAGTCGCATCCAAAGTAACTGGCTTGGTTACACCATGAAAAGTTAGGTTACCAGCAACTTTATATTTGTTGCCGCCTACTTTCTTCACAGAAGTACTTTTGAAGGTTAATTTAGGGTACTTCGCTGCATCAAAAAAGTCCTCACTGGTAAGGTGTTGGTCTCTTTTCTCATTGTCAGTGTTTACGGAAGCGATGTCTGCACTTAGCTCAACAACTGCATCGGAGAAATCTTCTTTAGAAGCAGTAATTTTTGCGTCGAAGTTCTTGAACGAGCCTTCCACATCTGAAACCATCAGGTGGGTAATTTCAAATCCTAATTTTGAGTGCGCTTTGTCTACTAACCAAGTAGTAGATTGAATACCTTTGAAACCGAATAATGTAGTTGCAACAAGTACAAATAATAATGATAGTTTTTTCATCTGAATTTAATTTGTCACAAATATGGAATAAAAAGTTTCATCTTGTATTGATGTATGTTAAGAAACATTATTCATGGTTTTTTGTATTGCTATTATATAGCTTGATGAATCTCTACGTTTAAGGAAATATGACTAAAATAGCTACGTTGATCTTTGTTTTTTGTTTTCCATTCTGTATTTCCGCTCAGGAACTTGATACTAGCTACTTAGCGAAAAAGTCGGGGATTAAACCATTTATTGTTCCTGCTGCGTTTATCGGCTATGGCATTGTGGCCAAAAGCGACAATTTCCTCAACCGTTTTGATCAAAGCATTCAGCGTCGCATGAATAGTAATAATCCGAACCCTTCGGAGCTCGCAGATGATATTCTCCGGTATACGCCGGCCGCATTTGTGTACGGGCTCAACTTCGCAGGGATTAAAGGCAAGAACAACCTGGTTGATGCTTCTGGAATATACTTGCTCAGCAACGTTATTATGGGCGTGTCTGTAAAGACGACCAAGCAGCTCACGAAGCATATGCGACCAGATGGGTCGGATGAGCATTCCTTTCCTTCGGGGCACTCGAGCACAGCCTTCGCATCTGCGGAATTTTTGCGGCAGGAGTACCGGGATGTTTCGCCCTGGTACGGGTATGCGGGGTATACCGTGGCTGCTGCCACCGGGGTGTTAAGGCTCCGGAATAACAAGCATTGGTTCGGAGATGTGGTGGCTGGAGCAGGTTTCGGCATTTTGTCTACAAAGGCAGCATACCTGTTGCACCCAGAGGTTAAAAAGCTCTTTAAAGGGAAAAGTAGTTCTTCTTATACGATTCTGCCAGCTTACCAGCAAAATCGTATAGGCCTGAATTTCAGTGCTTCATTTTAATTTTGCTTAACTTTAAATAAGGGCTGGTTACTTTAAGTTTGGCTTTCCTGATTTGTGGCAAAATAGTTGTGTACAAAAAATAAAAATGTTAATTTCGAATATGATCAGAAGAATACATGTACTTGAGGATGACAGTGACATCAGAGATGTTATAGAATATTTGTTAAAGGATGAAGGATATGAGTTACAATTATCTTCTTCATTCAGTGAGTTAAAAAGTAAGTTGAAAGATTCTTTACCAGATCTTTTTCTAGTTGATGTTATGCTTCCGGATGGTAACGGTATTGAGATTTGTACTGATCTTAAGAACGACATCTTTACTAAACATATTCCTGTGATTGTAATGTCTGCAAATCCAAGAAGCAAGCAGCTGAGTACGCAAGCAAGTGCTGACGATTACATTAGTAAGCCATTTGACGTTGATGATGTTGTTAAACGTATTGATCAACTATTAGACAAGAAAGGCACAAAGGCAAATCCTGGTTCAACAGCCGAAGAGATTGCCTAAGCTGATTTTATCATATTGAAGAGCCTGTATCATTGATGCAGGCTTTTTTGTATCGTTTAGTGCTTAAATTTGATCTAAGCAGGGGCACGCTGAGTTCATATTGTTAGTTGTACCTGGTTTATCTCATTAATTGAAATTTAAAAAACTATTATGGCTGAAGAACTAGAGGTATGGCAACGTGGACCATTACCTAACATAATACCAATGCTGCAACCTGTAGGGCATGCGCTCTTGCAGGCACGGGAAGAAGTTTACCGCTATATGGAAGGTTTTCCAACATCATTGCTGTGGGAGCGACCTGCAGGACTAGCCTCTCCGGGCTTTCACCTGCAACATTTAAGTGGTGTGCTCGACCGGGTATTTACTTACGCCAGAGGGGAGAAATTAAATGCCTTCCAATTTGAACAACTTGATGCAGAAGGGAAAGACCTCCCTGAAGGCCTGACTGTTGCTGCACTTGTAGACAGGTTTAACAAGCAGGTTGATGTTGCCATGGAGCAGCTTCAATCCACACCTGAAGAGATCCTCCCAGCATACCGCGGCGTAGGTCGTGCTGGCCTACCATCAACGGTAATTGGCCTGCTGGTGCATGGGGCCGAACATACGATGAGACATGTTGGGCAATTAATGGTTACCGTAAAAGTGCTACAGTATGGACAAAATAAATAAGTGGAAAGAAGAACTGGATCTACTGGTCGCAATTATTTCAAAGACCGGCTTAACCGGCACCATCAAGTGGGGTACAGATGTTTTTACCCATAAGGGGAAGAATGTAGTGGGGGTTGCTGGATTCAAGGAATTCTTTACCTTATGGTTTTACAATGGCGTGTTTCTGAAAGACGAACAAGAAGTCTTGTTTAATTCTCAGGAAGGCAAGACAAAGGCTCTAAGACAGTGGCGGTTTTATGCTAAAGCCGACATCAATGAACCCTTGGTTTTAGCCTATGTGCAGGAAGCCATGCAGCTTGTTGAGGAAGGTAAAATTTATAAACCAGAAAAGCTTCCTCCGCCAGCAGTCCCTGACCTGCTGCTACAGCATTTGGAGCAGGATGATGCTTTGCGGGACGCTTTTGAAAAGCTCAGTCCCTATAAACAGAAAGACTATATCGAATACCTGTCTACGGCCAAACGCTTAGAAACGCGACAAGCAAGGCTGCAGAAGATTATACCAATGATCTTGATTGGACAAGGCCTGAATGACAAGTACAAGAACTGCTAGTTAGTGGAGACAAGCCTGGTCTGAGCAGGGCTTTCCATCAGGCTTAAGCTCATTTTGTGATAGGCTGGCTTTGTTGAAGCAAACTATTTGAAGTTCCTGGCTTTAGGTATATGTTCTTCCGCTGCATGTTGCCTGATCTGGGGTCGCTTATTTTTAATAGGGAAAGGGCTTCGCTCATCTGCCCGGGACAAGGTAAGCAGGGGAAGTTTATCTGCATCCTGCGCTTTATTTACCTGAAGTAATTTAGTCAGATCGAAACATTGCCGTACAATAACATGGGTTACGGTACCTTCGCGCTGAAGTTTCCCTTCAACCATCAATAACTTAGCACCCAGTATTTCCCTGCGGTATTTCTCAAATAAGCCCTGGAAAATAACCAGGTTGGAAAAACCGGTTTCATCTTCAATGGTGATGAAGCAAACCCCGCCAGCGGTTCCGGGACGTTGCCGTACCAATACCAAGCCCGCAACTTTCACCAATGCACCGTCTCTTACATCAGCCAGCTCTTTAGAAGATCTGATGTGAAGCAAGCTGAGCTTCTCACGTACAAAACTCAGCGGATGCGCTTTCAGAGATAGCGCAGTCGTAGCATAATCATGTACCACATGCTCTGCTGTACTCATAAATGGCAAGCTGACCTGTCCCTCTGCTTGGTCTGCATGTTCCTGACCTTCAAACAAACCAATAGGTCTGTCCTGCAAAGCGGAGACTTCCCAAAGTGCCTTTCTTCTGTCCATGCCTAAAGAACGGAATGCGTCTGCATCAGCAAGTCTTTCCAGTGTTGCTTGTGATACCCCGGCATCCCTCAATTCCGTGAGGGACTGATAACCTTCCCTGCGGCCCATCACTAAGGTAGCGGCCTCATCTTCACGAATGCCTTTGATCTGCCGGAAGCCTAAACGCAGTGCCCGGTATTCACCTGATTTTTCTTCCAGGGTATTATCCCAATGGGAGTGATTTACATCAATAGATCTAACCTCCACATGATGATTTCTGGCATCTATAACCACCTGTGCAGGCTGATAAAAGCCCATAGGCATACTGTTGAGTAGTGCTGCTGCAAATACATCCGGATAGTAGCATTTAAGCCATGAAGAGATATAAACCAGTAGCGCAAAGCTTGCAGCATGACTTTCGGGGAAGCCATAACTTCCAAAACCTTCCAGCTGTTTGAAAATCCGTTTGGCAAATTCTATGGAGTAACCCTTGTCTGTCATGCCTTTGATTAACTTTACTTCAAACTTGGAAACCAGGCCTTTCAGTTTAAAAGTTGCCATGCTGCGTCGCAATTCATCTGCTTCTGCGGGGGTAAATCCTGCAGCAACAATAGCAATTTTCATGGCTTGTTCCTGAAATAGTGGGACACCTTTTGTGCGGCTCAGAATATCCCTTAACTCCTCTGAAGGGTATTCCTCGGGTTCTTCTCCATTACGTCTGCGCAGATAAGGATGTACCATGTCGCCCTGAATGGGACCAGGGCGTACGATGGCTACCTCGATAACGAGGTCGTAAAAACAATTTGGTTTTAACCGAGGGAGCATGGTTTGTTGTGCACGGCTTTCAATCTGGAAAACCCCAATGGTATCTGCCCGGCTAATCATCTCATAAACTTTCTTATCATCCTGAGGAATACTGGCTAAAGTAAAGTCTTTTTGGTAATGCTGTTTAGCAAGATCAAAGGCTTTCCTGATGCAGGTTAGCATACCCAAGCCCAGAATATCGATCTTTAAAAAGCCAAGTGCATCAATATCATCCTTGTTCCACTCAATATTTGTACGATCCTCCATGCGGGCATTCAGGATGGGGCAGAGGTCACTCAGCTTATCCTGGGTGATCACAAAGCCACCAGTGTGCTGGCCCAGTTGTCGTGGAAAGCCCATCATCTGTGCAGTGAGTTGTAGAACTTTCCGCAAGTGGGGGTCCTCAGGGTTAAGACCCTGTTCAAGGATGCGTGCTTCTTCGAACCATTCGTCTGTAAACTCCCAGATGGCGGCAGAAAGCCGATTGATGGTATCTACAGATAAGCCCATAGCTTTTCCCACATCACGGATGGCACCTTTCTGATGTTGTTGTGTAACGGTAGCTACAATGGCGGCGCGATCACGTCCATATTTGTTGTAAATGTATTGGATAACCTCCTCCCGTCGCTCGTGCTCAAAATCAACATCAATATCAGGCGGTTCATTCCTGGCAGAAGAGATGAAACGTTCAAATAGAAGTTCAAATTTTGTCGGGTCTACAGATGTTATACCCAAACAGTAGCATACGGTGGAATTTGCCGCTGAGCCACGACCCTGGCAGAGAATACCCTTGCTTCTCGCAAAGCGGACAATATCGTGAACGGTAAGAAAATAGGGTGCGTAATCCATTTCCTTAATAAATTCCATTTCATGATGAATGGCATGGATAATCTGTTCAGGTATTTCGCCATGGTCTTTAAAACGTTCTTTAGCACCTTCCCAGGTAAGCAGCTCAAGTTCTTCCTGCGCCGGACGACCTTCCGTTGTAATCTCATCCGGGTACACGTACTTCAACTCTGAAAGGGAGAATGTACATGCTGCTGCAATCTCCTCACTGCGTTTTATGGCCGCTGGATATTGAGCAAACAAACGGATCATCTCTTCAATAGGCTTCAAGTACCGCTCTGCATTGGGGTGCAGCCTGAAGCCTGCCGTATGGATGGTACACTTTTCCCGCACACAGGTAAGGATATCCTGCAGCTCCCGGCGTTCAGGGACATGGTAATGTACATCATTAGTTGCAACCAAAGGGATATTTAACTTGTCAGCAAGCTGGGCAAGCCGGAACAGTTTTTTATGATCATCACCCTGATAGGTACGACTTGCAGCAAGATATAGCTCCTTGTCCAATACCTCTTTATAAACCCGGAGCTGCTGTTCAAATTCAGGTTCAAAGTCGAACTGCTCATTCAGCGTATCCGGGGGGATAACAATAAACTTGATGCCTGCTGCATGTTCAAACACGTCGTTTTTATATAGATGGCAGGAACCTTTTTCAGTGCGGAGATTGCCGGTGGAAAGTAAGGCAGAAAGTCTGCTGTATGCGGCTTTATGGGTTGGATAAGCCAGCAGGGAAGGGCCGTCCAGCAGATCAAGGCGGCAAGCGGGAATGATGCTGATATCTTTGCCCTTTGCTGCAGCATGTGCGCGGACAATCCCCGCAAGGGTATTGCGGTCGGTAATTGCAATCTTTTTATAACCATAAGCGGCAGCCTGTTCCACCAGTTCTTCGGGGTGGGAGGCACCTCTTAGAAAGCTGAAGTTCGATGTGATCTGTAATTCTGAGTAGCTCATAAATATTAAGCAAAAAATCCGTGTAAGAACCACTGTGAAGGGGTATCACTTCCATAATGCCCCAATCTGAAGAGCCAGTAACGTTGCCCAAGTTTATCTTCTACCTGGTAATAATCCCGGTGTTCGCCTTTGTCTGCCCACCATTCCCGTTCAATCCGTTCCGGGCCGTCAGATTTTTCAATATAATGCACCTTATCCTGATACCGGAATGACATGGGCGGATAATCAGGTACGGGGGCGGTAACTTCGATTAAAACAGGCTGTTTTAACAGCAGGGTAGGTCGGGGACGATCTTTAATCCATTTAGTTGCAGGTCTTTCCTCCAGCGATGTAGCCAGCTTAATGGAGCGCTCCGGCCAATAGTGTTCAGCGGGCAGGTAACGGTGAATGGCATTTGCGCCAACTTTACCCGCCAGCCGGTCCAGCAGTTCTGCAAGTTCCTGTTTTTTGAGCCCCTGCTTACCTGCCCATAATGCTTCTTGCGTTAATGGTGCATCTTCCACCTGTGTAGCCTCGAGCAGGAAAAGTTCGATGCCAAAGGCAGGCCTGATGCTGGAGATATGAAGTTCGAAAAGCTTGTACAGATGTTGTGCATGATTGGAAGCTTTGCTGGTTCCAATGCAAACCTGTTCCATCTTTCCATCTACCCGGAAACATTTTAATACCGCTTTGCGCAATCCTTTGCCTTCTTTTTGCAATCGTTCACAAAGAGGGTCAAGCAGGCGGCTGATGGCCACTTCAATTCCGGCAGCGGTACGAATGGGTTCGAGGCAAGGCAGTCGCTCCTGGAAAGGCTCAGGTGGCTGTATGGCTTGGATATACTCAACTTCCTGACCCAATGCCTGGCTAAGCCTTTGAAGCAGCCCTTCACCAAATCTGCGGCGTAAAGCTTGTCGTGGCATGCCTATAAAGCTTTGAATTGTAGTTAAGCCTAACTTATGCAGCCGTTCCAGTACGGGCATTTCCAGCCGGAGCGCTATCGGGGGAAGGTTTAGCAAGGCATCAGCTTCTGCTCCACTTTCAATAATGGGCTTCGTTCTTCCAAAACGTGCAATAGCCCATGCCGTACCGATGGTGTCTGCAATAGCAGCCCTTGCATAATAGCCCTTACTTTCCAATCGGGTAACAATCTCTTTAAGGTACGCGGCTTCCCCAGCCCAGAGATGTGCACAGCCGGTGATGTCTAGGATTAAGCCATAGGGCTGGTCGGCCGCAACAATAGGCGCATAGCGGATGCACCATTCGCCTAAACCTTTCAGCAGTTTTGCTTCCCGGCCAGGTTTAGCATCAATGATCTCCAGGCCCGGGAAGATGGCTTTTGCATCCGCCACATTCATTCCTGTGAGAACACCTTCAGATTCCGCTGCCGGATTGATGGCGCTAATGATCTTTCTTCCGCGTTCAGGTACGGCAAAGGCAAAAGGTTTACCCGCCAGATCCGGTCTTCGGATGGTTTGCCAGTCGGTAAGCAGATACCGGAACCATATGGATAAATAACGCCTCATGATTATCCGATTTTACGTTTAGGCAGCTCCTGCGGAGCAGCTTCGGGAATTACTTCAAATTTGCTGGCTGCCCATTCTATTTGCCATGTGCCGGGATTACCATTCCGGACCCGGAGCAGTTCTACTTGCCAGCGGGGGAAGCCAAGACCAGGCATGCCATCTTTAGATTCACTTTCTACAGGTGTGATTTGCCAGCGCGCTACACAGGCGGTTGAGGTTATCCGGTCTGCAGCAGTACGGAGTATAAAGCCGGTAACCTGACTTTTTTCCAGCGCAAGCTGCAGGCGACGGGATTGCGCAAAGCTGATGTCGCGTATTTCAGCGATCACTGCGGCAAGTTCCTTGCATTTAAGTGCTTCTTCCATTGCCCATAAGACATCCCTTTCACGGTCAAGGTCTATGAAGATGATCTGATGGGGTTCTACGCCATAGGCATATAAAGCAGTAGGAAATAAGTTTCTGGATCTGCTGATGTACAGGCATATTCCATCCTTTTGCATCAATACATTCAATAAGCCAGCAATAAAACCCTGACTGGCGGCCGTACACTCAGGTTTAACGCACAAAAACTCGTGTATGGCCCCAGTAGGGAATACTGCATTGGGGAAAGCAGTTTCAATAGCACCCAATCCAATGCTTTGTTCAGCAACTGATGCTGGCTTAAAACCTTGTAGCAAAAGTATTTCCTTTTGCAATTTGGCAATGACATCCTTCTTCGACTTCTCCTGTTCCATAAACTACTTGCAACAAAATTAATGCTAAAATATTTAGCTAACATAATTAAATGCTAAAATAGTTATCAACACAGGGTTTGGTTTGATTTATTGTTGGGGTATACAAGGGGTACACCTGGCATTGACAAGGGGTTAACAAGGTAACTGGCCCTGTCAACCCCTTGTCAACCCCCTGTTAACCCCTTGTCAAGGTCTTGTGAACCTTTGCTTCATTACAAGGCTAATTACAAGATCTTCTTACTAATATTTTTATCATTTGTAGCATTGTTGCAACGCAGCTCGTTTAAACGATATGAAAAAGACACTTTTACTTGTATTGTCCGTTTTTGTAGTAGGTATGTCCGGCTGCAGTACAATGAAAAATAAAACTACGGCTGAAATGGTGACATTAACCGGCACAATTGAAGAAGCAGGAATGACGAGCTATCAATATGGAACTCATAAGATCAAAACAGAAGCTAAGACTTATGCCTTGAAAAGTAGCAAGATAAATCTGAACGATTATACAGAAAAGCCTGTTACGATTAAAGGAACAAAGGTATCAGGATATCCATTGGAAGCTGGGCCGGAGTTGATCGAGGTGTTAGAGATTTCGGCAAAATAACATCAAAGAGCATAGGGTATGCATAAAATCGTATGGCATACCACAAAGCTGAATTAGACAAACGGGATTTGCTTTATTGCCTGGTTGCACGATTATAAATCATTATTGATTATAATGTGTTAATTTTGAATAAATCAAATTCAATCGTTTTGGCTAAAATCAAAAAGAACTCACACAAAGTCCTGTACCGTAAATACTCGTATAACATCAAATATATTATGATGTTCCTTACGGTGATGTTTATTGCTTTTTTCTTGCCAAAACAACCCAGGTTTCGCTATGAGTTTGAAAAAGGTAAGGTTTGGATGAACAAGGATTTGATCTCCCCATTCAGCTTTGCTATTTTAAAGACAGAGCCAGAGGTAAGTACAGATAAGCGGGATGCGCTGGAAAACTTGCTGCCGATTTACAGATACAATGCTGATCTGATCAATGTTGTTGAAGATGCGTTTTTAAATGAATTTGAGGTTAAATGGCGTGGTGCAACCTTTGAAGAAACTGACCGGGAGCAGGTTCGCCAAAGTGCAGTAAATCTATTAAAGTATATTTATCAGAAAGGTATTCTTGCGCCACAGCCAAAACACCAGAAAGGCGCTAAATATTACGACTTTTCATTATTGAATAACAATGTTTCTAAAGTCGTAAGTAGTCAGGACGTATTTACTGTTCAAACAGCACTTCAATATTTTACAGACAATTTTAAAGCTACAGACCTCAGGATTAAGGATCTGGTGATAAATCTGGTGGAGGATCATCTGCAGCCGAACATTCTGTTTGATGAGAAAATGACAGCTGTGGTACAGACAAACACCATTAACAGCTTGTCGACTACCCGGGGGATGGTACAGAAAGGAGAGTTGATCGTAGCAAACGGAAACGTAGTTGACGATGAGACATTCCAAAAGCTGCAATCTTTTAAAGAGACCTACGAAGTGCAAACCAAGACCATTGGTGATAGCAAGCTGGTATTTTTAGGGCAGATCATCCTGGTAGGCTTTATTGTAAGTTTACTGATGGTATTCTTATACATGTTCCGTAAGGACATTTTTGCAGATAACCGGCAACTTTCGCTGATTCTGCTGGTGATCATCTGTATGCTACTGGCCCTAACCTGGGCGATTAAAATTGATCTGCCCAGTTTATATTACATTCCCTTCTGTATTGTACCCATCATTATCCGGATTCTTTTTGATACCCGATTGGCGCTTTACCTGCATTTACTGGTGATTCTGATTGCTGGCTTTTTTGTTCCAAATAGTTTTGAGTTTGTATTTTTTCAAACCACAGCAGGGATGGTGGCCATTTACAGTATTCGTAATCTGGTAAAGCGTGAACAACTTTTGCTTTCTGCTTTATTTATCCTTTCTGCTTATTTTATCTGTTATGTTGGCGTGGCCTTATTAAGAGAGGGGACGTTTGATGAAATCGAGTGGATTAACTTTGCACCTTTTGTGGTGAGTGTATTGTTGTCACTGATTGCTTATCCAGTGATCTACGCATTTGAACGGGTGTTTGGAATAACATCGGATGTGGCGCTTATTGAAGTCACCAATACCAATAACAAACTACTTCGGGAACTTGCCTTTAAAGCGCCAGGAACCTTCCAGCATTCTTTACAGGTTGCAAATCTTGCCGAGGCAGCAATCTTTAAGATCGGAGGCAATGCCTTGCTGGTTCGTGCGGGTGCGTTGTATCATGACATTGGTAAAATCGAGAATCCTCAATACTTTATTGAGAACAATACAGGCGTGAGTCCGCACGACAAGCTTCCTTACGAGCAGAGTGCTCAGATCATCATTAAACATGTCCATAAAGGCATAGAAATCGCCAGGAAGCACCAGATCCCGGAAAGCGTAATCGACTTCATTAAAACGCATCATGGAAATACACGTGTCGATTTCTTTTACCAGTCTTTTTTGAAGAATTCACCAGAGAAGTTTGTTGATGAGAACATTTTCAGATACCCTGGTCCAATCCCTTTTTCTAAAGAAACTGGTGTGCTTATGCTGGCAGATTCGGTGGAAGCGGCTTCAAGAAGTCTGAAAAATCCGGATGCGCAAAGGATAAATGACCTGGTTGAACGGATCATTGACTACAAACTTGAACAAAAACAGCTGGACAATTGCGATTTAACGCTAAAAGACCTGGAAACTATTAAGCTGATATTCAAGACGATGCTGATGAGCATCTATCATGTGCGTATAGATTATCCACAAACAGTGTAATTTTTTTTTGCAAACATGTTTGAATTACTATATTTGCAACCTCTTCAGAATACAGCGAAGACGATTGGAGAGGTGCCTGAGTGGCCGAAAGGAACAGTTTGCTAAACTGTCGTACTGGCAACGGTACCGCGGGTTCGAATCCCGCCCTCTCCGCATCAAAAATGAGAATATAGCCTTTAGCATATCGCTAGAGGCTTTTTTTATGTACAAATAGTAAAAAGGGATACTTTTTAAGAGGTGTTTTAGTGAAACAGAAAGATTCCTTTAATCATTCCTTTTGTTGCTATAAGGAATAAAATCTAAGAAGAAATGTTATCAGGATTGGCACATCTCTTAGGATAAGATTTGAGTATAATCCAGATCAAGCTCCAACACCTGTCGGACCATTAGAGGTATATGTTACCGGACTTAGGTATGTATTAGCTAAGTAAGACGTAAACGATTAACAAAGCCTCTCAGAAATGAGGGGCATTTTTATGTCACTTTATTTCTGAGAGGCAAACGCATCATTCATTCCGACTTCTCACTATTTCCCATGTTTAACCATAACGTTGATTTGGAGTAACAACAGTTCGCAGCGGACGCATAGTGGACTGATAATCAGGTAAATTAGATAATCAAAAACTATCTAACATGAAAAAGATCTTTATTATCTCCTTAGTTGCAACTGGCTTGCTTGCGACTTTAGGTTCCTGCTCTAAAGAGGAACTAGCAGACACGAAGCCGGTAACCAGTTTGCAAAATACCGAAGACCCAGATGGTGATGGACTGACTTTCCTCCCGGAAGGCGAAGTCTACTTTATAGAGGACTCCGTGTCAATTTTCGGCCAGGCCGGTACAAAATATTTGTCTTTTAAACCGCTGAATTTAGAGAAGTACAAGAATGGTGAGCAGCTGGATTCTATCTGCAATCACGATATAGCGGTAAGATTTGATACCAAGGGCCGCAAGAGTCACAACAAATGGGCCTATTGGGGAGATAAACCATGGGTAGTTGAAGATCACCCTCCGGTAATCACTTTTACCGTCGGTAGCACATTAATCATCAGATTATCTAAGATGGTGACCGCCTTTGGTTATGAAATCAACTCTCCTTTCACAGGGGCAAAGCGGGCAATACAAACAACTGCTAGAAACTCCCAGCTGAACAAAACCATATCTCCAGTTCTGGTAAGTTATACAGGCAACCTACCTACTAATCGACCACCCTTTGGAATGCCTGGGGGAGCTCTTTTGTACGGAAAAGAAAGTAAACTACCATTTGATGAGATCATAATTAAAACTATAGGTAATAGTACCACTACTCAGCCGCTTCCGGGGCCGTTCGATATTATACTTGCCAATTTTAGGTATAAGCTGGCGGAGTAGGATTCGAATTTACTGACAGGATCAACATGCAGACAGTAATTAGTAGCTTAGATGACATATTCAACTATTCAGATGGAATTATCAGCACCTACTTGCTATTTAACGCTATATAACAAGGACCTACAACCAGCTAAAATTTAAATTTGTCTAGCTTTAATCTCAATGAAAATGCCCCATTGAAGGGGCATTTTCATTGAGATTAAAGCTTCGTTATAACACCGCCACTACGCGTTTCGTCTTAATATCTCCAGTGGAGGTCTGTTCAACGCAGATCTGCTGTTTAACACCCCAATAATGGTTGTTAAAAGAGAAATACTAAAGAATATGCCCAGTACTGTTAGCCAGTCTGGAGAGAAAGGCACCTCAAAGCTAAATCTTGCCAGCGCCCAGTTTCCAATTAAAGCGAGCATTATACCAGTAAAGGCAGCGATGGCGCCGAGAAAAAAGTATTCCAGTGCCGTAATCATAAAGACCTGTACACTGCTTGCACCAATTGTTCTGAGCAGTACACTTTCCTGCATACGTTGATATTTACTGATCAATACAGAGGATATCAGTACAATTAAGCCAGTAATGATGCTAAAGGCAGCCATAAAGCGTATCACAAAGCCAATCTTGTTTAAAATCTCATCTAAGACGGTTAAGATCAGTGCTAGATCTATAATGGATACATTTGGATATTTGGATACTACTTTTTGCTGAAATGCTGCAGAAGCTGCTGCATCAGGAACGCGGGTTACCAGCACGTGAAATTGCGGGGCGTCATCAATTACACCCTTCGGAAAGACCAGTCTGAAGTTCGTTTGAACACGATTCCAATCGACTTCTCGAATGCTACCAACAATGGCTGGCACCATCACGCCCTGCACATTAAATAACAAGCGGTCGCCGATGCTGAGGTGCGAAGATCTGGCATAACCTTGCTCGAGCGAAATGCGGGCGGTATCCTGTCCCTGAACCTGGCCCTGCCATTTGCCTTCAATCAGGCTTTCCGTAGAAGTAAGGCTATCACGGAAGGTAACGCGTAGCTCTCTATTATAAGCCCGGTTGGAGTATTTTCTCGTGGAATCATTCTTGTTTTCAACCGCATTTACGCCATTTATCTCCTGCAACCGCATAGTCACGATCGGCACTTCCTGGATCAGTGGTAGACCTTCAGCCTTCGTCAGCGCCGTTAAAGCTTCGCGTTGCTTAGACTGAATATCAAAGATCACCATATTTGGCTGGTTTTCACTCGTGGAAAGGGTGATGCGGTCTAATAGAATGGATTGTACAAAGAATAAGGTACATATGAAAGCTGTTCCAAGTCCTATTGATAATACCAGGATTGTGGTCTGGTTATTTGGTCGGTACAGGTTGGATAAACCCTGTCGCCAAATGTAGCTCCAGGACGAGGGGAAGAACCTTCTTATTAGCCAGATGCTCAATGCTGCTACTGCATAAAGTACAATAAAGCCGATTACAATACTCGCAGAGAATACCAGTGTATCCCGCCAGCGATCAAGCTGTAGCCTCGCAAAACAGGTGATAAATCCAAATATCAACAAGTAAACGAACCAGCGCCAAGGATCATTCCCGGTTTCTTCCGGTTGATCTGATACTCTGATGGTGTTTAAAGGAGATACCTTCCGGATGGATATCAGCGGTAACAATGAAAACAGTATCGAAATGATTACACCCAGTAGAATGCCTTGAAGAATGGCTTTCCAGGATATGGTTACTTGTAACTCCAAAGGCAGAAAATCTTTAAAAACTGCAGGTAGTACCTGTTGAATGATCGACCCTAATATGGCTCCGGCTACTGCGCCAATAAACCCAATAGCGGTGATCTGGATGAGGAATATTAAAAAGGCATGTCTGGAACTTAACCCCATACACCTTAGAATCGCAATGCTTTGCATCTTTTCTTTAACATAGATGTGGACGGCACTTGCTACCCCAATACAACCAAGTAGCAGGGCAATAAAACCTACAAGGGAGAGAAACTTGGTGACATCAGAAAAGGACTTACCGGTGCTTTCCTTTTTGGATTTAATGGTATCCTGGTCGAGATCATGCTTTTCAAAAGCAGGTGTAAGCTGGGTAACCATTTTCTCGACATCATGTCCTTGCTGGAACTTATAGTAAAAGTTATAATTTATCCTGCTACCTTTTTGTGCAAGGTTCGTTGCCTTTAAGTATTTCATTGGCATGAATACCGAAGGGGCAATGGTGCTGGAAAAACCGGTTTGTCCGGGTGCCTGGTTTAAAATACCTGCAATCCGGAAGTTTACTTTGCCGATCTGCACGGAATCACCAACGCTGGCTTTGTATTGCAGCATCAATGTTTTATCTACCAGAACATCCTGTTGACCACGGAAGCTTTTTGCTGCAGTTTGCGGTGTGGTTTCTATCTCTCCATAAAAGGGGAAATCGCCACTTAGTGCCCGGATCTGTACAAGCCTGGTGCCGCCGCCTTTTATAAACAGGATCATTGATGGAAAGCTCTGCTCTTCGCTATAAGAAACTGCCTGCTTTTTGAGTGAGTCGGTAAACTTACGAGCTGCTGCATCCGGCGACTTGTTAGTTCTTACATCTAAGTCTGCGCCAATCAGCGTCGCAGCCTGGCGGTCAATATCCTGGGTCAGGTTGTCGCCAATAGCATAAATGGCGACCAGGGCCGCAATTCCAAGCACCATCGAGGAGATGAAAAGAAACAAGCGCGCTTTGTTTTTACGGCTATCCCGCCATGCCATCTTCAGCAGCCAGGGAAAGTTAATGGTGTTATTTTCCATAGCTATAAGCCGTCATTTAATATGGTTCCACCTTTTAATCGTATAATCCTGCTTGTTTTTGAAGCCAGTTCAAGATCATGGGTGACCAGGATTAGCGTGGTACCTGCATCTCTATTCAATTCGAAAAGGAGCTTTTCTACCTTCTGGCCAGTTTCCGTATCCAGGTTACCGGTAGGTTCATCGGCGAACAGGATTTTTGGACTGTTTGAAAATGCTCTTGCCAGGGAAACTCTTTGCTGCTCGCCTCCGGATAGTTGTGATGGGTAATGATGACCTCTGTTTGCAAGTCCTACTTTATCTAGCAGGCTTAAAGCCCTGTCACTGACGTTCTTTTCGCCCCTTAGTTCAAGTGGTACCATAACGTTTTCCAGTGCGGTAAGCGTAGGCAGCAGCTGAAAGTTTTGAAATATAAAGCCCACGTGCTGGTTTCTTACCCGGGCACGTTCATCTTCGTTTAAGTGATCCAGCTCTATTCCATTCAGGATCACGGATCCGCTGCTTGCGCGATCTAGTCCTGCACAAAGTCCCAATAATGTCGTCTTTCCACTGCCGGAAGGACCAACTATGGAGACGGTAGAACCTTGTTGAATTTCGAAGTTTATGTCTTTTAATACACCTAATGATTTGCCCTGAGCAGGGTAGTTCTTGCTAAGATTGCGTACGCTTAAGATTTCAGTCACAGATCGTTTAATAATTTTAAAATTTAAAACCTAAATCTATTGGATATGTTTTGGTATTTCCAGTTACTTTGCGATCATGACACTACACAGATTTTCAAGACTATGGTTCCTGTTGCTGACTTTTCTCGTTGCATGTGGAAATAGTAATAACAACACCGCTGATTCGCAAGCTGTTAAAGTAGAAAAAAAACAGGAGGAAAAAAGAAAGACGGTTTTATTTTTTGGGGATAGTCTTACAGCAGGTTATGGCTTGGAAGACCCTGAAGCTGCTTTTCCTTACCTGATTGAGCAAAAAATAGATTCTTTGAACCTGCCATACAAAGTGGTGAGTGCTGGTCTGAGCGGCGAGACTTCGGCTGGCGGTAAAAACCGGATTGATTGGTTGCTAAAACAGCAAATGGATGTTTTCGTACTTGAACTTGGTGCAAATGATGGCCTCAGAGGTCTGGATGTAAAGGAAACCGAAAAGAACCTACAGTCTATAATTGATCAGGTGCATGCCAAGTTCCCGGAAACGAAGCTTGTCATCACTGGTATGATGGTTCCGCCGAGTATGGGCGCTAAATATGCGGATGCTTTTAAAGGAATATTCCCAAGGCTGGCTAAAAAGAATAACGCTGCCTTCATTCCTTTTCTACTGGAAGGCGTGGGTGGTGTCCCTGAATTGAACCAGGGTGATGGCATACACCCAACGGTAGAAGGGCACAAGATCCTCGCGGACAACGTCTGGACCGTGTTAAAGGATGTGCTCTAAGCTCTTGTCAGCCATGAATTCGAGATTATAATGATGGACAGGAAAACATTTCTTTCTGCCATAAGTGTATTGACAGCCGGCTCTGCCGTCCAAGGGTTTGCTGCTGAAATTGAGAATAGTGCTGGAAAGCATATCATTCCCCCTTATTTGAAGCCTGGGGATACTATCGGAATCACCAGTCCAGCCGGATACATCAGCCTGGAGGCGATTCAACCTGCAAGATTGCAAATGGAGCAATGGGGCTTTAAGGTGCTCGTAGGTAGCACCATTGGGAAACGGGATTTCAGCTTTGGAGGTACTGATGAAGAGCGAAGGATTGACTTGCAGTCGATGCTTGATGATCCTGGGATTCATGCTGTGATGTGTGCAAGAGGCGGCTATGGCATGGTTCGGATCATCGATGACTTGAATTTCGCGATTCTTCGAAAAAGACCTAAATGGATTATTGGATTCAGTGATGTTACCGTAATCCATAGTCATCTAAATAGGCTGTTGAACATGCCCTCGATCCATTCCAAGATGTGTAACAGCTTCCCTGATGTATGGGAGCAGGCTGAACCGATACAAATTGAGACAATCTTATCTATAAAAGATGCACTGATGGGAAGGCAGATGAATTATCGGGCCGAATATCAACCATATAATAGGATGGGTACTGCGCGTGGTCAGTTGGTGGGTGGTAATCTAAGTATTCTCGAAACCTTGTCTGGGAGCAAATCTGCATTACAGACCCGAGGAAAGATCTTGTTTTTAGAAGATACGGGCGAATACCTCTATAGGGTGGATAGAATGTTTTGGAACCTAAAGCGCTCCGGAATGCTTGACGGACTTGAAGGATTGATCATTGGCAACATCAAAACTAAAGCTGATGACCCAGGAGAAGCTTTTGGCAGAACAATCTATGATATTGTTTTGGAAAAAGTGAAGGGGTATTCCTTCCCGGTTTGTTTTGACTTTCCTGTGGGTCATCAGCGGAGTAACTTTGCGCTTAAATGTGGTATTATACATGAATTGAGCGTTTTTGCAGGTGGGACAAGCTTGAAGTCCCTGGCTTAAGTGGCGATTAAGCCATCATCAGCTTTATCTTCTTCGGGCTTCTGAGAATTTCCGAGATCCGTTTTAGATGGGGTGCCAGTTAGAGATCCATCATTGTCAGGCATTGGTTGATCGCCATTGTTGGATTGGTTAAGGTTTTCGACGCCCGGAAGGTCATCAGTATCGCGGTGTTCTGTGGTACTGTTGTAGTCTGGGGTGGTAAGGTTCTGTGGGTGGTTGATGTCATAGTTCTCTCCACCGGGTGCATTTTCTTTTGGATTTTTATCGTTGGTTACCATAGGATTAAGCTTTTCTAGTTAAAATTATTACTTTAGGAACTTAACAAAATCAGTAGTAAATGGTTTTAATATCCAAAAGGCGTTGTAAAAACCTTCAATTGATGAATAATTGATTTGCAGGAAATCCAATAATTATTAACTTTAAAACATAATCAAATAACTAATTTCAAAAGAGCATGGAAAAATTTTCAAAATTAAAAGAACTTGTTGCCGGAGTTGAAGCTGACGCGGACAAATTTTATAACTCAGGTAACGGCGCTGCTGGTACACGTGTACGTAAAGCAATGCAGGAATTGAAAAACCTGGCGCAAGAGATTCGTACTGAAGTAACTGAGAAAAAAAATAGCGATAAGTAATCTGCTTTTAATAGGAAAAGGCCCGCAACTGCGGGCCTTTTTTGTTTATAGACGTAAGCAAATGCGTTGTAATTCTTATATTTAAGTACATATTCCTTCAGCGGAACTGCTGCTAGACTGACCCAGATTATGCAATCATTCTTTAAACTAAAAAGCGGACGCTTTGCTATTCCGATTATTTACATGATCTTCGGAATAGCATGGATTTTAGCAAGTGATCGCGTACTAACGTCAATGGAGCTGAATGCAGAGGGTCACCTGTTTACCTTGTTGAACTCTGCCAAAGGCATCACTTATGTCTTTGTAACCGCCTTACTTTTAGGTATGCTGATCTCCAAGTTCGAGCATAACCTTGTCAGCAGTGAAAGGCAGTACAGGAATATGTACCTTTCCAATCCCTATCCAATATGGTTTCTCGAACCGGAGTCATTTAAGTTCATTTCGGTGAATGACGCTGCTTGTTTCTATTATGGCTATAGTAGGAAGGAGTTTCTAGACATGACCATATTCGACATTCATCAGGATCAGGAGATTTCGGCAGTGAAGCATTTCTTTTCGAAATCTAATGATGCGGGTTATGAATTCGGGAAATGGAGTCACCTGAAAAAGAATGGTGAACAGATCTATGTGAACATCAGTTCCCTGCTCACCATATTGGACGAAAAACCAGCAATAATGGTGTTTGTAATTGATATTACTGAAAACGTGGTGTTCGAACAGGATCTTGTAAGAAGCCAGATCAATCTTGAAAGTACATTAAGCAGTATATCAGACAGCTATTTCACTGTAAACCGGGATTGGGAGATCACCAGTGCAAACAGCAATTTTTATGAAAGGACAGGTACAACAGCTGAAGTAATTGGTAAAAGTGTAAAGAGTGTTTTTCCCGATGCGCAGGAATCGGTGATCTTTCAGGCAGGCACTCGTGCAATGGAAGAAAGGCTGCCAACAAAGATTGAGGCTTACTATGGGAAGTTGAAGAAATGGTTGCACGTTGCCTGCTATCCAACTCAAGATGGTATCGCCGTATACTTCACAGACATCACTGATCGGAAGGAAAGGGAAGCAGAGATCATCCGGCAGAATGAACAGCTCAAGAAGGTATCCTGGTTAAATTCTCATGAAATCAGAAAACCCGTGGCTTCTATCATTTCACTTGTTGAACTGCTAAAAACAAGTACAGACAGCGTTGAAAGTGCCCAGATCATAGAACGAATGCAGAAATGTACCAGCGAGCTGGATAATTTATTGCATGAAATTAATAAGGAGGCGTCAAAGATATAAAACCTGAAAGGCCATTTTAGATGTGGCACAATCTTGGTATTTTATAATTAAACCCGTACAACTTGGAACAGCAATTATCTGACAAAGAAAAGGAAAAAAGAATAGCAGCACTCGAGGCGGTTAAGTTTGTGCAACCCGGAAGCATTGTAGGCTTAGGTACAGGTTCTTCAGCGTACTATGCCATTCAGCAGATCGCAGAACTTGTAAGGCAGGGTCTGCAGATTGAAGCTGTTGCAACATCTGAAAACACCGCCAGCCTTGCAGAAAGTCTTGGCATACCACTGCTGGGCTTTGATGAAGTACACTCCATCGATATCACCATTGATGGGGCTGATGAATTCACCTCAGATCTCAAGCTCATCAAAGGTGGGGGCGGAGCGCTGTTCCGGGAGAAAATTGTGGCTTCAATGACTAAACAGGAGATCATTATTGCAGATTCATCAAAGCTGGTAGACCAGTTGGGTGCTTTTACCGTACCGATGGAGGTTGTTCCGCTCGCGGTGAATCATGTCATGAAAGAAGTAAAGCTACTGCATGGAAGTCCGGTGCTGCGAAAAAAGAGCGGGCATTTGTATATCACTGACAATGGGAATTACATCATTGATGCTGATTTTGGCTTAATCGAGGACCCTGAAAGTTTGTCGGCAGCCCTAAACAACATTGAGGGGCTGCTGGTACATGGTATTTTCCTAGATTTGGCTGCTAAGGTGATCATGGGGGATGGTGACTGGGTTGTATATTTCTAAGGGCACAGCAAATTAGATTAGATGAAAATTAGTATTCTCGGCTATGGCTGGTTTGGCAGTGCCTTAGGTACGTCGTTGTTAGAAGATGGGCTTGAAGTTCATGGTTCGGTAACCACTGAACAAAAGTTTGAAGCACTTCATAAGGCTGGCATACAAGCTAGCGTAATCAAACTCGGTGGCCCTGAACCACTCGACCCTGCGGCGGATTTCTGGGTCTGTGATGCTTTAGTCATCGCTTCTAACGTGAGGCTGGTTGCGAATACAAGCTACATTGACGGCCTAAAACAGGTAATTGAAATTATTCTGTCTAAGAACATAAAGAAGACGATTCTTATAAGTTCCACAAGTGTTTTTGGAGATACCGGGCAGTCTGTGGATGAAAGTTCAAGCTGTAATCCGGAGACTGGCTCTGGAGAAATTTTGCTACAAATGGAGTCTCTACTACAGCAATTGCCCGATGGCCGGTCAACTGCATTACGCTTCGGTGGACTTGTTGGCCCAGGGCGACACCCAGGAAGGTTTTTTGCCGGAAAAAAAGGTGTAGCGAATGGCTTAGCTCCAGTTAATCTTATCCATCTTGATGATTGTATCGGTGTTACAAAACGTTTGCTGCACATGGAGCAGCTCCCAGGATGTCTGAATGCTGTTGGCCCTGATCATCCATCAAGGGCAGCGTTCTATATGCTTGCAGCGGAGATGCAGGGCCTAGCAGTCCCGGAATTCATTCCTGAAAAGCTGCATTGGAAGATTGTGAGAAGCAGGTACAATGAAGATATCGGCTATACATACCGGGTGAACAATTGGGAGATTTGGCTACGGTCTGGTACCGGTTTGGAATAAAGGGTAAAAAGAAACCCCTGCAAACTAAATTGCAGGGGTTCTAACTAAGTATTCGTACACCCAACAGGTGTATAATTTAGATATGCATACACTTTTTACAAGTTACAACCATCTCACAAAAACCTTGATAATCATTGTTAATTAACGCGTTATAGCTAATTAGATATTGATTTGTATCGTTAAATATATTTAGGATTACAGTAAAACTGTATGTATATTTGAATACTTACATACAGTTATGGCATTACCGAAATTTTATTTAGAACCTAGGGCAACCGGGAGCGGAAAACTCGCGATCAATATGTTTTATTCGTTTTACGGTCAAAGATTGCAGTATTATACTGGCATTCGGATAGAACCTAAATTTTATAAAGCTGGGACCAAAGAGAAGCCAACTGATAAAAGCGATGTAAATAAACTGATCAGTGAGAGCGCACCATATGCATCTGCGATCAGAGCCAATCTTAAACAAATCGCTCTTGATGCTCAGAACATTGCCAACACCGCAAAGACAAACAAGATTCCAGTAACTAAAGAATACCTCAGAACTGAACTTGATAAGATTCACAAGCATAAAGTCGAGGTAGTAGAGGAACTGCCGTCAGATGTAGAGCATGATTTTGTCTCCTATTACCAGATGGTTATCGAAGAACGGAAATCTGGAAAAAGGGAAATTAGCACAGGGCGTAATGCCGGGAAACGTTTTACCCACAACTCCATCAAAAACTATGGAAACACTTTAGCTGCGGTAAAAAGGTACATGGGGTATATGATGCTCGGATCCTTACCGTTCGAAACTGTCAACAAAGATTTTTATGATAACTTCAAGCGGTACTGCTTCGATGTGGAGCAAAAGGAAGTTTCAACTTTCGTGGGCTATGTGAAAGACATTAAAAGTATAATGAATGAGGTGGCTCCTGATACTTTTAAGCCTAAGGATTTTGTGAAACCAGGGTATGAAGCAGATACTATATACTTAAATGATACACAGATTGACAAGATAGCCTCACTTGATTTATCTGATCCGGACGGATTTGAGATGATTACTAAAGACGGTCTGGAAATCAAAGTTTCATATAGTACTTTAGAAAAGGTACGTGATTTGGCTCTGGTAGGTTTCTGGAGTGGTCTCCGTTTTTCAGATTTCTCATGCCTGGACCTGCAAAGCATTGACGGTAATTTTATTAAAGTCAAGCAAATTAAAACAGGTGGCCGGGTTAGCATTCCAGTAATGGCAAAACTTAAACCTGTCCTTGCTAGATACTCGGAAGGGCTACCCCAAATATCAAATCAGCGTTTTAATGAATACATCAAGATTGTAGCTAGGCTTGCTGGACTTACAGAGCCTAAAACTGTAACCAATACAAAAGGTAACACTCAGAACAAAACCACTCAGCCACTATATAAATACGTGTCCTCGCATTGCTGCAGGAGATCGTATGCTACCAATATGTTTAATAAAGGAGTACCTACTATGCTGATAATGAATAGTACCGGACATAAAAGTGAATCAGCCTTTTTAAAATACCTGAGGGCAACCAATGAAGATAAAGCTATTTTGATGGCAGAAGCAATGCAAAAACTAGGATTATAAAGATTAACGCTATGAATGAGATCCAAAATAAAGGAAGTGTCAGCCAAAGAAAAGAGATGGCTGAATTCGAAGAGTATTTCCTGAATCTACCTTTCGAAGAACAAAAACAAGAAATGATAAAGCACTTGAGGAGTTTGCTTGACTTCTTATCTGATGCTGACGATGAGGATGTCATTTTGTTTATTGTGAAAGTGCAAACCGAATCTATAGAGCCTTTGTTGAGTCATTTTAAGAAATACCTGAATCAGAATGGAGCTTGGATCTTTGTTCTTAAAGCCGGGCTTACCGAGGAGTTCAATTCGAGAATTACCCAGGCCATTTGGATGAATATAGCTTATCCTCAAGAAAATGAAGAGCTGCTCAATGACATCATTGCAATTATTGATGACATTGAAGATAAAGCAATAAAAGCCCACTGTAATGAACAGTCTAAGATTGTGAGAAACACCCCCTATGTAAGAGATCTAATCCACACTGTTAATGAGGCAAAATACATACTTAAAGCCAACGTGATTGATGCAATGGAAATCAAAAGAGGCTGGGCACTGAAACTTCATGATTTCTTTATTACAACGCTGGACTACCTAAAAACAAAAGACCAATTTCCTATTACCAAAAAGCTAAATAAATCAAGCGTCTCTGTAGAGCCAACAAACCTTTTTAAAACAGGAATTGATCCTCAGCCTTACTTAGATGTGCTTAAAAAAGTGAAACCACCTATTTTGAATGCAGAAGGTGAGTTTGTTAGAGGTCCGAAAAGCAAGGCATGTATCGCAGCCTGGATTGATCAATTATCTTCTCTTGGTGTCATTAACGAAGTCTTAAACGATGCGCAAAGAGCCGAACTAGTTAACAAAGCAATACCCAATCTTGATATTACCGATAGAACATTGAGGAGCGCAGAAAGTAAGATCAGTAGAGCCTATCTTCAGTACGAGAAGGGCATACATACCTTATTATGTAAGGTAAATTAAACGAAAGTACCCTTAGTATCTTCCGGTATTTCCTTTTGGAAGTTACGGAAGATACACATTAACACCTTAGCATAACAAAACAAAATGTTATGCAAGCAACCGCACAAAATCCCCAAGAAACCGTTTTCATTTCGGTGCCAATTCACACCTTGAGAGGTATTATAATGGATTGTGTTAATACGTGTTTGAAATATCACGAGATATCACTTTCAGAATCCAACGGCCAGATCGATCTGCAACAAGACGAGCGGTTCACCATCCCACAATTAGCAGAATACCTGAAAGTAAACAAACTAACAATCCATCGTTACAAAAAGAATGGCGTGTTTCCATTCTACCAGGTGGGTCGCACGGTTTTCTTCAAACAATCAGAGGTAGACGCTGCAATGTCGTCAATGACTAAATTGAAAAAAGGAGCAACCAAATAAATGACTGCTCCTTTTAAAAAGTCTTTTGATCATGGTGGGCATGACAAGGACGAAGATACAAAAAAATTAATAAAGCAAGCATTATTCCAAGCTAAACGGCCACTAACAAGGAGACAAATCAGCCTATATACTAAGGTAGAAATTTGCACCCTTTGTTTGCCGCTGCTCAGGATGGTTCAATCCGGATCACTGTACGTGGCTTATATATGTCCTTGTCAAATCACTGGTAACAGGTGCTACCATTATGCTTTGCAGTCGTGGAAAAGGAGGAAGCATGGGGTTTAAAATAACAGAGTGCGAAGATGTAACGCCACCGGTTAACGTGTTGGATCCAACGAAAGACCGCTTTATTGAGGATATCGGCATGATGTACAGTGACGCTATAAAGCAAGGGCTCCTACAACACCCAAGCGATATCAAAGCTGATAGACTCAAAGAGTATGCTTTATTAGCCGCAAAGCATTTAATACCCCAGGGAATAGACATACCACCACCTGAAATCGTTTTCGAAATTGGTGGTATTCCCATGCTTACAAAGAAGTCCATCTCTTTATTGATTGCCAAAGCAAAGGCAGGTAAGACTACCGTAGCTGCTTGGATTATAGCACAAGCCATCCAGGTGGGTATTCGGGTGTTATGGGTTGACACTGAACAAGGCTTATACTACGGAAGCCGTACCCAAAGCTGGATACTATCAATTGCCGGACTTCAAACTTCTGAAAACCTATCCTTTTACGATTTAAAGATCCATCCACCTGACATCCGCATACATATTATTGAGTCGTTGATGCAAACAGGTCAGTATGATTTGATTGTCATTGATGGTGTGCGTGATCTAGTCTTTGACATTAACAGTCCGGAAGAGGCTACTCACACAGCCACTAACTTAATGCGCTGGGCGGAGGTATTTAACTGCCATATTCTAACGATACTTCACCAAAACAAAGGCAATGATCACGCCAGAGGGCATTTAGGGTCAGAGATGGTTAATAAGGCTGAAACTGTTATCAAAGTAGGTCAAAATGACCTTAAGGAGATTGTAGTAGAGCCAGAATTTACCCGTGGGAAGCCTTTTGATGTATTTGCTTTGAATCGTGACGAAAATGGAACGCCTTACATGGTTGAAAACTGGTCCTCTTCTAATGAAGAAGGAACGCCAATTAGAAGAAAATTAGATCTACCTACTGAAGTCCCTTCGGTTTTACATCACAGTGTTTTAACTAAGGTTTTCAAGAATGATGAAGAATTAAAAAGCACTGATTTCTTAAACAGCTTCATGGCGGCATGGTCTACGGTAAGTTATGAGCCGAAAAAAGATCCCATGAATTTGAGCCGAGCAAAAGTATTCCATTCTTTCTATGTACAAGAGGGATACATCACTCAGCTCAAAGGTCAAAAAGGTAATATGACGCTTAACAAACTAGCGGATAAGGTAGAGTTGGTTAGCGAGGAACAGTTGGTTAACCAACTATTTTAACCAACTATCAACAGAGTAAAAAGGGTTGGTTAGTTGGTTAAACCCCCTATATATAGGGGTTAACTAACCGACACTGTTAACTAACACTACTGACTAACAAAATATGAGTGATTTAAAATCTGATTAACCAACTCCATGACACCACAACAAAAGTTTACCATTTATATACGAACAAAGCAGGTGTTCTCTTTAAGACTAAGAACTGAATTTGACGATTTACAGCCGGTGCATATTCCAAGTAAAGAAATAGAAGAACGGTTTTTTACTTTTCCGGATTTTAAAAGGAAAGATGAAATACTAGCACTTGTAATTAGTGGAGAGTTAAGAGTCACCGAAAAGGATAAACGTTTCTTTTACGAGGCTCTGAAGCCAGGTAAAATTGATCTAAGTTTATTACTAACTAAGCCTTTACCTGAAGATCCTATTTACAAGGTAATACTAAACCACCTCAAAAGTGTTTCATTGCCGCCGGGTGCAGCTTCGACTGATTATTTTGATTTATTTCTAAAGTACCAACAGGATAGGCCGGAGCTGTTTTTTAAAGTAGATGAGTTTGCCGGCCGAGTTCACAGTCCTGTTTCAAATTTCCATAGGTCACACAGGCCATACCTTTTACTTGATGGAGAGCAAACCACATCCCTGGATGTTGCCTGCATGCAGCCTACTTTATTAGGGAAAATACTAAGAGAAGCTATACCGGGAAATGAGTATAGCGGATGGATTAATTCTGGAAAAGACATCTATGTTGAACTGCAGACCAAAGCACGATTAGAGACACGTGACGAGGCAAAAAAGAAATTCTTTGAAATCCTTTTCAGTAAACCAAGCAATGCACTTTCTAATTTGTTTGGCGCTGCGGATTGGATCACATGGATTAATCTATACAAGGCGACACCGCAGACCTTAAATCCACATGGAAAGGATAAACCACACAGTAATTTAGCATGGTTACTGCAGACCACCGAAGTAAAGGTAATGGCGCAAATATGGCGAAAGCTGATAGCTGCGGAGATCATTTTCGTTCCGGTACACGATGAAATCATTATTCCTATTTCTAAAGCCGAACAAGCTCGGGTGATAATGAGCCAGGTCCTATCAAACGAGTTTGTTTACTTCAAAATATCAGGCGATAAGCTAAACAAAGACTTTTCTACGGTCACTACGCGCGTGAAGGATCCAGCACCGTCTAGGATCCCCGATGAACTAGCTGAATTACAGAAATACTATTCAGATCTGGAAAGTAGGGGGGATATCCCAGATAAGCATAGAAACTACATTGGCTCATTATGGCAAGGTGTGCAATTAACGCTACCTACTAACCATTTAAGCCTATCACTTTACACTGATGCCCTGGAGCAATTAAAATCCGAATTATTAACAAACAAACACATAGCAGCATGACAAAAAACAGGAAAAATGAAGTTGAGATCTTAAAAGCCGAGATCGCCAGCGTAAAAGCAAACCGGTATATGACACCAGAAGAAAAGGCTAAGAAAATTAACCATTTACGGTTTTTAATCGACGAGAAATGAAAGCAACCTTTAATCGGCTTGTTCATATGAAACTGCAGGAGGTAAGCCCGGATGTGTACGAAGAATGTATAAGAATTGCAACGCCAATAATAAGCGAACCTAGTTTGACACCTGGGATTGTTCGACACCTGGTTATCCGTAACAATCCAAAGCCGGAAACAATGCCCTTTGTGATTGCAGTTACGTACTACCTAATAGCCCCCCACAAATTAATAAGCCAGTCTATTAAGTTGGCGTCTGGACTACGAACTTTAATCAGTGATAATCTGGGATTTGAAAATCCCGAACTGGTCAATCACTACAGTAAGTTTATCATCCCAATGTGGAAGAATCCGCGGTTTAAAGATAGGGTAATTGCTGAAGCAGAAGCAATAATTGAATTTCTAAAATAGAACAGAATGGAAATGAATAAAAAACGAGGAAGGCCACCTGGAAGGCCAAAAACAGGAGGTAGAATGCCAGGAACGCCTAATAAGATTACAAGCGATCTAAGAAGCCGAATACATGATCTAATTGATGACAACTGGGAACAAATGAAGGAAGATGTTAAGGTGCTTGATGCTGAGAAAAGGTTGTCTTTCATTGAAAAACTTCTAAAGTACGCAGTGCCAACATTATCCAGTGTATCGAGTGAAATTGAGCTTAAATCGAAACTGGAAGGAATGAGTGAGGATCAGTTGAATACATTAATTACGCAAATACTTGACCAAGATGAGCAAGCAACAAACTAAAGAACAGCTGATTAATCAGCTTATTGGACTGATCAATGGTTCGGTTTCCAAAGATGATTTAAAGCCAAAAGATCTATGCATCTGCATAGGATATGGCTCCGATAATGTTTACCTCATCAACAATCACCCGGCCAGTAAAGAAGAGTATGAGAAGGTAAGCACAGCACATCCAGTGGAGTCATTTACAGTTACTTATGGAGAATATGAACAAACAGCAGCAGATACAACAGATTATTGATCTAATGACCGGCAGGATATCCGCGAAAGATATCGAGCCTCGAATGGTAATTCACTTTGAGGAGCCTAATGGAAACACTTACCCCATTAATAATAAAATGGTTAGTAAGGATGAGTTCCATAGATACCTGAGGACGCTGCCGGCAATAGGTCATTTAGAAACAACAGGAAGAATTAACAATATGGAGGAGTATTATTATGATTAAAGCTATCGGGGGTAAGAAGGATAAAATAGAGCTGATAGCTTCACTCATCCAAGGGAAGATCAGCAAACGAGAAGTTGTCCAGACAATGCCAGTTCCAGTGTGTATCGAGTGGAGTGATACAGATCCGGAAGAAAACATCTATGTGGCTAATGGCGGTAAAGTCAATAAAATAGATTTTGACAGGATAGTAGAAATGAGGGCCAAATATGAATAAGTCACAAAAGATTGAAAGTTTGATGCAGGTATTGAAGGGCAGAGCCCCTAAGAGCATTTTAAAGAGAAATAAGCTACTATTCAGAAGGGGAAGTGATACAGGTCGGATGTTCCTCTTAAACGGCTCAACGATCACCTTAAGTGATGTATTCAGCCTTCTTTATACCGACGATACATTTGAGGTAGAAGTAACCAAACAATAGAGTATGGAAATCAAGGATAAAATCATTGATGCTATAAAGGCGAACGACAAGGAGAAATTAAAAGAGCTGCAAGATGAGATAAGCCGGGACAAGTGGCTTAAAGACTGGCGCGCACGAGGTAGTAACATGGGCGACTGGATCAAGTTAGATAATCCATTCGTGAGATTTGTGGAGACAAAGTAATCTTTATAGTTGCACATATAACTGAAAGAATATCTAACTTTCATGGAAAATAAAATTGTGAAATATGGCTATTGGAAGGGATGAGATTATCGCATACATTGAAAAAACAGAAATGCTGGTAGTTGTACATACCTACACGATACAATATCTCACATCTCCCTACCGAACTCAATTTGATTTACAAACCTTTGGCCAAGTTGGCAATCTGACTCTTTACTCGAAATCAGGATCGCGAATTTATCCTGTTGAAAAAAATGTTAAAAAGTTTTTAGCTGAAACTAACGAAATGGTTTACATAATGAATAATACATTGATTCACTCAATCGTTTTCATTGGTGATCTTATTCAACAGGCGAACTTATCAAATCATAGTCCAGAATTCGAGTTTTTACGGCATCTAAGGAATGCAATGGCACATGGGAATAGATTCCACTTCAAAAACAATGAGCCTAAAAGAGCTGCGTTTTTCAATGAATTCAAGTTAACTAGCGAGCTTGATGGAATGAATAAAGTAATCCCAGACTTCCTAGGAACAGCAGATGTACTTGACTTATTATCTTTTATCAAGAGTCAAATTTAGCCACATGATTATTGCTCTTTAACCCTGACCTAAGATGTTCTTCATTTTTCCTGAAGGGCGCATAACTAAATCAAATATCGTTGTTTAATGTTTTTTTGTAGAGACCGACACGCTTCAGTTATATACATCAGATCTCTTTTCACTATGTCTCTTATCTTGCCATCGGGGAACTCAATAGCCTTTAAAATGTGAAACTTTATAATACATGTTAGTAACCCGTTTACAGCCCTAAATTCCGATGGATCATCATCCAAATCATATTTTAGCTTCACATTCAAATGCTGAAAGTGGTCGCGCTGTCGACCTATGATTTCAAAAAGCTTAAAGAGAACCTTATGCTCGAATACATCTAACAGGATAAGTTCGAGCATAGGCACGCAAGAGTAACGAAGTTTTTTATTCATGTCTCCATTTATTCCAGGAATGTCGATAGTAGTTTTAAAGGCAGCTAAGCCCTGAACCAAAGAACATAGATTTTTAAACCTATCGTCTGAGATGTATTGGCTAGAATTAATCTCGTTGAAATATAAAGTGAGGATTTTTTTTTGTGCTGAGGTAAAGCTCTTCCAGATCAAATATGAATGTTTGACTTGTTCCTTTATGTCTTCAATCGATATGAAACACTGATCGACTTTTGGAGTTTTAGTTTTAAGCTTCCATTCAACTAGCTCCTTTGTAAAAAAGAAATAGGTTCTATCCTTATCTGGTTTATTGGCTTTATCCTCAGCAAATAACAATAAGTCAATCGGAAGTTGTTTAGCTCCAAAAATCAATTGAACAAACCATCCTACACTTTTAATTTCGGGCGCAATTAAATCCAAGGATTTTGTTTCTGAAAGCAAAAGGTCGAAGTAAGGCTCCACTTGGACGCTAAATACGCGGTTTGAGGATTTTGACCATCTAAATGTAACAGGATTAAATAACGACACCGTCCCGTCGATCTCTTCATAAAAATCTATTCGTTCAAAAGTCGGTTGAAATGAAAAGGCATTTCCATTATGTTCAATGTCGATGTAACGGCCTATAGACTCTAACCGATCATAATAAACTCTACAGTGCCTAAAGGCATTTAGGTTCAAGTCGCCATCTATATCCGTAACTAATAAGTCCTGCACTTTAAACTCGTGATGTGCGAATTGATTCCATCCTCCACTTGTTGATATAGTGAAATTTTCAAATGCTTTAAATTTCATTATTCCTTTCTCAGTTGAGAGAAGTCCCGTAATAGATGCTACAACCTCATAAGGGAAGCCATATTCGCCATTTTCAGTTATGATACTCAAAATAATGCTCCCCTCAGGAAAAGAGATTGTGCAAGAGAGCTTATTGTTATTGATAAAAATTGTTCCAGCATATGTCTTTTTAAAGTCGAAAACCCCCATGATATCAAATGTACGAACATACACTATTTTTTCCGTCGATGTTGACTGCACTAGATCCTATGTTACTCCTCAAAGGAGTACGCTAATCCTAACTCCCGCACCATTCAGGCTAGAACTGCGATCTATACATACACTTTAACATACATTTTCCGCCTTACTTACTACCGATATCAGGTAAATGAACTCATTTATCAGGGGAGAATCAGGCACCTACATTTGTACATCAGGAAACGAGAAATACAAATCATGGCAAAGTTTAAACCAGGTCAGTCGGGCTACCCGCTCGGACGCCCCCCACGTAAAAAACCGATTAAACAAAGAATTGAGAACCTACTACAGACTAATCTCGACAAAATCGAACAGGAAATTGAAACTGCTTCACCTGAAGAAAGGCGTGATTTCTTTGTAAAGCTCATTGGAGTTGTTTCTAATAGCCAAATCACTTCCACTCAACGGGCTGGGTCACCTAACCTAACACTTACCGCATGATCCCAGTTAGCATCAACGACAAGAGCGTGCCGAAGGTTATTCGCAAAAAAGCAAAGCTGATCGCTGAATTGTGGAAGAAGAACAAAATTGACAAGCTACGGGAGCTTAGAGAAAGTTCGAAAAACTTTGGAATCCATATCTATCATCATTCGCAAGGTACAGATAGTTACTACCACGATACCGAAGGTAGATACTACGCCTGGGCTCAAATTGAAGCTATGGACCTTCTACGGCTGAACAATGGTGAGCATTTCTCTACAGTTGTAATCCCCTACAAAGCCGGAATCCATTTCATAAAAAGCAGCCTGGCACCTAACCCCATCTTAAATTAAACGCATGCTCAAGATCACTGCAGACTTCGACTTTAAAGCCCTTGATCGTCACTTTGATCAGTTTGTTGAGGACGCGAAAAACAAGCTGGTAGAAACCTTGAAGGTAGTCGGCAAAAAAGCAGTTGATCGTTCTCGTGAAAAGACCAAAGTACAAGGCGGCTTCGGGAACATTACCTGGAACCTTAGAGGCTCAATCGGGTATGTCATTGTTAAAGATCACGGAATCATCGATAAATACTTCCCCCCTCTTGCAGAAGGTGACCTCGGCACTACTCAAGGCATCAAATACGCTGAAGAAATAGCCTTATTACTCGATGATGGCGATATCATGCTGATAGTTGTGGCTGGGATGGAATACGCATACTATGTTGAGGCTAAAGGATTTGATGTAATATCCGGATCAGAAGGACACATGGAATCAGAATTAAGAACCGCATTAAAACACTCAATAAAATAAAGCATGCCTGGAGAATTAAACTATAAAGCTGGAATCGACATCAGCGGTTTTACTAAGACTGCTGAACAAGTTAGAAAGCGATTGGCAGATTTAGCGAAAGCTAGTGCTACTGTTAAACCAGTAACACTCGACACCAAACCCATCTCCAACTACCAGCAGGCACAACTTGCCTTACAGAAGTCCTTAGCTGATGCACGTGTTGAAGTTCAACGGCTGATCCAGGTCAATCAGGCTTTAAAGAACGAACTGGAGCAGGGTAAGATTGCAACACAGGCAAGCCGTACTGAAGTTGAGCGACTGAAGATTGCTGAGCAGGAACTAAAGAATGCCTTTGCTCAGGGTAAGATTGGACTTCAGGACTACAACAAACAGGTGCAAGCCAACAAGGTTGCTCAGGGAGAATTAAACCAAAAGCTTACCGAGGCAGCGATCAAGGATAAGCAAGCTGCTGCTGCATTGAAGGAGCATGCCCTTGAGCAGAAGAAGATTACCGAAGAGGCGAAAAAGGCACGTGCGGCTAACGTAGCACTTTCTGGCTCATATAAGGAAGCTCAGCAGAGGTTAAAAGAGTTAGGCGAAAGGATTAGAGGTGTTCAGGGTGGTTTTGACAACCAAACCCCTGCAATGAAACGTAAAATCAAAGAGTATAATGATCTCAATGATAAGCTAAAGGCGTTTGATGCACAAATGGGTAATCATCAGCGTAACGTTGGTAATTACGGTGGTGCATTACGTGGTGCCGCAGAGGATTTAGCTGGACTTGCAACAGCGTATCTATCAGCCGGTCAGGCACTGCAGTTTATCTTTCAGTCAACACTTGAATTCAACAAGATTAAAAACCCTCTAACATTTATAACTGGCTCTGAGGGTGACGCATTAAATAAATTATCTGAATTAAAGCAACTAGCACAAGATTTAGGGCTTGATTACTTTGCTCTTGCTGAATCTTATAAGTCATTTACCGGTGCCGCTAGGGCTTCTAACTTTGACCTTGATAAATCAGAAAAGATATTCAGGTCAGTAGCTAAGGCTGGTGCTGTCTTGGGTTTATCCAGTGATCAAATGTCGGGTTCCCTGCTTGCCTTGCAACAAATGATTAGTAAGGGTAATGTTCAAGCTGAAGAACTACGTGGTCAGTTATCCGAGCGATTACCGGGTGCATTCTCTCTTGCTGCAAAAGCAATGGGTGTAACTGAGCAAGAATTAAACAAGCTGCTTGAATCTGGCTCTGTAGTGGCAAGTGACATGTTGCCTAAATTAGCTGAGCAATTAGATAAGGCCTACGGGGATAAAGCCGCCGATGGAATACATGGACTGAATGCCGAGTTAAATGGCCTGAAATCAGCGTTGCAAAGCTTGGCCGGTGAGGGATCTGCACTTAGTACTAATCTTTTTGAACCTATCATACGTGGAGCTAAGAATGCAGCCATTGAGCTGAGTCAGTTCTTCAGGGGATCATTTACCGAAAACATTAGGTATGCGTTAACATTTACCAACAGTTCACTTGCAGCACAACGTAAGGCTTACGACCTTAGAGATAGCAGTAAGAACAATCAGAGCGCATTGCAAGCATCTCAAAAGAAGGATGTGTCTTTACTCAGCCTTGGCGAACTTCGTAACACTTACAGTCAGGTTAATGAAACGTACAAGCAGGCGGTTCGGGATTATAAAGCCTTTGAGGAAGGTGTTAAGAATGGAACACTGAAGGAATCGAATGATAAAACGGTGAAGTCGTTTTTCAAACTTGCTGAAGGCCTGCACGCTGAACGGGAACGTGTAGGTGAGGAATTGAAAAAGATTAAAGGGCAACAGGTTACTGGCAACAAAGAGATTGCTGATAGTGCATTAACTGCTATTGCCGACATCAAAAAGCGAATTACCAAACTTCAGAAGCTACCTGGATCAGCTGATGCAACAAGTGATATCGCTAAACGCATTGAGGCGCTTCAGGCTCGGATTAAAAAAGGGGGCGGATCAACTACTGCCAAAGCAGAGGAAACCGCTTTAAACCGACAAAGAACCCTGCAAGCTGAAATTGATGCGCTTACCCGTAAAGGTGTTGCCAGTAAAGAAGCGGCCGATCAGCAGGAAATTGTTAGCGTTGAAGAAAAGTACCGTAAATTAAGGGAGAAAGCGATTGCATTTAATAATGCGAAAGACAGCAAAGGGCAGAAAGTAAACATCAGCGGACTCAGTGCTGCCGAAGCTGAAGAAAAACAGGAGATCCGGTATAAGGCTGAAGCCAAAGTGCTAAAGACCTCATTAGATGAGCAGGCTAAATACTACGCTGAATTTGAGGATTTAAAAACCAAGATTGGGGAAGATAAAGCCAAGGCGAGATATGAGAACCTAATTGACGTAGACAAAAACTACCTGGAATCGCTTGAAAAGCAAATGGAGGACTTGACCAACCCAGGGAAAGCCAAAGGTGGTAGCGAAGATGAAGCTGAAGCGAATCCATTTGCAATGAAGCTGTTGAATGAGCAAATAGCGGCAGCCAGGATCATTGAGCAGAAAGCGCAGGATGATTTGCTTGCAGACTTCCTCTCCTACCAGGAGAAAAGAAAGGTACTTACTGAAAAGTACAACAAGCAGATGTTATTACTTGGTGATGATGCTGAATCAAAGGCTTTGCGCACTGAGCAGTACCAAACTGAACTGGATGCACTCGATGATGCCAACGCTAAAAAGCTGGATTCATTCAAAGCCCTATTTGAAGGTGTAGACAGGTTATCTGATGAAAATGCTCGTAAGGTGGTATCCAACGCTGAAGATATGCTGAACGCCTTAATGGCAAGCGGTAAGATCAGCAAAGAGCTAGCAAAAGAGATCAGAACACTACTTGGCAATACAAAACGTGAGATTGCTGAACGTATGCCTGAACGAATAATTAACCTGGCCAATCAGATCGACCGCGTTGCTGAAGCTGTGTCTGGTGTTGATGAGGGATTTGGAAAGCTACTTGGTACCGTTGGTAACGTTGTTGGTCAGGTTGGGAATATTAAGAAAGGTATGCTGGACCTGAAGGATGCGCAGGGCAAAGGAGATGCACTTGGACAGTTAGGTGCAGGTCTTGGAATTTTCGGCGCAGCATTCAGCGCATTCAAATCTGTATCTGATGTACTTGGCGCTGACTTAAAGGCGAACGCTGAACAACAGGCTTATGCTCGTGAAGTCCAGACCAATCAGATTGAAGCGATGAATAAGGCTCTTGAAAGGCAGATATCGCTGATCAATGAGGCGTATGGTACTGACAGGATTAAAGAGTATCAGGCTGCACTTGCACAGGCTACAATCGATCAAAAGAAATTCCAGGAGCAGTTAAAAGGCCGGTATGCCCTTACTGGAGACAAGCAAGAGGATGCAATTATCGCTACTTACAATCAAGGTGGCTCCCTGCCGGGTATGTCGCGCTCATTCCTTGAAAAAACGTTTCAACTAAGCGGTCACAAGCAGCTACCTGAAAGCCTGGAGGAACTGCAAAGGTTGTTGGATAGTAAGCAACTAGACGAGAAAACAGCCGTTATAGTGGCGAACCTAATCCAATCTGCTGAAGCCGCAAAAGACCTTGCCAACAACCTTAAAGCTGAGACAATCGGCACATCCCTCGATGCCATTGCTGATGACTTCATTGGCGCCCTTACTGATGGTACACATGATTTCGGTAAAACGTTCGAGGACACCATACGCACGTCAATATTGAACGGCTTTAAGGGGGAATTGATCAGGAAGCAATTGCAGGCCTTCTATGACGAGTATGCTGCAGCCACTGATGACGGGACACTGACTGAAAAGGAAATTGCGGTATTAAGAAAATCCTACACAGAAGCCGCTGAGAAAGCCCAGAAAGATCTGGAGAATTGGGAGAAAACTACTGGCATGAGCTTAAAGGATGGTGGTAAGGGCTCAAACAACAACTCCCTCACCGGTTCCATCAAGAATATCACTGAGGAAACGGGTACTGTAATCGCAGGCGCTATGAACGGGGTGCTGGTTGGAGTAAATAGAACAAATGGGTTGCTGGCAGAAGCGAACAAAGTTCATTTTGATGCATTTTCCATTGCCAAGAGCAACCTGGAATATAGTGTTCAAATAGCAGCCAATACGTTGAGAACGGCTAACAATACTGAAAGCCTTACAAGATTAGAAAACATAGAAAAAGCACTTCAGAGTATGGATCGTAAAACTGGATCAGGAAATGCAGCCTTAAAAGCTAACGGACTATAAATACAAGATAAACACATAAAAAAACACATATGGCTAACAGCACCTCAATAGCAAAATCATTTAAACTACTGAATCCTGGCAACCTTGATGGGTGGTATGGCCCTTATGAAAGCATATCCCTTGCTAATGCTGGAGTGCCTGCCGTAATCAGACTACACAAGAAAGTTGGAATAAATACAACATCAGGCTTGGTAGAATATTGGTGGAATGGTGGCAATGGGGATGGAAATTTGGTTCCAGTTGCACCCGATCTAAAGGGAGGTAAATTCTCTCTTGGGTCAGATCCGCTAGCTGGATCTTCTGTTGGAACAATTGTCAACAGAGTCTATTTTTACACGAATTCTTTAGGTAAAGGAGCAACACTTAAATCCATAGGTGGAAATTTTACTCAAGGAGGGACATTAAGAATAAAACGTTTTACTTTATCGTCAGATGGTCTAACCTTTATTTATCATTCTCAAACTTCTGCAATAGTTACAGCCGGACTTGTTAGTGTTAAAACTACTGCGGACCTACAGTATTACCCTGGAGATATCATAGCAATACAATCTTCAGACGCGATAATATCTAAAGTAGATGGCCCGGGATGGAGTCTATTACAGGGAAAAGCATCACAGACAGATGTCGTGAGCAATACAGCAATATCCACCTTGTCTCCCCCTACGGAACTTGCTCTTCAATTAAGGTTTAACTTTGAGGTCGCTAAAGAAGTGTTATCCCCTTCCGATATTGTTAATAGCCTTACGATTGGAGATAACAAAAAAGTTCTTTCTGCGGAATCAGGCAAAGAGTTGAATAGTAGGCTTGTTTCAGTTGAAAAAGCTCTAGCAGAAACTATTCTGTTTGGGCATGCAAAACCATCTAGCCAGGGGGCATTGTCATCTCCAGACAGAGCATACTGGATTGATTCTAAAATACCTATTAACAGTCGTCCTTCTGAATTGGTTATAGCTGTTCCTGCCGGCGGAATATTATCTGTTAAAAGATTTGTGCAGGTTGAAAACGTTCTGGTTTATAAAGGGGAATTTGAATTACCCGTAGCTCAAGGCATAAACACTATCCCAATAGAAAATGACTTTCATTTTTTTTCAGGCGATACCATAGCTATTTACAACACGGGAGGTCTCTTTATAAATACATCGGAAACAACATGGTCATCAATTAAAGGCGGTGCAGCTTATAAAGATGTCACATCTGACGTTCCAATGTCTGCATTGAGTTCATCGACGGCAAGCCTGCAGTTCCAGATGAAGCTATCGTATGTTGGAGATATTAGCCAAAATGCAAACCTATTAATTACGCCTGATCCAGAAGGTTATTGGATGGTGCCATGTTACGGTCAATCTCTGTCGATAAACACTGATGCGGGTCCTTCAACATTTACAGAGATTGTTCCGATCGCATACACGCAAACCGGAGCGCATGCGAATGTTCAAGATATGAATGGTGGTTATGCTGAAATGTTCCTGGCTATGAGCAAGGAGTACAAAGCCCTTCCATCTGATTTCCGTATGATGACCTGTTTGGGTGGAGCTGGTGGAAGATCTGTTCTGCAGTTATCAAAAGGGAGCACATTTTACACAACATTGCTAAACAACATCCGAGCAGGAAAAGCAACTGCAGATGCGGCGGGTAAGCCTTACAATGTACCGGCATTTATCTGGACCCAAGGTGAAGAAGATTACAGAACTGGAGGTGTACCAGCAAACTACGGATTAGGCGACTGGAACCCTAATCTATACAAATCTAAGCTTAAGACGTTGCTAAATGACCTGAATGTAGACATTAAGGCGATCACAGGGCAAAAGAATCATGTTAAGATGATTATGTATCAGACTGGCAGTCATAACGCCTACTACAGATATCCAAGAATAGCAATGCAGCAGCTGGAATTAGCCTTAGAGGATGAACGCGTCTCGTTAGCTAAGACTATGTATGAGGCAGACTACAACACTGCTGACTATGTGCACGCTCCAGCTAAGACTTATAGAAACATGGGTAATCATTATGGTATCGCCCTGTATAATGCTACAGTTAAAAATGAAAGGGTATTACCTATATCGCCGACACAACACTTCATTGTAGGAACAGATGTGTATATTAAATTTTATACACCATTTAGACCATTGGTATTTGACACCACAACCGTTGGCCCCTTGCCGGATGGAAACTTTGGCTTCAATCTATATTCTGTTGTGAACGAAACAAATGGCGCCTTTGGAACAATTTCGCAAGCCGCACAGTCGATCACATCAGTGAGTCTGTTTGGTCCGGACGTTGTTAAAATATCTTTATCGGCCGTACCAGCAACAGGAACAAGACTTACTTATGGTGTAAACGGTGATGGATCGAATTCAATCAATGGAACTATCGATGGTGTTGTTGGGAAATCGGGCAGGATGTTGGGTGCCAGGGGAAACCTGAGAGATAGTAGAGGTTACATGAACCCTGTGGCGAACTACTTCACATTGTACGGTTGGTGCCCTATTTTCGAAATTGTTTTATAACCTAGTTCTTTTTGTTGGAGAAACAAGCGGGGGCTGATTAAATTAACGCTCTCATGTATTTTATGCCCCCGCTCTCAAACTATACGGCAATGATAGTTACCGGCCATCCGACCTTCGTAAATATAGTATAGCCTTGTATCTGTTCAGCGTGGTAATTTATTTTGAAATAAAAAAATACAGAGCAACCCTGCTATCAGGTGGTTTGATGCATACGTAGCATGGGTTGATGGGCAGAAGAAAGGAGTCGGTATTTAGTACAGCCCATTAACGTCAACAGACCAGGACGTTTCCTTTGGTTCGTCATATGCCCGCACCCAAATGGTCAGCTCATCGTCAAACACCCGCTGCATCTGATTGATGAACGGATATACCCCACTCGTGGTAAAATCAGGCTTTGTGAATCCTTCCTTGAGTCGGAGCCAGTACCTATGATCATCAAGATCCTGCCTGTACTCGTATTCAATACTCTCAATGAAGCCTTTAAACCGCTGCTGGAAAACGATCATAAATGATTCCCTGTCGTGAACTTCCATATCCTCCATGCTGAAATACAATTTACAGAATCATTTTTTTGGTTCCAAGCCAATAAAAAAGCGGAACCCATCCAGGCGCCGCTATTGAAAGGTAGGTAATTGAAGTAAAGTGTACCATTAATTGAGTGCAAGATACCTGACCTATATTAAGCTCAGGTTAAGCACAAATCAACGTTCGGACGGCATAGCTAAATCAGTTAACCCAAAAAAAAGCCCCTCATTTCTGAGAGGCTTTGGATGAAGGTTATAACTTACTTAGCAAGTTTATAGCGAATGTTTGCAATTGCGAGGCCTTCAACTGGCTCATCTCCAGTTGGACTATCACTGCTTCTTAATGTGACCATAGTGAATGGTTCTGTTGCTTTCACGGCAACCAAACGTGCGCCCGATGGACTTTTTGTCACCAATTGACCTACTGAGCCCTTATTGCTATCAAAAACCCAGTCGCCGTACGATGCACCAAATCTATGGTTATAGTTTTTGTGATTTGGGGCGATCTCAAATCCGAACTCAATACATGGTTTGGACAGATATATAATTAGCTCATCTCTGCTAATCGTTGTATATAATACTTCTGGATTTTCACCCTGAACGTAAGGTGCTTCGCCCCAAGCTGAAGTCCATCCAGTTTCGTTGGATGATTTTAATTTTAGAAGTCTTGCTTCTGAACCGCCGGAAGCTCCACTGAAAAAGCCGATCGTAAGTTTTCCATTTTGGATGGAGTGGTAAGTTTTGTTGTTTTCTAGTTTTGAAATATCAACTAAACAGGTCTCATTCAGATACTCCGGTGTGGGAGTCTGGATAACTGTGAAAGGAAATTTAGGACCTCCATAAGGGTCATCCGGGGGATTAGGAAAAATTAAAGCTTTAGGTGCGTCTTTTCCTGCGGGATAATCTGCAATTCTACCGCCAAAGGAAAGTTCGTACGGATTTTGTGCAGCTGTATTAGAAAGCTTTGTGCCTTGATCAGTTACAGAGGATTCATCCTTTGAGCAGGAGTTTAATGTCGCAAGTAGACCTACCGCGGCAAAAGCGGTAATAAAATGTTTTTTCATGGTTTATGTTTGTTGTTGTTTATTATTTAGCAAGCTTATATCTGAAGTTAGCGAGAGCGATTCCATTTGCTGGAATATCTTGTGTAGGATGATCCCCCAGATTGATCATGACCATTGTAAAAGGCTTTGTTGCTTTGACTGCGATCAGTTTAGCTCCGCCTGGACTTCTACTTACTACCCCTGCACCTCCTTTTGCGCCGTCAAACAACCAGTCTCCATATTGCGCTGAAATTTGGTGATCACCATTTTTGCGATTTGGAGCTACTTCGAAGCCGAATTCAATAAGTGGCTTTGAGAAATATATTACCAGTTCGTCGCGATTTATTCCGGCATAAAATACGTCCGGATTTTCACCTTCTACGTTCGGCGATACACCCCATGAGGAATTCCAACCAGTTGCGCTGTTAGATTTTAATTTAACTAGGTTAAACCTAGAGTCTCCATCATACGGCGATTGGAAGAATCCCATTGTAAGCTTGCCATTCGTAAGTTGACTATAGGTTTTGCCATTTTCGAGTTTGGAAACATCCACCAGGCAGGTCTCTTCAAGATACTCTGATGTTGGTGTTAAAATCTTGGTATATGGGTAGCTCGGCCAGTTCCATGGATCATCAGGTTTGGGCGGAAAGTAAATGGTGCTGGGTTTAGTACTTCCCGGTTGAGGTAGAACAGCGCCGTAGGTAAAGGAATACTCCTGAGTTACAGCAGCCTTTGTCGTAGTCTCCAGCTTTTCATCTGGCTTAGCCATTGGTCCATCTTCCTTGGAGCAGCTTATGATCATGGTTCCCAGAGCCACGAACATAAAAGAGCGAAAATAATTTCGTTTCATGTTAATAATTGGTTTTTGATGCAGCGAAAATAGCGGATAATCATCTGATTAGTATTCAATGTAAACTGTTGTTACCTTGAATGTAACCTGTGGTGTAAAGCGGGAAATAAGCGAGAAATAGTTTGCCTTGTTGAGGAGTTGAAAGCATGAAAAAGAAAAGGGCAGCCAATGCTGGCTACCCAATCCCTTACGCTCTCACCACAAATGTAGCAAGGCAGCTCAAAAATTTGTCATATACGGGTTGTTCGTGTAAGTAAATGTAAAGATTTGCACAATAGCCACATTGCACGGAACAGATATTGCTAATAATATTAGTAAATTCGTGTCGTTAACCTACCATGATGCAAAACGATTTAAAGGATAAGAATAGCGAAGCGTATAAGGATAAGCTAAAATTAGCTATGAAAGCGTTTAAGGCTGGTTGTATCATCTATTCTCACGAAACCAAGCAATGGTACACTCCTAGGGAATTCATGGACTGTGATGAACGTGTGGTCTTTAAAGCGATGGGGATGGAAAAGCACACTAATTTCACTCTCCTTTATCCTGAGCATGCTATTAAAAAGAAATTAGAAGATCTATGCAGGGTGGAGCAGGAATTTGATACTTTTATGAAGAAGATGTTGGCGGCTTTTAAGTTTAGTCCATTAAAGGCGGATGGTAACAAGAATTAAGAACATTAAGCTAATACGGACATCATTCAACGCTATTGCTAAGTAATAATGCACTACTGGTAATACAGGTGTTAATTAATGCTGATGAGGGAGCACAAGTAAATTAAAAAATATGGAAGAAATGTCGGACATCAATCATTCAATTATTAAGCTTATTGCAGATGTTGCAACAGGGAAAAATCTAAATCATCATTTGATCAATGTAGACGCAGGTATTAAAGACCTTTTGAGGATAATTGAAGAAAACTCAGGTCCAGGGGTTAACATTGAGCCCTACCTTTATTACAAAAACCTATTATTCTCATTAAGAGAAGATATTATGCGTGGACTCAAATACGGCGATTTCAGAGCGACAGCTATAGAATAAAGGATAGTTGCGGCAAAATACGGTGTATTATTTACACCATGGGTAATAATTTCCATGTGTAAGTCAATGCTTATTATACAGAAGTATCGATAGAAGCCCTTTTAAGCGCTTTTGGCTTTGCTGGCATCATGGTTGCCTAAGAGATTGTGTAAATAAATTTGAGATTTATGATTCTATTATCTACTTTGGTGATGCGAAGTATCAAATAACAGAATCATCAACCTTAAACAGAGAGTCAAAACAGACATCATTTATTAACAATATTCCCGGTCGAGAGGTAGCCCCTCATTCTCCTATTTCTCTGTAAAGAGTTATTTGGTACTTCGCAGCGACCGGGATACTTTATTTTAAAGGTCATGCGAAGTACCAAAAGTAAAAACCAAAACAAGCAGATCCCTTCAGAGCAAGGTAGAGCTGTTAAAATCACAATCAATGAGGCAGACGTGAATTATGCAATCCAGAAGCTAAGTCATTTTAAAGATTGTTACTAAAGTGGAATTGTCCAGGTATTTACGGATTATTTGAAACATCAAAATTTCAAACAAATGAGGGATGAGCTTGAAAAAGTACCTCACAGTGGTTCGCCTTCAGATGTACAATGGGACATCGATACCGACATGGGATTCATGGATGTTATTTATCCAGATGTTGAGAAAGGAGCAAGCGATGAATAAGGCATTGAAGCTATCTACAATCAGCCTAGCCGCGGCATGCGTATTCATGCTACTTCATGTTTGGGGGGCTTTGTAATGACGAACAACAAATTTCTGGTTGAACTAGCTATGTACAAATACTGGCTTTCAACAAACCCACCGATCAGGGAGGTAGCTATTAAAAGTGAGATATTCCTTCAACTGATAGAGAAGCCAAAGACCAGAATAGCCAACATAAAGAAAATCCCATGAATGTGACGTTGAAATTAGTCCTGTATATCTCTAAGACTTATACCGATGGATCTCATCCGGTGGTAATCCGATACACCTTAAACCGAATACGGAAAAGTAAAGTAATTCATAAGTGCAAGCGAGAGGAATGGGATTTTAGAAATCATGAACTTAAAGGAAAGGCTAGAAATTCTGCACTCATCAACAGCTATCTGGCTGAAGAATACTTTAAGGCCGAAGCAGACTTGTTTAGACTCCGAAAAGGTGAAATTGCCTTTGATGACTTATTTAGGAAAAAAACTGTAATGACCCTAGATGACGCTCTTGCTCAGGAACTCGAACGATTTAAGGCTGAAAAGAAAACAGGTGCATACAAGAGGTTTGAAGGATATAAAGAAGTGCTGAAGCAATACTTCAATAGTGACTCTGTAGATATTGCTGCGGTGAATATAAGATGGTTTGAAAAGCTGGCAATGTTCTTTGCTCAGGAACTTGTTGTTAAGGGCAAGATCGTCAAAAAAGCAAACAGCAATAATGTTGTCCAAGTTAAGATAAAAGCCATCCGCCAAGTGATTGCGAAATACAGTGGAGTCCGGCCTTCAGAGGACATACAACGTTTCAGAGTAAGAACTACCAGGACGGTAAAACAAAAACTTACTGGTGAGGAACTGGACCGAATAGAAGCACTAGACCTTGTACCCGGCTCATTAGAGGATGTGGTGCGGGACATCTTCTTTCTGCAGATATATCTTCGAGGCGCCCGTATTGGTTCGATTTTACAGGCTTACTCTAATCAGTTTGATAACGGCCGGTATGTAGCGGTAAATGGTGGGGGAAAAAAAAACGTTGGTGCCAAACTCATACCAAAGGCACAGGCAATAGTTGATAAATACTATGGTAAACATGAGCGGTTGTTTCCAATTTATAAATGGCAACCGGATCCAAAGGCAAGTGAGTTTGAAAATAAAAGACGTAGTATCAAGAAGAAAGAGGCATCAACGGCTATCGTGAATAAGGTTCTGAAGGTGCTGGCGGAAAAGGCGGATATTAACAAACCCCTCTCATCACACATTGCTCGACACACCTACGCACGTATGGCTATTGACAAGATCAACAATCCAATGATCACCATGGAGTTATTAGGGCATAGTGATTTGAAGGTGCATCAGGGGTACTTGAACGATATCCGGAAAGATGATGAACTGGATAAAGCGAATGATGATATCTTCAATGAATCTTGAATCAACAAAGAAAAACTCTCAACTTAAGGGACTAAAACATAAAGCCATGGAAGGTGTAACCATAATATCAACCGAGCAGTACAATGTACTGATCAATATGTTGGAAAGGACGCACGATACAGTGCTCCATCTAGCCAAACAGTTAGAAGATATCAACTCCAAATGGATGACCACAGCACAAGTTTGCGCTTACGTTAAGAAAGAAAGAACCTGGGTAATGCAGCACAAGCACGAACTTGGTTCCACAAAGCGAGCTGGCACGCTCCTTTTTAAACGGTCAGCAATTGACGAATTTCTAGGCGAAGATTGGTTTAGAGAAGGAGAGAAACCAGAACCGCTGGTAAAAAGGCCAGCCAAGCGGAGATCATAGCTATTGCTTTAACCCCTACAGCAATGTGGGGGTTTTCTTTTTACTGGATTCATTCCATAAAATTATGGAGCGAGGCCAAAGTGAGAAAAAGCACTTTGACTGACCTAATGAAAGGTAAGAAAGGCTGATTTCAGATGAATTATGTAGAGTTCTATTTCCTTTATCTGATCTTCGACATCAAGAGAATTATCCTTAGATAATTTTAGTAGTAACTTTCGTTGCTCAAGGAGTCTTATTGAGGTCCATATAGATTTTTCAAATTGCTCGGAGTGAGCATCTTTCGGTATATTAACGTAGGGAGAAGGATCTGGCATACAGTATGTTTTGACGTGTTTAGACCTAAATTTGGACGTAGTCTTCGTCAAATAGTACATGATCAATCCTATCCATGTGTTCTAGGAAATCGGAACTCTTGTTTGAAACAATCTTGTTCTTGAAATCAACTATGCATACAACATCTGCATTAGCATTTTTTAAAGAAGTCTCTAAATACAAAACTTCTTCATGGGTACAGCGATCCAGTATTCTGTAGCCTAGGTCCGGGGTGTAGTAAATGATTCTTACCATGGCAGCAATTTCCGGAATCACGGCAAAGATGATGCAAAGTTTGTTTGTACTATTACCTTAAATCACCGAGAGAAACACCTGAAAAGAATCACAAGTGCAGTGTTATGACATCTTTTTTGAGAGTAACTTCTGGTTACACACATAATCAACCCAACCCCTACAGCAATGTGGTTTTTTTTCTTTTGCTATACCAAAACAGATCAGTAGTTTAGGGATATAATTAACGTCTCATGAAAAAACTATTATTCCTTCTCATGATAGTATACGCTATAGGTACATCATGCAAGAAAAGCGATGAGAATCCCACTGTTCCCATTGATATGACTTTAAACACTTATTCAGCTGATGCAAAATTTGGATCGTTGCCAGTTGTTTTACAGTTGCGGTTTCAACAAGACGGAACAGTACAGCTTAATTCTTTCCCTGATGACGATGTAGTCACTTTAAAATACGATATAAAGGACAGGAATGCATCGAGTACTACACTACGAATTTATGGAGTGCTCGATAAAACGCTATACGCTAATAAATTCACCAAAGGCACATCACTAGATTGGCAGGCCGAAATAGGACGTCTAAGTTATAACGCGGAGATTGTCGGATTTACAGCGGGGGAGTATCACTTTACGTCCTATTAAAATGTGTCGTGATGATCAAGAGGTCAGATCTTGTAAGTCCAGTCGTTGAAGCTATCCTGCATATTTTATATGACAGCTATTTGCCAGGAACTAGTCTTTGGCCCAAGCAGGGTATAAAACTCGGATACGGGGCTGACTATAATGGCAAGGATTCTATCTATTGCATAGTCCATATACATGAACCAAACGCTAAGCCGGTGCCTGTATTTATTAGGTTTAACATCTACACTCAAAAAGAATCTAAAATTCTAAAACAAGCAAAACATATTGAGTTGATAATGGATCATGCGATATATGGAGGTATTGTCTTTAAAGTCGAACACACTCATTACACACACACTTCGACACACATACTCGGAATGATGAATTTAACAACTTTCTTAATTTATTAAACTAAATGCGCGTCATACCAGGTTGCAAACTAGGGTATACGTCAACTTAGATCATACTACACTGTATGTAATTCCGTATGTACGCAAAAAAAGAAGCCCCGTAAATGATTAGTTTACAGGGCTTTAGTGTATGTAAGTGTACACCCAACAGGATTCGAACCTGTGACCGACGGTTTAGAAAACCGTTGCTCTATCCAGCTGAGCTATGGGTGCCTATCCGCTTGGAGCGCCAAAGATAGAAGTTCGTTTGTACTTCAGCAAATCTAAAACGAAAATATCCGCTATTTTATTGATTTGCAGGCTCAAAATTTAGCATTATTCGTTTATTAGGGTGGCTTTCTGCATAGGAGAGGATCAGATTCACAATATAATCGTTAGACGGATAAGGATCCAAAGCAGACTTCAGCAGATCTAGGTCATTTACATCCGTGTGGTGAGAAACGTAGCCCATACCGTAAAACTTGCCTTTTTCAATCCACAGGCAACTTTGCTCATCTGCGTTGCGGCCTTGATCAATCATGACAAAGGAGGGAAGCATGACCGTAAGATGCTTTATAGCCTCCTGCACTCGCTCATTATATGTAGAGGGGCTTTCTTCACCAATACATGCACCGTTACAGTTCCCTTGCTCATGACCAGTACAGGCGGTACGATTTCGCTGGACAGAACATAGCTTCTCGCACAGTTGAAAATCTTTTATCAAAGTTCTGAGTAGATTATGTCCATCTAATAGGCTGTTGAAACTATATAAGGAAGGACATTGCTTTTTGTACTTGTCAATACCAAGCCTCATGTAACCATTCTGATCCATATACTCATACAAGGCATACTTTTGTTCAAAGCGCTTCAGTGCACGATTATTTTCAGGCCAAAACTTTTTAATCTGTGTAGCCTCCAGAATAAACGCCATCAACTCGGTTCCACAGATATCGTAATCGATATTATGTATATTTTTTAGGAACTCCTGCCGTTGCTTGCTGCTGCTGTTGCCACTAAAGTGAGAATAGACGCGCTTTTTAAGATTCTTTGCTTTTCCGATATAAATTATTTTGCCCTTCTGATCACGGAAATAATATACCCCTGGTTGGTCCGGGAGCCTGTCAATATAATTTTTTGAGAGATGTGGAGGCAGTACCTGCTCCTTGGATGCTTTCTGTAAAGAGCGTAAGATATGATCCTCGCGGTCAGCAGTTAGGAGCATCCCGAAGAGTATGGCTGTAGCTGCAGCATCTCCCCCAGCACGGTGGCGGTTTTCCAGATTGATTTCAAGTGACTTGCACAGTTTGCCCAAACTGTAGGAGGCCAAACCAGGAAACAACTTCCGGCTTAGTCTTACCGTACATAATTTTTTACAGTTTAACGTAAAGCCACATGCAGCAAGCTGATGCCGGATGAAGGCATAGTCAAAATTAACATTATGCGCGACAAAAACTTTATCATGTAGTAAGTCAATTATTTGTGGGGCTATTTCTGAGAATACAGGCGCATCTGCCACCATCTCGTTGCTTATACCTGTAAGCGCTTCAATATAGTTTGGAATGAATTGCTCAGGGTTAATCAGGGATTCCCATGTTTGGATGACCTCATTCCCTTCCATGATGTGGATGGAAATTTCAGTGATGCCATTTCCGGATGGATAACCACCGGTTGTTTCGATATCTACAACGGCGTATTTCATGTCGTTTTTCGGAATAGGTTGATGAGATAAAGATGCTAATAATATTAGTAACATGTTAATTTATTCTATTATATGACATTATTGGCATACAAATCGCTTGACCTCAGTGAAATGAGGGTAAATGAAATGAGAAAAATACTGGCGGTAGATGATGATAATGATATACTCGATGTAATCAGAATCATCCTGGAGGACGAGGGTTACGAGGTTGCAACTTTAACGAATGGTAAGGATATCATAGATTCTATAACAAGCATAAGACCTGATCTGATATTATTGGACGTGATGCTGAGCGGCATGGACGGGCGAGAAATATGTAAAACAATAAAAGCGGATGCACATTTTAATTTTATTCCAATTATTATGATTTCTGCAAGCCATAATCTACAGAACTACAGCGCATTGCCCGGGCCTCCGAATGGCTTTATCCCAAAACCTTTCGACATTGATAAACTTGTCAATGTGGTAAACGGCCACTTCGCTGCTTAAGAAAGATATTTTAAACAATTATCAAACAGCTTTGTTTAGTATCAACTAACCGGATATAAGTTATGTTGAGCAACTATTTAAATCTGCAATTTGATTTAGCAGGAAAGCCTGTATCGGGCTTTTGCATGCAAATTCACGATGATTTTCATGAAACCTATGCTGTTGTACTGGATGGGTATCATTCCTTCTGCGTATGGCTGGATGGGAATGCGAATTGGAAGTTCTCCAAGTACGCGAACATAGAGCCCGGTATACTGGACAAGGTCATTAGCCAGCTAAAGGCACTCAAGCCGAGTAAATAACAATCTTTTTTTATTGATTTAATGCTTGCTTACCCGAAAAACAGGTAGGCCAGGCTGATTGCTGTGATTACCCCAACCAAATCTGCTAGTAACATAGCTCCGATAGCATAACGGGTATCTTTGACGTTTACTGCACCAAAGTAAACCGCGATCACATAAAAGGTCGTGTCTGAGCTACCCTGCAGTATACTCGAAAGCCTTCCTGCAAAGGAGTCGGGTCCATGCGTAGTCATGGTGTCTATCATCATTCCTCTTGCTCCACCACCGCTCAGTGGTCTGATCAGGGCCGTGGGGATCCCATCTATAAACCGCGAGTCTACATGAAAAAACAAACAAACCTGCTTCATTCCGTTGATGACTACATCAAAAGTGCCGCTCGTTCTTAGCAGGCTAATTGCGATAAGCATTCCAACCAAATAGGGGATAATACGGATTGCCGTGTCAAACCCACCTTTCGCCCCATCTACAAACGCATCGAAAACATCAATCTTTTTGTAAACAGCACCCAAAACAATAATGAAGAAGATGAACAACAACAGACCGTTACTGAGTATTCCCGAAAAAGACTGAAGGCCTTCGGTACTGAGGGAAGTAAGGTAAAGTACCAATAAGGCAATGACACTTGATAATCCAAGTACCCAAAGCAGAATTGCCGGAGCAAGTACATTAATTTTCTGCTTGAAAGACACGATCAGCATCGCGGCTATGGTTGCCACGAACGTTGCGATCATGCAGGGAATAAAGATCTCCGTAGGATTAGCTGCATTTAAGGAAGCCCGAATAGCGATGATACTGACGGGAATAAGCGTTAACCCCGAAGCATGCAGGCAAAGAAACATAATTTGTGCATTAGAGGCCCGTTCCTTATTTGGATTAAGTTCCTGAAGGCTTTCCATAGCTTTAAGTCCAAAAGGCGTAGCAGCGTTATCTAAGCCGAGCAGGTTGGCAGAAAAGTTCATCACCATATGGCCCGTTGCAGGGTGGCCTTTAGGCACGTCAGGGAAAAGCTTGGAGAAGAACGGACCGATAATCCTCGAAAGTACCCTAATGCCTCCAGCTCGTTCTGCAATGCTCATGAAGCCCATAAAGAGTGCCATGATACCGATTAGCTTCAAACAGATATTTACGGCAGTCCAGCAGGTCTCAATCACGCCGTCAACATGGAGTGGATTGCCCGGATCGTCGGCTTTGCCTACGATCATCCAATTAAAAATCTCTGATTGTCCAAGGAAAAAACACTTAATACACGCAACGAATATTGCAACAAGGATAAAGGCTGACCAGATTCTGCTTAATGCCATTTAATATTTGAAAGTTCTAAATTATTATTTTGATTGTAAAATCCCCTGTTTGAAGCTTAAAATAGTTTCGGTGCCATGTACGAGATCAAAGTCTGCAGGGCAATCGTAGACTATGTCACCATAGATTTGCATCTTGTCTGCCTGATACACTTGATATGCGTTCATAGTACTCAGGTCACCAATATCTTCAATTGAGTAAAAACATTCGATGCTGTTCCCATCTGAGGTCGGCACAGGTTCGTAATTAATGCCAATGCTCGTACGTATGCCCTGAAAGAAAACATCGCAAATCAAAATATGAAACAACGATTTGGTGTTTTTTGGAATGCTCAGGTAATTATCTGTGGTATTTTGAAGGTAAGATGCTGAAGAAATTGCACTTAAACCCGCTAAAATCGCTGCAAAAACCATCTTGCGGACCTCCTGGAATTTCCGGTCACCAATTATACTGCCACCTTCTATTAATATGGTTGCAGTGCCTGCTTTTTGGAAGTTATCGCCAAATGCCCGCGGTTCAAAGGTATCATCAAACAAGCCGATTTTCCCAGGCAACATGCCGAGAAGGCTGTCTTTTATACAGGCTATGACCTGTATTGCCTGACCACGGTTGTCATTCAGGCTGCCGGGCTCGTCGAACGCGGGCGCTAGAAAGGATAATGCTGCTGGATATGTACTGTTCTTTACGCCCCATAAGTTCGACTGGTCATGTAAGTTAAAGCCAAAAGAGGGTTTAATCTTTTCATGCATGGCTTTAAGAACTTTTGCTTCTGCACTTGCTGCTCGCAAATAGTCACGGTTGATGTCTATCTGCTGTGCATTTCTTCTGCTAAACCGTTCCGCACCATCCGGATTTACCATTGGTAGCAGGTAAAGCGTACAGGCGCTTAAAAGTAGGGTGCTTATAGGAGAACCAGCTTGATGTTTAAGAAAATTCAGAAGGTCCATCAGCGCCATGGTACCGGTTGTTTCATCACCATGCATCTGGCTCCACAGGAAAACCTTACATGGACCGGTTCCAACCGTCAATAGACGTATTTCCCTACCTTCAAGGGAGTGCCCTGCAAGCTCGGTGTTGAAATCTCCCGAATGTCGATCCAGTATTCGCATGAGATCCTGATGTTTAAAGAAACGATCTTCCAGGCCTGATTCCCTGAAGGAATCATATGATTCTAAGATTTTATCAATCTTCATATAAGGGTATAAAAAAGCCACTGCCGGAGGAGTCCGGCAGTGGCAAAGCTATAGATTTTAGTTTATGGTTTGGCGTCGGTGAGTTCAAAACCCCAGTTAATTCCCTTTTCTGTCGCGGGTACACCAGTCACCATCCACTGTGGTGCCTTCGCGCCTTTTAGATAGTGATCAAAGAACTGCTGTTCGCGGATGGAGATGTCCTTACGATTTTGTCGCTGCACCAGGTTGTGTGCTTCATTGTTATAAACGAGCAACCAGGCAGGTTTTCCAAGTCTTCTCAAGCCAGCAAACATTTCAATGCCTTGATAGTAGGGCACAGCACCATCAGCATCATTGGCCATGATTGCAACTGGTGTATTTACTTTCGGAAGGTAAAACAGGGGAGAGTTCTCGATATAAAGCTCAGGTTTTTCCCATAAAGTGGCACCGATGCGACTTTGTGTCTTCTCATACTGGAACTGTCTGTTCATGCCGCTTTCCCAACGCATTCCGCCGTAAGCAGAAGTCATGTTCACCACCGGAGCTCCTGCCCAGGCTGCAGCGTACATATCGGTTTGTGTGATGAGGTATGCCACCTGATAACCACCCCAGCTTTGTCCCTGAATGCCGATCTTCGTGCCATCTACCCAGCTGTTCTTCTTCAGCGCTTCGACACCGGAGTTGATGAACTCCATGGCTGACTTACCCGGGTATCCAGTTTCATAGCTGATGTCTGGCGCAAATACCAGGTACTCATTACTAACGAAAAACGGGATGTTCAATCTTGAAGGCGTAGGGGCCGGTGCTTGATAGCTATATAACCCATCCGACAGTTTCTCATAAAAATACACGATCATTGGGTACTTCTTATTCGGATCAAAATTCTCCGGTTTATATAAGATACCTTCAGATTTATAGCCTTTTGGCGTGGTCCATTTAACCAATTCTGCAGTTCCCCAGTTATAGTTCTGCTGCTGCGGATTTGTTGCGCTTAGCTTAACTTCTGTTTTCAGGTCCAATGAGCTGAAAACATTCGGAGAATTCGTGTAGTTCGCCTTTTCATAAACCAGTAGATCTGCATCTTTAGCCTTAACAAGATCAGAAAACTTGAAAGGAGCCATCACAACCAACTCAGGATCTTTGGTATTTCCTAGGTCTTTTCGGAAAAATCCATTCTCTTTAGTAACATTATTAAAGGCATCCAACCAACTTGTTCCTTTATTGATGAATTCCGCTTCGGAGTCAAGCTTCTGATAACGTAGTGTGATTTGATTCTTTCGGCCATATCCGTTGGTTATGTTTTTTGGTGCTGACTTACCTTCTGGATTGAAAGCCCAGATGTCGTACCGGTCATAAATGTAAACGGCTTTATCTTTTTCTGCCCAGCCAGCAAGCCCGTAGGATGACGGGTCTGCCGGAACATCATTCTCTTCATCAGCAAACTTCTCCTTCAGATCCTTATTCAGGTGTACAGTTTTTCCATCAGCGATGTTGTAGCAGTACCAACCCGAGGTTCTTTTGTCGAAGTAAAGCACATAATTTCCATCAGGGGAGGCCATCACGTTACTGTTGATACCAGTCAAGATCTTTCTACGCTGGCCACTTTTTACATCAACTAAATACACATCACGGATGCTTTCAGCAGTCCATTGTGTTTGAATCCGGTTACCAACGTCAGTGGTTGCGAGTACATAAGCTGCATCTCCCTTTTTCACCAGGCTTGCATCTGGCAGATTTTGATCTGTCAAAGGAACGATCTTCGGATCGCTGTTGAAAATATCAATCACGGTCAGGTAACTTCTTTTCAATTCCCTGTCGAGATTTTTAAGCTGCATAGGCTGCAGGTAGTCGTCTTTGTAGCCCCAAATGTCCAGCTTAGCATGTTCAAAGTCCACCAGTGTAGTGTCTTTTGGCTTTTTAACCGGGGCAATGCCAAAGAACAATTTGGTGGCGTCCTTACTGAAAGTTAGTTTCCCATCTGCACTTACGTTCCATTTTGCCGGCATACCAGGGATCTCATTGTCTACAAGAATCTGCGCAGTATCAAGACTTAAGGCATTGTAATATACCTGGTAAGATTTGATTTCCTGCTTTTCAGGACCTGTTTCACCAACAAATGCGATCTGCTCGCCCTCCTCGTCAAACACAAAGTTCTTGAAGGTACCTTTGCTTTTAATCAAAGTTTTCAGTCCACCTTTTTCTGTATTGTATACAAATACGCCAGCAGGCGCTTCTTTGTCTTTTTTAGAACCACTGCAGGTAAATACCAGCTGCTTTCCATTCTTGCTGAAGCTGTAATCGGTTACGTATTTAAACGTCCTCGTGGCACCGGTAAGTAGATTTTTAAAAACCAGGTCAGTACCTTCAGTTTTTTTATCTGCTCCAGGTTTGTCGTCGTCTGCCAGCAAGTCAGCCATATCGGTCTTTTTAACCGCTGGTGAAGGTGCGGCAGCAGGTACTTTAGGACTAGCTGGGTTCACTTTCTTTGCGGTGTCTGGTTTTTCCAGGTGATAGGCCAGTAGCGCTGTTCCCTTTTCAGGTATCTGGAAAGACTTTACACGCGGCACTTTGCTGACCACTGCCGTGGTCAGATCAATATACCCCAGGGAATCCTTAGGCATCTCGTCTGTTTTTTTCTTTTTGATTTTGGCAGTTCTGGTTTCCTGAAATTGAGGTTTAATCAGAAAGGCAGCAAACTTGGTATCTGCACTGAACTTCACTGCTGTACCTCTTGGCACAGCAATTTTTTGGTTAGTGCTCATATTGCTGAAGTATTGCCGGGCATCACCTTCCTGTTGTGCAACATTGTAGGCGGTCCATATGCCGTTGTTGGAGATCTGCTTTGTAGCAATGCTTTCCCAGCTGTCATAAACCTGATGGTCCAATGGCTTTTTCTGTGCCAGGGCCAGGTTCACAATTAAAAGTAAAATAAAGGTGATTGATTTCTGCATATTCAGATTGATTCGCTATTAATGTATAAAAATTGCAAATTCTTAAGATAATCAGCGCTCTGTATGTCAAATATTACAGAAAAAGCAGCGTTTAATTAAGGCATCATTGAAAATAGATGTATTTAGAAGAAGGTCTTTCTGAAATTCCGAACACTTTTAATGGCCTGTCTGGTTTATTCGGTAAAATACCTGCTATGAAAAGAGTTGCAGCTTATTGCGCAGGCTATATTCAAAAAAAGCCAGCCCAAAGTTATTGCATAAAAAAAGCACCCCTTGGGGTGCTTCTAATTATTTGGTGTTCTTTCCTTGAACTTTCGCCTGCTGTTGCTGGCGCATGTACTCGTCTAAGCGAGCCTGGAATTTAGATTTCTTTCTTTTCTCTTCAGGCTTTGCTTTGTTCTCTTTAAGAATAGCATGAATCTTTTCATCATTCACCATAGACTTGATCAAAAACTGTTGACCGAAGGTTAACATGTTCGCCAGGAAGTAGTAGTAGTTCAAACCAGCAGGGTAGCTGTTTAACACCCCTAAGAATACAATCGGCATAATGTAACCAATGTATTTCATCTGACCTGTTGCACCCGAAACCTGGTTATTGAAGTAGGTAAAGATCAATGTAGAAATCGTCATTAACACACACATCAAACTCAAGTGATCCCCGATGAAAGGTAAACTAAAGCCAAACTTAATGAACTCGTCGTAAGTAGAAAGGTCCTGCATCCAAAGGAAGCTTTGTCCCCTCAATTCGAATAGATTCGGGAAGAAGAAGAAGAAGGCCATTACAATTGGTAACTGCAGTAACATCGGCAAACATCCGCCAAGTGGATTTACACCAACTTGTTTATACAGTTTCAGATATTCCTGTTGTAAAAGGGTAGGGTTATCTTCACCAACCTTTGCTTTGATCTCATCCATCTCTGGTTTAAGGATCCGCATCTTCGCCATGGAGATGTAAGACTTGTAGGTAAGTGGCGACAATACCAGTTTCAGCAACACGGTTAATACCAGAATGATCAATCCATATCCCCATCCAAAACCTTCAAGGAAGTTAAATACAGGCAGTACAACAAAACGGTTAATGTATTTCAACGGCCAGTAGCCCATTTCAACAATCTTCTCAATGTCGTGACCTTGTTTTTGAAGTTCCGAGAATTTGTTGTTACCGAAATAAAAGCTCATGCCATAGCTCTGAGCAGCCAACTGGTTAAAAGGTAGTTCCAGATTTGCAGCATACCATTTCACCTGTCCTGGCGCTGTCGTTACCTTTACCTCAACCTCACCTTTTGAGAAACCTTCTTTAGGAATCAATATGCCTGAAAAGAAGTGTTGTTTAAAAGCAACCCATTCAATCTTGCCTTCCGTTAATTCTTCTTTAACGTCTTTCGAGAAATTCAGGTGCTCTGGATTCTCATCTACATACTTGTAATAAGGTGCAGAATAAAGCTGTTCATTTGCAACTGACTTCTCTTGCTCCAAAAGAATAGCTTCCCAGTTCAGGGTAATCGCATTTCCTTGAACAAGCTGATTGAAGCCGTTTAAGTTGATGTTGAAGGTAACGTTGTTTGTATTCGGTTGAAGATCGTAGAAGTATTCCAGATACTTGTCACCATTATAATTTGCACGCATGGTAACACCAGTTCCATTCGTAGTAGAAGTAAAGTAAAGATCATTGGTATTTACAATCTTACCATTGATGTTCAATTTCAAACCGAACTTATTCTCATTTCCGGAGAATAACACCAACGGTTTTCCTTCGTAGGTTTTTTCATTTTTAACCTCTACAGACAAGATCTTACCACCTTTATTGGTAAGCGTAAGTTTTAACTTCTCGTTCTCAAGAACTGTAGTTTGCTCGGTACCGGTCAGGTTTGAGCCGAAGGGCCCCTTCAAAGCATTGGAGTCCGGTGTAACAGGTGCAGGTGCCTGCGCGGCAGCTGGCATTTTGGTAGTCGCAGCATTATTGCCGGTTCTTTTGAGTGAGTCAGCAGTAATTCTTTCAGCTTCCTTTTTCAATTCTGCCTCCGTTGGCTTGAAAAAGTAGAATGATCCTGCTAAAACAATCATGATCAGGAATAATCCTGTGAACGTATTTCTATCCATTATTGATTTTTAAACGAATTAATTGGTTTTTTTCTTCGCATACTCCATCGCAGCGGCGACAAATTTAATAAAAAGTGGATGCGGATTAGCAACTGTTGACTTTAATTCTGGGTGAAACTGTCCGCCAACAAAAAATGGATGATTTTTAAGCTCTACAATCTCCACCAGGCCGCTATCTGGATTGATACCTGAAGCAATCATACCTGCTTCTTCGTACTGCTTTAAATATTGGTTATTAAATTCAAAACGGTGACGGTGTCTCTCCGTAATATGGGCTTTTCCATAAGCTGCAAAAGCTTTTGTGCCTTTCTTGATGTCACATGGATAAGATCCAAGACGCATGGTACCACCTTTATTGGTGATGTTCTTCTGATCTTCCATCATGTTGATTACAGGGTATTCAGTGTTTTCATCGATCTCCGTCGTGTTCGCATTTTTCAATCCGATCACATTCCTACCATATTCAATCACCGCACATTGCATACCCAGGCAGATGCCGAAGAATGGTACATTATTCTCCCGGACGTACTGGATGGCATCGATCTTTCCTTCAATACCTCTGCTACCAAAACCTGGCGCTACCAGAACACCATGCAGATGTCCTAAGGCATCTTTAGCATTCTCAGGCTCAATGCCCTCTGAATGTATGTACTCAACCTTTACTTTACATTCATTTTTAGAACCTGCATGTATAAACGCTTCTATGATGGACTTGTAAGCATCCGGTAACTCTACATATTTACCGATCAAACCAATCTTAACTTCTGAGGTCGGATTCTTAAGTCGGCCAAGGAAATCTTTCCAAAGATCCAGGTTCGGCTCGCTTTTGCTTGGAAGTTTTAGTTTGCTTAAAACAATTTTGTCAAGCTGCTCTTTGAGCATCAACAATGGTACGTCGTAAATGGTAGATGCATCTATAGATTCAATTACCGCATTTACGTTTACGTTACAGAACAATGCAATTTTCTTGCGGATATCTGCACCAATATGATGTTCAGTACGGCAAACCAAGATATCTGGCTGTATACCATACTCTAATAAAGCTTTAACAGAGTGTTGTGTAGGCTTTGTTTTCAATTCACCTGCTGCTGCAAGGAAAGGTATAAGCGTAAGATGAATAACAATAGCATTGTTTGAGCCAGCTTCCCATTTAAACTGTCTTACCGCTTCAATGAACGGCAATGACTCGATGTCCCCAACTGTACCACCCAGCTCTGTGATCACGATATCAAACTCGCCACTTTCACCAAGAATCCTCATATTACGTTTAATTTCATCGGTAATATGTGGTACAACTTGCACGGTTTTTCCAAGATATTCACCTTTACGTTCTTTGTTGATCACGTTTTGGTAAATACGACCTGTGGTAATGTTATTCGCTTGTGAGGTAGGTCTGTTTAGAAAGCGTTCGTAGTGCCCAAGGTCCAAATCTGTTTCGGCACCATCTTCAGTCACATAGCATTCGCCATGCTCATAAGGGTTTAAGGTTCCTGGGTCAATGTTAATGTAAGGATCAAATTTTTGGATGGTTACATTATAACCCCGTGCTTGTAAAAGTTTGGCAAGTGATGCGGAAATGATGCCCTTCCCTAGAGAGGAAGTAACACCGCCCGTAACAAAAATATACTTTGTCATAGTGTTGAGTTGGAAAAAGAGCTTTTAGCGCCTTTTTAATTGTTTTTGTACGGGATACAAAGCTAACAATTTTAACTAAACCGGGCGTTTATCTTTTGTAAAAATGAATTGCAGCAGGCAGGTGAGGGCGCTATATCATAGATGAGCCATTGAAGCTCAACAGCTTATTTTAGCAACATTTGTAGTAGATCTTTACCTTCTGCTCCCGGTTGGACCAGGCAATATAGACCTTGTTTTCCTGTCCGAGTCGATACATAAATCCATTAAGACCTGACTGCTTCAACTCCGCATAAAAAGCTTTGTCAGGAACAAACTGATCCGGCTCTTCGGATTCGGTAACCGCTGGCTCCAGAAAGTTGTCTTCTTCGAAGAACATATCAAATTCCTGTTTCATGAAAGCAAGCTGCTTATCTTCTTTCTTTAAATCAACGCTCTGCTTGTAATGATCTATGAGCGTTTTCGCTTCTAAATTCTGGGCATAAATTTGTTTTCCATCATGAGCGATAATACTGAACTTAAGCATCATATTCTTTGGCTTGTCGCCCGTCAATACCACTCTGAACGTGTCAACCTGTTCCAGGTCGCTGAAGGGTTTAGTTATTTGCTTAACTTGCTCCCGCACTTCCACTTTTCGTGTGTTAGATTTAGGATCGCTTGAACAGCTTGCCAAGGAAAGTACACCGATAAATACCAAGAGAATTTTCAGCTTCATAGTTGAGTTATTATTGTCTGCAACCCTTAAGAAAGGGTCTTTATTCTAAGTAGATCTTCCGGGGCATCTACGGCAATGGTCTCCAAGGTTGTTGTTTTCGTCTGAATGGTGTAACCATTTTCTACCCATCGAAGTTGTTCAAGACTTTCTGCAAGTTCAAGAGATGAGGGTTCCAGTTTGGTAATCTCCAGCAGGGTGGCAGCGGTGTAACCATAGATCCCAATATGCTTGTAGTAAATCTGCTCCTCAAGCCATTGTTCCTTTTCTTTTCCCCGGACGAATGGAATGGTCTGGCGGCTAAAATAAACCGCTTCTCCTGAGGCGTTAAGTACAACCTTAGGAATGTTGGTGTTTAGAAGCTCTTCGTTGCTGTGGATCTGTTTAACCAGGGTTGCAAGCTGCACCGTACTTGCATCAAAGCAAGAAATTAAAAGGTCGATCTGTGCAGGATCAATATAAGGCTCATCCCCCTGAATATTAATGACCACGTCAAAGCCGGATTCCTTACGAATAACTTCTGCACAGCGGTCCGTGCCACTTTGATGGGCTGCACTAGTAAGATGAAACCGACCTCCAAAAGCATTTACTTCATCGGCTATTCGGACATCATCAGTTGCTACGATCACAGCATCCAAACGTGTTGACTTCGACGCCTGCTCGTATACCCGCTGAATCATACTCTTGCCATCTATTTGCACCAGGGGTTTCCCTGGAAATCTGCTGGAGCCATATCTGGCAGGTATAATCCCTATAATCTTCATTAAAATAATCCGTGAATTTCTGCTTCTATTTTTTCTATAACAACCCCTAAGTCTTCCGGATTGTTTGTGAAATCAAGTTTGTCTTTATCCAGAATCAGCAGTTTGCCTGCACTATAGCCTTTTATCCAGTTTTCGTATTTCTCGTTCAACTTTGATAGATAGTCAATCCGGATGCTTGCTTCATACTCGCGACCTCTGCGTTGAATGTTATTCACCAGGGTCGGTACAGAAGCCTTCAAATATACCAGCAAGTCTGGTGGTTTGATGAATGAGGTAATGTTGTCGAAGATTGCACGATAGTTATTATAATCACGGGTGGTCATGAGCCCCATGTCATGCAAGTTCTCTGCAAAGATATAGGCATCTTCATAAATCGTGCGATCCTGAATTACATTCCTGGTGGAGTTTTGAATGTCTACGATCTGCTGAAAACGGCTGTTTAGAAAGTAGATCTGAAGATTGAAGCTCCAACGTTTCATATCGCTATAGAAATCTTCCAGGTATGGGTTATTGTCTACAGCCTCATACAAGGCTTCCCATTGATAATTTTTGGCAAGCAGTCCTGTAAGGGTTGTTTTTCCGGCACCGATGTTTCCGACAATTGCGATATGCATGTATTCTGTAGTTTATATGTTTGTATTAGAAAGGTTTAAAGCCAATTAGCGATCTAACTTCTTTAAGTGTCTTTTGTGCGCTTTCTCTGGCTTTAAGTGCACCATGTCTGGCAACCTGGCGCAGATAGGAAGTATCTTTTGCGATGTCTTCGATCTTCTCTCTGATTGGCGTATTGAAAATAATCATGTCTTCAGCCAGTTGTTTTTTGAAGTCGCCGTATCGAATTGCACATTTGTTATACTGCTCATCAAAGAAGTTTACCGTATCTGCTGCTGAAACGATCTTCATCAAATTGAAAAGGTTCTCAATAGCTTCGGGCTTCTGCTGATTTTCTTCGGTTGGGCCGCCATCGGTAACAGCTTTAGACACCTTTTTACGGATCACCTCCGGACTATCGGAAAGGTAAATACAGTTTGCGTCACCTTCAGATTTGCCCATTTTGCCTTTTCCATCTAGTCCAGGTACTTTAACCAGGTTTTCAGAATAACTGAATGCAAATGCTTCAGGGAAGGTTTCTGCATTGTAAAGGCGGTTGAAGCGATTACCAAACGTTCTGGTCATCTCCAGGTGCTGCTCCTGATCTTTTCCAACGGGCACTTTAGTGGCCTTGTGGATCAAGATATCGGCCGCCATCAAGGTAGGGTAGGTCAGCAAGCCTGCATTAACGTTATCCGGCTGGGATCTGACTTTATCTTTGAAAGAGGTGCTGCGTTCCAGCTCACCCAAGTATGCATTCATATTCAGGTACAGGTAAAGCTCTGCTACTTCCGGTACGTCGCTTTGAATGTAAATAGTAGATTCTTCCGGGTTGATGCCGCAAGCCAGATATTCTACAAGCACATGTTTTACATAGCCATGCAGATCACCCGGCGTCGGATGTGTAGTTAGAGAGTGTAGGTCAGCAATAAAAAAGTAACAATTGTAATCATGCTGCATCTTTACAAAGTTCGTAACTGCTCCAAAATAATTACCCAGGTGCAATTTACCTGTCGGGCGAATCCCACTAACTACCGTTTCTTTCATGAGGCCGAAATTAATAAAAAAGGGCAATTCAATTCAGTATTATTCGATTTTTGACTTAACACGGGGTATTCGAATTCGAAATCAGGTATACCGCAGGGCCTCTTAATTGAATTATTTTCTACTTTTGATTTGATGTTTAAACTGTTAAGACGCTGTCACCGCATTTATTTCCTTTTTATTATCTCTTTCTTTTCCATCCTTTTCTTTCCACTTTACTGGTTGGCATCAAGAAGGTCTGAATGGTATGATGTACTGAACAAACTCCGCGTTTATCATAGCAAGATCTGCAGCATGCTTGGGGGCATCCGTTTTAAATACAAATTTGAGGTCCCATTAAGTCCAGAACAGCATTATATCTATTGCGCTAACCATAGTTCAAATCTCGACATCATGATCCTCTGCATGCTGGCACATGGACGCTTTCATTTCATGGGCAAAGCAGAGCTGGAAAACAACCTGGTCCTGGGCATCTTCTTCAGAACTATAGACATTCCTGTTAATCGCGACAGCAAGATCTCTGCGTTTCGTGCCTTCAAAAGAGCAGGAGAGAACCTGCAAAATGGAATGAGTTTATTGATCTTTCCAGAAGGAGGCATTCAGGATGAATATTATCCCCCGAAGTTAATGCCTTTTAAAAATGGCCCCTTTCGATTAGCGATTGAAAAGCAGGTGCCAATAGTTCCAATAAGCATCATCAACGCCTGGGATCTTATCTGGGATGATGGCTCCCGCTATGGAAGCCGACCAGGTATTTGTGATATTTATGTTCATAAGCCTATCTTTACAGATAACCTTGCCTTGAAGGAAGATGAACTCTTAAAGGAAAGTGTTTTCAACACGATAAACAGTAAATTATAAATGCGATGAACATCAACGAAGAAACCATATATAAAGTAGCTAACCTCGCGAGAATTGAGATTAAGGAACAGGAAGTGCCTGGCTTAATCGACGAGATGAGTAAGATCTTAACTTTCATGGAGCAGTTAAATGCATTGGATACGACTGAAGTTGAGCCCTTGGTGTATATGAATGAAACCCACAATGTCTGGAGGGAAGACGTTGCCAAGGCTGAGCTGCCGGTGGAGGAGGCATTGAAAAATGCCGCTGAGCACAATGACCGGTTCTTTATGGTGCCGAAAATTATAGAAAAGTAAAGCCCGGTGTAACATATCGGCAAGTACAACAGTCTTAATCCAAAAACTAAAAGCTTCTCTATGGAAACTCCATTAATCGTCATCAAAGATATCGGTCGAAAATATGTAATCGGCGCTGAAGTTATTCATGCGCTAAAATCTGTGTCACTGGATATCTACAAAGGCGAATTTGTTGCATTAATGGGGCCCTCTGGTTCTGGTAAATCCACTTTAATGAATATCCTGGGTTGCCTGGATACGCCAACCAAGGGTGATTATATCTTGAACGGTACGAATGTTAGCCACATGTCGGATAATGAACTTGCAGAAGTTCGAAATAAAGAAATTGGTTTCGTGTTTCAGACCTTCAACTTGCTGCCGCGATCCACGTCATTAGATAACGTAGCGCTTCCTTTGATCTATGCAGGTGCAAATAAACAGGAGCGAGACCGCCGTGCTACTGCAGCGCTTGAGAATGTTGGATTGGGTCACCGTGTCACCCACAAGCCCAACGAGCTTTCCGGGGGGCAGCGTCAACGTGTGGCTGTTGCACGTGCCTTGATCAACAATCCTTCGATTATCCTGGCCGATGAGCCTACAGGTAATCTGGACACGAAGACCTCCATCGAGATCATGGGACTTCTGGAAGAAATTCACAGCAAAGGAAACACCATTATCCTGGTTACGCACGAAGAGGATATTGCGCAGCATGCGCACCGGATTGTGCGTATGCGTGACGGCCTTATTGAAAACGATTATTTAAATACAGACATTAAAACGGTATCCCCAAGATTATCTAAATTGCAGGCGTCGGGTGACGATTTTGAACAAATTTGATAATCATGAAGATTTACACTAAAACAGGTGATAAAGGCCTTACTTCCCTTATCGGGGGAACACGCGTGCCCAAGTACCACTTGCGAATCGAATGCTATGGTACCGTAGATGAGCTAAATTCCTATATCGGACTAATCCGATGCCAGGAAATCGGTGTTCATGAGTCCAATATTCTTAAGGAGATTCAGGACAGGTTATTTACGATCGGTGCTGAGCTTGCCGCCGATCCGGAGCGTTCAAAAAAGAAGCTTCCTGATCTTAACCCTGAAGACATTTCCCTACTCGAGCAGGAGATGGATCTCATGAATGAAACCTTACCGCAACTTACCCATTTCATACTTCCTGGCGGTAATACTACAGTGTCCTTTTGCCATGTTGCTCGCTGCATTTGCCGCCGGGCAGAACGGCTTGCAGTGCACCTGGCTACGGAAAGTCAAGTGAATGAAAATATTCTGATCTATTTAAACCGCCTAAGTGATTACTTGTTTGTACTTTCAAGAAAAGTAAATTATAATGCCGGAGCGCCGGAAAATATATGGATTCCGAGAATGCAGCGTTATAGGAAAAAATAGTTTGTTCTTATGAACAATTTTATTATACTTTTGCGGAAATTAATAATTTGTATATAAAAATCGAATAATATGTATTGGACACTAGAACTAGCATCGCATTTGGAAGACGCTCCATGGCCTGCAACAAAAGACGAATTAATTGATTACGGTATAAGATCAGGTGCACCAGTTGAGGTAATCGAAAATCTACAAGCCCTTGAGGATGACGGCGAACCTTATGAAACCATTGAAGAGATTTGGCCTGATTACCCTACGAAGGATGACTTTTTCTTTAACGAAGACGAATATTAACATACAGACACATAATTAGCCTTGAACATCAAGGCTTTTTTTTTGGAACGAAGATTGTAATAGAACTGTCAGCAGCTCAACCAGCTGGAAAAAATATTACAACCTAACTAAAAATTAAAAATTATGGGAAATCTACTCTATTTAGTAGCCGTAGTACTAGTGATACTATGGATTATTGGCTTCTTCTTTAACGGTTTTGGCGATGTAGGTGGCTTGATCCACATCTTATTGGTAATTGCAGTTATTGCGATCATTTTGAAGTTAATCAATAGAGCAACCTAGTAACAAGCAAAAGATATTAAAGGCTTCTGATTATTCAGAAGCCTTTTTTGTTAAATAGTATTTCGCGATTTCCATATCTTCCTTAAAGGTGATCTTGATGTTGCTCCGTTCACCTTCAATCAGGTGGATCTCAGTTCCCATGTGTTCTACTACAGAGGCATCATCTGTAAAGTCGTTGCGATATGGTTGGTGGTAAGCCTTCTTAAGCAGCTTACTTTCAAAGGCCTGCGGGGTTTGAATAAGGGCAACCATATTCCGGTTAATTGCTTCTGAATGGCCATTAACATCGATTCTTCTAATCGAATCTGTAGGTTGTACACCTACAACTGCATTACCTTTTTCTGCTGCTGCTTCAAAACAGCTGCGTATAAGTTCCGGCGAGATCAATGGCCGGACGGCGTCATGTACAGCGACAATGCCATTCCCTGTGATAGCTTTTAAGCCATTGCTTACCGAATGAAATCTCTCCTGGCCGCCACTCACCAGTTGATGTGGAATGTCAAAGTTGTATTCTTTACATAGACGCTCCCAGTATTGGTGCTGATGGATGTTTAGGACAAGGATGATCTCCGGATTTAACGTGCAGGCAGCGAAAGCTGCTATGGTATGCATCAGGATCGGCTTGCCATGAAGTAGTAAAAACTGCTTTGGCAGCTCGGCATTCATTCTGGTGCCGGAGCCACCAGCGACAATAATTGCGAAATATTTCATCTTAATAGGGCATGATACAAAAAATGGGAGACCTTAACCTGTCGGTTTAAATCTCCCATTTCAGGATTTTGATAAATTAATGTCTTAAATAATCAACATTGCATCACCGTAGCTATAGAAGCGATATTTTTCTTTTAGGGCTACTTCATATGCATTTCTAACGTTTTCAAATCCTCCAAATGCACTTACCATCATCAATAGCGTAGATTCTGGTGTATGGAAGTTTGTAATCATCGCGTTAGCGATGTTGAACTCGTAGGGTGGAAAAATAAACTTGCTGGTCCAGTCATTAGCGGCTTTCAATGTCCTTGCAGATGATACCGCAGACTCGATGGCACGCATGGATGTAGTTCCAACAGCACAAATTTTCTTTTTACGCTCGATACCCTGATTTACTATGTCAGCGTCTTTCTGTGAAATGATGAACTGTTCAGAGTCCATTTTGTGTTTGGTTAAATCTTCAACCTCAACGGTTCTGAACGTACCAAGACCGATATGAAGGGTCACTTCAGCGAAATTGACACCCTTAAGTTCCAGACGTTTCATCAACTCGCGGCTAAAATGCAGACCTGCGGTAGGAGCAGCAACAGCACCTTCATGTTTAGCGAAGATGGTCTGATAACGCTCTTTATCCTGTGCAGTAGCTTTACGTTTGATGTATTTAGGTAGTGGTGTTTCTCCAAGAATTTCGATGTTCTTCCTGAACTCTTCGTCAGTACCATCAAACAAGAAACGGATGGTACGGCCACGGGATGTAGTATTGTCAACAACCTCTGCAACCAAAAGATCATCATCGCCAAAATATAATTTGTTACCTACGCGGATCTTACGAGCTGGATCAACAAGAACGTCCCATAATCTTAACTCTTTATTTAATTCACGTAGTAAAAATACTTCAATGGTTGCACCTGTTTTTTCCTTATTACCATACAGACGGGCTGGGAAAACTTTGGTGTTGTTTAAAATCATTACATCCTGGTCATCAAAATAGTCCAAAACATCCTTAAAGATCTTGTGTTCAATTTTGCCACTATCTTTATGTAAAACCATTAAACGAGCCTCATCACGTTGGTCGGAAGGCGTACTGGCAACTAATGATTCGGGTAAATTAAACTTAAATTGTGATAACTTCATGTTTCGATGTACTAATTAAAGGCGCAAAAATACGAAAATAATTTCATTAGAATTGATTTATTTTTTGTAAGCGCACAACTTTTAGACCATTCCAAGCCTGTTTTCAGCGATATGACAGCCAGCTAACATGCCTGGCCTTGACAAGGGTTTAACCAGGTCTTCATCTGGCTTTAGCCTTGTCAACCCCTTGTCAACCCCCTGTTAACCCCTTGTCAACGCCTTGATAATCTTCCAAACACCATAACGCTAATTATTTAATTTATCCTGTAACCTTTTTAGCTAACTTAGGTCTAAACGGTAATTATGATCATATTCAGACTTATAGGGGAGAGCTTCCGTTTTGCGGCGGACGCCTTGCGGCAAAATAAGCTAAGAACAATGTTGTCTTTGCTGGGCATTACCATTGGTATATTCACGATTATCTCTGTGTTTTCTGCCGTAGATACCCTGCGCTACAAGCTTCAATCAAGTGTTGACAAACTGGGCTCGAATACGTTATTCGTGCAAAAATGGCCATGGGTTTTCGGTGGTGATTTCCAATGGTGGAGGTATGTGAACCGCCCACAGCCTACCTTGCGCGACTATAACGCTTTGCGTGAACGCCTGGAGCATGTAGATGGTATCTCGTTTGAAGCTACTGCATCAAACCGGACGCTGAAGTTTCGTAGTAGTTCCGTTGAGGGTGTGAATGTAACCGCGGTATCGCCGGATTTTAATAAGACCTGGACGCTTGATTTTCAGGAAGGCCGGTACTTTACAGAAAGCGAGGGCAGGTCGGCAAGTCCTGTGATCATTCTTGGAGCGGAAGTAGCCAACGGGTTGTTTGATGGCGAAAGTGCAATTGGGAAACAAATAAAGGTTCTTGGCCGCCGAATGACCGTTGTAGGGGTATTCAAGAAGGAAGGTGACGATATGCTGGGTATGTCTCAGGATAACAATGCTGTTATTCCGCTCGTTTACGCAAAAGGACTTTTTGACATTGAAAATGAGCAATATCAACCGCAAATTACCGTGAGAGGAAAGGAGTCAGTGGGTCTGGAAGAGGTTGAAAGTGAACTTTATGGAACAATGCGCTCCATTCGAAGAATTCCTCCTGGTGCCGAAGATGATTTTTCCTTAAACAAAACGACCATGCTTTCCAATCAGTTAGACATTATGTTTAAGATGGTCAATATTGCAGGTTGGGTAATCGGCGGATTTTCAATTCTTGTAGGTGGATTCGGGATCGCTAACATCATGTTTGTTTCGGTGAAGGAACGTACTAACATTATAGGGATACAGAAATCGCTCGGTGCCAAGAACTACTTCATTTTGCTGCAGTTCATGTTTGAAGCGATTGCCTTGTGTCTGATGGGTGGACTACTGGGGCTACTTCTGGTGTTTATGGTTACCCAGGCCTTTACACATCTGGCAGACTTTGAAATTATACTAGACATTAATAATGTGATCATGGGTATCAGTATTTCGGTGATTATCGGTGCAATATCTGGATTTTGGCCAGCGTTCTCTGCTTCCCGCCTTGATCCCGTTGAGGCGATACGATCCTAACGGTTTAACTATAAAAAGAAAGCGGACGTACCCCAGGGTACGTCCGCTTTCTTTTTATAAGAATTGTTTATGCCTGTCCTAACGAAGGCAATTTGTGGTGTGAAGTCTATTTTAGGTTTGCCAATGCTGCTGTGATCCTCGACATGGCTTCTTTCAGTTGATCTTCAGAAGCTGCATAGGAAATACGGATGCAGTTTTCATTTCCGAAGGCCTCACCAGTAACTGTAGAAACGTGTGCCTCATTCAACAGATATAGGCAAAGTTCCTCTGCGTTGTTGATCACTGTGCCATTATGATTTTTGCCGAAATAAGCTTTAACTTCAGGGAAGAAGTAAAAAGCACCATCCGGAAGGTTTACTTTGATGTCTGGAATAGCTTTCAATAGATCATAAACGATGGTTCTACGTCTTCTAAAAGCTTCCTTCATCTCGTTCACAGAGTCTAGTCCTTCTTCGTAGGCAGCAAGGGCAGCACGCTGGGAGATGGATGAAGTACCTGAGGTGATCTGTCCTTGAAGTTTATCGCAGGCTGCAGCGATTTCTTTGCTTGCAGCCATATAGCCGACTCTCCAGCCAGTCATAGCATAGGCTTTAGAAAATCCATTGATCAGTATCACGCGTTCTTTTACCGATGGGAAAGAGGCGATAGAGTAGTGCTTATCCACGAAGTTGATGTGCTCATAAATCTCATCAGATAAGATCATAATATCTGGGTAGCGCTCAAAAACCTCTACCAAGGCGGCAAGCTCCTCATGTGAATACACCGATCCCGTCGGATTACATGGCGAAGAAAACATGAACATCTTTGTTTTCGGGGTGATGGCGGCTTCCAGCTGATCGGCTGTGATCTTAAAGTCGTTTTCCACCGTTGCATGAATAAAAACCGATTCACCTTCCGCCAGTTTGATCATTTCGGAATAGGAAACCCAGTATGGTGTAGGCACGATCACCTCATCTCCAGGATTGATCAAGCATAAAATAGCGTTTGAAAGTGATTGCTTTGCGCCGGTTGAAACAACAATCTGATCAAAAGTGTAATCTAAATCATTTTCCCGCTTCAGTTTCTCTGCAACGGCCTTTCTTAGATCCGGATAACCAGAAACTGGGGTGTAGTAAGAATAATTTTCGTCGATAGCCTTTTTCGCTGCTTGCTTTACCGCATCTGGTGTGAAAAAATCGGGTTCTCCAAAACTCAAGTTGATGACATCAATGCCCTTAGCAGATAATTCTCGTCCAAGTTTGGCCATTTTTATGGTCTGAGATTCTGATAAGTTGTTGATTCTCCTAGATAATATGCTCATAATTGTTTTAAGTAGTTTAACAAATATAAAAACCTGTGCTTAGTGCTGGCCAAAAAAATAAATAATAATGCATTTTCAGCGTTATTAAGTACTTTTGCCCCCTAAATTTCAACTGTTGCAGCCCAAAAAAAAAGCAATCCTGGTCTCTTTGTGCGTCAGTGTTTTCCTGATGCTCGCCAAATTCGCGGCTTACTTCATAACGCAGTCTAATGCGATATTGACGGATGCGGCGGAGAGCATTGTGAATGTACTAGCCAGTAGCTTTGCGTTTTACAGCATCTACCTGACTACGCTTCCTAAAGACGAAAATCATCCCTATGGACACGGTAAGGTGGAGTTCTTTTCAGCTTTCCTGGAAGGTACCCTCATCGGAATTGCTGGGATTATTATCATTCTGAAATCCGGTTATAATCTGATTTTTCCTAACCCAATTCAGAACCTGTTTGAAGGCGCGATTATCATTGCCACTACTGGTTTCATCAATATGATCGTAGGTTTCTATCTGATCAATACCGGGAAGCGTCATCGCTCCATCACACTGGAGGCAGACGGCAAGCATCTACTCACTGATGCCATAACTAGTGCCGGCCTTGTCATTGGCATTTTGATCATTTACTTTTCCCGCCTTTACTGGCTCGACAGCGTGATTTCTATCCTGCTGGGCACGTATATCATTTATAGTGGTTACAAGCTGACCAGGAAATCTGTCGGGGGACTAATGGATGAAAGTAATATCGATCTGGTGCGAAATATTGTAGGCGCGCTGCAGGAAAACCGTCGCAATCCCTGGATCGACGTACATAACTTGCGGGTGCAGCAATATGGGGCAGATGTACATATGGACTGCCACTTTACATTTCCGTATTATTTCGACCTGAATAAGGTACATCATGAGATCTCGGAAATCGATGCCATGATCAACGGTACTGTTGGGCATCGTACAGAGCTGTTCATCCATGCAGATCCATGTTTACCGGCATGCTGCAACTATTGCCATATGGAGAATTGTCCGGTGCGGCAGGAGGATTTTAAGCGTGAAATTACCTGGACGCTGGAAAATGCAACCAAAAATCAAAAGCACTTTGATCAATGAGTTATTTTAATGTAAGAGTATATGGGTTGCTGATCAATGAACGGAATGAAATACTGATCAGCGATGAGCAGCAGGAGGGCAGGCATTTTAGTAAATTCCCCGGTGGGGGACTGGAACTTGGAGAAGGTCTTATTGATGCCTTAAAACGCGAGTTTATGGAAGAATGTGCTGCTGAAGTCGAAGTGCTAAATCACTTTTATACGACCGATTTCTACGAAAAATCTTCTTTTAATGACAGCCAGATTCTAAGCATCTATTATTTTGTAAGACCTGCCGGCAGGCTAGATCTGGAATTTAAGCATAAGCCCTTCGATTTTACAGCAGGCACAGCACAAAGTTTCCGCTGGGTAAAACTCGTTGCACTAAGCGAGGATGATGTAACCTTTAAAACCGACAAAATGGTGGTTCGTCTGCTTCTTCAACAAATGGCTATTTAAACCTATACCATTACAACCTTAGTAGGGGTGATGGCGTAGAAGGTGTCGCCTTCGGAAGCTTTGATATTACTCAACCCCGTAAAAGCGCTGAAGGCGGGCAGCACTGCACAAGTATGGCTGAAGTAAAAACAAGGTAGGCGTAATTGCTGCCTGGCTTTGCCGTGTATGGTGACGCCAGGATGAATGTGCCCGGTGATATTAAAATATTCATCATTCGTTTCTGGCTTATCATGAATGAAGCGAAATGGAAATTGCAACAATTCTTTCTGATGAATCTGGATGCCTAGTCCTACATAATCTTCCATTTTCAGACCATCATGATTTCCTTTAATCAAGTGAATTTCCAGTTGGGAATGTTGTGCTCTCCAAGATCTGAAGTCTTCTACATCACTATTCATGTTGTTGTGGAACATATCACCTGTTATTACAAGATTATCAACGCCATATACTTCAGCTAACTTTGTTATACGGCTCAGATCTTTTTGGCCTATTGTGGCTGGAACAGGGATGCCGCTGCGCCTGAAGTGGGCTGATTTTCCAATATGAATATCGCTGATGATCAGCATTCGTTTTGCAGGCCAGTAGATGGCTCTTTCTTTATCCAGTATTAATTCTTCTCCGCTACAACTGATGGTCATTCTTTCTCCTCGACTTTTTCTCGGTCTCTGCAGTCATTCGTTCGATACGTTGACTGAGTTCCTCTGTACTCATATTTTCCCGCAAGCTATCGACCTTAATCGGAAAACACAATGGTGTATAACGGTTTGTTTTAATAATAATTATTTTACTTTGTTGTATCCGGTGCAGGGCAGCCGCCAGTCTTGGTTCTTCAATTTGCTGATAGAACGCTTCATCATAGGCTTGCCGCAGTAACAAGTTGTGTTTGTCGTAATCGCTAAACACGTTGAAGAATAATGAAGAAGAAGATTGAAGGTGTTTGTTGGCTACATACTTTCCTGGATAACCTTGAAAGACCAGCCCGGAAATGCAGGCGATATCCCGGAACTTTCTTCGTGCCATCTCCGTTGCGTTGATACTCGCCACAATATCTTCAGCAAGGTTGTCAGGACTGAACAATGCTTTTATATTTGGCTCATCGAGTGGAATGGGCTGCTCGCTTAGCAGTTCAAAGCCATAGTCGTTCATAGCGATGGAAAAACTGATCGGCTTAACGCGCCCAAGACGGTAGGCGATCAGGGCAGCAAGCACTTCATGTACCAGCCGTCCTTCAAAAGGATACGCAAATAGATGATGGCCGTCTTTGGTATCGATCAGTTCAATAAGAAACTCATCATCTTTGGGAACGTGCGACACTTTCGCCTGTCGTTCAAATAGCGGATAGATGAAGGATAGTTCTTCATCATTTCTATCCTGTGATAAAGCATCGTTATACTTTCTTCTTAGTATGGCGCCCAAGTTGGCGGATAGCGGCAAACGCCCGCCGAGCCAGCTCGGCGTGATCGCAGTTTTTAGTTTGCTCTTTCGAACCAGCACGGTCATGTCTTTCACCATTACAAACTCCAGCACACGCCCAGCCAGGGCAAAGCTGTTGCCGGGTTTGATTTTTGCAATGAAAGACTCCTCCAGCATACCGACATAACCGCCGGTAAGGTATTTTACTTTTAGCATAGCATCGCTCACAATGGTACCAATGTGAAGCCTGTGTCGCATGGCGATCTGCCTGCTCGTAACCTTCCATAGTCCATCGACCAGTTCTACTTTATTAAATTCGTTGTAAGCCGACAAGCTATCTCCGCCCGAAGTAATAAATTGCATGATCCATGCCCATTCCGAGTCCAGTAGCTCCCGGTAAGCATAAGTTTCTTTTACCTCCCGGTAGATGAGTTTGTCATCAAATCCGTCTCCTACAGCTAAGGTGACCAGATACTGGATCAGCGTATCAAAGGCCATGACTACTGGCTGTCGGCTTTCGATGTTCTGTGTCTTTGCGGCTTCTTTTATGGCCGAAGCTTCAGCAAGTTCCAGTGCATGGGTGGGCAGAAAGTAGATGGTTGATGTTTCATAGGGTGAGTGACCGCTACGGCCGGCGCGTTGTAAGAAGCGGGCAACGCCTTTCGGGGAGCCAACCTGCACAACGGTATCCACGGGTTTGAAATCCACGCCCAGGTCCAGGGAAGAAGTGCTGATCACGGCCTTCAATGCGCCGGTGTGAATGGCGTCTTCAATCCAGTTCCGGAGTTCATGATCTATGGAGCCGTGGTGTATGGCAATCTGGCCTGCAAGGCTCTCATCCAGCTTAAGTAAGTTCTGGTACCATAGCTCCGCCTGGCCCCGTGTATTCGTGAAGATCAGCGTGGTTTTACTTTTATGAATAATGGGTAGCAACTTGTGTGCAAGCTTATGACCCAGGTGCCCGGCCCAGGGTAACATGTCAATATGGTCAGGTAATACGGAGCGGATATCAATTTTCTTTTCGAGATCTGCTTTTACGATAACCTTCAAGACTTCCTCATAGGGTACCAGGACATCCAAGGCTTCCTCCATATTACCTATTGTTGCCGAAATCCCCCAAATGCGCAACAGCCGCTCAGGATGCTTTTCCTGAAGCAAGCCGCGGATTCTTGAGATGGCCAGTTCTGCAAGCACGCCGCGTTTGCTGCCGATCAGCTCGTGCCATTCGTCTGCAACGATGCAACGCAAGTTATTGAAGTTGCTAATGGTGCCTTTTTGTGCAAGCAGAAGGTGCATGCTCTCCGGAGTAATGATTAACACCTCCGGCATCTGCTTTTTTTGTTTAAGTTTATCGTTTTGCGAGGTGTCGCCGTTCCGAACACCAATGATCCAGTCCAACTCCAATTCCGCACAGACTTCGCGCATGGCTCTTGCAAGATCTTTTGCCAGCGAGCGGAGTGGTGTGATCCAAAGCAGCTTCAACCCTGCATCTGTTCTCTTTTTAGGTGGTTTGACCTTGCTCGTTTTTGCTTCATGGATGATGTTAAGCTCATCAATTACCACAGCTAAGAACATGGAGAAGGTTTTACCGAAGCCTGTTGGTGCGTTTACCATCCCACAATACCCTTCGGCATAGTATTGCCAGGCTTCCGTCTGGAAGTCAAAAGGTTTTTTCCTGGTTTGTCGCAGCCACTTGATTACTGTTTTATAGCCGTAACTTTTGCTTAGGCTGTTGATTTCAGGACTCATGATAAGGTCGAATTTAGCAATTGTCTCAGATCTTCGAGCGTATTGATCTCTTCAGCCTTTTTGTCTTTCCGCCACTTTAGGATTCTAGGGAAGCGCAGTGCCAGTCCGGCCTTATGCCTTTTGCTTTCAGCGATACCTTCGAAGGCAATCTCAAAAACAAGCTCAGGCTTGACGGTTCTAACCGGGCCGAACTTCTCTACGGCGTTCCTTTTTACAAAAGCATCGACTTCTTTGATCTCCTTGTCGGTGAGCCCTGAATATGCTTTTGCGACGGTGATCAACTTTTCGCCATCTCGAACCGCAAAGGTATAATCCGTGTAGAAGTTGGCTCTTCGGCCACTTCCTTTCTGCGCATAGATCAAAACGGTATCAACGGTATAAGGATTGATCTTCCATTTCCACCAGTCCCCACGTTTTCTGCCGCTATGATAAGGGGAATCAAGCCGCTTTAACATGATGCCTTCGCTATTCATATCACGGCTATGCTGGCGGATCTCGGTTAGTGCTTCCCAGCTTTGAAATGTAATCACCGGGGATAATACGGCTACATCTTTCGTTTGCAGCCTGGATACGATCTGCTCCAGCAACGCACGCCTTTCAGCAAGCGGTTTTTCCCGGATATCGGCTGCGCCGAGTTCCAGCAGGTCGTAGATGTAAAAGCCTACAGGTGCATCATTCAGTTGAGCTTTGTTTATGGTCTTCCTGTTTAGGCGTTGCTGTAAAATGCTAAAAACCTGCACATTTCCGTCTTTAACTGAAAGTATCTCTCCATCTAATACGGTACCGTCATCGAGCTCGTCTTTAAGGAAGTGCAATTCCGGAAACTGGTCCGTAACCAGTTCCTCACCGCGCGACCAGATGAACAATTCTCCGTTTCGCTTCACGATCTGACCGCGGATGCCGTCCCATTTCCATTCTGCCTGCCAATCGTCTACCGGTCCAAGATCGTCTGCCTGCATCTCTAATGCATAAGCAAGACAGAACGGATATGGCCAAGAGTTATCGGTGTTGACGTGAGCGCCTTCTATTAGCGCATCATAGGTGATTTCTTCGGGCTGCCATTTACCCATGATGCTGTGCATGATCTTGTTGCTGTCGGTGTTGCTCTGTTTGGCCAAGGCGTTAACCAGCATCTTATGGGATACGCCGATCCGGAAGTTGCCCGAGATGAGCTTATTGAATATAAATCGCTGTGGCGTGTCCAGGCTGTTCCATGCATCAAGGATGAACGTTTTCTTGTCTTCATCACTTTTACCATTTAGCCTCGCCAGGTCGGTGATCCACTCATGCAGTTTCCGATCCGTGACTTTCTCAGGAGGAGGGAGTACCAGTGCAATGGTTTCACTTAGATCACCTACACTGGAGTAGCTTTCCTGAAAAAGCCAGGCTGGTATACCACTGAGTTCTGTTGCCCAGCTGCGCAATAATGCCGTGTTTACCGGGCGCTTGGGCTTCTTGCCAGTGAACATCGCAATGACGTAGGTTTTATCCCGGTCATCCGCATTGCTGAAATAATCAACTAGCGCAGCGATCTTATCGTTGGTCTTATTGCTGGTTTCCAGTTGCTGTATAAGTTCGGAGAATCGTTTCAAATTGTTTCTGTTGTCGTAGGTACTGGTTCTTCTTCCTCTTCGTTTCCGTATTGTGTTTTCACCTCCTCGGATGCAATACCGATCTCGTTCAGGTATTTGGAGAAGGTAGCGGTAAAGCCGTGCGTAACGAACACCTTTTCTGCTTCCGTCGCTTTGATGGCATCCAACAGACCTGGCCAGTCCGCATGATCACTGAGCGCGAAACCTGCGTCTGCACTGCGCCAACGGCGACCCGCACGCACCTGCATCCAGCCGGAACAAACGCCCGTTGCTGCCTGTTGCAATGTTTTAATCCATTTACCCTCCGCCATGACAGGTGGAACAATGACGATCCCTTGCTGCAGCGTTTCTTTTTTTAGTTCAGGTGTAATACGGATGGTCTCCGGCAGGTTAACGCCTGCTCTTATGAATCCTTCATTGAGGTTCGCAATGGAATTATGTACATAGATCTGGCAGTAATCTGCCAGGTTCTTGATCAATCGTTGTGCTTTTCCTAGGCTATATGCTACCAGAACACTGGTTTTACCTTTGTCATGGTTATCCGATACCCAGTTCTGAGTTTGCTGGAAGATAATTTCCTGTGGCTGCCATTTGTATATAGGAAGTCCAAAGGTGCTTTCGGAAACAAAAGTATGGCACTTTACCGGTTCAAAAGCAGTGCTGATACCATCAAATTCGACTTTGTAGTCACCTGATACCACACAAATTTCCCCCTTATATTCCAAGCGGATCTGTGCCGAGCCAATGACGTGTCCTGCAGGGAAAAGACTAAGTTTGACGCCGTTTATAGTTACTTGTTTGTTGTAGGGCAGTGTTTCAATCACGAGGTCGGGACCGAGCCGTTGATTCAGGATTGGTCTTGTAAGGTCGTGGCAGAGGTAGGCTTTGTTGCCCCATTTCACATGATCAGCATGTCCGTGGGTGGTAACCGCCAGGTCTACGGGCTGCCATGGGTCTATATAGAAGCCACCTTGCTCGCAGTAAATTCCCTTATTGGTAAACTTTATCAGGCTCATGATACCTTAACAAAAATTGAAAGTTTAAGTTTTTTTAGCGCCTCAGCGAGGCCCGTGCATTGACTTCTGATTGTGAAAACGGTATATTGGTTAAGAAAACAATCTAACCTTTACAAGCAATGGACCAGAAGATTATCAACCTGTACGATGAGTACACCCACACCGCCTTAAGCAGGAAAGAATTTATAAACCGCCTTGCTTTGCTCGCGGGCGGAACAGCTATGGCAATGACACTCTTGCCTATGCTGGAGAATAATTACGCACAGGCTGCAAGCCGGCTGAATGCGGACCTTATTGAAGAACAGATAACTTTTCCCGGTGCAGAGGGGCAGGTGAAGGCTTTCGCTGCCCGACCAAAAGGAACGAAGAAGCTTGGTACTGTGTTGGTGATCCATGAGAATCGAGGCTTGAACCCGCATATCGTTGATGTCGCGCGGCAGATGGCAGTTGAAGGTTTCATCGCTGTAGCAGTGGACGCCTTATCGCCGTTTGGCGGTACACCTGCCGATGAAGACAAAGCCCGTGAGCTAATTGGTCAGCTTGATAAGGAGAAAAACCTGAAGAACTACTTGATGGCATTGGATTACCTGCGTGACCGCAAAGACGGAAATGGCAAGGCAGGCTGCGTGGGTTTTTGCTGGGGTGGTGCAATGGCGAATAATCTCGCGGTAAATGATCCTAAATTGCTGGCTGCAGTTGCTTACTATGGCATGCAGGCCAAAACTGAAGACGTACCAAGAATCAAAGCAAGTCTAATGTTGCACTATGCTGGGCTAGATGAACGTGTTAATGCGGGTATTTCAGCATATGAAGCTGCGCTTAAAGAAAACAAAAAAGATTATAAGCTTTACGTTTATGAGGGTGTGAACCACGCTTTCAACAACAATACCTCGCCAACAAGGTACAATGAGGCGGCTGCAAAACTTGCATGGGGGAGAACCATCGGGTTGTTTAAAGATAAATTAGGATAAGTGGATTTTCGGCTAAAATAACTAACCAAGCCCGCCCTGGCCGTATTCGTTTATCTGCAATTGGTACTAACAGAAAAGCAGCCAATAAAGGCTGCTTTTCTGTTAGCGTTTCTATCGTGCTCCAGGAGGGCAATTTGCTTTCAAGAAGTTTGTAAAAGTAAGCGCCAAATGAAATCTGGTGCCTTCACCTTCACTGATGCTATGCGTACGATTAGGGTAGGCCATCATTTGGAAAGCTTTCTTGTGTTTGATCAGCTCATTGATCAGCATCTCTGCATTTTGATAATGAACATTGTCATCACCGGTACCATGAATATAAAGCAGATTCCCTTTCAATCCCTGAACGTGGTTGATTGGTGAACCTTTAACGTATGCTTCTTTGGTTTGCAAAGGGGAACCCATGTAACGTTCCTGGTATACGTTATCATACGTCAGCTGATTGGCAACTGCTGCAATTGCGATACCTGTTTTGTAAATCTCAGGGTACTGGAACATCAGGTTCAACGTAGAGGATCCGCCTCCGCTCCAGCCATACACCGCAATACGATCTTTATCAACGAAGGGCCATTTCAGGATCTCCTTTGCAGCCATTGCCTGATCACGAATGTTTAGCACGCCAATATTCTTGTAGATGCTTTTACGCCATTCGCGGCCTTTCGGCGCTGGTGCACCACGGTTTTCAATGGAGATGGCGATGTAGCCATCCTCAGCGAGGCTACCTTGATAAAGTGCGTTATGATCCACACCATAGGTGTCGGTTACGGTTTGGGATGCGGGCTCACCATAAACATAGAATAGCACTGGGTATTTTTTATTTTCATTAAAGTTCGCTGGTTTTTTCATCCAACCATCGAGTTCAATGCCATCTTCTGTTTTGATCTTGAAGAAGGTTGTTTTGTTTGCTGCTGGTTTTTGTCTAGCCAATTGATTGGTAATGCTGCCATCCATGCTAAATGGTGTTCTAGTGTTGAGGTTCATCCATTCTGTTAGCGGTTGAATAGACGCACTCTGATAGGTGTGTCTTGCATATAACCCATTCGGAGAGATGCTGTAAGAATGGGTGCCCGGCATCACAGAGGGGGTAACCATTTCTAAACTGCCCTTCCCATCTAACTTTGTTTTATAAAGATATTTTTGTGTGGCATTGGTTGGAGAAGCAATGAAATAGAGCATGTTGTTTTTTTCGTCAGTAAGACTTTTTTCGATCACATCATAGTTTCCTTTGGTGATCAGCGTTTGCTTTTTTCCGTCTTTACTGATTTTATAGTAATGTCTCCATCCATCTTTCTCGCTTGCCCATAAAAACTCTTTGTTGCTATTGATCCATTCGAAGTCATCTGCAGCATCTATCCAGGCCGGATCGGTTTCTGTATGAATGTTCTTCGTCGTTGCTGTTGTTGCATCACCGACAAATAACTTTGATACATTCTGCTCCCGGTTCAGCTGTTGAAGGATAACTTCGTTGGTTCCCGGGATCCATTCCATTCGCGGGATGTAGTGCTGTACATTGTCGCCTGGTACATCAAGCCACTTGGTTTTTGCTGAGGCAATATCAACGATACCAATGCGGCAAGCCGATGGATTTTCACCGACTTTCGGATACTCGACAGGGATGGTGTAAGCATAGATGGAGTCTGTGTTATTGATCATGAGGAAATTCTTGATCTTGTTCGCGTCAAGTTGCCAGTAAGCAATAGACTTTCCATCAGGGCTCCAGCGAAAGCCGTCACGGCAATTGAACTCCTCTTCATATACCCAATCAAAGGTTCCGTTTATTAAGCGGTCTGTTCCATCAGTTGTAAGTGCCTTGATGGAACTGCTGGCAAGATCTTCTACATAAAGGTTGTGCTTGCTAACATACGCCACCTGTCCGCCATCTGGTGAAAACTTTGCGAACATCAACGAGGATGCCGGCATGTTTTTACCGAGCTGCTTCACTGCGCCACTGCTTAGATCAGCTACGTAGTAGTCGCCACGGGTGTTGTAACGCCAAACTTTCTTGCTGTTTGTGAAAATAAGGGCTTTGCTACCATCCGCGGATAGTTGAAATGACTGTATACGCAAGCTGGTATTTTTTAATACCTGCTTGCGCTCCATTTTTGGTAGGGAAACTAAAACGATTCCGCCGTTTTGAATTTCATAGTAGCCATTTCCATCTTTTGTCCAGTTGAGGCCTCTTGACTGCGCAAGGGCAACACTGCTAAGGACGATAAAGAGTAAAAATTGGCTTATTAGATGCTTAAAATACTTTTTCATTTAGATTATTGTCCGCCTCCTTGCATTGCTTTCATTTCAGCAGCAGTTTTCAGTTCATAGCCTGCGGGCACTTCCATTGAAAGATTAGCCACCGTACTTTCTTTGATACTCTTCAAAGTATAGATGCTTTTTACACCATTTGCCGTCATTGCGTATTTTACAGGTGTGCCGTTTAATGGAGCGAAATCTTCGTATTCAGCACCTTTCGCAAGACGAACATCTTTGGTTAGCCAAAGTTCGTAGTTAGCGTTTTTATTGTCGGTGTAAGTGTATTTCTCTGCATTGTATCCGGCAATGGTTTGCTTTTGACCTGTCGGTTTGAAGTTGGAATACTTGATGTCGCCGCGTTCTTTTGCAACCTCTTCTGCGGACATTTTAGTTGCAAATTGCTTTTGCGCCATTGGTACGTCTACCAAAACTAAGGCGGTTTTCGTGTTTGCATCAGAGATTACTTTTACAAGCGCAGCGCCCAGGTCCATCTGAATACGGGCCAGGTTGTTGTTGAATTCCAGCACACTTTCTGTTGGTAACATGGACTCGTCAAACGATGACTTTTGTTCTGGTGTGAGTTCATATGATACCGCATAGGTTACGGTGCCTTGCTCAATTTTCTTTTGCGCTTGCGCAAGTGCTGCTGTACTAAGCAGGATGAAGGCGATTACCCCCGTTTTGATTGACTTAAACATATTGATAGTTGTAATTGGTTACCATTGAATGGGTTCTTTGCTGAGAAAAGAAGCGATACCTTTTTTGAAGTCTTCGCTTTCTCGAACCCTTGCATTGATCTGGACTGCAATTTCCAGGCTCTTCTCTAAAGTTGGGTTGGTGGTTTGACCGATAAGTTGTTTAGTGACCATCAACGCGTTCGCTGAGGCTTGTTGACATAAATTTAAGCTGAATTCCTGTACTTTATCATTTATTTCATCTTTTTCTGCCAAAAAGGTGATTAGTCCAAAGTCGAGCGCTTGTTGTGCGGTGAAAAGTTCACCTGTAAGCAGGATGCGCTTGGCGACGGTTTCACTGGTCTTTCTCAACAGGAAACAACTTACAATTGCAGGCACAAAGCCGAGCTTAACCTCGGTATAACCATATTTAGCGTCGGGTACGCTGAAAATGATATCACATACCGTGGCCAGTCCGCATCCTCCGGCGATAGCATGACCCTCAACCTGGGCAATGACCACCTTTGGAAGGTAATAGATGGTCGTAAAGAGCTTTTGAAGGTTTCTGGAATCGGTAAGGTTTTCCTCGTGGGTATTGTTTTGGAGTTGTTGCAGGTAGGCGAGGTCTGCGCCGGCGCTGAATACATTTCCATTTGCTTTGAGGATGATCACTTTAACATCATCATCGTCCGAAGCCTCAAGCATGATCTCCGTTAATTGGGTAACCAGCTCAGCACTTAAGGCATTCTTTTTTTCCGGACGGTTCAATGTGATTGTAGCAATACGGTCGGATACGGTATATAAAACCAGCGGTTCTGACATATATTATAGGAATATTAGCTATTTGGTAAGGTTTACCAAATATGCTTTTTTATTTCTTAATTCATAAACGGGCAGAGCAAAATTCTCCGCAACACTTTTGTAATGCGCTGAACGGAAAGCTGTGTTGCTGCCGTCAATGATCAGCTGCTTGGTTAGGCATTGTTCCAGAAGTTGTTTGAGGTCCAGTTTAGCAAACTGACTGATGTTGAGCACATCTGCTTGCAGAGGAGTTTGCAGCACTTTATTGTTGAAGCAGGAGTCGACAAATAATAGGTGGAAATTAAGGAAACGTACTTGATGTTCTTTGATCTGAAGTTTTTGGCTCTTCAGGTTTTGATGAATGTTGAGGTATCTGATGTTTGTTACGCCGGCCTGTTCTAATGCGGGCTTTACAGCGGAACGTAATACTTTGGAGTTTTCATCGAGATCCGTAAGTAAGCAGGCTTGGTTCCGGTGTACAAATCCTATCGCAAAAGAATTTCGGAGGCTAAAAAAGATGACTTGCTGTTGTTGGCTCGTTTGGTATTGCTTAAATCCAAAGTTCAGGGTAAGCAGGCAGAGTGCCGTTAACGCTACGTAGATTAGCTTTTTGCTAAAGAAAGTGAATGCTAAACAGCCAGCTAAAAGTAAGGTGGAGAGTAGGAAAAGCTCGGGCACGCTGATCCATATTCCTGAAATGGAGGCAAATGGAAGTTCGGAGATCCATTTGAGCCCAATATTATTAAAGTTGATTATCCATTCGAATATGGATCCAAGAATATCCAGGCGAAGTATCAGGATAGCTATGCCAAGATACATGATTAACGAAACGGGTAGAAGAATGAAGAGGTTGCTAATGAGGAAATACAAGGGAAACTGGTGGAAGTAGTATATGGCTAGAGGAAAAGTGGCAAGCTGAGCGGCTATGGACAATGCGAAAAAGTTCCACAACTTATCCGCTGCGTAGTTTTTAAAATCAAACCAGTTGTAGATGAGCGGCTGAAGGAAGATCAATCCGAAGACAGAGAGATAGGAGAGCTGAAAGCCGACGTCGTAGATCAGCAAGGGGTTGTATAGTAACATCAGAAATGCAGCACAACACAATAGGTTGTAGCTGTTTTGATGCTTCTTGAAGGTTGTACCTGTGATGTAAATGGATAACATAATGGCTGAACGCAGCACAGAGGGGGCCAGGCCAGCGATGAAGGCATAAAACCATACCAGCCCGATGACTACCAAAAATTTAACTACACGTCCCTGCCGCCATTTATCCAGGAAGCTGAACATGAAGTTGATGATCAGGTAAATCAAGCCCACATGCATACCCGATACGGAGAGGGCGTGAATGGTGCCGGTTTTGGAATAGGCGGAAAGTGTCTCTTCACTAAGATCAGCACGGTAGCCAAGAATTAGCGTTGCCGCTACCGCATTGGCCTCCTCATTGTTCACTAATTTTCGGAAATACGCCACCTGTTGTTTACGTATTTTCAAGGCCGCACTCGTCAACAGGTCACCTTGATTCGATTTATGCTTCAAGACCTGGTCCGACTGAACGAATAGCTGATGAAAAAAATTCTGTTGTTTGTACCAGGAACGGACATCAAATTCGTATGGATTCCGGGGTGCAGCAATCGTATCGAAATTGCCTGGCACAAACAGCTGATCGCCATATGCAAAACTTACATCCTTGCTTTCGATCTTTCCTGCAGGCCCTGATGCGGGATTGAGTTTAGCGCTACTGTTGACTATATCAGTAGTAGGAGGTTCTTTCTGGATCGAGATCAGGAGCTGTCCTGAGACGGGGATGCCCTGGTCTTTTCGGAATGCTTCCAAAACTTCTGCCCGTATGCTAATGATGTTAGCATGTTCTTTTGGTTCTTCAATGATCTGGACCTTCAAATAGTCACTTTCCCATTTGGAGAAGTGGCTGGGCTGGGCCAACTGATCATTGAGTATAGCCAGGCTGCCGCCTACCAGGAACGGGAAAATGTAAAAGCAAATGTAGACTATCCGCTTATGCATGTAGCCGCTGAATCGCGCGTATCTTAGATTTAACAGGCCGAGGAGCAGGATTGTTATGGTGCCGAGCCCAACTAGCACATATAACCAGGTGAGCCCTTGTCCTTGTGAGAAACAAAGGATGCCGATAACCAAGGGAATGGTTAACCTCAGAAAAACATTTTCATTTTGGTTCAGCATCTCAGAATTGGTATCGTAGCTGAAATTTGAGCTCGTTTTTCTTGTTACCTTGAATGAGATCAAGACCTGAGCCTACAGTCTCAACATCCTGATAAATGAAGATGGCATAACGTGCCCAGAGGTCGAGGTTTCGTAACATCTTGTAACGTAAATTCAGGTAACTCCTGAAGCCCTTACCATTATACATTCCAAAACCTGAGCTATACAGCACGTCATCTTCATAGGCGTAAACCCTGCTGTTGTATGAATCAGTGTTAAAGTATGCTATTCTTGCCGTGCCGGATAACTTCTTTCCAGCAGGATGAATCCCCACATCCTGGTAGATCATAAAGCCGATATCCTTTACTGATGCCTTATGGTACTGGACCAACTCGCTGCGGTGCTCCAGTGTTAAACCTCTGCTAAGCTGCCAGGATAAAGCCAGTCGGTAATTGGTTTTACTTAGGCTTACCATATAGGTGCTGTCCACATCGCCGTCCGGATTTTGTTGCTTGTGTTCGGTTTTCACCCTTATGGTTGCCTTGATGGCTTTCACAGGTGTGTATATCGCTTGGCTTAAGATTTCATAACCAGCGGAAGGTTGATCAATCCGATATTTCAGCCAGGGGAATTTGAATACATCACCATAGAGTGCAAACGTGATCCGTTTGTTAGGGGTAACATTAATACCTGCGTACCAGCCTTTTTCGTTACTTGCATCTGCCGTCTCTCCGAGGCTCCTGGTGAAAAAACTATGGTAGTCCTTATCATAGGAACGGTTGACAAGGACTAAAGACACGGTCTTGGAGATGCTCGCCATTGCACCCTGAACATATGCGATACCACCTCCCAGGCTATGCGCTAGCTCTCCATAGAAGTAGATGTTTTCAAAGGTGTAGTTGTAATGCAAACCAAGGTTAGTAAGCTCCTTTCCAGTGAAATTAAATTGGTTGTAAGCTAATGGACCGGTCACAAATGCGTTGGAATACTGACTATTATAAGCAACGATGCCGGCGTTTAGGTTGTCCGACAGGTACTGTATTGCGCCTCCGAGCACTTGCTGCCCAAGTGCGTTTCTATTTCGGATCTCCGTTGAAGTACGGTGGAGTCCGCTTGAGCTCATATTTACCTGTGTTACCGTACCGTCATCTGCGGTCTTGGTACTGGCATCGAGCTTTCGCGATGAGGCAAAGGCGGTGAGTAGCCAGCGATCATTGATGTTCAGGCTGGCTGCGGCGCCCCGAAGGAAGCTGACTTCATTGGCAGAACTGTATGGTCTAGCCCCCAGGTCTTTCTTAGCCACACTGGTCACATCTGGTCCTTTGCCATATCCAAAACCCGACCACATGGTCAGGCCCTGTCCAAACTGCAGTCCGTAATCACCCACCACCAAGGTCTTAATTTTACTGAAGTTTGAGAGCGTAAGGTTGCCGGAAACGAAGTCCATTGACCTCTTGTTTATACCGCTAAAAAGAAATTCCCCCGCGTCTTTTTCAAACACAACATTGGCTGCGAGCATATCTTTATAGCGATATTTGTACTTCCCCAAAAGCTTCTCTCTGGTACCCAGGTACCTGCTTCCGGGTAGGTCTTGGAATCCACGTTGTTTCTCCAGCGTCTGCCCATAGCGTAGAAATAGTTCCTGATCGGCTGCTTTGAAGAGTTGTTTGCTGAAAACGTCTTTTAGATCCGGATCGTTGCCAACCCGGACAAAAGGTATTAGCCGTTCTAAGGTCTGCAGATCAAAGCCGTCAATCGCTTGTAATTCAAGAACATTACCAAAGGCTCCGTACGTATTTCTGTATGTCAGAAGGTTGCTGATTTGCAGTGGAGAGAGGAAGAATAAGGTCTTCAGTTCTTCCGGACCGGTTTTGTTCAAGTCCAAGGGCTTGCGCCTATACTGGCCAAGTACTTCGATCAGCTCGGACAGGTCGTAATCCTCACCAAGTTCCGGGGCTAGTTGTTCAATGATGTCTCTTATAATGGCGTCTTCCTGTGCAAACGAGCCAAAAGGGAGCGCAAGAAGGAGTAAAACCATGCATAGCAGGTTGCGATAAAAGCCAGAAGTTTTTGCCTGAAATACCATGCATTCAAGGTAGCTCAGGCTGCGGGAAAGTCTAAATCAACTTTAGAAAGCTATATTTCTTCATTCAACTTCAAAAGGAAATCTTTGAGCTTTTCTAGTGATGCTATAATCTTTTGATTTTCCTTAACCTCCGAATTGTTGTTCTTCAGGTGTTCTTTGGCACCCTTTAGTGTGAACCCTTTATCATCAACCAGATGGAAAATGATCTTTAAATTCTCGATATCTTCAGGTGTAAAAAGACGATTGCCTTTCTTGTTTTTCTTAGGTTGAAGTACATCAAATTCTTTTTCATAAAAGCGGATCTGGGAAGCATTAACACCAAACATTTCAGTTACTTCGCCCATTGTATAGTACATCTTATTAATTTCCCGATCTTTATATGGCATAGTTTATCTTTGATTATTAATGGTTTATGGCTCTTATCTAAAGTGTTCAAATGTAAAGGGATTTTAGTAGAATACCGTAATAAAATTTTAATTTTGTTCCTTATACTCAAATACGATGACAGCAAAAGAAATTAGAACCGCCTACTTAGAATTTTTCAGATCGAAAGCCCACCAGATTGTTCCCTCTGCGCCGATCGTCGTAAAGAATGATCCGACCCTGATGTTCACGAATGCAGGTATGAACCAATTTAAAGACCTGTTCTTAGGTGAAGCACCGATCAAATTCAGTCGTGCTGCCGATACACAGCGTTGTTTAAGGGTTTCCGGAAAGCACAACGATTTGGAAGAAGTAGGATTGGACACCTACCACCATACCATGTTTGAAATGCTTGGTAACTGGAGTTTTGGTGACTATTTCAAAAAGGAAGCCATTGCCTGGAGCTGGGAGCTGCTAACTGAGGTTTACAAGATTCCTAAAGATAAATTATATGTGTCGGTTTTCCAGGGAGATGAAAAGGAGGGTTTGCCTAAGGATCAGGAAGCATACGACATCTGGTTGCAGTATGTGCCAGAAGACCGGATTATTTTGGGAAATAAGAAGGATAACTTCTGGGAAATGGGTGATACAGGTCCATGTGGCCCATGTTCTGAGATCCACGTAGATTGCCGCCCTTTATCGGAGCGTGAAACCCTTGCTGGAAAATCATTGGTAAATGCTGATCATCCTCAGGTAATCGAGATCTGGAATAATGTATTTATGCAGTTCAACCGCTTGAAAGATGGATCATTACAGCCCTTACCTGCACAACATGTAGATACAGGAATGGGCTTCGAGCGCCTGGTACGTGTACTACAAGAAAAAGAATCAAACTACGATACGGACGTATTCCAACCATTAATCCAATTTATTGCGGCAAAGGCTGGAAAGGTATATGGCGCAGATGAAAGGTCGGATATCGCCATGCGCGTGATGGCTGATCATATCCGGGCCATATCCTTTGTAATTGCAGACGGGCAATTGCCTGCAAACAACAAAGCTGGGTATGTGATCCGCAGGATCCTTCGCCGTGCGGTAAGATATGCATACACTTTCCTTGACCTAAAAGAGCCCTTTCTAAACCAGCTGGTTCCGGTGCTTGCGGAGCAGTTTGTGGGTGTATTTGATGAACTTTCTGCGCAGCAGGACTTTGTACAAAAAGTAGTGTTGGAGGAGGAGGTTTCATTTTTAAGAACCCTAGCAACAGGAATCCAGCGCTTCGAGAACTATACTGCTAAGCAAGCAGAGTTTTTGATGTCTGAAAATGCAATTGACCCTGAAAAGTCCTTTGAAGATCCATGGGTGTACAGCATCCTTAAAGATCAGATGGTTATATCGGGTGACTTCGCCTTTGAACTTAACGACACCTACGGGTTCCCAATAGACCTTACAGAACTGATGGCTCGCGAGAAACGTTGGTCTGTGGACATGGAGGAGTATCATAAAGCACTTCTACAGCAGAAGGAGCGCTCGCGTGCAGCAACTGCTATTGATACTGGTGACTGGGTGCTTGTTAAACCTGATCTCGAAGTGGAATTCGTTGGCTATGATGATTTTGAGGCTGAAACTGAGATAATCAAATATCGTAAGGTCTCTGCAAAAGGAAAAGACCAATATCAGATTGTGTTGAGCAAAACACCTTTTTATGCTGAAAGCGGTGGTCAGGTGGGGGATACTGGGCGCTTGGAGGACCACAGTCGTATGTTCTTTGTAGACATCACCAACACCAAAAAGGAAAATGGTGTAATTGTACATTATGCAGATACCCTGCCCGAAGACCTCGAAGGTACCTTCTGGGCTGTAATTGATGAAGATAAACGTCTGTTGTCGCAAGATAACCACAGTGCTACACACTTGCTTCATGCAGCCTTGAAAAAGATCCTTGGTCCCCATGTGAATCAGAAAGGTTCTTTAGTAACCCCAGAATATCTGCGCTTTGACTTTTCCCATTTTGCAAAGATCACTGACGAAGAGCTTGCGAAGATAGAGCACCTGGTGAATAAGAAGATCAGAGAGAACATCCCATTGAAGGAACAACGTTACGTGCCGTATGAAAAAGCGATCTCAAGTGGTGTAACTGCGTTGTTTGGTGAGAAATATGGTGATTTAGTAAGGATTATCACTTTTGATGATCATTTCTCAAAAGAGCTTTGCGGTGGTACGCATGTACAAGCCACAGGTCAGATTGGTTACTTCAAGATAACTTCCGAAAGTGCCGTTGCAGCTGGCGTAAGACGTATAGAAGCCATCACTGCTGATAAGGCAGAAGCCTTTGTAATCAATCAGGAGCGTGAGCTTAATGAACTAAGAACTTTATTGAAAGGCAACAGGGATCTTAAGTCTGCAGTATCCGCTTTGATTGAAGAAAATGCGAAGCTGAAGAAAGAAGCGGAGAAAGGCCTTGTGGAGCATGCCGCCAACCTAAAAAATAACATTATACATCATGTTAAAACCATTAAAGGAATTAATTTGATTGCTGCTCACGTGGATCTGCAGAGCGCTGATGCGGTAAAGAACCTGGCTTTTTCTGTTAAGGAAACCATGGACGAGTTATTTCTGGTTATGACCACCTTAATTGATGACAAACCAGGTATCACGGTAATGCTTTCAGAAAACCTTATTGAAGAACGGGGACTTAATGCTGCTGCAATCATACGTGATCTTGCCAAGGAGATTCAGGGTGGTGGAGGTGGCCAGCCATTCTATGCTACCGCTGGTGGAAAAAATAAAGCGGGTCTTCCGGAGGTATTGAAAAAAGCTGAGGCTATCGTTAATAACCTTCCATAGGTTTGCTACACCTGTCATGTAATATCGCGTTGGCTGGGATCTTACCATATATAAACAAGAAAGGCACCTGTAGGGTGCCTTTCTTGTTTAATGTCTTCCACGATGGCCGTGTTCTCTATCGTGTTTATGCTTGTTGTGTTTCTTGTTGTGGTGTTTAGGCTGCGGATAGTCGCGGTACACCACCCGTTGCCTGCTTACACGTGCGGGTGCGTAGTTTGCGTATCCATATTGTGACCTATAATTGTGATGACGGAGGTATGGACGTGGTGCGTTAATGACCACTTTGCGCCCCCGATGTAGATCATATCCACGGTATCTGGCCGGCAGGCGTTTCGTTTTAACCCACTTTCTACCGCTATAATAAATAAAGGTTCGGGAAGGCACATAATAGTAGGTTTCAACCTCTGGTAAGTAGTAATAATCCACATGATCGTAGCCTGCAGGCCCCCAGGCAGGCTGTGCACCAATGTTTACGTTAACACTAACCTGTGCCTCTGCAGGGCTGGTGAACAAGGCTGCTAAGCCAAGTGTCGCCATCAACAATAGTTTTTTCATAATGTTTCATTTTGTGTGTAAAAAGCAAAATTCAAAGTTTGTGCCACGATCAGCGTAGCTGCTAAACAAATCCTTTAACATATTTGGTTATCTTTGCTTTAGAAATGAATACAGATCAAACGCAATTTGAATTGGTATCAGGCCTGGAAATACATGTTCAGCTTAATACTGTAAGTAAAATCTTTTCATCCGACAGCGCATCCTTTGGCGCTGAGGCTAATGCGCATATCTCACCGGTAACCATTGGTCTGCCTGGTGCACTTCCGAAACTCAATAAGGAGGTGATCGAGAAAGCCATGCGCATCGGACTGGCATTAAACTGCAGCATCAATCAACTAAACTATTTTGATCGAAAGAACTATTTCTATGCAGACTTGCCAAAAGGCTACCAAATCACGCAGGATAATAAGCCCATTTGCATTAACGGGTATATTGACCTGACACTATCAGATGGTAGAGAGAAGCGTGTGGGAATAAACCGTATTCATCTGGAGGAAGATGCAGGTAAGAGCATGCACGATCAGGATGATGCTTATAGTCTCATTGATCTTAACCGTGCTGGTGTACCTTTGATTGAAATCGTTACCGAGCCAGACATCCGCTCTGCGGAGGAAGCTTCAGCGCTGCTTACTGAAATCAGGAAGCTCGTGCGGCACCTGAACGTGAGTGACGGGAACATGGAAGAAGGCAGCTTACGATGTGACGCAAACATCTCCATCCGCGAGGTTGGTGCAACGACATTTGGTACCCGTTGTGAGGTGAAGAACCTGAACTCTATTCGTAACGTGCGCCGTGCGATAGATTTTGAGTTTGGGCGTCAGGTTGAAGTCGTATCCGCCGGAGGCGAAATCATCCAGAGTACTTTAAACTTTGATGCTGATGCTGGCACAACTTCTCCAATGCGCAGTAAAGAAGAGGCCAATGATTATCGTTATTTCCCTGACCCTGATCTTCCGCCTGTGGTTATTTCAGATAGCTGGCTTGCAGAGGTTAAAGCCAGAATGCCGCAACTACCAAAGGAAATTATGCAAGGCTTGATGAAAGACTACAACATCAACCCTGCTGATGCCACTTTACTTGCTGAAGATGCAGACCTTCTTACATTCTTTAACACAGCAGCCGAAAGTATTAAGAATAAAAAGAGCCTTGTAAACTGGTTAACCGGGCCAATTAGGGCACTGTTAGCAGAGCAACAATGCACGATAACCAGCTTCAGCCTAAGTCCGGCGCAGCTTGCCCAGGTAATTAACCTGGTAGACGAGAAGAAAGTGACGCAACAAATTGCGCTTCAACAGCTGATTCCAAATATAAAGAACCAACAACAAGACGTTGAAGAAGTAGCTACCGCTATGAACCTGCTTATTGCTGAAAACAGCGATGAACTGGAAGGCTTTGTAGATCAGGTGTTAACCAAACTGCAGCCTCAGGTGCAAGCTTATAGAAAAGGTAAAAAGGGCGTCTTAGGTCTATTCGTTGGCGAAGTGATGAAACTTGCCAAAGGAAAAGCTGATCCCCAAAAAGTGAACTCCATTATACTCGAAAAATTAAAATAAAAATGAAGAAACTAACCTGGTTGTTCCTGATAGGTATTGTCGTATTTGCAGCCTGCAAAAGCAATGATAATTTCACCATCGAAGGTAAATTTGAGAACGCAGCACCACAAGGAAAGATATATCTTTTCGCAATGGTCAATAACAACTCTGTTCCTGTCGATTCAACGGTATTAAGCGACAAGGGTGAGTTTAAATTTACCCGATCCACTAAGTCTGTAGACTTCTTCAAAATTGGCGCTAACCAAAACGAATATGTGGTCATTGCGCAGAATGGTGATCAAATAAAACTTAACGCAGACTTGAACGATCCAACAATGGCTTACCAGCTTTCTGGTGCAGCAGAAGCGGACAAACTGCAGGAGCTGAATACGTACAAAAACAAGTACAATGCTAAAATGGCGGCCATTCAGGCGAACTATGACCAACAAGTAAGCGCTAATCCAGATAAGCGAGAGATGATCGCGGAACAGCTCCGTCCTGAACTTATCAAGGTGTCTGACGAGATGATCAACTTTATTCTGAAGTTTGCGAACGACAATCCTGATGCCCTGACCAGCTTTTACGCTATGAATTCGCTGAACCCTTCTGATTACGAGAAGGAATTCATTGCCTACTCTGATAGAATTAAAAGCAAATTCAACGATAATCTTGCTGTAACGGAATTCCTGGTAAGGATGGCCAAGCTTAAAAGTGTTCAAGTGGGACAAGATGCACCGGCATTTACCATGAACTCCATAGATGGTAAACCAATCAGCCTGGCAGATTTCAAAGGTAAGTATGTGCTGCTAGATTTCTGGGCTTCCTGGTGTATGCCATGCCGGAACGAAAATCCTAACATCGTAAAAGCTTATAATACTTATAAAGACAAAAACTTTACTATTCTGGGTATATCGCTCGACAAAGATCCTAAAGCCTGGGCACAGGCGATTTCGGCTGATAAGCTTACCTGGTCACATGCCAGTGAGTTGAGCGACTTTGAAGGTCCTACAGTCAGATTGTATCAAATTGAAGCTATTCCAAGTTCATTCTTAATTGACCCGACAGGAAAGATCATTGCTAAGAACCTGAGAGGTGAGGAGTTAGCTGCGTTTCTGGAGAAAACACTTTAATCAAACAAGGTAATGTTAGCTTAAAATTACGGCTTAACAATTTGTTAACCTTCAATTAACCTGCTCAAACATTACTTTGCCTAATTTCGTCACAAATAGTTTAAGGATATGAGTGCTACAAACCAGAAGATTTTAATTGTTGATGATGAACCGGATATCTTAGAGCTTGTTGAATACAACCTGAAGAAAGAGGGATACACTGTCTTTACGGCCAGTAACGGACAGGAAGGTATTACCTTAGCCAAGAAAGTTCAGCCCGATCTGATCGTACTCGATATTATGATGCCAAAGATGGATGGGATAGAAGCTTGCCGCTTGATGCGCGCCATTCCAGAGTTTAAGAACACCTTCATGGTATTCCTGACTGCCAGAAGTGAAGAGTATTCTGAAATTGCAGGTTTTAATGTTGGAGCTGACGATTACATCGCCAAGCCGATCAAGCCACGTGCACTGGTAAGCAGGATCAATGCCATACTAAGACGTAATAACAGCACTGAGGAGCTCTCCGAGAACAAGATTGAGATTGGAGACCTGGTTATCGATCGTGAAGCATATTTGGTTTACCAGGCCGGAGATAAGGTTGTACTTGCTAAAAAAGAATTTGAATTGCTGTATCTTTTAGCATCCAAACCAGGAAAGGTATATACCCGGGAGTCTATCCTGAAAAATATATGGGAGGATTCCGTTGTGGTAACCAACCGTACCATAGATGTCCATATCCGCAAATTACGCGAGAAACTGGGCGAACATTATGTATCAACTGTAAAGGGCGTGGGGTATAAATTCGAACTTTCTTAGTACTTTTGTGCTTTAGAAAATTAGAATTTGAAATATCCTTCCTTTAAAGACCTGATCCTGTTCGAAAATGATGACTTTATTGTTGTCAACAAGCCGCCCTTTGTAGCCTCACTAGATGAGCGCGGTGGTTCGGGAGAGGTTAACATATTAAGACTAGCAAAACAATACAGTCCGGATGCGCAGGTTTGCCATCGCCTGGATAAAGAAACATCAGGTGCAATAATCATTGCAAAACACCCTGAGGCCTATCGCTCGGTAGCCATTCAGTTTGAGAAAAGAAGAATTCAGAAATTTTATCATGCTATAGTAGACGGACAGTTTGTCTTTGACAATCTGTTCGTTGATCTTCCTATTCTTAATGATGGTAATAAAAACGTAACCATCGACAGGAAAGAAGGAAAACGTGCCGAGACTTATTTTAACTCCATTACGCAATATCGTCATTATACATTGGTTGAATGCAAGCCAATTACCGGCCGGATGCACCAAATCCGTATACACCTTGCAACACAACGCGCGGCAATTGTGGGCGACGTAATGTACCGCGGTAAACCCGTGTTCCTTTCTTCAATCAAAAAAGGATACCGGTTGTCGAAAGACGAAGAGGAGCAGCCCATCATGAAACGCTTTGCACTCCATGCAAGACAGATCATATTTAAAGGTCTGGATGATCAGGAGATTAACATAGAGGCACCTTACCCAAAGGATTTTGCAACGCTAATTAAACTATTAGACAAATTCGATAAATAAGTGCTGCATGCAGGTGAAGTTTGTAAACTATATTGATCAGGTCAACCAATTTCGACGGACGAAAATATCGAACAGAAACTTCCTTATTATATGCGCGCTTGTTGTGGGCATTATCGCGGGCCTTGCGGCCTCCGTGTTGAAATCACTTACACACTACATTGAACATTTCCTGCAAACCGAGTTTCAATGGAAGTATAAGTACTTTCTCTATTTTCTCTTTCCCATGATCGGGATCTTTCTTTCCGTGCTGTATGTACGTAAGTTCATCAGAAAAGGAAAGTTCGAGACTGGATTAACACCGATACTGTACGGGATCTCACGGAAGTCGAGTAACATTGAAAGTCACAATATTTACTCGCAGATCATCACTTCAGCGATAACAGTTGGTTTTGGAGGCTCCGTTGGACTGGAATCACCTATTGTAAGCAGTGGCTCTGCAATAGGTTCAACTTTGGGCCGCATTCTGGGCCTTTCTTATCGGGAGATCACAATGCTGCTAGCCTGTGGCGCTGCCGCAGGGATTGCGGGAGCCTTCAACAGCCCGATTGCAGGAATGGTATTCGCCATTGAGATCTTACTGCCCGAATTTACCATTCCGGCATTCATACCGCTACTACTTGCTTCAGCAACTGCCGCCGTAGTCGCCAGGTTGTTCTATACGGAACAACTATTCTATCTGCTGACCGAAGGCTGGGAAACCAACGCCTTACTCTGGTATGTAGTATTAGCAGTACTCATAGGTTTGTTTTCCATCTACTTTGCCCGTGCAAACTTTGCCATCAAACATTTCTTTGCAGATATTCAGCATCCATATAAGAAGGTAGTTGTAGGTGGGCTCATGCTTGGTGGGATGGTGTTTTTATTTCCTGCGCTATACGGAGAGGGCTATATTACCATCAAAGAACTGCTTAGTGGAAATTACAGCTCCATGCTCAGCAACAGTATTTTCTCCGACTACAGCCATGTGCCGCTGTTTATCATTCTTTTCTCCGTACTTACTGTTTTCACGAAGTCTGTGGCGACGTTAGTCACGCTGAGTGCAGGAGGGAATGGGGGTACCTTTGCACCAAGTCTGGTTATGGGCGGGCTTATGGGCTTCACGCTGGCATATAGCATAAATACACTTGGCTTTGCGCAGGTGAGTGTGCCCAATTTCATTGTTGCAGGTATGGCGGCAGCACTCAGCGGCATCATGCACGCCCCGTTAACTGGCATATTCCTGATTGCAGAGATTACCGGAGGATACCAGTTGATGGTGCCACTGATGATTACTTCGGCAATTTCATACTTCATCAATCGTAGCAAGTTCAAATACTCCATCTATACCAAACCCCTTGCAGAATCTGGCGCATTACTTTCCCTGGAAGATAAGGATACCACCGTATTAAACATGATGAAGCTACGATACCTGATTGAAAAGAAGGATTACCTGATTCTGGATTGCAATGATCTGATCAGCGCCCGTATGAATGACATCCTTCAATCTAAGCGTAACATTTTCCCCGTAGTAGATGAAAAGCAGCAGTTTAAAGGCCTGATCTATGTAGAGGATGTACTCCGGGCGGTTAACAATCCTGAAAGCGCACAACTAACTGCAAATGACCTCATGGCCCCTGCACCGAAGGTGTTGCTACTCACAGATTCTATGCAAGTTGTACTCGAGAAAATGGAGCAGGAAAATGTGTGGCTCTTACCAGCACTGAATGAACAAGGGCAATTTCTTGGATTTGTCTCTAAAACGGCGATTTTCAATAAGTATCGGGCGATGCTTAGAAGGCAGGCTGATTACATGGAGTCCTAATCAGGAATGGAAAAGCGCGTGGATTACTCCGTTACGCGCTTTAATCCAAATTTCTCAATTTTGCTGTATAGGTGACTACGCTGAATGTCAATGTCATCAGCAGTTTTGGATACGTTCCAGTTGTTCTTTTCCAGCTTGAATTTGATGTATTCCTTTTCAGCATGGTCTTTATATTCCTGGAAGTTGCTGAACTGGTCGAAGTTCGTTAAGGTCGATTTTCTTGGCTGTACATTGGTGCCGTTACCCTGGCCAATGTTGGTGCCACCTCCTGGATTTGCGAAAGCGATAACATCCTGTTCGGTGATCACTTTATCGCTCAAGATGATCAGACGTTCTATCATGTTGTGTAGCTCGCGCACGTTCCCCGTCCATGGTAAAGACTGCAGTGCCACCATTGCGTCATCACTGATGCTTTTCACTGGCATGCCATAACCTTTACAGATGTCATCCAGGAAGCTTAACGCAATTTCCGGGATATCTTCCGTGCGTTCCGTTAAATTAGGCACGTGGATGTTAATCACATTTAGACGGTGGTATAAGTCCATACGGAAGTTTCCAGCCTCAATCTCTTTCAGCAGATCCTTATTTGTTGCTGCAAGTACACGAACGTTCACTTCAAGCTCTTTTTCGCCACCAACCCGGGTTATTTTATGCTCCTGCAAAGCACGCAAAACCTTTGCCTGAGCAGAAAGGCTCATGTCACCAATCTCATCAAGGAAAAGCGTTCCACCATTAGCCAGCTCAAATTTTCCAATGCGCTGCTTCACCGCAGAGGTAAAAGAACCTTTTTCGTGGCCGAAAAGTTCAGATTCGATAAGCTCTGAAGGGATTGCCGCACAATTCACTTCTATAAGTGGACTATCCGCCCGGTTAGATTTCTCATGCAACCAGCGCGCTACAAGTTCTTTACCACTACCATTCGCTCCTGTAATTAATACACGGGCTTCGGTAGGCGCAACCCGCTCGATAGTTTCTTTGATTTTTTGAATGCTTTCAGAATTACCAAGAATGTCCCTGGTCTTGCTAACACGTCTTTTTAGAACTTTAGTTTCCGTTACCAGGCTACCTCTGTCAAGTGCATTTCTAACGGTGATCAATAATCTATTAAGATCAGGTGGTTTGGAGATAAAGTCGAAAGCACCCTTTTTACTGGCCTCAATAGCGGTTTCCACAGTACCATGGCCGGAGATCATGATGAAAGGAAGGTCAGGGCTGAAAGCAAGCGCTTGCTCCAAAACCTCCATGCCGTCCATGCGGTTCATCTTGATATCGCAGAGTACCAGGTCGTATTTTTTCTTTTTGATTAATTCCAATCCATCCGCACCATTATCAATATCATCAACCTCGTAATTTTCATATTCCAAGATCTCACGCAAAGTGCTTCTAATCGCACGCTCATCGTCTATTATTAATAATTTCGCCATAAGGGGGTTGAGATTGTTCTAATTTAAGGACACGAATATATTACTTTTATCTTTATAGGAGAGTCACAAAAAGATAAAAAGCTGACATAAAATAAAAAATGCAAGCCTGTAAGCCGGGTTCTGTTCCGGATAACCGGTTCCTACCATTAATCTAGGATAAATGTTGCCATTTACCTCAAACGACCTACCCACTAACATCGGACGAGCAGCCCTACATGCGTTAGCCTATTTGGTCTTTCAACTCCCGGGGTTTACCACAATTACGGTCGCCCGCAACTGTCGTGAGCTCTTACCTCACGTTTTCAACCTTACCTGTGCCTAAGCCATCGGCGGTATGTTTTCTGCGGCACTTTCCATAATCCAGGCTTAAAGCCCAGACCTCTTCCCGTTAGGAAGCGAGATGCTCTGCGTTGCCCGGACTTTCCTCTTCGAATGAAATCGCAGCGATAGGACGGCTTGCATTTCCTGCAAACATACGAAAATTAATTATTTACAGTTTTCAAGGTCCCTGGCAGCATCTTCCGTGCGGTACATGCCTTGTTTATTGCCGTAGGTATTTGTGATAAACACGATCAGCTGCGCCAAATCTATATCGGTAAACTCTTCATGAGCAGGCATCTTGTCCTCAAAGGTTCGTCCATCCACTACAATCTTGCCTTCCATCCCGTTCTTGATATAGCAAGCCAGCTTGTTTCGATTTTGCCTCAGATATGTGGTGTCAGTTAAAGGTGGAATGAGGTTCTCCAGACCTTCACCTTTCTCGCCATGGCAGTTTTGGCAATGTTGTACATAGAGATCGCGGCCATTGGTATAGTACATATCCTGTTCCAGGCTACCGCCCGCTTCCCGGTGACACGAGTAGAAGATACTGAGCAGGGCACAAAGCAGGATTGCAGAAATCAGGTGACGACGATTCATTATTTTTTGTATTCGGCAAGCAATACTGGAATGTCTTTAGCCATTTGTTCAACTTGTTTTGCGTCTGTACCGTCGTAAGCACCACGGATTCGACGATCCTTGTCAACCAATACTAACCACCCCTGATGTACGTACATCCCTTTTTGAGTTGAGTCTATGGTAACTGAAACCAGGTAGCTTTTCTCAGCGATGGTATAAATATCCTCCTTAGATCCATACGCAAACTGCCACTTTTGATCATCAACCCCAAGTTTAGAAGCATATCGCTTTAGCACACTCGGCTTATCGTATTTAAAATCAATGGTATGTGAAAGAAAACCTACTTCCGGGTTTGATTTATACTCCTCATAAACCTTTTTCATGTTCCGATGCATGATTGGGCAAATGCTAGGGCATGAGGTAAAGAAGAAATCTGCCACGTATACCTTATTCTTGAACGTATCGTTGTTGATGTAAGTACTATCCTGATTGAGGAATGAAAAGTTTGGAATGGTTTGATACACCGTATCCACCTGCTTCGAGCCGTCGGCCAATGTGACCGTTTTCGTATCCCGCATTCCAAAAATTGGTAGCTTTTTATCTTGTTTACAGGAAGTCAGCATACCGACCATTGAAGCAAAAAGAAGCAGGGAAAATAAGGGAGAAAATTTCATCAGCTAAAAGGATTGTTGAATGATTGTTATAATACCGGGCAAAGGTACATTACCTTCAAAATAAAATGTAACGTAGCTGTAATATTTCATACTTTTGCGCCCACATAATTGAGACATTAATGAGGATTAGATATAATGCCGCTATTACCGCTTTAGGAGGATATGTACCAGAAACTGTTCTTACTAATAAAGCTTTAGAGGAAATGGTGGATACAAACAGTGAATGGATTGTATCCAGAACAGGAATTGAAGAACGCCGGATTGTAAATGACGAACGGTTTGCGACCTCAGACCTGGCAACCATGGCGGTTAAAGACTTACTTAAAAGTGCGAACATGAGCCCTGAAGAGGTGGAATGTATCATTATCTCCACTTCAACACCCGATTACATCATGGTTTCTACAGCAAGTGTGGTTTGTGAGAAAGCCGGACTTGTGAATGCATGGGGCGTAGATTCGAATGCTGCCTGCAGTGGCTTTTTGTATGCCTTAACCCTGGGCGCAGGCCTGGTGGAGAGCGGCCGTTACAAGAATGTAATTGTTGTAGGTGCAGATAAGAACAGCAGCATCATCAATTATGAAGACCGTAACACCTGTATTCTTTTCGGAGACGGTGCTGGCGCGGTGCTCCTGGAACAAACCACGGAAGATGTTGGTGTTATGGACAATGTTTTCAAAACAGATGGCGCAGGCCGCGAACACCTCATCGTACTTGCCGGCGGTTCACAAACGCCTTCCAGCGTAGATACTGTAAACAACAAGCTGAATTACATTAGTCAGAATGGTAAAGTGGTATTCAAAGCCGCTATTGAAGGCATGAGTGATACCTGCACGACCTTGCTAAAACGTAATGAGTTGCGTGTTGACGAAATCAACTGGCTGATTCCACACCAGGCAAACCTACGAATCATTAATGCAGTTGGAGAGAAACTTGGTCTTACTGATGCGCAGGTTAAAGTTAACATTCAACGCTACGGAAACACTACGGCGGCGACCATACCGCTTTGCTTATGGGACTACAAAAAGGACTTTAAAGCTGGCGATAACATGATTCTTACTGCCTTTGGTGCAGGGTTTTCATGGGGTGCGACCTATTTAAGGTGGGCTGAACTGAGAGACTAATTCTAAAATCATGAATAAAATTTCTTGTTTTTTATTGCTTGCACTCGCTTTGTCATCCTGCAAGCAGCAGGCGGACTATAAGGCGAGCCGGGATGAAGTGATCGAGGTGCACGATGTTGTGATGGCCGATCATGGCAAGGTTGTCGATCAGCAATTAAAGCTAAACGGTATGCTGAAAGATTTGTCGGCCTTAAAGCTGAAGAACCCCGATATTGATACCCTTAAAGAAAAAGACAGCATTACTATTGTGCGGGACAGGCTGAATGTTGCTGAAGAAGCGATGAACACCTGGATGCATGAATTTGAGCCAGACATTACTGGTAAATCAAACGAAGAGGCGATCACTTATTTTGAAGCTGAAAAGCAAAAGATCCAGAAGGTGGATACCCTTTTCAAGGCTGAACTTAAGCGTGCAGAGGCTTATTTGAGCAAGTTCAAAAAATAATTATATTCGTTGTAACGGCTAATATCGGCTGTTTTTAATAATCATTATGAAAAAAATCTGTTTCGTTGTAATGCTCCTGATTAGCCTTGTTGCTGTTGAATCTAATGCTCAGGACAAGTTTGCTGCATGGCCAGCTTTGGGAAGCTTTCATACCGTTATGTCTGCAACCTTCCATCCAGCTGAAAAAGGCGATTTTGATCCTGTTAAGCAACGCAGTGGTGAAATGGTCGACAAGGCGGCATTATTGGAAAAGTCTGCTGTGCCTGCTCAATTTGACAAGCCGGAGATCAGAGCTGCATTGAAAACACTCAAGACTAAAACCACAGCGTTAAACAAGATTGTGCTTAAAAAAGCTAAAAATGAAAAAATTAACGCTGCGCTAGTTTCGGTACATGACACCTTCCACGATATTGTTGGTCTTTGTACAGAAGACAAAGAAAGCCACTAATTTGATCTTATAAACAAGTAAGGCCTGCAGATGATGCGGGCCTTACTTGTTTATGGGTTAACCGGACCGTAACCGAGTAAATGTTTAAACAATGGTGCATTGAACATATAGCCATTTACAACCTCATGCCCTTTATCATTGATGTTTCTACCGTCTGTATAGGCATAGGCTTTTTTGATCTTAAAGTCTTGCTGACTTAGCTTTTTAAGTACATCAACCACATGATCGGGATCCCATTTGATCAGTTTTTCATTGAACGTTAGCAAGCGATTACGCTGGCTTTTCGCGTTAAAGTTTCTCGGTTGTGGGCCGGCAAAAAGATAGTTGACATTTGCTTTCACCAACATCTGCCGCAAGGTTTCATAGTTGCGGAGTGTCTCCTGGTCACTATAACCATTGTTGATGTCGTTGGTGGTTAGTTGTATAATCACCAGGAACGGTTTTCTTTCCAGTGCTTTGGTAATGTTCCTGTCTTTATTTGGCGCCGGCCTGTTTGTGGCTTTCGTGCCACTAGGCATAATGTGGTAGGAGGTATACGTGCGTTTGGCCAAATTTACAACCGAGACCGTTTTATTGTCTTTCTTGAGTTTTGTTTTCATTAACTCCACCCAGCTTTTGCTTTTTGTACTGGCGCCTACACCTTCTGCGGTAGCAGAACCTAAGATAACGATCGTCGGATTAGTGTTACCTCTTTTGAAGGAGGGATCAACGGGCTTCTTATTGCTTACAGGTGGAACAACCGGTGAAACATCCTCATACCATTTCACTGAAGGGCCGGTATTGGTGACAGGTTCTGGATCGGGTACAGCTGCAGATGGCGTAGTAACGACTGGACTATCAAAAAGCTGTTCTTTACAGCCAAAGAGGGTGAGGGCAATCAGTAAAATTGAAAGCCTTGAAGCGCTTAATTTCAGGTTCATTTTTGGTAGAAAACAGCAATGTTATGGTTGTTTTTGTCTATTTAATTTTGGAATACTTAGACACCACGAAAGTGCAAATAGAATCACATCTGATGCGGCACAAACTACTACACAAGAAGATGGGAAAAATAGAGAAAAATCTACATTAGGTTTAGCGCATACACTTACCAGGTTCACCTGGAACAGGGATGAGAGAAACATCAACCCAACATCAAACACACATCCGCCTTGGGCTGATGTGCGATTGTTGTGTGGTTCATGTGCGTTTGATCCGAAGCTGTCTTGTCCATGTCCGATCCTATGTCCTATCCTAATATAGCTAAACCGTTTATCTGTGATTTAATTTTTAAAGCTATTATGAAAATTACTATCATTGATGAAACGCAGGGTGCTCCAGTTGCGGAAAATTCAACTAACCAGATAAAAGAATGACTGTCTATAAAAAATTTAAGAAAAAGCTGTTTCAGGTTCCTGTGCTCGTCTTTTCATTGGTATCTTTCTGCACCGGTGCAGATGCACAGATTAAAAAGACGGTACCCACGGGCCCACCAGAAAATGCATTTTCTGCATTGGTAGACACTGCCGCACCCATTACTTACCGTAATCCGGTTATTGCCGGCTTTAATTCAGATCCAAGCATCTGTAGGGTAGGTGACGATTATTACATGGTAAGCAGTACCTTTGAATACTTCCCCGGGGTTCCTGTTTATCACAGTAAAGATCTGGTCAACTGGCAACTTATTGGGCATTGTATCACCCGCCCGGATCAACTGCCCAATGAGCTTAACATCTTTGCAACAACCATCCGCCATCACAACGGCGTCTTTTATATGATTACCACAAACACGGGGATAGAGGGGAACTTCTATGTGACTGCGACCAATCCTGCTGGCCCCTGGTCTGATCCCGTATTCATTAAGGTAAAGGCGATTGACCCTGATCTGTTTTTTGATGATGACGGTAAGGTTTATGTTACCTCCTCCACATTTGAACTGTTTGAAATTGACCTTAAAACCGGCAACCTTTTATCCGAAGGACGCAAAGTTTGGAATGGCACAGGTGGACGCTACCCGGAGGGTCCGCACATTTACAAGAAAGACGGCTTCTACTACCTGATGGCCGCTGAAGGTGGGACGGAAGAAGCGCATACGCAAACAATCGCCCGCAGTAAGTACATCTGGGGTCCATATAGTGATAATCCTGCAAATCCGATTCTTTCCCACGTGAATGCCGCAGGGCAGGGCAGTCCGATACAAGGGGTGGGGCATGCCGACATTACACAAGCACATGATGGCTCCTGGTGGATGATCTTCCATGGCTATCGTCCGGTAATTGGATATCCGGTACATCATACCATTGGAAGAGAGACATTCCTTGCGCCAGTAAGCTGGCCGACAAACGGCTGGCCTGTTGTGAATGGAAATGGAACCGTGACGCTGGATATGCGTGTCCCTACACTCCCATTGAAGCCTTTTGCGGCCAAACCTGCAAGGATCGACTTCAAGGACCAAGAACTCGATTTGGAATGGAACTATCTACGATATCCGGTAAGCTCTAATTATTCGACTACCGCAAGGAAAGGCTACTTGAGGCTTAAAGGTTCAGCGCAGACAATTGAAGACCGAAAGTCACCCACTTTCATTGGCCGGAGGGTTCGGAACTTAAATTTTACCGCTTCCACCGAGCTGGAATTTAATCCCCGCCAGGTAAATGAAGAAGCTGGTTTAACCTTAATAAATAACGGTGCACACTTTGATCTGCTGATAAAACAGGAAAATGGTCAGCGGGTGTTGGTAAGCAGATTAAGGTTTGGTGGTGTTGTGCATGATTCTAAGCCAATAATCTTGAAACCGGGTCCGGTAAAGCTGGCTGTTCAAGGGGAGAAAGCATCATTATCTTTTATGTATGCTCAAGGTAACGAAACACTGAAACCGGTTCAGCATGTAGATGGTCGATTCATCAGCACGGAAACCGTTGGCGGGTTCTCAGGTTTGTACCTGGGCTTATATGCGACCGGTAATGGCAAAGCCAGTACTGCGGATGCGGATTATGACTGGTTTGAATATGTAGGGGATGAAAAATAGTAGGCTTTAACACAAGAAAAGACATAGATCCGTAGTGACAGATTCAAGCAAGACAGCAAATAAATTTAGGCGGATGGCGTTGTCCATCCTGGGTGGAGCAACAACAGCAATCGTTTATAAAACCTATGAGAAGATCAGTAGTGTGGCTTCAGGCTTTTTCCCTGAACCTCCTTTTGATGGCAAATGGTTGGAAAATCAAATTCCTATGGATCCGAACAACTTTTATCAGGAAAATACACCAGTTCTTGACGCGGACTTTTCACTATTCACCAAATCCAGTTTCAGCCCGGTAGAGGCATGGGGGCAATTGTATAAGCGTTACACGAGCCATTACTTATTTCCGAATGGTACAAATGTGATCTTGAGGCAAATCAGACTGGGGGACGGAAGTGGAACCTTCGAAGACATGCCTTTTTTCATTGTCGGAACTAAACATGATGACTCCGAGGTGCTGATCTTCCAGTTTAAAGGACTGGGCTACAATACTGAAACTGTCTACGATCTGCCTGCGCCGCTAGCGCTAAAGAAGATCAGCTTCACGACATCCGAACAATGCAGACCCACTTATATTAAATTATTTGGTGATTATCAGCCTGTAAAGATTGCATATCCAAAACTTGTAAGGTATCCATTCGGGAACCAAACAGGTGTTAATGGCTTTTCCTGGAGCTGGAGCTTTAATAAGAGCCTGAATAAAGCAGATCCATTCAATGAAAGATCTTATCAGGTCCTAAAACAACTGGGTTCATGCAGGATCTATCTGGATGCAAAGGAACTGGTTCAGGAGCAAGGTAAATACAGGTTTAAACATGATTGGAGAGGCTTTGATCTTGATGGTTTATTTTCCCGATGCAAAGCTGATCAAATTTTTGTAAACATCTGTCTGCAGGGATCGCCACCTTATGTGGTGAATACATGGCCTGCAAACAACAGAAAGGACAGTTACACGATGCCATATGGAAAGGATAAGGAAGATGTTTTTAGTTACTTAGCGCTCGGTAAAATGGCTTTTCAGTTTGCGGCTCGATATGGACGTAATAAAAACATTGAACCTTCCTTGATTGAAGTGGATGAAACGCAGCCCTGGTATGAAAGTAAATCTGGAAAGTTGGTCGGTCTTGATCTAATTACATTGATGGAGATCGGCAATGAGCTTGACAAATGGTGGGAGGGAGAAGATGCCAACTTGTTAGGTCGTCAGTTTGCATACATGCAATCCACGGTATATGATGGGCACAAAGGGACACTAGGCAGAAACGTTGGTATTAAAACGGCCGATCCGACCATGCAGGTTACTAATGCCGGACTTGCTTCAACATCTCCTGATTTTCTGATGTCTTTTGTTCAGGAATGTGCAAAAATAAGAGGGTACCATCCCGACGGCAAGGTCAATATTCCTATAGATGGCTATTATTCCTTTCACTGCTACGCAAGTTATAGCGGCGGGCAGCATGCCGAAACTGAAAATAGAGGCATGTGCATTGAACAGAGTTTAGTTCCTGCCCAGCTCAAGAAATTTCATGAGGTGAACTATCAACATCTTGGAAATAAGAGGTTGGTGGTCGGAGAAAGTGGTTATGATATCAGCAAAAATAGTCCGCTTCGTGCGGAGCCGCCTAAAGATAGCGGGTACTCCCCATATGTTTGGCAAGGGATACTGATCCTCAGAACAGCACTATTTTATGCTAAGCACGGATTGTACCGAAACTTCTTTTTTACCTGGAGGGACGACGGGGCGATAGACGGCTGGCAGTTTAGTTCTTCCGGGATCACAAGTGAAAGTGCTGACAGGCAGCTGGTATTACGGCCATCCGCAATGTACCTGATTCAGACAAATTCATTTATGAAGGACTATGTCTGGGTTGAGCAGATTGGTTTAAGCCCGCTTGTAGACAAGTGGCAGCATGGAGATTCATTCGTATTCAGCTTGTACTATGATACGGAAATCAACCAGCAAGGAAGCTATTCTTTAAAGGTGCCGACGGGAAAAGTCACTAAATATGTGTTGAATGAAGATGGAGAAATACCTGCGGTTCAGGTTTTGAATGTAACAGCAGGAACAATCAATCTTGAAGTTTCAGAAAAGCCGGTGTTTATAGCAATGGAATGATCGATCAGATTACTTACAAACGCCACAGGTACCGCCATCTTTTTTACAATGTTTGCAGTACTTGCAGTTTTTACAAGCTTTGCATGAACTAGAGCCTTTGCAAGTAGCTACACGGGAACCGTAACTATGGTTTTTCACCGCCACATTACTTGGTGAAGCACTTAGGAAGATGAATGAGACGAAGAGAATTGAGAGCGATTTTATCATGATCTTTTTTCTTCAAAGCTAATGACAATCTAAATCATAAACAAAACTGTCAGGTAATTCAACTAGTTTAAAAAAGTAAGCGACTTATTATCTTCACTTGTCTTTGAGACTGCGCTGAAATGAAAAAACCCGTCTTAGTATTAACTAAGACGGGTTCTGCGGAGAGTGAGGGATTCGAACCCCCGGAGCTATTACACTCAACAGTTTTCAAGACTGCCGCAATCGACCACTCTGCCAACTCTCCGCGACAAAAGTACAAACTCCGGCTGGATCTGCAAACAGCGACTTGCTTTTTTTCTGGAAAACGGGCTAATGCCTTTAAAATGAGCGAGAATAAATTTTATTTGTGAAATTTATTCTCAATTTCCACCTCTTTTTTGAATCTGTTAAAGTTCGGTTTGATGATTTTTACGCTTCTTTTTGTCAGGTCTATGCTCGCATTTAGCTCAAATCCGAGCAATAGGATTAAAGAATTCAGGTATAACCAGATCATCATCACCAGCAAAGTGCCGATAGAACCATAAATTTTGTTGTAAGATCCAAATTGATTGATGTAAAACGAAAAGCCCCAGATGGTAAGGAATGCCAGTACCGTGGCCAGGAATGAACCCGGGCTAAAGAACTTCCACTTCTTCGCATTTGCGGGGCCATAGCGATACAACACGGATATGGTTACAAAGTAAAGTACACCCAGTAGTGCCCATCGTGTAAGTTGTATAGCATAGTAGGTTAGATTTCCTTTGATATGTAGTTCGGTTTTGATGTAAGTCAGGGCGATCTCGCCGATCGTCATCGCACCGATACAGATGATCACCGAGAAGGCAATTACCAGGGTAAGGACGATCGCAATCACCCTTTGCTTTAACCAGGAACGTGTTTCGATGATCAGGGATGATTTGTTGAATGCCACCATGAGGTAATGAACACCATTGGTTGCAAAAATCAGGGACAGTAAAAAGCCCAAGGAAAGTAACTTGCCATTTTGAATCTTGACAATTTCCTCGATTGTGCTCTGGAACGCTTCAAAAGCCTTTGTCGGTAGGATCAGCGCAATAAGCGACATCAACTGGTTCTGAAAACCATCGGGCAGGAAGGGGATGAGGGTGAAGAGAAAGATGATTGCAGGAAAGATTGCCAGCATGAAATTATAGGCCAGCGAGGACGCCCGGTCGATGAGGGAATCTTTAGAAATCTCCTTAAAGAAAAAGCTTGCTACGGTGTAAATCGGAAGTGGACTGAAGCCTGGTAAAACGTAAACCTTAGTCCATTCTATAAATAGATGATAGATACGTATTCGTAGTAACTGCTTATGTACCCATTCCATTTATGCAAATTGCTAAAAAAACCTGAGCATTCGCTCTACAAATGCTGGTGGCGGCAGACATGGCTTCTTCTTTTCCATATCGAAAAACACCAGGGTGGTTTTACCGATATTGATCAGTTCATTCTCCTCGTTGAAGATCTCATAGATAAACTTGATCCTGATACCCGGTTTTTCATCGACCGTGGTCTTTATGGTGAGTTCCTGATCGTAGAAAGCAGGCTTGATAAACTTGCTGTTAAGCTCCAGTAGGGGCATCATCACGCCGTCTTTCTCCATTTCCTGGTAGGTCATGCCCAGGCTTCTAAGCATCTCTACACGACCTACTTCGTAGTACTGTGCATAGTTACCATTGTAGACATAGCCCATTTGATCCGTCTCACTATACCTTACCCTTATTGTTGTGCTGTGTGTGTACATGTATCTATCTGAAAATTTTACGTGCGTCTAAGGCTGCTCTATACTTCCTTGCATTCACTTCATGTGCTGCACGGGTTTTAGCAAAATTATGATATCCGGAAAAATCTTCCTTCGCGCACATATAAATGTATTGGTGATTTTCTTTGTTTAAGACAGCATCGATCGAAGCAATGCTCGGCATCATGATTGGTCCCGGAGGAAGTCCTGCATGCTTGTAGGTGTTGTATGGTGACTCGATGCGTAACAAAGGGCCCGTAACCCGGTTAACGGTAAAATCTCCATTTGCATAGATCACCGTTGGATCTGCCTGAAGTTTTATACCCTTGGAGAGACGATTCAAGTACAGTCCGGCGATAGTAGGCATTTCCTTATCATATAATGCTTCACCATCAACGATTGAAGCCAGGATCGTAACCTGTATCGGTGTAAGATTTAGTGCTGTTGCCTTGTCCTTTCTCGCTGAAGTCCAGAATTTGGTGTATTCCTGATGCATTCTCTCCAGGAAATCTCCTGCAGCGGTATTCCAGTACATTTCGTAGGTATTTGGAATGAACATCGTGTAGAAATTCTCTTTGTCGAAACCATATTTTTCAATCACTGCATTTGAATCGAGGTAATTGATGAAGGTCAGGGAGTCTGGCTCAAGTTGTCGGGAGAGGTAGCCTGCGAAGTTCTGCTTAGTCCGAAGTCCTTGAAATTTCAATTTAACGGGGTCCTGATTGCCGGCTTTGATCATATTGATCAGATTGCGGTTGTTCATGCCCTTTTTTAAGGTGTATTTACCTGGCTTTAGCCGGCTGAATAGTTCCATTTTCAAGGCTGCCTTCTGAAAAGCCTCTACGTTATTTAAGATCTTTTTTTCTTCAACTTCCTTAAGTAAGGCCTCCATATCAGAACCCGTACGCACGAAAAGGAATTTCTCGTTATCAGTTACATTTGGTGCGAAATAGGTGTTATAGAACTGCAAGCCTATGACCGCGCCTACAATTAGGATCAGGGCAGCAGCGGCAATTATAATTTTGTATTTGGTAGACAAGGTCTTTTTTTCGTTACTCATAAACTGGAATGCGTTCTAAAAGGATTGGTTAGACAATACAACGTTTACCGGTGTGCCGATTTTGACTTTGGATACAGAGTCTGTAACCACAGGCGTCTGCATGATGATCACCGCATTTGCGGTGTCGGTTACGGCACCTTCATAGGTTACAGTACCGAGCGCAAGCATGGAACCTCTAAGTGCAAAACGGGCTTCGTCAATGGTTAAGCCTAACAGTGTTGGGATTTCAACTTCCTCATTTCCTCGGCCATCGCCCAATACAAGATCTATTCTGGATCCTTTTGGCAATACCTCGCCGGCTTTAATTTCCCGTCCGCCAAAAGATGCACTTAATACCACGTCGCGACTTACATCGGCTTTGTAGGTGGTGTCCCCAATTTTCAGACCATAACCTTCCAGAAGCGGTTGTACCTCGCGGATTGACTTAAATTCGATATCCGGAAACTTTACATCCGGTGCAGAGCCTTTGTTGATGGTAAGATATATGGTACGGTTATCTTTCACGAAGGTGCCTGCGTCAGGATCCTGATCTATCACGATGCCCGGTGGTTTGTCCATAATGTACACAGAGTCTACTTCATATCGTAAACCAAGGCTCTCCAATTTGGTAACTGCCTGTGTGAAAGACAATCCTTTCAGGGCGGGTACATCAAGCCCCTGACCGTGTTTAGTATAATACCTTAAACTAAAAAAAGCAATCGAGAGTAGTACGGCTACGGTCAGGATTGCTGCAAGAAGGTTATTTCGGAAGGATTTAGTTTTTAGATAGGCTATAAATTTGCTCATTTCGGTTTGTAGATGTACATGGAAACTGGTCAAAAATAGGCTAAAAAAATATTTTATAGGAATTAAAATCATTTAGGGGTACTTATTTATATTTGGCCATGAAAAAAACCATAGCATTGCTTACCGGAGGTACTACCGGGGAGTGGGTAGTGTCTGTAAAGAGTGCAGCAACGATTGCGCATCATCTGGATGCGGACAAATATGACGTCTACAAAATCATGCTTACCCAACAGGGATGGTTTTATGAACCTGCGGATTCCGTAAAGATCGAAGTTGATCGAAATGACTTTTCCATCACGATTAAAGGTCGTAAAGTGATGTTTGACGGTGTTTATATCGCTATTCATGGTTCTCCCGGGGAAGACGGTAAGCTTCAGGGATACTTTGATATGCTTGGTATTCCATATACCACCTGCGATGCCCTTACTTCTGCAATATCAATGAATAAAGGCTATACCAAAGCAATTGTGCAGAACATTGATAAACTTCATGTGGCAAAGTCTGTACAGCTGTTTGATCATACCCCATATAGCCTGGAAAACATTAAGTCTTCGTTAAAGCTTCCTTTATTTATAAAGCCGAACAATGGCGGCAGTAGTATTGGTATGAGTAAAGTGACCAATCAGTTTGATCTGAAAGGTGCGATTGAAAAAGCTTTTAAGGAAGACAAACAAGTGCTGATTGAAGAATTTATTTCCGGTCGGGAATTTTCGGTAGGGGTGGTGAAGCTTGATGGAAAGATCACTGTGCTACCCATTACAGAGGTAGAAACCGGGAAGGACTTCTTTGATTTTGAAGCTAAATACACTCCAGGCATGGCTAAAGAAACTACGCCTGCAAATCTGAATGCTGTAACGCGCGACCGGGTGGCGGAAATTGTAAAGAATGTTTATTTAGTGCTTAACTGCCGTGGAGTGGTGCGGATCGACTTTATTTTATCCGGCACGGAAGAGGCATTCTATTTTATTGAAATTAACACCATTCCAGGCCAGACCGCAACCAGTTTCATTCCACAACAGGTGGCTGCTATGGGTATGAAACTGAATGATTTCTATACCAAATTGGTTAAGGAAACCATTGGATAATATTCTATTCCGGGTTCAGCTTAAAATCTGAACCCAATGGCTAATCCGGCACGTACACCGGCCCAGCCTCCATCAAAGTCCATTTTGGCTCCGGTATCCGTTACCTCGTACGTGTAATCGGTTAAAGGAATATCCAGATCAGCCAGTTGTTCCCGTAAATCTCGCTGCTCAAAAGGGCTTAGGTTCTTGGCACCATCTATCTTGCCTTTTGAAGCGCCGAAGTTTGGTCCAAGAATCCACCAGTCTAAATAAAACTTCTTAGATAATCGCCATTGAGCGCCGATCATGATACCGGCAGTATAGGTGTTCATACTTCCGCTAAGTGGCATAACATCCTGCGCTACGACGGTACTGGTTGTGGGATCAGTGATGTCATAGATGAAAGGCATCTCTGCGGTATAATGCGAGTAGCGTAGGAAGGGAGCGAAATAGAAGCCGCTGAGTTGCTCTTTACCCAGGTAGTAACGGAACTCCGGGGTAATTGCAAAGCTACCAGTTTCCAGGTTACGCACATTCCGCCAGGTTTCATCATCATCGATAATGGACTCTAAAGTAGATTTAAATGGAAGGCTGGACTTTGGGGTTGCTCTAAAACCCAGTGCAAGCGAGCTTTTTCTGCTGATTGCCCGTTCATACTGTATGGAAAAGGTTTTCAGGAGCAAGGCTCCAGCATTCAGCTTAACCAGGTTAATCTGTTCGTAATCGTTTGTGTTTGTTGTTGCTTGTGCTGAGGTTTGCGCAAGGCTGTTTGTGGCAATGAAAGTGGACGAGACCACGGCCAGGCCCGCAAGAGATTTAATTAAATATTTCATAGGTTAGGGATTTAACAAAATCTGGGATGATTGTCTTAAATGCTGTAAGCCCGGATCATCTCTTCACTTACCTTACAGCCTCTGCCGGTATTGGTGTCGATCAAAACATAATCGAAATAACCGTCTGATGCGATCTTGCCCGTTCGTACCGCCTCAATTTCAAATTGGACCCTGCAGCCTTTTTCATTGATGGTTAAGATACCGGTTCTAATCTTCAGAACATCACCCAGCAATAATGGACGTTTAAAGTCGACCATCGCGGTTCTTACCACCCAGCCAAAGCCGCTTTTCAGGAAGTCTTCCATTGGCATCTTATAGAATTTTTCCATTTGTTCGTATCGTGCAGCAAGTACATAATCAAAATATTTGCTGTTGTGGACATGCTGAAACATGTCGATATCATCAGGCCTAACGGTGAGTTGCGTTTCAAAAATGCTGTATTGATTCTTTTCCATCTATGTTTTATATGGCTGCAAAATTAGAATTCGTATCAATATTATGCCAATAATCGATTTTATGCCTATTTATACTTAATGATGTACTTGGTAATAAATAAAACATACGTATCTTTGTGCCTAATTAATTAAAAAATAAACACTTTAGTAACATTCAAGAATGTATTTAAGTAAAGAAGTAAAAGCCGACATCTTTAAACAACACGGCGAAGTAGAAACCAACACTGGTTCTGCTGAAGGTCAAGTAGCATTATTCACTTACCGTATTGCGCATTTGACAGAACACTTAAAGAAAAATCGTAAAGATTATTCTACGCAGTTATCATTGCAAAAACTAGTAGGTAAACGCCGCGGAATTTTGGCTTATCTGTTTAAGAAAGATATTGCTCGCTATCGTGCTATTATCAAAGCTTTAGGGCTTAGAGATATCATTAAGTAAGAGTAGTCATATCAAGAAAAGCCATTCTTCAGGGATGGCTTTTTTAATTTGAAAAATAAAATACCATACATAAATCCGGTGTGACAGAAAGAGGAAACACACCACAACACTTTTTAAATGAATGTAATAACAAAATCGTTCGATCTGGGCGATGGAAGAACAATCGAAATTGAAACAGGTAAATTGGCTAAACAAGCTGATGGAGCTGTTGTTGTAAAAATGGGCGACACGATGTTGCTTGCCACTGTAGTTTCTACAGTAGGTGCGAAAGCTGGCGTCGACTTCTTACCATTATCTGTTGATTACCAAGAAAAATATGCTGCTGCTGGACGTATTCCAGGAGGATTTTTACGCCGTGAGGCAAGGTTGTCTGACTATGAGATTCTGATCTCTCGTCTGGTTGACCGTGCATTGCGCCCAATGTTCCCTGAAGATTATCACTCGGATACGCAGGTAATGATTTCATTAATCTCTGCAGATAAAAATATTACACCAGACTGCCTTGCTGGTCTAGCGGCTTCTGCTGCAATCGCAGTGTCTGATATTCCTTTTAACGGACCGATCTCTGAAGTTCGTGTGGCGAAAATCGACGGACAGCTGGTTATCAACCCTTACTTAAGTGATCTTGAACGTGCTACCATGGAATTCCTTGTTGCAGGTACTGAAAACGACATTGTAATGGTTGAAGGTGAAGCAAACGAGATCTCTGAAGCTGAAATGGTGGAAGCTATTGAATTTGCACACAAAGCTATTGTGGTTCAGGTTCAGGTTCAGAAAGAACTTACTGAAGCAGTTGGTAAAACTGTTAAACGTACCTATTCTCATGAAGAGAGCAACCCTGAACTTAGAGAGCAGGTTTATGCAGCGACTTATGATAAGGTATATGCTATTGCAAAAAGCGGAACTTCTAAACACGAACGTGGTGATAAGTTCGGTGAGATCCTTATGGACTTCATTGCTTCTTTAGGCGAAGACATCGATGATGTTACTGGCTTCCTTTCAAAGAAGTATTTTCATGATGTGCAGTATGATGCCATCCGTAACCTTGTTCTGGATGAAGGTATCCGTCTAGATGGTCGTGATGTACGTACCGTGCGTCCGATTTGGAGTGAAGTAGGTTACTTGCCTGCAGCACACGGATCAGCAGTATTCACCCGTGGTGAAACACAATCATTAACCACCGTTACTTTAGGTTCTAAGGATGATGAGCAAATGATTGATGGTGCATTTGTTAATGGTTACAACAAATTCTTATTACACTATAACTTCCCTGGTTTCTCTACTGGTGAGGTTCGCCCGAACAGAGGTGCTGGTCGTCGTGAAATTGGTCACGGTAACCTTGCTATGCGCTCTTTGAAAAAGGTATTACCTGGACTTGAAGAAAACCCATATACCATCCGTATCGTTTCAGATATTCTGGAGTCAAATGGTTCTTCATCTATGGCTACGGTTTGTGCTGGTACATTGGCACTTATGGATGCAGGTATTAAGATCAAAGCACCAGTTTCAGGTATCGCAATGGGCTTAATCACGGATGAGAAAACCGGTAAATATGCGATCCTTTCAGATATCCTTGGTGATGAAGATCACTTAGGTGATATGGACTTCAAGGTAACTGGTACTGAAAAAGGTATCGTTGCTTGCCAGATGGACTTGAAGATCAATGGTCTGAAATGGGAAGTGTTAACCAATGCCTTAAACCAGGCTAAAGAAGCACGTTTACACATCTTGAATGAGATGAAGAAAACGATTGCTGAGCCACGTGAGGATTACAAAGCACATGCGCCTCGTATCGTTTCGCTTACCATTGATAAAGAATTTATCGGTGCGGTAATCGGGCCAGGTGGTAAGATTATCCAAGAGATGCAACGTGAAACTGGCGCTTCAATTTCAATTGAAGAGGTTGGTAACAAAGGTATCGTGGAGATCTTCGCGGACAACAAAGCTGCAATTGATGCTGCTGTTGGTCGTATCAATGCGATAGCTGCTAAGCCAGAAATTGGTGCTACCTACGAAGGTAAAGTAAAATCAATCATGCCTTTCGGTGCATTCGTTGAAATTATGCCAGGTAAAGATGGTCTGTTACATATTTCTGAAATTGCTTGGGAGCGTTTAGAAACTATGGACGGCGTACTTAAAGAAGGCGATAAGGTTACTGTTAAGTTACTTGACGTTGATAAGCAAGGCAAAATGAAGCTTTCAAAGAAAGCGTTGATGCCGCGCCCACCGAAGCCAGAGGCTACGGAGAAGAAATAAGTTCTCGGAACATGTTATTCAGTTGACATACGAAACCCCGCAATTGCGGGGTTTTTTGTTATCCAAAAAGTTTATTTATTTATATTTACCACCATGAAACACCTTATAGCGCCATCTATTCTATCAGCGGATTTCGCCAATCTACAACGTGATACGGAAATGATTAATGCCAGTGAAGCCGACTGGTTTCATGTGGATGTGATGGACGGGGTGTTTGTACCTAATATATCTTTTGGCTTTCCCGTGATGGAAGCGATAAAGAAACATGCAACGAAGCCGCTCGATGTGCACTTGATGATTGTAAACCCAGATGCTTACATTGAGCGCTTTGCACAGGCAGGTGCAGAGGTCATAACCGTACATTACGAAACCTGCGTTCACCTTCACCGTACGGTGCAGGCCATTAAAGCCGCGGGCTGTAAAGCTGGGGTCGCCATCAACCCACATACCCCTGTTTCTGTACTTACAGACATCCTGGTAGATCTGGATTTGGTGCTCATCATGTCGGTTAATCCAGGTTTCGGTGGTCAACGTTTCATTCACAACACTTACCGGAAGATCAGTGCACTTAAGGCGATGGCAATGACGGTTCATCCCAATCTCATCATCGAAGTCGATGGGGGTGTAGGCCTGCAGAACATCGGTTTGCTGGTTGAAGCTGGTGCAACTGCATTTGTTGCGGGCAGTGCTGTATTCGCCGCTGAATCCCCATCTAAAATGATCTCGGACCTTAAAAACGTTTCTACAGGTACGGTAAATCTCTAATTCCCCGTTTCATAGTCTACTAAAATACTATATTTACATCCATACAAACCCTTATACATAATGAGACATAATTTTGGCGCAGGACCCTGCATCTTACCACAAGAAGTATTTAAACAGGCATCTCAAGCGGTGCTTGACTTTAAAGATGGCTTATCCATTCTGGAAATCTCCCACAGAACTTCCGAGTTCGAAGCTGTGATTGAGGAGGCCCGTCGACTGGTAAAGGAATTGTTGAATGTGCCTGAGGGATATTCGGTGTTGTTCTTACAAGGTGGTGCAAGTTTACAGTTCGCTATGGTGCCAATGAACTTGTTGCCGGAAGGGCAGACAGCCAGTTACCTGGATTCAGGTGTGTGGGCAACAAAAGCAATCAAAGAAGTTGCTGCTTTCGGAAAAGCAAATGTCGTTGCTTCATCTAAATCAGACAACTATACGTTTGTGCCGAAAGGCTTTGAAATTCCTGCAGATAGCGCATACTTCCACTGTACTTCTAACAATACCATTTATGGTACAGAGATTTTTAACTTTCCAGAAACGAATGTTCCCATTGTTTGTGATATGTCCTCTGATATTCTAAGCCGCCAGATTGATGTATCGAAATTCGGATTGATCTATGCCGGAGCGCAGAAAAACATCGGCCCTGCGGGTTTAACCGTGGTGGTGGTGAAAGATGAACTTCTCGGTAAAAGCGGACGTAAGATTCCTTCCATGTTGGATTATAAAGTGCACATAGACGGCGGATCACTTTACAATACGCCTCCGGTATTTTCAATATACGTAGCCATGTTAAACCTAAGATGGTTGAAGTCGAAAGGCGGCGTTGCAGAAATTGAAAAAGAGAATATCGCTAAAGCTCAGGCATTATATACAGAGATTGACCGCAATCCATTATTTAAAGGAACTTGCAACGTTGAAGACCGTTCCAGGATGAACGTTTGTTTTGTGATGAACAATCCAGAACTGGAAAAACCCTTCTTAAAGTTTGTGGAAGAGAACGGTGTTGAAGGTCTGAAAGGACACCGCAGTGTTGGTGGATTCCGTGCTTCGATATACAATGCCCTGCCAATCACTAGTGTACACCATTTAATAGATTTAATGCAAACTTTTGCAGAAAAACACCCAAATCAATAATAATGATCAGAATACTTGCTAATGATGGGATTGATCCCACCGGTAAAGCTTTACTGGAACAAGCCGGATACGTTGTGGATACAGAAACTGTTCCTCAGGATAAATTAATAGAAGCACTTCAGAATTATGATGCCATCACCGTGAGAAGTGCTACCAAGGTTAGAAAAGATGTTATTGATGCATGTCCAAACCTGAAGCTAATTGGCAGGGGTGGTGTGGGCATGGACAATATTGATGTTGAATATGCACGTAGCAAAGGTGTTGCTGTAGTAAATACACCTGCGGCCTCTTCGTTATCAGTGGCAGAGTTGGTATTTGCTCATCTGTTTACTGGTGTTAGATTCCTGCAAGATGCCAACCGCAAGATGCCAGTAGAGGGTGCAAGTACATTTAACAAGCTAAAGAAGGCTTATGCGCCTGGTATAGAGCTGAAGGGCAAAACCTTAGGTGTGATTGGATTTGGTAGAATTGGCCGTGAGGCTGCTACAATAGCGTTGCGCCTAGGTATGAAGGTACTTGCTTATGACCTGCATCCATTTGCAGTTACCATAAAGCTGGATTTTCAAGGTGGTGTTGAGGTTGATATCCCAGTGGACACGGTTTCATTCGAAGATGTGATTCAGCATAGCGATTTTATCACGCTGCATACACCTTTCGCCGACAAACCAATTTTAGGTGAAGCAGAGTTTGCAAAAATGAAGCATGGCGTGGGGGTTGTAAACTGCTCCAGAGGTGGTACAATCGACGAAGCAGCCTTAATGGCTGCACTTGATTCTGGCCAGGTAGGGTTTGCAGGATTGGATGTATTTGACAATGAACCAACACCACAAACTGCAATCTTACAGCATCCAAAGATTTCACTTACACCACATATTGGTGCTTCGACCAATGAAGCGCAAGAGCGGATTGGAACGGAGCTTGCAAATCTAATTATAGGGCATTTCAGTAAGTAGGCTCAATTCATGGCTGCAATCTTCAGCAGAACATTCAGCTATGACTTACAAAAGATAAAAAATAAGGAACGTTTAGGCGTTCCTTATTTTTTTGATCAATGCTACTTTTGTGTAGATAATATAGCCAGCGGCTACGAGTAGTGCTGCCATCAACAGAATCACATAGAAGGATGCATTTCCAGATTCCTTCTCCTGTTCACTAAGTTGCTTCCTGAGTATTTCATTTTGATCCTGCAGCTTTTTAATCGCTGCCATGTAGGCGCTGATCCTTTCATTACTAGCCTTTGCATTGCTTTGTACCTGCTGTACTTGCAGGTCCTTATACTCCAGTAACACCTTAAGTTCTTTGAAGATATTATTGTCATTCAGTACAATTTGCCGTAGAATTTCGTTGGAATTTTTAATGTCTTTTTTAGTCTGGAAGCCAAAAATACCAGTACGCTGATTCAGACTTTGATCGTATTGGCCGAATCTCGCGCTGCGTTCTTTTAATAGTTCATTGATCTTAAAGCGCTGCGTTTGATAGGAGTTGGTATCTACTTGTGCTTGAGCGAAAAATGTGAAGCAAAGCAGGCATACAAATAGCAAATGTTTAATCATACCTGTGGGATATCAAACTTTATGCCTTAGGATAAAAGCTAATGAAATTCAACTCTGACAATGTCATTCAGGTGCAAACCAAGCAGTCCGCTTGCTTTTCCTTTATTAATTGCAATTTCCAGATGATTACTGATGCCAAAAAGGCATAGTTTCTCACCTTCCGGCACCTCATTATAATGCCAGCTAAGTTGCGTGATCGTCTCACTTTTCCGGAAGTATAAGGTAAAGTCACGATTTCGCTGTACCCTGGTGAATAGGTCCTTGGTAATATTGGTAATTACATTGCAAAAAGTATCTATATAAATTACACTTCCGCGGATAATGTCTTTTTCTATTACCGGATGTAAAAGCATGCGTTCCTCGATGCTATCTGCCGGTACGCCAATGTCTCTCATGCGTCCTCCTTTAGCCAGATGTATGGCGGCCTTCACAAAGATGTCAACCAGGGGGAAGTGCAGATATTTAAGATCCTGCATGATGTTTAACTCTACGACTTCATCAGGTTCCTGGTCAAAAAGCAGCGAAAAAATACCATTATCTGCACCTACAAAATAGTGGTCCTGATGCTTCAATGCTACGTATTTCGAACCTTCATTAAACACGGAATCTATCCCTATTAAATGGACTGTTCCTTTGGGGAAATAAGGATAAACATTCTTTAAAACAAAGGCTGCATAAGAGATGTTGAAGGAAGGTACTTCATGGGTCACATCAACAATATTGGCTGTAGGCATGATGCTCAGGATACTGCCTTTAAGGGCGGCCTGGTAGAAATCTTTGGAACCTAGATCCGTTGTTAAAGTGATAATGGCCATTAAAATTTGAATATTTATGCTTAATCTTGCCTATGTGGTAAAAAGCCTACAAATATTCAATTTTTAAATCAAAGTATAGACGTCTATCTTAAAAAACAATATTTTGAACGAAAAAAAACTGACATTAGAATCTGTAGATCCCGCACAATTTTGGGGTACCAATAACGAACATTACGAACTCATTAAGCTCGCTTTTCCGAAGCTTAAAATCGTGGCCAGAGGTACTGATATAAAGGTCCTTGGTGATGAACGTGAACTCCAGAATTTCGAGAATAAATTCAACGCGCTTGTTGCGCATCTTGACCGTTTTCGGTCGCTGACACCCTCCGACGTAGAGTCTATTTTACTGATCACCAAACCTGCTGAAAGTGACAATGCTCCGGCAGCCGACAGACCTGCTTCAGGTACTGGCGAGGTGATCGTATTTGGGAATAGTGGCCTCATGATCAAGGCCCGTACGGCCAACCAGCGAAAGATGGTCGACAGCATCGTTAAGAATGATGTGCTATTTGCCATTGGACCTGCGGGTACTGGTAAAACCTATACCGCAGTGGCACTCGCCGTACGTGCATTGAAAAATAAAGAGGTGAAGCGGATCATCCTAACACGCCCGGCAGTAGAAGCAGGGGAGAGCCTTGGCTTCCTTCCTGGGGATCTGAAGGAAAAGGTAGATCCATATCTACGACCTTTATATGACGCCTTAGACGACATGATCCCTGCAGATAAGCTCAGAATGTACCTGGAGAACCGGACCATCGAAATTGCTCCTTTGGCATTCATGCGTGGTAGAACATTGGATAACTGCTTCGTGATCCTTGATGAAGCCCAGAACTCCACCGATCTTCAGCTGAAGATGTTCCTGACCAGGATGGGCCCAACGGCGAAATTCATTGTTACTGGTGACGTTACGCAGATCGATTTACCAAAGAAGCAAATGTCGGGTCTGCACAACGCACTAAGAATTCTCGGAGATATTCCAGGTATTGATATCATTTATCTAACCGGGGAAGATGTGGTAAGGCATAAACTTGTAAAACGAATACTAAAAGCTTACGGCGATATTCAATAACCGGGAGCTTCATTAATTACAGCCCCAAAAAGGCATCAAAATATAACACGCGAATACCAACAGAATGAAGGCAATTAAAGAAACCAACTTCCAGTTTCCAGGACAAACAAATTTTTACAAGGGTAAAGTCAGAGATGTTTACACCATTTCGAACCAGTTTATGGCGATGGTGGTTACCGACCGTATCTCCGCCTTCGATGTCGTGCTCCCTGAAGCAATTCCTTACAAGGGGCAGGTTCTGAATCAGATTGCAGCCAAGTTTCTTGAAGCCACTAAAGATATTGTGCCGAACTGGGTTTTGGCTGTGCCGGATGAAATGGTAACGATTGGCCGCATCTGTGAACCTTTTAAAGTTGAAATGGTGATCAGAGGCTACCTTGCAGGTCATGCCTGGCGTGAGTATACCGCCGGTAAACGCAGCGTTTGTGGCGTGTCTTTACCAGAGGGATTGAAGGAAAACGATAAACTTCCTGAGCCAATCATTACGCCGACCACGAAAGCTGCCGTGGGGCACGATGAAGACATTTCCCGCGAAGATATTCTTGCGCAGGGCATTGTCTCAATTAAGGACTATGAACAGCTGGAAGCTTACACTCGTGCGCTCTACCAACGTGGAACCGAGATCGCAGCTTCACGTGGACTTATCCTGGTGGATACAAAATACGAGTTCGGTAAAGTGGGTGACCAAATCTATCTGATTGATGAAATCCATACCCCGGATTCCTCCCGCTACTTTTATGCTGAAGGATATCAGGAAAGGCAAGACAATGGAACTGCACAAAAGCAGCTTTCTAAAGAATTTGTCAGAAAGTGGTTGATTGAAAATGATTTTCAGGGGAAAGTAGGGCAAGTTGTACCTGTAATGACACCAGAGATCATTGAGTCCATATCCGAACGTTACATTGAATTATACGAACAAATAACCGGTGATCAATTTGTGAAGAATGAAGCCGAAGACATTTACACCCGAATAAAATCTAATATTCAGGAATGTCTGAGGTCTCTTTCCTAAACACAAACGCACCTAAATACAAAAACGAATGGCATTAATTGTTGATAAACACGAAAAGTACGTTGTTGTTAAGCTGAATGAGGAAACTTTTACCAACGACAATGCACCACTATTGAAATCTGAATTTATCCTGTTGAACTCTCAGGGATATCGTAACATCATCATGGATCTTTCTATGGTAAAGGATTGTGAGGATAGCCAGGACCTAAGCTGCCTGCTGGTTGGCGACCGCTTGTGCAAGAAGTCAAATGGACACTTCCTGATCACAGGTGTGAACGATTCGCTCGAGAAGATCATCGAAATCTCCGGTCTTGACGAATCCTTAAACTTTGTTGCAAAGCTGCGTGAAGCAGAGGACCTGATCTTCATGGAAGAAGTTGAAAAAGACCTTCTAGGTGGCGGAGCTGGTGACGAAGACGACGAAGATGATTTAGACGAAGAAGTGAAATAACAAATGAAATTTGAGGTAACCATTTTAGGCAGTAGTTCTGCAACGCCGGTCTATAATAGAAACCCTACGGCGCAACTGCTCAATTGTAATGAAAAGTTCTACTTAATCGACTGCGGTGAAGGTACCCAACAGCAGCTAATTAAATATGGCATAAGATCCAGTAAGATTGACCACGTATTCATCAGTCACTTACATGGAGATCATTACTTTGGACTAATTGGATTGCTATCAAGCATGCACCTCAATGGCCGGACCAAACCGATGAAGATCTTTGGTCCGGAACCCTTACTTGAAATATTAAACCTTCAGTTTAAACATTCCGACACAAGCCTTAAATTTCCAATCGAGTTTACCGCGGTACAGGCAGATAAACCTACCTGTATTTATGAGAACCAAGACCTGAGCGTCGAGACCATCATTTTAAACCACCGCATCCCCTGTACGGGTTTTAAGTTCAGAGAGAAGAAACGCCTTCGAAAACTGCTGGTCGAAAAACTTGAGGCAGATCAGGTGCCGATAGAATATTATCCCTTGTTAAAGCGTGGGGTAGATCTGGATCTTCCGAATGGCTCAACCATTCTGAACATCGACTATACCGTTGATTCCAACGAACCAAAAACCTATTGCTACTGTTCGGATACACTTGCCGATGGCACTTACCTGGATAGCATCAAGAACAGTACAGTGCTTTATCATGAAGCAACGTTTTTACATGAACTATTGGACCGGGCAATTTTTACGCACCATACCACTGCTTTGCAGGCCGCTGAGATTGCGCAGCAAACCGGTGCAAGTAAACTTCTGATCGGACATTTCTCGTCCCGTTATAAAACACTGCAGCCGCTCCTTGATGAAGCGGCTGCAGTATTTCCGAATACCGAACTGGCACTCGAAGGTGTAACCTATCTGATTTAATAATCTTTATTTATCTTTCTTTCCGCCTCCGAATACCGAGAAGTGTACGTAGCGTTTAGGATTTTCTCTCAGGTCAATAAGGAGATTATCCAAACTTTTTGAGGCATTATTCAGGTTATCATACATCTGCCTGTCGTTCACCAGTAAACCTAAACTTCCCTGTCCCTGGTTAATTTTGCCCACGACACCCTGCAACTCGGCAACCGCCTGATTAGCGTTGTCGATCGTCTGCTTAAAGTTAGCGGCAGCAACCTGATCGGTTACGGTATTCAAGTTGTTCAGAATTGAATTGATCTTCTCGTTATTGTTTTTCAGGTTATTTGAAATCGATACCGCATTATTCATGATCGCTTCAACTTTAGAACTTTCGGTACCAACCATACGATCAACCTTTTTTGAAGTTGCTTCCAAGGATGCAAGCGTAGAAGCAATGCTGTTAAAGCTTTTGTCAACATTCTTCTGAAAGTTTGGATTCATGATGGAATTGATAGAGGTCAGGATGGAATCTAACTTTCCAACCATCACTTCTGCCTTTTTCTGCACCGGCTCAACAGCCTCCATCAGGTTCTTCTCGACATTGGCATTCAAGGTATCGCCTTCCTGTGCGAACACGGTGCCGGTACCAAGTCCCATAACGATCGCTTTACTACCTAAAAGGTCAGTGCTCTCCAGGCGTGCAATGCTGTTTTTAGGAATGTCGTACTTGCCATTGATCTTCAGTGTTGCAACGATTGAACCGTCGGGCTGTAGTTGTAATTTGTCTACGCGACCAATTTGAAATCCATTAATCAGCACTGGCTTGGATACTCCTAAACCGTCAACCCTTGGGTATTTGGCATATAGTACCGTCTCGTTTGAAAAAATGGAATTGCCTTTTAGAAAGTTATACCCGATGATTAATAAGGCTATGGCAAAGGCAGCTAGTATGCCCACTTTGGTTTCGTTTGCTATTTTCACTCGATCCTGGTTTTTATTTATTCGTTTTGTTGTTTGTATTTTTTCACTGCGTTAAAGATGGCATCGACAATCTCATTCTGGCCCTTTTCCGAATTCATATATTTCTCCTCCGCAGGATTGCTGATGAAGCCAATTTCCGTGAGTACAGCCGGCATTCCCGCGCGCTGTAGGATCAATAAACCCTGCTCTTTAACGCCCCTGTTTATCCTGTCGTTCTTTTCATAATTCGACTGGATCAACTTCGCAATTTCAGTGCTCTTAGCCCTGAAGTTATTTCTAAACAAAGAAAGTATTATAAAAGTTTCAGGATCGTTTGGATCATACCCGTCGTATTTTTCCTTATAGTTCTTTTCAAGCTTAATATCCGCATTCTCCCGAATGGCTACATTCTGCTCATCTATGCGGTGTAAACCCGCCACGAAGGTCTCCGTTCCATAGGTTGATCTGGCTCTTGAACTCGCTACGGAGTTACAGTGGATCGATATGAAGAGGTCTGCCTTCGCATTATTGGCAATTGCTGCCCGCTTAAGGAAATCTACATCCACGTCAGTTTTTCTGGTGAATAACACCTTCATCTCAGGCATATCTTCCTCAAATCTTTTTCCCAGTTTTAGCGCTACTTCCAGGGCTACGTTTTTCTCCGTCGAGAAAGAGCCCCTGGCGCCAGGTTTGTTACCGCCATGGCCCGGATCTATTACAATTGTTTTTACCCGGTAGTTCTCACCTTGTGCCTTTACTGCTAAACTACTACCAGCCAATAATGTGCAAACAAAAAATCTAAAGTATTTCCGCATTTCCTTCCTACAAATTCCGCTCATTAATTATGTTCTACCGTTTTTCTATATGTTGAAATTGCATTGAATAGTCCTCTGGTGATCTCCGCCTGACCAAGTTCGGAGTTCATATATTCTTCTTCTTCGGGATTGGAGATAAAGCCGATCTCCGTCAAAATCGCCGGCATACCCGCTCTGGCCAACACAGCGAGACTTTTCTCCTGTACGCCGCGGTCTATGCGACCAGCCTTAACATATTCATTCTGCACCATCTTGGCGAAGTTTAAACTAGCCTCGCGGAAGTTATTCTTCATCAACGAAAGTATGATATAATTCTCAGGATTGTTCGGATCAAAGCCCTGATAATTTTCCTGATAGTTCTCTTCGAGTAGAATGGCTGCGTTCTCCCTTTTTATCACCTCATCCTGCTCATTCATCCGGCCCATACCAGAAACAAAGGTTTCCGTTCCGCGGGTGGAAGTGCTCTTTCTATAAACTGTCTTCCTGATCGGTACCCGTTTTCCGCTTTTTAGCTTGCGGTAACCTGTTGTTACGGTACTCCGGCGAAGGGGCATATCGTTGCAGTGGATGGAGATAAAAAGATCCGCCTTAGACTCGTTGGCAACGCCGATGCGGTCGTATAATGGCACAAAGACATCTGAAGTACGGGTATAAACCACCCGGACATCAGGCATTTCGGCTTCGATGAGCTTTCCTAGGTTTAGAGCGGTTTTTAAAGCAACTTCTTTTTCAGTAGAAAAGGCACCTCTGGTGGCGCCGTCTTTGCCACCGTGACCCGCATCAATGACGATGGTTTTTATTTTGTATCCCTGGCTAAAGGCTTGATTATCAAAGGAGATGATGGTTAGCAAAGAAATAAATACCATCATTATAGCATTTGGACTTATCAATGGTATATTTTTGATTAATTTTGGACGTTTTGGATTATACATTAATGCAAAAATAACATTCACACACGAATTTGAAACTTTTACGGTCAATCATTTTAGTTACCTCATTCATTTTATTAGCTGTAACAGGTAATAAGTCCTATGGCTTTGCGGGCCTGGCGATGATCCAGGTTATACCACAGCAAGATACCCTGAACCAAGATACGGCTAAGCGCCAGACGCCTCCTGCAGGAGGTTTAAGTGATAGGGTAGAAACCTATGCACGCGACTCTACAAAATACAGCAAAGACCGAAGCATCATGTATTTGTATGGAAATGCACGCGTCGTTTACCAAAGCTTTGAGCTTGATGCAGAGTACATTCGATACGATTCCAAAAACAACACCATCTTCGCCAGCGGTTTGAAGGACGAGAAAGGACGTTACTACGGTAAACCAATCTTCAAGATGGAACAGGAAGGCTCATCCGTTGCTGACTCATTGCTTTACAATACCAAATCAGGAAAGGGTACCGTGTACAACACCTTCACCGAACAGGAGGGTGGTTTCTTTTCCGGAGGCCAGAGTAAGAAACAACCCGATGATGAGATCCATGTAAAGGGGATGACCTATAGTACCTGTAACCTGCCACATCCACACTTCGGTATTTATATCACCAAAGGGATCGTTGCAGAACATCAGATCATTACCGGACCTGCTTACCTTAAAATTGAAGATATCCCGATTCCCATAGGTCTTCCCTTTGCATTCTTTCCTAAGCCCAATAAAAAGTCCTCCGGAATCATTCTGCCGAGTGTTGGTGAAGATGCTACACGAGGATTCTTCCTTCGCGATGCCGGTTATTACCTAGGTTTCAATGATTACCTCGATGCCCGCATTATGGGGACCATTTTTACCCGGGGATCCTATGAAGCCAACATCAACTCCAATTACCTGAAGCGGTATAAATACAACGGTAACGTCAATATATCGTATGCAAGCACCAGAAACGGACTTGAAGGTACACCGGAGTACGAACCGCAGAAAAACTTCCATATCAACTGGACCCATAGCCAGAATGCGAATGCAAATCCCGGAACCGTTTTTAGTGCTTATGTGAATGCAGGAACATCTTCTTATAACCGGGCTACGGCTGCTGGAAATACCTATGACGTTCGTGCCATATCGCAAAATACCCTCGCTTCCAGTGTGAGCTACGGAAAAACCATGGGCATCTTCAATCTTACGGCGGCATTAGGGCACAGCCAGGAGATCCAGAGTAAAACCATAAGCTTAACCTTGCCGCAGGTAAACCTAAGTATGAATACCATCAATCCTTTTGATTCCAAGAATAGGGTTGGGGAACAAAAGTGGTATCAGAAGTTAACGCTCGGTTATTCCTTGCAGGCCAATAATACGGTAAGTACAACTGAAGACAAGCTTTTTGATAAAGACGGGTTTAAAAGGTTCCAGAATGGTTTTAACCACAACATTCCAATCAGTTTACCATTCAACGTTGCAAACTATTTCAATTTCAACGTGAATGCGCAGTACAATGAGCAATGGCACTTTCAGTCTGTGCAACAGAAGATGTTGAGACTGGTGAACCGCCCTGACTCATTAACTTACGATACCATACAAGGATTCAAACGTTCCGGGGAATACAACATCGGTATCGGTATGTCTACCAAGATCTACAACCAGGCACAGTTTGGTAGTTCAAGTAAAATCAGTGCCATCAGACATGTCATGACGCCAAACTTTAACCTGAGCTATAAACCGGATTTTTCCGATCCTAGAAAAGGGTATTACAACGAACTTCGCTATCAGGATGGCAGTCCGGTACTTGATCCTTCTTATCCGGGAAGAAATCGCAGGTATTCCATCTTTGAAAGAACCCTTTACACCGGACCTTCGCAAGGGGAGCAGGCATTACTGAGCTTTGGATTAGACAACACCGTTGAAGCGAAAGTAAGGTCAGACAAAGACACCACTGGTACAGGCTTCAGGAAGATCCCAGTAATCCAGGGTTTGAACTTCTCGGGATCTTACAACTTCCTGGCACCGGCTTTCAAGCTTTCCACCATCTCTTTCAGTGGCCGTTCTCAGTTTACAGATAAACTGGGGATCAACTATAATGGTATCCTGAACCCTTATCAGGTAGGCGACACCATAATCAACAGCCGGATCACGAAAAGGTTGGTCGACCAGTACACCATTCCACGTTTAACCAGCTTTGGTTTTTCATTCGATTACAGTCTGAATCCTGAATCTTTCAAACGGAGAAACGAAAACATCGACCGGGTGAATGAAGAAACCGTTAAAACGGGCCGCACACCTGAGCAGGATGCACAACTTCGGGCCATCAGTAGAGATCCTAACGCCTTTGTAGACTTCAATATTCCATGGAACTTTGCCTTTGCCTACAGTTTCCAATATTCTACCAGTCCGGAGGGCACAAACTCCAGAATCACCAATGCATTAACTTTCAATGGCGATTTCAACTTAACCGAAAAACTGAAAGTACAGTTTAACTCTGGTTACGATTTCGAACGAAAGGACATTTCATTAACCAACATCGCGATCTATCGTGATCTACATTGCTGGGACATGAGTATCAACTGGGTACCTTTCGGTTATTACAAGAGCTATTCTATTACCATCAAAGTTAAAGCATCAATTCTTCAGGACCTTAAGTTAAGCAAACAACAAGGTTACTACTCGCGTTATGACTAACATATGCTAGCAGAAATTATTACCATCGGAGATGAAATTCTCATAGGGCAAATCGTTGATACGAACTCTGCCTGGATGGCTCAAACGTTAAACAACATTGGCATCCGGGTAAAACAGATTAGCTCGGTATCGGATGATGAACAGCACATCCTTGATGCGCTGAAACTTGCCGAAAGCCGCGCCGAGGTGATCCTGATCACCGGCGGACTTGGACCCACAAAAGATGATATCACGAAGCGCACCCTGGCCAAGTACTTTAACATGGGCTTTCGTCGGGATGAAGAAACGTTAGAACAAGTGTCAGCCATCTTCCAAAGAGCCAACCGGCCGATGATTGAGCTCAATCGCATGCAGGCAGATGTTCCTGATGGCTGTGTGGTGGTGCCCAACAGGAACGGTACGGCTCCCGGCATGTGGTTCAATGAACATGGAAAGATCTTCGTTTCCATGCCAGGCGTACCCTATGAGATGATGTACATGATGGAAGAAGAAGTGTTGCCACGTTTGAAGGCAGCACTGAACCTTCCATTCATCTACCACAAGACCATACTGACCGCTGGCATCGGTGAGTCTTTCCTAGCCTTGCGGATTGCGGAGATCGAAGCAGCACTACCCGAATATATTAAGCTTGCATACCTGCCTAAACTGGGCCAAGTGCGGCTACGTTTAAGCGGAAGTTCGAGAGATGAAGCACAGCTGCATACCGACATTGATCGGTACTCCAGAATGATTGCAGATGAGGTCCGCGAATTTGTAGTGGTTGAAGATGATATCCCCTTAGAAAAAGCAGTATCGGATATCATGAAATCCAGGAACCTCAGCCTATCTACTGCAGAAAGCTGCACTGGCGGCTACATTGCACACCTTTTAACCAAACACCCGGGAAGTTCGGCAGTATTCAGCGGCGGTGCCGTCACGTATGCTAACGACCTGAAGATGGCTGTACTTGGTGTACAGGCTTCAACCCTCATGGAATTTGGTGCGGTAAGCGAACAAACCGTAAAAGAGATGGCCTCGGGTGCCTTGCAAAATTTTAAAACAGACTATGCAATATCCGTTAGCGGTATTGCTGGTCCCGATGGTGGCACGCCAGACAAACCCGTTGGCACCGTGTGGATTGCAGTAGCAAGCAGGCATGGTGTGGAAGCCAGGAAATTCAATTTCGGCAATAAACGCACACAGAATATTGAACGTGCTGCTGCCTCTGCATTAACCTTGCTTTTAAGCCGCCTTAAACTAGATCAATAATAAGTTCCCGAAAACACTTACTTTTGCTGGGAAAACCAAATAATAATTTACCGAATTAAAATGGCTCAATACGAATTACTGTTACCCAAAATGGGGGAGAGCGTTGCAGAAGCAACCATTATCAAATGGACCAAACAACCTGGTGAGCGCATTGAACTGGATGATACCATACTCGAGATTGCTACCGATAAAGTCGATTCTGAAGTTCCTGCGCCAGTTGCCGGAACCCTTGTCAAGCAGCTCTATAAAGAAGACGAAATTGTACAAGTAGGTGCAGTAATCGCGATCATTGAAACGGCAGAGGGCGAAGCCACAACTCCGCCAGCTGTAGCTACAGAAGAGGTCAGCGAACTTCCGGAAGTTCCACTTCCTGCAGCCCTGACACAAGAGGCGCCAGCTCAACAAGCAACAATGACCGAAAGCAGTACCAGCGGAGATCGTTTTTATTCGCCCTTGGTCAGGAACATTGCTGCGCAGGAAAATATATCCAATGAAGAGCTTGATCAGATTGAGGGCTCAGGCGCCGAAGGCCGCCTGACCAAAGACGATCTATTGAAATATATCGCAGCGCGGGACAACAGTAGTACACCAAGCCCGGCAGCACCTGCTTCACAACAAATACCATCAACACCAGCAGCTGTAGCTAAGCCAGCAGCAGCAGTTAGCGTAAGTGGCGGTGATGAGATTGTCGAAATGGATCGCATGCGTAAACTGATCGCCGATCACATGGTGATGAGTGTACAGACTTCTCCGCATGTAACTTCATTCGTAGAAGCTGACGTAACCAATATGGTGCTCTGGCGAGACCGTGTAAAGAAGAATTTCGAAAAGCGTGAAAACGAGAAGATCACCTTTACTCCAATCTTTGTAGAAGCCGTTACGAAAGCCATAAAAGATTACCCGATGATCAATGTATCTGTAAACGGTACCCAGATCATCAAAAAGAAAGACATTAATATTGGAATGGCCGCGGCTTTACCAAGCGGAAATCTTATTGTCCCTGTGATCAAAAAGGCCGATCAGCTAAACCTGGTGGGACTAACCAAATCAGTGAACGATCTGGCAAGCCGTGCAAGGAACTCCAAACTAAAGCCAGATGAAACCCAGGGTGGTACTTTTACCATTACGAATGTGGGATCTTTCGGTAACATCATGGGTACGCCGATCATCAATCAGCCGCAAGTGGCTATCCTGGCTGTGGGCGTGATCAAAAAGAAACCTGCAGTGCTCGAGACGGAGTTTGGTGATGTAATCGCCATCCGACATATGATGTATTTGTCCTTGTCTTACGACCATAGGGTAGTAGACGGGGGGCTAGGTGGCTCTTTCGTGAAGCGAGTTGCCGAGTACCTTGAAAACTGGGACATCAATCGCGAAATCTAAAATATCTTGTAAACAAAAAGGGCCGGTAAAACCGGCCTTTTTCATTAAACAAACAAAACTAATTAAGTATTAGCGCTTCTTCATCTGCAGCAATCTCCAACGCTGCTTCCGAAAAGGAGTAATCTCCAGTATGTGCAATAAAGACATCCCCATGTTCCAGAAGATCTTTATTCTTTAACAAATTCTCCAGGCTTACCATTCCGATTACATACTTGTAATCGTTCCGGCTAAACCGTTCAACAATATCACTCACCTGCAGCTTTTCTAAAGTGCTTTCTTCCACATAGCGGATGTAAACCTCTATATTCACCTTATTGGAATGGCTAAGGCTGCCTTGACGGTGATACTTCTTGTACTCGTAGCGGTAGCCGTACCTTAAAGCAGTGATGTCAGATAAAACAGCTGATCCTGTCGGATGTCCTCCAGCGCCTTTACCAAAAAAGAACTGCTTGTCTGCAAATGCAGCCTGCACGGTTACACCATTGTATTCATTTTCTACATTGTACAGGAAGTCGTCCGGTTTGATGAATTTTGGCAATACATAGGTGATCAACTCTGAACTGCCAATCTTTTTCGCAGTAGGTACAAGTTTAATCTTGTAGCCCTTTTCCTTTGCGTAGCGGATATCATGGTCTGAGATGTGCTGTATCCCGACGTTGAGGATCTCCTCCGGCTTCAGGAACAGGCCATAAGCATGTGCAGCAACAATGGTCAGCTTAAATTTTGGGTCATAGCCACCCACGTCTAAGATCGGATCAGTTTCTGCAAATCCAAGATCCTGTGCCTGTTTTAAAGCGACATGGTAGTTCAGCTTTTCATTGAATATTTTTGAAAGTATGTAGTTCGATGAACCATTGAAGATACCACTGATCCCATGCAGAAGCTCATTATCGTAATATTCTTCCAGGTTTCGGATGATCGGAATACTGCCGCATACAGAACCTTCATACAGCAATGAGGTACCATGCTTCAGCTGCAGTTCAACCAACTCCGCCAAATGGATCGCTATCATTTTTTTATTAGCGGAAACAACATGTTTGCCGCTGCTTAGCGCCTTTTTTGCAATTTCAAAGGCGACATCTGCATCGTCTATCAGTTCAACGATGGTATTAATTTCCGGGTGATCGAAGATCTCCTGGTGATTGGTGGTAAATAAGGAAGGGTCAAGACTCCTTTTCTTCTCTGGGTTTTTGATGGCAATCTTGATGATCTCCAGATTTAGGTCTTGTCCAAGAATTACGTCATGTAAACCCTGGCCAACAACGCCAAAACCAAAAAGTCCAATCTTTATTTTTTCACTCATTATGCAGTCTGTATTAATTTTACAATTTTCTTATTTGCGTGCTCCTTAAGGAAGTTACTGATCAAGCCCGTAAGTGCCTGTGTCTCGATCAAAAAGCCGTCGTGTCCATACGCAGAGTTAACCAGGTGGTACTTCGCGCCGGGTATATGTTGTGCAATGAATTCTTGCTCGGACACTGGAAACAATACGTCATTCTGAATGCCGATCACCAGGGTATTCGATTTAATTGCAGCAAGTGCAGCAGTGATGCTTTGTCGGCCACGACCAACATTATGGCTATCCATGACTTTGGTAAGATACCAGTAGCTGTAAGCGTTGAAGCGCTTAACCAGCTTTTCCCCTTGATAATTTTGGTAGGAGGAGGCCCGGAAATCACTGGTTTTCTCATTGGAACTCTCCAACTGCGTAGCCCCATAAGCTTCATAGGTGCGATAGGACAGTAAAGCTATGCTACGCGCGGTTTTAAGCCCTTTATTCCCGCCGTCCTTTTTCTGTGCATAAAAGCTTCGGTCAGTCGCTATCGCGAGCCGCTGACTTTCATTAAATGCAATGCCCCATGGGGAATGCACTGCATTACATGCCAACAGGACCAGGTTTTCAATTTCCTTATTGGCCATGATGGCCCATTCGAGCGCCTGTTGTCCTCCAAGAGAACCTCCAATTAAAACCTTGATCGTTTCAATCCCAAGATGGGCGGCGAGCAGCTGATGTGCTTTAACCAGGTCACGGATGGTAAACTCAGGAAAGGAAAGATAGTAGGCATTGCCCGTAATTGGATTTAGAGACAAAGGATTAGTGGTCCCGTAATGGGAACCAATTACATTGGCACATATGATATAGTGTTCTTCAGGATTGAACAACTCTTTCTTACCGAAGAGCCCTGTCCACCAGCTAAAGACATCTGAATTCGCCGTCAGTGCGTGACAAACCCAGATCACGTTATCTTTTTTTGCATTCAGCCGGCCATAAGTATGGTAAGCAACTCTGAAGTTCTTCAGTTGCTTACCACTTTCGAGTGTCAGGCCTTCTGCGGCATGAAAATATTGTACTTCGCTCATTTCAAATTAGCTTGCAACATCCGTACCCGAGATCTTCTGAAATGCCTGTTCAAAGTCAGCTTTTATGTCGTCAATATGTTCAATACCAACGGATACTCTCAATTGTGTAGGTGTTACACCTGCCTGGCGTTGTTCTTCAGCGCTCAATTGTTGGTGTGTTGTTGCAGAAGGCTGGATGATCAACGTTTTTGCATCACCCACATTGGCCAGGTGGCTCACCAATTTCAGATTGTCTACCAGCGTAATAGCCTGTTCTTTTTCCCCCTGAAGTTCAAAAGACAACACCGCGCCGAATCCATTCTGAAGGTATTTCTTCGCTAAAGCGTGATATGGACTGCTTTCTAGTCCAGGGTAACTTACACTCTTCACCGCAGGATGTTTCTCCAACCATGTTGCTAAAGCCAAAGCATTTTCAACGTGACGCTGTACACGTAATGATAAGGTTTCAAGACCCTGAATCAGTAAAAAGGAGTTAAAAGGAGAGATGGAAGGACCGAAGTCGCGCAAACCCTCAACTCTTGTACGGATTGCGAATTGAATGTTTCCAAAAGGACCACCAATTCCAAAAACATCATTGAACACCAGACCATGATAACCTTCGGACGGTTCGGTAAACTGCGGGTATTTACCATTGCCCCAGTTGTAGTTTCCGCCGTCAACGATTACACCGCCGATGCTGGTACCATGTCCGCCGATCCACTTCGTTGCCGATTCTACAACAACATTCGCCCCATGTTCCAGCGGCCTGAACAGGTATCCACCAGCACCAAAGGTATTATCTACGATCAATGGCAGATCATGTTTTTGAGCTATGGAGGAGATCCTTTCAAAGTCAGGAATGCTGAACGAAGGATTTCCAATGGTTTCTACATAGATCGCTTTTGTTTTCTCATCTATCTTGGCTTCAAAATCCTGCGGATTATCACCTTGTGCAAACTTTACTTCTATACCCAGCTTTTTGAAAGAGACTTTAAACTGGTTGTAACTGCCACCATATAGGTGTGTCGAAGAAACAAAGTTGTCGCCCGCTTGTAGAATGTTTGTCAAGGCAAGGAATTGGGCTGCCTGACCAGAACTTACCGCCACAGCAGCTACACCGCCCTCTAGTGCAGCGATACGCTTCTCAAAAACATCCGTCGTCGGGTTCATTAAACGGGTGTAAATGTTTCCGAATTCCTTCAATGCAAACAGGTTTGCACCATGTTCTGAGTTCTTGAATCCGTAAGAAGTGGTTTGATAAATTGGTACTGCGCGAGATCCTGTAGTTGGATCAATCTCTTGACCTGCATGTAGTTGCAGCGTTTCAAATTTATATGAAGTTGACATATCTTTAAATTAGTTAAAATTATTCTTGTAAAAAAGCGTACCCCGTTACGAGGCCTTCCTAATTGAATGGCTTAACATAGAAGGAAGATTTTTGAGTTTAAGATATGCAACAGCACATATCATCTGCAGCAGCTACAATTCTGCAAATGTTGGTTCCAGGTAGGATAAGAAGGTTGGATTGTGGCAAATGATTTTGTCTGACTGCCAACAGACGTTGATGGTTCGTTTTCATTTAGTTTAATATTATTTTTCCAGTGGCTCCATGCCCTCTGGTCAGGAATTGGCACCTTCTCGTGTTAGGAGGGTTGCCAGTGGGTTAATGAGCCTGTCTCTCGCCACTTCTTAATAAATCAAACCATTTACCGGTATTGATTAGTTCAGCATCGCTGATGTCACAAATGTATATTTTAGATCTTCAAGTTCAAAATTTTATTCTGAAAAAATATTTTCAGCTACCTAAAATTCGGATACTTGGAGCTAAAATATACGTTTGCCAAATAAAATAATTAGCCAAGGGCTTGGTTAAAATCTTCAATCAAGTCATCAACGTGCTCCAGCCCAACCGATATGCGCAGTAGGTTACCCGGGGTTTTGGTGTCAGGGCCCTCTACAGAGGCCCGGTGTTCGATCAGACTTTCTATGCCACCAAGACTCGTTGCTTGGGCAAACAACTTCACTTGATTAACCACCTTTTTTGCTTCTTCGAAGCCTCCTTTGATCAATACTGACATCATTCCACCGAAATCAGACATCTGTTCCTTTGCGATCTGATGTTGGGGATGTGAGGCTAGCCCTGGATAATAAACGGCTTCGATCTGCGGATGTTTTTCCAGGTACTGCGCCAAGGCCATACCATTGCTGCAGTGCCCGCGCATGCGGTAGGGCAATGTTTTGATACTTCGCACCAACAGGAAGCTATCGAAAGGTGATGGTACTGCTCCGCCAATTTGCTGGATATTACGGATTCGTTCCCAAACCTCATCCTTTTTCGCAGTAATCAAAGCGCCGCCCAGCACGTCGCTGTGTCCTCCAATATATTTAGTCGTGGAGTGCATCACAATGTCTGCACCTAAGGTAATAGGTTGCTGTAATATCGGTGAAGCAAAGGTGCTGTCGCAAGCCAGGATCAAATTATGCTTTTTGGTAATCGCACTGAGGGCCCTGATGTCTGTGATCTTCAATAGTGGATTAGATGGGGTTTCGATCCAAATCATCACCGTGTTTTCTTTGATGTAATCGGCAATGCCCCCGGTGTTGGTGAGGTCAACAAAATCGATCTCCAGACTGTCTTTAAAAATAGTCTGCAACTGTTTCTTAAAGCCCCAGTACATATCATCTGGTGCGATGATGTGGCTGCCAGGTTTCAGCGCCTGAAATACTGCCATTCCTGCTGCATTACCTGAGGAAAATGCGCAACATTCGACACCCTTTTCTAGCGTAGCGAGTAAATTTTCAAGCGTGGAGCGGTTTGGATTACTGACCCTGCTATACATATGTCCGCCTGGGTAGCCACCATTTTCATCCCTGAAAAATGTGGTAGATAAGCTAAGTGGCTGAGTAACATCACCCGTATTACTCTTTACTAAGTTCCCGGCATGTATGGCAATGGTTTCTGTTTTCATTTTAGTGTATTTTAAAAAACGTTCTTTTGATGAACAAAATTAAGGTTCGGAATTAATTGATCCACGCTTTGGCAGGATTTGTGTAAGTTATGATGAAAAAACAATTTTATGAAAAGAATATTAGTAATCGCAGCCATTTTGTGTAGTGCTATAATGGTGTTGCAAAGTTGTTCCTCAACAAAGAATGCCAGCACCATAAAGCGCGGTAATGTTACAGGAACATGGGTTTTAAGCAACGTGAGTTACGAAGGCGTACCTGCTATAGCAGTTAGATCTTTTCTGGGAGAGGCTTCTGCAAGCTGTTTCAATGGTAGTACATGGAGTTTAACCAACAGCGGTAACGGAAGTTACATTTTATCTGGTGGGGCAGAGGGCTGTGTGGCTAAAACACAGAGCATTTTCTGGTCAGCAAGCCCGGCGGATCAAACCTTCCAGTTCAAGAAACTTGAGGATGGCGATAAAGCCAAGAATGTAGATCAGGGATACCGCCTGGTGTTATTTTCTGCTACCGGCGACTCTATGGTTTTGAAATCTCCTGTTGAATATGGATCTACAACCGCTTATGTAGTGTTGAATTTCAGCAAGGCAACTAATTAGCATTTAAAGCATCTTAATCAACCAGGCCTGACACTTTTGTGTTCAGGCCTTTTTTGTTTCTACGCATCCTGCTGGCGGATGCGTTATGGATGAGTGTCAGTAATGAACTTGGTAGTAAATTGCCAGGGCGTTGAAACGGGTTTGCTACGTATCCACACGAACGAAGTACGTAGCAACCACCTGGCAAGTACGTCACAAACTCGTATCAAAACCATCGCAGGTATAATGGTGTTATGTACTCGATCAACTACAAAGCTTAATGATACCTTCAAACAATATTGTTCCAGCAACATCAAAGAATGGGTACTTATACCTTATCTTGCAAATATATCCATCTATACAAATAGCTTAATGGCAAAAATTTCTATCATCGGAAGTGGCTTTTCCGGACTTTCCGCGGCATGTTTTGCGGCCCGTGACGGGCATGAGGTCACCGTTTATGAAAAAAATTCTGCGATAGGCGGTAGGGCCAGAACCTATACCGAACAAGGTTTTACTTTCGATATGGGCCCGAGCTGGTACTGGATGCCGGATATTTTTGACAACTTTTTTGCACAATTCGGAAAGAAAACGGAAGACTACTATAAGCTGAAAAAGCTTGACCCAGGCTTCCAGATCGTTTTTGATCAGGATGAACTCCTTCAAATACCTGCAGAATTAAAGGCACTTTACTTGCGTTTCGAAGAAGTTGAACCCGGCAGCTCCGTTGCGCTGCATAAATTTCTGAAAGAAGCCCAGTTTAAATATGAGGTGGGCATGAAAGACCTGGTTTATAAACCTGCTTTCTCCTGGTTGGAATATGCGAACCTGCGTGTTGCCAAAGGTATGCTGCAGTCAAATCTTTTCAGTTCGGTAAGTCGTTATGTTAAAAAATATTTCAAAGATCCGAAGCTGGTAGCACTGATGGAATTTCCAGTTTTATTCCTTGGGGCCATGGCCAATAAAATTCCCGCCCTTTATACCATGATGAATTATTCTGCATTGGTACAGGGCACCTGGTATCCGGAGGGCGGTATGCACCAGATTATTTCCGGCATGCACAAACTTGCGCTGGAACTTGGCGTGACCTTCCATACCGGGACACCTGTAGAAAAAATTCTGGTGGAAGATGGGGAGGTGAAAGCTCTGCAAACCCCTGGCGGCAGTTTTGAATGCGACGGTATTATTGCCTCTGCGGACTATCATCATGTAGAACAGCAATTACTGGAGGAAAAATACCGTAACTATCCGGCAAGCTATTGGTCAGAAAAAACCTTTGCGCCGTCATGCCTCATTTATTATATTGGCGTAGATAAACGCATCGACAAATTACTTCATCATAGCTTATTTTTTGATGCGGATTTTAAGAAGCATGCGGGAGACATTTATAAGACGCCACAATGGCCGGAGAAACCATTGTTTTATGTTTGTTGTCCTTCAAAAACTGATGATACTGTTGCGCCCGCCGGCATGGAAAATTTATTTATCCTGGTTCCGGTTGCTACTGCACTTGAAGATACTGAAGAAACACGAAATGGATATTTTGATGGCATCATCAGCAGGATTGAGGCTTTCAGCGGTACGACTTTCAAAGAAAATATCATCTATAAAAAATCCTATTGCATCAATGATTTCGTAGATGACTATAATGCGTACGGAGGCAATGCTTACGGTCTTGCAAATACACTCGGTCAGACGGCGGTCTTAAAACCTTCGTTAAAAAACAAAAAGCTTGGTAATCTCTTTTACACGGGACAGCTTACTGTTCCGGGTCCCGGGGTTCCACCAGCTATAATTTCCGGGCAAGTTGCCGCCCAGGAACTTTTAAAAGCGTTAACGAAAAAACATCCTCATGAAACAACTATTTGACGACATATCCATTGCCTCAAGTAAAATCGTCACCAAGACTTACAGTACGAGCTTCTCGCTAGGTATCAGTTGTCTGCACAAGAAGTTCCATGAAGCCATTTACAGCATTTATGGTTTTGTGCGATTGGGAGATGAGGTTGTTGACTCTTTCCATGAATACGATAAGGAAACATTGCTGAAAGAGTTCCAGGAGAGCACCTATCGTGCGATTGAGCAAAAAATTAGTTTAAACCCTATATTGAACAGCTTTCAGCATGTGGTTAATAAATATGGGATTGACAGGGAACTAATTGAACAGTTTCTAGCCAGTATGGAAATGGATCTGCGGGATAAAAATCACTCCCTTTTTTCATACGAAACATACATTCTTGGTTCTGCGGAAGTTGTCGGCTTGATGTGCCTACGGGTATTCACGGAAAATAACCAGGAGCTCTATGATCATCTCAAACCTTCAGCAATGAAACTCGGCGCTGCTTTTCAGAAGGTCAATTTTCTGCGTGACCTGAAGAATGATTATGAAGGACTTGGGCGGGTTTATTTTCCTGGTGTCGACTTAAGTGTTTTCACCCAAAGGGAGAAAGAACAGATAGAATGTGAGATCCAAAAGGACTTTGATGCCGCGCTAGTAGGCATCAAACAGCTGCCGCGTTCTTCGCGTTTCGGTGTTTACGTGGCTTACATTTACTACAAGACCTTGTTCAATAAGATTAAGTCGGTCTCCTGCGAAAGCATTATGGAGAGTCGCATTCGGGTGCCTAATGCCCAGAAGTTGGGTCTGCTGGCTGGTTCATATGTAAAACATAGTTTAAGATTGATATAATGATCAGAATATTATTCCTTTTCCTCGGACTTCATGTGATGCAAACTGGTGGAGGGCTCGTTGACATGCGGAAGCAGCTTGATCTTGCCGCTAATGACAGTAAAGTTGCGGACAAGTTTAGTGATCGTTTTAAGAAATTGGATGAGCAGACTGCTGCACCTGTAACAGTGGGATTTAAAGCAATTTCTGAAATGATTCAGGCAAAACATGCGTTTAACCCGATCAATAAAGTGTCCCATTTCAAAAAAGGTAAACGATTGCTGGAGCTGGCGATTTCAAAAGCACCAAAGAACCCGGAACTTATCTTTTTCCGATACACCACGCAGGTCAATGTGCCTGCCATGCTGAACTATAGCGGCAATGTAAAGGAGGATCGTCAGTTACTGGTCAACTTCCTTAAAGCAGATGCAAGTGCTCCCAAAGATCCCGATCTTCATCGCAGAATTAAGAAATACCTGATCACTGACAAGCCGGGTTCTAAGGCTGAAACGGAAATGTTAAAGAATTTATAATGATGACTGTATTGTTCAACATTGGGATTGTACTAATTACCTTCTGCTTGATGGAGTGCGTGACCTGGCTTACGCATAAATACATTATGCACGGGCTATTTTGGAACTTACATGAGGATCACCATAACAAAACGCCACATTTCTTTGAAAAGAACGACTATTTCTTCGTCATGTTTGCGGGTGTTTCAATGTTCTTCTTTGCGGTAGGCAACTTTGTAGAGGGGTACCGGTTTATGTTTTTCATCGGAATTGGTATTACACTTTATGGTATCGCATACTTCCTGGTTCATGATGTATTTATTCATCAGCGGTTCAAATGGTTTACCCGTACCAACAACATTTACTTCCGTGCACTCCGGAAAGCGCACAAGGTACACCATAAGCACATGGGAAAACAAGAGGGTGAGTGTTTTGGAATGCTTTTCGTTCCGCTGAAATACTTCAGAGAAGCCATGCGGAGCAAACAGTAACAAGGGTATAGCCTTTCCTTTGACAAATACCTGACAGCAGCACCGTACTGGTCAAGCCAGCAGCTGCCATTTTTTTGTACTTTTGTCTACACGACATGGAAATGGATACCATTACAAAACTGAACTTTCTTATCAATGATGCCGGTTTAACTGAGCCGTTGAGAAAAATTGCTGTTAAAGTACTTAATGCAGAGCGGATCACTTTCGATGAAGGTGTATACCTGTATGAACATGCGGAGCTGAGCTACTTGGGCGTGCTTTCAAATTTCATCCGCGAACGTAAACATGGTGACAAGACCTATTTCAACCGCAATTTTCATATTGAACCAACCAATTTATGTGTTTATACCTGTAACTTCTGCTCTTACTCGCGTTTAATCAAACAGCGGGAAGATGGCTGGGAGATGAGTGTAGATGCCATGATTGAGGCCTTAAAGAAATACGATGATGAACCCGTTACCGAGGTTCATATCACCGGTGGCGTAGTGCCGAAGCAGAATCTTGATTTTTATGCGGAGTTTTTCCGTCGGACAAAGGCACACCGCCCTGACTTGCACATTAAGGCCTTAACACCGGTTGAATATTACTACATCTTTAAAAAAGCGAAGCTGAGCCACTATGAAGGTATGAAATACCTGAAAGAAGCTGGTTTAGACTCGATGCCCGGTGGCGGTGCAGAGATCTTCCATCCAGAGGTAAGAACCAAAATCGCGAACGATAAGTGTAATGCAGAGCAATGGCTAGACATTCACGAACAAGCTCATAAGCTGGGCATGCGTAGCAATGCCACGATGTTATACGGGCATATAGAACAATTCTGGCACCGTGTGGATCACATGGAAAGGTTACGTCAGCTTCAGGATAAAACCGGAGGTTTCCAGGCTTTCATCCCATTGAAGTTCCGTAACCAGAACAACCAGATGAGTGATGTGCCGGAGGTTTCCGTAATAGAAGATCTGCGCAACTACGCCATTGCACGAATTTATCTGGACAACTTCGATCATATTAAGGCGTACTGGGCAATGATCAGCAGGCAAACCGCACAGCTTTCCTTAAACTTCGGGGTAGATGATATTGATGGAACGCTGGATGACACCACGAAGATCTATTCTATGGCAGGTGCCGAGGAGCAAAGCCCCGGAATGAGCACCAAAGAACTCGTAGAGCTCATCAAGCAGGTAAACCGACAGCCTATTGAGCGTGATACGCTCTATAATGTTGTTACCGATTACACGGATCATGTTTTTGAGGATTCTGCAAAACCGCAGTTTTATAAACTTCCGGTTATTAATTAATGGAAAAGGAAATCTATATCATCAGACATGGTGAAACGGATTTAAATGCTGCTGGCATTGTGCAGGGACGTGGCATCAACAGCGACTTGAACGATGTTGGACGTAGACAAGGCGCAGCATTTTATCAACGCTACAAAGCAGTTCCTTTTGATAAGCTATATACCTCTTCCTTAAAGCGTACACACCAAACTGTTAAAGGGTTCATTGATGCCGGACTGCCATGGGAGCAGCTATCCGGTTTGGATGAACTTGCATGGGGCGAGTGGGAGGGCAAACCCGCAACCGAACATTCCCGTGCGGTGTTCCGCGAATTGGCGGAACAATGGCAATCGGGCAATTATGACGCGAAGTTTAGCGGAGGCGAAAGCCCTGCGGAAGTCCAGGCGAGACTCCAGCAGGATATGGATTACATCATCTCCAAACCTGCTGAACACAAGATCCTGATCTGCATGCACGGTCGTGCAATGAGACTGCTTTGTTGCATCCTTACTGGAAAGCCACTTGCTGAAATGGCCGACTTTCCACACCTGAACACCACTTTATATCGCTTCAGGTATGAGGATGGGAAGTTCGAAATACTTGATTTTAACAATACCGATCATCTAAAATAGTTACCTTGAATAAAGTAAAAATTTCCGCTGTATCTTATACAAATTCCAAACCCTTTATATACGGCATTGAACATTCCGATGTCATCAATCAAATTGACCTCAGCTTAGATATTCCTTCAGATTGCGCAGCCCGGCTTATTGATGGTCAGGTAGATGTGGGCTTAATACCCGTGGCTGCTATACCTCATGTGCCAAATGCGAATATCATTGCGAACTACTGCATCGGCTCAGTCGGAGCGGTAAATTCCGTATTCATCTTTTCTAATGTTCCGGTTGAGCAGATCCGTACGGTGAAGCTGGATAAGCATTCCCGCACATCAAACAACCTGGCTAAAGTGTTGCTTAAGTTCTACTGGAAACAGGAAGTTGAATTTACCACCGATCTGGACGCCGAAACAGATGCAATGGTGCTGATTGGAGATCGCACCTTTGGAAAAAAGAACGTATTCCCATTTTGGTATGACATGGGCGAGCAATGGATGAATTTCACCGGTCTTCCTTTCGTTTATGCCGCATGGGTGGCGAACAAAGAACTTCCCGCGGATTTCAAACAAGCCTTCGACAAAGCTCTGGAACTTGGACTGGAAAACCGGAAAGCGGTAATAGATGCCTTGCCTGCTGTCGCTCATTTTGATCTGGACGATTACCTGATGAATAAGCTTGATTTCAGCTTGACGGCGGAAAAACGCGAGGCATTACGCCGTTTTTTAGATTACATAACAAAGCTGTAATCTGCGGAATGCAGTTGTTGCAGAAACTTTAATTTAATTCAGGGTTCAAAGACTAAGCTGAAGGTATTATATTTACAGTTTTTGTAAACAGAATCATTTTGGCTAAGGATAAAACGAAGGAAACTCCCTTAATGCAACAATACAATGTCATCAAGGCAAAGTATCCTGGTGCATTATTATTGTTCAGAGTAGGCGACTTTTATGAAACCTTTGGAGAAGATGCGGTGAAAACTGCACAGATCCTGGGTATTGTACTCACCCGCAGGGGGCAGGGGCCGAATGGTCACATCGAGCTTGCGGGATTTCCGCACCATTCTCTGGAAAATTATCTTTCTAAGTTGGTGCGTGCCGGACAGCGCGTCGCCATCTGCGACCAGTTGGAGGATCCCAAAGCAACGAAAACCATTGTTAAACGCGGTGTCACTGAACTTGTAACCCCAGGGGTAGCCTATAACGACAACATTCTAAATCAAAAATCGAATAACTACCTTGCTGCCGTCTATTTTGAAAAGCAGCAATGTGGCGTTTCCTTTCTGGACATCTCCACCGGCGAATTTCATGTTGCGCAGGGTAGTATTGAATATGTAGATAAGTTGTTACAGGGCTTTAAGCCCACGGAAGTAGTGTTCCAGAAGAGCAAACGCAAGGAGTTCATGGAGTACTTTGGTGATAAGTTCTATACTTTTCACTTGGACGACTGGGCTTTTACCGCCGACTACGCCACCGAAACGCTCACGAAACACTTCGAGGTTAGCTCGCTAAAAGGATTCGGGGTGGATAAACTTAGCACCGGCATTATTGCAGCGGGTGTAATCCTCCATTATCTCAATGAAACCGAACACCGGAATTTAAAACATATCACGGCCATATCAAGGCTGGAAGAAGACCAGTTCATGTGGCTGGATCGTTTCACGATCCGTAATCTGGAACTTGTCAGCTCGGCGAATGATAACGCTGTAACGCTGTTTGATGTATTGGACCAGACCAGTACACCCATGGGCGCACGTTTGTTGCACAAGTGGATCATTATGCCGCTTAAAGAACTGAAGCCTATTCAGGAACGGTTGGGTATGGTCGAGTACCTTGTACAGCATCCAGGATTGATCGAAGAGCTGTTGAACCACATCAAGCAAATCGGAGATCTGGAACGACTGATCTCCAAGGTTGGCTTACAGAAGGTGGGGCCAAGAGAACTTTCACAGCTTAAAAAAGCATTACAGCATATTGAAGCGGTAAAGCAGATTGCTGCAGAAAGCAATAACCCGTTTTTGGAACAGCTTGCCGAGCAACTCAATCCTTGCCTCAGCATCAGGGCCAGGCTGGAACGTGAGCTTCAGGAAGATCCACCTGCCTTATTGCTTAAGGGTAATGTGATTGCGGAAGGGGTCGATGAAGAACTTGACCGGCTGCGTAAGATCGCATTTGGAGGAAAAGGTTTTCTCGTGGAGATACAAAAGCGCGAGGCTGCTGCTACCGGTATCCCATCATTAAAGATAGCCTTCAACAATGTGTTTGGGTATTATCTGGAAGTCACACATACACATAAAGATAAAGTTCCTTCAGACTGGATACGCAAGCAGACACTTGTGAACGCAGAACGCTATATTACACCTGAATTAAAGGAATATGAAGAGCAGATCCTGGGTGCGGAAGATAAGATCCAACAAATCGAGATCCGTTTGTATCAGGAGCTGGTATATCAGGTCAGCACGAACATCAAACCCATTCAGCTGAATGCCTTTTTAGTTGCCCAACTGGATGTACTGTTGTGTTTCGCACAGTTGGCCATAAACAATCATTATGTAAAACCTGTACTGAACACTCGCAAGGTATTGGATATCAAAGGTGGCCGACACCCGGTGATTGAAAAACGGCTGCCTGTGGGTGAGGAGTACATCACCAATGATGTTTTTCTTGATAATGATACGCAGCAGATCATCATCATCACGGGTCCGAATATGTCTGGTAAGTCGGCTATATTGCGACAAACAGGACTGATCGTACTGATGGCCCAGATGGGCTGTTTTGTGCCTGCGAAGGCTGCTGAAATTGGTCTGGTGGACAAGATCTTTACCAGGGTAGGTGCCTCCGACAATTTATCCTCAGGAGAGAGTACTTTCATGGTTGAGATGAATGAAACTGCCAGTATCCTTAACAACATCTCGGACCGGTCCTTGATCCTCCTGGATGAGATTGGACGTGGAACAAGCACCTATGATGGCATTTCCATAGCTTGGGCCATTGCAGAGTTTCTGCATACCCATCCATCTGCCAAGCCAAAAACCTTGTTTGCCACCCATTATCACGAATTGAACGAACTGGCAAGCACCATGAGCCGGATCAAAAACTTTAATGTTTCGATTAAAGAGGCTGGTAACAAGATCATCTTTCTGCGTAAACTTGTGCCTGGTGGCAGCGAGCATAGTTTTGGTATTCACGTGGCGAAGATGGCTGGTATGCCGCCGAAATTGATTAACCGTGCTAATGAGATATTAAAAAAGCTGGAGATCGATCGTACCGAGGGGCAGAGCATCAAGGACAGCATCAAGAAAGTACAAAATCAGGCTTATCAACTGCACATGTTTGCTATTGATGACCCCGTCCTGGTGAAGATCAGGGATATGCTGAACAACCTTGATGTGAATGTATTAACGCCTGTAGAGGCTTTGCTGAAACTAGATGAAATTCAGCGTTTAATTAAAAATTAAGTATGATAAGGAGAATAAGCTATCCATTCGCGATGCTGCTTTCTATGGCCGTTTTCTTTTCGGCCTGCAGTTCTAAGCGTTATGTGCCTTCGGCAACCAAGGCCGCCAAAGCAGCCGAAGCCATGGCAAATTTGAAGAATAAACAGCTATACCGATATATTAATGAGTGGTCGGGCGTAAAATACCGCTTAGGTGGGCTCGACAAACGTGGGATTGATTGTTCAGGTTTTACTTACCTCGTGCAAAAGGATATTTATGGTAAGCAGCTACCACGTCGTTCTGTAGATCAAGCTTCAGTGATCAAGGAAAAGAACCTCAACCAGCTCAAAGAGGGTGATCTTATTTTCTTTTCCTTTGGAGGAAGAGAAATAGACCATGTGGGTATTTATCTGAACGGAGATTCATTTGTACATGCTTCACCGAGCAGGGGAATCATTGTAGAAGATTTATCATTGCCAGCTTTCCAGCGCGCAATTGTGAAAGCAGGACCAATTAATAACTGATATGGGATTAAAGCCTAAAGAAGAAGACAACTTTTGGACCTCGAAAAAGAAGTTTGCAGCAACCGAGATCCTCATGTATGTGCTTATGATCGTCGCGATTGCCGCTGGAATAATCTTATTGAGTTAGTTGGTCTTAAATATCACTTTCGAACGGTCGGATGTCGCAACCTGGTTCATAAATTCAGCAAAAGCAGTATAATCTGCTGCAGCATGGCTGCCACTGTTTAGAACGAGCTTCCTGTAATAGACGAGTTCCGCACCTTTCTTGCTGATCCTGGACACGAAGCTGCCGAACTGGTTCTTCAGGTCCAGATCTTTCGGTTGGTATTCTACTTCATAACCAGCTGGCAACTGGTACACAATTTCGTCTTCATCTGTATACCCCCGGTTGATGTATACCGGTAACTTTCTGTTGGCTACTGTTCTGGTACTAGATAACCTGTTGAAAGCATTTGGTAGTAAATAGGCGCTTTGCTGATTCTTCGGCACATAGGAAGCAATTCGAATGTTTAACTCCTCTGTGGTACTGGGCAGCTCACTTTTGTCCTGGCTGAGACGCAGCTGATTGAAATTCATGTTGTCGACATCATAAAAGCTACTCAGCGCTTTGATTTGCTCGTTTAGCGGCTTTCTGATGATATCCTCATGTGTATCATACTGAGCACCTTTGAAGGTGGTCTGGATGGTTCCGGTAATATTGCCGGATTGATCGACTGTTAAGATGGCTTTACGTTTAGTTTCATTCATGGCTGAACTAAGCGCAGGTGTTCGAAGCAGCTTACCGCCGTTTTCTGTACATGCAAGTACCAGGCGGTCGTCGGTGAAATCACCCAGGAACCCAAAGGGTACATTCTGGTTTGTACATTCCAGCCATGTGGTATCTTTACCCAATGGAAGCGCAAGGATGACGTGGTTTCCCTGATCCATACTTGCAAAAGATGGATCCATGTTTTGTTTGAATCTGCCTGCATAAACCACGCAATAGTAGGATGGAATGTCAACAGCTGCCAGCAAACTTTGCATGTAGCTCACCAGCGCTTTACAGTCGCCATAACCCAGGCGATCGACGTCGCTGGCAAGCATCGGCTGAAAGCCCCCAATACCAATCTGCACACTGATGTAGCGGGTTTTGCGCTGCATGTATTCGTAGATGCGTTTTGCCTTTTCCCGGTCTGAACTGAGCCCTTGCACCAGGGATTTCATTTCCGCTACTGTACTAGGGTCCAGATTTTGTCTCGTTTTGATCAAATCTGTGTAGATCCATTGACCGAGCTCTTCCCAGTTACTGAACTTCCCTTTTGTACGATAGTAGCTAAATTGTTCAGGCACAATCTTGACGTAAGTCCGGTAATCATCTGCAGAAGGCGCATAGGGTTCCTGTTTGAAGGCAGGCATATTTTCGACAGACCAGGTTAGGCTATGTAGCTTATCGGTTTGATTTTCGGCTACTTTCCCGCTGTAGTTATATGCTTTTACACGGACTTTTTCCAGGGGATTGTAGCTGAACGTGTATGTACTTTTCTCTACGGCTAGCTCGGGATATGGATTTGCATACCAGTCCTGGATGATCAGGTTCTGCTTGGTTCGTACCTCATACTCATAGACGATGGTGAAGGGATAGGAGGTAATTACCGGTGTATAATACTTGAGCCGATCATCTTCATACAATGAGAAATTACTGACCGCACTCTGGTCGATGAAATTGTTGAGCGCAAATTTCGCTGTTTGATTCCCTTGTGCGTCCAGGATATAACCGCGGGCACTCTTTATCTGCGTAATCTTGTTGTAGGGTAATACCAGGTCTGCATAGTCAGCACCGCCTTTATTAAGCACCGTAATCGCTTGTGTAACGGTGTAAATGACGTTATCGGAGCTCAACATGGTTACATTGGTTTCTTTATTCCGGATCACAGCACTCGCGCCTGCCTTGAGCGATTGGGGGATATCGGCTGCCCGGTAAAACGTTTGTGCAATGGAGGCGATTGCAGGTAAGGTGATCAACATCACCAAGATGGCTATTTTGCGCATTATTTGGACTTCTGAAGGATCAAATCAATTTTTTGTTGCTGGATGATCTTACTGTAGAATTCTTTAAGTGAAAGATACTCTTCCGGGCTATAAACCGGTTTGTTAAGCTGGAACAAGGCACTAAAACTTAGGACCTTATCCTCCAGTTTAGTTTGTGTCTGGTACCGGCCTCCGTTTTCTGGCAGTCCAAGCCCCATGTCTTTAGCCGCTTCTGCAAGGACAAAGTTCTGCGGTAGATTTAATATCATGCTAACACGCGTTTCCGTCGCACTGCCCATATCGACAGGATAGCTACGTTCATTTAAGTTGAAAGGGTTGGTGCCAATGCGGTTCAGGAAGTTTGGATTGAAGAAAAGCTTATCGTAATCAGTTCCTTCAAACTGTTCCATGGTCACTTCGTAACGTTCTTCGAGTATTCTGTCCAGGCTGTCGACATTAAAAACCTCATGTTTGGTAATGCTGAAAGAGGGGTTTTGATCGTCGAGCTGTTGTACGAAAGCCTCTACTGATCCTGCTTCAGCGATTCGTTCCCGTTTACGGAAGGCGTTATAGCCACTTGAAAACGTGTAAAGGGTGCCTTTGATTTTACCGTCGGCCTCCAGTGTTGCTACAAAGTTATACTTCACAGCATCTTTCTGGCTTGCAGTGACATCATACCAGTACGAGGGTTTCTTGAAGTTCAGCACACGCCCTTTGCCGTTCAGACAACGCAGAGGAAGCAGGCCAAAAGGCAACAGCGGCTCTGAAGCGTCTAAAAGGTATGTTTTTCCAGCGATGTCGAGCTTGGCGATCACGTAGTCGAACTCGGTAATTACTGGATACAAGTTGTTAACGATACCATTTTGACGGGTAGAGAGGATCAGCGCGTCTGGGCTAAAGCCTGCGGCGTTTAGCGCTGCAATAAGCCCCAGGTTAATGTCGCCAATGTTGCCTGAATGTGTTTCCAATGCTTTCTTGACATCCTTGTCGCTATATTTTCCCAGATAGTTGTTCCATTTGATCTGATCTTTGATGTAGGCGAAAACAGCTTTGGCCTTGCTTAGGGAATCCGTGGTGTTCTTCAGGATCTCTGGCATTTTACTGCTGAACAGGTCTTTTTGTTTCATCTGCCCGCCGAACTTACGTTCTGTTGTGAGCTCATAATCAACATCTTTCCAGGTTTTGGTAATGTTCGATTTGCCACCGCGCAGGTGCTGTACATCTGACAACTCGAAGTTGATGGTTGATTTGAAGTTCGAGGCCGCCGTCATGTAGGCTTCTTCTTTGAAGGCTGCAACGTCCTTCATGATGTAGGTCATTTTTGAACAATCCATCGCATTGCCTGCTATTCTGAGACATTCTCTTTCCACAACGCCATTCTGTGAACTTAGGCCACGCGGTCCTTTAAGCGAGACGTTGAAGTTGTAGTTGGCAGGAATGAATGCCACAAATTCGCTGTGTTGCTTAGGAATCTCACTTTGAAAATCCCAGGAGGAGAAGTTGAAAATGCTTTGGCGCCTGATCTTGTAGGCATATTCTATCACGCTGCCGGGCTTGAGGTTAGGCATGGTAAACTTGACAAGCTTCAAAAACCGGGTTTGATTCTCCGTAAACACCTGTTTTGGATCGAGTTCGTTTCCGCGGATCGTCCCGTTGTCATGGTAGTAAGTTGTTGCCTGGATATCCCGGATCTCATCTGCAGCACTGTTGTAGATGCGAAGTGGAATTTCGACGTTCCCTTGTTTAAAGCCTTCTGCATTAAAGATCTTAATCTTGACGTGATAAGTAAAGTCGACATAAAGGTTTCCAGTGGCATCATCAATCTGGATTCGTCCACTGCCGAACTCGCGGATGACTTCTGCATCTGCAGTACTGTCGACGGTTGCTTTAGTAGCTAAAAAATCTGAAGGTTTGTGTTTGCCGTATTCGAAGTTTTGCGCCTGGGCAGCGCTGAAGGTCAATAGTAGAAGTGCTACTATCTTGAAGCGTTTATACATAAATGAGCATTAGATGGTCGAAGATAAATGAAATCCGATGCATATCAAATAAATTGAAATAAGCGGATGATTTTTACGACTTTTGATTTAAACAGCTGCGTAAACCGCACTGAACAGATAGAATAGACTATAATGAAATTAAACTTAAAACGCCCACTTGCATTTTTTGACCTTGAGACAACTGGTGTAAATGTAGCCTCTGACAGGATCGTTGAAATTGCCATTCTTAAGGCTATGCCTGATGGTACTGAAATCGTAAAAAGCATGCGCATTAATCCGGAGATGCCAATTCCACTGGCATCATCGCTAATTCATGGTATTTATGATGAACATATAAAAGATGCCCCGACCTTTAGGATGGTGGCTCAGGAGCTTGCAGACTTTATTGGCGACGCTGATCTTGCGGGCTATAACTCCAACCGTTTTGATATCCCGGTACTGCTTGAAGAATTTCTTCGTGTTGGTGTGGATTTTGACATGTCTGACCGTAAGTTCGTTGATGTGCAGAATATCTTTCACCAGATGGAGCAACGTACGCTTAGAGCAGCATACAAGTTTTACTGCGATAAAGACATTGTAAATGCACACTCTGCAGAGGCGGATATAACAGCAACATATCATGTTCTTTTGGCGCAATTGGAGCGTTATAAAGACATCGATTTTGAGGATAAACAGGGTAACATCAGTAAGCCTGTACAGAACGATGTAGATGCGCTTCATCTGTTTACCAATATGAATAAACCGGTTGACTTTGCCGGACGTCTTGTATATAATGAAGACAATCAGGAGACCTTCAACTTCGGTAAACATAAGGGCAAATGCTGTGAGCAGGTGTTCGACATTGAACCGAGTTATTACGCCTGGATGAAACAGGGGGATTTTCCTTTATATACCAAAAAGAAGTTGGATGAGATCTGGTTGCGTTGGAACAAGAAAAAAGACGAAGCTAAAGCGGCTAAACAAGCACAGCAAGCAAGTTTGCAAGCGCAAAAGGCAGGCCCGGAAACTGGCGTTGAGCAGTCCGCTGCTGCAGTTGAGGTAAAGCCTGTACAAAAGAACCCGGTTCCTGCTAACCGTCCGAGCTTCAAGCAGGCAAATAGCAAGCCTGCTAAAGATATCACGACAGATATGTTGGAGCAATTGAAGATGAAATTTGGTAAATAGATCCCGTACTTCATGAAGAATGCTTTCCTGGCCCTTGTTTTAGGCCTTTGTTTTAGTGCGGCCACTGCTCAGCAGGGGTTGCCAGTACCTCCTGAAGTTGAAAAGGCCTATAAAAAGGGTACCAGAGCTATTACAGGAAGGCCAGGAAAAAATTACTGGCAGAACCATGCGGACTATGCGCTCAAAGTGAAGTTTGAGCCATCCAGTCGTCTGGTTAGTGGACAAGTAGAAATCAAGTACCACAACAACAGTCCGGACACGCTGAAGCAACTCTGGTTTAAGTTATACCCCAATCTATACAAGAAGGGTGTAGTTGGAAAATCCCGCATCGCCGAATCCGATAAACATGAGGGCGTCTCCATCACCGATCTTCGTATTGGCGAGCAAGTGTTGAACAAAGACGCTTACGTCATAGAGGGTACCAATATGCATGCAGCAATTGCTCCACTAAACCCAGGTAAAAGCCTGACCCTTAAACTAACATATAGTTACACCTTGAATAAAGGTTCACATATTCGAACCGGTCAGGTAGACGAGGGTGCGTACTTTGTAGCCTACTTTTTTCCGAGAGTTGCGGTTTACGACGACCTCGATGGTTGGAACAAATATCCGTATACCGGGGAGGAAGAGTTCTATAATGACTTTGGCGATTTCAAAGCAGAGATTACAGTACCTGACAATTACGTCGTATGGGCCACGGGTGATCTGAAGAACGCAGATAAGGTGTTTAGCAAACCTGTTGCTGAAAGATTACGTCTTGCAGAACGTGTGGATTCTGTCGTAAACATTATTTCTAAAGCTGATTTGGAGAAGTTTTCTGTAACGAACAAAGGGCAGAATACCTTCAAATATGAAGCAAAGTATGTACCCGATTTTGCCTTTGCAATTAGTAACCATTATCTGTGGAAGTCTACCAGCGTGCTCGTGGATTCCAGCACTTTAAGACGCACCAGGGTAGATGCGGTGTTTAATCCTGAACACAAAGACTACTACGAGGTGGTCGATTTTGCCCGCAGTACTGTTCATGCAATGAGCCATGTATTTCCTAAATGGCCTTATCCTTATCCTCATGAGACGATCTTTGATGGTTTAGATCAGATGGAGTTTCCAATGATGGTGAATGATAATCCGGTAAAGGAGCGTGATGATGCCATCACCTTAACGGTACATGAAATCTTTCATACCATGTTTCCTTTTTACATGGGAACAAATGAGACTAAACACGCTTGGATGGATGAAGGCTGGGCGACGATCGGCGAATGGGAGATCGGCCCTATGATCGAGCCAAAGATGGTTGATACCTATGGCGTAGAGCCAACTGCAAATACTTCTGGTAGAAAGGACGATACCCCGATCGTAACTCTTACCACTGAACTAAAAGGTGCAGGAACTTTTACCAATTCCTATCCTAAACCAGCGATGGGGTACCTGTTTATTCGCGACTATCTTGGCGAGCCACTGTTTACAAAAGCATTACACCATTACATCAGGAACTGGAATGGCAAACACCCAATGCCGCACGATTTCTTTTACAGCATGAACGAAGGTGCCGGTAAGAATATGGATTGGTTTTGGAAGCGCTGGTTTTTTGAAGAGGGGGTGACTGACCTGGCGATTGCAGGTGCTACAAAAAGCGCCAAGGGCTATGAGGTGACCATTGAGAACAAAAGCAACAAGCCGCTTCCAATAGACCTCAACCTGACCTTTGAAGACGGTACCAGGGATACCGTACACCGAAGCATTGGGGTTTGGGAAACAGGTGCCTCAAAAGTGACCATTGAGGTCAACACCGGAAAGAAATTGAAACGTATTCTGCTTGGCGGGCCACATACGCCTGATAAGAACAAGAGCGACAACATCTTAACCCTTTAGGGTAGTCTGCTTTTTTCGTCTCGTAGCTTTGCTGACTTTATGTAGGTTTACTTAGGCGGAGAATGCTACTCACTTAAACTTGCTTCAGGAAATTAATGTTCCTGCTGAGGCCTTTATACTTCGTCCGTTTGACTGCAGAGTTTTTGAATATGGTGCTAAACACATCCTGGGTGATGTCTTCCCAATCCGCTTTAGACATCTGAAGCAGTCCGGGTTGAGGCTTAAATTCTGCTACGGTATGTGGTACAGAGAATCTGTTCCAGGGACAAACATCCTGGCAAATATCGCATCCAAACATCCAATTCTCCATTTTCCCCTGAAACTGTGTAGAGATTTCATCTTTTAGTTCGATCGTTAAGTAGGAGATACATTTATTAGCATCAACTACCGCGGCTGAGATGATGGCCTCTGTAGGGCAAGCATCGATGCATCGGGTACAGGTTCCACAATGATCAGTTTGGATATTCTGATCGTATTCCAGCTCCAGATCAATGATTAATTCCGCAAGGAAAAAGAAAGAGCCTGTCTTTTTAGATATGACATTGCCGTTTTTTCCTACCCAGCCCAGGCCTGACTTCTTCGCCCAGGCGCGGTCCAACACCGGTGCCGAGTCCGTAAAGGCGCGTCCACTGACTTCACCAATCTCCGTTCGTATGTAGTTAAGAAGGTTGCTGAGCTTACTTTTAATCACCTCGTGGTAATCCTGGCCATAAGCATACTTGGAGAGCTTGGGTGCTTCAGGATCAGTTTGCGTTTCTTCGGGATAGTAGTTTAAACTCAGGCTAATGACGGATTTTGCGCCTTCAACCAGCAAACGGGGGTCGAGGCGTTTATCAAAATGATTTTCCATATAGCCCATTGTACCATGCAGTCCTTTTTGTAGCCATGCTTCCAGCCTAGGTGCCTCTTCTTCAAGGAATTCTGCTCTGGAAATGCCACATTGGCCAAAGCCAAGCCTTAAAGCCTCGGCTTTTATCAAATTGCTATAGGTTGTGGCATTTGCTTCCATCGCAGCAAAGATAAAGTATTGGCCACAAACCTTTCAATCTTAAAGTTGTTGTAATAATAAACATAAAAACACTAAAAATGGAAAATATTGAACCACAAAACAATAAGGATGTAAATCCAGATCCAAAGCCAATAGAACACGATTACGACAAACATAAATCGGATCCGGGACCTTCAAAAGAGGCGGTATTTGAAAAGAATGATAAAGGTGCGGGGCCGACATTGAAGTGGATCATCCCAATTATTCTAGTGATCCTGTTTATACTTTGGTTTGTGTATCGCAAGTAGATATAAGAAGTTCCTGTTTCCATTTAGAAAACAGGAACTTCCGTTTTGAATTTCTTAATCTTTTGAGATCTTAGTTCGCCTCGTAGTTATCTTGACTGTTAAAAGGATGCGCTTTGCACGATCGCAATATCGTCAGCATCCAGCTTGTTCAATTCAATTTGATGATCAGAATAATCGTCCAGATTGGTTGTGATAAAGCCTGTTTAAGTGTTTGTATGCGGCTTCAGTTACTTCACGCCCCCTGGAGGTACGCATAATGTAACCTTCCTGAATCAAAAACGGTTCATAAACCTCCTCGATTGTACCCTCGTCTTCTCCAACCGCGGTTGCAATGGTTTTAAGTCCCACTGGTCCGCCTTTGAACTTGTCTATAATCGTAAGCAGGATTTTATTATCCATTTCATCCAAGCCATGCTCATCGACGTTGAGTGCAGTTAATGCATAGCGGGCGATGTCTGTATCAATCTGGCCGTTTCCCTTTATTTGTGCAAAGTCGCGGGTTCTTCTTAGCAATGCATTTGCGATTCTGGGCGTACCACGACTTCTTCTCGCAATTTCATAGGCACCTTCATCTGTAATTGGGGTCTTTAATATCTCGGAGGAACGTTGTACAATCGTGGTTAATAACTTCGCATCGTAGTAGGCGAGCCTTGAATTAATTCCGAAGCGGGCACGTAGTGGTGCGGTAAGCAAGCCAGACCTGGTCGTAGCACCAACAAGTGTAAAAGGGTTCAGGCTGATTTGTACAGATCTTGCATTGGGGCCACTTTCCAGCATGATATCGATCTTGAAGTCTTCCATCGCTGCATACAGGTACTCCTCAACCAGCGGACTCAATCGATGGATCTCATCGATAAAGAGCACATCACCCGTTTCCAGGTTCGTGAGTAGCCCGGCCAAATCACCAGGTTTGTCTAATACCGGCCCGGAGGTAATCTTGATACCCACGTTCATCTCATTGGCTATAATGTGCGACAGCGTGGTTTTACCCAAGCCGGGAGGACCGTGCAGCAGCACGTGGTCTAGCGGTTCTCCGCGCAGTTTTGCGGCAGCCACGAAGATCTTCAGGTTTTCCATGATCTTCTCCTGTCCGGTAAAATCATCGAAAGCCTGCGGACGAAGCACTTTCTCGATATCACGCTCCGTTGGGCTCAGGTTGTCGAAAGATGGATCGAGATGTTCATTCATGGCGCAAAGTTAGCATAAATAAATGGGTGTGCTAAAAATGTTAGTTTAAGAATTTAGATGAAACTGGGGCATCTTTGGTACCTGCAGCATAGTTGTAAAAGCCCTCGCCGGTTTTTACGCCCAGCTTACCAGCACGTACCATGTTCACCAACAGGGGACATGGTGCATATTTCGGATTCCCAAAACCATCATGTAAAACATGGAGGATAGCCAGACAAACGTCCAGACCTATAAAATCTGCGAGCTGCAGCGGACCCATCGGGTGAGCCATACCGAGTTTCATCACGGTATCAATTTCGTGAACGCCTGCTACGCCCTCGAAGATCGTGTAAACAGCTTCATTGATCATTGGCATCAAAATTCTGTTCGCTACAAAGCCGGGGTAGTCATTCACTTCCACAGGTGTCTTGCCGAGCTTGGTGGATAGCTCCATCACTTTCGCGGTAGTTTCATCGCTGGTTCCATAACCTCTGATCACTTCAACCAGCTTCATAACCGGCACAGGATTCATGAAATGCATACCGATCACCTGTGCACCACGGGTAGTTACGGAGGCGATGTGCGTAATGGAAATGGAAGATGTATTACTCGCTAGTATAGCGTGCACAGGTGCTGCAGCATCTAAGTCGCGGAATATCTTCAATTTAAGTTCAAGGTTTTCAGTAGCGGCTTCTACAACCAGATCCGCATGCTCCACGCCAGCCCGAAGATCACTGTAGGTCGTGATTCTTGTCAGTGTATTATCTTTTTCTTCAGCACTAAGCGTCCCTTTCGTTACCTGACGGCCAAGGTTCTTGTTTATGGTTTCTAAAGCCTTATCTAAAGCGGCTTGATTGATGTCTATGAGGTTAACTTTGTATCCGAACTGGGCAAAAGTATGTGCTATTCCGTTACCCATAGTTCCGGAACCGATTACTGCTATTTGGTTCATATTCTTAAATTAGGGTGCTAATCTATCAATTATCCAGCTGCCATCAACGAACTTATAGCGGATTCTGTCATGAAGCCTACTTGGACGGCCTTGCCAGAACTCCATGCTGGTTGGTTTAACTACGTAGCCGCCCCAATGGTCAGGTCGTGGAACAACCTGATCTGCATACTTTTCTTTCAGAATGACAATATGGTTCTCCAGTTCATCTCTGCTCTTGATTACCTGGCTTTGTGGGGAAACCATTGCGCCGATTTGGCTGCCGTGTGGTCGTGAATGAAAGTATTCCGTAGAAAGTTCTGGCGCGACCTTACTGACTTCGCCCTCAATTCGAACCTGGCGTTCCAGCTCCGCCCAAAAGAACACCAATGCAGCGCGTGGATTCTCCTGGAGTTCACGCCCTTTATGACTTTCATAATTGGTGTAGAAAACAAAGCCTTGTTCATCAAAACCTTTCAATAGTACAATCCGCGCTGACGGGATACCGTTTGCCGTCGCTGTAGCGAGTGTCATCACATTAGGTTCGTACAACTGTGCGTCGAGTGCCTGCTGAAACCATATTTTAAACTGCACAACCGGATTTTGGTCTATATCTTGCTCTGACAATACAGCCGACCGATATTCCTGGCGTAAGTTCTGAAGGGATTCTTTTGTCAATTCCATAGTCACAAATTTAGCTTATAGTTTATTGAATTTTACCACTAATCCTGCCAAATGTTAAGTCCTATAATGCCTGAAACTGGTCGCCTCTTGATTTCTGAGCCATTTCTAAACGACCCAAACTTCAAACGATCTGTAATTTTGCTTGCAGAACATGCACCGGAAGCCAGCATAGGCTTCGTACTCAACCAACGTAGTAATTTGATGCTAAGTGATTTGATCCCGGAGTTCGAACACGCAGATTTTCCAATCTATGTAGGAGGGCCGGTCGCAAATGATACCATACACTTTATTCATCGTGCTTATGAAAAGATGAACGATGGCGAACTCATCGCACCAGGAATCTATTGGGGAGGTAATTTTGAAACGCTGAAGGTCCTCTTAGCTGGAAATATGCTCAGTCAACACGAGGTGAAGTTCTTTATCGGCTATTCTGGCTGGGCCGAGGCCCAACTGCTGGAAGAAATAAGTCAGAACACCTGGATAGTCTCAGATAAGTACGATGCAGATGTTCTGTTCAGTGGCAATGAAGAGGAAGTCTGGCGTGATGTAATAGTAAACCTGGGCCCCAAATATGCCCATGTCGTTAATTTCCCGCAAAATCCCAATCTTAATTAGGGCTGCCCTCTCAGCAGATGCTATTTTATCAATTGGTGCTGTTTTCCAGTTCGGCTGCAGATGCTTCTACGACGGTGCGAAGTTCATCTTTGTAGGCCTGCATACGTGTTCCAAGTTCTGGATTTCCGGTAGCGAGGATCTGCACCGCCAATAATCCAGCGTTCTTTGCTGCATTAAGCGCCACGGTAGCCACCGGTATACCGTTTGGCATCTGGAGAATGGAGAGAATGGAATCCCAGCCGTCGATAGAATTAGAGGATTTCACGGGTACACCGATCACTGGCAGGGTGGTAATGGATGCCACCATACCTGGCAAGTGCGCCGCACCACCCGCTCCAGCGATAATTACTTTAATGCCACGGCCAGCAGCTTCTTTAGCATAGTTAAACATCCGTTCCGGAGTACGGTGTGCCGATACAACGGTGATTTCAAATTCCACATCAAATGCTTTCATGATTTCAGCAGCGTCGTTCATGATGTTTAAATCCGACTTACTGCCCATGATAATGCCAACTACTGCGCTCATTAGGATATAACTTTTAAGGTGTTTTTAACCAGGTTTGCTTTTTCAATTGCTTGTTCCCGATTTTGATCTACTATGGTAACGTGCCCCATTTTTCTAAAAGGCTTGGTATATTTTTTTCCGTAAAGGTGGACATAAACACCATCTAGCGCCATAATTTTCTCTAACCCTTCATAAACCGCCACACCATCATGTCCTTTTTCACCAAGCAGGTTAATCATCACCGCATTGCTTCGTGACCGGGTGTCGCCTAGAGGAAGATTACAAATAGCCCGCAGATGTTGTTCAAATTGAGAAACAAAGTTGCCTTCAATGCTATGATGACCACTGTTATGAGGACGTGGAGCAAGCTCATTAACAAGTATTTCCCCATCTTTAGTGATAAACATCTCGACAGCTAAAATCCCTGTAATGTTTAGTGCTAAGGCCACATTTTTAGCTATGTTTTCAGCCTTCAGCTGCAAATCTTCTGGATAGGTAGAAGGACTGATCAGGAATTCCACCAGATTTGCTTCAGCATTGAACTCCATTTCTACCATTGGGAAAGTCTTCATCTCTCCATCGCTGTTCCGAGCAACAATAATGGCAACTTCTTTTTCAAAGTCCACAAGTTCTTCAATCAAGGAAGGACTGTCAAACGCGGCATCTATATCAGCAGGAGATTCCATCTTCATTACGCCTTTACCATCATAGCCATCTTTGCGTTGCTTAAGCATGTAAGGGAATGGGAAATTTGGGTTGATGAGCTCCTTTTTGTTGCTTACCAGCTGAAAAGGTGCAGTTGGAATGTCGTTTTCCTTGAAAAATTGCTTCTGAACACCTTTATCCTGAATTAACCGAATTACCCTCGCTTGTGGGAATACTAATTTACCTTCTTTTTCTAGTTGCTCGAGGGCTTCAATATTTACTTTTTCGATCTCAATGGTTATGATATCGGCCTTTTTACCAAAGTTGTATACGGAATCATAGTCGGATATGGAACCATGGGTAAAGTGGTTACAGATGTGTTTGCAAGGGGCATCTGCATCAGGATCAAGTACAAGCGTGGTGACATTATAGTTTATCGCCTCCTGGATCATCATCCGGCCAAGCTGGCCGCCGCCCAATATGCCTAATTTTAAATCACTAATCTGTTTTGCCATATCGATATGAAAGTAATGCTTAATTTTGAGACAAAAATACAATATAAAACGGATTGATGGAGGTAGATGCTATAATAATTGGTGCCGGAGCTTGTGGATTGATGTGCGCTGTACAGGCTGGATACCTTGGAAAAAAGGTGATTATACTTGAAAAAGGTGCTAAACCAGGCGCTAAAATTTTAATCTCCGGCGGTGGACGCTGTAACTATACCAACCTGTTAAGTTCCACGGAACAGTTTATCTCCGGTAATAAACATTTTGCCAAATCTGCTTTTAATCAATGGACCGTTTACGACACCATTAGCTTCTTTGAGGTAAATGGAATTACTGGAAAGGAGAAAACGCTAGGCCAACTGTTTCCGGATGGAAAGAATGCAAAGGATGTAGTTGCAATGTTTGTAGATTTGTGCCAGGACCTTGGGCAAGAGATTCGCTGCAATGCGGAGGTCGATTCTGTTCGCAAGGTGGAAGATGGTTTTGAAGTCGAATATCATCAGCATTCCGCAACGCATGTGTTACGGGCCTCGAAAGTGGTTATCGCTACAGGGGGGCTGCCCATCCCAAAAATGGGTGCAACCGACTTCGCCCTGCGCCTTGCCAGAAAGCACCAGATCAATGTGGTGGAAACTGCACCCGCGCTCGTGCCACTTACCATCACTGGGAAGGATGAAGAATGGTATGCGCAACTTGCCGGAAATTCGGTTTTTTGTGAGGTTAGCAATGCAGAAATTAGCTTTGAAGAGAACATACTCTTTACCCATTGGGGACTTAGTGGACCATCAATCCTGCAAATTTCCTCGTTCTGGCGACCAGGCCAGACCATCAATATAAATCTCCTGCCACACGAAAATATATCCACCCTGATCGAACAGGAACGCAATCAACAAGGGAAAACCCTGCTTTCTACCTTGCTGAACCGGTTATATACCAAAAAGCTGACGGAGGCCCTTGGTAAGTACCTGCCGCTGAATAAACCTGTTGCTGCTCTTACCAAAGTAGAAATTGCTGAAATACACCGGACTATACATCAGTTTGTTGTTAAACCAGCAGGAGACAAAGGTTATGACAAGGCAGAAGTGATGCGGGGTGGTATAGACACCGCGGAACTTTCATCGAAAAGCCTGGAGTGTAAAAAGGTGCCAGGACTGTACTTCGGAGGTGAGTGTGTAGATGTCACCGGATGGCTGGGCGGATATAATTTCCAATGGGCCTGGGCCAGCGGTTTCGTGATCGCGCAGCACCTATAGTGAAGATTATTGCTTTAAATCCTTGAAAAATCATTTTGAATTCCAATCTTTAAGAAATAAAAAAGTTCCACTTTACTCGATAAATGAACATCAACAAACTATTCGCGCTCCTGATTCTAATATTTCTATCAACTTCAGTGTTCGCGCAAAGCAGCAGCCAGCTACGAAGCAAGAAAGAAGCGCTTCAAAGAGAAATTGAGTTGTTGCAGCGTAATTTAAATAAAACTGCAACCAGCAGAAAGCTGACATTAGCAGAAATTCGAGCCATCAATGCTAAAATAGCCTTGATGCAAAACAAGATAGGTGTAATTAACACCGAGATCAAGAATCTTGACGGTCAGATCCATGAAAACACAAACATGGTGCTTTCCCTTCGCGACCAACTTGCACAATTGAAGACAGAATACGCCAGTATGATTCGATTCGCGCAACGCAACAGGAATTCTTATGATAAAATGATGTTCATTTTTGCATCCGAGGGCTTCAACCAAGCCTACAAACGTGTTAAGTATCTCCAGCAGTTCAGTAAGTACCGGATGAAGCAGGCAAACTACATCATGGGCACGGAGCAGAATCTTAATGTAAAGCTTGCTGACCTGGACAAGAGTTTGAAACAAAAAAGCGAACTGCTTAAAGAGCAGGAAATAGAACGTGAAAAACTCGGGAAGAATAAATCGCAGCAAGCGGCGGTACTGAATCAGTACAAGAAGGAAGAACGGAGATTTGCAGGTGATATCGCAGCGCGGAAGCGCCAGCAAGCTGCGCTTGATCGGGCCATTAGAGCGGCAATTTTGAAAGACATTGAAGACGCAAGGCGTAAGGCAGAAGCTGAAGAGCTGGCTGCAGCAGCCAAAGCGAAGGCCGAAAACCGGGAAGCACCCGCAACAGCTACAAAAACAAATGCCGAATATCTTAATGCTACACCGCGTGCAGCCAAGCTGTCGGCCGATTTCGAGAGCAATCGCGGCTCACTGCCATGGCCATTAGACGTGGGCGCGGTTACAGAGCACTTCGGAATACACACCGTAGGGCAGGCAAAGTACGACCAAACAGGCATCAAGATAGCCACGCAGGAAGGAGCCGCTGTTCAAGCAGTGTTCAATGGTAAAGTTTCCAGAATCATCCCATCAATGGGTACCTATACGCTTTTAATCAGCCATGGAGAGTACCGCACCATCTATCAGAACGTAAGAAATCCTACGGTGAAGGAAGGAGAGACCGTAACCACCAGACAACAGATTGGATCAGTTGCTACTAAAGATGGCGTTTCGGAACTCGATTTCCAGATCTGGAGAGTTGTAACACCATTGAATCCAGAGGCCTGGATTCTCAGACGATAGCCGCTGTCCGTATTGCATTTTCGTGTACCTTTTATAAACACTTTTGTACAGGGATTTGCGTTGTGCACCTAGAGGTCGAACTATTTTGAAAGAACAAGGCTTCCATTAGTGTCTGGATCATAATGCTCCGCATTAATAATAATGGTTCCTCATATACTTCTCCTAATTGGAGAGTACTTTTACTGGTAAACCTAATCTTGATCTATGTCGAACAACGAAGGAATAATTCGCTTTCTAGATGCCCAGGAGCAGGACTACAGCCTTGCGCTTGAAGAGCTCAATGCCGGTCATAAACGAAGCCACTGGATGTGGAACATCTTCCCCCAGATCAGTGGATTGGGGTTCAGTGCTATGTCAAGCTACTACGCAATCAAAGATCTAAAAGAAGCTGAAGCATACCTGCAACATCCTGTACTCGGAAGGCGATTAATTGAGATCACAAAAGTGTTACTTAGCTCGGCGGGAAATGATGCCAGGGCAATTTTTGGTAGCCCTGATGATCTTAAATTAAGATCATCAATGACCTTGTTCAGTCAAGTTCCCGGGACTGCCCCTGTGTTTCAGCAGGTTCTGGATAAATTCTTTCTGGGCGTACCTGACTCGAAAACGATTAGTATTTTGAACGGGGCTTAAGCCTTTGTGGATCATCATAACCGGCACAAATTGTCTATTGTTCATTTTTTTTATCTTTGAATTAAAGACTAAAGAATGTTCAGTAATCAAAACGCATACGCGAGTAGCCATGTGCTCCAGATAATTTCGCTTTCAGGAACTGCCACCGCTATTTATAGTTCCGAAGATATGATCATTCAGGCAGCAAACGATGCTATGATCAATCTTTGGGGGAAAGACAAGGATGTTATTGGTAAAACCATGGAAGAAGCGCTGCCGGAACTGCAAGATCAACCCTTTTTGGAGATTTATCGAAACGTACTGCACACCGGAGAAACCTTCAAAACTGTAAATTTCCCCGCCACGCTCGTGGTAGATGGCACCGCTCAGCTTTTCTACTTCGACTTTATGTACAAGGCCATAAAAAACCAGCAGGGTGAAACCTACTGCGTTTTAAATACGGCTACAGACGTAACCGACAGGTACAATACGGAGATGAGCATCCGGGAGTCAGAAGCCCGCGAACAGGCGTTAAATGAAGAACTCGCCGCAGCAAACGAGGAACTCGAAGCAACGGTTGAAGAACTTACCTGTGCGAATGAAGAATTACTGCAATCAACCGAACATGTCATCAAGCTCAATGAAAGCCTTTCAGATAGCAGGGATCAGTTAAACTTTGCCATAGATGCCGCACAGCTAGGAACCTGGGATATAGACCCGCAATCCATGAAGTTCAGTGGAAATGAGCGACTCAGATCCTGGATAGGCCTGCAAAGTCTAAATGAGATAGATTTTTCAAACGCTATGCAGGTTATTGTAGAAAAAGATCGTGAACGGGTATTGAAGGCCGTAAATGAAGCGCTAAGCTATGGATCTGATGGGAAGTTTGAAATTCAGTTCTCTATTTTAGGACGCCGGCAAACGCATCCACGGATTGTCCGTGCGAAGGGGAAGGCCATATTCAACGAGTATCAGCAACCTTATCGCTTTAGTGGGATCATCGAGGATGTTACTGCGGAGGTGCGGGACAGGATTGCACTTGCAGAAGCTCAAGAGGGCTTTGAGATCGCACTTCATGCTGCCAAACTGGGTTCCTATGATCTGGATTTAAAAACTATGGAGCTGAGCAGCTCAGATCAATGTAAGCTGAACTATGGCCTTGATATCAATGATCCTTTCACATTCAAAGACCTGCTCGACGCAATATCGCCCGAATTTAAAGATTATGTACAGCGACAATTAACAGAAGCCATCGAGGACCATGCTGTTTATCATGCCGAGTATCCGATTCAATGGCCAGATGGCTCTAAACACTGGGTCAGGGCCGCCGGGAAAGCACGGTACAACTACCTGGGCGAGCCAATAAAGATGGGGGTCGTGAGCTTCGACATTACTGAACAGAAAAAGGACGAAATCAGAAAAAACGACTTTATCGGCATGGTGAGCCATGAGCTCAAGACACCGCTTACGTCCTTTAAAGGTTACATCCAGATTCTACATAGAAATACCATCATAAATCATGATGCATTTACAATCAAGATTCTGGAGAAGTTAGATCGACAGCTGGACAAGATGAATGCCCTGGTAAATGGTTTCTTAAACCTATCCAGGCTGGAATCTGGAAAAATATACCTGGAAAAAGAAGTGTTTAATCTAGATGAGTTGGTTATGGAAGTTATTGAAGAACATCATGTACTGATTGCCAACCATGAGATCATTTTGCACCCCTGTGAACAGGTTATGGTAAATGCAGATCGGGAAAAGATTAGTAACGTGATCTGCAACTTTTTAAGCAATGCGGCTAAATACTCACCAGTATATTCAAAAATAGAAGTAATCTGTAGAATTGAAGGAGGGGTAGCCACCATCAAGGTTACGGATCAAGGTTCTGGTATCAGTGTCGAAGACACGAAACGTTTGTTCGAACGTTTCTACCGGGCTGAGAATACCAAGCACATTGCAGGATTCGGAATAGGATTGTACCTGAGCGCAGAAATAGTGGAACGCCATCAAGGCGAAATTGGTGTTAAAAGCGAAATAGGTAAAGGAAGCCAGTTCTGGTTCACTTTACCTATTTACAAAGCGGCTGAATAGCCGCTTATTGTGTTAAACTTATTTATCTAATTGTAAGAACCATTCAAGGGTTTCATCAAGCATTGGCATGAAAGTTCCCTGGTGGGTAGTTCCCTGAACTTGCTTGAAGTCGACCTTTGCACCAGCTTCTAAAAATCTATCATATGTTTTTTTCGAAGTCGAGATAAAAACCGCTTCATCCTTTGTACCATGAAACATCTTCAATTGTGTTTTAGGTGTCCAGTTGTTAAAACTGTTGCGGTCTAAGGCTTCTTTCAGTTTAGTTTCTTCGCCACTTTTTTGCAGGTTCGCAAAGAACGTGTTGTTAAACAACTTAGCAGTACTCTTATCTAAACCCTTGTTGATGTCTCCACGATTTTTCGTGCCATCCAACAAACCTGGCAACCTTGAAGCATATGGCTCCTTATAGAAATCTGTTAATGGACGGTTCCATTCATAAAGTGAATTGTATGAAATCAACAGGGTTGCCAAGAAACCTGGCTCATCGTAAGATGAAGCATTTGCTACCTTGTTCAGCATTTCCGGCAAGTCATAAGCACCTGCACCAGCTGAAACTGCTGTAAGGGTTAAGCCATGAGCAGCATTGCCTTCAATTTCCTTCTGTGCAGCCATGGTAATATAACCACCTTCTGAATATCCGGTTAGGAATAATCTGTTGCTTGTCGCAATTTTTTCCTTAGCCAAATATGCTTTTGTTGCTTTAAGCATGTCAAGGACTGCAGTTGCAGCATATTCCTGATCGTAGTAAGGGTGCTGCAAATCTTTAGTATCACCATAACCGATATAATCCGGTACAGCAGTGATAAAACCAGCAGATGCTAATAGGACATGTCCTGAGAAAGCTTCTTGATTGTTGGCCATGTTGGTTGGAGCAGCATCATCAACGAAAATGGTACCATGTTGTGCACTGATAATAGAAGGTGCAGTCGGCGTGTTTTTAGGAATACCTAATAGTCCACTTGCATTCACCACTTTTCCTTTGTAGGTGGTTTTGTACACAAGCTTAACGTAGTCTACATCATACTTGAAATCTTCCGCAGTTTTCTTAAAACCAAATTGAGCAGCTCTTGCTTTCAAGTCGACACTTGTAAAGTTTTTAATAGGTGCAGCAGATACATAGTTGGTTTCTACTGGTGCGGGCTCGGGACCTGGTTGAGGTATTGGATCCGGTGTAGGTTTGTCCTTCTTACAGCTGGCCGAAACGGCAACGAAGAGCAGTAAATAAGCGAAGCGTTTAAAATTTTTTTTCATGGATTAAAGTTTCAAACTACAAAAATAGGCCTTTACAAAAACGTTGTATACACAACATACTGCGCGAAAACTGTGCATTTTCATAGAAATTTCTCACTTTGATCCTGAAAACCTGCTCTATACAAGCCCTGCACAGCATGATGCTAGCACAGGAGGCTTGTATTTTGTATACCGGTTTAGCAATAAACCGGTATGGAATGATAAACTAATATGCTGCTAAGGTTGTCCCGCACCACCGGTTGCTCCATAAATCTGGCCAGTAGCATAACTTGCATCTTCTGCTGCAAGTTGCACGTATATGGATGCGAGCTCCACTGGTTGGCCGGGCCTGCCAAGTGGCGTGTCACCACCAAAGCTCTTCAGCTTTTCCTGAGTGGCACCACCGCTCACCTGCAGCGGTGTCCAGATCGGACCTGGGGCAACGCCATTCACCCGGATACCTTTCGGGGCAAGTTGTTTTGCCAACGACCTGACAAAACTTGTGGTTGCTGCTTTGGTTTGTGCATAATCGTACAACTCTGCAGATGGATCTGTAGCCTGTTCTGATGTTGTTCCAATGATTACAGACCCAGGCTTCAGGTGTGGCAATGCAGCCTTAATGATCCAAAAAGGCGCGTAGATGTTTGTCTTCATGGTCCAGTCAAACTGTTCAGTGGAAATATCCAGAATGGACTCATGCGTCTGTTGTCTTGCGGCGTTGCTGACCAGAATATCCAAGCCACCGAGTGCACGCACCGCTTCGTTAACTAACTTGCTGCAGAAAGACTCATCGCGTATATCACCCGGAATGGCAACGCCTTTACGGCCTGCGGCGGTGATCAACTTAATTACTTCCCTTGCATCAGGCTCTTCATCAGGCAAATAGTTGATGGCCACATCTGCACCTTCACGCGCATAAGCGATAGCCGCAGCGCGTCCCATGCCCGAATCACCACCGGTGATCAAAGCTTTACGCCCTTTTAACCGGCCTGAGCCTTTGTAACTGTTTTCACCATGGTCAGGTTTAGGATCCATTTGGCCGGCGAGCCCAGGCCAAGGCTGTGACTGCCCTTTAAAAGGCGGCTTAGGATATTTGTTTCTTGGGTCCTGGATCTGTTGGCTTGTGTCGGAACCATTGTTCGTGGAAGCGCCAAACACCGGCGATACGGCTACTGCAGCCAGTCCTGCTCCGATGCCGCCAACAACCTGGCGGCGGCTAATTTTATGCTCATTATTCATAGGATAGATTTAGATGTTTCCTTATAACAGTTCGAGTCACGCCTTGTTTGCAAGATCAACCTCAATATCCTACTGGTTATTCAACGTCATTTCGATGCTAAATCCCTAAACATTATCACCTTATCTGGGTTTTAATGTGGCCATTAGCAAAACATCCTTATGAACAACTTCAAGATCGCATATCATGCTTCGCATGAGCAATTCCCACCATCGCTACTTTTAGAACTTGCTGTGCTGGCAGAAAAGGCAGGATTCAGCGCCCTGCACAGCTCTGATCACTTCCAGCCCTGGAATTCTGCACAGGGTGAAAGTGGCTTCACCTTTTCTTGGATTGGTGCAGCAATGCAAGCAACAACACTACCCATAGGGATGGTGTGTGCTCCTGGTCAACGATACCATCCGGTAATGGTTGCACAGGCGGCAGCAACCTTAGCGGAGATGTTTCCAGACCGCCTTTCGATTTCCCTGGGAAGCGGTGAGGCCATAAACGAGTACTTCAGTGCTGAACCCTGGCCGGCAAAAGCACAACGCAATGAACGTCTTAAAGAATGCCATGATGTAATTGTAAAATTGCTCAACGGTGAGCTTGTTGATTATTCTGGTCACATAAAGGTGCAAAAGGCAAAACTATACACCCTGCCCAAAGTGAAACCAAAATTTATCGGTGCCGCAGTAACGCCTGAAACCGCCGCCTGGTTAGGTAGCTGGGCTGATGGCTTGGTGACCATTAATAAACCTATGGAAAAATTAAAGGAGATTGTCGCTGCTTTTCGTTCCGGTGGAGGAGCAGGCAAGCCGATCTCGATAAAAGTGCAGCTTTCCTATGACACCGATAGCGATCTAGCTTTGCAAGGGGCTTTTGAGCAATGGAAGACCAATATATTTGAGAGTTCCTTACTGTCAGACCTGACAACTGTAGAACAGTTTGAAGCTGCAGCGAAATATGTAAGACCTGAGGACATGCATGAAGCTGTACATATTTCTGCAAACTTGGAAGAACACCTCGAAATCTTAAGAAGCTACAAAAGCATGGGTTTTGAAACATTGATTCTGCATAACGTTAATAAGAATCAACAAACCTTTATAGAAGACTTCGGGAAACATGTCATTCCCAAGCTGCAGTAGTATCTCCCTAAGAAAAAGCGAGGCTGCCTGATTCGGCAGCCTCGCTTAATGAATGTTGTAAAAGTTTATATCAGATTCTTTTTAAGGTAAGAGATACTTTGTGAAATTGAATCAAATGGATCTCCCGGGCAAATGTCCTGTTCCACAAAAAAGTAGTCTAAACCGGCCTTCTTAGACTGTGCGAAAATTCTCTTGAAATCGATCGATCCGTTACCTACTTCAGTGATGTTTTTAGCAGTAGATTTATCCATGTCTTTTACATGCCATAACGGGAAACGTCCTGGATAGCGGTTAAACAACTTAATAGGATCCTGATTTGCTCTACTTGCCCAATAAAGGTCAAGCTCAAATTTTACGAGATCTTTGTCTGTGTTTTCAAGTAACACATCAAAGGGATATTTCCCATTCTGGGCCTCAAATTCGAAATCATGGTTATGGTAACAAAACTGGATGCCTGCTTTCTTGCATACTTCTGCAGCTTTATTGAATTTCTCAGCGGTCGCTTTATAATGGTCTAGATTACCACGCTCCGGATCTAGCAGATATGCACATACCATGTATTTTGTCCCAATCGCCGCGGCATCATCAACAGCTTTCTCCCAGCCGTTCGTAATCGTACCTTTTGCATCCATGGACTCCCCAAGCATGTAATGACTGCTCGGAGAAATAAGGCCATTATCTTTTAAAGTCTTTGCATATTCCACGCCCGACATGTTGTAAAACAACTGTGTGCCCGTATATGTTGCGCCTTCTACTGCATTATAGCCGAGGCTTGCTACCTTTGCTAATGCAGCTTTCGGATCCTTCGCCATTGCCTCGCGAATGGTGAAGAGTTGCAGGCCAACGTACTTTTTGTCAAAGGCATAAAGATTAGGTGCGGCGAGTATTCCTGCGGTCAGGAGCGCCGAAGTTTTGAGAAACGAACGTCTGTTTGTCATGGTTTATATTTCAGGTTAGTTTTTTAAATATAGATAATATCCTATAAAACCTTCAGAAAACAATATTATATTCCAACACTATTAAGGCAATGATCGGAACTAATACCAACATAAATCAGGAGCGAAGCTCATTATTACAACTTATCAAGCAGTCCATCAAAGGCGATGCATTTGATTACACTCAAGGGAGCATCAGGAAAGCGGTTATTCTGCTCGCCATCCCGATGATCCTGGAAATGGTACTGGAATCGGTTTTTGCACTGGTAGACCTATATTTTGTTGGACATCTTCCAAATAGCAGCGTGGCCATTCAAGTTGTCGGGCTAACAGAATCTGTCTTGAGCATTATCTATGCCCTGGCGATAGGACTGAGCATGGCCGCGACTGCGGTTGTGGCCCGGCGCATTGGCGAAAAGAACCCCCAACTTGCAGCAAAGGCTGGGATGCAGGCCATCATTGTGGCTTTCATGATTAATATGTTCATCAGTATTTTCGGCTTCCTTTATGGCAAGGATATCCTGATATTGATGGGTGCTTCAACCAGTACTGCTGAAGCAGGAGAGCCTTTCATCCAGATTATGATGGCTGGAAGCCTGATCATTGTCTTGCTATTTCTGATCAACGGAATTTTCAGAGGGGCGGGGAATGCTGCAATAGCCATGCGGAGTCTATGGATTGCTAACATCTCAAATATAATATTGTGTCCGATCTTTATCAACGGATTCGGCCCGGTTCCAGCGTTTGGCCTAACCGGCGCCGCTATTGCAACAACCATCGGGCGCAGCCTTGGCGTAATCTACCAACTTTACAGCCTTATGCAAGGAAATGGCGTGCTTAAGATGAAGCTCGCTTACCTCAAGCCTGATCTGCAACAGATTGTCACCCTGGTGAAGATCGCTGCGCCGGCAATCCTGCAATTTGTGATTGCTTCCTGCAGCTGGATCTTTCTTGCACAGCTTGTTGCAACAACAGGAGGGGATCATGGTTCTGCGGGTTATCAAACGGCTTTGCGTATCATGATGTTTTTTATGCTGCCGGCATGGGGGCTGAGTAATGCAGCTTCGACACTGGTGGGACAGAATCTTGGTGCCAAGAACATTGACCGAGCGGAACAATCGGTACGACAAACGGCAATCTTCAGTATCTGTTTTATGTCTTTTGTAATGTTCATCACTTATGTCTTCGGCCCTAAGATCATTGGATTCTTTACAGAAGATGCGCTGATACAGGAGATTGCAGTTGAAGCTACCTACATCATGAGTCTGGGCTATGTTTTCTATGGGATTGGCATGGTGCTGGTTAATGCGTTCAACGGTGCCGGCGACACCTGGACACCTACATGGATCAACTTCTTTGGATTCTGGTTATTTCAAATTCCATTAGCCTATTTACTTGCAAAGCTCTTTGAATTCGGGCCGACAGGTGTATTCATTGCAGTTCCAGTTGCTGAAACAGCGATCTGTATTGCAGGTTACTTTTTGTTTAAACGAGGCCGTTGGAAAACGATAAAGGTCTGATCAAAGATCTTTCAGCATCCAGACATTGCAGGCATAATGTCCGGAGTTTCCGAGTGCAGCATCAATGTGCTTAAAACCATATCGTTCATACAATGCAATAGCTGTTGTGAATTCAGGGAAACTTTCCAGGTACAGTTGCGTGAAACCCGCAGCCTTAGCCGCTTCAAAGCTCTTTTCAAGCAAAAGCTTACCTAATCCAAGTCCCCGGGCTGCAGGGTCAAGATAAAATTTCACCAGCTCTGCACAACCTTCCGGAAGTCCTGCTGTGGGATAAATACCGCATCCACCAAGAACCTGCTCATCATTGCAGGCAATCCAGTATGAAGAACCCCCGGTAGTAAACAAATGATGAAGTTGATCTGTTGTTGGGTCAGTGAATACCGTGCCAGGTTGATTTCGCTTGAATTCTGTAAGTACCTTTCTGATAAGGGCTGCAATCTGCTGGTCGTCCTTCGGTTCAATTGGTCTGATTAGTGTGGTCATTGTTTGACGCGTTTTTTAGATTTGCTTAATGCTGTTGGATGCCAAATTTATTCAAAAAAGCATTATGCAGGTTATCTACAGCCAACTGAAAGGTGTTTTTTGTCGAACATAAAATTGAGTGACCATGGAGGTTAATGAAAATAACGTTATCAGCATAGAACAGATTGCTGAACTTTCAGAAGATTTGTACCTGATCTATAATGCGAAGGCAGATAAACTGGAATACATAGGTGCTGCTTTTCAGAAGATCTGGAGCAAGCCGGCATCAGCATATTATGACAAGCCCTCCTTATTGTTAGACAGCATACACCCGGAAGATAAAGCTTATGTGCTCGAGTTTCTATCGCAAATTTATTCAACTAGAAAAACCGGAAGTATCGAGTTTAGGATTTTGCTGGACGAACAAACTAAAAAATATATTTTGCTAAAAGTCCTGCCGCTAAGCAACCCTGCGCAGCAACAGCTTTTTGTTGGCATTGCCACGGACATTACCATAATCAAATCGAATATCCTCTACGCAGAGAAAATCAATGCGCGGAAGAATTCAACACTTGAAGTATTGGCCCATGACTTGAAAACACCATTGGGCATGATTAACATGATGGCCCAGGCGATTCAGCAGCATGCCAAGAATACACCAGAAGATGCTATAGAAAATTATCTGCAGGTCATACAAAAGCTTTGCGAGAGAAACATTAGTCTGATCAGAGACCTCGTAAATCAGGAGTTTTTGGAATCGACCCAGGTGGACCTGCGAAAGGAGCGCGCGGACATTGTGTTTGGCATCACCGATGTCATTGAAAATTATAGAAAGTCTTCCGATATTATTTTGAAGCAATTCAAGATCAGCAGCAGCGCAAAAAAGATATATCTGCAGTTTGATACCCTCAAGCTTATGCAAGTGTTCAACAACCTGATCTCCAACGCCATCAAATTCACCTACGACAATGGAATGATTGAGGTTGATATTACCGAAAAGGAGAAGAGTGTGTTGGTCACCGTTCGAGATAACGGCATTGGAATCCCTCCGGAGTTTCACGACGTATTGTTTGAAAAGTTTACACCTGCACGTCGTACGGGCCTTAAAGGAGAAAAGCCGGTAGGCTTGGGTATGTCTATCATAAAAACCATTGTTGAGCTGCATGGTGGCAAGATTTCGTTCGAAAGTCAGGTTGATGCCGGCAGTACCTTTTATATTACAATTCCCAAATAAGGCATGATTTACAATTTTTCCCTTTATTTTTAAAAGCTGCGTCAAGTTCAATGTGCTTGGCGGATTAAATTTTAAATCTATGCCTGAAAGCTCTACTAAACGTTTATCCTTACACGAGGACTGGGTTGTTGTTATCCTCGGATTTCTTGTGATCCTTTGCTCCTTATTCCTTTACATCATTCCGGTACCCGCGTTCAAGTGGGAAAGTGCTGCTTCTTTAACCGACAATGTTCTTTCAGCGGCCAACCTCGGCATCATCGGAATACAATTTGTCTTTCTACTAGTGGTAGGGATCATTGGGACCATGCTGCTCGGCAAATCTATAAGTCGCTTTACCATGGGATTCCCTTTGGTATTCCTCATCACCATTGTAGCGCTGATCTTCACCGGCAATGCTTTTGTAAAAACGCTTAATCTGGAAGCAGTCATCTTTAGTCTTGCTATCGGCCTCGCCATTGGAAACCTGTTTAAACTGCCACAATGGTTCAAAGACACGCTATCTACGGAGCTATTCGTAAAAATTGGTCTGGTACTATTAGGTACCGGCGTCATCTTTTCTGATATCTTAAAGGCGGGTTCATTGGGGCTCATTCAAGCGTTGGTTGTTGTCCTCTCCGTTTGGTATTTCGCTTTTTGGCTATGTAAAAAGCTAAAGGTAGATGAAGAACTGACCATGATGATATCCAGCGCGGTATCAATTTGCGGTGTCTCCGCTGCGATCGCCACATCCGGAGCCATAAAAGGCGATCCAAAGAAATTATCCTACGTGATCTCAATGGTGCTTATCACCGCAATCCCCATGATGATCTTCATGCCCTATATTGCTTCTTATCTGTCGCTTTCCCAGCAAGTAACAGGTGCCTGGCTGGGCGGTAGTATAGATACGACCGGGGCGGTAGTGGCATCGGGCACCCTGGTCGGTGAAGAAGCGTTGAAGATCAGCACAATTGTGAAGTTTTCTCAAAACGTGCTGCTCGGAATGGCTGCTTTCGCGATCAGCATCTATTGGACCTACAACAGCAGTTCCCAATCCTCGGGTACAGTCGAAAAGCCAACCCTAAAAGTCATTTGGGAGCGCTTTCCAAAGTTTGTATTGGGCTTCGTTGCAGCTTCACTGCTTTTTTCCTTTGCCTTGTCGCCGGACGTCATCAAGCCTGCGAAAGACAGCTTGAAAAACCTTCAAAATACCTGGTTCACCTTGGCTTTTACAAGCATCGGACTGGAGACAAACTTCAAGGACCTTTTTAAACATGACAATAAGAAACCACTATATGCATTTCTGCTTGCGCAGTTATTCAACATTCTGGTAACCTTATTACTTGCTTATCTGCTGTTCGGCTAACTACTGTGCAATCCTGCGCTGCAGGTTGTCCATTGAAATCGTGTAAAGCTGCTTAGCCTCGTCGAATGTGATGGAAAAAGCAGCTGGATAGTAGCCACCTACCTGCACCTTTGCTTGTTGCTTAACAGGCATGGTGACATTCTGCTTGGTTTGCAGATAGCTAAGGGCAACCATGGCTTCATGAAAGATGAACATACCGTTATAGCTACCGTAGATGAAGGTCTTGTCAAACGGTTTACCATGAAACTCGCTGCCTGTAGTATCGGTCCAATGTTTTCCCATGTTGACGTCACCACCTGGAATAGGCGCATAGTCTTTCGGGATATATTCTGCTGAAGGCAAGAGGTCCATTGCAGCCGTATTTGGTTGTATAACCGCACGTTCGGCCTTGCTGATGTTGTAAAAATGAATGTCAAAATGCGGAACGTCGTACACCCCAGGAGGCTCATGCCCGTGTGCATTGAAATCAAAGGAGATATGATCGACCATGGAGTTGTTCCCTTTGGGAACAGGTATTTCGAACATGGCGCTGTGCATTGGTAGATTTTCCAAGGTCGAGGCCGTAAAGGTAAAGCCAATTTGTTCTGGATCACCTTGGCTATCTAAAGAAATAAAGGAGCGGGCTGTGCCTTCGCCAACCGTTACCTCGTCGCCCAGCAACATTCGGGCCTGGTCATTCGTGTTTTCATCTTTACTACAGCCATAAAGTGCTATAACAAAAAATGAACAAAGGAGCGTTCTACGCAAAAACGTTTGATGGTGTTTTTTCATGGAGGTTGGTGGTAATGTTATGGTAAATCAAAACTATATAAATATTCGAACATTCAAGTGAGAATCAGGCATTCTGATGCGCAATAATCTGCGTTTTACTCGTATCAAATAGATATTGTCTATTCTCTTATAGATATTAATGCTTTTCTTTGCTCGGGTGTTCTCTATACTTTTAGAAAAAATTTATAAGTATGGAAAATGAAAATATAACACACAGAAAACTCACTACCGCATCCGGCAGACCTTATGTTGAACATGAGAATACGCAATCCGTAGGTAGCCGCGGGCCTTTGCTTCTTCAGGATTTTATTCTGCATGAGAAAATGGCCCACTTCAACAGAGAGCGAATTCCAGAACGCGTGGTACATGCAAAAGGTTCCGGTGCTTACGGCACCTTGAAGATCACCCACGATATCACCAAATACACACGAGCGAAGATCTTCTCTAAAATCGGAAACACCTGCCGCATTTTCCTTCGCTTCTCCACGGTAGGTGGTGAAAAAGGAAGTTCTGATGCAGAACGTGATCCACGTGGATTTGCCATTAAATTCTACACAGAGGATGGAAACTGGGACCTTGTAGGTAACAATACTCCAGTTTTCTTTGTAAAGGATCCAAAGAAATTCAGTGATTTTATCCATACTCAAAAACGCGATCCAAGAACTAATCTGAAAAGCCCTACCATGATGTGGGATTTCTGGTCTCTAAATCCGGAAAGCCTGCACCAGGTGATGATCCTGATGACTGACCGGGGTACGCCATTGACCTACAGACACATGGATGGTTTTGGTAGCCATACTTATTCGATGATCAATGCGGATAATGAAAGGGTATGGGTGAAGTTCCATTTCAAGACACAGCAAGGCATTAAAAATCTGGATGCTTCACAAGCCAATCAGATGCATGCCGTAGATATGGACCATGCACAAAGAGATCTCGTCGACGCAATCGATAACAAGGAATTTCCAAAGTGGACCTTGAAAATACAGGTGATGACTGAAGCCGAGGCGAAGACCTTCCGCTGGAATCCTTTTGATCTTACCAAGATCTGGCCACACGCTGAGTTTCCGCTTATCGAAGTGGGGGAGATCGAATTAAACCAGCTACCAAACAATTACTTCGCACATGTGGAGCAAGCAGCCTTTGCACCTTCTAACCTGGTTGACGGAATTGGTTTCTCGCCGGACAGAATGCTGCAAGGTAGAATCCTTTCCTATGCAGATGCACAGCGCTACCGCCTGGGAATCAACTACGAACAAATTCCGGTAAATCGTTGTCCTTTCATGGTGAACAATTTCCACCGCGATGGGCAGATGCGAATTGACGAAAACGGCGGTGATGATCCAAACTACTTCCCGAATAGTTTCGGTGATGTTATGCCGGATCCAAGCTATAAAGAGCCAGCATGGGAACTTGATTCTAACGTGGCCGACTGGTACGACCGCAATGCTGGTGAAGGTGACAATGATCACTATACGCAACCTGGCGATCTTTATAGAAAAGTATTAAGTCCTGAGGACAAAAAGAACCTGGTAAATAACATAGTAGGTTCCATGATGGGCATCAGCGGACCAAAACGTATGCAGATCATTAATCTTCAGCTTTGCCACTTCTTCCGTGCGGATATTCAATTGGGTATGGCAATTGCCAAGGGCTTGAATATAGATATCGAACAAGCTATGGCATCAAGGCACTAGTTTAGACTTTCCGCGACCTCAATCAGGCGTTCAAGGGCTTTTATCCGCTTCTTGAACGCCTTTTCTTCGGTTGGAGCCGAAGCATAGGCGAACAATAGGCGATGAAGAGGCGGCGAAAGGGCGGCCAGGAGCGAACTCGAATTCGTAGCTGGATCGACAATGATTCATTCTGTTTGCGGTATTAAAGGGATTTCGTATTTTACAAGCTGTATGAACCTATAATAAAACCAAATGCTAAACAGAAGAAATTTCCTACGTACAGGTAGTGCTGCGCTTGGCAGTACCATTTTGCTTTCAACGCTCGACAATCCTGCCTATGCTTTGTATGAAAAGACCATCGGCGCAAATGATCAGATCAATATCGGCGTGATCGGCATCAATGGAATGGGCTGGGCAAACCTGAAAGCCGCCCTGTTGGTGCCAGGCGTGACCCTTGTTGCCCTTTGCGACTCCGATCAAAATGTGCTGGATAAGCGCATGGCTGAACTAAAAGACCTTAAAGTAAATCCCGCCAAGGTTAAAACCTACAAAGATTATCGCAGCTTGCTCGATCGAAAAGATATAGATGCTGTTATCATTGGCAGTCCTGATCATTGGCATGCATTGATGATGATTCATGCGGTGCAGGCTGGAAAAGATGTTTATGTAGAGAAACCTGTCGGAAACTCCATTCTGGAATGCAGAACTATGGTCGCTGCGCAGGAGAGATACAACAAAGTAGTACAGGCAGGTCAATGGCAACGCAGTCAGCAGCACTTCAAGGATGCGGTAGACTTTGTGCAAAGCGGGAAGCTTGGAAATATCCGGACCGTAAAGGTTTGGTGTTACCAAGGCTGGATGAAACCTGGACCCGTGGTTCCAGACTCCGCGCCTCCAAAAGGTGCTGACTACGACCTTTGGCTTGGTCCTGCAAAAAAGCGCCCCTTTAATGCCAGCCGGTATCACTTTAACTTTCGTTGGTTTTGGGATTATGCGGGCGGTTTGATGACCGATTGGGGGGTTCACCTCTTGGATTATGGCTTGCTCGGAATGGGGTCGCCAGTACCAAAGACGATATCGGCACTTGGTGGACGCTTTGCTTATCCTGACCTTTATGAAGAAACGCCAGATACCTTAACCACACTGTATGAGTTCGATAAATTCAATTTAGTGTGGGATTCTGCCATGGGCATCGACAACGGATCTTACAACCGAGATCATGGTATTGCTTATGTTGGTAATAACGGAACACTGATTCTGAACCGTGGTGGCTGGGAAATTATCGAAGAAAAACAAAGTGAACAAAAGGTTTCCATGCCATTTGTAAAAGCCTCAGATAATGGATTGAATAACCATATGGTCAACTTCTTCAGCTGCTTACGCTCCCGAAAAAAAGAAGAGTTGGCATGTTCCATCCAGGCAGGTGCACACGTTGCTACTGTCGCCCAGATGGGTAATATTGCATTTAGAAGCGGGGAGAAGCTCACCTGGGATGAGAACAGCAAATTATTCACAAATAAAGCCATCAATGAGAAATATTTGATGTCTGAATATCATAATGGCTATACGTTGCCGAAAGTATAACGAAGCGATGAAAACCTATTCTAAAAACCAGCCTGATCCTGATCAGGTTGGTTTTTTAGTTTATTATTAGTATCCTGCAGCCATAGCACGCAATACATGAATAAAGACAATGACTTAAATTTTATAGGACGCTGGACATACGATCTATTGATGCATTCTGGTATTCACCATTCTATCGTTAAATTCCTGAATGCATTTCTATTAGCGGTAATCACAATCATCCTGGTCTATGTGGTTCACCAATTGATCCGGCGTCTGCTTCGTATCGCACTAATTAGAATCGTTAAAACCTCAAGGTTGGAATTTTTTCACTTCCTTCTTGAAAATCGCTTTGCCTATTATCTTGCCCTGATCATCCCAATCGTAATCATCAACGTCGCGCTGCCAGTTGTTTTCATCGATTTTCCGAAGTTCAGCCGCTTATTCGGTGCCCTGTCTGATGTTTATCTTGTTCTAGTGATGATTTGGATGATCATGTCCGTCATTAAATCCGGCGCTGATACGCTCCGTAAAAAACAAGCTTTTAAAGAGAAGCCGATTGATAGCTATCTACAGATTATCCGTATTATCCTGATGATCCTGGGTGCGGTAATTATATTTTCTACATTGACGGGAAAATCACCTGTGGCGTTTTTTACTGCAATGGGTGCCTTATCAGCAGTGTTGCTGTTGATGTTTAAAGATACCATCATGGGCTTTGTAGCAAGCATACAGGTAAGTGCCAATGACATGGTTAGAATAGGGGATTGGATTACCATGTCTAAATACGGAGCTGACGGTGATGTTATTCAGATTAATCTTACTACGGTAAAGATTCAGAACTTTGATAAGACGATCACTACGATTCCCACCTATGCGCTGATCTCAGACTCCTTTCACAACTGGCGGGGGATGCGTGAATCCGGGGGGAGAAGGATCAAAAGGGCCATCTATATCCGTCAAACCAGCATACGCTTCATTAAACCAGAGGAGCTGGAGGAATTTCGTAAGATACAGTCGTTAACCAGCTACATTGATCATCGGCAGAAAGATATTGACAAGAGTAATGCCCGGAATGGCGTTGATAAAAGCCTTTTGGTAAATGGACGCAATCTAACGAATGCGGGTCTTTTCCGTAAGTATATTGATAGTTATCTGGCTCATCATTCTGGTACGAACAAAAAAATGACGATGATGGTACGGCAGTTAGCCCCAACCCCAACAGGATTGCCCATAGAACTTTATGTATTTACGGGTACGACCAAATGGGTAGAATACGAGCATATTATGGCGGATATATTTGACCATCTTTTGGCTGCAGCGACCTATTTTGACCTTAAGATCTATGAACATGAGGGCGTTACCATGAACGATTAAGAGGATTATGGTTCCTGGTTGTTCTCTTCACGATCATCCCAGTCTTCTTTTTGTTCCTTTTCACGATCCTGGCCACCAAAGCGATAGCTGAAGGTTAACATTGCCATACGCAAGGACCTCCGGTCACGGAAGTTACGGATAAACTGTTCTGTTTGCGTGTAGCCGCCGAACCGCCGTTGATTGAACACGTCACGTACATTTAGCAGAAGGCTACCTTTGTTATTCAATATACTCCAGCGCAGTGCTGCGTCGGTGGCAAAGTTGCCGATTGAGCGTCCTTGTGCCAATACCCTTGGTGCGGAATAATCCGCTCTGATCTGGGCTGAAAGATCCTTTGAAAGGCGGATGTTTGTAGAAAGGTTTGCATCCCAGTTTATACCTTCACGGGCCGGCAGGTTAAATTCTGGAGCACCTTTGAATTTGTTGTAAAAGACGTTCAGGTTGCCGGTAAGATCAACTGCTTTGCCGATGCTACTTTTTGATATTAATTCAAAGCCTGTCGATTCATTTTTACTGATGTTACGCCATTCTGATATCGTTGCTGCATTTGTGCCTTCGATGCGTTGGGTGATACTTTGGATAACGTCGTTCACCCTGCGGTAGTAGATCGAAGAAGTGAGGGTGGTGGTGCCGATTTCGCGTGTATAACCAAGTTCAAAGGAATGGATGTCCTCTGGTTTTAGATTCGGATTTCCCTGGCGGATGTTCAAGGGATCTGAAATATTGATAAAGGGATTTACCTGCCAGCCATTAGGGCGGTTTACACGCCTGGTATAACTGAGCTGTAGTTGCTGATCCTGTGAAAATGACTGCGTCAGAAATATACTTGGATACAGCCGGAAGTAATCCAGCCTACCCGGCGTAAAACGCTCATTCTCCGGCGTGGCTGGATCTACGTTCTCCGTGATCGTATTGAGGTAGGCCTGTTCTGCACGTAATCCGACCTGATAGCCTAGATTTTCGTTGATCCTGTTCTGGTAATTGAAGTAAGCGGCATGTACAATTTCTTCCAGGTCGAACTTATTGCTAACGTTATAGTCTGGTTGGAAATTCCCACTTATTGGATCGAATCGCCTTGAAATTTGAGATTCATCATCTTTTTCAATGGTGGTACGATATCCTGCTTCGAGTTTGCTGTTTTCATTGATCGGTCGGATATAATCAAGCTGAACATTAATGTTATCGCCACGTTCGTAGGTGTCGTTGATCTGACGATCCGCTGGACTTAGTGGATTACTGAAGGTTTGATTAAAGGTATTCACGCCGTCTTCTTTATTCTTGCCGTACGCGCCATTGATGGTCAATACCTCGCCCTCCCGTTTAAACTCTTTTTTAAAATCTAAATTTAAGTCGTATCCAAAATCATCTTCAGTTTGCCTTGCATACCGCGTACTTGTGCCATCGAGATCAGGAAGGTTCTCATAACGATAAAAGATGTTTTCATTCCGCTGGTTGTCCCGTACACTTATGTTTCCAGACACACCGATTGTCGTCGTCTGGTTTATAAAATAGTCCACACCGAGTTTAGCGGTATGGCCGGCACCTGAACGGTCACCTTCATTTTCGTTATTTATCAGTCCGTTATTTTCAAAGTACCTGGTGTCGCTGCGGCCTTCGCTAAGTCTCCTGAACTTCCTAAAATCATAGTTGCCATAATAATTGAAGCTGCTGTCGCGATAATTCAGGGCAATTCCTCCGTTGTAATTTCGATAGGATCCTCCGGAGGCCGTAACCGCCCCATTAAGCCCGGTGCGTTGGTTTTTCTTCAGTACGATATTAATTATACCAGACTGCCCTTCTGCATCGTATTTCGAAGAGGGGTTGGTGATGACCTCAACACGCTGCACGGAATTGGACGGGAGGGACTGTAGCACCTGGGTGATGTCACTGCCGGCCATCGCTGAAGGCTTACCATCGATGAGTATGCGGACACTGCTGGATCCGCGCAAGCTTACTGCTCCGTCGGCATCAACAGAGATAGATGGAATGTCACTAAGCAGATCAGTAACGGATCCACTCTGTGAAACCAGGCTCTGATCAACATTAAACACTTTTCGATCAATGCCGATCTGCATATCGGGCACGCTGCCCTCCACCACAACTTCTTTCAAGACGTTCGCACCTGATATGCGTAACTTAATCTCATTTAAATTGAGGGGTACATTTGGATCAACTTTGATTCCTCCACGTTCGTAGGTCTGATAGCCCACAAAGCCTACGCGAAGAATATAGGTGCCAGCTGGAACTGTTTTAAAGTTGAAAATCCCCTTTTCATCGGTTTGGCTCCCATCAACGGGTTTACGATCAGCCTGGTTCAGCAATGCCACGCTAGCGTAGTTCAACGGTTTTCTGCTAAGGGAATCCACTATTTTTCCGCTTATCCCTGTGTTAGTCTGTGCGTAGGTTTTGAGCAGCGAAACCGCGCTCAATAAAAAGGTTATTACAAGAAATCTGGCCATATATATTGAGCTTTCAGTTATTCAACAAGCCCGAAGGTATAAGGTTCATATTATGATCGTTACATTCAACCTACTGGAGTATGAAATCATCAGAAAGCTCAAAAAAATCTTTGAATATTCCGGATGTGTGTGGATGAAATCTGAAAGTTTATTTAGTATTTTTAATACGGGGTTAGGATGATTAGCAAACAGACGTTACATATTCTAATTCCGCTAAAATGTCTCTAACAGGCGCCCTCCAACAACAGCTTTTAGATTTCCAATCAGATATCTTTTGTTTAGGCAATCAGGTTGGCAAACAATCCTTAACGCTTACAGATCTTTGCGACTATATTCCTGGCAGTGTCATGATTCAGGATTTAGATGCAATGACAAATCTGTACATGAATAAGTTTGGCTGTGACATCCTGCACCAAAGTAGCGAAGAGCTCACGTCACTTGGCGCAGAATACTTCAGAAAATTTTTCCCACCCGAAGAGCTACTGGCGCATAAGGCTGCACTTACTGAATTTGTTGCGCTTAATGACCCTGGCAAGGTTCATTCTTTTTTGCAGCGCGTACGTCCCGATGTGGATTCTGCATATGGTTGGTATTTCACAAGCTCACGTCTCATTGCTGCTCCAGAGCATCCATCAACGACAAATCTCGTTCATATTGCTGTTCCAGTGAACACGCTAAACCTGGCTGGTTTTCGAATTGGCACAATGATAACGCATGACGATTATATTCGAAGAAACTTCCACAAGTACAATACACTAAGCACCAGAGAAAAAGAAATCATTGTTTTGATCGTGGAGGGAAAGAGCAGCTATGAAATTGCCACATTACTATTTCGATCCATACACACGATCAATACGCACCGCAAAAACATCATTCACAAGCTTGAAGTCAACTCGCTGGCCGGCCTGATCAAATTTGCAGTAGCTTTCAACTTGGTATAAACTTCAGATGCCGGCCTTAGAATAAGTCGTTGTCTGGCTTATTAAGGCTAAGATCATCCTCCGCAGTATGATTAAGTCCAGGATCCTCGGGGTCTTCAGTCTTCGTTTGCTTTGCGCCTTCGACATCCAAGGGTGTTGCATCGCCACTACTATCAGGTGCTGAGTCCGGATCTTCCGGGCCAGCGGTATCATGAAAGTCTGGATCATGTTCATCTGTTTCTCCGGTTTCGTTTTCGTTGATGATTACTGTCTGCTTCGCAGTGCTGTTGATCTTTTGCTGCTCATAATCTTCTATTGGATTTACCATGGCCATATTCATTTGATTTCAGGTTCTCAATCATTAACAATCCAGGCTTGTTAGGGTTTGAATTTCATTTTGTTAGATGGTATTTGCCTATGATTTTAAATTCCGTCACAGATTTTCTACATGTCTCAACTCGAAATTGAACTAAAAATTCAAACTAGCAAATGGATTTTCCATTAACTTCGAAATGAACGAGAAAATGTTCATTCCTAATCAAATTATATAATACTAATGAACGAAAACCAACAAAACTCCAGAAGAGACTTTATTCGGAAGTCGGCGATAGGACTTGCCGTTTTCAGCATTGTGCCGAGGCATGTACTGGGCGGGCAGGGGTTTATTGCACCTAGCGATAAACTTACTAAAGCTGTAATAGGCGTGGGCAGCATGGGCAGAAACCATTTCCCATACGACGGCACGCAAGTGGTAGCCATTTGTGATGTGGACAAGCGACATATTGCAAAGTCCCTGACCATGTTAGATAAGGGCGTTAAAACCTTTAGCGACTACCGGGAGATGATCAAATTGCCGGAGGTTGACATCGTACACATTGCCACCCCGCCGCACTGGCATGGGATCATGGCTGTAGATGCTGCGAATGCCGGAAAAGACATCTGGTGCGAAAAGCCGATGACCCACACCATTGGTGAGGGAAAGCGGGTTATGGAAGCTGTACAGCAACATGGTAGGATATTCCGGCTGAACACCTGGTTCAGGTTTAAAGACAATTTCTATGGAATGGGCACCCCGGTTCGGCCGATCAAAAAGCTGGTCGATAGTGGGCTATTAGGCTGGCCGCTGAAAGTCACGGTGAGCAAACACACCGGTTTCGACTGGAAGTTTTATTGGATAGGTAAAGATAATCTGGCACCTGAACCAGTTCCGGCGGAACTGGACTATGAGGCATGGCTTGGGCCAGCACCCTATAAACCGTATAATGCACATCGCGTACACCAGACATTCCGCGGCTATTGGGACTATGATGGTGGCGGGTTGAGTGATATGGGACAACATTACCTTGATCCAATCCAGTACTTTTTAGGTAAAGATGATACCAGCCCGGTCTCGGTGGAAATTGATGCGCCGCAACAGCATACGGATGCTGTGGGCATCTGGAACAGAATTACATACACCTATGCTGATGGCTGCCAGATTATACTGGATGGGGAAGGTAAAGATGCAAACGTGCCATACATCGAAGGACCTAAAGGAAAATTATACCCTGGATTCAAATCGGATATTCCAAATCTGGAGCGCAAACTTGCGGCATTTCCGGAACCACCAGAGCAAGTGACCGACTTTTCTCAGGCGGTAAGAAGCAGGAAGCAGTTTGCCTTAAACGAGCAGAATGGGCATCGTTCATGCACCCTGATCAATATAGGACTTGCGGCACTGCGGCTGGGGAGATCATTGAAGTTTGATCCCGAAAAACAAGTGTTTGTGGATGATGATGCAGCAAACCGGATGATCAATCCAGTGATGCGTGCACCATACATTATATAAGCCTGTTTTCCATTCAGACAATCCATTAAAATACTTTACAAAAGAATCATGTTTAAAAGATCAATATTTTTAATGCTGGCATTGGCCTCCTTCCAAATTTCTGTACATGGACAGGCGAGTTCAGACCAGCGTACGGTTACCACTAAGGTGGCCGATCTACTGGCACAGCTGCCCGCCCGGGATGCGAAGCAACTCCAGGGCAATATGCTCGAGATTGAGCAGCTTGGACAAGAGGGTTTTCTGACCCTTATCTCTGGACTTTCCAGTGCGGGGCAGGGCAATAATGCGACCCTCGAATATGCCATTGGTGGTTACTCTGCCTTTGTGACACAAAGGGGCAAAGAAGCCCAACGGGGCCAAGCCGTACAGGCTTACATTACGGCCTTAGGTAAGGCAGGTGATCAGCAGGTTAAATCATTCCTGATCAGCCAGCTTGAACTCATAGGCAAAGATGATGCAGTCACTACGCTTCAGCAATATTTAAATGATGAAATGCTTGCAGATCCAGCTTCAAGAGCATTGGTGAAGATTAACACCCCGAAGGCAAAAGCGGCCTTGCTTGCCGCACTGCCTACAGCTCAGGGGGCAGCTAAACTATCCTTGATTGAAGCTCTTGGCCTGATTGGCAACAAAGAAGCGGCACCAGCCTTGAATCAATTGGTTCAAACTAACGATGTGAAACTACAGAAGGTGACGCTCGCTGCATTGGCCGATCTTGCTGACCCTTCCTCTGCAGATTTACTTTTTTCAGCAGCAAAAAACGCAAACTTTCAATATGACCAAGGCGGATCAACTGCTGCTTTGCTTGAATATGCGGCAAACCTGCAGAAAGAGGGGAACAATGCCCTGGCTTTAAATACTGCTAAAAAGCTACATGAGCAGGTACAGGCTGAAAACCAGTTACATGTACGTACTGCAGCCTTAAACATCATGTATCATGCGGATAAAGCAAAAGGCATGGAGCTGCTTCTTGATGCCATGGGGGATAAGCAAATGGAATACAAGGCTGCTGCATTGAAATTTGCAAGCGCTGATGTAAATGAAGCGAACAGCGTATTGTGGACCAAGAAAATGGGTAAAGCTGATGACCAGACCAAAGCCGCTATTGCTACTATGTTAGGTCAGGCAAATGCCAAGGCGGCGCTACCTGCACTGGTTAAACTCATGAAAAATAAAGATGCAAGTGTAAAGCAGGCAGCGATACAAAGTGCCTCGCAACTTGGTGGTGCCTCGGTGATACCAGATTTGTACGATGTAATGCGTAAGGGTGACAGTGCCTCGATAGCAGGATCATCACACGCTTTATTGCGCATGAAAGGTGATGGCATTACTAATCAATTGGCCGGGTATCTTCCGAAAGCCAAACCAGCGGTTCAGGTGGCACTATTGAATGTGCTCGCCGCTAGAGGAGCAAATGCACATATTGAAGCAGTTTATATTTACCTGGAAGCAAAAGATCCTGCTGTTCGCAGCGCGGCCTTTTCCGCACTGAGACATGTAGCTTCAGAAAAGGATATTCCCAAACTGTTCAGCCTGCTAAAACAGCAGCCTGCAACGTCAATGGAGTCTGTAGCCCTTCAGGATGCGGTGATTTCCGCATTAAAGGGTACACAGCAGACCGAGGCACAGCTTGCTGTGGTGCTGCAAGAGCTGGCATCAGCTGCTCCGGAGCATAAGCCTGCCTATTACCGTATCCTTGCTGCCCTCGGCGGAACAAAGGCACTTGAAGCGGTTTCCGCCGCTTATGCATCAGGAGATGAAACAAGTAAAAACGCGGCAATTCTAGCCTTAGGCTCTTGGAAAGACTTGCAGTCCCTACCAGAACTGCTGAAGATCAGCAGAACGGCGGCAAGCACGCAGGCCTTGGATCAGGCATTAACCGGTTATCTGCGTCTGGTACGTCAGGCAGCTTTTACGCCAGAGCAAAAATATCTTAAGTTAAATGATGCCATGTCAGTGGCAAAAACAAACCAGCAGCGCATGGCGATCCTTGCTGATCTGGAACAGGCAAAAACCTTCAATGCGGCGGTATTAGCGGGTAAATTTCTTGATGATCCGGAACTGAAACAACGGGCGGCGTCAACGGTAATGTCCATCATTCTAGCCGATAGCATCTATCATGGCAGCATCATCAAAGATCTGCTTAATAAAACCATGAATACCCTTCAGGGTGGAGACAGTGAATATCAAAAGCAAGCCATTGTAAAATACATGAACGAAATGGCAAAGGGAGAAGGCTTTGTACCGTTGTTTAATGGTAAAGACCTCACTGGCTGGAAGGGCTTGGTTGAAAACCCAATTAAAAGAGCCAAGATGGATGCTAAGACCCTTGCCGCTGCCCAGGTTAAAGCGGATGAGCTGATGCATAAAGGCTGGAAAGTAGAAGATGGTGAGCTGCGCTTCCAGATCCATGGCGATAACCTGGCTACGGTAAAGAAGTATGGTGATTTTGAAATGCTGGTAGACTGGAAGATCATTGACGATAAAAAGCAAAATGGCGATGCCGGTATTTACCTGCGCGGCACCCCACAGGTGCAGATCTGGGATACGGCACGTGTGAAAGATGGTGCACAGGTGGGCTCAGGTGGCCTGTACAACAACAAGATTCATCCAAGCAAACCATTGAAAGTGGCCGACAACGCCCTTGATGAATGGAATACCTTCCGTATTCTGATGAAAGGTGACCGCGTAACGGTTTACCTGAATGGAGAGCTGGTGACTGATAACGTAATTCTGGAGAACTACTGGGACAGGACGCTTCCGATATTTGCTGAAGAGCAGATTGAATTGCAGGCTCATGGCTCACCGGTGGCTTATCGCAATGTCTACATTCGAGAAATACCAAGGGTTAAACCTTTTGAACTTAGTGCTAGAGAGAAAAAAGAAGGTTTCAAAGTACTTTTTGATGGTACAAATATGTATGAATGGATTGGAAATACAACCGATTACGTGATTGAAGATGGTGATATGGCCATTCGCCCGAAACCAGGTAAGGGTTCTGGTGGCAACCTGTTCACCAAGGATCAGTATAGTGACTTTATCTTCCGATTTGAATTCCAATTAACTCCTGGAGCGAACAATGGTTTGGGCATCCGGGCACCGCTTGAAGGCGACGCCGCATATGAGGGTATGGAGTTGCAAATTCTTGATGATGATGCTCCAATTTATAAAGACCTGCATGTATACCAATATCATGGATCCATTTATGGAACGGCTGCTGCCAAACGTGGCTTCCTAAAGCCAACTGGTGAGTGGAACTATGAGGAGGTTATCGTAAAGGGACCTAAGATCCAGGTGATCCTAAACGGCACCAAGATCCTGGATGCTGATATTACCGAGGCACGTAAGAATGGTGCTGCTGATGGTAAGCCACATCCGGGCCTTAAGCGTGACAGCGGACACATTGGCTTTTTAGGTCATGGTTCGCCGGTGAAATTCAGAAATATCAGAATCAAAGATCTAAGTAAAAAATAATTTCCCGATAAATAGAAATCGTTAAAATGACTGAAAAGAAAGAAGATTCAGCTTTAAGTTCAAGAAGAAATTTCATAAAAACAGCGGGCCTTGCCGCCGCTGGTTTTATGATTGTGCCAAGGCATGTACTTGGCGGAAATGGCTTTACCGCACCTAGCGACCGGCTTCAGGTCGCTGGGGTTGGTGTTGGAGGCAAGGGTCAAAGCAACATTGCCAACATTTATAAAGGCGGAAAAGCCGACATCTCATTCCTGTGTGATGTTGATGACCGTCGTGCAGCTGCAACCGTTAAAAACTTTCCTAATGCAAGGTATTATAAAGACTACAGGGAGATGTTAGATCGTGAGGGCAAAAACATAGATGCTGTGGTGGTTTCAACGCCAGACCATAACCATGCGATGATTGCGATGGCTGCCATGCAGCTGGGTAAACATGTTTATGTAGAAAAGCCCTTGACGCACGACATCTATGAAGCACGTAAACTGACAGAAGCGGCTCAGCGTTATAAAGTTGTTACCCAGATGGGCAACCAGGGTGCTTCAGGTGACGGCGTGAGGCAACTACAAGACTGGGTAAATGGCGGCGTCATCGGTAAAGTAAAGGACGTTTACTGCTGGACCGACCGGCCTTCCTGGCCTCAGGGAATTTTGTGGCCACAAACATCAGGGCAGGTGCCCTCAGAATTGGACTGGGATCTTTGGTTAGGAAGTGCGCCCTACCGCCCCTATGTAGAAAAGCTGGTGCCATTTAACTGGCGCGGCTGGTGGGATTTTGGCACCGGGGCAATCGGGGATATGGGTGCACACCTTGTAGAACCCCCGTTTCGCATTCTCGAGCTTGATACGCCAATAGAAGTACAATGCAGCGTTGGAAGTATCTATGTTGATGAATTTAAACGTGGCTATTTCCCAGACAGCTGTCCACCTTCAAGCCATATAATCATGACTTTCAAAAAAACGAAAAAGACTAAGGATGATCTGAAAATCCACTGGATGGATGGGGGTATCAAGCCCGAAAGACCTGAGGAACTTGCACCGAACGAGGCGTTCGGAGCAAATGGCGTGCTTTTCGAAGGTACCAAAGGCAAAATGATCTGTGACGTATACGGGGCAAATCCACGACTGCTTCCTTTATCACGCACGAATGAGGTGCGGGTAAAACAAAGCGTGGAACGTGTTCCAGGTAGCGTAGACGGACATTATTGGTCCTGGGTGGAAGCTTGCATCGCCGGTTATGGCAAAAAGCAGTTAAGTTCCCCATTTGAGATCGCTGGTCCGCTTACCGAAACCTTATTGATCGCAAACCTGGCCATCAGGGGAACAGACGTTCAAAAGCCAACAGCGGATGGAAAGCGGTTTACTTATCCCGGTCGTGACATCAAACTACTGTGGGATAAGGAAAATTTACGGGTAACGAACTTCGATGAAGTAAATCAATTTGTTAAAAGAGAATACCGCCAGGGCTGGAGCCTCGGCGCATAAAAGCATAATATGGAACAGGAAAATAAGAACCTTAGGGTACTGGTTGTTGGCTGCGGAAACATGGGTGCATCACATGCCATGGCATACCACCTTTTGGATGGCTTTGAAATCTGCGGTCTGGTGTCAACCGGCACCAGCAAAAATAAACTAAACGAGAAGTTGGGCGGGGGATATGAATTGTTCTCCGACTTTGAGACAGCCCTAATTGCAACAAAGCCCGATGCAGTTTGTATTTCAACTTATCCGGATACCCATGAAGCTTTTGCGATCCGGGCAATGGAACAAGGTTGTCACGTGTTCATTGAAAAACCGCTGGCAGATTCCCTTGAAGGTGCTAAGCGTGTGGCAGCGGCGGCAGTTAAATTTAATCGTAAACTTTTGGTAGGGTACATTTTACGCTATCATCCATCCTGGCAAAAATTCATTGAGGTTGCACAGGACATGGGTAAACCTTTAGTTATGCGGATGAACCTAAACCAGCAAAGCAAGGGTTCTAAATGGACGGTTCATCGTAATCTGATGAAGAGCTTAAGTCCTATCGTTGACTGCGGGGTTCACTACATTGATGTTATGTGTCAGATGACGAACTCGAAACCAGTGGAAGTTACGGCAATTGGTGCACGTTTAACAGAAGAAATCCCAGCTGGAAACTACAACTACGGACACCTGCAAATTCGCTTTGAGGATGGTTCTGTGGGTTGGTATGAGGCAGGCTGGGGGCCAATGATCAGTGAAACGGCTTTCTTTGTAAAGGATGTGTTTGGACCAAAAGGCGCAGTATCCATCGTGGCAAAGCAAGCAGCGTCCGCTGGACACTCAGATGTTATCGATGCACATACCAAAACAGAATCGCTGAAAGTTCATTACGCAGATCTGGATGAGCATGAAGAGTTCTCCAGACCAGATGATTGGATTGATCTTAGTGATGAACCGGACCATCAGGAACTCTGCAACAGGGAACAGCGTCACTTCTTGAAGGCAATAATAGAAGATCTTGATCTTAGTCAGCCAGCGGCAGACGCGATCAATAGTCTGATGGTTGCATTTGCAAGTGACGAGTCTGTAAAAACAGGCCAGGTTGTTCGCTTACATTAAGCGAACAACCAAAACCAAAATACCAGCGATTAGTGGCAGAGGGTCCTACAGCTGACTGATATAACCACTAATCGCTGATCCCAAGCGTTCTACCAGCTCATCCTCTACAAGTCCGTCTGTTTGTTCCCAACATTCAGGTTCATCACAGGTCTTCTGCAGCGTACAGAGATGCTCATCGCCCGATACCACGATATAGGTGTCATTACATGGTACAACCAGTACATTACTATGATCACCCGTTTCATAAAGATCTACCTCAATATGAAAAGCCTCTTCAGGTTGTTCTGAAGCTTCAAACTCAAATTCGTCCATTTCGTTCATATTCCGATAACAGTTAAGTTTTTGAATAGTTCAACTTAAATCCGGTCAAGCTGTTTATCCAGTTCCAAGGCTGCACTGATCAAGGCCAGGTGAGTAAAAGCTTGAGGGAAGTTCCCGAGGTGTTCACCGCGTTTTCCAATCTGCTCACTGAAAAGGCCCAGGTGATTAGCATATCCAGTCATTTTTTCAAAGTACTCCAGTGCTTTGTCGGTTTCCTTGTTCTTGGCTAGGGCCTCTATAAACCAGAAAGAGCACATATTGAAAGTGCCTTCCTTTCCATCGAGGCCATCTTCACTATGATAGCGATAAACGAGCACGTCTGTGCTAAGCTGTTCTTCAATCACGCGCATGGTGGATAGCCAGCGTGGTTCGTCAGCAGTTATAAAGTGTGTAAGTGGCATAAGCAGGGCAGAAGCGTCCACAACTTTAGCGCCTCTGTATTGCACCCAGGCACCGAGTTCTTCATTCCAAAAACCATCATAGATGTCTTTATAGATTTTGTCGCGGATGGATTTCCATTCCGGGCCAGGATAAGGAAAGGAGCGATCTGTGGCAATCTTTATAGCACGATCCATAGCTACCCAGCACATCAGCCGGCTGTGCAAAAATTCTTTTTCTCCATTTCTAAACTCCCAAATACCATGGTCGGGTTTCTCCCAGTAATCGATGACACAGTCGATGTGTTTCTGTATGGTAAGCCAAAGTTCATAATTGATCTTTGTATGATTCTTATTATAGATGTAGATGGTGTCTATAAGTTCGCCATAGATGTCCATCTGAAACTGGTCACGTGCGGCATTGCCAATCCTCACCTTTCCACGCCCCATATAGCCTTCAAAGTTCTCCAGTTCAGTTTCTTCCATGACCTTTTCGCCATTTATGGCATACATCAGGTGCAGCACCGGATCGGCTGAACGTAGCTGGATCCATTTGAGAAAACTTGCAGCTTCTTCAGTGAATCCCAGGCGAAGAAAGGCATACATGGTAAATGCAGCGTCCCGAATCCAGGTAAATCGGTAGTCCCAATTGCGGTCTCCTTCCATGCTTTCCGGGATGCTGAATGTAGGTGCAGCGACCATGGAGCCATGCTCAGTGGAGGTTAATAGCTTCAGTGTAATTGCTGAGCGTACGACGAGATCTGTGTACCGGCCGGAATAGGTAGATTTGCTAATCCATTTTTTCCAATAATGAACCGTATCCTGATAAGATTTATGTTGATAAAATTCCAGATCGTGTAACAGATCTGACTGTGTTCGTTTTACAGATTCCAGCACAATGAGCGCTTCTTCACCGTGATTCAGCGTGACCTCCGCGAAGCCGTCTCTTTCGTTGTGCTGCAATGGAAAGTCTGCGAGTAGTCGAACCATAGCGTCGCCGTCATTAACAGCACAAAAATTCAGCTCGTTAGCACCTTTTTGGTGAATGTCGTGTGCTGCACGGGCATAATCGAACCGAGGTTCACATCTGATTTTATAGGTAACTTTCCCCCTGATGGTTTTTATTTTACGTACAATGGCGCAGAAGCTGTTTCCATTATTACCGGCTACTGGCATGTAATCGGTGACTTCAGATATCCCTTCATCGGAGAAAAATCTGGTTAGTAATATTGCCGTACCTGGAATATAAAGTTGTTTTGTTCTACTGAATCTAAGTTGTGGGGTAACAGAAAAACTACCACCATTGTCATGATCCAACAACTTGGAGAATATCGTTGGGGAATCGAAGCTGGGGAAACACATAAAGTCTATTGCACCCTCTAAGGAGACAATTGCAACGGTTTTCATATTCCCGATAATCCCGTAGTCTTCTATAGGAAGGTAGTTCTTTGTCTTTGCCATAGTTAAAAGTTAACACCCACAAAAACAAATTTGTTTGCGGAAGCCGAAGTGCGGGATGCGGCATTCCAGCAGGACTTGGTTTAGTTTAAAATATTTGTAATTTAACCAACCATTTACCGATCCAAATAAACCAGATATTTCATGCGTCAACGGCGTTTCGTCCTACTGCTATTTGTCTTAACGACTGTACTTATTGTCATTGTACAATGCACACAAATACAAAGCAGCGATCCACGAGGAGTGGCCTACGCCGGGAGTACGGCTTGCGTAAAATGTCATCAGGACCTCAGTAGCAATTTTGCTCATAATGCCCATTTCAGGACTTCCAGGGATCTGCTGGCTGACAGTGGAACGGTAAGAGATGGTAAATATCTGGACAGTTTAGCTTTACCGGTAAGTGAGTTTATTTTTAATCCAGGCACAAGAGTGGGCATCGAGAAAAGGAATGGCAGCCTGTACCAGGTTGCCTACGTAAATGGTCGTGAAGTTAAAGCGGAGCGTACTGAAGTTGTTTTTGGATCTGGCAACCGGGCTTTCACCTTTGGTTTCTGGTATGGAGATCAGATGATGCAAATGCCACTGAACTACCTGAGCAGAGCACATCAGTGGGTAAACAGTCCTGGTTTCCCTGATGACCAGATCTACTTTGGACGGCCGATAATTGCCCGGTGTTTAGAGTGTCATAGCTCCTATATTGAACAAAAGCCACAACAACCGGATGGATTGAACGCAGAAGAGCAATTCGTAAAAGGCTCGATGATCTCAGGTATTGATTGCGAGCGGTGCCATGGCCCTGCTGCCGAACACGTAGAATTCCACCTTGATAATCCAGAAGAGAAGCGGCCATCGCACATGATCAGCTATAAGGATCTGCCTTTAAGTCGGAGGTTAGACATGTGTGGTTTATGCCATTCAGGTACCGAAGTTCAAGCCAACGGATCAAAGTTCGCCTTTGAGCCGGGAGATACACTGAACCATATCCCCCAGTTTAACACCTTTAATGGCGGTGAACCCGATGTACACGGCAACCAGATGCAACTGCTCAAAGCCAGTCCCTGCTTTATTGTTGGGAAGGCGGATTGCATTTCGTGCCATGATATTCATGATGATAAGCCAAAGAACATTGCCCTATATTCAAACAAGTGTATGACCTGTCATGAGGCAGACAACCATCCGAAGTTAAAAGGTTTGGCGCAGGCGGTGCTCAAGCAAAACTGCATCGACTGCCATATGCCAGAAAAAAGCTCTAATGTAATTGGGTTTCAGAAAAGCGACAGTAAAGAGAAGATCCCTTATCAGCTCAGAACCCATCGAATTGCGATATACAACGATCTCGTAAAATAAGCTGAGCCAGACCGGTTAACGGCTTTGAATAATATCCAAGTCTAGGATTTGTGCCTTGTAATCCTTAGGAAGAATAATGTTCCTTAAGCGTTGATCCAGCTTAAATAGTCTGCTGAGTTTATACAGTACCAACATTGGCTTTAATAGTTGTAACCTGCCCAAGTTGAGTTCCCCACAAACCTTTTCAGGCACCACCAGCAATTGTGCTTGCTTTAAGATCCAATACCGGATTGTACCAAGGTGTTTTCGATACTGCTTATACAGGTCTGTAGTTAGGCCGCTTTTCTGAAGATCCTGCTGCAGATGTTGATGCCGTGCGGGTAACCATTCGTGATAAATAGATGGTAAGTTCTCTATCCCCATCCGCATACCCATACGATTGAAGACCTCGAAAACCTCTTCCTTTTCCTCGGGCTTAAGTTTCCGCTCCAGCAGTTCAAAAGATCTAATGGAATAGTCAATCAACATGAATAAGACATCGCGATAGGCCCATGCTGGTATTTCTGCTCCACGGCTATTTTCAACTGCTTTGTGAATGTGGGAAATCTTGTCAATAACCTGCAATGCTTGCTCATATTCAGCGAAAACGATGCCGCGCGCGTAAGAAACGGTGGAGAACAATCTGCCCAGTGGATCCGCAGGGAGACGACCTGTAAAGTACAGCCAATCTACAGCCTTGTTTAGCGCAAATTCGGCAGAAGCACCAGCGAAAATAAACAATATGGTGTCGCCTTTACCCCATATTCTTCGGACAATAGAATTTTTATCTACAAAATAGCTCATGACCAATCGTTTGCAACTTGTTCCAATGTATATGCCAAATTCAATTAACGCCCCCTACATTGGACCTGTACTTATATCAATTATGTATATTAACATCAAATTCAAATTACAACGATATGCATTCATTTTTTTACTTCATTCGAAAACTCTTGCTGTGGATTGCGTTACTGGGAGCGGGCAATTTAGCTCTTGCACAGCTCCGTCTGCCCAAGGTTTTCAGTGATCACATGATTCTGCAACGGACCAAGCCGATCCCGGTCTGGGGGAGTGCAAAAGCTGGTGAACGAATTACCATTGAATTTGGAGGGCAGCGTTATCATACAATAACCGGACGAGATGGCAAGTGGCGGGTACAAATGGCAGCAATGAACGCAGGGGGGCCATATGTAATGTCGGTGTTTGGGGAAGAAAGTACACAGGAAGCTTTGACATTTAAAGATATTTTAATCGGGGATGTATGGATTGCTTCAGGTCAGTCCAACATGGAATGGCAAGTGTCGCAGAGCCAAAATGCGGGGCAGGAAATTAAAAACGCCAACTATCCAGCGATACGGTTTTTCAATGTGCCACATGCCAAGCAAGTAGTCCCACAGGACACTTTAGCTGGCGGTTCCTGGGTTTCGATGGATACTGCTGGTGTTAAGACAGCATCGGCGGTCGCTTACTTCTTTGCACGATCGCTGCATGGAGACTTAAAGGTGCCGATCGGCATTGTGCAGTCTACCTGGGGTGGCACACCGGTGGAAGCCTGGACAAGCAGGCCCAAATTGCTGGAGTCGCCCATAACAAAGTCGCGGGTGATGACGAACGATTCTATTACAGCGGCTCATTTTGTCAAAGACAGCCTGGATCTTCTTAAATTTTGGGACATTGTTTATAAGGCCGACACTTCGATTGTCAGCAGCGTAACTGGTATGGCATACAACGATAGCCGTTGGAGAACCATCGAGATGCCAGCAACACTTAAGGACATGAATATGCCGGGCTATGAAGGCATTGTCTGGCTTAGAAGAGAGCTAGCAGTGGGCGCCGATATACCAGGGGCAGTGGACCTGAGCATTGAACTTGGACATCCCGAGATGAACTACTCTGTGTATATTAACGGGCGGGAGATCGCAAAAACGGAATGGAACGCGAATCTCAGTCATAAGTATAACATACCGAGCGGCTTGCTTAAGAAGGGCAGAAACGTAGTCGCCGTACGAATGGCTTTCCTATGGGGCGGAGGCGGCTTTAATCCCGCTTCCGATGGTATGTACGTTAGCGCCGGAAATACCAGGTTCAGTTTGGCAGGCACCTGGAAATTTATGACGGATATGGAGGCATCTCTACCGACCATAAAGAACTATCATCGCTATCCAAGTTACCTGTACAATGCGATGATCAATCCTATTGTTTCGTATGGTGCAAAAGGATTCCTTTGGTATCAGGGAGAAGACAATGCATCTGCTCCAGATGAATATAGAAGTTTATTTCCAATGATGATCAGAGACTGGCGCGAAAGATGGGGCCAGGGTTATTTGCCATTTTTGTATGTACAGCTCGCAAACTACATGAAACGTCAGGAGATGCCCGCCGAAAGTGACTGGGCGAAGTTACGGGAGGCACAAACGATGACGTTATCGGAACCTAATACGGGGATGGCTGTAATTATCGATGTAGGGGCGGCCGATGATATCCATCCAAAGAACAAACAGGAGGTTGGGCGGCGCCTGGCGTTGCTGGCTAAGAAGCAGGTTTATCAGCAGAATATACAGGCACAAAGTCCGGTTTACAAAAACCATCAAATTGAAGGGCAGCGGCTGCGTGTTACTTTTGAAGAGACAGGGAAAGGATTGAAGACCAGCGATGGCAAAGAAGTAAAGGGTTTTGCTATAGCTGGCTCTGACGGCAAGTTCCATTGGGCGGAAGCAAGTATACAAGGTAATAATGTGATTGTGTCCGCACCCGGCGTAGCCAATCCCGTAGCGGTAAGATATGCTTGGGCAGACAATCCTGCGTGCAACCTGGTTAATAGCGCCGGACTTCCTGCGGTACCGTTTCGTACAGACCCGCCAAAAAATAAGTAAATTATAGCGCAGCTTTAACACCTGGTGATTAGCGCCTTCGGATCTGTGAAGATCATCATAGAGCGAAATGGCTGCTGTAGTTTTGTGGTGTTCAATTCAGGATTGTTATCTTGCAGCAAAACTTAATGAATATACATGTTTGACCCCAGTGCCAGAACCCAAACCCTTCCGTCGAAACATCATTTTGACACCTTAGATGGATTACGCGGAGTGGCCGCGATAGCGGTTGTAATCTTTCATTTTATGGAGATCATATACCCGGATCCTAGCGAAAATTTTATTGGGCACGGATTTATGGCGGTTGATTTCTTCTTTTGTTTATCGGGATTTGTTATGGCCTATGCTTACGATGACCGGCTTAAAAAAATGGGCTTGTCGACCTTTTTTAAGGCAAGAATAATCAGGTTACATCCTTTGGTTGTATTTGGATCGGTTTTAGGATTATTGGCCTTTTTGTTTGACCCATTCGGCGGAAATCCAGAAGCTTACCGTGCTGGTCGGCTTTTGTTGATTTTTATCTGCTCGATGCTGATGATTCCTTTTCCAGTGATGGAAGACCGGTTTTTTAACCTGTTTGGCTTGAATGCGCCTTCATGGTCATTGTTCTGGGAGTACATTGCGAATATTGTTTATGCATTAGTTTTGGTTAGACTGCCCCGCAAAATCTTGTTGATTTTGCTCGTGTTCTCGGCAGCTTGGCTGTATTATGTTGCATCCAGTGCCGGCTCGCTGTTAGGTGGATGGGCTGGATCAAACTTTTGGGATGGCGCAGCTCGGATTTCCTATTCTTTTCTGGCAGGCATGCTCATTTTTCGTTATAACCTGATTCTTCGAAACGGACTCGGGTTTCTGGGTATGACGGTTTTGTTGAGTATTGCATTTCTGATGCCTTCAAACTGGGGCTGGCCAGCGGAGCTTGCCATTGTTCTGGTATATTTTCCGCTGATGATTATGTTGGGTGCCGGTGCAATAACGGGCTTGGCGGCTAAGAACATATGCAAGTTGTCTGCAGACATATCTTATCCGCTATATATGACCCACTATGCCGTGATGTTTATGTTTTTGCATTATTACACCGCTAACAAACCTCAGGGATTTTTTCTTGGCGGTATAGTTATCATTGGATTGCTTTTGCTGCTGCTTTTTGCGTACTTGACCATGAAGTTTTATGATCTTCCAGTTCGACGATATTTGAGTAATAAAATGAAAAAGTAATATGCACTTAATTTGCCTCGGAGATATTCGTAATTACCTGTGTAAGTTCCTCTGGCAGTTGTTTGCTCGCAGCAATTACACTTTCCTCTTCACTTTCAGTCGCCGGAGTATAGAGGATGTAAAAAGCATATTCAGCTTTTGCGCTGTCTGAATGAATGCCCCTGCTTGCAGAAGTCAGGCTCGTTAAGTTGGTTTCGAGAATATGAACATCTTTGTTTTCAGCCAACCAGCTGTTAATATCAGCCTGAAGCATTGCCGTATCAAGGGAGGAGAAAAGCTTGATTTTTTTCATGGTATAGGTGTTAGTTGTACCTGTATTTCACAATTTTCAATCCACTTTGCTGGAAATAAATTGGATACATACCACGTTAGCCAACAAAGTGCCAAGTTTTACGTTAAGTTATAATATTTACAGAGGCCTATATAAAAATTGAGAACGTATGAAAAAGATTTATCTTTTACTTTTTTCATTTATCATGTTCAGTTGCAACAATCAGGAAGCGCAGCAAATGAAAGCTCGGGGCATTGCGCTTGAAAAACTGCGGGACTCGCTTTTGGTTAAGGAACGCGAGCTTGATCTTAAAGCTCAGGAGTTGGAAAAACGAGAGCAAATGTTGGATACTACAAACAGCAATGTTCCTGAAGGCATTATTAACCCAAACCTTACCGGCAAATGGCAGGTTAAGATGACCTGTGTTGAGACCAATTGCTCCGGCTCAGCAATAGGAGACGTAAGGAATGAGCAATGGAATTTGTCGTATAGAAATGACCTGTTCATTGTTGAGGGGATGACTAATGGGGCTGTAAATACGCTTTACACCGGACTCTATAATGGGAGTGAATTGCAGTTGAATGCGGACAACCAGGCAACCGGAACTGTGATTTCAATTGTGCTGACACCGGCTGAAGGTGGAGTCATGGTTGGACGCCGCGAGGTTACCCAAGCAGGAGGATGTAAAATCTTCTACAGGCTAAACTTGAATAAACTATAGAATCGGATATTTATGATATTATTGAACATAGACTATTCGTTGCCATTTGCAAACCCGGTGATCATTTTCACCATTGTACTCTTTATAATTCTTTTTGCTCCGATCATCTTTAGTAAAATTAAGGTTCCTCATATTATTGGGCTGATTTTAGCCGGGGTGATCATCGGTCCGCATGGTTTGAATCTCCTTAGGCGGGACAGTAGCATTGTATTATTCGGTACCGTTGGTTTGCTGTATATCATGTTCCTCGCTGGATTGGAAATTGATCTCTCGGAGTTCAAAAAAAACCGGAACAAGATTATTTTCTTTGGGCTTACTACATTTGTGCTACCCTTAACGGTCGGGATCTTAGCCTGTTACTATATACTTGGGTACGGATTTCTTTCTGCGCTGCTGCTTGCATCCATGTTTTCTACCCATACGCTCGTATCTTATCCAATTGCCAGTCAGTATGGACTTGCCAGTAAACAGGCTGTTACACTTACTGTAGGGGGGACGATGATCACCGACATTTTAGCTTTACTTATCCTGGCAGGTGTTGCGGGCATTACAAAAGATGATGTTTCAGGAGCTTTCTGGATTCAGCTTGGCCTTTCCTCAATAGTGTTCGTTTGTATTGTATTCTTCTTATTTCCGGTGGTTATCAGATGGTTTTTTAAGAAATATGAAGATAGTGTTTCACAATATGTGTTTGTACTTGCAACGGTCTTTCTGGCTTCTTTCCTGGCCGAAGCCGCTGGACTGGAGGCAATTATCGGGGCGTTCTTTGCGGGGTTGGTTTTAAACAGCTTTGTTCCACATTCCTCTCCTTTGATGAACCGGATTAACTTCGTTGGGAATGCCTTGTTCATACCATTTTTTCTCTTAGGGGTTGGAATGCTGGTTGATGTATCTATAATTGTACGCGGTTGGGGGGCGATGAAAGTTGCGGGGGTGATTACCGGGGTAGCTATAATAACCAAGTACATCGCTGCTAAAGCAACTCAAAAGGCATTCAAGCTAAGTAAAACAGAGGGTAACTTGATATTTGGACTGAGTACCTCGCATGCTGCAGCGACATTAGCCATTATACTCGTTGGCTACAACATTATCATTGGAGAAGCACCAACCGGTGAACCAATAAGGCTCTTGAACGAAGATGTATTAAACGGAACAATTTTACTGATTCTGGTAAGTTGTGCGGTAAGTTCCTTTGTCGTAGAAAGTGCATCGAGCAAACTAGTATTAGAAGCCAATGATGTTCAGGAGAACATTCCCCAATTAGGCGACAGGAAGATACTACTTTCGTTGGCTTATCCAGATAGTGTCGCGAGCATCGTAGACCTTGGACTTATGCTGAAACCTAAGAAAGCCATGAGCGACATCTTTGCCTTGCATGTGGTAAATGAAGAAGCTATAGATGGTGCAAGCCATGAAAAAGGGAAAAAGCTGCTCGATCGAGCAATAAATCATGCTTCTGCTACAGATAATACGATCATTCCCCTTACCCGATTTGATGCAAGTGCGAGCAATGGCATTGTATATACGATTAAGGAATACAACATCACGGATGTCGTTATTGGCTTACACCAGAATGCCGGCAGAGATGATTTTTTAGGGCTTAAAGCAGAAAACATTTTGAAAAGGGTGCGCGAAACAGTCCATATCTATAAGCCACATCAACCGATAAATACCATAAAGAGGATGCTGGTTGTGGTGCCGCCAAATGCAGAGTTGGAACCCGGATTTATCCACTGGCTCAGCAACATCATCACCCTGGCTGAACACAGTGCGCTTTCGACAACTTTCTATGGGGCGGAGCGGACATTAGCGCAAATCCGGCAGGCCGGTCTGCGCATTTCCCCTCAACTTTCCATGATGTTTAAAGAGTTTAATGACTGGGATGACTTTTTGATCTTCTCTCGTGAAATCAGAAAAAATGATTTGTTTGTTATTGTATCCTCGCGGAAAGGTCATGTTTCCTATTTGAGGCAGCTAAACAAATTGCCTCATTATTTGATCACCTATTTTGATCAAAATAGCTTTTTGATAATCTATCCAAAACAGCTGGATATGGGGCTTGACCTTGCCGATATCCAGCCTGCAAAGGACAATGTGATCGAAAGTATCGGAAACAGACTTGGCACCTTAGGTAGATTCAGGCGCGTGATTCAAGGTCGACTTGGCAGAAAAGAGAAGCGGCAATGATCTCCGACCATTACCGCTCCATTTAATTAACGCTCTCGTGTAATATTACGTCGGATAAACATCAATATTATATCAGATGCAAAATATATTTTGAATTATTTTACCGGGCGTCAGTCGATTTCCTGATTTGCTGCTGGCAGTGCCACCTGGTGTTCCAGGTAATCTCGGCTAAGACAAAGATTTTCTTGCCGGCATATTTGCAACAGCTTGTTTGGTGATAATCCTGTGAAGTATCTAAAATCCTTGATCATATGGCTTTGATCATGATAGCCAAATCTCAGGACGAGGTCCATCCAACTGAATTCTGATGCGTGATTAACGACTAGCCATGCGATCAGCCGCTTGAAGCGAAGATACCGAAGTAAAGCCTTAGAAGAGTATCCGGCATATTTTTTAAAGCGCATCTGAACCGTGCGCGATGACACGGAAGCTTTAGCAGCAACGACATCAACAGGATTCAAACTGGAATGATGGATTTCTGTAATGCTGTCTACCAATGCATGAACTTCCGGATCCGATGAAGCGGCATGAGCAAGCAGGTACGCATTTAGTACATCTATCCGGTCTTCATCCTGAAATACCCCCTTCAAGGCACTCCACAGGACATTCAATTCATCCAATAGTTTACTGGAGCCTATCGAGGACTCAAGTCGATAAAAACCATCATTGATGAAGCAACAAACCAGCAAATCAGATCCCGGAGTAAGCAAGGCATTGAACATCTGACGCACTGGCCCTAATATCACAACCCGGTCTGAAACATCCTTAAAAGCTGCGTCCGGACCCGCCGCACATTGATAGGTGCTGCCAAAGTTGAATACAATCATTCGCTCCAGGCTTGGCGCGATGTGATAAAGCTGTGCTTCTGCATGATCAGGGATAGAGATCGTATAGATGTATTCTATCAACGCTGAAAGAGCTGCCGATGCGGGGTATTTATGACCAGCATATTTCATAGATCATTTCGTTTTCTTACAATTTCGATGTTGACCTTACTTGTAGATTTGTAAAGTAACAAACAAAAGTAACACTTTAATTTACAACAACATGGGACTTCATACTTTACTTGGTGCCAATGGCACCATTGCAAATGCACTCTTTCCAATTCTAAGTGCGAAAGGACATCAGATCAGATTGGTATCCAGATCATCGAGATCAGTACCGGGCGTGGAAAACATGTCGGCTAACCTGCTTAACCGGGAGCAGGTCTTTAAGGCTGTTGAGGGATCGGACATCGTTTATCTACTTGTTGGAATAACTTATAATGCTAAGGTATGGCAAGCAGAATGGCCTGTAATAATTCATAATGTTATAGAGGCCTGTAAAGCATCAAACGCCAAGCTGGTATTTTTCGATAACGTTTATATGTATGGTAGAGTAGATGGTGTGATCACGGAAGATACACCTTATCATCCATCGAGTAAAAAGGGGGCTGTTAGAGCGGAGGTGGCAGCAACCTTGCAATCAGAAATGCGAGCCGGGAAAATCAATGCGGTTATTGCACGGGCAGTTGATTTCTACGGACCTGAAGTCGTAGACAAAAGTGCGGCAGGGCTTCTGGTCTTTACGAATATGGCTAAAGGGAAAAAAGCGCAATGGTTTATAAACCCAGATGTACCAAGGTCCTACAACTACATCCCGGATGCCGCTCGTGCATTGGACATTTTAAGCCATGATGAAAGTGCCTATGGACAGGTCTGGCATCTGCCTAGTGTCCAACCAGCTGCAACCGGTAGACAGTTCATTAAAATCGCGGCAAAATATATGAACGCTTCAGATAAGGTAACGGTGTTACCTAAATGGCTGTTAAAGATGATCGGCTGGTTTAACCCATTTATGCATGACGCTTATGAGATGAACTATCAAGATGAATTCCCATTTCTATTTAGTTCTGCAAAATTCGAAAAGGCCTACGGATTTGTTCCAACTCCCTATGAGGAGGCAATTAAAACAACAGCAGATTGGTTTAAGCTTAATTATCGACCATAAATATCTATATTGTTGTGCTAAAGCTCTTGCATAATGCGCACGATTAAAGGATTATTTCTGTTCTATAAAAGGATTGTTTTCCCAGCGTTCCTATTTTCTGCTGTACTCTCAAGTTTCGGTATGACCCTGGTTAATTTTTTCGGCGGGCTTGGTTTCTCCTTTTTCTTTTTACTTCCACTATTCCATTATTTGAGCTATGAAATCAGATATCCTGGAGAATACTATTTTTATCACAACCAAGGACTTAATAGGCCTTTTCTTTGGTTAACTACAGTTGTCATCAGTTCGCTTGTGGGATTGAGTTTTATGCTATTATGAACGGCTTACATGTCGATAGTGTTAGGAAGCAGTTTGGGGACAGACAGCTTCTTAGCGACATTTTTCTTTCATGTAAAACCGGGCAGATTGTCGGGTTGCTTGGACGAAATGGTTCAGGGAAGTCGACTTTAATGAAGATCATCTTTGGGACAATCAGGGCAGAGAACAGGTTTGTTTCTGTGGATGGTGTTAAAGTCGGCTCGTTGTATAATAGCCATAAAATGATACAATACCTTCCACTTGAAGGCTTCCTACCAGGTCACGTGAAGATTAAGGATATGATTAGCTGCATTTGTACCGAGGGATCAAGAATGCCAGTCAAACAAAACGAGTTTATTAAGCCCTTTTTGAAGCATAAGCCTGGACAGTTGTCTGGAGGAGAGCGGCGGCTGGTCGAAATTGTGATCATGCTACATTCAGGTGCAAAATATCTGTTGCTTGATGAGCCATTCAGTGGCATATCACCATTATATATCGAGGTAATCAAAACCTTAATCAAAGAACATTCAAAAGACAAAGGTTTTATCATTACTGACCACGATTATCAAAATGTTTTAGACCTATCTACGAATGTGGTAATGCTTGATAATGGAAATACAAAACCTGTAAAGGAGTACAGGGATTTGGTGGCACTCGGATATTTGCCGGCTACAGCGCTTCCGGAAACATAAGCACATTTAACAAAGACCAATATTAATATTCCTGGCGCTACGCGCACAGTTGGCAAGCCTGACTTTATAGAGGAAGCGCCTTATGATGTAGAAAGTATCTGGCAAGCATTTCGTAAATGTTAAACAAAGACATCGATTTCTAAAATTTTGTTTCGGGCTCAATTCAGGTCGGTTCGGTGGGCTAGCCTGGAGAATTGGAAATAAGATTCGAAATGTAGATAAATGGGCGGATTTTAGGCTTCCAAATGTCCGTTGAGACTTGGGCCAAATATACTGTGGAACACGGAGTTACAGATAACGATGACTACTTTACCCTGAATTTCACAGCTTCACCATAAGTAATTACACAGGTACACCTGAAATTTCTCGAATTACGCAGGTATTTACACAATAATTAAATTGATTCTTTTATTTATAACACATGAGGTAAATTCACTAACAGCAATTAAGTCTTTAGTTGCTTTAAAAACAAACCTTCAGATCAACAAGTAAATGTGACTGAAAGTGGGCGAAGCCATGCAGTCGAAGTAGAAATTCTCAGTGATGCTCAGCATCAGGAAGAAATTAACGCAAATCAAACTCCTTACATAATTATGAGATTTTTTACTAAGCTTTCCAGCTTCCTTGTTTTAATAAGCTTGCTATTTATTTCTTGCAACTCTTACAAGAAAGCGACCTATTTCCAGGATCTTAACCGAGAGTCGACAACGCGGGAACCGATCAAAAACTTCAGTCCGATTACGATTCAACCTGAAGATGTTCTAGCGATCAGCATCAGTAGTCTTAATCCTGAATCATCAGCAATATTTAACTTTGCTTCAAACAGCGTAGGAGGTGCCACAGCAAGTTCTGCCGGATATACTGTTGACCAGAACGGAGAAATACAACTTCCGGTAATTGGATCCATGCAGGTGGCAAATTTAACAACTGCACAGGTACGCGAGCGGATTCAGGTCAAATTGCAGCCTTATTTGAAAGAACCTGTAGTTATTGCGAAGCTGCTGAACTTTAAAATATCCATAATTGGTGACGTTGGTAACCCAGGACTTTTCAATGTACAAAGCACTAGGTTGTCCATTCCTGAAGCCTTGAGTCTGGCAGGCGACCTGAACATTACTGCAATCAGGCGTTTAATTATTATTCGCGAGCAGAATGGGGAGCGCGAGTACATCCCTGTAGATCTTCGCTCTAAGGATTTATTTAATTCACCCTATTACTATCTTAGAAATAACGACATCATCTACGCGGAAGCCGGAAAAAGTAAGTTTGCTTCACTCGATCCAACTTACCAACGGATAGGTCTTCTATTGTCTATCGTATCGGTTGCTGCAATTTTTCTCACACGATAATTTTAAAATCTAAATAATAATTCTCTTACGCTCAAACCACGCTTTATGGAATATCAATGGCATGCCGTGTACACAAAGTCACGCTGGGAAAAGAAAGTTGCAGAACAACTAAGCAAACTTAACATTGAAAGCTATTGTCCCCTAAACAAAGTCGTCCGACAATGGAGTGACCGGAAAAAAACGGTGGAAGAACCGCTTTTTACGTCTTACGTATTTGTTAAAATTTCAAACAAGGAATTAGCCAAGATCCGGCAGGTACTGGGCGTTGTTAACTTCGTTTATTGGCTTGGTCGACCGGCGATCATTCCGGCTAAGGAGATCTCCATCATCAAAGAATTTTTGAATAATTATGTGAATGTGAGACTAGAACCGCTTTTGCTTAATGTGCAGGACCCTGTGAAAATAATAAATGGGCCTTTTGCGGATATCGAAGGGAGTGTAATTTCAATCGGCAAAAAGTCTGTGCGTGTTTCACTACCCTCCTTAAGATACTTCATGACGACAGAAGTTGAAATCGATAACGTAAAAAAGATAACTAAGCAGGGGCAGATGATCCAACGGATTGCGATTTAAAAATAAGAGAAAATGAGTAACGCCCCATATAGCTTGCCCGTAGGGTTGAAGAATGCTCCATCTGACCATAGTCCGATAAACCTAGTCGGTGTATTCAAGGCCTATTTTCGGTTTTGGCCTTACTTTGTGATCAGTATCTTACTTTGCTTAGTGGCTGGATATGTCTATTTAAAATCGGACACGCCTATTTTTACAGTGCAGGCCAAGATTTTGATCAATGATGAGAATGTTGGCCCAAGCGTAAAGATGGAAGGCCAACAGGTATCGGTGGCTAAAAAGGTAGAAGACGAGATTGAAATTTTAAGATCAAGAACGATCATGGAGAAAGTAGTTAAAGATTTGGATCTAGCAATTTCGTACTATACCATGGCCGACTTCAAACCAGTTGATGTATACGGCAGTACTCCAGTAAGGCTGGTTGTCAATGAGCCGCGACGCGACCATTCCACGCAGTTCCTGGAGATCATTATTCACGATAAAAAATCATTCTCTTTAAAGCAAGCCAGGTCGGAAACTGTCTATTCGTTCGGTGAACCACTTAAGAGTACCTGGGGCTCATGGAAGCTTATACCAACTGAAAACATTGAAAGATACTTAGGTCAAACGATTCGAATCTATGTAGAAGACCCGGGCGCTGTTACGGGAAGCTATCTTTCGAGCTTCAATGCCGTAATGCAAACCCAACAAAGCGCCATTGTACTGCTTAGTATGTACGAGACTGTTCCTGAACGTGGTGCAGACGTAATTAACGGAGTCATCAGAGCCTACAATATGGCTTCCATAGATTATAAAAACAAGGTAAACCAGAGTACCCTGAATTTTTTAAATGACCGGCTGAATTCGATCACGGCTGAGCTGAACAACATAGAAAAACGGATTGAAACGTATAAAAGTAGTAGAGGAATCACGAATTTGTCTGCTGAGTCTCAAGTATACCTGGAAAATGTAAAATCTAATGATTCCAGGTTGAATGACGTAAATGTACAGCTTGAAATCATTAACGAAATTCAGAAATATATCAATTCTCCTGTGAGTGATGGTAATGCACCTGCGATTACTGGGATCTCTGATCCAGGACTGGTTTCCCTAATTGATCAGCTTATCAAACTTGAAACCCAACGAGAACGCTTACTATCGAATACTCCCGAGAAAAATCCTTTATTTATTCCCATTAACCGCCAAATCAGCATCACAAAAAACGCGATCAGGGAAAATATAAAAGGAATTAAGCGGAGTTTATTAGCAACCCGAAACCAACTTAGGGGCTTCAACAAAACCTTTGAGCATTCTATCAAGAAGTTGCCTGGGCAGGAACGAGAATATATCAATATCAAGCGCCAACAAAGTATTAAGGAAGAGCTGTACATTTTTTTACTTCAAAAGCGAGAAGAGGCAGGGATGAATAATGCATCCAAGCTACTCGACAGTAGAATTGTAGATCAGGCACATTTTGGATTTCCAGAAACACACAACGCAAACTTCACTTATGCATTGGCTTTCATTTTTGGTTTGGTATTTCCTGCTGGAGTTATCTTTGCAAGACAGCTATTGAATAATAAAGTTATAACGGCAAGTGAAATTGAAGCAATGGTGCAGGTACCGATGATCGGTGAGTTATCCTACCAAAAGTCAATGCCCACGATGCTGGATGCAGCAAGTTCAAGAACAATGATGGCTGAACAGTTTAGAACGTTAAGGACCAAACTTAGTCATATAAACGGTAGAAATGGATATGGCAAAGTTACCATGCTGACTTCTGGAATTCCTGGTGAGGGAAAGAGCATGATATGCAGAAATCTGGCTGCGGTAATGGCAGCTGCCGGACGCAAGACGGTAATTGTGGATGCGGATCTAAGAAAGCCTCAGCTTGCCAATTCCTTGCAGCTTCGCGAACAACTTGGGCTGAGTGACTATTTGGATGGAAAGGCGTTTAAAGAACAAATTGTGCAGTCTTCAAACTTCCATCCAGATCTCTTTGTAATATCCGCAGGAGCAAGTAATGAAGATCCTTCGGAAAAGTTAGAGCGACCCGCAATGGATGACCTTATTGCCTGGCTCCGCCAGCATTTTGACGAGATCCTTGTTGACACACCACCCGTTGAACTGGTGACGGACGCCCTGATATTGACAAAATATAGTGATTCAACATTATTTATTTTACGCCAGAACTATACACTCAAATCTCAGCTAAGGTCTATCAACCAACTTAGCTACGATGGAAGTTTAAATAACCTTCATCTTGTGTTTAATGGGGTGGTAAGCGGGGAAGGCCTTGCCTATTCTAAGAAATATGGCGCTCAGTATTATACGGGTGATCAGAACAAATTGAGTTTTTCAATTTTCAGAGCCAACTGATTCGAACCCTAAGGTGCTTCGAGCCCGTATATTTTGAATATTAACCTAAAGAGATGAAAATACTCATGGCTCATCCGACCGGAAACGCAAACGTCCGAGCAGTTATAAGCGCTTTAGAACGCACGAATATGCTTGCGGAGTTTAATACCACGATTGCTGTTCACTCCGGTTCTAAATGGCTAAACTTTATGAGCTCCAATATTAAGGAGCAACTTCTTAGGCGGCATTTTCCGGTTTCGTCAAACCTGTTAAAGTCACACCCGATAGTGGAACTGGCACGAATCTTACTTCCTAAATTTGGCCTTGAAAGATACACCACAAAGGAAAATTCCTGGGCGGGTATTGATGCTGTGTACCGAAAATTAGACCATGAAGTGGCATCGCGGGTATGCAGATTAGAAAAGCAAAAGCAAGTAAGTGCCGTATACGGATATGAAGATGGTTCATTGCAGACATTTAAACGAGCCAAGGAGCGCGGACTAACCTGTATTTATGATTTACCAATTGCCTACTGGGAAACCGGGCGATTGCTAATGCAGGAAGAAGCGGATCGACTTCCTTGTTGGGCGGTGACTTTAGGCGGAGGTATAAACGACTCCGAGGAAAAACTTGAACGTAAAACCCAGGAAATGGCATTGGCAGATGTGGTAGTTACGCCCGGTGGGTTTGTAAAGGAGTCTATTCCAGACTGGGCGAAAACAAAACAAATTATTGTGTCACCTTTTGGTTCACCAGATTGCTCAATAGCAAACATAAGTGCCCATCGCTCAGCTAATGCAGGAAAATTAAGAGTGTTGTTTGTGGGGTCATTGTCCCAAAGGAAAGGTTTAGGAGATTTGTTCAAAGCATTAAAGTTGGTGAATAGCCCTCATATTGAGCTGGTCGTCATGGGCTCTTTAACGGCTCCACTGGAATTCTACCGCGCTCAACTTCCATCATTCACCTATATGACAAACCGACCTCATCATAAAGTTCTGGATCTTATGCGATCCTGCGATGTGTTATGCTTGCCTTCAATTGTTGAGGGGCGCGCCTTGGTGATGCAGGAGGCCATGAGTCAGGGACTTCCTTTAATCATCACCCCAAATACTGGGGGCGCAGACTTAATAGTAGAAGGAGAGACAGGGTTTCTGGTTCCAATACGTTCAGCAGAGGCAATCGCAAATAAGCTCCATTGGTTTTTGGAAAACAGATCTAAAGCAAAGGAGATGGGGCGTATCGCACAAAAACATGCCGCTAACTATACCTGGGAGGCCTATGGGTCTCACATTGTTTCGAAACTTCTGGAACATTCCGCGAGCTAGACTAACCCCTGAAACATTTACGGTTTATACAGATGAATACGCTCAAATATCCAGCAGGTGTCCAAACAAACACTGCCGTGGATGTCAAAATCGAAAAAAGGGAAATTGCCAAAGACCGCATTGTTACTGCGGTATGGATCTATTTTCTTTTAGTCCTATTTGACGGCGCATTGCGCAAGTGGTTTTTGCCTTCCCTATCTGGGCCTTTGTTGGTGCTAAGAGATCCTCTGGCCTTGTGGATATTGATTGCTGCCTGGAGGCAAGGTTACATTGAATATAACCAATATACCATGTCGACAGCAATAATTGGATTTCTGGCGATCTATACTGCATTCTTTGTGGGACATGGTGACCTGTTTGTTGCGATTTATGGCTCCCGCATTTTCCTGTTGCATTTCCCGCTGATATTCGTTATTGCCAAGGTGTTAAATAGCGAGGACATACTCAAGCTTGGTCGGTGGACAGTATTTATCAGTATTCCCATGGTCATGTTGATTATCACCCAATTCTATAGTCCGCAAACAGCATGGATTAACAAAAGTGTTGGTGGGGAGGCCGGTGGTGGGTTTAGCGGTGCAATGAATTTTTATCGGCCGCCCGGGACATTTTCATTCACAAATGGGACCGCACTTTTTTTCAATTTCGCAGCGTGCTTTGTGATTTATTTTTGGTTTCATGTCAAGGAAATTAACCGAATGTTGCTGGTGGCTGGAAGCATTGCCATTCTACTTGCAGTTCCATTTTCGATTAGCCGGACTTTGCTATTTCAGTTGACAATTTCCTTGTCTTTCGCATTTATAGCGATATTACTTAATCCAAAGTATACTGGAGGATTGATCTTGATTATCGCTGCAACTTTTGGTGCATTGGTGATCCTAAGTTTCACCCCATACTTTAGTACGGCTACGGCAGCATTCACCTCGCGATTTGAGAGTGCGAATGCGACCGAAGGGGGGTTGGACGGCGTTATTCTCGACCGTTTTCTCGGGGGCTTAATTCATGCCATCATGTTATCTCCAAATCAGCCGTTCTTCGGCAATGGTGTCGGTATGGGCACAAATGTTGGCTCAATGCTATTAACCGGCGGCAGACAATTTTTGATTGCTGAAGGTGAATGGGGCAGAATAATAGGGGAAATAGGTCCTGTTTTCGGACTGGCAATCGTCTTCTTAAGGTTCAAACTCGCGATGCGTTTGGTCATTATGAGCCTGAATAAGGCAAGACATGGCGTTGTTTTACCATGGATACTCTCTAGTGTAGGTGCACTTTCAATCGCTCATGCCGGATGGGCTCAACCGACCTCATTAGGTTTTTGTATTATCGTAACAGGCTTAGCATTGGCAAGTCTTCATAGTCGCGAAAATCATGGTATTCCAGCCAGGGTCTATTAACGTATTCTCATCATCGACTTTAAAGAATTTAGAAGCGTGGATATCGTATTTTTTGCACATCCCTTATTTCTGAAGTTACGTTCCATGGATGACTTTACAAGCATCTTATACAGCGGCATGCAGGAACGAGGACACAACGTTCAAATTTGGCGACCTGAGGCTGAATTCTCCAAGTTTTCAGCTGGTGGGGGAACCCGTAAATGGCTTGGCTATCTCGATCAGTTTATCATTTTTCCAGCAATCGTGCGCCTAAAAATTAGTAGATGTAAGAAGGATACCTTATTTGTCTTTACTGATCAGGCACTTGGACCTTGGATACCGCTCGTTTGCAGGAAAAGGCATGTAGTCCATTGCCACGACTTTTTGGCACTGCAATCTGCCTCAGGGTTGATTGAAGAAAATTTTACGAGCTGGACGGGACGGTATTATCAGAATTTCATTAAAAGAGGCTTCTGTCGTGCAAAAAATTTCATTGCAGTCTCGAAAAAGACCAGTGAACATTTGAAGCATTTTCATGCAGAACGCAACATAATGAATGAAGTCGTTTATAACGGCTTGAAAGATAAGTTTTATCCACTTGATCCTATGTCGGCAAGAACATACATCCACACGAATACCGGCATAAAGGTGTCCAACGGTTACATCCTACATGTGGGTGGAAATCAGTGGTACAAGAACAGGCGAGGAGTTGTTGAAATATATAGTGCTTGGCGTTTGATCACCGACTTTAACATACCCTTGCTTTTAGTTGGCGAATATCCATCTGAGGAACTAATTGAGGTCGTTTGTGGATCACGCTATCGAAAGGATATCCATTTCATTACCGGAAGAAATGATGATTTTCTTCGGTACGCATATTCCGGTGCTCGAATACTACTCTTTCCTTCTTTAGCCGAAGGTTTTGGTTGGCCGATTGGAGAGGCTATGGCTTGTGGGTGTGCGGTGATAACCACCAACCAGGCACCTATGACTGAGGTAGGCGGAAATGCCGCATTGTACATTGACCGCAGACCTAAGGGCGGTCGAGAAGTTCGATTTTGGGCCGATCAATCTGCTCAAGTAGTGGAAAAGGCCATCTCCGCACCTGAACATGTTATTATTATCAGGAGGGAGGCTGGTTTTGAGAATGCAAAACGCTTTAATCTTGAATCTACATTGAATAGGATTGAGAAAATATATTCAGAGGTTGTATAAAATCCAAATATGAAGTTGCTGCATGTAGTAGACACGATTGACCCGGAAAGAGGAGGTGTTAGTCAGGCGGTGAGAACCATGGCCGCTGAAATTACCAGATTAGGCATATACAATGAGGTTTTAACCCTGGATGCACCCGTTAGGCAAGAAACTGGTGTGAACTATCGAGTAAACAACCTTGGCCCCTCCAGCGGAAGGTGGAGTTATTCAGACGCATTGATTCCCTGGCTCCTGAATAATTTCAGCCGCTTCGATACCGTAATCGTTCATGGATTGTGGCTCTACTCCAGTTTTGCTGTTGCTAAGGCCCTATCAAAGTATAAGAGCCTCGTTGATTCCGGGCGAGAGAAAAACGAACAAATACCAAATCTCTTCATTATGCCACATGGTATGTTAGACCCGTATTTTCAACGTTCAAAAGTGAGAAGAGCCAAAGCGCTTAGAAATTGGTTGTATTGGAAAGTAATTGAAGGAAGTATTGTCAACAACTCTAATGGCTTACTCTTTACGTGTAAACAAGAATGTATGCTTGCCAGACAACCATTCCGGCCGTACCGTCCGAAAAAGGAGCTCATAGTTGGCTTAGGTGTTATGAATCCACCTCGTTTTGAGTTCAGCATGATTGAACACTTCAGTAAAATTTGCCCAGATGTTCAATATGGAAAATACATTCTCTTTCTCGGCAGGATTGACAATAAAAAAGGGGTAGACTTGCTATTACAGGCCTACGACAAGTTGCTATTGCTTTATGATGCGACACAAGTGCCCCAGCTTGTAATTGCAGGACCTGGAATGAACTCTTCCTATGGGATGATGCTGCAGAGTTTTACGTTGGAAAAACCAAGGCTAAAGTCAAAAGTTCGATTTACAGGTATGCTTGCAGGCGTGGACAAGTGGGCAGCACTATATGGATGCGAAGCATTCATTCTGCCAAGCCATCAAGAAAATTTTGGGATCGCGGTTGTAGAGGCATTAGCATGCGGAAAGCCAGTTCTAATCTCTAGCCAGGTAAACATCCAGGCGGAGATTCTACAAGAACAGGCAGCAATCATTGGTGATGACACGATTGATGGGACATTTGATATGCTATTTCGCTGGATGTCGACAAACCAGAGCCTCCGAGAAATAATGCAGGAAAGAGCTCGAATTTGTTTTCAGCGGCATTTTGCCATTACCTCTGCAACAACTAATCTAATTAATGCACTCCATTAAGCAATCCAGAATATGATAAATAGCGACACTCACGCTGGAGCGTCTTTTTCTTTGAAAAATAGGGTGATGAGGTTAGTCTGGGAAGTTGTAGCTACCCTGTTTTTTAATCCTTCACCACGTCCATTCCATAGGTGGAGAGGATTTCTACTACGCATTTTCGGAGCAAAGGTCGGTAAACGGGTTCATGTTTACCCTGGCGTAAAAATCTGGGCCCCATGGAACTTAATACTCGCAGATGAATGCGGCATTGCGAAAGGTGTGACCCTCTATTCGCAAGGAGAAATATCAATTGGTAAGCGAGCAGTAGTATCCCAGGGAGCCCATTTGGTCACTGGAACTCACGATCATAGTAGCAGTGGTTTCCCGCTGATCACGATGCCTATACACGTCGGAGATCATGCCTGGATAGCTGCAGAAGCATTCGTCCACCCAGGAATTACCATCGGCAAGGGCTGCGTAATAGGTGCTCGTTCCGTGGTTACCAAGAATATGCCAGACTGGACAATTTGCGCTGGTCACCCTTGTAAACCAATAAAAGCAAGAATATTCAACGATAATACCTATGATAAACAGTACCATAATTTTAGAAAGTGAAACACTAGATCCCGCAAAGGTGCAGACTTTGCCTGTGCTGTCGCACAATGACCTGCTTGACCTAACGATTGCAATTCCAGTAAAAAATGAACAAATAAATTTACCGAAATGTCTTGAAGCGATTGGTAGAGATCTGGCTGCACATGTTGTTGTACTTGATTCTGGTAGTACCGATCGTACCAAAGAAATTGCCGCAAGTTATGGAGCAGAGGTGATTGACTTTGCATGGAATGGAAAATTTCCAAAAAAAAGAAACTGGTTTTTAAGAAATCATACGCTCGCCACTAAATGGGTGTTGTTCGTCGATGCAGACGAGTATCTTACACCAGAATTCAAAACAGAGCTTTGGTCTACACTACCCGGTAGTGAAAAAAGCGGATACTGGCTGAACTATACGGTTTACTTCCTTGGGAAAGAGCTTAAAGGTGGTTATCCCTTGAAAAAGCTAGCGTTATTTCAGGTCGGCAAAGGCGAATACGAACAAATTGATGAGGATAGGTGGAGCAACCTCGATATGGAAGTGCACGAACACCCGATTATTCTTGGCGAAATAGGAAGCATTAAATGCAAGATCGACCACAGGGATTTAAATGGAACTTCAAAGTTTGTGATTAAACATAATGAATATGCAAGTTGGGAGGCCGCAAGGTTCTTGAAAGCGATTCAAAAACGAAATGCATCTGAGCACTGGACATTGAAGCAAAAGTTAAAGTATCGCCTGATGAAGAGCATTTTTATTATACCTCTTTTTTTTTTAGGAACATATATTCTATTCCGCGGATTTCGGGATGGTGCCAGAGGGTTTGCACATGCGATACTCCGGACTTCTTATTACACCCAGATTTACTGCAAAATAAGAGAAAGCCAGCTCTAAATCACATCTCCAGCACGTATCTCGTGAACTTATTACTTATCTGTTTAAACCCTTAATCAATTATTATGAAAAAAATGACAATGAAAATTCTCCTGGTGTCATGTTTAACCTGCATGACAATGGCGGCAAGTGCGCTTAACATTCCGCCGAAGACCAACCCGGGTAATCCGGGACACCATGGTGCACCTTTTGATGGTGGCGCCAGCTTATTAATCGCTGCCGGCGTGGCATATGGTATTAAAAAAGCCTATAACAAACGCAAGGCAAATCAGAACTAACCTTTAACCAACAATAGTCTTTAGTAAACCAACCCGGCTGATAAGGACTATTGTTTTACTACAATGAAATGGAATGGATAAAACACTTCAGTTTTACATTTTTTCTGAAGCTCACAGCGGTTACCTTGGTTCTAAACTTCTTTTCCATTGGTTACCACGGAATAGTATCTCCGGAGGGGGCACAATATAGCCCGTTTCTTGACAGCTACCTTAACTACATTCAATGGATTCGGAGCATTTTGATGGTAGCCGCTAATGTTATCGCGAATGCACTCGGAACCGAGTCCTATATCTCCGGCGCCCAGATGATGAAAATAGGAACTGATATAGAAGTAGAAATATGGCTTCCTTGTTTGGGAATTGGAATCATGAGCTTCTGGACGGCCTTTGTTATCGTAAACTCAGGAAATTTGAAAAAGAAACTTCTATGGTGGATTGGCGGAATATTTTGTATTTACCTGGTAAACTGCTTTCGAATAGCACTGTTTCTGGTTGCATTAGACAGAAACTGGGCTCAGAACTCCTCACTTGATCACCACGATCTCTTTAACATTGCCGCGTATACCCTAATAGGATTATTGATGTATTCCTATTCTGAAGACAAAGTTGAACCTACAACTATTACAAAGAACATTCAATCTGCGAATTAAACAACTGCTACTCTAGCGGTCAAATTGCTCAACGTGACTAAATCTTTTTTAATGTTCATCACAAACATCTCAAATTATGCAACCTCGAGTACTATTAATCGGAGGCAACTTCTATCCAGAACCCATCGGAATTGGAAAATACAATGGGGAGATGATAGACTGGTTAGCACAAAATGGATATGATTGTACAGTCGTTACGTCATTTCCCTATTATCCACAATGGAAAGTTCAGCAACCCTACGCAAAAAAGGCGTTTTGGTACCGGAAAGAGGTCAAATATTACAAGCCTTTTTATGAAAGGAATGTGAGTATTTACAGATGTCCGCAATATGTTCCAAGTACCCCTACAGGTGCTAAGAGAATGCTTAATGGTCTTTCATTTTTCGTTTCATCGTTCCTGATCATTTTTGCCCTTTTGTTTAAGAAAAAGCACGATTATGTTATTTCTGTGGTTCCCTCGTTTGAAACGGGCCTTCTCGCAATATTGTACAAGAAGATAAAGGGTGCAAAATTTCTGTATCACATTCAGGATCTACAGATTGATGCTGCACGGGACCTAAATATTATAAAATCCAAACCACTTATTGAAATCCTTTTTGGCATTGAAAAGTACATTCTGAAAAGGGCAGATGTTGTTAGCAGTGTTTCCGCTGGCATGATGGAAAAGGTTACGTTAAAATGCGGACGTAGGGTTCAGTTCTTTCCAAACTGGGTCGATTACAAGGTGATTTTTCCCGAACATGATAAATCTTCGTTGAAGGAAGAGTTTAATTTTAAAAAGACCGATAAAATTGTGCTCTATTCCGGTGCAATTGGTGAAAAGCAGGGCTTAGAAAACATCCTTTATGCTGCAGCTTCCTTTTGTGACCAACCACAAATCAAATTCGTTATTTGTGGTTCCGGTCCATACCTAAACAAACTTTTTGCCATCAAGGAAAAGCTAAAACTTGACAATTTAACTTTTCTTCCAACACAGCCGATCGAGAAATTGAACCACTTCCTGAATATGGCAGACCTGCATTTGATTATTCAAAAAGCGAATGCCACTGATCTGGTCATGCCTTCTAAGTTGACGAACATACTGGCAGTCGGAGGCGTCCCGGTTGTAACTACAATTAAAAGTTCCTCATTATACAAATTAGTAGCCGAACACCACCTTGGTCTGATTGCTGTTCCAGAGAATGTCGAATCCTTGATTTCGGTTATTCGAACTGGGCTGGAAAGTGACATCAGCGAGCTAAGTAACAATGCTAAGCGCTATGCTTCGGAAAATTTTTCTATCGCAAATATTATCTCCCAGTACTCATCGCACCTTGAACAAGCTTATGAGTTTGATGTTCCTGAAACGATTCAATACAATATGAATGCTCAATTCGCACCGATGGAGGTTAAGGTTTGAGTACGAGTGCAGAATAAAAATTCACAATTCAAATATTACCAAATAAACAAAAAAACCGAGTATGAAAACGATCATTAGTCCTTACCTCAAAGCAGGTACTGAAATCAATGAAGTGGGCAGTTACCTAGAGTGTTCAATCCCAAACCCATCAGAAGCAATTAAGGCCAACGCCTACTATTTCGGAAATTTCGATTGGGCCGAAGAATACTTAATTTATTGCCACAGAAATGAAAACTTTAAATCCAGATGGACCGCGGCACTGGGCGACTGGACAGACAAAGTTGTGGTAGATATTGGCTGTGGTCCTGGTAATATCTTTGCGACCTTGAAGGGTAAACCTAAAGTGCTTATCGGCATCGATGTGGCTCCAAAATCTCTAGAGATTGCAGCGGACCTTGGATACACGCCATTACTCGCCGACGCTACCAATTTACCGCTGATATCGGGATTTGCCGACATCGTCACTTTGAATGCGGCATTACATCACTGTGAAGATATGGAAGCTGTATTAAAGGAAGCAGCCCGCCTTGTTAAGCCCGGAGGTTTATTAGTTACAGATCATGATCCTCAAAAAAGTGCCTGGAACTATAAGGGTCTAGCAAAGTTGCTGTGGAATGGTCGGCTATACTACTACAAGCTAATTGGGCACGGGTTTCACAAAACCGATAATCAGCAGTATTGGGCACTCGCCACTGAAATACATCACAAACCCGGGCATGGTGTAACACAAGATATGTTTAAAAATCTCCTTGGCCCGCTCGGGTTCTCGGTAAACGTTTATCCTCATAATCATGAGGTAGGAGCTGATGCACTAAAAGGAAAACTTGGCAAAGCCGACTTGAAATACCGAATCGGAAATATTCTGTCAGGAAGAAATCCGGGCGCAAAAACCAGTGCTCTTTCACTGATGTGTGTGGCTAAGAAATTTGCCAATTAGCAGACAAGAATAGCTGTTACTGATTAAATGGAAACACAAAAGGTCTTTATCGGTGAAAGAGAATTGAAAATCGCTTTCCTAAGTGCAGGATTAGGTAACATTTCCCGAGGTTTTGAAATTTCGACGAGCACCTGGTACAATCATATCAAGCTTCAAAAGCAAATCAGCGCGAAATTATTTTCTGGTGGCAAGTTCCCGGGTGCTAGCAGAATTTGGAACTTACCCAGAAACGGGAAAGTTGCCCAGATCCTGAGGATTACAGGCGTAATCCATGATGGGTGTAGACTTGAGCAACTGACGTATAGTTTCGGCTTCCTACTTCAGCTGCTTGTCTACAAACCCGATATCATATGGCTCCAGGAAGCTACGCTTGCTAAAATGCTGTTGAAATACCGGAAAGCATTTAAGCTGAAGTATCGCTTGATGTTTTGTGATGGTGCTCCTGTTGGACACGATTTCGCAAAGCAATTTGACTATCAGATTTATTTACACCAATTTGCCCTTCAGGAAGCATTAGTAGCCGGCACAGCGGCAGAAAGATGTGCTGTTATCCCTCATATTTGTAAAGAACCGGATTATGCATACACAAAGTCTGAGGCCAGAAATGCACTCGGCGTTCATGAGCGTCAATTTGTATTGTTGTGTGTAGCAGCATGGAACATTCATCATAAGCGCATAAATTACTTACTTGAGGAAATGGCCAACGGCTTAAATGACGTTTTGTTACTCCTTTGTGGTCAGCCTGAAAATGAAACGCCATATCTAAAAAGACTAGCTGCGGAGTTGCATATTAACGTTCGATGGCACACGTTTAATCAGGACGATTTGGGGAAGGCATATCGCGCGGCAGACCTATTTGTGTTACCCAGCTTAAATGAGGGGCTAGGTGCAGTGCTAGTAGAAGCCGGTTTGCACGGACTTCCTATTATCTGTCACCCACATAAAGCTGCTCAATTTATTTTAGGTAACGAGTACTCTGGCTTTGTAGATCTGAGTGTGAAGGGGAATTTATACAAAAAAATCAAAGATTGTACGGTGGTGAATGGAATAAACATCGAATCGGCGCAAATGAACAGACTAAGCATTGAAGGGGAAAGAACAAGGAGGATTGTAGTTGAGAAATTTGCAAGCAAAAAGCTTATACAAGATTTTATCGATTTTTTAAACAAAACTTATCCTCTGAAAACAGCCTAACTGATAATGGAAATCGTTTTTATTTGTGGTACGCTTGAGCCCGGGTGTGATGGTGTAGGAGATTATACCATTAGGTTAGCTGAAGTGCTCAGTGGCGTCGGGCACAAGGTTAGTATTCTCTCCATAAATGATTGGTTCGTAAACAATAGTGACGTAAATGATATTGTGCCAGGATTGATACACGAGGTACGCACGTTGAGAGTTCCTTCGACTCTGCCAGAGAAGCACCGGCTTGAACTTTCTAAAGCTTGGCTTAAGCAGTTGAATCCAGATTGGGTAAGTTTGCAATTTGTACCGTTTTCCTTCCAAAGCAAAGGGCTGCCATTGGCTTTAGGATCCTTTTTGAAAAAGTTGGAGGTCGGATTCAAGTGGCACATCATGTTTCATGAACTCTGGGTTGGAATGCCAAAAGGCACATCCAGAAAACATGTTATATGGGGTTGCCTTCAGAAGCAGATTATAAAGGCTTTAATCACCAAGTTACGGCCGAAAAGTATTCATACTCCTTGTCAACTATATCATGCACAATTGATTCATCTGGGACTTAATGTCAGATATTTGCCACTATTTTCCAACATTCCAGTAAAAGCTAGGGCGTATCAATTACAGCACGTTGAATCGGCTGTACCTGATATTAACTGTGCCGATAACTGGTTCAATAGTCCAAACTTCTCCGAAATTTCCTTGATTGTCTTTGGGACAATACATCCTCAAGCACAGCTGGCTAAGTTTATCGAACTGGCATCTAAATTTATGGAACGACATGGCCTTAAGATTAAGCTGACGCTAGTCGGTAGATGCGGAACATGTCAGGAGCTTTGGGTATCGTCCTGTATGTCAGCGGGAATCTCTGTTGATGTGAAAGGTGAACAACCTGCAGAAACGATTTCCTTTTTATTGAGCAACGCAGACATCGGCATTTCAACAAGCGCATTTGCGATGATTGATAAAAGCGGTACGGTTGCAGCAATGCTGGAACATAAACTCCCGGTGATCTGTGTAGGGCAAACCTGGATTGCAAGAGACGTTGATACGCCTAAATTTTTTGATGGCATCTACGCGCTTCATGATGGATGCATTGAAGCATGCTTGAGCCCTGCAAGACCAAAAAAGCCGTTTTGCGCGGTAGAAGCAGCCAAAAAACTGATTAAAGACCTAGAGCATAGTGATCCTTATGGAAAAAAATAGACCAACGATCTCCGTCTGTATTTGCACGTATAATCAAGATGTCTTTCTCGAGCAAGCGATCCGAAGCGTATTGGAGCAAACCTCAAGGCCATTTGAAATTATTGTTTGCGACGATTGCAGTACAGACTCAACCTGCATGATTCTGGATAGACTTTCGGAAGAAATCTCTTGTCTGAAGGTTATAAGACATTCGTATAATCTTGGTATTGCCAAAAATGTTGACGCCTGCCTTCGCATGGCCTCAGGTGAATTTATAGTTCGTCTAGACTCCGATGACTACCTGAAGCCAGGCTACATTGAGCAGCTCGCCACGGCATTATTGAGACATCCCAATGCAGGCTATGCGCATGCCGCAGTGCAAGAGGTGGATGAAAACGGCTCAAATTCGAAAGAGCGAAGGCTTTTTAGAAAAGCTGGATTTCAGTCCGATGTTGAAGCACTAAAGGAGGCTCCTAAAGGCTACAAAGTAGCCGCAAATATTATCATGTTTAGAAAAAGTGCGCTTAAACGCGTGAACTATCTTTCAGACAGACCCAATTTTGGGGAGGATTATCACTTAGCTACCGCCATTTCAGCTGCTGGCTATGGGAACATTTACATCTCAGAAACCTTGGCCTGCTATCGTGTATGGACGGATCAACAAAAGCTGAGAACCCGACGCAAGAGAAGCGAGATTGAAGGAATAAGGAGGGTTTTTGATGAGGTGATTGGTCCAGCTTACAACGCTCGAAGATGGACTCAGCAGGCATTAATTCGGAGAAAAACTCATCTGGCTTGCAGTCATGCTAACTGCCTAGGTTGGGACGTCTATGGTAATGAAGAAAAAATGCTTTTGCTGGATGAACTTCGCAAGCTATCACCTGCAATTCGGGTAAGGCTCTTTTCATGGCTTTACTTAAATGGATATGGAGGTGCGCTGGACTACTACAACGAGATGAAAGGCTCGTTGAAAAATATATTAAAGTCTTCTTTGCCACCACTATTGTTACGACTTAAAATGTGAGTTGACCTAAATAGTGGGTGTTTTTTGTTCAGCATGTATCAATGCTAATATTTCACATGGTTTTCGCATGTCAAACAAGATTTACGCTTGGAACAAGCGGAAGGTCATGCCGCAGAAAGTCGCAACCATTTAATTCCACTTTGTCTGACACTCATTTAAATAAAATACACAAACTTCTATATATGTAACAATAATTTGAAACATTTTTACCTACGACAATTAATATTGTTGTGGTTACTAGATAGTTACATATTTATTTTGATAACTTTATACCTGAATGACTATTTAAACTTGACATTTGATTAGATTTGAATCAATTCTTTTAAATCAACTTAATTTATCATGGAAATAGCAAATCAGTCTAAAGAGGAAGTGACCTATACCGCAGATGAAGCATATAGAGCATCACTTATATATTTCAATGGGGATGATCTTGCCGCCAGAGTGTGGGTGAACAAGTATGCATTGAAGGATTCCTTTGGAAACATCTTCGAGAAAACTCCCAATGACATGCATCGACGAATAGCAGGAGAGGTGGCTAGAATTGAACAAAAGTACTCTAACCCTTTGTCTGAGGAGGCTATTTATGAGTTGATTAAAGATTTTAAATATATTATTCCTCAGGGTAGCCCAATGACCGGAATTGGTAATCCCTATCAGATCGCCTCTTTATCTAACTGCTTTGTAATCGGGAACGAAGGTGATTCGGATTCTTACGGAGGCATCATGAAAATAGACCAGGAGCAAGTGCAGCTGATGAAGAGGCGCGGTGGTGTTGGTCATGATCTTTCCCATATCCGCCCCAAAGGGTCGCCGGTAAAAAACTCAGCATTAACCTCAACCGGTATTGTCCCTTTCATGGAACGCTTTTCAAACTCTACTCGTGAGGTGGCTCAGGATGGAAGAAGAGGTGCCCTCATGCTTTCAGTTGCGATTAAACATCCCGATTCTGAGGGTTTCATTGATGCTAAACTGGAACAAGGAAAGGTTACTGGTGCCAACGTTTCTGTACGGATAGATGATGAATTTATGGAAGCAGTGCAGGCCGGAAAAACCTACAAACAACAATATCCAGTTAATTCTGCAGATCCACTTTATAGCAAAGAAATTGATCCAGTGGCACTATGGAAAAAAATAGTCCACAATGCATGGCGTTCTGCGGAGCCAGGCATTTTGTTCTGGGATACCATTATCAGGGAATCCGTTCCTGACTGCTATGCAGATTTAGGTTACAATACGGTTTCAACGAATCCCTGCGGCGAGATACCACTTTGCCCATATGATTCTTGCAGGCTACTTGCAATAAACTTATTTTCCTATGTGGAGGCCCCATTTACAAAAGAGGCTTACTTTAACTGGGACTTATTCAAAGAGCATATTCATGCCTCTCAGCGCATCATGGATGACATTATCGACTTGGAACTGGAGAAGATCGATGCGATTTTACAGAAGATTGCAGATGATCCTGAAGATGAAGAACTTAAACGTACAGAAAAAAACTTGTGGATAAACATCAGGAATAAGGCTAATGAAGGCAGAAGAACCGGAATTGGCATTACCGCAGAAGGAGACATGCTTGCGGCAATGGGACTTCGATATGGCAGTGACGAAGGCACGGCCTTCGCAATTGAGATACACAGGTTTATTGCGATCGAGGCGTATAGAGCTTCTGTAAACACAGCTAAAGAAAGAGGAGCCTTCGCAATATTCGATGCTGAAAGAGAGAAGAAAAATCCTTTTATACTCCGTTTGAAAGAGGCCGATGCTCAGTTATATTACGAGATGCTAGAGCACGGTAGACGAAATATCGCCCTGCTTACCATTGCACCGACGGGTACGACCAGTTTGATGTCGCAAACCAGTTCTGGAATTGAACCTGTATTTATGCCAGTTTACAAACGCAGGCGCAAGGTCAATCCGAATGATAAAGATGTTCGTGTAGACTTCGTCGACGAAGTTGGTGATTCTTGGGAAGAATATGTGGTATTTCACCATAGATTCAAGCAGTGGATGGAGGTCAATGGAAAGGATCTTACTAAAAATTACACACAAAAAGAACTTGATGACCTTGTTGCACAATCTCCATATCATAAGGCAACATCTAACGATGTAGACTATCTTAAAAAGGTGAGAATGCAAGGTGCTATTCAAAAATGGATTGATCATTCTATTAGCGTCACGATCAACATGCCGGCTGATGTTACAGAAGAGGTGGTAGGTGAACTTTACATGGAAGCGTGGAAGTCTGGCTGTAAAGGTGTCACTGTCTACCGAGACGGTTCACGTGCAGGAGTACTGATATCGAACACAGAGAAAAAGGAAGAAGCCGTAACCGAAACTGCAGAACGTGCTTTTCCGACTACCCGGCCCGTGATATTGGAAGCTGATGTGGTTAGATTCCAAAATAGTAGAGATAAGTGGATTGCTTTCATTGGCCTAATAGACGGCAAACCATATGAAATATTCACGGGATTCGCTGATGATGAAGATGGAATTCTAATTCCACGCTGGGTAAATGATGGAGTAATAATTAAGAATCGTGACGCAGATGGTAATTCACGTTATGACTTTCAGTACAAGAACAAGCGTGGACATAAAACTACGATAGAGGGATTGTCCTACAAGTTCAACCCTGAGTATTGGAATTACGCAAAGTTAATATCGAGCACACTTAGACACGGCATGCCAATAGAGAAAGTCGTTGACCTGATAAATAGTTTACAGCTGGATGAGGCGATAAACACCTGGAAAAATGGGGTGGCACGCGCCCTAAAGCGTTATGTACCTGATGGTACGGAAGCAAAAAAACAACTTTGCCAAAATTGCAACTCTACAAACCTTCAATATCAGGAAGGTTGCCTGACATGTAAAGACTGTGGGTCTTCTAAATGCGGCTAAGATCGGTCGGATGAAAGCAGAAAAGCAGATGTGATTAATATTATATCTGCTTTTCTGTTTTTTAGTATTCTCTTGTCACGACATTTAACACTTAGCCGCCCAAGCAAGTTGTACCACTTTATTGCTTAAGCTTTCACTAAGTCTATCAAAACTAATTCCGACGCTATGTTTACACCGGCACGGTATACCTGTAACTCAACAGCAGATATAATGCTGAAATAAAGACAGTTGCACATCATTTCACATACAACAGCCACACACTTCACAATTCACAAAAAGGTTCGTTTATTTAAAGTTCTTAACTTAAATTCACATCAGTAAGAAGCTCAAAAGCTGATTCTGAATCCATAATACAGAAAACGACTCCTGTTGGGACTGACAAAGGGCGAAGCCGTGTTTCAACATCTAACAAACCTCCAAAGGACGAATATGCAGGTCTGCAAACGCTCCTAATAACTCAATAGTTTCACTATCAATACAACTTAGCACATTCACAAATCTTAGTTCCGCACGGATTTGAAACGGCTATGATCAGCCATTCTCAAAGATGTAAGCTGAACCGATTCTGCTATCAACAACAACTTCATAAAGACAAACTTATTATGGTCAATGTAGGAATAATTGGCTTCGGCTATTGGGGCCCCAACTTAGTCAGAAATTTTAACCTTGCAACCAATTGCAGAGTTGTCGCTGTCGCCGATCCACGTCCAGAACGTTTAATGAACATGAGCAAGCTGTACGCGAATATCAAAGGGTACAAGGACGCTAATAGTTTAATTTACAGTAAGGATATTGATGCTGTAATCATTGCTACACCAGTGTCGACGCACTTTCAGCTCGCAGAATTGGCTTTGATGCAGGGAAAACATGTGCTTTTGGAAAAGCCGATGACATCCTCTATAGAGGAGGCTGAAATCCTTATAAATCTTGCCCGGGAGAAAAATTTATTGCTGATGGTAGACCACACCTTTCTTTACACTGGGGCGGTTACAAAAATGAAACAGTTAATCGACAGTGGTGAACTCGGAAGCATTAAATATCTAGACTCTACACGAATAAACCTGGGACTGTTTCAACCGGACATTAATGTACTATGGGATCTGGCACCACATGACATCTCTATCCTGAACTATTTAATTGATGAACAAGCGTACAGCGTGAACGCAACTGGAATTACACATACCAGCAATGAAATGGAGAATATTGCCTACTTAACTGTCAACTATAAATCAGGCTTCATAGCACATTTCAGTTGCTCATGGACCAGTCCGGTGAAGTTGAGGACGATGCTAATTGGAGGCGACCAGAAAATGATCTTATACAACGACCTGGAACCGACAGAAAAGGTAAAGATTTATGATTCAGGATATAAACATTCCAGGTTGCAAGACAAAAATAGTATTCTGGTCGACTACAGGATCGGGGACATACATGTACCAAAATTAAATACTAATGAAGCACTGCTGGAAATGGCAAACGACTTCATTTTATGCATAATAAACAATAAAGAGCCAAAATCCTCTTCAAATCTGGGTTTAGCGGTCATAAAAATCCTGGAGGCATCCAACAAGTCTATTAAGCACAACGGATGTGAAGTCCTCTTAAACGCACTTGTGCCTGAAGAAAACCATGTACCTGCACCTATTTTAACTAACTAGATGAAAAGAATTACCATAAACAACGAGCGACAGAGTATTATAGACGTGGAATTAGGAGATAATGTTCACATTTATAATTTCGTTAACGTCTACGGCTGTTCCATAGGTGATGGAACCAAAATCGGGTCCTTTGTGGAAATTCAAAAAGGTGCCACGATCGGCAAGAACTGCAAGATCTCCAGTCATAGTTTCATTTGTGAAGGCGTGCACATCTCGGATAATGTTTTTATCGGCCATAATGTCACCTTCATTAATGACCTTTTTCCGCGCGCCACGGACCAGAATGGGGCCCTGCAAACTGAGAAAAGCTGGACTTGTATCGAAACCTTCATAGCTGAAGGGGCTTCGATAGGTTCTAGCGTCACGATCCTATGTGGGGTTAAGATCGGCAAGAATGCATTGGTTGGTGCTGGTTCAGTGGTCACCAAAGATATTCCAGCAGACACCGTTTACGCAGGAAATCCCGCCAGATTTATCAAATCACTAAATCAAATAACAGCTTAGATGGAAACAGTAGCATTCAGGGACACGATATCCTGCCTGGACCTAAAGAAACAGCATCAACAAATAAAAGAGGAGATGTTTGTTGCTTTCGAGAAAGTTTATGATAGTGCCGCTTTCTCCGGGGGCACATTTGTTGAGGAATTTGAGCAGGCGTTTGCTACTTTTTGTGGCACTAAACACGCTGTTGGAGTAAACAATGGCACATCGGCTTTGCAACTCGCGATGATTACATTGGGCATCGGGCTGGGCGATGAGGTCATTGTACCGGCAAATACCTTTATTGCTACAGCCTGGGGAGTAACATACAGCGGAGCAACGCCCGTATTTGTCGATTGCACACCGGACACGTGGCAAATAGATGTAAATGCAGTTGAAGAGCAGATTAATTCCAGAACCAAAGCTATCATTGGGGTGCATCTATATGGACAGCCATTTGATGTAAAAGGCATTCAGGAACTGTGCATTAAACACAACTTGCATTTTATAGAAGATGCGGCCCAAGCTCAAGGTGCTAAATTCCTTGGTCAGCCTGTAGGGAGCTTCGGTAATCTGGCATGCTTCAGCTTCTACCCCGGGAAAAATCTTGGTGCCTGCGGAGAAGCTGGCGGAATCAGTACAAATGATGACCGCATTCATAGGCAATTGTTAAGTCTGCGTAATCATGGATCCTTGATTCGATACTATCATGACGAGATAGGATACAATATGCGAATGGGGGGACTTGAAGCGGCATCCTTGCAAGTTAAGCTAAGGCATCTTCCAGGCTGGAATCGCCGACGAAAGGGAATTGCTGCACGGTACCAGTCCGAAATCTACAATACCAAGATAACCATGCAAGCGCAACCTGACTGGGCAGATTCTGTTTATCATTTGTTTGTGGTACTCACTGAGGACAGGGATGGACTAAGCGAATATCTTAAGAAACATCATATACATGCCGGTTTACACTATCCTGTACCTTGTCATCTACAAAAAGCCTATTCACATTTGCAGTATAATTCAGGTGCATGTCCAAATGCTGAATATCTAGCTCAACACTGTCTTTCACTCCCTATGTATGCTGAATTGAGTGATTCGGAGGTGTCCTACATAATCGAAACAGTAAACACCTTTTAAACTGCAGATACTAAGCAAGCTTTTGCAGAATCCTAAAATTTTGGAATATGAGACTTTCTGTGATCATTCCTGTTCTGAACGAGCAGGATAATATTGATATGTTGGTCGGGGAACTAAATACCTTTTTTCTCCAAAGAACTGATTACTCCGCAGAGGTCCTCTTTGTAAATGATGGCTCAACCGACAACACCGTCGAAAAGCTAAAAACTGCAAAACACTTCTCGTATGTTGCAAGAATTATCAGCTTATCCAAGAACTTCGGTTCACATGCAGCTTTGAGAGCTGGGATTGAACGTGCAACTGGAGAATACATCACCTTTATGTATGCAGACTTGCAGGACCCGATAGAGCTGTTAGACAGCATGGTTGCCAAAATTAAAGATTCTCAAGCCGATATATGCTGGGCTTACCGCAACTCAACGGAAACGACTAGAACGGAAAAGCTTTTTTCCAAAGGATACGCATACATGATGCAAAAATATGCTGTATCGAACTTTCCAAAAAATGGATTTGATATTGTGATGTTCAGCCGAAAGGTTCAGAATTGCCTCAACAATAATATTGAAAGTAATTCATCCATCTTCATTCAGGTACTTAGCCTCGGTTTTAAACAATCAGCTGTCACCTATTACAAAAAAGCGAGACTTGTCGGAAAATCTAAATGGACGGTTTCTAAAAAGATAAAGCTATTCATCGATTCGTTTGTAGCGTTTTCGTTTGCACCGATACGGCTGGTATCGCTAGTCGGCATAACATTCTTTATTCTCGGTCTAATTTGGACTGCCTATATTGTTGTTCGCACGCTCCTGTTTGATGATTTGGCAAGTGGCTGGCCTGCACTCATGTCCGTTCTTATGCTTGGCTTCGGAATTACAAACATATCGCTTGGCATTATTGCCGAATATTTATGGCGTACACTTGACGCGAGTCGAAAGCGCCCAGTGTTTGTAATTGAGGAAGCAGCGGACCTTAACATTTTATCCAAGGTTATGGCACCTGAAGAAATACACGTTTTGTAAAATGCAGTTAACAATTTTTTATATACTGATTTACGCGACTTTTAATGTCTGCGGTGCGGCTATTGTCAAGCTCCAACTAAAGCATATTAAATTAGCTGGCTGGCAAGACTGGGTGAGCCTTTTTTTCAATGGCCATTTTGTGGTTGCTGCATTATTCATTATTTTCTCTGCGCTGGCCATGTTTAAAGCACTATCAGGCAGTCAGTTTTCATTTGTAATTCCTATCGCCACGGGCATAAATTTTTTGTTAACCGTCGTGGTCGGCTACTACTTATTTCAAGACCGCCTTTCTTTTGGCTCTTACGTGGGGCTCCTGTTCATAATAGCCGGAATTCTGATACTGAGCCTGAATAACCAGGCGCAAGCCTAAATGCGACATGCGCTGGTTCAATGCTCAATTCCCTGAGGTTAGAACGACTTCACATGAGACTAAAATTAACCGAACGACTAATGGCGAAACGAAAGCTGGTAATCTTCCCCTATAATGGGAATGGGATTGAGGCCCTGGATTGCATAGACCATGAGGTATATGAAGTGATTGGTTTCATTGATGATGACCAAGGAAAGTGCTCTTCCAACCACAAGATATTCCGGAGATCGATTATCGAAGATTATTCCGAGTTATTGGTGTTGGCAGTGCCCGGGAGTCCATCTTCATTCCGGAACCGTAATGAAAACATCAACTCGCTAAAGCTAAACCCGGATCGGTTTATCACGGCAATTCATCCGAGAGCTTCTATCGGAAGAAACGTAAGTATCGGTTACAATTGCCTGATCATGGCTGGCGTTGTTATTACAAGTAATGCAATAATCAAAAATCACGTATGCATATTGCCAAATTCAGTCATTCATCATGACGTCAAGGTGAATGACTATACGCTTATCGGCAGTAACGTGGTGATCGCCGGTGGCACAAGCATAGGGAAGAACTGCTACATCGGAAGTGGTACAAACGTCATTAATGGAGTACAGATTGGAGATAAGGCCTTGGTTGGCCTTGGAAGTAATGTTATTAGAAGTATATCTGAGAACACTACTGTCGCAGGAAACCCGGCGCTGGTACTTGAGTCCAAAAATAATCTCCATACCCTTCCACCAAGGGCACAGCTAGAAGGGTTAGAACAAATCCCAAAACATTAAGTCAACATGAAACATATTTTAGTAACAGGAGGTGCTGGCTTTATTGGCTCTCATTTAACAGATAGACTGCTGGAGAGCGGTTACCGCGTGACCGTGTTGGATAACTTATCCAACGGATCTTTGGAAAATCTCGATCATGCGCAAAGTTATCGGGATTTCAGCTTTATTCAGGGAGATATATTAAGTAAATCTACTTGTAGAGAAGCTATGGAGGCGGTAGATTTCGTGTTTCACCTGGCATGCCTGGGCGTACGTCATTCCATTCACAGTCCATTCGAAAATCACAGGGTAAATGCTGAGGGGACCCTAAACATCTTAGAAGCGGCCCGAAATGTAGCAGTCAAGCATGTTTTTTATATATCAACTTCTGAAATCTACGGACGTACGACTAACTTCCCCATAACAGAGGCGGCTCCAACCCATCCGCTCACAGTTTATGGGGCGAGTAAACTGGCCGGAGAACACTATGCCAATGCCTACTACGAGTGTTATAAACTTCCAATTACCGTTCTAAGGATCTTCAATAATTATGGACCTAGAGCCCATTATGAAGGTGACGCAGGCGAGATCATTCCCCGGAGTATCGTCAAAATACTATATGGCGAAGCCCCAGTTCTATTCGGCAAGGGGGACATCACAAGAGATTTCTTCTTTGTAAAGGATACTGCATTGGCCTTACAGACGCTGCTTGATACTGCTGAAAGTGGTCGACAAGACGAGCTGACAGGCAAAACCTTCAACATTGGGACTGGGCGGGAGATCTCTATGAAGGACTTACTCGAAAATATACTTTCTAAAATGAGGAAATCAGATCTTGGAATCAATTTCAAGCCTGAACGACCCGCTGATGTACCTCGCTTGTGGGTGCGACCAGATAGATTTGAAGCACTTACCGATTTCGAACCTTCTTATTCATTTGACCAAGGCATTCAAGAGACAATCGCTTACTACACGGAAAGGGTATCTTGTCAAAATCTTCTGAGTGATGTTCAAGAAATAAACTGGATAAAGTAGAGAATATGATACCAATAGCAAAACCTTACATTACCGAAGAAGATGCAAGAGCAGCTTACGACACCATATTGACTGGATGGATAACACAGGGTCCTAAAGTGCAGGAATTTGAAGAGAAATTTGCTGCCTATACAGGAGCGAAATATGCCGTTGCCGTGTCCAACTGTACAACAGCTCTACATCTTTCCATGATCGTAGCCGGCATCACGGTGGGCGACGAGGTAATTTGTCCCTCCTTAAGTTATATCGCAACGGCAAACGCTATAACCTACGTTGGTGGCTCCCCAATCTTTGCGGAAGTGGAACCCGGAACTTACAACCTTGATCCCGTAGATGTTGAACGACGCATCACTTCAAAGACAAAGGCCATATTAGTAGTTCACCAAATTGGATTTCCTGCAGATTTGGATGCCTTTCAAGCACTGTCAATTAAATATAATCTGACAATTATAGAAGACGCGGCCTGTGCTGCAGGATCAGCATACAAAGAAGCCAAAATCGGCAGCCATTCGGACCTTGTATGCTTTTCATTTCATCCACGAAAGGTCATTTCTACAGGTGATGGTGGAATGATCACAACGAGTAGGCAAGACTATTATGAGCGGCTTAAAATGTTACGCCAACATGGAATGTCTGTAAATGACAGAATTCGGCACGAGTCAAAAGAAGTTGTTTTTGAAGATCATGTAGAAGTTGGTTACAACTATCGAATGACAGATATCCAGGCGGCCATAGGAATAAAGCAGCTGGAGAAACTGGATTGGATCGTGAATGAACGACGCAAAGTTGCAAGGTTTTATAATGAAGCGTTTCGGGGATTACCACACATAAAACTGCCGGCTGAGCAGAATGGACAGTTTAGTAACTTCCAATCTTACAGCATCTATTTGAAAGCGGGATACGGGTTAAAAAGAAATGAACTCATGCAACTGTTGCTAGACTGGGGCATCGCTACGCGGAGAGGAGTGATGACCACGCACCGGGAATCGGCTTACAAACGGTCCCACAAAGAGGTTGTACTACCTATATCGGAGGATATGCAGGATAATTCTATCATACTACCATTATACGTACCTATGGAACAGGAGGAGGTAATTTATATCGCTGAGACATTCTGTGCCATGATTAAGAATCCAAAAGCATTTTCGGCGAAAGTTGAAAATTTCTAGGCCTCCTGGTGATCTAAAATGCAACATGACGGCACTCGCGATTAGCGGAACCGTAGTCACCATTAAGATGCAAGAATCGTGGGCCGGAACTGCTCACACATGATCCCATGCCAATTAACTATTTATAGCCGAGATCCTACTTCACAAATCAGGTGGCCTTTGCGATCTATCCGGAGAGCGGCACCAAAAATTTAACAAATCGAAAAGCTTTCAAATTCAATGATGATCATTAAAGCGCTTCAAACGAATAACTATAATCCGATTAGCCACAAGTACGAAGACAAGGCAAGCATAACTAAACTGATTTTCATCACTTGGTTCATCCTAGCAGTCATTTTGTGTTTGGTAGAAGCAAGTACGCTAGATGTCTTACCTAGCTTAATGCAAGATGAAGCACAGATTACCGACTACGGCAGACTCACACTGGATCCACTAAGCCGGTGGTCTGTAACCTGGTGGGTCGCCGGCGACAAACCGCTTCTACTCTGGTCTTATTTGGGTCCGGTCTTTGCAGAACTTGGTTATCAGTTTGGGGGTACTTCCGGAGTGGGCCCCCGTATTGTCGCGTTAATTGGTGGCCTTGCAGCAGCAACAGTTGCATTAGCCTGGCTTAATCAACGAAAGGTTCCTGCAGCGTTCGCTGGCTTACTCTCCTTGGCTTTTTTGCTCGATCCTTTATTCACGCTTTCACAGCGGATGGCCAGAACAGATAGTTGGGTGATCGCTTTTTGCTTAACATCATGTTGGCTGCTGCGGCTTTCCAGCAATAAAGAAGGAACAACGAGAATACTTCTGGTGATGCTTGCAGGCGTACTCGCTGCTTTATCCGCTTTTGTATGGCCTTCCGCTTTGTTCCTTTATCCCCTGATCCTTGCAGAGTTTTTAAGCTCCTTTTACGACGGACATTTTACCAGAAACTCTTTACAAAAAACAGGCAAGCTATTTTTATATTTCGTTATTGGAGGCTTACTTACCTCGATATTGCTTCTTATCCCTATCCGGCATCAACTAACGCCAATTTTCGAGGATATGAAAAATATGGTTGCATTGAATGTTAATGCTAGCAAAACATCCTTCGAACGCATCTCTGGTATTTTCAATTACCAATCCTGGGCTAAAATCGCGAAGGCATTTATAAAAACGTTAGGCCCTTTTTTACCATTACTTGGTGTATGGGCGCTGTTCTTCAGACGGGAGCGGGGTATCATAATAGCTTTCATATTTACGTTGATTATTATTTTAACGACCCTTGTTTACGAATTTCGTCTTTTATACCTCTTGCCATATTTTATGGTACTAACGGGCAATCTTTTTCTAAAAGCAGAGCGTAAATCAGTCAAACCTGCCGTGCAACGAGTAAGTGCAGGTTTGTTAGCTTTTACAGTGCTTTGGTCCATATGCATCTCGGTAGTTCTCCGGTCAGCCTTCGCTTACAAGGATGGTGCGCAACGTGAAAGGAACCTAATTGAAGCGGCCGCAAGGTCGGCAATTGGCACTGGTAATCACAAGGTCTTTTTAGCCTTTACCTACGAATTCTACTTCACCGGCAGATCACTTGGCTGGGAAATGTATACCCCATACATTCAGTTTAGTTTTGACGATGATGGTAATTGGATTCGGGAAAATGATTTCAAGCCAAAAGACAGGTTTATGAAACTCCTGGCACAGATGGATTATGCAATTTTCTCCGGAAGCGAACTTGATGAAGATCTCAGTGCCCAGCTGAGGTCTTCTGGGCTAGATTATCATGGCGCCATTCATATCGGCATGCAACAACCTAAAAGTAACATTACCAGTTCCGATAGGAGCATAGGAGGTATTTTTAGCTGGTATATACAAGGCGCTCCAAGCTATGGGCCATACATGCTTTTTGCACGTGCTGACAAGAAAGCACGCCCATCAACGATCCTGGTACAAAAAAGCCAATAGTTAGATTAATAATTCTCCATCGTCGTTACGATCGCAAACCACTGTGAAATTGTAATCATATAATCAAAAACCAAAGTACATATGAATATTGCTTTTTGTAACAATAGGTTAGGCTTAAAGGGACTTCACGTTGCGCTTGCCTCGCTTATTCAAAATTGTTCGGATTCAAGCAAGTTGGCCCTTTGGTTCCTTTGTGCAGGTCATAGCGAAAAGGATAAGAGGAACATCGCAAAGCTCTTGAATCAGGAAGGATTTGGAGGCAAGTTCTCCTTTATTGATTTCGACCCTTACGCAACATTTGGTTCCTTCCGGTCCTTGCATGGTGACTGGACCTGTTATGGTAGACTACTTCTGGTCGACCTCATCCCTGAAGATCAGGTTCTTTATTTAGATTCCGACCTGGTCGTGGAAGAAGACGTATTGAAAGTCGAGCAATTTAATTTCGATGGTCACTGTTTGGCAGCAGTCGGCGGGGGACGGTTCAAATTTACCTATGGAAACAAGTTTTATGCAGATAGAGTAGGGTTGGACGGAAACCTAGAATATTTTAACTCCGGTGTATTGCTCTTGAATTTACGAGAATGGAGAATAAAAAACATAAAGGAAGATTGTATGAAAATTGGACGACAACATGCATTGGAACTCCCATCAGTAGATCAATCAATATTGAATATTTTGTGTTCCGGTCATTTCGCGAAGCTTCCAAAATCGTTCAACTGCGAATGGTCGCCAATTTCACAAAGACCAGAAGCTTCCACGAAGATGATACTTCACTTTATCGGCTCTCCTAAGCCCTGGGATCCTTTTGCTTTTCTGATTCATAGTGGGTATCAAACCTGGTCGAAATACGATCGCAAAAACTGGATCACCAGATTAAGTGGTGTAACCACTGCTGATCTGGTAAGGGCCTGGAATATTCGAAGATCATACGTCCGTTCATTTAAGGACAAACTTGTTCAATGACAATGAAATCTATTCGTGTTAACACACTACTAAAATCTAGAATTCAGAAAAACGATAAACAGAAACTCTGCCGTTTTATTATTCATGGATTTCAACGGAACTATACCCATCTAACTAGATGTTTAATCTGTGTCAAATGTTCTACTATTACCGGTTGATTAGTTTTCAATCCTATTAACATCCACCAATACAACGCCTCATAGCCAAAATGTTTTCAAGATAATCTCAATCATCGGAAAACATTGAAAAACTTACTCGTCCTCCTGAGTATTCAAGGCAATTGAACTTTTCCTTCTGAAAGGTTCATTGATGTTCAGATAACATCTTTCTGAACTTAAAATCCACTGCTAAACTTATCAGGAAGTTGATCTTTCAACTATGTAATTAAATGACAGGAACTCCACTATCCTTTAATACTCGGTCGCATCAAAAACAGTGTTTTTACAAGCGCATATATATTCTGTGATCTTTCGTTTTTTTAACCCTAATTAATCAAGCTTTTAAGATACTTTAGCTTATTACCAGCGAGGTTTTGTACGATCCACACGACAGCAACAGAAAATGCCTTCAACATTCGCACCTGCGCAATTAAAAATCTTTTGAATTATTCTGGAGCGGTATTCTGCTGTCACCTAACTAATTAGTACAACCATACCGAAATACTTATTCAGCTTGAATCAATCAAAACTAATCCGTTTCCAAATTCGTGGTGTACGCCGAAATCGAAAATCACTGATGCTAAATCAGGTTTATAATACAGTTAACAATTAGTCCTAATTGGCTTTGGTTTAGTTGCATATAGTCGTTTCAGTACCTCCGTTTAATTAAGGTATTCAGGCTCCAGGCTTTGATGTAAATCCCACTTGATGGGAAAAATTATCCATTGCATGGTCTAGGTTAGCTGCAGCTTCAATTAACAAACCTTTAATCTTCTTGATGAATTTTGTAGAGCGTGAAGAGAGAATGCATCAATAGTTGAGAACAACTAACAAACAGAGTAAACCAAAATACACCCATTAAGGTAGATACGTTGAAGATCAAAACTCCAACAATCAAAAAGGTAATATTGTAAGCTATTGAAAAAACAGGCTTTATGATCCAGCCTCTACTGGTATGTAACCCGTAACAGGTTGAAACTAATAGAGTGACATTGCTACCCAAAAAGTAGACGAACAATTCGTTTTCTAAATGGAAGTAAGTCGGCCCTAGCACAAAAAGTAATTGGCTGGAGAAAGTAAAGACAAGCATTTGTACAATACAAGTAACGGCTGCCATGCAAGTGAAAATCTGCAAAAACCTAGTGAGCAGGAGTTTTCGATCAGGCAGTAATCTGGCGAATCGGGGAACGACAAGCGTACCCATCATGACCAAAAGTACATTTAAGGCCATTCCCAGTCTGGAAAGCGCCCCACTAGCTGCTAATGATGAAGTATTTCCGAATATGGAAAGAATCCAGATGGTAATTTGTCCTGATAAGCAGTAATATATCAGGCCTGGTAAACTTCTCTTAACTACAGCTATTATTTCAGCTTCAACCAAAGGGTCAGCAGTTCTTGCCTTGGCAACAAATTTATCTGCTATTGCCCTAAGTTTTATGTTGCCGATGATCCTGGGGATACCAGCCGCTATCACAGCAATAAAAGCCCAGGGAAAGAAAAACAAGAAAACTGCAGATAGCAACAACCTTGATATACCAACCGCCATTTGGTTTTGTTGTAGGGGTTTAATGTCTTGATGTAGCTTCGGTACGATTTCAAGAAGTGAGTCCGACAAGGATGCATAATACGCAGGAATAACGGAAAGGATGATCAAGAAAGTTACCAGTAAACTTGCATTTTGATGGAGTAGAAGGTACGCGAAAGCAGGTACAGTTACGGCTAGCGTGATCAGCGAGAATTGCCGTCTTAACTTCATACCGGTGAACAACACGGTGCCCAATTTCTCCGGATCATCCCAGACCTTCCCGCCCTGTGACATCACGCCAGTCGAGATGCCTCCATCAGCCAAAAGTGACATCATTCCGATCATGGCATTGGCTAAGGTGTAGAATGCATACTCCTGAGGTGGAAGAAGTCGAATTATTACGATACCTGAAATTAAACCAACAACTTGGATAGAAAGCTGAGCACTACCCGTGATTAGCGTCAGTTTAAGAAATGTTAAAACTTGTTCATACTTAGGATGCGTCTTAATTTTATGGAGCGATATAATCATCTTTGCATTTTAATGATTGTAAATAAATCAGACAGAAAAGATCCCCTTGCACAATAGCCAGATTATCTGTTACAATGCCAAATTAACTTAACACAGATCCATTTTAAAAGCAATAACACACTCGCTAATAGGCACATCAATATAGTCATCTATTATCAGATGTATATCTTACTTGTAAAAAAAAAGGGATGGAAAATAGAATTTACTTAAACTGGTTTTTAGATGATGTATGCCATCCTAATCAAGGTAATTAACGGCCGATTCTAGAATACGCTAATGCTGCTGCGGGCATGATCAAACGTATACCCAAATGAATTCCAATTGAAATTCGGTAGGCTATAAACCTTTAATGTTAGTGCGCAAAAAATCATCTTTTAGCGTCAAGACCGTTGCATTTCTGGTTATTTCCTGAGGATTTTATCCATCTTTTTCCCTTTCGCCAATTCATCAATCAGCTTATCTAAATAACGCACCCGCTGCATCAATTCATCCTCAATTTCCTCTACCCGGTAGCCGCAAATAACACCCGTGATCTTAGATACATTCGGGTTTATCATCGGTGCCTGATCAAAAAATGTTTTAAAGTCAGTGCGATCCTCCAGGTGCTTCTCTAACTCATCTGCATTATACCCCGTTAACCAAAAGATGATTTCATCTACTTCATCCTTTGTGCGCCCTTTTCGCTCTGCCTTGTTGATGTAGTGCGGATAGACACTTGCAACAGACATCTTATATACTCTTGAATGATCCATTTATATAACGTGCTGGTTTGGTAGTAACTAAAATAACGAATTTTCTTCTTACCGGAAAAGTAATCAATATTAGGTGCTGCTCTTTGCCGGTTCTTATATCAGCAAGTACCCTAACTACGCATCCAAAAAATTCAATCACTGACGACTTGCCAGTTAAAATGGGCATTGCCATGATGACCAGCCGCAGTTAAGACCGCATACACCTCAAAATTGGATCTATGTCAGCGGAAATAAACAATGTGACCAGGTCTGCCTAAAAGAGGCTATCACCAACCCACACAAGGGTAGGTAAATATCAATTGAAAGACTGTCGAAATTCCAGCGGAGAAGTGCTGGTTTTGGACTTGAACAGCTTGCTAAACGACTGTGGGTGCTCAAAGCCCAACCCATATGCAATTTCGCTTACGGAAAGGTCCGTCGTCGATAGCCGCTCCTTTGCTTTTTCGATAAGTTTGTCGTGAATGTGCTGCTGCGTACTCTGTCCGGTCAACACCTTCAGCAGTCCACTTAGATAACCAGTAGAAACATTCAGTTCATCAGCGATATACTGCACCGTTGGCAGCCCTTTCTTCACAAGCGCAGGATCTTCAAAGTATGCCTTCAGTAACTTATCCAACCTGTCCAGAACCTGGTGGTTCGTGATCTTTCGCGTAATAAACTGTCGCTGGTAGAAGCGTTCAGCATAGTTCAAGAGTGTTTCCAACTGTGAGATAATGATGTTCTGACTAAAACGATCAATATTCGCATGATACTCTTGCTGGATGTTTTGGATGATGTTATTCAGTATGGCCTCTTCCTTATCTGACAGAAATAGTGCCTCATTAACGGAATAGTCAAAAAACTCGTACCGCTTAATTATAGCAGCAAGGCTGCTGTTCCAAAGAAAGTCTGGGTGGATCAGTAATATCCACCCAGACGCATGATGATCCATATCGGTTGACGGTGTTGCATGTAACACCTGCCCGGGTGCAAGAAAGTACATCACGCCCTCATCGAAGTCATATTCCTGCTGACCATAGCGGATTTTTCTGGCTCAGTCCACGTTTTACCGAAATCGAATAATAATCTGAAACCGTTACGGTAACGTCACTGGTTCTTTTCGCTACGACAAGTTCAGCATAATCAACCACACTGATCAGCGGATGTTCCGGCTTCGGTAGATTGAAGATGTTGTGAAATTCACTTATCGATTTTATCCTGTAAGGTTTCATAATATAAAGATAACTATTGCTGCCAGATCACGAACGCTAAATGCTTGCGCCGACTAGCTGGATCATTCGTTATTAAATCGCCTGGCCACCGGAAACTTCAATCCGCTGCGCATTAACCCAGAAAGCTTCATCGCTACAAAGGAACGCAACCACACCACCAATGTCATCTGGTAAACCTACACGGCCCAGTGCTGTTACGCTGGCAATTTGAGCATTGATCTCTTCGTTGTCACGTACGCGACCGCCTCCGAAATCCGTCGCAATTGCACCCGGAGCTATGACATTCGCGCGGATTTTTCTGCTGCCGAGTTCTTTCGCCAGGTATCTGGTAAGCGTTTCTACTGCAGCTTTCATCGAACCATAAACAGACGATCCCGGCATTGCAATACGAGTAAGGCCAGAAGAGATATTCACGATTCCGCCGCCGTCGTTGATCAGAGGCAGTAACTGCTGTGTTAAGAAGAACACGCCTTTGAAATGAATATTGAAAATTGCGTCCATTTGTTCCGGAGTTGTGTCTGATACAGGCGCATATAAGGCTGTTCCAGCATTGTTTACCAGATAGTCAATTTTTGAACTTCCGGTTTCCTCAAGCAGATACGCGCTTATCGTACTCACGAAGGCTGCGAAGTTGCTAATATCACTTGTGTCAAGTTGAAATGCTGCAGCGTTCTGACCCATAGACTTAATCTCTGCTACAACCTCATCTGCAGCCTGTTGATTTGCATTGTAGGTAATTAATACATCCAAGCCATTTTTTGCGACCGCCAATGCCATGTTTTTTCCTAAACCTCGACTACCACCGGTAATCAACGCTATTTTGCTTCTTTTTTCCATTTTATTTCGTTTTTATACTGTTATTCTGATTTGCTTTTCTGTTATTTTTTTGACTTCTGTCTCTGGTGCTTACTCGCATCCTGTTATATTATGATCCCTGGTAAATGGAACTAAACGTTTCTGCGAATGCTTCCAACTTTACTTTTCCAGGTTGAACATTCTGCTTATCAAAATCTTCCCGCAGCATACCGCTATGTGTAGCCCTTGCGAGTTCCACTAGGCTCTGGGCCAATTCCTCCGAAATGCCCTGATAACGTAAGGCTTGAAGCACCTGTTCTTCAGGTGAGATATGCCATTTTAAATCCGGTTTTCCGATGGCTTGCCCTAGAATGGAAGCGATTTCAGTGCAGGTTCTTTCATCACTGGCAACGTAACGTACTTTGTTCATCCCTTCAATCTGCGTAATTTCGGCTGCAATCGCCGTAGCAATATCATCAGGAGCCGCCATTGCTAATAAATCTTCTTCACCGTACAACGATCCGATATAGCCTAAAGATTTGATCATCGGAATAAAACTTAAAAGATTGTAGTAGAAATAAGCCGGCCTAATATGCGTCAGGCTTATACCAGAGATTGCATTGAGGATTTGCTCTGCCTTATACGAACCTGCAATAATGCCCGTACCTGCTGGAAGATGTGCCCCATAGCTACTTAAATGAACTACACGCTTAACACCAGCAACACGGATCGCCTCTGCATAGGAATGTGCAATGCGCTCGTAATAGGCACCTTGGTCAACTGCGGAAAAGTTGGGGGGTATCATACAATAGACCACATCAGCGCCAGCAAAGGTCGAGGCTAGAAATTGCCTGTCCTCAACACTGCCGATGGCTGCGCTGGCACCCAATGCTTCAATATCCTTTGCTTTCTCCTGCTTTGAACTGATTAGGGTAACGGACTGACCCATACTCAACAGCTTAATGGCCAGTAGGCTACTGATATGTCCTAAAGATCCTGTAACAATAATTTTCATGTGCTCCTTTTGATTTATACAAAAGTGTACAACATATACAACGCTGAAGTAGCCGAATCTCCTCTCCTTGTAGCCAAATATCGTCCGGGATAGCAGCCAATAAGAACAATGCGGAACAAATCCGGCCATGCCGTTTTGATGATGATAGATCCGGAATAGATGCATATACTGAAACTATACTCTAGAAGTAGAAGAGCAACTAACAAATCGTTTGACATCTAAGAATTAATCTTTGATTATTAATTAAATACATTGATATTTAATTGATGACCATACTCACCGTACTCCTCTGCATCTTACTGCTGATCGTGATGATCTCGGTATTCAAGATCAACGCCTTTCTTTCCTTCCTCATCGTATCCATTATCGCCGGCATCACGTTAGGCTTACCACTGCCCAAAATTGCCGGAGCGGTAGAGAAAGGGATGGGTGATGTACTCGGATCGCTCATCATCATCATTACGACAGGAGCGATGCTTGGTAAGCTCGTCGCGGAAAGTGGTGCAGCGCAAAAAATTGCAGAGGTCATGATGAGCACCTTCGGCAAAAAACACATCCAATGGGCAATGGTTATTACCGGATTTATCATTGGCATACCGCTATATTACGGGATTGGATTTGTGTTGATGGTTCCGCTGATCTTTTCCGTGGTCTACCGTTATAAGCTCAATGCCATTTACATCGGTCTACCGATGCTAGCCGCGTTGTCTGTCACCCATGGTTTCCTTCCCCCGCATCCATCACCGGCTGCGCTAGTCGTACAGTTTGATGCCAATATGGGACTAACCCTATTCTACGGTATGATCATCGCCATACCTGCAATTGTTATTGGCGGGCCGATCTTCGCGAAATCACTTAAACATATAGAAGCACAGCCACTGGCGGCATTTCGGACTAAAGAACTGCCGGAAGAAGCCTTGCCAGGAAGTTGGGTAAGCCTCTTAACAGCACTGTTACCCGTAATCCTGCTTGCGCTTGCGTCCTTTCTTCCCTTAACCTTACCGGCCGGATCGCCCATTACGCCAGTGGTAACCTTCCTAGGCAATCCTTCGATAGTCATGTTGATTGTGGTGCTGATCGCGACCTACACCCTTGGCCTGGTCAGAGGAATGAAAATGAATGCCATCATGAATCTGTACAGTGATGCGGTAAAAGATATTGCGATGATCCTTTTGATCATTACCGGATCGGGCGCTTTGAAGGAGATTCTGGTTCAAACAGGTGTAAGCCTGGAAATCGCAAGATACCTGGACGGCATTGCGATCGATCCTTTGATCCTGGGATGGCTGATCGCGGCGCTTATCCGATTTGCGGTAGGGTCCGCCACTGTAGCAGGCCTTACAACGGCAGGTATCATTTTCCCGCTGATGGGCGCTGCACACACGGATCCGAACCTAATGGTGCTAGCCGTTGGGGCTGGCAGCCTGATGTTCTCACACGTAAATGACTCCGGTTTCTGGCTGTTCAAAGAATATTTCAATTTAAGCCTTAAAGACACCTTCCGGTCATGGGCACTGATGGAAACCATTGTCGGCACAATGGGCTTGATTGGCGTTTTGATTCTCCATGCGCTTTTGTAACTTGCCGCTAAGGCCACTCCTTAATAAATCAAAGAACTACAACTTATATGGAAAACTTAACAGCAGATCAACGTTTTGAGAAACTGGGATTAAACCTGCCACCAGCACCTGCACCGCTCGGGGTGTATAAACCTTGCCTTATTGATGGTAAATACCTTTACTTAAGTGGACACGGACCTGTAAAAGACGACAAATCATTGATCATCGGCAGAATAGGTGCCGGCATGAGTCAGGAAGAAGGCAAGCTTGCAGCAAGACAGGTCGGACTCACGATGCTATCAACCATAAAGGCCAACATAGGCAGTCTCGACAAAGTAAAGCGTGTAATCAAAGTACTCGGCATGGTGAATTGCAGTCCAGACTTCGAAAAGCACCCTTTCATCATCAATGGCTGCAGCGAGCTGTTCGCAGAAGTATGGGGACCTGAGCATGGAATTGGTGTAAGAAGCGCCGTTGGTTTCGGATCCCTCCCGGACAATATTCCAGTGGAAATTGAGGCGCTTTTTGAACTTCATTAAAACCAATAAAAATCATCCATGATAGAAGCAAACTGGTATCCATTGGAAGATCCTGCAAGCGTAAACTCGCCGGGACTCATCTTTTATGAAGATCGAATTCAGGAGAACATCAACCTGCTCATCAGCATGATCGATCAGAAAAGCCGTTTACGCCCACATGTAAAAACCCATAAATCAGCTGAAGTTACCAGAATGATGTTGGCTGCAGGCCTGCAGAAATTCAAATGTGCAACCATCGCAGAAGCGGAAATGCTAGGTACTTGTGCTGCGCCGGATGTTCTGCTGGCTTATCAGCCGGTTGGACCAAACCTGACAAGATTCCTGGCTTTACAGGAGCAGTTTCCGAACACCAAATTTTCCTGTCTGGTTGATAACGAGGAAACAGCTAGAAGCATCGCCAAACTTGCAAGGCAGCACCATAGAACGTTCCAGGTCTACATTGATTTGAATGTCGGCATGAACCGAACTGGCATTCGGCCGGACCGGGCAAAGCTTCTCTACGAGAGCATGCTCAATGTAGAAGGCCTAAATGTGCTTGGTTTTCATGCCTATGATGGACACATCCACGACGCTGATTTCAGTATACGGCAGCAAAAGGCAGCGGAAATCATCACAGTACTGCAGACCTTAAGCCGAGCGATAGAAGAAAAGCATCAGCACAAACCAATTATTATTGCCGGGGGTACACCCACCATGCCTATTTTCGCAAAAGATACGGATTTTGAATGCAGCCCGGGAACCTTTGCGCTTTGGGACGAAGGCTATCAAAAAGCATTTTCAGAGCAGCCTTTCTTACCTGCAGCCTTGGTTATCTCCCGGGTTGTCTCTCTGCCGGATGAAAGGCTCATCTGCCTGGATCTTGGGCATAAAGCGGTTGCGGCTGAAAACACCTTATCAAACCGGATCACTTTTTTGAATGCACCAGAACTTGTGCCGGTTAGCCAAAGTGAAGAACACCTGGTAATGGACGCCGGCGAGAACCATCAGTACAAAATTGGCGATGTGCTATATGGGCTTCCATTCCACGTCTGTCCAACTGTAGCACTATATGACCAGCTAATAAGTGTTTCCTCGAGAAGAGCTCCAGAAAGCTGGCAGATTATTTCGAGAAAAAGAAAAAACACGATCTAAGAAGCCAATACATGATCTAACTAGAATATAAGATAATCTAACCCAACACCGATGTTTACAATAGATGCCCACCTGGATTTGAGCATGAATGCGATGGAATGGAACCGCGACCTTCGCCTCCCGATAGAAACTATAAACAGCCGGGAAGTAGGCTTAAAAGATAAACCCGACCGTGGTAAGGCGGTGGTTAGCCTTCCAGCGCTGAGAAAAGGGAATATCGGTTTGGTTGTCGCCACGCAAATCGCACGCTATGTTGCACCAGACAACCCACTACCTGGCTGGCATTCACCAGAACAAGCATGGGCGCAAACCCAGGGGCAGCTGGCCTGGTACAGGGCCATGGAAGCTGCAGGGGAGATGCTGCAAGTGAAGGACCTGGATGGTCTGGAAAAGCATATAAAACTTTGGCAGGAGGACAATACCAGCGAGCATAAACCCATTGGCTATATCCTGAGCCTTGAAGGTGCAGATTCGCTGGTAAATGTTGGCCATCTGGAAATCGCCCATGCCTATGGCTTGCGTGCAGTTGGCCCGGCACATTATGGGCCTGGCAGGTATGCGCAGGGTACCAATGCAACCGGGAAAATGGGGCCTCATGGTTATGCTTTACTGGCGGAAATGGAGCGTTTGAACATTATTCTGGATGCCACCCACCTGAGTGATGAAAGCTTTTGGGATGCAATGGATCATTTCAACGGCGCAGTCTGGGCTTCACACAACAACTGCAGGGCACTGGTAGATCATAACCGGCAGTTTACAGATGAGCAGATCAAAGAATTAATAAGCAGGGGTGCTGTAATCGGAGCTGCACTGGATGCCTGGATGATGGTGCCAGGTTGGGAGCGGGGCCTCTCAACGCCAGTAAGTACGAATTGTAATTTGGAAGTGATGATCGATCATATAGATCATATCTGCCAGCTGGCGGGTAATACCGATCATGTTGGCATCGGCTCAGATCTGGATGGTGGCTTTGGCAAGGAGCAATGTCCTTATGATCTGGAGTCCATCGCAGACCTGGGCAAAGTTCCCGAATTGTTTGCCAAGCGCGGCTATAGTAACACAGACATTGAAAAGTTGATGCATGGCAATTGGTTACGGTTTTTAAGAAAGGCTTGGGCTTAAGACTTTAAAAAGAAAAAGCCACCTTAAGGGTGGCTTTTGAAGTGGTCTAATTTTTTACAGTCACGGCATTCTTTATTATGTTATCCATGTAAGTAGGCAAATCGATGCCCTTTATTTCGAAGGCGGTTACGCCCATTGCTTGCAGCCAGTCGCTCCAGTATTTTTTAATAACGTCATCTTCGAAATTTCTTCCTTTCTGGGGATTGATCCCGATCACTAACACTTTCAAGTCTTCAAGTCCAGAAGTCGCTGGTAAAAATCCAAACTTGTCAGCATCCATTCTACTAGCGAACTCTGAACTGTTCAGCTTTGCTTCTTTTATTAACTCTGGCGTCAAGTAAGAGGTCTGATTTCCCACCCTTACTTTATTGTCCTGGTGAAACATATAACCGTCTGTAAGAATCACTAAAACATTACGATGAGCGGGTTTAATACATTGGTCTTTAACCTTATTCTTAAAGAATGTCCAAATATCAGCCCCGATATATTTGTTGTCTTTCAGGGCTATATTGTAAATTTTTTCCGAACAAGACACGTAGGTTGGCACAACACTGGAAATTGTTTCTGTGGTTACGTTCGACTTGTCAAAGGTGAATTTCATTTCCCTAGCTAAATCGTTGATCTCAGGAGCCTTTGGTTCAGGCTCAAAGAATAATTGTATGGACTCGTCCATTCCACTAATTTTACTGCCATTTAAATGAGCTTGAAACGCTTCGCCCACACTCTTGATGTAGCCCAGATCACGCTGATAGATTTCCATCGTCTGATTGGGATATTTTTTAGGATCTATCCTGTCAGAAAGGTCAAGGAAAATACTCAAGTTAAGGTGCTTGTCGACCTTTTTTTTCGTTGATACAGCTGGTTTATTTGTTGTTTCCGTATTATCACTTGCGCAACCGGCTTTTATCAATAACATAGCTGCGAGCACTAATGTGGTGAAGAAGAATAGATTTTTTTTCATGTTAAGAGACTTTCGAGTAAATGATATGTTGATGCTGTGGCCTAATTAGGTCAAGACTTTTTAAATGCTCATTAGCCACTGCTTCACAATCCGCTAACAACGCGGTCTTCCTTGCATCCGGCAAAGCTAACTCCCCATTTATCGCCTGAAACCATCCTTCGATATATTGATTGTGATAATGCATATACTGCTTTATGTTGAGAATGAACCCGTCTATTTTATTCTGAAGTTCCTCTATCCGGCCCTTAATAGTGCTAATAAGTTGCTTTGTTTTTTCAATATCAATATTGATTTGTGTCCGCGTATCTTCTAACCTCTTTAGTTCCTGCTGCTTAACTCTAATAAAAGCTTTGATCTTGTCGATTTCTTCGAATTCTTTCATAACAAAGTCAAATACAAGTCCCCAGATAATGTACACAACAAAGCCCGCGAAAATAATCATCCAGAATTCCGCCTCACCAAGTGCTACTCTCAGGTTGTAAGCCGGCGTAGTAGGTGTTTTGGTGAAGTCATATATCTTCTTTTCAATCTGATATGCTAAAAGGCCGTCAAAAAGGAATGTGATTATAAAAAGTGAGACAAGCCTGAGTAGGTTCTTGATTCCTTTTCCCTTTTGCATCATATGTATAATGTAGCCCAATCCAAGGAATACACTAGGTATTGTGAGAACGAGAACTCCTTCTAACCAACCTTCTTTCATAGCATTGTTAAGCGCCTGGGCGTCAAAAATTGCGGTACTCAGACTATCATCCGAAAAGATTTTGAACAGTGCTGAATAAGTGGCTGATATATAGAAAACAAACAAATAAATAGTGATCGGAACGAGCAATAGTAATCCAATGTAAAACAATGCGTGAGGCTGTTTGCTATCAGTTATTCCGTGCTTCTCAGGATTGCTTTTAATAGTCTCGATATCTTGTTTTACGAGTTCTATTTTTTGTTCCTGTTGTTGCAATTTGTCGTGCTGAATTGACAAGGCAGTTTCTGCATTCCTTAATTCGCTTTCTTGCCGGGTCTTTTCTTCCACGTAGGGTTGTTTCAATGTTCGTTGCTCTTCTTTCAACTTGCGACATTGTTCTTCAAAACTGCTGTATACATTTTGCAGACATGCTTTCAATGTTATCGCTTGTCCGTACGCTTTTTGTGAGGCTCCGTAACCACTCTGGTAATAAGTGATACGCACCTGGACATCATCGTTAACTTCATCGTTTGAACTAGCACTCGACCTCGTCGGCTGTTTTAATGAAAATATCTTACTGATCGCTTCCATAATTAATTATTTTTTACTTGAGTAATTACTTGAGAAAGAGTCATGTCCTGTTTTGCACAGGTCAGCAGGAAGTTGCAAATGTCATCTATATGAGCATCTTCAAATTGGAAACGCCGACAGAATTTTTGTAATGCACTGTATTCATCTTCGGTAATTTCCTTGTCCGCCCATGTCATTAGGGCTAAGTCATAAAGGAATTCAATTCTTTCATCCCTTGACTCAGGAATGGAAATTCTGGCCAAAGGATCTGTTAGAATCCTTTCCAGCTGAGCAGTTTCGACCCCTCGCTGCTCAGCAAAAAGGTATAGTTGTTTCATTTCGGGAGCGTCAAAGTTTTCGTCAGCACAGGCCATTTGGTAAAGCCGTAAGAATCGGCTTTGAAGCGTAGCGGTAATCTGGTTTTCCATTTTTTTATTGCTTTGGGTTAATGAGGCTTGATATTTAACTAATATTCAAGTTATTGCCAATTCCAAAGCTAGTTTTACCGCGAAAGTATTCCATACGGAAAACCGTATTGATGAAGATGAAAGTTTAACCCTCTAATAAGGAAGTCATAGCTTGCCGGAAATATGTTCAATTTGCTCAAAGTGCTGTAATGGAGCTAGATAATCCCCATGTCTTTGCAGAAGGCGATCAGTTGTTCATTCTTTTTGAAATTCAACACCGTCTTGATGTGGTTCAGCCGCTTCTCCATGCTGCTCATGCCATTGGGCGTTATCCTCAACTCCGAAAGTTTAGCCGGAATTTCCTTCAACTGCATGCCAGCGGCCAGGAGCGATATAACCGTTAGATCATAATTCGTAAACTGATGACTATTGCTGGGACTGATCTGCTCTTTTATCCTTGGAGAAATGAAGGTTTGGCCTTTGACAATCGTCCGAACCGCTTGTTCAAGTTCAATGGCGTCCAGGCGTCCCTTTTGTACAAATCCGTTTATCTGCAACGTTGAGAAGAATGACTTAATCAAGACCGGGCGACCTTCTACAGAAAAGATGATGACTTTTAGCGAGGGTTGTAATTCCCGTGCTGCTTTAATGAGGTCAATTCCGCTTTTAAGGTGTTGCAACCGGTGGTCTTCGATGAATGAAAGGTCAGTAATTAGCAAGTCATAAGGCTTTCCAGCTGCCAGTTCTTTCTTAATTCTGGTGTATGCATCATCGCAATAATAAACATAATCAAAAACCGGAATTGCAAGATCCTGAATTGTCTTGGCTACGGCTCTACTGCTGGTCTGGTGATCTTCTGCGATAAGTACTTTTTCAAACATTTAAATCGACTTTAAAGGAACGCGAACAATTATTTTGAGCCCGCCATCCGCATGATTTTCAAAGGTAATTACTCCTTTCAAAGCAGCAATACGGCTTTCCGTATTGCGCAAACCCAGTCCCTCTGAGGCATCAGCTGCCAATCCGATGCCGTTATCACGGTATTGGATCTTCAAACTTCTATTAGTCGTTTCAAATCGAAGTACAACCAGGCTTGCCTGGCTATGTTTATGCATATTCACCAGCAATTCCTGCAAGATCAAAATGACCTCATCTTTAAGCGGTTCGTCCAGGATTGCGTTAAGTTCATCATTTAGCCCTGCCGTTACAATTTTGACCTCATCTGTAGAGAAAGAGGAGGTGAGCTCGTTGAAACGTGCTAAGAACTCCGCAGGCTCGGCGATCACCGCATGTGAAATCTCCCGCGACTTAAAATATAACCCCTCAATCTGCGTCAGAAGCCTATCCTTATTGATTGTTGTACCATATTCCACCTCCGACATCATCCGGTAGAGACCGTTTGCAACCACATCATGAATGTCTTTTGAGGTGCGTAACTTACTCTCGCGAACAGCTTTTTCGGCCTCCTCTGCTAACCGCCGCTTCCGCTTCCGATAGATCATTATCGATATAATGATTGTTGCCAGCACGATAATCGCTGCCATTCCTAAAGCATAGGAACGGCGACTAATCTGAATTTCCTTCTCCGCATTTTCTTTCTCCAGCCTGAATCGTTCCGATTTATGTTTTTCTGTTTCGTAGCGGATCAATGCGAATTGGTTTTTTGCTGCATTACGAACTTTGGCAACGCTGTCTTCGAGCCTGCGATAACGTCTAAAGTAGTTCAATCTATGCTGACCATCCAGATCTGCCAGTTTACTAAGTGCTTCCAGTTGGTTGTCGGGGTTCCTGAGCTTCACAGCAAGTTCATACATTAACCTGCTGTAGTGTAAGGCAGCCTTCGGTTTTATGGTCCAGTAATAGTTTGCAAGGTGCGCGTAACTTGAATTCTGGCCCCAAAGATCCCCAATCTTCCTGCGTATTTCCAGTGCGCTCAGGTAAGATGGAACCGGATCATACTGAGGTGAGTACCGCCATTGAGCCTCTGCTAAATTGGTAATTGTTCTAGCTCTTGTACCATCCGCCGGCGCCTTAGCCAAAACCTCCTGGTAGAGGCGGATAGCCACCTGGTGTTTGCCCAGTTCACGGTATGCGTTGGCAATATTGTTTTTCGTGATATGTAAACTTGAGCTATCGGTGATTAGAGGGAGTGACTGATTGTAAAACTCAATCGACTGATCATATTTTTTCAGGTCATAGCAGGCGATCCCGAGATTGTTCAGGTTGGAAAGGATGTAACGATGGTGTTCCGCATTTGCTCGATCCAAATACTTCAATGCCTCCATACTGTACTCCTGGCCATCAAAGTTGTCGCCGGCTTCTGTAGCAATTAGGGCCATGTTAGTCAACGTGCTGGCCAGCATAATACTATCCTTGGCCTTAAGATAAGCCTCTTTGGCCTGTGCAAAGGCAAGGAAGGCACTATCAGACTTTCCAGCATCCTGAAATGCATATGCCTTATCGGTAAATGGGGATCTTGTTTTCGGATTCTTTACATCCTTATGGGACTTATCCTCATGTTTTGAGCAACTTGAAAGTAGTTGAAATATCAGAATTAAAAAGCCTATTATTATCGCAGGTTTCAATGATCATGTTTTTGCCTAAATTAAGAAAAACAGCGGAACGCTTATACACTAATTTACTGCGTATAAAAAGCCCGGGCACAATCTTTAGATGCACCCGGGCAAATTTGCATTAAGGCCTTGGTGGCGGAATCTGACCATTGTCGCCGTTGTGTCCACCTCCGGTGCCACCACCATTGTCTACACCACCTCCTTCGGTTGGGTCTGTACCATTAGTGGTCTGAATACTTGTATTGATATTTCCTGCAGTTTGTTGCATAGGGGATGCCAGGCCCAATAACATGGCAATTACAAAAGGTAAAAACATTTGTTTGAAAAATTGATTTGCTTAATGGCAGGGCATATCGAACCTCATCGATAGCTTACTGCAGTTTTAAGCGGCGCCGCTTTTGGGAAGGGTTTCGAGCAGCTTGGGCGGGGAAAAAGATTGCTTCCCAGTTCAATTCTAATTGCCCCGATTGTTGCTGCTCAGGCGATCTGTTAACCGGGCAGTAGAAAACCCGGCGTCGATTTCAAAACAAAGGTGACAGCGTAAGTGGCCTTGATAACCAGATGATTCCGTTCATTCCGCTATTTCCGCCTGTATTCCGGAAAAGCGTATTGAAATCCAATAATTCCGACTTATTTTCGCCGAAACTTCAAACTAATGTTCTCTACTTACAAGCAAGTTATTCTGCGGACCTATCGTGAAAAAGTACATGCCGGCGAGGTCTCGTTGCGGCTACAATCTCCTACACCGGCTGGTATCAAAGAGGAGCTATTACACGTTCTTCAAAAAGGTTATGACTCCAAGAAAGATCAACAAACACTGATACTATTTTTTGGGCATCAGGAAAACCTTGGCGAATACATCAAGGCCGTGCAGCGAACAGAGATCGACAAGTTTAAACCTGTGATCAATTTTCTTAAAGGCTCGACTGATAATCCGGATGATAAGCAGGTGCATCTTGCAGCCTTGCTGATAAATTATGAGCATCGGCCGTATGTGTTCGGAAGGGATTATGGCTTAGGGGAGGAAGAGAAGGAAAGCCTGATGAATACAGAGGAAAGAGAAAATGAAGCCAACAAGCTTTCAGGAAATACCCAGGACCCGGCAGGAAGCAGCATGACTAAAAGCAGTAAAAAGGTAAGCTTCATTCGACTACTGCGCGGTGTTAAAGGGCGCGACTGGATGTTTATCCCCGTTATGGTTGTTCTCTTTGGTTCCGGTGGCATGATCGCTCATAAGCTCAGCGGAGAGGGAATGGATGGTAAACAATGTATGTACTGGCAGGAAGATCATTATGAGGCGGTGGCTTGTAATACCAGCCTAGGCACTGAAATAGAAAAGATTGCCTTAGACACTTTCCTGTTGGAAAGCTTCAAAAAAATAACCCTGCTAGATACGATCACGGAAAGATCAATAGGAAAGATCTGGTACTTAAAACATCAAAAACAATTCGAGTACTTCACGGCTCCCGGCAAGCATCCCCTGCACAAGAAGAAGCTAAGTCGTTTAAGCGCTTATATCTTTCAACGGGAACTAAAATCAAGACACAAGTAGGAGCGGCAGACAGCTGCACCAAAAAGGCTATATACAACAAACCCCTGCAATCATCAGATTGCAGGGGTTTTAAAGTAGTAAACCTTACACCTTTTTCGGCGGAAGATCAAATGCAACCGCTTCATGCTCAAAATGCCCATTGTGTGAACCATCGCAAAATGGCTTGTTCTTAGACATTCCGCAACGGCAGATGCCTAAAACCGTACGTCCCTGGAGCCCGTACACATTGCCATTCTTGTCAACGATTTCGAAATCGCCCTCTATTTTCACTGATCCATTATTATTGATCGTAAGTTTCGTTTTTGCCATTTGATTCAGATTATTCATCAAAAGTAGGCTATTGGAATCTACCGCTGGAATATGATTCTAATTTAGAAACATTCAACCTTGACAAGGCCAACCAGGCACGCAGGTTTCGGCGCAGCGATTGATCAGGAGCGTGCATACATAATGGCTACTTCATTAAACTGATGTTGGTCATACCGCCGTCCACCAGAACTTCCGTACCCACGATGAAGGAAGAATCGTCTGAGGCAAGAAATACCGCGGTTTTGCCAATTTCAGATGGTAGGCCCTGGCGGCCCACTGGAATGATGTCCGTCCAGAGCTGTTTCACCTGCGCCAGGTGTTCTTCCGGCACAAGTTTACCAAAGACAGGTGTATCAATCGAGCCTGGAGAAAGCGCATTAACCCGGATACTCCTGGAAAGCAAGTCGAGCGACAAGCCTGCCGCTAAAGATATCACTGCAGCTTTAGCTGCCGCATAAATGGACATGCCTGGTGCGGCTCGGTGTGCAGCGCTGGAAGCAATGAGGATGATCGAGGCTCCATCATTCAGGTACGGAAGTGCTTTCTGAACCGTGAAGTACGAACTTTTCAGGTTCAGGTCCATGTATCCGTCATAGTTACTTTCAGTCACCTCAGCGATACCGGACATGGGGCTACCGTCTACCACGCCACCGGCGTTAACCACCAGGGCGTCTATTTTACCAAATTTTTCATAGGTCATCTTAAAGGTCCTTTCCAGTGCCTCCAAATCTGTGACGTCCCCAGCAACGGCCATAAAACCGGCGCCAAGTTCGCTGACAGCACGGTCTAGTGTTGCCTGGTTTCTTCCGGTGATCACCCCAACTGCACCTTCATTTCTGAAAGCTTCTGCAATCCCGTATCCGATGCCGCTATTACCACCTGTAATTACGGCCACCTTATTTTTTAATTTGCTCATGTTATGATTACTTAAACTGTGATTATTAGATTCCGTAAATGCCACCCGAAACGGAGATCTTCTCTCCGTTGATCCAGGCCCCCTCGTCTGAAGCAAGGAAAACCGCCACCTTTGCAATATCCTCCGGCTGTCCGGTACGACCAAGCGGTGTATTTGCTACAAGCTTCGCTTCGAAGTCACTGCCGATAAAACCCGCGCTATGAGAACCCTCAGTTTCAACTACCCCTGGCAATATGGAATTGATGCGAATGTTTTGTCCGCTGAATTCCTTAGACAGTGCAATCGTGATAGCGTCCAAAGCTGCTTTGCTGGCGGAATAGACAGCGCCTGTCGGCAGTGGCGTATTGCTCGCGCCAGAACTGATGTTGATGATATTGCCACCCTTGTCAGCAAACATCTTTTTAGCCTCCCGGATGGCCAGAAGGGATCCAAGTACGTTGGTATTGAAATGCGCCTGAAAGTTTTTTACCGTCACCGATTCAATAGGATCATACTGGTAAATTCCGGCATTGTTTACCAGAATGTCTAGTGTTCCAAAAGCTGTTGCCGTCGCTTCAAAAAGCCTGATGAGCTCTGACTCTTTTGAAACATCAGCCTGCACGGCGATGGCTTGGCCACCTTGTTCGATAATCGCTTCAACAACCTTATCTGCATCTGATTTACTGGATGCGTAATTTACAACCACCTTAGCGCCTTCTGCAGCGAAATATTTCGCGATGGATGCACCAATACCCTTTGATGCGCCGGTAACCAGGGCTACCTTATCTTGAAGTTTTTTCATGTTTCTGTTCTTTTGTTTGAGCTGCAAATCTAATGCATTCTTGTTTACTAAAGTAACTATGTACCATAAGGTAACAGTAACTTACAGGTAACAAGGTTACATCTGCCGGACCGAAATACCGCAACTGGGGGAGCGGAAGCAGCATAGGCTAAGGACGTTTAGCGAATAACAGGAAGCAGTTGATGATCATGATCAAAGCCGTTAAGCCGTGTACGAGCAGGTGTTCAAGATCGCCGGAACCATTCGTTGCCGCAATGATGAGGAAGTCGCCCAAGGGAACGACAGTTGCAGCTGCAAATACCCAAGCCGTTGCTTTGCGCATCCGCATGATCAGCAAGGGCAGGAGTACGATGCCGGAAAAGATGTCCCGAATCCCTTTAACCTGACCATAGGCCGCATCACCAGCATCACGGAAAGCTATCCCATAACCAAGGGCGCCGACCTGCGGCTGCAGGATAAAGCGGATCCCGATAAAAATGATGCCTAGCGCCAGTAAAAGTGTGATCCAGTAAGAGGTTGAATGCATGCCCCATTGAGGCTGTTCTTTGATTTGTGTTTCCATGATTGATAAGTTTTATGGAATCAAATTTCCGCTTCTGGACAGCCCGGTTCGTTCACCTCGGTTAACTAATGCAAGAAGGGCAAATTATTTTGAGCTCAGCAGCCGCTTTCGGATTCTGGAAAGTGACTGGGGTTTGATCCCCACATAAGAAGCAATATGGTACTGTGGGATCCGCTCTGCCAAGCTGGGGTAGGATCGCAGGAACTCCTGGTAACGGTCAGCCGGGGAATCCTTGTAAAAAGATTTTAGCTGTTGCATGCTGGTTAGAAAGACACTTTCAATCGCCAGGCGACCAAGTTTTTCACCCTCGCCGACAGCGGAATACAGCTTTTGCAAGTTGTCATAACTGATTACCTGCAATGTAGTATCCTCAATAGCTTGTATACTGGTGTTTGAGGGTACACGCGGAAGGAAACTCTGGTAGTTAGAGACAAATTCACCTTCCTTATTGAAGTACAGCGTTTTCTGAACGCCATTATCGTTCATGTGGTAACGTACCAGGCCCGATTCGATGAAGCCAACATACCTGCATAACTGTCCCTCTTCCAGGAAGTACTCGCCGGACTTCAAGCTGAGTGGTTTGAATAAACCAGCCAGGATGATTTCCTCTTCCTGGCTGATCTGAATCAAATACTTTATTGTGGCTATTAAAAGACTCATACTTAATGATACTACCCAATCTGAAAGGGAACACCGGTTATTGATTCCGACCATTTCCAAAGCTTGCCAGCGCTGGCCACCTCCAGGGAGTACGGCTTAACCCATTCGGTACGGATGCATCAACGGCCAATGCTGCGACATCTACATCCTCCAGGTAAACGCCACCAATCTCCTCTAAGGCTGGACTAGTCGCTGCCCAGATGGTTGTTGCTGCACCCTGAGGAATGCTTTTAAGCGAATCCAGAACCTCTTGCACCGGATTTCCTTGAGCATCGTAGAAGCCAAACTGCTGCAGGATTTCCAGAGGAGCTTCTCTCGTCAATTCTGTTCCCCAGATGTTTCCAGGATGTACGGCATAGGCACGTACACCGAATTCCCGGGCCCGGTTATCAAGTTCGAGCGTAAAGAGATTTACCGCGGTTTTGGATTGGCCATAAGCCTGTAAGGTTTCGTAACTGCGATGCTCAAAATTTGGGTCTTCAAAGTTGAAAGCTGCAAACTGGTGGCCCAGGGAAGAAACATTGACGACCCTTGCGCCATTTGCTTTTTTCAGGGCCTCCCATAATCTTGCGGTCAGACGGAAGACCGAAAGGTAATTGGTTGCCAGTTGCGACTCATTGCCTGCCGCATCACGGCGTAGGGGTACGAACATGATACCTGCGTTGTTTATCAGCAAATGCAGTGGTCTGCCCGAAGCCAAAAACCGCTCTGCAAAACTGTCGACAGCCTGCGGGTCTATCAGGTCCAGTGGTTCAATTTCGACATTTGGAACGCCCTCGAGGTTCTGTTTTGCTTTGTTGACGTCCCTGGCACCCACAATAACTGTAGCTCCAGCGTTTGACAGGGTTTTAACCGTCTCCAGTCCGATACCCGTGCCACCCCCGGTGACAATCGCGAACTTTCCGGTCAGATCAAAACCTTCAATAACATCGTTTGTAGTAGAAGAGGCGTTAAACCCGGAGTTAATCGGATGCTGTAATGCGCCTCCATAATTTTGCTGTTTCATAGCTTTATGATTTTCGTTAAGAATCCATACAAACCCGCAAGTCAATTTAAGCTTTTTCCCTCACGAATTTGGTGCTGCAAATTTAGGCTATTCCATATATCTTCGTAACTTTGTATATAAAAGTAACAGTAACATTCAGGTAACCCCGTAACCTATGACATGCACTATTGAATCTCCCCAGGATCGTAAAAAAGAGATGATGGCCATCCATGACGCTATGGATGTGCTTAGCGGAAAATGGAAGATCTACATCATTTCTTCGATCTGTCACTACAATAAAAGGCGGTTTTCAGACATCCTGAATGATGTCGTTGGCATATCCAACAAGATGTTAAGTAAGGAACTCAAGGAGTTGGAAACAAACAAGTTGATTAAACGAACCGTGTTGGACACCCACCCGGTAACCGTGCAGTACGAACTTACTAAGCATGGACTAACGCTGCAAACCATTATCAACAACCTCACCGAATGGGGCCTGGCGCATAGAAACGAGATCATTGGAAAAGCTAAAGCGCCGGTTGATAGCGAAATGACGGTCTGAAACCAGCACCACTTCCTACCAAGGTATTTCACCTATACCGTCGGGATTCGTCTCTTCACAAAAAAGCTTTCCCGTTGGACCATCCTGACCGATCAAAGCATATTTGATCACACGCTTAGCAGCCACTTCAATGGAGCCGCCATTCTTACCAGTGAAATCCGTCGCAGTAAAACCAGGACTAACGGCATTCACCTTAAAAGCGGTATCACGCAGCTCATAGGCAAGGTTAACCGTGTACATATTCAGGGCAGCTTTTGAAGAAAGGTACACGACGCCTTTTACATGGTAGTAGAGGTAATTCGGATCGCTGTGCAGCGTTAGGGAACCTTGACTTGAACTTAGGTTCACGATCCGCGGTTCCGGTGAATGATGTAGAAGGTCAATAAAGGCCTTAGTCACTCTTGCCGGGCCGTAAACGTTGGTATCATACACTTTCTGATAAATGGCTATTTCGGTATCTACGGCGGTCTGGGGAACCATTTGTCCATTACTGTCCAAATCAATGCCACTGATACCGGCGTTGTTAATCAGCACATCTAATGCGCCAACTTTACTTCCGATCTCCTTGCGGGCGGCATTGACCGACTCTTGGCTGGTTACGTCAATTTGGACTGCCTCTACGTTGACTAGCCCATCAGCCTTCAGCTGCTCCGCGGCGTTCAGCCCGTTCTTCAAATCACGGGTACCTAGAAATACACGGAATCCATTTTGCAATAATTGGCGGGCCGACTCGAAGCCAATACCCTTATTTGCTCCGGTAATTAATACTGTTTTCATTTTACTTGATTTTATTTATCACAAAGATGGCTGGGTGATAAATAAGATATTTTGACTTTTGTCAAAAAATGAAATGCCTAACCCGAGGCAATTCCGGCTCTAGAAATAACGATTACAAGGATCAGCGCTTCCGCAGCCGGCTCAGGGTCTCTGGTTTAATCCCCAGGTAGGAGGCGATCATGTTCTGAGAGAATCTTTGGAAATATTCCGGATGATGCTTGAGTAGGTCCTGGTATCTTTCTTCGGCATTCATGCTGATGGCTGTATGTATTCGTTTTTGCGTTGTCACCGCAACCAACCTTTGCTCAAGCCGGAGGAACTCGTCTATAGCCGGTATCTTCGCCTCTAAAGCATGTAGCTCCGAAGGCGAGATCTGCAGGATCTCCGAGTGTTCCACCGCATCAATATAGTAGCGGCTCGGGCTCTGCAGCACAACGCTTTCCCAATCCGAGATCCATTTTCCCTCCAGGGCAAAGGCCACAACGGCTTCCTGCCCTCGTTCGTTGACCGAGTAAATTCGTACTGCCCCAGATAGTACAAAACAAATGTATTTGCAAACATCACCTTCCTGCACAATGAACTGTTGGCGGCGTAACTTTTTGAGTTTAAAGGCATCTCTGATCAATGTTTCGTCTTCCAATGAGAGCGGAAACTTGGTGTAGTTCCGGAAATATTCAAATAACGCGTTATAGACATCATCTTTATGCGCCTCCACTTTGTTCCTTACTGATGCATTCTTGCCCGCCAGGCCATTTGTTGCAGCCGTAACTGTTACATCATTGTCTAAGGTCGAGCGTATTGTCATAGGTTCCTTGATTACCGTCACTAAAATATACAAATATATGCTTGATGCATAATCCCCTTCTCTTAATTGTCCGGTAGGCAGCGCATCTCCTTTAGATTGAGTTTAGCTCTAGGGCATAATCAGTTCATTTCGAGGTTATAAGCCAGGTGCTATCTATCCAAGGCATTCAACTAGCTTTGAACGGTCCGCAGCTGGAAGCAGGCACTTGCAAGTGTCGACTTCTTGATAAAAGTCAAGGGGAATTTATGGCTTTTGTCAAAAGTGGGGGAGCTAATCTTCCACAACTTTGGGATCAGGAAATAACAAATATGGCGTCTGTTGCGCTCTAAGAATACAAACTGAGAAAACACCGCAACAATTCCGGTCAATAATTAGCAATTAGATCACCAAAAAAGAGATAAAATATACTTCTTAAAATCCTATTTCCGTACTTGTAAATAAATAACAGAATTTGAAATTAGCATAAAGTAATTTGTTATGGAACATAAATTAGATCAACAGGATGAATCATCCGCCAGCAATGCAACCCTAATCGCTGGAGCGATGGAGGCTGAAAAAGCTGTTGCTTCGCCAAGCGAAAAGATGAAAGCCTTATTTGCTGCGCTGGACCAGGTTCCGGAAGACATCCGCGTCAAAAAACAGCTGCACCAAACGAGAATCCTTGTAAATGGAGAACTCCGGGAATGGAAGGGGGATTTTCATAAGGTGTACTCGCCCATTTTAATCGCCAATCGGGAAAGCGGGGCAACCGAGAAAATGCAGATCGGGAGTTATCCGATAGCGACCACAAAGGAAACCCAGGAAGCCCTGCATGCCGCAGTACACGCGTATGACGGTGGCCGTGGTGAATGGCCTGCAATGCATATCAATGAACGCATTCAGCACCTGAATCGATTTGTTGGCGAAATGAAGACTCAAAAACAGGAAATCGTCAAGCTTATTGTTTGGGAAATTGGTAAAACCCTGGCCGATGCAGAGAAGGAATTTGACCGGACCATTGACTATATCAATGAAACGGTCCGCTCCGCAAAACAGCTTTCTAACCACACCAATGCCTTCCAGGTTACACAGGGTTTTATTGGCCAGACCAAAAGAGTTCCCCACGGTGTCGTACTGTGTATGGGACCGTTCAACTACCCGCTCAATGAGACCTTCACGACCTTGATTCCTGCACTGATCATGGGCAATACCATCTTATTTAAACCACCAAAACACGGCACGCTATTATTCGAGCCCTTATTAGAAGCCTTTTCAACCTGTTTCCCGAAAGGCGTCGTGAACACCGTCTATGGCAGAGGCAGGGACATTGTTCCAATGCTGATGGAAAGTGGTAAAATTGATGTGCTTGCACTGATTGGATCCAGCAGAGTTGCGGATGCCTTGAAGAAAATGCACCCTAAATCCAATCGCCTGAAATCCGTTTTAGGGCTGGATGCCAAGAATGCGGCGATCATCCTTCCTGATGCGGATCTAAAACACACCGTCAAAGAGGTTATTGCAGGGGCACTGTCCTTCAATGGGCAAAGGTGTACCGCTTTGAAAGTGCTCTTTGTAGATCAAGTGGTTGTTGATCGCTTCAATCAGCTGTTGGTAGAAGAAATGCAGCATATCGGCATAGGGATGCCTTGGCAGAAAGGTATTACGATCACACCTTTGGCTGAACCGGAAAAACCGGCTTACCTCAGGGAATGTATCGATGATGCCATTGCAAAAGGTGCTGAAATCCTCAATGAAGCAGATGGGGGTGGAGCCATCTATGAATCTTTCGTACATCCAACGGTACTTTATCCTGTAAACAGCGAAATGAAGATCTACCACGAAGAGCAATTTGGTCCTGTCATTCCTATAGTTCCCTTCAGCTCACTGTCGGAGCCTGTGGAATACATTATGAATTCCCCGTATGGGCAGCAGGTGAGTATTTTCAGCCAGGATACAGCAGCCGTGTCATTGCTCATTGACACACTGGCGAACCAGATCGGTAGGATCAACTTGAACAGCCAATGTCAACGTAGTCCTGACACCTTCCCATTCAATGGACGTAAAGATTCTGCGGATGGCACATTATCAGTAGATGAAGCATTAATTGCTTTCTCTGTGGATTCCGTGGTGGTTACCAAACAAACACCGGATAATGAGAAGCTTATTCAGTCAATACTGGAAACCGGAGGTTCAAGGCGCTTGACTAATCAGGTATCTTTCTAAGCTTCCAGGACTTCAAGCTCAGCAACCAGTCGCAAACAGCAGCTAAAAAGGAGAGCCTTCAAATTCTAAATTGAAGGCTCTTCTTCGATGTCATCAGGCCCATTCTATTCATCAACCAAGTAATTCCAACTGGGATTTACATCTAATCAATTAAATGCCTGACGGAATTCAAGTGGTGATAAACTGGTCTTCTTTTTAAATAAGGTGCTGAACGATTGTGCGTGCTCAAAGCCAAAGGTGTAAGCAATTTCACTCACCGATAAATTTGTAGTCGAGAGCTTTTCCTTTGCCTTTTCAATCAAGCGCTGATGTATATGCTGTTGTGTATTTTGCCCTGTATGCATGCGCAGTAGATCGCTTAGGTAGTTAGGTGAGAGGTTCATCAGTTCTGCCACCCGTTGAACCGTTAGTAGCTCGGGTTGCGCCGAGGTATTCTTGTCATAATATTCATCAACAATGCGCTCAAATTTAGCAAGCAGTTGATGATTGTGGTTTTTCCGGGTGATAAACTGCCGCTCGTAAAACCGGGTGGAATAATTAAGCAGCAGCTCAATTTGAGACAGGATGATGTCTTGGGTATATTTATCAATATGCTGGCATTCCTTATCGATCTTTTTCAATATGGTAATAAGATCCTCTTCTTCTTCCGCAGAAAGATGCAGCGCCTCATTTACCGCGTAAGAAAAGAAGTTATAACTGTTGATTTCGCTTGCCAGGGGATGGGCCAGCAGGAAGTCCGGATGGAAGATCAGCAGGTAACCGGATCCGCATTCTACGGTATTCAGATCCAGGTGTTGAACTTGATTGGGTGCAGTAAAGCTCAGCACGCCCTTGTCATAATCATAATGTTGCTGACCATACCGTATCTTACCTTTTGCTTCCCTTTTTAGGGCGATACAATAAAATCTGTTGATAAAGCCTTTCCATACATCATCTACCAGGAAGGTAGTTTCGGCCAGGTTGACCACACTTACCAATGGATGGCGCGGTTCGGGCAAGGAGAGGAGCCGGTGAAATTCGGAGATTGATCTGATGGCATTCATAATACTAATTTAATTATTTTAAGGTCTAACGAGGTGCTAATCAATCAGTCCCATACTAAACTCATCGTAGGGCTTACCCGTGTCGGTCCCCAAGGGCACAATGCTATCGAGTTTTGATAAATCCGCTTCGTTCAATTCGATCTCCGTAGCCGCTATGTTTTGCTCCAAATATTTTCTTCTTTTGGTGCCCGGAATTGGTAAGATGCCCTTATTTATGATCCAGGCTAGCGCCAACTGTGATGCGGTGATTTGTTTCTCTTCAGCCATGGCTTCAATTGCTTTAACCAGCTCAATATTCTTGTAGAAATGAGCTTCCTGAAAGCGGGGAATGGATCTTCGAAAATCATTTTCCGGTAAGTCATCTATGGTTCTGATCTGTCCAGATAAAAATCCACGTCCAAGTGGTGAATAAGCAACAAAACCGATTCCGAGTTCATCTAAGGTATTCAGTATGCCACGTTCTTCTGCTGTCCGTTCAAATAACGAGTGTTCACTTTGTACCGATGTGATCGGGTGAACCGCCTGAGCCCTTTTAACAGTTTCTGAAGATACCTCTGATAGGCCCAGATAGCCAACTTTCCCTTCCTTAACCAAGGCACTCATCGCCTCCACAGTTTCTTCGATGGGCGTGTTTTTATCAAGCCGGTGCATATAGTACAAGTCGATATAATCGGTGTTTAGATTTTTGAGAGAACGTTCCACCGCCTTTTTCACATATTCTTTTTTGCCATTGATGGTCCAGGTTATCTTGTTGTTGTCATCGATTTCCCAGCCGAATTTTGTAGCGATGATATATTTATCCCTATTACCCGCTATTGCTTTAGCGATCAACTGCTCATTTTTGAGTGGGCCGTACAAGTCAGCAGTATCTAAAAAGTTGCCGCCCAACTCGAGTGACCGGTGGATGGTGGCAATCGCTTCCTGCTCATCAGCCGCTCCATACGTATGTGCTTCTTCGAAACCAGTCATACCCATGCAACCTAAGCCTATAGTTGGTACAACCAGACCTTGGCTTCCTAAATTTCTTTTTTTCATTTCCATACTGTTTAATTTTAATAAGTCAAAGCTCGCTAAGAACAGTTTGATCGCTGTATGCAAAGTCCGGAAAGTTGTATGTAAATCAGGGTTGGCTAAAATGCAAATGCATACCTTATCGTATACCGGCGGTACGCAGTTGGCACATTTGTAGCTTTAGAGATCGTAATTGATTATGAATCACTTATAGGATTTCAATTTTTGTTACATTTAAAGGTAATCCATCTATTATGAATTTAGGTAAACTTAAGCCATTGTTCTTCATGTTGTTATATTCTTCAATCTTAAATGCTCAGACCGGCGATCCGGGAACCGCAAACCTCTTTGACCAGAACGAACTAAAATTGATATCCAGTGATTTCAGTTTTACAGAAGGGTGTTCCCCGGACCGGCAAGGAAATGTGTTTTTTACGGATCAGCCAAATGATAAGATCTGGAGATATGGTACAGACGGAAAGCTTTCTGTATTCCTGGATAAATCCGGGCGATCTAATGGAACTTATTTCGATCAGGAAGGTAATCTGGTAGCCTGTGCTGATGAAAACGGTGAGCTATGGGCCATAGGGCCTGATGGGAAAGTAACTGTAATATTAAAAGATTTTCAAGGCAAACAATTTAATGGTCCCAACGACCTTTGGATCAATGACAAAGGGGATATCTATTTTACAGATCCTTATTATAAACGGGATTATTGGACAAGAACAGGAAGGGATATGAACAGTAATGACGTTTACTATCTTCCAAAAGGGACGAAACAGCCGGTACGTGTTATCAGCGATTTGAACACTCCAAACGGTATCGTTGGAACTCCCGATGGAAAGTTCATATATGTCGCAGATATTGGAGCAGGTAAAACGTACAGATATTCCATTGCGGCCAATGGGGAACTAGGAGGGAAGCAGCTGCTGATGGAATATGGTTCAGATGGTATGACCTTGGACGAAAGGGGAAACATTTACTTAACAACAGGCAAAGGTGTCCTGATCTTCAACCCAAATGGACAAATGATTGGCCAGATTAAGGTGCCTCATGAACCTAGTAACCTTTGTTTTTCAGGAAAAGATAAAAATGTGCTGTTTATTACCGCACGTAAAGCAATTTATACCTTGCCCATGAAGGTAAAAGGTATAGAATAAAGCAAAATCAATGTCACCAGCTATGAACAATAGTCAAGCTATCCATTACGATCAGTTTTTCGGACCGTTATTCTTTGAACCTTATGCATTGGAGGTTGCAAAGCGAATTGATTTTATACAGGTTTCGACAGTGTTGGAAATTGCTGCGGGCACGGGGCGTGTTACTCGTCATATACGGGAACGTATTCCCAAGTCGGCAAAACTAATCGCTTCAGATATCAGCGAGGATATGTTGTCCGTAGCTAAAGAGAAATTAGGTCACCTTGATATTGTCTGGCGAAATATAGATGCGCAAAGACTTCCTTTTGATGTTAATAGTATTGAACTGGTTATTTGTTGTTTCGGCTACATGTTTGTTCCTGATAGGCCAAAAGCATTTGCTGAGGTTTACCGGATTCTAAAACCAGGGGGTCAGCTGTTATTTACAACCTGGGACGAATTGAAAAATAATGCTGCTTCGTATATTTCCAGAACTATTGCGCAAGAATATGTTGAAGAGCCGTTGCCAAAATCTTATAATTTGGCTACCTCGATGAGTGATGTTGCCGCTATAGAGGCGTTATTAGGGGATGCCGGGTTTGCAATACCAATAATCGAACAAGTTGGCCTATTTTCTGTCAGTCCAACCGCCAAGGAAGCTACAATGGCTCTTGTGGAAAGGGGGCCTCTTTACGAAGATATCAAAAAGTGTAATCCTGGCGCAATAAGCGAAATAAAAGTTAGGGTGGAAAAGGAGCTTACCGAAAAATTTGGTGCTGGCCCCATGGTCGCTCCGATAAGTGCTTTGATCAGTCAAGCGAAGAAGTAGTAACATGGCATAGTTCCGACTTTCAGGAAAGACATTCAGCGCCCGATGATTTCGCAAGTAACCGCAATAAATAAGCAGCACAGCAAAAGCCTAGGATTTCGAAATAGATCAAAAATTACCTCCGTAATTCAAACAAGCATCTTTTGTCCCAAATAGGTGTGGCTAGGCTAGAAGACTGAGAATCCTTTGACTCCATTTGACCTCACCCCACAAAGAATGTCCAATAATCTACAACCTTTGATTTAGGAACATTTTCCCCCGCAATGTATTTCACTTATAGAATTACTTCTTTTTATATATGCCCCAATTGCACTTACTAAAGGAACATAAATGTCTAGACCTTCTTTTAAGACCTAAAACATAGTATTCCATTCTCTTACCGAATCCTGCGCTGTGTCGGAACAAAACTTTGATTTGAGTAACGGTATGAGTTTATGATAATCTATTAAAAGAAAAGCTACTCCAGAGTTAAGGGATATAATTTATTTTGTCGAAGTGTATGGGTAGTTAATCCAGCTAAATAATTAAAAAACGAAGGAATAATGATATTGTTCTTTCAATGACTAAGCTCAGTTTTTTATTGCCAATCGAAATCTCCTATTTGCTTGGCAATGAGCCATCAGTTGTTTTCCTTTATGTAATAATTTTGATAGCAGGCCATGGAAAAGGCCCTGGCATTATGATATAAAGTTTAAGTGCTACAATTGCCCGGCTGAAATTGGATTCCACAAGTCATGCTCGCTGACTAATGAGTTCACCGATAATTGATAAAGTATATCCGAATTTACACTAACGGTTGATTTTTGTAATTTAAAGTCTAGCCATTCTGGTATCAGTACCTTTTTTCCGTAATCGTCCAAGTTTCCCTCGCCTTCTATAAAACCACAATAGTTAATCTCAGGCGAATTATAAATCGCTTCCGGTATACCACCACCTGAATTAATTAAATTCCGAGCATATTCAAACATTTCCTTCCCATTATGGATGTTGGAGGAAATGTGTATCAACCACAATGCATTGAAGATTTGTTGTTCCCAATCGTAATGATCTGATTTCTTTATAATTTCAAAAAGCTGGTCAGCAATATATACTTTGGCTTGCTCAACTTTTGAAAATAACACGAAGAGCAATCCAAAAAACGCCCCAGACATCCCAAGAATGAAGAGATCATAATCCCTGGAAAGCCCAAAACTGGGACCGATTTGTTTGGTGTATGTAGATTCTTCCTGCCAGATTTTGAATTTGGTGAAGTATTCAAACCCGTTGTCATCTTGGGCAACCGCCGCTAAAATGCCGAGATGTATCGGAACAAACCAGGTATTGCCTAAATAGGTATCGTATGCTTCCGGTTCATAAAGGGTACTTTCTTTCGTTGCTTTAATTGCAAGTCGTCTCAAAAAATGTTTTTTTAATTCCGGATATACCAGGGAAAGCTGAGCATATGATGGAGTAATGATACCTGTTCCTTTTTCAAAGCCTAAATCTTCAATATGAGAAATAATGGTGCTTAAATCGATTTCATCCCATCTCTCCCTGATCCCAGCAATAAAAGATATGACTTGAAGTCTATTAGTTAATCTACGGTGTTGAGACAAGATATCTTTAACGAGCGTTGTTTCTTCATCTAAGCTAAATCTGTAAATGCGGTAGTTATAGGTTCCAAATATTCGTTCTAATTGTTGAACTTTGCCAGATTCCTGCCCGCCTGACAGCAATAAATGAAATAAAAACAATGGTTTCTCAAACGTCTGATTGTTTTCGCCAAATACTTTTAATGGGTTGGCGGGTATTGCATTGGTAGTTTTACTTTCAATTTCGAAGATAAATAGAGGATACTGCTGTCCTTGTTCATATAACCAGGCTACATCTACTGCGGAATTGTTTTCAGGATCAACGGGATATTCTTTTTCACAATGATATTTCAATATTTGACCGAGTGCGAATAATCGATCAATGATCTCAATCCCAAATTTAAGTTTATGCTCTGCCACTCTATTCTAATAAATCTTTTCTTAGATCAGTTCCAAATGATCTATTTCGTATAGTTCTTCGATAAATGCATTGGCATTGTCAATGGCCAGCAAGGTAGTTCTTTGGACTTCATTTAATTGATAAACGCCAAAGTTCTTTAAATAGTTGCGACTCATAGATATATACCCGGACGCATAATCTTTCGTCGTATTGCTGATATATTTGAAAAAAAGATCAGACTCCATAATCTTCTTGATGACAAGCAGATCTTCCAGATTATCAGAAACTATAGCCATCCCATTATAAAATAATAAATCCATTTCATCGCATAGTACAAACGTTGGCCGGTCGCATATATGTGGAAAGAAGAGTTTGTAAGCGTGGATATCCATCGACTGCCGCCTCCCATAAGCATACCAGGCTTCATAGTCCCGATTACCTTTGTCTCTTTCGGATAATATTTGCCGCTTAGTATCCAAATAGGCAAGAGCCTGGGGGAAATTCGCCTGCATGGTATTTTCAGGTATAATAGCGGTATGGTCATCATATGGAAAAATGATCTTTTCGCGTATACGATCTATATCATTTACAACCTTTAATTTATTAGCATTTATAATATCACGGCATATGCCAATCTCAATTTGATACCGTCTTCCGTTATCTTCCAGATAATAAAAATGCTCGTCCTCAAAAACTGGCTTAAATTTGTAGACATCGTTTTTTAATGTGGCGATACCATTTTTAGTATTATAAATATCTTTAAATTGAACGCCAACCTGCTCTACAGCATTGATGAAATTCACAACCTGCATGTCGTTTACCAAATTCCATCCATCGTGATGATTTAAATCTTCATAATTAAAGTGCAGTAGATTTTTCAGGTTTACATCCCGCAGTTCACTACTCGCTAAACGCAAATAGTCAATTCCGCCGTTACTTTGTGTTAAAAAACAGATGCAGGTATAGGTATTCCTATCTTGGAAGACTTGCTCACCCCCAAAATTTAAAAGGGTAATTTTAATATTATTAAAGGCAAAGTATTCCCTTAGGGCCCGTCCATTGATACTTTTAATAAAGGTATTAACTGTAATATAACCTAAAATGCCCGTTTCATTTAAGTTCTCGAGGCCGATTTGAAAAAAAGGAATATATAAATCAGGATGACCAGTTTTTGCAACATCCCAATGTTTCATCAGTTCTAAAGTGTTGGCATCCATATTTCTGGAGCAAACATAAGGTGGGTTTCCGACGATGATATCGAAACCCCCGTTTGCTGCCACCGTCTCACAATGTTTTCTCCAATCGAATATCAAAGAGTCTCCTGTGAACAAGTTAAAATCAAATCCGATTTCATCTTCACCATTAATGATGGCATAGAGTGTCAGTAAGATTTTTGTTCGGTCAATGCTATAGCTCGCAATGTCGACACCGAATATATGTTGACTATAGAGAAGGCTAAAAGATTTATCAGTTAAAAGTTTTAGCTTCTGCGTTAGCGTTAGTAAAAAGCCACCACAACCACAGGAAATATCAGCAGTTTTTATCAGATCAATATCACCAACGTAGGAAACAAGGCTTTCATCCACAATATAATCTCGGATATTTTGCGGAGTGTATACAGCGCCATTAATTATTTTTTCAGAAGGTGATACAACAAACTCAAAAAGCTGAATCAACTGTTCGAAATCAAATTCACTAACTTCAGACTTGATTAATAAAGTAAAAGCGATAAGTCGCTCAAAATTTTCAGCATTTTTATCCGACAAAATATAAGATTTGATCAAATTATTATGTTGGACATTAATTTCATTGATTTTCAAAAATGCTGATACTATCAATTTATCGACTTCTTCAGAGTCAACTATGCCACTATTAGCCAAGTACTTAAAGACATTTTTCATCCCACTACCATTATTGGTTTTTCCTTAAGTAGTCGATATAGCTAGTCATTTCCATACCTAAATCACTATGCAAAACCTGCAATTCAGTTTTAATAGATAGATTGTTTGGGTTTTTGATGGCTGACTCAAGCTTTTTCATCCTTTCCAATATGCTGTCTAGCATCCATATAATTTGGTAGCGCCTCATAAAAAGCTTAAGCTTTTTATACATATAGTTTGCTGAGGTAGAAGTGGCAACAGGTTCAATATTACCACTAAGATCCCGATTGAAATGAGTGTTGAAATCTACATCACAAGGATCGATATAATCGGTTTCGTCATTAGATTTGAGAATGTTTACGTAAGAACAGCAGTATACCAGGTTTTGATAATCGATCTTTAGGTTTGGATTGGCAGGATAGTTTTTCCAAGGCACAAAATGGTCTATATGAAAGTTATTAACGCCACCAAACCAAAAATCTGAACAATCGGTATACCCACACCGATTGAAAAAATCGGTCGCTAAATATGGCTTGTAACTTCCATACTGTTGATAAACCTTTGTAAAAGTCCTTTTAGGATGATTCTCTCTAAATCTATTTGCCATCCCCAGTATCAATTTTTTTTAGTAAATCATCTACTTTCGAGAGTATCTGATCTAGTCTGTTGGTATTAGAAAGGGTTTTATATTCTTTGGGTATCGCGTGTTTCCTATCAATAGTGGATTCTAAAAATGTATCAAGCTCGATGATTTCGTTTTCATCAGCTAAATTAGCTTTTCCACTTTTACGAAGATCCAGTAAGGCTAACAATTTGTCTTCTGCTTCTTTGATACGACCTGTATAATGGTTGATTTGACTTTTTATACGCTCTAAAAATGTCGCTCTTGCTTTAGTTTTAGCCTCAACATCACCGTGTAATATATTTTTTATGTAAACAATATTAACGTCGCTACTTTGATTAATGGCTTGATCATCAAATGAAGTTAAAATAAAGCAAGGAAAACCCTCCCTGATAGCCGTAAATTCTTTTACTAGTCGCGACCCGTTATACGGAACATTGTGTTTAATATCCACTTTGCTCTCATTCAACATAAAATCAGTAATAATTGCATCAGGATTTATTTTGATAATTACCTGGATCATTTCTTCCAGATCATTCAACGGAAACTCGGTAATAATCTCAAATTCGGGTTTTAAAGCAGAGTCGTCAACGTAGTCTCTGAAATCATCAAAAACGTCCTTCTCCTCATCTATCATTAATACTTTATACATATTATCTCTTGTATTTAATTGGAAACGATATTCTTAAGCCAAAGCCATTTTCTGGAAATAAGAGTTTAGTCGTCCCGTCATTTTCGTCAACAATTGACTTAACAAGCCACATACCTAAGCCGGTACCGATTTCTTCACCTGTGTGCTCGTTTCGCTTAGTTGTAAACATGGCTTCAAAAATTATCTCAGGCTTTTCAATGTCAGCCGATAAACCTGGACCATTATCGTAATAATCGATTACAATTTCTTTAGGGGTGGTGATCGTTTTAACGGTAATCAATCTGCCTCTATCGAACGTAGATATGTTAAAAGCATCTATTGAGTTGATAAACAGATTGTTAAATATGCTGTCAAAATCAATTTCAAAAACCCTTAAATCAATTTCCTGAATATCAGAAATATCTAAATTGATCCCCCTGTATTCAAAAACGGTGCTCCAGTCATTTTTGATATCACTGAAATATGTTTTTAAAAAAAGCCGCTTTCTTTTACGCTTATCTTTTCGGGCTGCACCAAGGGAAAAATTCAGCCAATTTTGCATTTTAGCATCCTGCTTTTTAAACTTTTCAAGTTGCGCAAATGGGTTTCGCCTATCTTCGATACCGGCATATTCATCTTCAGCTATTCGCTCAAGTAATAGCTTTTTTAATTTATCTACCCTTGAACTAAGCACATCATTTAATTTACTCAAATCATGGCTAAAGGAAGCTAATACTATACCGCTACTAGCCAAACCACGTAATATTTTTTGTTCTTCTTTAAGTTTCTCAATTTCTTCCTCCTGTCTCTCTATTTCGCCTGCTAAAATTTCCTTTTCTTGATCCAATTGGGTTTCTTCCTCAGTTGGCGGTGGACTTTGATCACCATTTGCATCTTTTTTTCCAGCGCGGATTTTCTTATCCCTACTGTTGGCTAATATTTTCTTTGCTAGTTTTTCGGCCGTTTTTTTGTCTCGCTCAGGACCAAACTTGACATCATCGTAAGCAGCCATCTCTCTAGCTATAGTTGCCCGATCATTTTCAAATAGATTAATAATCGCAGTTAACACTCTTTTCAATATTTGAAAAGTCTTATTTTCTTGTAATCCTTCACGACTTGACTTATCTTCAAAATTTACGTTTGTTAACCTTGAAATTTTGACAGCCCCCGCTACGTTTTCAGGCTCAACCCGCCAGCCCCCGTCTTCCTTTGCTATACCAGCAGGATTTGTAGCTTTTCGATTTCCCAAACTGAGCCAATCAAAAGCAACATCTTTCGTTTCACCATAAGGACGTACACGAAAATTATCCCTAAAAAGTTTTACGCCACCAAATTTATCTAACCATTCCCTTCGGAGATTTGATTGGAATCCCCGATAAAAAAAACGCTTGGTATCAGGAGTACTAGTCGCCCTTTTCAAAAAATAAAATGAAAAATCGAAAAGGCCAATATCTGCAAATACATTATCCTCATCTTGCGCTGCGAAACCTGGTATTAATTTAGAAAACGTTGTTGTCGTTTCCTAAAAACCATTTACAAAGTCCTGTTTAGTCAATGGCCGATGTTTCATCGCCTCACGATTGAAAAATTCAGGGTCAATTGTGTCCACGTCGTATTCCCGCCGATATATTTTTATACTAACATTCTGCTTATCGTCTGCGACTGCATGGATCTTGTAATCAAAATCATCACAAATTGACCCCAATACCTCGCCATATTTTTCTGGTAGGAGTGAACTAAATACATAAATTTCAAACCCTCCACTTTCTTTTGGTGGTACTAAAACTTCCAGATCAGAATAAACCTGATCAACAAAATAATCCTCCCAGTTATCTCTCAGGTCTGTAATTTTCAATATGGTACCGTATTGAAATTCGCTTTCTGAATTTATTTTGGACAAATCAATCTCGGAGGCTTTATCAATAAGTATCTCCTTTAAAGACTGCGGAGTAATACCATACAGCTCTGCATTTACACTATCTATTGTTTTAAAATCACCTTCAAAATCTTCCCAATTTACCAGCCAATGATATCCTGTAAAATTCGTCAGTTTACCGTCCTCATCAGTATCTGGTTCATGGTTTTCCGGGTTAAAAACAGTAATCATCTCACATTTGCTACCTAATTTATCTAATGCAAACCTACCTATACCTTTAGCGCCAGCTTTAACACGTCCAGATTTTGTAAAAATGTTGGTGGCTTTATTATCTGTACCGATAGTCATCCAGTGATCTCTAATTATCTTTTGGGTCATACCCTCACCTGAATCGATCAGATATAATGTCGATAGCTTCGATATATGTTTCCGAAATTCAGCTTTTACGCCGTCACCTATGTCATTTCGGACTTTATATCCTTCGTCAATTTTTTGATAAACTCTTAGAAGTAGTTCCGTAGGGACTTCCATCAATTCAAGTTCTATAAAATGTTCCTCTGAGATTTCAGATTGAAAGCTGGAATGTTTATTGTCAAAAAATACAATACTAACCTTACTGTCCGCATCGTACCCATTTTTAACCAATTCAATAATAGCGCCTTTGGATGTAGCAATATTTTCCCTACCTATCAGCCTTGCAGTCCTGGCAGAAACTTTAAATGGTACTTTATTAGTGATTGGTTTATCTTCTTCCATTAACAATATGCCCGATACCGGCAAATTCTAGCTATAATGCACAAATATATCGATAATAGGCTAGTAAATATAAGGCATAAACTTCAAACGTCAATATCCTAAAAAAGGTTGCGATTAAGCAAGTCAGCAATTCAAATGTTATTGCAAATGCTAGTGGCTATTTAAAATGTCATAACTAAATTAATTTGACATTGATCCGGCCTTGTTTTTTAACCACACTCTTCTTTAAATAAAAAAGCATTTTTTTTTATCTGTTAAAAACTTAGGTATTTCGGCAATCGTGGCTCAACTCTAGAATTTTTTCCAATCGTTTTTGGCTTAGTCGATTAATTTACCTATTGCTTTTAATTTACAGAAGTTAAGATACTTCCACAACAAGGCGGCCTATTGATCGCCTTGTTGCTTCTGTTGTATGAATTTCTTATCCGAAAGCTTCCAATAATTCACCCCCCCTGTAAAAAGACATGGTATCTTCTTATCCCATTGTGTCTCGGCACAATTTTCATCAATTAAATCAATGTTTTTGCGTCTGGATAGCTTGTCGCAAATCGGAAATCTGATACATTCTTTTTCGCCTTTCTCTTCTTTCAATCTAGCATGAATGAGCTCCAGGGATAAAAGAATCCCCGTTTCCGTCAACGGTTTACCGTTACTTCCCAACGGTACTACCAGATCATTATCCGCTGAATCAATCGCCGGATAGCTATAAAAGTCCAGCATTTCTCCCAATTCCTCCAACTCGCTTAAATCACGTTCATAAATGAAACGCAAAAGCGTCGAATCACCTGCCATCGCTTCGTACTTACAATTATCAATCACCTTTTCCAAGTGTACCGGCCTATAGCCCAGCAAGGCTTCCAAGCGTTCAATAAAATCATCCATCAGGATCTGCATCATTGTCGCGTGGGTCATTTCCACACCGTTAAACGTCCTACTGTATTGTGTCATGTACCTTCTAAATAATGAAATACCATCCTCGTCCTGACCGACAGACATGAGGATATCAAAAAAGGCGACACCCGGATTATCAAAAAACAAGGCGATATAGCAAATCGAAATTAATAATTTCTTGTTTGACCTGATGTCCGGCCTGATCTCGTTACAGATTAACTGCGCGACCTGGTAAGGGACTTCACTATGAGAAATTTCCGAATTGAACAGGGATTGAACCAGGTGCGCCATACCTTCCATCACACATGTATAACCAAATTTAAAACCATCATTTAATGCCCGCTGAAGCGTAAAATCATATACACCAATATTTACCGCAGTATCATTTATTCTTGCTTTCTCTATATCTGAAAGGTTGATATATACGGCATCCACACTGGCATCCTTATAGGATTTGCTGCCCGCTTTAGTGTTTAATTCTTTTTTGAATTCTGCTTCCGCCTTGTTTGTTTCGTCTGGAACAGGTAATATCAGTGTCGTATTTGAATCAACATGTCCCCGGTACAAAAGCAGACTGTTTAAAAAATACCAATTGGTTTTCAGACCATAGGGTGTCGTGATTTGTTGCAGATAATGGATATACTCATGTATAAATGACGCATAGTCTCTTTCGCTGACGGGTTTCAGCGTACCATTCCGGATGGGGGAATCTCCATCTAAATACATATGAAAGAACTTAGTTTCATATTTATTTGTTCTCCCATTAATCAGGCTTTCATAGTCAGTATTGCTCATTTCTTAGATTTAAAATAATTGAAAAGATTTTTGGGAAATTAACTTTTTCTGTCGTAAAAAATAAGGTGGATTAACCAATTTTGCTGTTGCTATGGAAATTGTAAAAAAGGAATTTGTCGGCGAGGGTGGCACGCATTGTGTTTACCAATGCGAGGTCGTCGGAAAAGATTATCTGATGCCACTAGTCTTGAAAATCTTTAAAAACCCTATCAGCAACAAGGTAGATGAGGAATTACAAAACTACTAGGTTGTAAAAAGTCTGAACATCCCCACACTTACACTATTAGAAAGGGTCGAATTTGAAGAAATGCCTGCATTTATTAGCCAATACCTGAACGCAAGCGACTGGTTTTTCGTATCTCCTAATCATGTCATCACGGACAGAGACCAGGAATTAGACAAAAGCGAGCCAGGTCGTCTACGCAAATTATTTAAAGTTGTGGCCGAACAAGAATTGTATAACAGAAAATTAGAGGGCATTCAAAACCTGACAGAAGTCATCACGGCCGCACTCGCTGACCTAAAGACCGCCAGTCAAGCAAAATACCAGATCAATTGTGACAGCTATTTTCTCGGAGTAATTAGAACTGAAAGAAAATCCCCGCTCCGTTGTATAGTGGGCGATTTCGGAGACATCAATTACTGCCCCGAATGGACTTTTGCCGCGCTTTACGGAAATAACGTAGCGCAGATCAAGGGAGCGCATTTAGAATTTGTGATGCATTTCGTTATAGAAAAAAATCAACAGTACTACAAAGACCAGCTCTAAGCACTTTGCATATTGAACGCAATCTGATATACCCGTTTATTACCGAAACTGTCTTGGAAAACTTCTAACTCAAATGTACGCCATCGACGTTTTTATCCATTTTTTTATCGGACTATTGAGCATCAACTATCCGATTCTGCTGCAAATCTTTGCCACGCTTTATGAAAAATATGCCTCTACTGCTATCATCGAGTTATGTTCAACATGAATGGAGGGTATGAAGCGTTAATCACACAATTCTGAAAATAGTGCCCAAGTTCTGTTACGCAATAAGCACTTGGCTTTAATGCTTAAACCTATACTAGTATATGCTCCAATGCTTCTGTCAAGGCTGGGAAACCGCATGATTTCAATCAACAGCCTGCCCCTTTTTTTATAGGCATATTTCCTTATTTCAAATTTTCAATTTCTAAGTTTACAATTGTTTGAGTGATTCTAATTAATGGTTCAAGTAACATTCGCTGATGTTCCTCGAAATGCTTTTCTCCATGCAACATATTCGCACGAACATTATAAATTACACTTAAAATTGCTCTTGCTTTAACTTCAGTTACATCACTTCTTAAATTATTCATTAATTCAATATCTATGTTTTTCTGAGCAACACCATCAGCTAAATTAATATGAAATATGTCATTTTTAATTAGGTATGTAATTGCATCAACGTCTGGAAGATTATCATTTTCAGTGAGAGTTTTTATTATATTCTCGGCAGAGTTGAACTGGACTATACATGATGTTGCTTTTTCAAAATCAGAATATCGTGGCTTGAGCAATTTCTCATCTTCTCTTAAAACTCTGAAAGAATCATTATATAATCTGTTATGGAGAGTGTAATATGTCGAGAACTTCTCGAAAAGATTACCAAGACTGTTGCCTTTGATCCCGGAAATCTTTTCCTTCCAACTTTCAATATATTTTTTGGTTTCTGACGTCATTTTCAAAATTGCATGTACGTTATACTTAGGTGTTAAACTGTCGTATATATACACCGGAAAGAGATGTAATTTCAAACTTAATGGTAATAGCTTTATTACGTGAAAGTAGCAATAAATAGGTACCGTACAAACTATGTCCAAAGTTCTTTGATTTTTCTCAATCGGTTTTTTTTAAAACTCTTGCCACCATGGAAGCTTTATTAGGCGCTTCGTCGCGCACCGGTGCGCGTTTATTCATCGATCGGTAGGGATAGCTTTTTCACCACCGCTTACTCTTGTAAGTCTTAAAAATGTTTGTACAGCGTTTACGAAAAAAGCACTAGCTTACTACTAAGCGCACCATCATTCATTCGCGTAGAAAATTGGGTTAACACCGTCCGCAGCCTTGCCGCAAAAACGTCAAACGAAGACGTACAACCCATTTTTATGTCTTTTTAATTGCGATAAAGATTACGCTATTCGGGAGGAGGGATTGTTAATAACTGTTCCAGTTTTGCAATCGTCTTGCGGAGAGGAACGGTGCTTCCTTCTTCAAGTTTCCTTACATGCGCAGCGTCCATTCCGAAGATCGTTCCGAATTTCTTATAGCTCAAGCCGTATCGGTATCGATATTCTTTCAGCCTGCCTTCCAATGTACTCGTATCAAACTGCCATGGCGAGTATCCTAGAAACAAAACGATGCGTGGATAGTATGAGATTTTCGGCTGACTCCGGTAGTTCTCCCAATACGTGATGCAATCTTCCACTACGCCTAGTGACCTCGCGGCAGCCGCCTGCGACATGTTTAAGTCCATCCTTTTGCGCCGTATATGTTCGCCTATGATGACGGGACTATGCGAATAACTTATTAGGTGCGGCTTAGACGTGCTCTTATCGTATCGCAAACAAGGCAATGCATGTATGAGGTTGCGTTGAATTTTTTGTATAGGCCCAGAAGATAGGTTAGTGCTCTATGTCTACCATTTTCCGTCCTATGCTGGTATATTCTGTTACGATCTCGGTAATAGCGCATTTTAGGCAAATTCCAAATAATTCCATTCTGGGTAATGTATTTCTACTAATTTAACTACTGCATTTCAATTCATGATAGCCATCTGAATGGTTAAACAATAAAGTCTTAGCTAACAATTCCTCGGTAAAACCGTAACAAATACGTACCGGAGCAAAATTTTGCAGTTTCAAAATAGTTCGTAAAGTGTTTCTGTAAGTCAGAAAAGCACATTTTGCCTCATAATAGCCCGGTTAGGCTAGAAGACGCATAATCTTTCACTTTCTTTCTTCGACTAATGTGTCGACAGGACATCTGATCAAGCATCCTTATAACCCGTTGTATTAGACCCTAGGTTACTTTAATTCTTGCCGATAAATTAGTAATGCCATCTAAGCATCTCATTGAGGATCAAGTCAAAAAGTTGTGGACTAGGTCTTATATTTTTAGCTTTGGTAGTTTAGATTTCTTACTTCATGCAGGACGGATACCACACCTTAATAAGCTTACTACTTCCAGATTTCATTCTTGACTTTTTCGAACTCAAAGAAGTGCGCAAAGAAGAAGATATATTTCATTTGGATTTGCAAGAGGTTAATATTACTCCAAATGTGCCAGAAGGAGAAAAGCTGCTTTCCAAAGGCTTTTTCCCCACGATTACCGTGCAAGACTTCCCGATCCGCGGGCACAAGGTGTTCCTCCATATCAAACGTCGTCGCTGGCTCAATACCAGCACAAACAAAGTGGCTTACCGGGATTGGAATATTGTTGCAGAAGGCACGCGAATAACAGAGGGATTCGCGGCTTTTTTAAAAGAAATCAGTCGATACCAGCCCTAATTCGGTCCATACTGTAGGTGGCTTCTATGGGGTAAAAGGGAAACCCTGCAGCGGAATTATCGCGAGTCATTAAGCGGATTCAAGGACTGGAACCAAAGGTTGCATGCAAAAGATTGGCTGCTTTTCCCCGAGAACTTAGGCGCTCAGTTGTCCATCGATGAGACCTCGTTATCTCATGGGGAACTTTATACCATACTAACAAATAAGGCTGCTAAGGGTAAAAAAGGCGCTATTGTCACCATTATTGCTGGCACAAAGGCAGATACTGTCATAGAAGTGCTGCAGAAAATTCCAGAAAACCTAAGAATGAAAGTCACAGAGATTACCCTGGATATGGCAGGTAATATGGAGCTCATTGCAAAGCGTTGCTTCCGCTCAGCAGTTCGTGTGACTGACAGGTTCCATGTTCAGAAACTAGCAACTGAAGCGCTGCAGGAGATGCGCATTAAATACAGCTGGGAAGCCTTAGATGCAGAAAATGAGGCCATAGACCAGGCTAGGAAAGCAAAGAAACCCTTCCATGCAGAAGTACTCTCAAACGGTGATACATTAAAGCAATTACTAGCCCGGAGTCGATACGCATTGTACAGAAGACCTGAAGCCTGGTCTGCAAGTCAGAAAGAACGAGCTGATCTACTCTTCGATCAATATCCTAAACTTAAGCAAGCTTATAACCTTAGCCTCAACCTAAGCAATATCTTTGAGAAAACTACCGACAAACTTTACGGTCTGGCAAGACTCGCCAAATGGCATGAGGCAGTAAGACAATCGGGCTTTAAGTCCTTTAACACGATTTCAAGATCCATTCAGTATCATTATCAAACCATCCTGAACTACTTTGATAGTCGATCTACGAATGCTTCAGCCGAGTCATTCAACGCCAAAATAAAGGCATTCAGAAGCCAGTTTAGAGGGGTAAGAAGTACTGAGTTCTTCTTATATCGCCTTACCCAACTTTATGCTTAAAAACAACCTTACTCCACAACTTTTTGACTTGATCCCAGATCGGACCTTCCCAAAAAACATTACTCAAGATACCTAACGAAAAAAGCCACTCGGATTGAGTGGCTTTTTGTGATCCCGCTGGGATTCGAACCCAGGACCACTACATTAAAAGTGTAATGCTCTACCAGCTGAGCTACGGAATCAAAGTTCTTTTGAACTTTACTCTAAACGTCTCCGTTTTAAAGTGATGCAAATATAAGGACGTTATACATATCCTGCAACTAAATCTTGCTCATAACAGCTATAAAGCTGATTTTTAGGAAGATTATTTTTTAAGCAACCTTTTTCAACCAGCATTTACAACCACTTTAAACACGAATTCTATAAAATTAACTGAAATATTCATCCTTTAAATCGTTATCCGCATCTTTGTTCAAAGGAAAATATGAAAAATAAAGCAATCTTTTTAGACAGAGACGGAGTCCTGAACCATGAAATGAACGATTATATCTGCAGGGTCGAGGACTTCAAAGTACTGGAATACCAAATCCCCGCATTGAAGAAATTCTACGATGAAGGCTATATGCTGATCATCATCACCAACCAGGGCGGGCTGGCATTACAACGATACACCGAAGAAGAACTGGCAGAGATGCACCGTTTGCTGTACGCCAAATATGAAGAACAAGGTGCGAAGTTCACGCATGCCTATTACTGCAAACACCATCCATCCGTTTCCGGCGACTGCAACTGCCGTAAGCCGAAATCCGGCATGTTGCTTGAGGCCATAGATACCTATAACATTGACCCAAAACTTTCTGTGATGATCGGAGACAAGCCTCGCGATGTGGAAGCTGCTCATGGAGCAGGGGTAAAGGGGATTCTGATTGCACCAGACGAAGTGATCAACTATGATCGCGTGAAAGCCATGCTGGAAAGCTAAACGATACAACAAGAAGATATGACTAAACTTAAAGGCCGCTTTATACTTATAGGTATGAAGCGGCCTTTTCATTGTGAACAAATTTAGGAGGCAAGCGAAGTGCTGCAACCCAAGCCACCTATTAGAAAGATTTTTCGAGGGGACTGCTAGGAACCTGATAGGGCTTTGCTACGTCTCCACACGTACGAAGTACGTAGCAAGCACCTAGCAAGTACGTACCAACGACGTACCAAAACAAAGCTCATCTACAAACCATCGGCGATCACTTCATGACCTGTCTAAACAGATCCTTCAAGTGATCAATTTCTCCTTTGTGGTTCGTTTTCTTCCGGGTTCCGAAGTAAAGCGTATTCTTCAGGCGTTTGTCGCCTTCCCAGATCAACTGAATCAGCCCAGATCTGATCTCGTGCATACAAAGGAAATCGGGTATAACTGCAAGTCCGGGTCCGGCGCTTAAGCAACGGACAATGGAATTGAGATTGGGAACAATGTAATTGGGTCTGAAATCAGGCTGTTTGCCAAAGTTCAGGTTCCAAAAATGGAACAGGTGCTCCATGTCGCCGGTGGTGCCATACCATTTCTGCTGCTTTAACCAGGATTCTAACTGTTCCTTGTCTTTGGTCTTGTGTGCAACTTTAAATTCCTGCAGGTCCACATCCTTTCCGCCCACCAATACAATGTTCTCCGAGGAGAAAGCCTCATGTTCAATATTCGTAGACACCCCTTTCTTTGGCGTAATGATCAAATCCAGAATGCCCTTGTCAAGCTTATCCAGCATCTCCGGATAATCACCGAAACTGATGATCAGGTTAAAGGGTAGGGTGGAGACATACTGCTCCAGCGTAATCTGGAAAGTCTCGAAACACATACCCACGCTAATCGTAGGCGTATGTTTCTCGGTCGAACGCTGATAGTTCTGCTCAATCTCCTCCAGTTTAGCCAAGGGTCCGGTTAGGGCATTATAGAGCACCTTGCCTTGTTCCGTGGGGATCATCTTACGACCGGTTCGATCAAACAGCTTGTGTCCCACATAAGACTCCAGCGAGCTTAAATGTAAACTTACACCGGGCTGGGAAATGAAAAGCGCTTTTGCCGCTCCGGTCAGCGTTCCAGTTTTATAGATCGCCTTGAAGGTGCGATACCACTCCAAATTTACCATAATTGATTTGTTTTAGATAAAATCCGCTTTAAAAACCACGTAAGTCTAACATCAGAATTCTAATACAAAGCTATGAATTAAGTTATTTTTATAATCATGTACTGTGCCGGACATTTGTATCAGAAAATAAAAACGATTATGAAACACATACTAATCATTAACGCAGGACAACAATTCGCACACTCAGGCGGGCGCTACAATGAAACTGTAACCACACATACCAAAGCCTTCTTCGAAAGGTTCGATGACGTAGAGATCAAAGTCACCCATATTGATAAAGGCTATGATCCTGAAGAGGAAGTTCAAAAATTCGTCTGGGCCGATTACATCATCTATCATACCCCGATGTGGTGGTTCCAGGTGCCAAATGGTTTCAAGAAATATATTGATGTGGTATTTACCGTAGGCCACAAGAATGGCATCTACTATAGTGACGGTCGTTCAAGCAAAAATCCTGAGATCAATTATGGAACAGGAGGGATGTTGAAAGGTAGAAAGTACATGGTAACTTCAAGCTGGAACGCGCCTAAAACCGCATTTACGCTGCCAGGAGAATTTTTTAAGGAAACATCAGTTGATGACGGGCCGCTATTTGGCTTCCACCGCATGAACGCCTTTGCGGCACTAGAGAAGCTGGAAAGCTTTCACTTTCATGACGTGGAAAAAAATGCTGACCTGGAAAGGGACATGGCAGAATATGAGAAACATCTCGAAAAGGTTTTTGGAACAGATTATACCTACTCATCGGTATTGCAATCTAACGCCACAGCCGATAACTTATAGCTGCAATACTGCGACTTAGTTAAATCAAAACGGTCATGAAAAAAGGTCTGTTATTTACCCTGGCAACATTGTTTTGCTGCCAGGCACTTACCTACGCTCAAGATACTACCGATCAAAGCATCAGAAAACTCCTGGACATGGAGCGACAAGCCTGGACAATGCGCGACTCCACTGCATTCTTTGCGCTGCTTAACGAATCCCCAAGCTTCACTTTCACCAACACAGGTAGTGGATATTCCAACCATTTAAATGTCAACACTTTTCATGATGCGCTTACGACAGCCTGGAAGCAGCCACCTACGGGCAAGCCAAATACTTATGAAAATTCAGACATCAAGTCTCAAGTTGTCGGTAATCGGGCATTTACAGAATTCACCAGAACAACTATAGATTCAAACAACAAACGGGTGCGGCAAACGCTGGAAACCTGGACACTGTCGAATAAAAATGGCTCCTGGAAAATTGACAGAATCCTTTCTGTAGATACCAGTTCCTTCAATCCATCAAAAGTTTTGAGCGACACAGAAATCGAAGATGAAATAAATATGGTTGGGTATCGTTTATTGGCTGCAAAGAAGAATGAACAAGCCATCCGTATTTTTAAGATGAACACGGAGTTTTTTCCTAAAGCCTGGAATACCTACGACAGTCTTGGCGAGGCATACATGATTAATGGCAACAAAAAAGAAGCGATTGCAAATTATGAACAGTCCATGAAGCTTAACCCCAAAAATACAAATGGTAAGGAATTCCTTGAAAAGCTTAGGAAAGGAAAATAAACTTCAGCAGCATAAATAAAAAAAGCCTCTTTTGATGATCAAAAGAGGCTTTATATTTTAAATACGTTTTTGCTTGTCTGTTTTTCTACTTTGAAAATTAAAAATGGGCAAGCAACTTCTATCGCATCGCTACAACTTTCTACCCTTGCTTCGTTCCCGCCCTGGGGGAGTTCAAAAGGAGCTGATCGTAGAAGACTTGCCCACTGCAAATGTAAGAAAAGACTCCATTTCCGGAAAACTATTTTTGCAAATTTTATGGATTTCTCCGGAATATTTAGTAAGCTATTGATATTAAGCCCATTGAATTTAAAATATTTCTAACAAATGCCCTTTCTGTAGATCAAATCTGCTAGAAAGCTGCGCAAAATCACTGTCCTTGTTAACACATTGATAATATCAACCATTATATTTTAACGATTTATCAATTTAAAGGGTTTAAATTTTATTACTATTAAACACTTCATAAAAATAATGCATTAATGGCAATTGCTCCGCCATTTTATTAACTTAGTGTTCCTAATACACTAATCCTTATACAAATGCAGAAAGAAACCACCGGTCTATACGACCAGCGATTTGAGCACGATGCCTGCGGTATTGGCTTTGTCGCGCATGTGAAGGGAAGGAAGTCGCAGAAGATCGTTTCTGATGCCATTACCATTCTTGAAAACCTGGACCACAGAGGTGCATGCGGCGCAGAGATCAATACCGGAGATGGCGCAGGAATTATGATCCAGATTCCTCATGAGTTCCTTTATGATGAATGCCTGAAAAGCGGCTTCAGCCTAAATGCCTCTGGCGATTATGGTGTGGGTATGCTGTTCCTGCCCAAAGACATTAAAGCTCGCGAAGAATGCCGTGAAGTCATTTATCGCGCTGCAGAAAAACTAAACCTTGAAATCCTGGGCTTCCGTAAGGTGCTTACCGATACCACCGGCATCGGTGAAATGGCGCTTTCTGTGGAACCTGAAATGGAACAGGTCTTTGTTGCACGCCCTTACGCGATTAAACCAGGTGCTGATTTTGAACGTAAACTCTACGTCTTCAAGAACTACCTCGCAAAAACCATTAACAATACGGTAAAAGGCATTGGCTCCGACTTTTACATCGCATCCTTTTCGTCCAGAACCATCGTATATAAAGGTCAGCTGACGTCACTACAGCTTCGATCATATTTCACCGAGTTAAGTGATAAACGTGTGGTATCCGCATTTGGGTTGATCCACTCACGTTTCGCAACCAACACTTTCCCGTCTTGGCGACTGGCACAGCCTTTCCGCTACATCGCCCACAATGGCGAGATTAACACGCTTCAGGGTAACCTGAACTGGCTGCGTGCAAGTGTAAAATCTTTCGCGTCCAGCTATTTTACCCCAGAGGAGCTGAACATCTTACTGCCGGTGATTGATGAAACGCAGTCCGATTCCGGCTGTCTGGATAACATCGTCGAGCTGTTATTACATTCCGGCAGGTCATTACCGCATGTATTGATGATGCTGATCCCGGAAGCCTGGGACGGCAACAAAGACATGGACGAGCTTAAACAGGCTTTCTACAAGTTCCACGCTACCTTGATGGAACCATGGGATGGTCCTGCAGCAATTGCATTCACTGACGGTAACCTGATCGGGGCAACACTGGATCGTAACGGACTTCGTCCTTCAAGATATGCCATCACCAACGATGACATGGTGATCATGGCTTCGGAAGCAGGTGCTTTAGCACTTGATCAAAGCAGGATCATTGAAAAAGGTCGCCTGACGCCAGGAAAAATGTTCGTGGTAGACATGGAACAGGGTCGAATCATCAGCGATGTGGAGATCAAAACCCAGGTTTGCAGCCGGAGGCCTTATGCCGACTGGCTGAACCAGTACCAAATTCGCCTGGAGGAACTTCCTGAACCACGTGTGGTGTTCAGCGGCCTTTCTGAAGAATCTATTTTCAGATACCAACAGGTCTTTGGTTACAGCCGTGAGGATGTTGACCTGATCTTAAAGCCAATGGCACTGGAAGCTAAAGAGCCAATTGGTTCTATGGGAACAGACATTCCCCTGGCCGTGCTTTCTCAGAAACCACAACACCTGTCTTCCTACTTCAAGCAGTTATTTGCGCAGGTAACCAATCCGCCGATTGATCCGATCCGGGAAAAGGTGGTGATGAGTCTTGCGGGCTTCATGGGTAACAACGGGAACCTGCTGGAAGAAAGTGCCATGCAGTGCCACTGTGTAGGCATCAAACATCCGATCCTGACTAACCGCGAATTAGAAAAACTGAGAAGTATCGATACTGGCGTGTTCCAATCTAAAACCTTGCAGACTTATTTCCGTGCAAGTGCAGAACCTGGTGCTTTAGAAAAAGCGATCGAGCGTTTATGCCGTTACGCCGTAGATGCGGTAGAAGATGGCTTCCGCGTGATCGTACTTTCTGACCGTGCCCTGGACTCTGAACACGCTGCAATTCCATCTTTACTCGCCGTTTCTGCAGTACACCACCACTTGATCCGCAAAGGATATCGTGGAGCAGTAGGATTGGTTGTCGAAGCTGGTGATGTTTGGGAAGTACATCACTTCTCCTGTCTGATCGGCTTTGGTGCTACAGCGGTTAACCCGTACCTGGCCTTGGAAACTATCCGTACCTTTGAAAAAGAATCCGGCGTTAAAGCGGATAAGTTGATCGACAACTACATTTACGCCGTAAACAGCGGATTGCTGAAGATCTTCTCTAAAATGGGTATCTCGACCTTGCAGTCGTACCATGGTGCACAGATCTTCGAGATCCTTGGTTTAAACAATAAAGTTGTAGACCGTTATTTCACTGGTGCCGTATCACGCATCGGCGGATTAGGCCTGGATGAGATCGCACGTGAATCGCTGATTAAACACATCCGGATCTTCGGAAAAGCAACTCGTCCGGACACCATTTTGCCTACTGGCGGAAACTACAAATGGCGCCGTAAAGGGGAGCAGCACTTGTTCAACCCACAGACGATCCACTTATTACAAAACTCCACCAGGAGAAAAGATTATAACCTATACAAGCAATATGCGAAGCTGGTCAATGAGCAAACCAGTCAGGCATTTACCATAAGAGGACTTTTCGAGTTCAACTACAAACGTCCTGCGGTACCATTGGAAGAGGTAGAACCGATCGAAAGCATCATGAAGCGCTTTGCGACAGGTGCGATGTCCTTCGGATCGATCTCGCATGAGGCACACTCAACACTTGCCATTGCGATGAACCGCATTGGCGGAAAAAGCAATACCGGTGAAGGAGGTGAAGATGAGCTGCGCTACGAACTACTTCCAAATGGGGATTCCATGCGCTCGGCCATCAAACAGATCGCTTCCGCACGATTTGGGGTGACCAGCAACTACCTGACCAATGCGGATGAGCTGCAGATTAAAATGGCGCAGGGTGCAAAACCAGGAGAAGGCGGACAGCTGCCGGGTCATAAAGTTGATGACTGGATCGCAAAGGTTCGTCACGCGACACCTGGCGTTGGTCTGATCTCGCCTCCGCCGCACCACGATATTTACTCCATCGAGGATCTTGCACAGCTGATCTTTGACCTTAAAAACGCCAACCGCGCCGCAAGGATCAACGTGAAGCTGGTATCTAAAGCTGGTGTAGGCACCATCGCTGCAGGTGTAGCAAAAGCACATGCAGACGTGATCCTGGTTTCAGGTTTTGATGGAGGTACCGGCGCATCGCCGCTAACTTCCATACAGCACGCTGGATTGCCTTGGGAACTCGGGCTGGCAGAAGCGCACCAGACGTTGGTAAAAAACCGCCTGAGAAGCCGTGTAGTACTTCAAACCGACGGACAGCTGAAGACTGGTCGTGACATCGCCATCGCTACCTTATTAGGTGCGGAGGAGTGGGGTGTAGCGACAGCTGCACTGGTAACCGCTGGATGTATCATGATGCGCAAATGTCACCTGAACACTTGTCCAGTGGGCGTTGCTACACAAGATCCTGATCTAAGGAAACTATTTACCGGAGAGCCCGATCATGTGGTGAACTTATTCCACTTCCTTGCGGAAGAATTAAGAGAAACCATGGCTGAACTTGGCTTCCGTACGGTGAATGAAATGGTCGGTCAGGCAGATTGCCTGAGCGTTCGCCAGATGCCGCAGGAAGAATGGAAACTGAAAAACCTTGACCTCTCTGCGATCTTGTTCAAAGCACCGGATAACGGCCTGACTTTGTACAACTCCGAAACACAGGATCATGGATTGGCCAATGTGCTTGACCACGAATTGATCAAAGCAGCACAACCTGCCATCGAGTTTAAAGAGCCGGTTTTCCGTTCTTTCGACATCAAGAATACCGACCGTGCCCTGGGTACCATGCTTTCTAACGAGATTTCGAAGAAGTACCAGTCGCAAGGCTTACCGGCAGACACCATCAACTTCAAATTTACAGGTTCTGCAGGACAAAGCTTTGGCGCATTTGCAACAAGAGGTCTATCCCTTGAACTGGAAGGTGAAGCGAATGACTATGTGGGTAAAGGTCTTTCCGGTGCCAAGCTGGTAATCTATCCGTTCCAGGAGGTACAGTATGTTCCGGAAAAGAACATCATCCTAGGAAACGTGGCGCTTTATGGTGCGACTTCAGGAGAGCTGTTTGCTCGAGGTCAGGCTGGGGAACGGTTTGCCGTGAGGAACTCTGGGGCGACTGCAGTCGTTGAAGGTGTAGGCGACCACGGTTGTGAGTACATGACTGGTGGAGAAGTCCTGATCATCGGACAAACCGGTAGCAACTTTGCCGCAGGTATGAGCGGTGGTGTGGCTTGGGTGTACGATACCAAGGGTGATTTCAGAAGCAAGTGCAACCAGGAGATGGTTGATCTTGATCCACTGGATCAGCTGGATGAACTGCGCATCACCGAGTTGTTGAACAAACATATCCGTTTAACCAACAGCCGCTTAGCAGAATTCATCTTAAGTGACTGGCCAACACAATCGGCACACTTCATCAAAGTATTCCCTAAAGAATACAAGGCAATATTAATGAACAAGACTAAAGTTAAAGTTTCCTGATATGGGCAAAGTAACCGGATTTTTAGAATATGAGCGTACCGCTCCAGTGAAGCAGGATCCAAGATCCCGTATCGACCACTATAATGAATTTGTACAGCAACGTGAAGCGGAAAACCTGAACCATGAAGCTGCACGTTGTATGGACTGTGGCGTGCCCTTCTGCATGTCGGGCTGCCCACTGGGCAACGTCATCCCAGAATTTAATGATGCTGTATATAAAGGAGAATGGGAGTTAGCTTCCAATATCCTACTAAGTACCAACAACTTCCCGGAATTTACCGGCAGGATTTGTCCGGCACCATGTGAGTCGGCCTGCGTACTTGGTATCAATAAATCGCCGGTCTCTATTGAAGAGATCGAGAAGCACATCATCGAGATCGCTTTTGCAAAAGGCTTCATCAAAGCAGAACCGCCTTTGATCAGAACCGGCAAAAAGGTTGCGGTGATCGGATCGGGTCCGGCGGGATTGGCCGCGGCAGCACAGCTGAATAAAGCTGGGCATGAGGTGACGGTTTTTGAACGCGATGATACGCCAGGTGGTTTATTGAACTACGGCATCCCGGATTTCAAACTGCAAAAGGATGTGGTACGTCGCAGGATCAACCTGATGGAGAAAGAAGGGGTCATCTTTAAATGCAACGCAAATGTTGGCCAGAATGTAGAGATCAGCACCTTGTTGCGCGAATATCAGTCCATCGTACTTGCAGGTGGATCCACCATTCCACGTGATCTGCCGATTAAAGGACGTGAAGCTAAAGGCATCCATTTCGCAATGGATTTTCTGAAGCAACAGAATAAGAAAGTGCGGAACTTCCCGATCAATGGCGAGGCGATCTCTGCCATGGGCAAAGACGTGATCGTGATCGGTGGCGGCGATACCGGTTCAGATTGTATCGGAACCTCGAACCGCCAGGGTGCAAAATCGGTGATGCAGTTTGAGATCATGCCGATGCCACCGGAGAAGCGTACGCCAAACATGCCATGGCCAACGTACCCAATGCTGCTAAAAGTGACTTCTTCCCATGAAGAGGGCTGTCAGCGTGCCTGGGGCATCAACAGTAAGCAGTTCATCATGGATGAAGCGGGACAGTTGAAAGGCTTGAAGGTCGTTGAGGTAGAATGGGAGATGGATGCAAACGGCAGAGCATTGAACTTTAAAGAGGTTCCTGGTACCGAACGTGAGCTGCCTTGTCAGCTGGTGCTTTTAGCCATGGGCTTTTTACACCCGCAGAAAGAAGGTTTACTGGAGAAGCTTGGTGTGGATCTGGATAACCGCGGCAACGTAAAGGCAGATGAAGGTAAATATCAAACCAGCATTCCAAAGATCTTTACCGCAGGGGATATGAGAAGAGGCCAGTCGCTTGTCGTATGGGCCATCTCTGAAGGCCGCGAGGCCGCCCGCAAGGTTGATGAATACCTGATGGATTATAGTAAATTACCCACCAAAGATGGCATTCCCTATGCCTAATTAGTATGAACTCAGCACAGGCCCTAAACCTGTGCTGAGTTGTTATTAAGCCTAAGCTTGGCAAAGAAGTCCCATAGGACGATCCCTGCAGAAATTACAATATTGAAAGAGTGTTTTGTGCCGAATTGCGGGATTTCGATACAACCGTCGATCTGAGCCATCACTTCGTCACTAACGCCATTCACTTCGTTTCCGAATATCAATGCGTATTTAGCTTCTTGTGCCGGTTGGAAGGTGTTCAGCATCGTGCTGCCTTTGGCTTGCTCGATGGCAATGATCTGGTAGCCTTCAGTTCTCAGCGCAGCGATCGCATCCAGGGTATCATCGACATGTACCCAGTCTACCGATTCCGTAGCACCCAAAGCGGTTTTCTCAATCTCGCGATGTGGAGGGCGGGCGGTGATGCCGCAGAGGTAAAGCTTTTCAATAGAAAAACCATCCGCCGTGCGGAATACAGAACCTACATTATGCATGCTGCGCACATTATCGAGCACCACAACGACAGGCAATTTCTCCTGTTCCTTGAAAGCTTCTACGCTGACGCGGTTCAGATCATCTAGTTTTAGTTTTTGCATGGCCGCAAAGGTAATTAAATCTTCCTTGCGCCATCGCCGATTTCAGAGATGTAAACAGCAGCCTCATAACCTACACGTTCTACATAGTAGGCATTGAGTTTCGCCGTAAAGTCCTCTTCATAGCCTTTTTCGAGCAATGCGATGGCGCAACCGCCGAAGCCGGCACCAGTCATTCTTGCACCAATAACGTTCGGGTATTCCTGGCAAAACTCCACGATGGTATCCAGCTCTTTTCCGGAAACTTCATAAAGCTCCTTCAGCGATTGGTGTGAAGCATACATCAAACGGCCGAAGGTTTCCAGATCCTGCTCGTTTAAAGCCTTGGAAGCGAAGTTAACCCTGTCATTTTCAGTAACAACATGTGTTGCACGGTTCAGGATGATCGGATCGGTGATCAGGTGTTTATGTAAAGCGAACTTTTCAGCGGTAAGCTCGCATAGGTTATGCAAGGTAATTTCCTGGTTCAAGGCCTGTAAGGCTTGATTACATTCTTCTACACGCTCGTTGTATTTGGATTCTTCCAGTTTTCTCGACTTATTGGTGTTGATGATCGCAAGCTTATAGTTGCCCAGCTGGCAGTCGACCATAATGTGTTTCAAGGTATCGCAGTTTAGCAGGATGGCATGATCTTTCTCGCCGAAAGCAACTGCAAACTGATCCATAATGCCGGAGTTAACCCCGATAAACTCGTTTTCTACCTTTTGGCCCATTTGCACGAGCTCCAGGCGGCTATAATCCAAATCAAGGAAATCATTCAGGGCAAAGGCCGTCAACACTTCTATAGACGCTGAAGAGGATAGGCCTGAACTCACGGGAATGTTGCCATGGAACAGAAAATCGAAACCCGAGATCTTTTTACCTTCTAAAGTAAGCTGGTTGATGATCCCAAGCGGATAGTTGAACCAGGCATTGCTATCTTTCTGGTAGCTGGAACTCACTGTTATGGTGTGGCTGTCCGGGAGATTAAGACTCATGAAGCGGAAAACGTTATCCTCATTTGGTGCTATACACAAGGTTGTGCCCAGCGTGATGGCTGCAGGCAAAACAAGGCCGCCATTGTAGTCAATATGTTCGCCGATCAGGTTTACCCTTCCCGGTGTAAAGTAAGTGGCTGCAGGTTCTTTTTGGTAGAGTTCCGTAAACTGTTGGATTAACGCTTCTTTCATGGATGATCTTTTTTAGCGAAGATACAATTATGTATGAAACCACGATACTGAAAAAGTGTTTAGCTAAAAGGTAAATGGCACCCTATGTACTTGCAGGCAGGATAACGGTGAAGGTACTGCCTTCAGATTCCTTACTTTGCACCTGGATCTCGCCGGCATGCTTCTGCACAAACTCCTTACAAAGTACCAGCCCTAGTCCCGTTCCCGTCTCATTATTCGTACCCGGGGTGGCCGTTTTGGTGTCTGCACGGAACAGGCGGCTGAGGATCTTTTCGTTCATGCCCACGCCATAGTCGATCACGGAAACGGTAACCTGTCTGCTGCCATCTGCCGCAACAGATTGTCCGGAAAGGACTTCGATCTTTCCGAAGTTCGGGGTGAATTTGATCGCATTGGAGATGAGGTTCCGGAAAATGGTATTGATCATATCTTCATCCCCTTCAATGTCCAGATCAGGATCTGTCTGGTTGATGACCTGAATATCCTTTTGTGCGGCCATGATCTTAAGCAGGCTGATGTTTGCGTCTACAACTTCAGAAACATTCAGCCGCTGAGGTTTGAAACTGATATTGCCGGTCTGACTTCTGGACCATAACAACACGTTCTCCAATAACTTTCCAGTCGTAAACAGGCTGGTCTGCAGCAGTTGGTACATCCGTTTACGTTCTGCTTCATCTTCGTCGAAAAAACCTTCCTGGAGGAGCTCCGTAAGCGCCAGGGTGGAGGAGATTGGCCCACGCAGGTCATGCGCAAGAATGGAAAAGAACTTATCCTTGGTCTGGTTCACTTCCTGTAGCTCCCTGGAAGACTCCAATAGTGCTTTATAGTTTTCTTCGAGCTCTTTCTTCTGCGATTTGATCAGCCGTCGCTGTTTATAGGCACGTATGTTGCCGCGCCACTGTATCGTAGAAAGGCCCAGGCAGATGACCAGTGTGATTAGTCCGACGGAGAGATTAGAAAGCAATATGGAGGTATCCTGTTGCGTCTGCGTCATGCCGAATCCAAATAGCAGGTAAATGATGCCCAGGTAGAGCATCAAACGCAGCGGCTGTATCATCAGGATCAATGAACAGACCACACAAATGATCAGAAAGCCAACGATGGAATTGGTGACCGCCTGATCATAAATGGTACATATCGTACCCCAGAGTGCAACCACCACCAGAATGACATGCGGTAAGTGCCTCGATAACTTTTTGTGTTCAGGTTTATAGTAGGCGATCAGGCTCAAGGCAAACAGGACACTGCAGAGCAGGCCCACCACAAAATTGAGGATGAGGATATGTTTTTTCCAGTCCACAAACGAGACGGCATGGGCATCATCACTGTGGGCATAGGTGAGGGAGAGCACCAATGCAATGGGTACACAAATCCCGCTGAGCATTAAAGACCGGATTAGGTTTACTTTCCTTACCTCTTTGGAGATAATAAGTTGTTCGAGCGGCGAGGTTTGGTATAGCTTCTTTAGATCTTCTTTTAAATTCCTCATTATGTTTGCATAACAAAAATAGAATTTAAAATGATATTTCCTAGCTGAAGCTAAGTTCTAGATGAGGTTATCGTACTCGCCGGAAGCTTGCCATATTGTACCATCAGAATTCAGCCGCAACAAAGCAGGCTATTCTGTAATGATCAAGGCCCGGGTTTTGTTTTGGAAACGCAGAAATAGCAGGACCGAGGCAGTCAGCAACCCGAAGGTTAGTCCATACCAAATGCCATTGACACCCATGTTAAGCTCAATACCCAGTAAATAGCCCAATGGAATCCCGATGACCCAATAAGCGACAAAGGTGATCAGCGTGGGAATGTTTACATCGCCGATGCCACGTAAAACCCCTAAGCCCACAACCTGTGTTCCATCAAACAGCTGGAAGAAACCCGCAATGATCAGCAGCTGCGCGGCAATCCCGATTACAGCAGTGTCTTCGGTATAAATGTAAGGCAGCAGGTTGTTCGCAAAAACGAACAGCAGCGCTGTTACGCTCATAAAAGCAATGACCACATGATAGCTGGCGATGGCAGATTTCCGGAGATCATCAAAAGCGGAACGGCCAAGGTTATTACCCGTTTTAATGGTTGCAGCAGAAGCAACCCCTGCGGCCATCATATAGGTTACTGCGGCAAGGTTGATCGCGACCTGGTGTGCGGCTTGCGGAACGCTGCCGATGGTGCCGATCAATATTGCTGCACCACTAAAGGCGCTGATCTCAAAAGAATACTGCAGCGCTACCGGTGCACCGATCTTCACGATCTTTCTAAAGCGGCTAAGATCAATGAAGAACAATCTGAACTGCTGAAGGTACTTGCGGAAATGTGGGGATTTCATTACATAGTAAGACATGACCACCGCCATTATAGACCTGTCGATCAGCGTACTTAAACCAACACCCTTAACACCCATGGGCGCAATGCCGAACATACCCTTCACGAAGATGATACCCAGAACGATGTTCAAGACATTTCCCCAGATGGAAATGAACATGGCCTGTTTGGTAAAGCCCAGGCCTTCTGCAAACTGCTTGAAGGTCTGGAAGATCATCAATGGAATAATGGAAAAACCAAGATAGCCCAGGTAAGGTTTAGCATAGGCAACCACGTCGGCCGACTGACCAATGTGATCGATGATGGAAAGGGTACCGAAATGAATGAAGATGTAGAGCAGGGTACCCGTGATCACATTGATGATGAGGCTGCTGGACAGCAGCTTTCCGCATTCGTCGTAATTTTTTGCGCCGTTCATTTTGGCAATCAGTGGGGTAAGCCCGTAAGAGATACCAAGCCCAAGCACCAGGATCAGCATGAATATACTGTTCACCAAAGAGACCGCTGCAAGCTGAACCGTGCCGGCGAAATGCCCTACAATGATGCTGTCGGCCATGTTTACCATGGTGTGGCCCAGCTGGGAAACTACGATGGGCAGGGCAAGGATGAGGTTATCTTTATAAAAAGGTTTGTATCGGGCGTAGAAACTACTGAGCATGATCAAAAAATGATCTGCAAAGGTATGGCTATTTGACGTTAATAAAAGTAAAGTACTCCTCTTTTTCGGAAAGGTGCAGTTGGAGAATGCCCGAGGTAATCAGGCCGACCAATAGCTTCTGCGCTTTTTTATTGGAGATCCGGGTGAGCTTGGTAAATTGCTTCAAAGTGATGCGTCCCTGTTCTTCCAGGTAGTTGAACAGCTTTTTCTCCAGATCAGAATAGACGATCATTTTACCGGCCTGGCTTTGTTCGTCTTTGAGCATATCCAGCACGATCTTGCTGGCAAGCACAGTCTTGTCCTTTACCCGGTAATAGGCCCACCATTCTTTGTTGGCATCAAGGGCATAGTGTGGCTTTAGATCGCTCTGGCTTATGGTTACGGCGAGCACGAGCTTATGATTGATGTAGATTTCCTCAAACGCAGGCTCGATGGCGGGTTTGCAAAACTGGTGTGCCGCTTTATTGATCATGTAACGTTCTTCGTCTTCTGATTTAACGCCCACAATGTTGCCATCGTCGGCGACGCCGATCAGCAGTACACCGCCCTGGTTGTTTGCAAAGGCAACAAGGCTTTTAGCAATCTTTTCTGCATTGGTGATGGTTTTCTTGAAATCAAGTGTGGTGCCTTCGCCCTGTAAAATAAGTTCCCTGATGTTCATCCTCAATAAATAATGTTCCAGCTCAATAGGCGACTACCGGCTTTTCTCCCATGTGGAGATTTCTAATATAAACTTCGTTCATCACGGTTGCACATACCTCACCATGTTTGTTGGTAATCTCCATCGGGTAGGCCTTTACAAACTTGCCAACGGTTTTTAATGCTTCTGTTGCCTCTAACAGCATCTCATCGCTAATGGTGATGGTAAAGTAAAGGTGACTGCGTCCCGGTTTAAGGTACTGGATCGAGGCACTCTTAAGCCATACCCGGATCTTGAAACCTTCGCGGCGCAACAGTTGGTCGAACAACAATGCATAGAACGGATCGGTGGCGGCATAAATTGTGCCTCCGAATATGGAACCGTTGAAATTGGTGTTCACCACGCTCTTGGCGATCTTCACATCTACACCCCGGAAGCCCTTATGAAATCTCCGTACCCAGATGCGCTGACACAACATGGGGGGATATAAACTCAAGGCCCATTTAAGGGTTCTTTCTGATACAATCATGAGCAATAAATATCTTAAAGTTTTACCATAAATCCACAGAATGTTTCATTACACGGAATTTTAAAACTTTTTGAATTCGAAATATGTTTTATAAGCAATTAAAACTATTCTATGAGAAAAATGATTTTAAGTCTTGCTGTTGCGGGTTCTATGATATTGGCCACATCAGCATGCAATTCGACCAAAAACCTGTCTGGTTCTTCAGATAGTACTGGTGCGGATTCAACTTCGATGAGTACACCGTCGACAACCCCGATGGATACTACAACACAAACTGCGGACACCACTAGAACCACAACTCCGCCAGACAGTACTAAAACACTGCCTCCAATGTAGTGAATACCTTATTTTAAAAGCCGGAACCTTGTTCTGGCTTTTTTTATGCCCCAAAATTTCTCCGCCAATTTCATGATTAAGCAGTGTCAGGTGAGTGTATTTTATAAGAATACAAAAATTTACAACTGGTTTAATTGGTACATTTGGTTTTGCAATAAATATCATGTTCAGAGAAAACGTAGTTACAGCTTATCAAAAAATACAGGATGATATTTGCCAGGCTTTGGAGCAGGCAGATGGTTTGGGGAAGTTTGAAGAGGAGATTTGGGACCGGGAAGGTGGTGGCGGCGGCCGCACCAGGATCATGCAAAACGGCGCTGTTATTGAAAAAGGCGGCGTAAACTTTTCTGCCGTGTATGGCAAGCTGCCTGAAGCGGTAAAAAGATCCTTTAAGGTGGACAGTGATGAGTTTTTCGCAACCGGTGTTTCCATCGTGATGCATCCTTCAAATCCTTTTGTGCCGATCATCCACATGAACATCCGGTATTTTGAGCTTGATGAGCAAACCAGATGGTTTGGCGGTGGTATTGACCTAACCCCACACTATGTGATTGATACCGACGCGCGGTATTTCCACCAAACCATGAAAAACACCTGTGACCGCTTTCACGTAGATTTTTATAACAAGTTTAAGCAGCAGGCCGACGATTACTTCTTCATTAAACACCGTGATGAAACACGAGGGGTGGGCGGGATCTTTTACGACCGTCTGCAACCTGCGAACACGGGCTTATCTTACGAGCAGATCTTCGAATTCTCGAAAGCCGTGGGGGAAAGTTTCGCACCGGTATACACCGAACTGATTGACAGAAACCGGGATACCGCTTTTAGCGAAGCTGAACAGGAATGGCAATACCTGAGAAGAAGCCGTTACGCGGAGTTCAATCTGGTTTATGACTCGGGTACCAAGTTCGGATTGGAAACGAACGGGCGGATCGAGTCGATCCTGATGAGCCTGCCACCGGTAACGAAATGGACCTACAATTTTAAACCTACAGAAAACAGCCCAGAGGCCTTTACTTCAACGCGTTTGAGAAAAGGTATTGATTGGGTTTAAATTTTCTCTTTAGTGCCCTTAAACGTTATAATTTTGTTAAATTCGCAGGGTTATTATAATACCTTATTAAAATCGTTTTAAACGAATAAAGAAAATATGGCTGAAGATTTGGAAAATCAGGAAAACGATAAGATTATTAAGATCAATATCGATGAGCAGATGCGTTCTGCATACATCGATTATTCGATGTCGGTAATTGTATCTCGTGCCTTACCTGATGTACGCGACGGATTGAAACCCGTACACCGTCGTGTTTTATATGGCATGCTCGATCTTGGGCTTGCAAACAATAAACCTTTTAAGAAATCCGCCCGTATTGTGGGTGAAGTACTGGGTAAATATCACCCGCATGGTGACTCCTCTGTTTATTATACCATGGTTCGTATGGCTCAGGAATGGAGCTTGCGTTACATGATGGTTGATGGACAGGGTAACTTCGGATCTATCGATGGTGACTCTCCGGCAGCAATGCGTTATACGGAGGCACGTTTTGCAAAGATCGCAGAAGAAATGCTTGCCGATATCAATAAAGATACGGTTGACTTCCAATTAAACTTTGACGACTCCCTGCAAGAGCCAACCGTATTGCCATCTAAGGTTCCAAACCTTTTGATTAATGGTGCTTCGGGTATTGCGGTAGGTATGGCGACCAACATGCCACCTCACAACATTACAGAGGTGATCAATGCCACGGTTGCTTACATTGAAGATAAAGAAATTACCGTTCAGGACCTGATGAAACACATCAAGGCGCCTGATTTCCCTACCGGTGCAATCATCTATGGTTATGCTGGTGTACAGGAAGCTTTTGAAACTGGTCGCGGACGTATTGTGATGCGCGCCAAGGCAGAGATTGAAACCAATAAGGATCGTGAGAGCATTATTGTTACCGAGATCCCTTACCAGGTGAACAAAGCGATCATGATTGAGCGTACCGCTGAACTGATCGGTGAGAAGAAGATCGAAGGTATCTCCAATATTAAAGACGAATCGAACAAGGATGGTATCCGTATCGTTTACGAAATTAAACGTGATGCGAATGCCAGCATTGTATTAAATAACTTATTTAAACAAACGGCGCTACAAACCTCATTCAGTGTAAATAACATTGCATTGGTTAACGGTCGTCCGCAGTTGTTGAACCTTAGAGACCTGATCCGTCATTTCGTGGATCACCGTCATGAGGTTGTAATCCGCAGAACGAAGTTCGAACTTGCAGAAGCACAGAAACGTGCACACATCCTGGAAGGTTTATTGATCGCATTGGATCACCTCGATGAAGTGATCCGCTTGATCCGATCTTCAAACACACCTGAGGAAGCAAGGGTTGGCTTGATGGAGCAGTTTGGTTTAAGTGACATTCAGGCAAGAGCAATTCTTGACATGACGCTCCGTAGGTTGACTGGCCTTGAGCGTGATAAGATCAAAGAAGAGTACAATGAATTAATGAAAACCATCGAGTACTTACAATCCGTACTTGCAGACGAAGGTCTTAGAATGCAGATCATCAAAGATGAGCTTGCAGAGATGGTGGAGAAATATGGTGATGAGCGCAGAACATCTATCGTGCACTCGGCTGATGATATGAGCATGGAAGACTTCATCGAAGATGAAGACGTGGTGATCACGATCTCCCATGAAGGTTATATCAAACGGACACCGGCTACAGAATACCGTACACAAGCAAGAGGTGGTAAAGGATCTAAAGGAAGTGATTCCAGAAATGAGGACTTTATTGAGCACCTGTTAGTGGCTTCGAACCACAACTACATGTTGTTTTTCACCGAAAGTGGACGTTGTTTCTGGTTAAGGGTATACGAAATACCTGAAGGTTCACGTTTGAGCAAAGGACGTGCGATACAGAACATTATCAATATCCCGAAAGAAGAGAAGATCAAGGCGTACATCAAGGTTAAAAACCTGAAAGATCAGGATTACCTGGAGAACAACTTCATCATCATGTGTACCAAGAAAGGTACCATCAAGAAAACTTCTCTGGAGGCTTATTCAAGACCACGTGTTAATGGTATCAATGCCATCAACATCAACGAAGGTGATCAGCTTTTAGAGGCGAGCTTAACCAGTGGTTCAAGCGAGATTGTAATGGCTCTTCGTTCGGGTCGTGCGATCCGTTTCAATGAGTCAACAGTACGCCCAATGGGGAGAACTGCCACAGGTGTAAGGGGCGTAACACTAGCGCACGAGCAGGATGAAGTGGTTGGCATGATTGCTGTTGATGATACCAGTGCAACGGTCCTAGTGGTATCGGAGAAAGGCTACGGTAAACGTACAGACATTGAAGATTACCGGGTAACCAACCGTGGTGGTAAGGGTGTAAAAACCATCAGCATCACCGAGAAAACGGGAGACTTAATTGCCATTAAAAACGTTACCGATGCAGACGATCTGATGATCATCAACCGTTCAGGTATTGTGATCCGTATTGCTGTTCGTGATCTAAGGGTAATGGGAAGAGCTACACAAGGGGTGAAGCTGATCAACCTGAAAGGTACTGACGCGATTGCTTCTGTTGCGAAGATTGAGCATGAAGAGGAAGAAGAGCTGGAAGCGGTATTGGAGAAGTTAGATGCTGAAGCAGGTGATGCGGAAAGTGTTCTGGCTGATGGTACGGAAGTAGCGCCGGAAGCTGATGCTGAAGAGGCGGATACCGATGAAGATGATGATGCAGATGACGCAGACGCTGATGAAGAGGAACCAATAAACTAAACATATAAATTAAAATTGTAACAAAAATTATGAAAAAAGTACTTTTAAGTATATTGTTAGCGGGAGTAGGTACTGCTACCTTTGCGCAGAAAGGTGAAGTTGCAGAGGCAAAGAAAGCCTGGGGCATTTACCAGTTAACCGGTGCAACCGGCGGTGATATTGCTAAGAAATTAGAGACCCTGAACGCTGCAATAAAACGTACTGATGCTGCAATTGTTCATGAAAAGACTAAAGACTTACCTGAAGCATGGACGTATCGTGCACTTTTGACTTCTGCAGCAGCTTTAGCTGATACTGCCAATCTTCAAAATGCGGATACTTACCTTAAAGTTGCACAGGAGTCGGTTGAGAAAGCAAAAACGTTAGATACTAAAGGTTCTGAAAAAGAGAACATCGAACAAGCACAGCTGAACATCAGCAATGCGGTAAGAAATATCGGTGTATTGGCTTATCAGAAGAAAGATTTCAAAACGGCTTACGAGAAGTTTAACCAGGCGACAGTTTTAAACCCAACTGATACTGCAATGTATCTGAACGCGGGTATTGCTGCACGTGGCTTGGAAGATTATCCTAAAATGATCGATTCATACAAAAAGGTGATCTCTTTAAATCACCCTGAATCGGCTGCTTTATACGAGGAGATCGTTTCTACGCAATTGACTGCACAGAAAGATACTGCTGCTGCAATGGCATCGATCACTGAAGCTAAAGCGAAGTATCCTGAAAACATCAATTTCATCACCAGTGAAACACAGATCTACCTTCAACAAGGTGATGTGGACAAAGCAGAAAGTGCTTTAACTTCATTGGTTGCTAAACAACCAGGTAATGCGACCTTCCAGGCTGCATTGGGTAACGTTTATCTGCAACAAGCTTTGAAAATTCAAGGTAACATGAACAAAATTGATGCAAAGAACGTTAAGGCAATGAATGCTGCTAAGGATAAAAGAGATGCATTGGTTGAAAAATCTATTCCTTTCTTCACCAAGGCATTGGAGATCGATCCTAAGAATGTTGGTGCTTTAGAGAACCTGAAAACCATTTACACATTCAAAAACGATACAAAGAACTACAATGACATCAAAGCGCGTCTTGATGCGATTCAGCAATAAGTCGAGTTAACATTAATAGAAAGAGCCTGTATCATACATCATGATCAGGCTCTTTTTCATATATCAGGTTTCTGTGATAGTTGCCGCTGGAGCCATTAGGGGCGAAAGGGTATTAAAAAGACTTCTTTCAAGCCTTATCATCAGAATCAACTGGTGATGCTTCCCTTTTTTTTATAGATTTGTTATTCAATCACGATTATGAATAGAAAAGCCTTTTTACCGATTATTCTGTTTTTAATTACTTTTCAAGCGAATGCGCAGAAGAGCCAGCTGAGAATTGCCCGAAATACAATCGGAAAGCTGCAGGCGGCTATTGTTGCAAAAGCGGACGTGAACAGCCAGATTAATATTGTAGGAGAGGGGCTCAAAGCAACAATGTCTGCGCAGCAGGACCGGAAGACCAAGAAGTACCCGGAGACTTGGGCAATCGGGGCTTACCTGAATTCCTATCTGGCGCTGATCGATTCAAAGGACCCGGATAAGTACTATCAGGATGCATTAGCATTGATTGACACGGCGAAGCAATTGGATCGTTTCCACGAAAATGAAAAGCTATTGAATGCGGCGCTGCTAAATACCTTCGTGATCAAGCAGGATAAAGCCAATCGGGCGTTTAATAACTACGATTATGCAACCGCATTAGGCTACCTGAAGGAGCTGAGTGACTATTTCCCACAGGATAGTACATTGGCCCTGAATACAGCCATTGCATCTCAGAACCTGCGCAAATATGATCAGGCATTAATCTACTATAATCGTGCAATTGAAACGGGTGCAGCAAACCCCGTAATTTACCAGCATCTCGCGGAGATCTATTCATCGAAATTCGACGTTGAAAATGCGATCAAGGTTTTAGAAACCGGACAGAAACGTAATCCTGCTAATACATTTATCCTAAATGATCTGGTGAATATGCTGCTGGATAATGAGCGTTATGACCGGGCGGAAAAAGCTTTGGAAGATGCCATCAGGCTTGAAGGACAGAATAAAGAGCTGTATTACCTTTATGGCTATCTTAAACAGCTTAGAAAGCAGCATACACAAGCAGAGACGGCTTATAACACGGCCTTGGCGATGGACCCGAATTACTTTCCTGCCTTGTACCAACTGGGCATGGTTTATATTGAAATGGGTAACGAAACACTGAAGTCGAACAATGAAAACCGGCTGCAGCTGTATGAAGAACAGATCAACAAGTCTGAGAACATTCTGACACACGCTTATGAAATTGCTCCAAATGACAGGCAGACCATTCAGTTGCTGATTGAGATCAACACAAGAAAGCAGCGCTACGACAAAGTAGATGAACTGAAGGAAAGACTTCAGGAGTTTTAATTCAACAAGCAAAGACTACAAGAGTTTTGTTCAACAAGATTAGCATTATAGTGCTTTTAGTGTGGAATTGATTGTAAGAGCCATGACTGGCGTTCTAGCATCAAAATACTTATAGTGCTTTTAGGGTGGAATTGATTGTAAGAGCGATTACTGGCGTTCTAGCATCACAATATTTCATTAATCCAGGTTAATACAAAAGAGAGGTTGGAGGCAACGCTCGAAATACGAACTGGTTGCCCAGTAGTCACGCTGCTTCGTATGCGACACTTAACATAATATTAATTATAGGAATTAATACTGGTTTAAAATCAGGAAGGTGTTTTTTGTGAGATTTGCCCGGATCAGGCTTTGAACTGAGCTGTAATATACAAAAGATTAGCCATGTTCTTTGCAATTATATCTGAATGGTTCATTCTGAGCATGTGCTCAAATTCAAGGATCCCGGAGGTTCATTTATGAATCTTTTCCATGCTGACCGTCTTTAAATTCTTTTATGCCTTGGCCTAAGCCGCGCATAAGTTCTGGTATTTTTTTACCGCCAAACAGCAATAATATTGCTAAAAGGATAATCAGGATCTCTTGCGTGCCGAGTGCTGCTAAGATGATTGCGTTTGTCATATTTTCCAGAATTATTGGTTTTAAATTTAAATTTATTGAGTACTTAAGAATCAAGCTATTGACCGTCTATGGTAAACCCAGTAGACTACTATTGGATAGACAAAAAGATTAAACAAGGTATTGGTGATCAATCCGCCGATAACCACAACGGCCAGCGGCTTCGATGCTTCCGAGCCGATGCCTGTAGATAATGCTGCAGGCAGCAAGCCTATGGCAGCCATCAAGGCGGTCATAACCACGGGTCTTATCCTTGATTCCAGGCCCTCGTTTAACGCATCCACAAACGTCCAGTCGGGCCTGTACTTCAGTTCTGCAAAATTGCTTTTAAACCTGGTGATGAGGATCACACCATTCTGCACGCAGATACCAAATAATGCGATAAAGCCGATCCCGGCTGAGATGTTGAAGTTTATACCGGTTGCAAGCAGCGCCATAATACCGCCGACCATGGCAAAGGGTACATTGTTCAAGACGAGCAGTGAATCCCGGATGTTGCCAAATAGTACAAACAAAATCAGGAAGATGAGCAATAAACTTATTGGAACAGCCTGTGACAGGCGGTGTGCTGCGCGCTGCTGATTTTCAAAATCTCCGGCCCATTCTAAGCTGTAACTTGGTGGCAGGCTGATCTGTTCCTTTACTTTGGCCTGAGCCTCGTTGATCACGCTACCCATATCACGGCCACGAATGGAAAACTTAATTGCGCCATAACGTTGATGTTTATCGCGGTAAATCATACTCGGTCCGGTAATTTTGGTGATCTTAGAGATTTCAGCTAAAGGAATTTTTCCACCGGAAATGTTTGGGATCATGAGCTTACCGATGGCGCGCTCATCCCCTCGGAAATCCTCTGGATAACGGATGATGAGGTCAAATTTCCGTTCTCCTTCATAGATTTCGGTTGCAGCCTTCCCTCCTATAGCCATTTCAATTACGGCGTTTGCATCGGCAGTGGTAACGCCGTACAGCGCCATTTTTGCCTGATCCAGATTGATCTGCAGCTCCGGCTGTCCCAGATTGCGTAAAATGCCAAGATCTTCAATACCTTCGATGTTTTGGAGAATGTTAAAGATCTTCTCTTCTTCCCTTTCTATAATGCCGAAATCTTCTCCAAACATTTTAACCACGATGGAGCCTTTAACGCCCGATACCGCTTCTTCTACGTTGTCTGAAATGGGTTGAGAGAAGTTCAGGCTTATGCCTGGAAAGTCTTTCAAACGCGCCTGCATACGTTCAATAAGTGCCTCCTTGGATTGTTTGACTTTCCAATCTTTCTTGGGATAGATATCAACGTGAAACTCCATATTGTAAAACCCGGTAGCATCCGTACCATCATTTGGTCGGCCGGTCTGTGACATGACTTGCTTGACTTCATCAAATTCCAGGAATATTTTGCGCATCTGGTCGGAAAGCTTCTTAGTTTCATCCAGAGAGATGCTCAGTGGGCCGGTTGCACGCACGTAAATGGAACCCTCATCGAGGTTCGGCAGGAATTCGCTGCCCAGAAATTTGAAGCTGAACAGCCCCCCAATAAGACATAATATGGAGATCCCGAAGACCGCCTTGCGAAGCCTGAAACAGCTTTTAAATATCCGCATGGTATGTTTAATGAGGAAATCAAGAAAACGATTGTGCTTTTCCCGAACATCCTTTTTCAGCAGTAATCCAGCCAAGGCTGGAACCAGTGTGAACGTGAGCAGCAGTGCCCCAAGTAGGGCAAAACTTAAGGTCCATGCTAAGGGAGAAAACATCTTGCCCTCCACTTTTTCAAAGGTGAATATTGGCAGCAAGCCGGTTATGATGATGAGCTTAGCGAAAAAGATACCTTTACCATTCTCGAGGGAGCCCTTTTTGATTACCCCCAATTTACTCATCTGGTTGAACTTATCCATGCCAACGGTCTTGGCTTTATGATCCAGTGCTACGAAGATGCCTTCCACCATTACCACCGCACCATCTATGATAATTCCAAAATCAATCGCACCCATGGAGAGCAGGTTTGCTGACATGCCTTTTAACTTCAGACATATAAAGGCGAATAAAAGCGCTAAAGGAATGATGATGGACACGATGAGCGTTGTTCGCCAATCGGCCATAAACAGAAATACGATGAGCGTTACAAAGATTATTCCCTCCAGCATATTCCCCATAACCGTATGGGTGGCATAAGTAACAAGATCTTCACGGTCGTAGAATGGGCTTATTTTTACGTCCTCTGGCAGTATGGAAGTATTTATAACCTCTATTTTCTCTTTCAGGCGTGCAATTACTTCAGTAGGATTTTGCCCTTTTCGCATTACCACAATACCTTCCATCACATCAGGGTCTAAATCCCTTCCGACCTGTCCGAGTCGTGGAAGCGCGGATTCCGTAACATCAGCAATGGTTTTTACATAAATCGGCGTGCCATTAAAGTTATCTACAACTACATTCCTGATCTCTTCAATGTTGTTTAGAACGCCAATTCCCCGAACTACATAGGCTTGTCCACTCTGAACGATCACATCTCCTCCAACATTAACATTGCTCTTGGATACCGCCTCAAAAAGTTCCGTAGCACTTACATCGTACTGAATAGCTTTCTGCGGATCTACCGTGATCTGATAGGTCTTCACCTCTCCACCGAAACTTACAACATCGGCAATGCCCGGAACGGAGAGCAGCTCACGTTGAATCACCCAATCCTGCAGTGTTTTCAACTCCCGAACGGACTTTACGTCGCTTGTTAACGTGTATCTAAAGATCTCCCCTGTAGGACCATATGGCGGTTGCACCTCCGGCTTTAGCCCCTCAGGGAGATCTGCTTCCTCCAGGTGATTATTGACCTGAACCCTGGCAAACGCATAATCAACATCATCCTCGAAGGTTACTTTTACGATCGACAAGCCAAACAAGGAAGACGAGCGGATACTGGTACGTTTCTCCGTAGGGTTCATTGCGATCTCCAGAGGCCGGCTCACGAACTTCTCCACTTCCTCTGCACTCCTCCCGGGCCATTGCGTGATGATGGTGATATTGGTGTTTGTAACGTCCGGGAATGCCTCTATTGTAGTCTGCTTGAAACTTAGGTATCCCGCAAGTATCATGATGAATGTACCAATGAATATGAAGTACTTATTCTTCAGGGAAAAGACGATGATGTTCTTGATGATTTTGTTCATTATGGTTGAATGACGCTCCTAATTAATTTTTTAAACTTTCGTAAATAAATACCTGCTTTGAGGCTATGATACGATCACCAGCTTCCAATCCTTTGGCGATATAAGCAAGGCCGGCATTTTGCCTGCTTATTTTTACTTCTTGTATCTTTACTTTGTTCCTGGCGTCAAGCAGCAATACATAGTTCTTGTTATCATCGAAGATGATCCCTCTGGATTGAACCACCGGGAGGTTTATACCAGACTTGGATTGAATTTTGGCATTAGCCAGCATGCCAGGTTTAAGGATCAAGTCCGGATTGGAAAGGTTGACCTTCGCATTTATGACTTTACGCTCTACATCCAGGACATTGAAAATTTTATCAACCTGTCCCTTGAAGGAACGGTCCGGATAAGACAACAAGGTGATTGTAACATCATCTCCTGCACTGACCCTCGGTAAATCAGACTCATAAATATTCACTAAGGCGGAAACTTCGGATAGATCTGCTACAGCAAACAGCGCCTGGTCGTTGTCGGGACGCAGCTGCATGTTTGAGCTAATATTTTTTTCGACAACAAAGCCAGAAATTGGAGAAGCGATGCTATACTGACCAGAAGTTTTCCCGCCATTGAGTGTTAAGATTGACCTGGCCCTGGAAAGTTCTGCCTGCTTGACCACCACATCATTTCTAGCTTCTTCAAGCTCTTTAGCCGAACTTAGGCCGCTACGATATAGACTCTCTGCCTGATCCAGGTTCCGCCTGGCATTTGCAAGATCCGCTTCTGCCGTGATCACGTCCTTTTCATATGCGGCCATCTCCGCACTTACCAGATTAGCAAGCTCCTGGCCTTTCTTCACATAGTCGCCAACCATGACTGAAACGTTTTTCACCGTTCCACTCACCATTGGATAAATGGCAGCTTGTCTATCTTCATTGGTGGTAATTTTTGCCGAAAAGCTAAGCGCTGAAGCGGTGTTCGCCTGTTGAACGGTATCAATCAGCAGGCGCTTTATTAGCGAGTCATTTACCTCAAACCGTTCTGCCGGTACTGGTTCAACAGCTGGGTTGCAGCTAACTGCCGCAAATGTCATCAGTACGAGAATGCTGATGTACGTTAATTGTTTGTGCATATGTTTATTTGAAAATGTTAGTGCCTGTTTGGTAATTGAGTGCCTCTTTAGCATTCATCAATTCAAATTGAAGCTTGTCCCGCTGAATTGTACTCTCCTTGTATGCATCATAGAAGTCGAGAAATTCCAGCAGACTAATATTCCGTTGCCTGAAGTTGGATATTACACCTTCCATAAGCTGGTCGAAATTCGCTTTAAAATCAACGTCCATAGCCTTGTAAACTCGTTCTATCTTGATTGCCGACTGATAGTTGGTGTAAAGTTCTGAAGCGGCTTCAGCTTCTTTTCTACTGATGGCCGCATTCGAGGTTTCTACTGCAATTTTAGCTTTCTTGATCTCGCCCTGGTTCCTATTAAAAAGTGGAATTGGCATACTGATGCCGATACCCGTATACTTTTCCGGATAATTACCTTTTAAGTCGTAGCTCAATGAGACGGCAACATCTGGAACGGCCTTAGCGTGTTGAAGGGCAAGCATATCCTGTGCATAGGTCAGGCCGGTTTTTGCCAGTTGTAGATCAGCACGGCTTACTTTAGCAGAATCTAAAAGCACTTGAAAGGGCATACTATCAGGTTTAAAATCATGGGGCGCTATCCCCTGCCCAGATAAACCAATCTCCATTGCTGGGTCGACACCGCACAGGAGCTTAAGTCGGCTTTTTAAAGCTTCTAAACCATTTTGCAGGGCAGTATATTCCATCTTTAAACCATAAAGACTGGATTTAATTCGAATAACATCCTTGTTGGCAATGTTCCCGCTTTCAAGCTGCTTTTCTGAAGCCCTGAGTAACTGGTCTAAGGCGCCAATGAGTTGATCATAAACCAAGATTGAACTTTGCGTGTAGAAGGCTTCATAAAAGGTGCTCCTCAATTCAAAGCGTAATGTGCGAATCAAATCATAATACTGCAGGTTCTCAAGCTGAAGTTCTGTCTTGGCAATTTTAATATCTTTATTCCGCTTACCTGCCAACCTGATCAGTTGAGTAAGTGACCCTGAAAATTGTCCATAGGCCATTGAGGTTTGTAGAAATTTGCCGCTTTCCTGATTGTAGAACAGGTTTTCGTAACTCAATTCAGGATTCTCGAACAGTTTTGCTGTGATGATGTTTGCCCGGGATTGTTCAACCTGGTACCCTTGAGCAATTAACTCTGCATTATTTTGCAGGAACAGTTTTTCGGCTTCCTGTAAGGTCAGGTCAGCCGATTTCTTCTTATCGATCGAGCCAGGTGATTGCTGGCCCAGAGCGGCAGCAAATGGTATTAAAACAAGTAAACTAATACGGATAACAAGTGCTTTCATTTGCGCCAAAGGTATCCCAGGCGCATTAAAGCGGAATTAAAGCCAAATTAAAACGGCATTAAAGTCGGGGAAAGCAGATCTTGAACGTGCTGCCATGGCTACCGCTGTCTTCCAGGACGAGCGTACCTTTAAACAAGCTAATGATCTTTTTAGCCATGAATAATCCCATACCAGTGCCGTGTTTTTCCTGCTTTATCGCAGCGCTGTAGAATGGTTCAAATATGAACGGGCGGTCGGCCTCCGCAATTCCCGGACCGGCATCGCTGATCCTGATGATGAAACCCTCAGACTCGTCATTCAACGAGCAACGTACGGCTTTGTCGTCTGAGAATTTAAATCCATTAGCGATGATATTGTTGAATGCTATTTTAAGCAATGTCGGGTTAGCAGATACCGTTAGATCCTGTTGGTGTTTAGCATCAAACTTCAGGATCAGCTCGGCGGCATGTGCTCTGCGACTCCATTCTTCCTGGATCGTAAGCATCATTGCGGTTAAACTAACATCCTCCAGGTTAGCAGAAGCATATTCAACATCTGCTTGCGCCAGCCCTAAAAGTCCGGTTATAATGCCATTCATCTTTTCTGCGTCTTCAAGGATGGAATTTAATGCCTTCTGGTAATCCTCAACCGATCGTTCTCTGGAAAGCGCAATCTCCGCACCTATCATCATGCTGGTTACCGGCGTGCGTAGTTCATGTGAAGCGTTTGCGATGAAGGTTTTCTGTAACACAAAGGCTTGTTCCAGGTGCTCCATCAACTTGTTGAAGTTTGCTGCCAGGAGATTGATCTCGTCTTTATTGGTTCCTTCCTGAACCCTAAAGTCCAGGTTGTTCGACTTAATTTGCTTCACCTCTTCAATGAAGATACCCAAGGGTTTCAAAATATGCGCAGCAATTTTCCTCGCCGAGAGTAACAACACGACAAAGATGATCATGAATATGAAAAACATTACTGTTTTTAGCTTTTCGAGCCGGTAAAATGTACTTTGATCAACAGCGGAGGCAATGATCACGAAGTCACCCTGATTATCGCGGTAGAATATGCCTACAACCTGGCTGGAACCATTCTTGAACCTTACTTTTCCTTGCTGCCGGATCTTTTCAATCATTTGACTGTCCCATGTGCTACTGTTATCATCGATGAACACGGGGTTGTTCTGCGCATCATATATGCGTATGAATTCGCCGTTAAGTTTGTCCAGGTACTGGTTTCTGTTGCGTCGGAGTGCATCAGTCGATATTTCATCTGCTTCAAGGTAAAGGTTTGCCGTGACGCGGGTGCGATCACTGAGGCGGTCGAAAAAATCGGATTCCATGAACTTTGAAAACACAAAATAGGTTGCCGACAGCACGATCAGCAGCATCAAGGTACTGGCTAGGGTAAAATAAATAGCAAGCCGGTCTTTGATCTTCATGTTAGGACTTAAGGATATATCCCAGGTTAATCTTCGTGTGAATCAGCTTCTTGCTAAAGCCTTTTTCAACCTTGTTCCGTAAAAAGTTTACGTACACGTCAACCACGTTCGTTCCTGTGTCAAAATTAACGTCCCAGGCTTGCTCGGCAATGAACTGCCTTGATAATAAACGGTTCGGATGGCGTAGAAAGACTTCCAGTAAGGCGAGTTCTTTCGCAGTAAGCAAAATAGGTGTTCCCGCACGCTGAACTTCCTTACTTAGGGTATTAAGACTTAGATCTTCGTAGCTAAGCACGACCGTCTCTTCCTTTGTGCCGGATGTTGTTCGCCGTAACAAGGCTTCAATTCTAACCAGAAGTTCTCTGAAATGAAATGGCTTCAATAGATAATCATCGGCTCCGCTATTAAAACCTTCAACCTTATCATCTACTGTGCCCAGAGCCGTTAACATCAATATTGGTATTTTTACATCATTCGCTCTGAGCTGGCGACAAATTTCAATACCGGACAGCTCAGGTAACATCACGTCCAGAATCAGCAAGTCGAACTCCTGGGTCGAAAATGCTTGATATCCGATTCTGCCGTTTGTGAAGGCATTTACTTCATAGCCATGCTCCTCCAGCCCAGCTTTAATTAAACCGGAAATCTTTTGATCATCTTCTGCTATTCCAATTTTTGGCATATGCCTCAAAGGTAGCTATTCAGGCATTACATTTGTTTGCATCAGGGTCTTGATCTGGTAAATGTTTCTAAATTTGCCGATGTTACTAATTTCCGCTAAACGACGATATGCTTAATAAACCGATAAGAAGCACACAGGATTTTTTATTAAGTACATATTTTGCTGATGGACTAAAAATAACAGTTGGCGTACTACTACCCTCATTAATTCTGGCTCAATATGGTTTATTGAGATATGGGATGACCTTATCATTAGGTGCGCTCTGCGTGAGTATTGTGGATACTCCGGGTCCGATCGCCCATCGGAGAAATGCCATGTTGATCACTACAGCATTGATTACCGTCATCAGTCTGATTATTGGATTAATAAACCGGAATTTCTATCTCACCGGCATCATATTAACCGCATTCAGTTTCCTTTTTACCATGCTTTCGGTATATGGCATTCGGGCAGGTGCGGTAGGTACCGCTTGCTTGCTCATCTTTGTTTTAAGCATCGACGATGTCCGGAGATGGGAGGAAGTTTTGATACATGGTGGTTTGGTATTAATTGGAAGTCTCTGGTATACCGCGCTAAGTTATTTTTTCTACCGGTTACGGCCTTACCGGATCGTGCAGCAAACGCTCAGCGACTGCATCATGGAGATTAGTGAATTTTTAAGGTCGAAAGCCAAGTTCTACAAGCAGAATACCAACTTTGATGAGAACTACGCTGAACTGCTCAACCTGCAAATTCAGGTGCACGAGAAACAAGATGCTGTTCGGGATGTATTATTCAGGACCCGGGAAATTGTAAGAGATTCGACGCCCGAAGGGAGATTTCTGATGCTCGTGTTTGTCGATATGGTCGATCTTTTCGAGCAGATCATGTCTACCTATTACAACTACAAAGAGCTTCATGATCAATTTGATTCTACGGGAATCCTGGCGAAATATGAAGCGGTTATCCTGAAAATTGCGCATGAGCTGGACGAACAAGCCTTTGCTTTAAAGAGCGGTGGAACGCCGGAAAAACCGGTTCAACTGATAAAAGACGTGCAGGCGCTAAAACAGGAAATCAGCGACCTCGAGCGCAACAATGTTAATGGGAAGTTTAACACGCTAGGTATTATTGCCCTGCGAAATATAGAAGTAAATATTGAGAACATTCTGAACCGTGTGGTTACGGTAAACCGCTATTTCGATAAAGGGGAAAAGAAGAAAATTGAAGGACGTTCAATCGATACAGAGCGCTTCTTAACCCGGCAAAACATTGACCAGAAGCTCTTCTTTGAAAACCTGACCTTCCAGTCTTCTACCTTCAGACATGCTGTGCGGGTAGCAATTGTAATGCTGGTGGGTTACCTGATTTCGAGGTCCCTGGATTTTTCGCACAGTTACTGGATCTTGCTCACCATCCTGGTGATCTCCAAACCAGGCTTTAGCCTTACCAAAGAACGTAATTCTCAGCGGATTATCGGTACTCTGGTCGGTGCCGGCATCGGTATTCTCGCACTGCAATTTATAGACGACAGAGATATACTGTTCTTTATTCTGCTGATCTGCATGATTGCCTCCTACAGCTTTCAGCGCAAGAACTACGTAGTTAGTGTTGTTTTTATGACGCCGTATGTGATCATCCTGTTCCAATTTTTAGGTATGGGTGGAATTTCAGTAGCCACGGAACGGATTTACGATACGCTTATCGGCTCTGGTATCGCATTCCTCGCCAGCTATTTCCTGTTTCCAAATTGGGAACACGAAAAGTTAAAAAGTGACATGTTGCATATGCTGATCGCAAACTGCAGCTACTTCAACCAGGTTAGTTCATTATTTTTCGAGAACACTAAAGATTTCACGAACTACAAAGTCGCTCGAAAAGAAGTCTATGTTGCCACAGCGAATCTTTCCTCATTGTTTCAACGGATGTTTTCGGAGCCGAAAAGTAAACAGTTCATGATAAAAGAGCTTCATCAGTTTACGGCTTTAAACCACCTGCTGTCGTCCTATATTGCAACCTTGGCACTCTATTACAAAGAGCATGATTTTACGCTCGAGCATCTCGACCTGATTAAACCATTGACGGAGAACACAGCCTACCTGATCACACAATCGCAGGAAAGTCTCAAGTTCCCTAAAGACGAAAAGAACAACGTTCCTTTAATCAAAATCAAGAAGGAGGATCAGGTCGAATTAAGCCAGAATGAAGAGTCGGTATTTCAGCAGTTCATCACCATTCAGAAAGTTGCGTACGACATCTACAAGCTTACTGAAAGACTGAAGGTTTAAGAACCTTCAGTTTAACCAACCATCTCCTCAGCAGACAGCATATGTTTCTTCCCCACGCTGCTCCTTTCGAATATCAGATTCGCGACTAACGCCGTCCAGCCGGTTTGATGTGCAGCGCCTAATCCCCTTCCGGTATCTCCATGGAAATATTCGTTGAACAGAATGTAGTCCTTGAAGTGCGGGTCATGTTGCAGCAGGTCGTTGTCGCCGAAACAAGCCCTTCTACCCTTTTCATCTAGGGTGAAAATTCCAATAAGCCTATCACTCAGTGCGTCTGCAATTTCATCCAGTGAAAGCATATTTCCGGATCCTGTAGGGTATTCAACCGTAAAATCTTCACTGAAGTAATCATTAAATTTCTTTATGCTTTGTACGATCAGGTAATTCATCGGCATCCAAATTGGCCCGCGCCAGTTACTATTACCACCGAACATACTGCTGTCGCTTTCGCCAGGTAAATACGCCACAACGAACTGCTCGCCACTACTGTTAAACACATAAGGTTTTTCCTCATATTGTTTTGATAAGCTTCGTATACCATAATCACTCAGAAATTCAGATGTATCAAGCATCCTATGTAAAATCCTTTTCATCCGGTGACCTCTGAGCAGACTTAAAAGGTGTTTGTTTTCAGAACCTGTTTCTGTCCATCTAGAAACCAGAGAAGCCAGGTCCGGCCGATGTTCCAGGAACCACTGCATCCGCTCAGCAAACTGCGGCAATTTCTTCAAGGTTTCTTCCTTGATAACCTCAACTGCAAAAAGTGGAACAAGTCCAACCATGCTAACAAGTTTCAGCTTTACTGCACGGCCATCTCCTAACTGAAGTTCATCATAGAAAAATTCATCTTCTTCATCCCATAATCCAGTATCATCTGGCCCCATGATGTTCATGATCGCCCCAGCGATATACAAGAAATGTTCAAAGAACTTTGTCGCCATATCTTCATACACCCGGTTATTAAGTGCAAGTTCCAGAGAGATATGCATCATATTTAACGCATACATAGCCATCCAGCTCGTACCATCAGCCTGTTCAATGGTCATCCCTGAAGGCAACTTCATGCTTCGGTCGAAAATTCCGATGTTATCCAGTCCAAGGAAACCTCCGCCAAACACATTCGTGCCCGCATGGTCTTTCCGATTTACCCACCAGGTAAAGTTGATCAGCAATTTCTGGAATATGGACTCCAGAAAAGGCAGGTCACCTTTCCCATCGTTGTTTTTCATATCCATCTTATACACTTCCCATGCAGCCCAGGCATGTACCGGTGGATTGGTATCATCGAAGTTAAACTCGTAGGCCGGAAGCTGTCCGTTAGGATGCATGTACCATTCTTTCGTAAGCAGTAACAGTTGATGTTTTGCAAATTCCGCATCTACAAGGGCAAAAGTCACGCAGTGGAAGGCCAGATCCCAGGCAGCGAACCATGGGAATTCCCACTTATCCGGCATTGAGATTACGTCAGCACTGTTCAAATGCTTCCAATTTACATTCCTGGAGTTCGAATGTTCATATGGCGGTTCCGGACTTGTTGGGTCGCCCTTGAGCCACTTCCGCACGTTATAATCATAAAATTGCTTGTTCCAGAGTAAGCCTGCAAGCGCCTGCCGCTGAATATTCTTTTGATCCTGATCTTCCAGGTCCGCCTGAAGCTCATTATAGAACTCGTCGGTCTGGAAAATACGCTCATTAAAAATCTCATTAAAGTCGATAAATGGCAGTTCCAAACTATCCTTACTCAGGCGTAGCTGTATGGTTGCAGATTGGCCACCTTCAATTTCAAGCGTATACAAGGCTGCTGCCTTAGTGCCGGTCTGCGCGGGATTTACGGCATCTTGTTTCTGGTTAACTATGTAATCGTTGATCCCGTCCTTAAAATACCCTTTTTGCTCCACAGCGTTGTATAGCCTGTTCGGATTGCTTTCATTTTCTGTAAACAACCAGGTGGCAGGCCTGTCAGCATATAGGTAATAACGTCCAAGATGTTTTTCCCAAACCTCCAGTGTGGTGCCACTCTTTTTGGATAGCTGAGCATGTTTCTCGTGATACCCCCAGGACCAGCGATTTCTGAACCAGATGGTAGGCAAAATGGTTAATGGAGCGGTATCTTCATGCCTGTTATGGGCGGTAATCTTTATCAGAATATCTTCTTGCGCGGACTTAGCGTATTCAATGAAGATATCGAAGTATGCGTTATCGTTAAATATACCCGTATCGATAAGATCGAATTCAGGTTCGGCCCTGCTGCGTCTACGGTTTTCTGCCCGAAGTTCTTCATAGGGAAATGCATTGTGAGGATACTTGTACAGCATCTTCATATAGGAATGCGTTGGTGAAGAATCCAGATAATAATATTGTTCTTTAACATCTTCCCCATGGTTTCCCTCGTTATTGGACAGGCCAAAAAGGTTTTCCTTGATTATGCGGTCTTTGCCATTCCAGAACGCCGGCGCAAAGCATAGATATTGTTTTTCATCTGATATTCCGCCGATGCCTTCTTCCCCCCATCTCCATGCTTTACTGCGGGCCATTTCATGTGTTACAGATTGCCAAACATCGCCATTGGCGCTATAATCTTCTCTAACTGTTCCCCACTGTCGGTTTGATACGTATGGGCCCCACTTTTTCCAATTTGCTATCGCTAAGCGCTTCGATTCCTGATTCATGTATTGAAAGTATAGTTTGGCTTTAAGATACTTCAGCCCCTTTGCAGGGACTAAGCTATTTTTTCTCTTGTTGGCCTTGGCCTGTAAAGGTAAGATTTTTCAGAGATGACTGCACTGTTATAGTATTCAGCGACTTGTATCATATTGAACACTAAATTTCATGCCACATAACCATAATGATCAAACTTAATCATCTTAATCACAGGCAGTTTTAAGTTTTCCCTGCCATAACCGTCGAATTTTTGTTAATGCTTTTTCCTAACTTGACTTAAATCTTTAAAAATGAAAATCGCAACCTATAATGTAAATGGTATAAACGGGCGCCTGCCGGTATTGCTAAGATGGCTGGCGGAAACACAGCCAGATGTTGTTTGCTTACAGGAATTGAAAGCGCCGGACGAAAAATTCCCGGAACAGGCGATTGCTGATGCGGGGTATAATGCAATTTGGCATGGACAGAAAAGCTGGAACGGTGTGGCAATCCTTGCCCGTAATCTGGAGATTAAGGAACTACGCCGCGGTTTACCGGGCGATGCCGAAGATTTGCAAAGCCGGTACATTGAGGCGTTGGTCAATAATGTCGTGATTGGTTGTCTGTACCTCCCCAATGGTAATCCAGCTCCAGGGCCAAAATTGGAGTACAAGCTTCGCTGGTTTGAACGCCTGCATAACCATGCTGAACAGCTCCTAAGTTACGATATGCCAGTGATCCTTACTGGTGACTTCAACGTCATGCCCACCGAATTGGATGTGTACAAGCCGGAACGTTGGGTCGAGGATGCCCTCTTCAGACCCGAAGTGCGCACGGCCTTCCACAATTTAGTTGCACAAGGATGGACCGATGCCCTGAGAACCTTACATCCGGAGGAAGTCATCTACACCTTCTTCGACTACTTCCGCAATGCTTATGGCCGTAATGCAGGACTTCGTATTGACCATTTTTTACTCAGTCCGCAGTTAAAAGGAAGGCTACGGGCAGCTGAAGTTGACCGCCATGTGCGAGGCTGGGAAAAAACAAGTGATCACGCGCCAGTGTGGATCGAAATTGAAAATTTATAACAGCAAGCCTTAGCTACACTTGTAAATTTATAGCTACACGATTTATGCAAAGCTTAGAGTATGAGCAGCATATCCTTTACTACAGCGAGATACCGATAGCTGTGAACCGCTATTTTTATTAAATTAGAAACATGAAACAAACTTACCAAAAACTAAACTTTAACATGCGGCATATGGCAAGGCCGTTTGTAATGGGCCTTCTGCTCTGCGGCAGTTCCGCTTTCGCACAAACCAATAAAGCAGTGATCGACAACATCATGGCTGAAGGTGCAAACAATTCTCAAGTAGAGCAACTTGCACACGAGCTTCTCGATGGCATTGGTCCCAGACTGGTGGGTACGCCGCAAATGAAGCAGGCAAACGACTGGGCAGTTGAAAAGTATAAGAGCTGGGGTATATCTGCCCGCAATGAGAAATGGGGCGAATGGCGCGGCTGGGAACGTGGTATATCCCATATAGACATGGTTAGCCCCTGGGTGCGATCACTTGAAGGCACTCAGCTTGCCTGGAGCCCTGGAATGGGTAAAAAAATCAGCGTAGCAGAGGTGATCATACTTCCGGATCTTGCAGATTCAGTCGCTTTTCAGAAGTGGCTGCCTACTGCTAAGGGTAAATTCGTGATGATCTCCATGGCACAGCCAACCGGCCGTCCAGACTACAACTGGGAAGAGTTTGCGCTGAAAGAATCTTTTGAGAAAATGAAAGCGGAGCGTACTGCCCGGACTGCCGCATGGCGTAACCGCATTGCTAAAACCGGCTACACCACCCGTACCCTACCCGTAGCTTTAGAAAATGCAGGTGCTGTAGGCATTATTACAAACAACTGGTCTGCTGGCTTCGGCGTAAGTAAAATCTTCAGCGCTTATACCAAAAAGGTTCCTACCGTTGACATTGCTCTGGAAGATTATGGCTTGCTATATCGTCTTGCTGAGTCAGGTAAAAAGCCGACTATCAGCATGCATACGGAATCTAAAGAACTTGGCGTAGTTCCGACCTTTAACACGATAGCTGAAATAAAAGGCACGGAAAAGCCGGAGGAATATGTAATTCTTTCGGCCCACTTTGATTCATGGGATGGCGGAACCGGAGCAACCGACAATGGTACCGGAACGATCACCATGATGGAGGCAATGCGTCTGCTGAAGAAATATTACCCAAATCCAAAAAGAACCATTCTTGTGGGCCACTGGGGAAGTGAAGAACAAGGTCTTAATGGATCAAGGGCGTTTGTTGAAGATCACCCGGAGATCGTAAAGAATTTACAAGCATTATTTAACCAGGATAATGGAACTGGCCGTGTGGTAAACTTGGCTGGTCAGGGTTTTGCAAACTCCAAAGACTACCTGGGAAGATGGTTAGCTGCAGTTCCTGACACCTTGAAGAACAGGATCAAACTTGATTTTCCAGGTAAACCAGGTGCCGGTGGCTCTGACTTCGCCTCCTTCGTTGCTGCAGGTGCACCAGGATTTTCTTTGAGCTCATTAAGCTGGTCATATGGATCGTACACCTGGCATACCAACCGTGACACCTATGACAAGGTTGTATTTGATGATGTGAAAAACAATGCTATGCTTGCCGCAATCATGGCCTACATGGCAAGTGAAGATCCAGAGAAATCATCGACAGTAAAAGCTGAAGGTGTAAAATGGCCTGTACAAAACAAAGCAACCCGCCGAGGTGGATTAGATAAGTAGATAATTTAGATATTACTAATTTAAGTATTGGTCAAAGAGCCCTGAAGGATATTACTTCAGGGCTTTTTTCATTCTAAACGCATAAAAAAATGCAACTTCTACAAAAGCTGCTTTCCCTTAGTTATATTTAGTTAACTAAACAATCAAAAGTGAAGCGTAGAAATTTTATCCAACTATCAGGTATCGGCGCTGCGATGGCAATGATACCAGCAATACCTGTCTGGGGAACTGATATCCCCATAGAGAAGTCTCTGGAATATGTTGATCCGGCAGCAAAAAAGATTATGGCTGATGTGGCACTTAATGCTGCCCGCTCAAATGGTGCAACGTATACAGATGTTCGGATTGGACGGTACTTAAATCAGTATGTTATTACCCGGGAAGACAAGGTAGAAAACCTGGTCAATACCGAATCCTATGGCATTGGAATCCGCGTTATTGCGAATGGCTCCTGGGGCTTCGCCGCTACGGATAAAATGGATAAAGATAGTATCGCTAAAACCGCCGCCCTCGCGGTATCTATTGCAAAGGAAAATTCAAGACTGCAGTCCGAACCTGTCAATCTTGCACCTCAAAAAGGATACGGTGAAGTATCTTGGAAAGCGCCAATTCAAAAGAACGCCTTTGAAGTTCCCATCAAGGAAAAGGTTGATTTACTATTAGCAGTCAATGATGCAGCAATGAAAGGTGGCGCTGATTATGTTAATTCTATCATGTTCATGGTAAATGAACAGAAGTATTTCGCTTCTACCGACAACTCCTACATTGATCAGGACATTCACCGCATCTGGCCAACGTTCTTTATTACCAAGATTGATAAAGCCTCCGGAAAATATGAAACCCGAAATGCGCTTAGCGCACCCATGGGAATGGGATACGAATATCTGGATGCGAGGCCTCAGGACAAAGTAAAGACACCTGCAGGAACGCTTTACAAAGGGCGCTATGATATGCTGGAAGATGCTCGGCAAGGTGCAACTCAAGTTTCGGAAAAGATCAAGGCCAAGTCGGTAGAACCAGGTAAGTATGATCTGGTACTTGATCCCTCCCACCTGTCATTGACCATACATGAATCTTGCGGGCACCCCACAGAGCTCGATAGAGTGCTGGGCTATGAAGCGAATTTTGCCGGAACCAGCTTCCTTACGCTTGATAAATGGCAGACCAAGAAATTCGATTATGGAAGTGGTATCGTGAACATGGTGGCAGACAAGACACAACCCGGGTCGCTCGGTGCCGTTGGATACGACGATGAAGGGGTAAAATGCGGCAAATGGGATTTGGTCAAAGATGGCATTCTGGTTAACTATCAGGCGATACGGGATCAGGCCCACATCATTGGTTTAGATGCTTCTCAAGGATGTTGCTACGCCGACAATTGGGCCAGCGTGCAGTTTCAGCGCATGGCAAATGTGTCACTGCAACCCGGCACCAAACCACTGACTATCGCTGATCAGATCAAAAATGTAAAGAAGGGCATTTATATCGTGGGCGAAGGTTCGTTCTCCATTGATCAGCAACGCTATAATTTCCAATTCGGAGGACAGCTCTTCTATGAGATTAAAGATGGAAAAATTGCAGGTATGCTAAAAGATGTCGCCTATCAGGCAAATACACAGGAATTCTGGAACTCCTGTGTTGCGATTTGCGATCAAAGTGACTATCGCCTAGGTGGAACATTTTTCGATGGCAAGGGCCAACCCGGTCAGTCAAGTGCGGTGTCACATGGATCTTCCACCGCCAGGTTCAATGGAGTTAACGTTATAAATACAGCTAGAAAAATCGCATAACATGGCATTAATAACAAAAGAAGAGGCCCAGGCATTACTAAAAAAGGTCCTTAGCTACTCAAAAGCAGACGAGTGTGAGGTCAATATGTCTGGTCGCGATAGCGCTAACATCCGTTATGCACGCAATCAGGTGAGCACTAGTGGAGCCGTAAGTAGCACTAGTTTACAAATTGCGTCAGCATTTGGGAAGAAATTAGGGATCGTTACCTTAAATGAATTAGACGACGCCTCTATACAGAACGCGGTACAGCGATCAGAGGAGCTCGCTAAATTGGCACCAGAAAACCCCGAGTATGTGCCATTTGTCGGTCCACAGCAATATGGTCCCCCATCGAAAATGTATGCTGAGACCACTGCAGCGGCAGGCCCTAAAGAGCGTGCCGACGCCGTAGCAAACAGCCTTGAGGTCGCTAAAGCACATAAATTGAATGCCGCAGGTTTCTTGGAAAACAGCACTGGATACACAGCCATAATGAACACCAAGGGGCTTTTTGCATATGAAACGGGTTCATCCTTAGAGTTCAGTATAACCATGCGTACGGAAGATGGTAAAGGATCTGGATATGTCACAAAGGGCTATAATGACTTCAGCAAGCTCGACACCAAAGGCTCTTCAGAAATAGCTGCAAAGAAAGCACTCGGATCCGTGGCTGCCAAGGCTATAGAGCCTGGAAAATACACGGTAATTCTTGAACCTACGGCTGTTGCAGTATTACTTGAAAACATAACGTTCAGCATGGACGAGCGCTCTGCAGATGAAGGCAGAAGCTTTCTAAGCAAAGCTGGTGGCAAGACCAGGTTTGGGGAACAACTGGTCGACCCACGCGTAAACATCTATTCAGATCCCTGGCATCCTGAACTCCCAGGATCAACTTTCAACGGTGAAGGACTCCCAGTGCAAAAAACTTACTGGATTGAAAAGGGCGTGGTGAAGAACATGCCTGTTTCAAGGTATTGGGCAGCAAAAAAAGGCAAAGCACCACTTCCGGGCCCCAGTGGCGTAATCATGGATGGTGGCTCTAAAACACTTGCAGAGCTTATCAAAGGAACAGAAAAAGGTATTCTGGTTACCAGGTTATACTATATCCGCTCGGTTGATCCACAGACACTCCTATTAACCGGCCTAACAAGAGACGGTACTTTTTACATTGAAAACGGGGAAATTAAGTTTCCCGTCAAGAACTTCCGATTCAACGAAAGCCCGGTAATTATGCTTAATAATCTTGAAGAACTCGGTATACCGGAAAGAACAGTAAGCGACGAATCAAACAACAATTACCTGATTCCGCCATTAAAAATCAGAGATTTCAATTTTACATCCTTATCAGATGCCGTATAATAAAAAAGGGAGATTCAACATCTCCCTTTTTTATGCGCTACACACTGATCACGTCAAGTTCTTCTTCAGGAACGAGATGTGAACGCAACGTCTCATTGATGTTGCTTCTAATCAAGTCTGCAAGCGCTTTTATAATTCTTCCTTTAGCGTGTGGTTTATGAAAGACAATGCTCATTTCCCTTACAGGTACGGGAGCGTTAAATGACGTTACCCGCTTTCTACGCTCTTCTGATAACGAGAGATAGTATAACTCCGGAATCAGGGTTAATCCTCCAAACTCATCAACCATATTCAAAAGCGTATCAAATGAACTTGCCTCAAGTTTTAAATTCTTTACAGACACTTCATCCTTCTTCAACGAACACAGCTGTATGAACTGTTCTCTCAAACAATGTCCCTCTTCAAACAACCATACCTTTTGTTCTCGAATCTCTTCTGGTAAAATATATTTCTTATCCGTACTCAGGTCGCCATAAACCATCAAGGACTCATGGAACAATACGACCTTGTCAATTTCGGATGCTGTGATTGGTGTAGCTAAAATCCCAATGTCAATATGCCCTGCTTTCAGCTGATTAATAATGTGATCTGTCGTGAGTTCCGCGATTTCAAGCTTTAACTCAGGGTAAACATCAAGTAAAGGCTTTATAATTTTTGGCAATAGGGAATTTGCGATTGTCGGGATTATTCCAATCTTAATTTCCCCGGCAATGTTACCATTAATCTTCTTGGCTTTTTCTGCAAGAAGCTGACTATGCAATACTATTTTCCTGGCTTCATCAATGATCTCCAAACCTGCATCGGTTGTATAAACCCCCTTCGGAGTACGGTCAAACAGGATTATGTCCAATTCAACCTCTAACTTCTTGATCATTGCACTAAGCGTCGCCTGTGTGACATAGCAATGTTCCGCTGCTCTGGTGAAATTTTTAAACCGGTCTACGGCAATAATGTATTCTAACTGTTGGATATTCAAGGCTATAGATTTTGTCGATGCCAAAGATAGAAAATTTCAGTTATCGGAACGCCAGGTTCCTCTCTACTTTTGAGTCTGAATTAAATCACAAAACACATGATGAAACAAATTACACTATTCGCATTGCTGGCAATTGGCGGGCAAACGCTCTTTGCGCAGACCATGCGAACGAACACAGGCGCCCTGATTGGAGACAATCAAAATTCTAAAACCATTGGTAACAATGGTCAGGTTTTGCTGGAGGATATCCATTTAATTGAAAAACTTGCCGCCTTTGATCGTGAGCGTATTCCTGAACGCGTAGTCCATGCACGTGGTGCAGGCGCATACGGCGAGTTTGTTGCTGCTGCAGACTTTTCGGAAGTGACAAAAGCCAAGATGTTTTCCGCCAAAGGCAAAAAGACACCTTTGTTCGTCCGGTTTTCTACCGTTGTTCATCAGGCAGGATCTCCTGAAACTTACCGCGATCCACGTGGCTTCGCTGTGAAGTTTTATACAGAAGATGGTAATTACGACCTTGTAGGCAACAACTTGCCAGTATTCTTTATCCGGGATGCGATAAAGTTCCCTGACATGGTACATGCCTTCAAACCATCACCATTAACCAATGAAGCCTCCCACCCACGCCGGGTATTTGACTTCTTTGCAAAGGTGCCCGAAGCGACACACATGCTCACCTGGCTTTATTCCGACTACGGCATTCCAGCCAATTTCAGGGAAATGAACGGCTCTGGTGTACATGCATTCAAATGGGTTAACGAAAAAGGGGAAGTGACGTATGTTAAGTACACCTGGAAGTCTAAACAAGGTGAGCGCAACCTGGAACAAGCAGAAGCAGACAAGATCCAGGCAACAATGACGGAACATGCAACGATGGACCTTTTCAATAACATCAAGGCTGGAAATTTTCCAAAATGGGACCTGTATGTACAGCTACTTAAAGCGGAAGAATTCGATGCATTGGACTTCAATCCACTCGACGTTACAAAGGTTTGGCCTGAGTCCGTAGCGAAATTACATCTTGTTGGTACAATGACCTTAAATAAGAATGTAGATAACTACTTCCAGGAAGTGGAACAGAGTGCATTTTCTCCCGGCACCCTTGTTCCTGGTATTGAGCCCTCAGAAGATAAGCTACTGCAAGGAAGATTGTTCTCTTACTTTGATACCCAACGTTACCGTATCGGAGGCAACTTTCAGCAGTTACCGGTAAATGCACCGAAAGTAGAATCTAATAACTACAATCAAAATGGTGTGATGTCCTCTAAGAAACAAAGTTTTGGCGACATTAATTATCAACCTTCCGAAAACAGACCTGAAGTAAAAGATGATACCAAGTTCAAGTATTCAGTTTCCAGGTTTAAAAATGTTGAAACAGCCCAGGCAAAAATTTCAAAGCCAAACGACTTCAAACAAGCTGGTGAACTATACCGCTCTTTTTCAAAAAAAGATCAGGATAATTTGATTGCTAACCTTTCAGGCGCACTGAAGCAGGTAAATAATCAGACCACTGTCGCAAAGATGATTTTCTATTTCTACCAGGCAGATCGCGACTATGGAATGCGCTTAGCAAAAGAACTTAATCTTTCCAGAGCAGAACTTGAACAAGTAATCGCTAACACACAAAAATAAAACTCCAGGGCGCCTAATGGCGCCCTAATTTATATACCAATGAAAACTATTAACTTATCAATCCTAATCCTCCTGTTTAACACAGGACTAAAAGCACAAACAGTCGACATCTTCAACGCTGTGCGTGCAAACGACAGTGCTGCAGTGAAATCATACATAAAGGCAGGCAAGAAGATTGACTCCCTAAACCAAAGTGGCCATACGCTCTTGATACTAGCGGTATACAACAATAGTGATGCGGTTGCCAAGCTTCTTATCGATGCAAAGGCTGATGTGAATCTTCAGGATCAGGCTGGAAACTCAGCGCTGATGGGTGCATGCTTCAAGGGCTATAAGCCCCTTGCGGCCTTACTGCTGGCAAACGGTGCTTCAGCAAATCTGGTCAATAGTAATGGTGCAAGTGCTTTGTTTTTCGCTTCTACCTTCGGCCATGCAGATCTTGTGCCGCTACTTCTTGACCATAAAGCCGACAAAACGATGCGTGATCGCTTTGGCAAACAGCCTGTGGATTATGCGCGTGGGCAGGGCAATGAACTGATCATTTCGATGCTGGAGCAAAATTGATGGACCAGGTACGCTAAACCTGCAGATTTAGAAAGAAGCTTTGAACCAACAACAAAGTTTTTGCATCATTGAACTTGCCCCCGAGCATTCTGGATTTAGCTTCCTCAAAGGTCAGTTCGACAATTTCGATGTACTCGCCCTCTTCTTCTAGTCCACCGCCTTTTTCATGCGCACCCTTACTGTCGTACTCCGCAATGAACAGATGAAGGAATTCTGTTACGCCGCCTGCCGAAGGATAAACAGCACCGACCTTTCTCAGGTTTGCAATACCGTAGCCCGTTTCTTCCAAAGCCTCCCGCTGAGCAGCCTGTTCCGGTGATTCGCCTTCATCGATTAAGCCTGCACATGCCTCGATCAAATTTCCCGAGGGATTTCCATTGATGAAGGAGGCTACTCTGAATTGATTGGTCAGCAGGATGGTTTTTTCCTGATAATCAACAAGTAGCACCGCCACTGCATCTGGCCTGTAATAAATCTCATGGAGTTGCTTAACCGGCTTTCCGCCATGGCCAGGCTTCTCAAAGCTGATCTCCTTTAGTGGATATTTCTTTTCGGCTAATATCGTTTCGCTGAATATTTTAACGTCGGTCATGGCTATTGCTGTGTTCGTTTGATTTTTTCCATAATAAATCCGTCACGTGGGCGAGTCGGCATTCTAGAGAAAGGATAAGACATATCTTGTTTTGGAATCGAAAACTCAATTTCCGATGCGAGGAACTGCAAAACCGTTTTGAGTGTCTCAATCGTGATCAGTTCTCCAGGACATCTGTGACCAGTTTCCGGATAACCTCCTCCTTGAGCGAGAAAGTCGTAGGGTTTTAGCTGTCGGCCGCCAAATCGTTCCGGAATAAAAGCGAAAGGATTGTCCCATAGGCGGTCGTCGTGGTTTGTGCCATACATATCCAAAAGGACAAGATTACCTTTGGAGAATTCTACCCCGTTCCAGACAAAAGATTCCCGCACCTTTGCCCCCATAAATGGTGCAAATGGAAAGAACCTCCTCACTTCGTTGATGAAATTCTCCTGATAGGCTTCAGCCCCGGAGATGAACTGTGCTTTATAGCTATCATTAGTAAACAACGCTGTAGCCGCAAAGGTAATGTACCAGGCAATGGCTACGGTTGGGCGCAGTAAATTGATAAGCTCTATAGCCGCCAGCTTTGCACTGAGCTCCATCCCATCGAGGTCTCTATAGTGTGCACAATGGTATAAAGGACTGTTTGGATCAACATGTACCTGCCCGCTCCTAACCTTTTCAATAAGTTCTGTAATCCAGCTTTCAACTTGTTTCCTCGCCTTCACCCCTTTGAAGTGACGCGCGCCCATGGTTCCGAAGGCATCTACCATTGAGATAAACTGTTTTGCCCGCAAGGGCGAATCATTCAGGGCAAGCGGAACCCCGGCCCATGCACAAATCGCCTCGCAAAGTATGATACCAGACTCTTCGAATAGCACAATGCGATCGCGATTAATCCAGGAGTTTGAAGCAACATCCAGTTCATGCCTGATCAGTCGCTGCAACCTGGCAACCTGATCTTCGGTCATAAAAGACATGAACAAGGCTTTCCGATGACTATGCTGCTGTGCATCCGTCGTATGAATCGCATCTAAGCCGGTTAAGGTTTTCTGGATAGGAATCGGAATGGCACCTTTTCTAACGAATTTATCAGGATCATAAAAGATACCGGCAGCTTCTTCGCCCCCAATACAAATCACCTTTAAACCGGGAACATCAATCGTAAAAACATCGGTATTCATCAATCGCCGACGATTCATAATGAACGTAAAACCATCGTTGAAAAGATGGTAAGCTGCTGCGGCGGCATTTAGGGATGCCAAATTTTGATTCGGATATCGCTTCACGTCTTGAGATTTTCACATCAAAACAAGTGCATTCGCAAAGCGGTTTTATTTAATCGAATTTATATGAAAAGATCGGCCAATGCTAAGATCGTTCTTTCGCATAAGAACGGTCTCAAACGTAGGGCTTGCTCGTAACCACGATTGAACTTTATGAGCCGGACAACATCTGTCAGGATTTCAGTTATGAAAGAAAATTTTTCAGTAAAAATGCATTTTTTACAGCTGAAAAGGTCGATTTTTTGGATGGCACAGCACTTGTATGGCACTTAGAAAATTCTAAAAGTTCTTTTAATAAATTGATTTAGCATTTTTTCTAAAAAGGAGGATTTATTATGTCACTTATTAAATTTAACAACGGAAACAACAGTAAAAGCTTAAACACTGGTTTCAACGACATCTTTGAGTCCGTGTTCAATGATTCGTTCCTCTCAGATCGAATGGTCTCAAGGGTTCCTGCAGTTAACATCTGCGAAACACAAGATCATTATATGATTGAGATGGCCGCTCCAGGGCTACAAAAAGAAGACTTCAACATTAAGCTCGACAGGAATTTGTTAACCGTATCGGTTGAACAAAAGTCCGAGCACAGCGAGCAGAATAAACAGTACAATAAACGTGAGTTTAGCTACAGTTCATTTGTTCGCTCATTTGCGCTTCCAGATACAGCCGACGATGCTCAAATAGAAGCGCACTACAACAATGGTATGCTAAATATCCATGTTGCGAAGAAAGACGAAGCCAAACAAATTGTTCGTCAGATCGAGATCAAGTAATCTTGTCGATCTGTTCAAAACAAAAACGCCAGTCCTTAGTGCTGGCGTTTTTGTTTATTAAGGCACTTAAATGTCACGAAAACAGATCAAAACCATATTTCGCGTCAGACCAAAATTCATCAAGCGCCATAATTCTTGGTTTGAAAAACGTGATTAACTTTGGCCAGTCTTCCTGTTTAAAAATGTTCACCTGATCAATTTCCTTGCTGATGCTGCTGATCGTCTTTCCATAGGCGTCCTTGCTATGGAGCGACCAGTCCCATTCTTCACCTAAGCTGCCAACGAGAATGTTTTGGTACGCTTTAAATTGCTCGAACACCAGCTCCTGGATACCAGGGTCTGGATGTGCAATCTCAATCGCAATTTTAGCAGTATGTTGGTCTGCATTCATCCTGAAGTAGAGATGTTTAATCCCTGTTTTGTAATTCACCCAGTTTACCTTCGTCCCATCAGCAGTTGGTTGAAGGGCCATGTACTGGCCAAATGCGGTCCAGAATGCCTGTTTGAGGTTGGAAGCTTGTTCTTTAGAATACAACGTTTTGATAAAATAAAGGGTGTAAAACTACATTTTTGTACCGCTGAATGCAATTGTTAATTCTTCAAACAGGGATAATGCTCATTTGTTTATTTCTAAATCAATCTACCTACTAAATAGAAAATTATGGAAAACAAAGAAAAATACGCGTTGGTAACGGGCGGTACCAGCGGCATTGGAAGAGCGCTGGCCGAGCTTTTAGCTGCCGATCAGTATAACCTTATACTGGTATCCAGAGACCTGTCCGAACTTCAGCAGGTCGCGCAGGAGTTAACACAAAACCACCAGGTGAGAGTACACACCATCTCAAAAGATTTATTTAAAAGAGAAAGTCCATTTGAGGTGTATGATGAAGTAAAAAACCTCGGTTTGAATGTGGAGGTCCTGGTAAATAATGCTGCACAAGGGGCATATGGCGAATTCAAGGACATGGATATTAATCGTGAGTTGGACATGATACAGCTCAATATAGGGGGCTATGTGGCACTCACCTCTTGTTTCTTGCAGGACATGCTCGCGAGCGGTTCAGGAAAGATACTTAATGTCGGTTCAATAGCTGGAGAAGCACCCGGACCGCTGCAATCGGTTTATCATGGAACCAAGGCTTTCATCAATACCTGGTCTGCCAGCATTCAGTACGAACTGAAAGATAAAGGCATTACGGTTACCGCGCTTCTACCGGGAGCAACCGAAACTGATTTCTTCAACAAAGCAGAGATGAATGAATCCCGAATGGTGCAGGATATGCCACATGCTGATCCTGAGAAGGTCGCAAAAGATGGCTTTGACGCGCTAATGTCCGGCGATGCCAAAATCATATCAGGATTTATGAATAAGGTTCAGGTGGGTATGGCAAATATGCAGCCCGACAGCATGGCTGCGGCGAGTATGTATAAACAGCAGAAGCCCGTGGAAAAAAAGGAGGATTGACCGATACACTGTCTTGCTTGAATAAAAAGAGCCTCCAAAAGGAGGCTCTTTTTATTTCTCACGGGCGACAAACTTATGGAAAGTACTTGTCTCTCCATCTGCCTTTTTATCTTGATAGAGAAAGTCAAGTTTATCACTATCGAAGTCTTTAAAGAAATCGTCCCACTCAATCTCCTCCAAATTGGTACTGTCGCTATGTTCTGGAAAATGTATCCTTAGTACACCTTCATCTCCATTTTTACCTGTTCCTTTAACACGGGCCGGAACACCTTTTCTTTCTTCAACCCATTTTTTGATGGTATTGTGATCATGTGTTTGATTGGATGAACTCATAATTTAATGATTATAGTTTTCAATGGTTACTTTTTGCTTTTATAAGCATTATAGGCAATGAATATTCCCACCAGGAAGATTATTCCGACAATTATAGGTATGAACATGATTTCAAGATTTAGGTTTAAATTATTTACATATTTTATTGTTGATTAGCTGATTACGCTGAAATATCGATCTAGGGCATTTTCGAGCCTCGGTAAAAAGACGCCTCTATCGCTGGTCAAACCACTATAACTCGGTCTGGCTGCGTTGAAATTTAACTCCGCATACGGTTTCCGAACCAGAAGTGTGGAGCTATACCCTGCTCTGGACGCAACTTCCCCGGCCAGATCCGCCCAACTGATGGTACCCTGATTGGCAACATGCCAGATCTGAGCCTCTCCATCAATTAGCAAATCTAAACTACTATGTATCAAATCACTAACCAATGTAGGTGAAATAAATACGTCATCTGCTACGTCGATACTTTCCCGTCTGCTTAATGCTACAAGCATCCTACTCATAGCACTATCATCTGCCAGGTTGGAGAAAATTTCACTGCTTCTAACAACCAAGGCCTCCGGATAAGCCCGTAGCACCTGCTCTTCTGCCCTGGCCTTGCTTAAACCTAGGAGATTAAGTGGATTAACGCTATCCGACTCCGTGTATTCACTATTTTTACGTCCATCGAAAACCTGATCGGAAGAAAAAGTTAGCAATTGAACACCGGACTTCTTACAACATATAGCAAGATTGGCAGGAATTACCGTGTTGGTTAAAAAGCAATTTTCACGATCAAGTTCTGCATCTTCTACCTGATAAAAATCTGCCGCATTTACAACCGCCCAAGGTCTATACTTGTTTATAGCCGCTTCAATCTCCTGAATCGATGACAAGTTTAACTGTTTGCTGGAAAGCCCAACAAAGTTGATATTTCGGTGGTTGCAGATGTCAACCAGGGCCATCCCTAAGGTAGAATCAGACCCTATGATCAACAACGGATTGGGACCAGGGTTAACAATGATATTTGCTGCTCCAGATCGTGGATATAAAATTCGATCGTTACGCTGCCACCAGCCATGTTGCTCAAGCACAGGATGGATGTAACCTTTACCTTTTGCCAGATCGGCAACCATCTTTGCAATCTGGGTAAGACGTGCCTCTCCGGTCCGAACGTCGAAAGCACCAGACTCGTAATTACGCGCTGAAGTTGTCAATAGGCGGTCCCAACCATAGGCACCGAATAGCGACCAGACGGTCACACCCCTGATATCAACACCCTCAGCCTCCAAGTCCTCAGCAGCCTGAATAATATAGTTTAGCCACCTTAGTTGGTCCTCACGCCCGCAGTGCAGATGTGCTTCCGTTATGGCCAAAGGCATCCCATATCGCTGCCATGCATCATTCAGTAGTGCTTTAGGACCGGCAAGGACCGCATCTGAACTCCGGACGGCTTCAACATCAGCATAGGCATGTTTGCCATTGCGCCCGTGCGTATGGGGCGGGTATAAATCCAGGCGTTCATCTAGAAATCGCTCAGAGGTGATGTAGTGATTGAAACCCAAAATGTCCGGCGGACATGGATTTTCAGTGAAGTATCTAAGTTCATCAGGCGTGATGCCGTGTTTTATCAGGTATTCGTAGAGATCATGATTTTCATCAACCATTCCACATAATAAATCCAGCCCTATCCACCTTCTTTTATTTTCGAAATCTGCCTGGTATTGAAGAAGTTTGGTAGCATGAGTTTTACCAATATCTTCAGTATGCACCAACATGGCTTCTGGATTAATCCGCCTGATGGCCTGCATGGCCAGGGCTGTCGCTTTACATTCGTTGTATAAGATACGCAGAAAGCTCGCGTCATCATTTTTGTGTGGATACCATAAACCATAAAGCCCGCAAAAACGGGCTGTAGTTAAAGGTTCATTTACTGGAGTATAATATTTAATCCAGGGAAACTGCATGGCAACCTGCTCGGCGTATGCAGGCAAACCGGTTGAAAATGTTTCGTCGAGCATATTGACGTAAGCTGGCCCACTACCGTGATGCACCAGACCGGCGATGACATCAATGTTATTCGCGGTTAGATATTCCACCTGACCTGCTGTAAAAGACCAATCGATCACACCGTTTCGCTCAGGAAGATGTTTTTCCCAAAGAATGGGATATCGTATCTTTTTTATTCCAAGATCCGAGAGCATCTTCAGATCTTCTTTCCGGGTATAATGCCCCTGGTAGGTTAACTGATCAAAATATTGATCCCCTACCCGGTTGATGGTACATTCAATGCCTCCCCAAATTTCCATGCTTTATAAATAAGATAATTCAGATTCTTTGTACGTAGTAAGTTATACAGGTAGCCTGTTCTTACATCCTTAACTCGCGATAGAAATTTTCTTATTGCTGTTTAAGGTCGCATTCATATGTCTAACCATGGTTTCGAAAGTTTGATCCCAGCTGATGTCGTTCAAAAATTCATCAACTTCAGCTAACCACTCCGAGGTATCCTGCTTGCTGAACTCAGATTCAATAGCCTCGATGAACTCATCACAAGAAGACGCAATATGTACAAGCTTTTTAATACCATAAGGCTTTACAACATCGCGGATCGGCGTTGAAATCACAGGTTTACCTGCAGCAAGGTATTCGGGAGTTTTTGTTGGACTAATAAATCTGGTCGACTCATTTAACTGAAACGGAATCAATGCGATATCCCAGCCAGCTAGGTAACCAGGCAGTTCATTGTAGGACTTCTGACCCAGGTAGTGAATGTTTTTATTTCTCGGTAAAATAGCTTCATCAATTTTTACCACCGGACCAATCAACACAAACTGCCAGTCTGGTCTTAAGGTTGCCATATTACCAATCAGCTCAATATCAAAACGCTCGTCAATTACACCATAAAAGCCAAGTTTCTTTCCAACAATGTGCTGCTGATCCGCAGGTTGCTTTTCAACTGACCGAGCCTGTGCAAAATGCGCCTTATCAATACTGCTCGGAAATGGATGAATATTAGAATGCTGTTGTTTCTTGGATTCATATAAGGAGTGTCCTCCAGTAAATACAAGGTCAGCTTTTGCAAGTAGTCTGCGCTCGAGTGTGATCAGCTCCTCAGGTGCAAATTTAAATGCAGATAATTCATCCATACAGTCGTACACAATGAACTTAGGTTTATACTTATCTGAGAAGGACAGCGCCATTGGTGTATAGTACCAAAAAGTCCAATCCTGAAGGTCGGAATTCTGGAAGAATTTATCTAATAAGGCGATCAGCGTGTTATGTACTTCACATGCACTCATGCCTGCTTTAAGATGAGGAACAACAACCGTCAAGCCCTGCCCCCTGGTAGAAAGGTGTAAATAGGCATCATCCTTGACGTCAAAAATAGGTTCTTCCATATAATAAACATGGGCATGAGCCGAAAACCTGGTAAGTAAATGTTGTGGTCTTTGAAATACGAAGTCCCACCTTAGGTGAGAGAAGCAAATCAAATTTTTAGTCGGCATTTCTAGGGACTGTTTCATAAAAATTTAGTTAAGATGTAAATATTTGAAATCAACTCAGCTCGTCTCAACCGGCAAACAAAGGCTTGGTTTAACTATTGGCTTTCAAGTTTTGCCTATAAAACCACGGTTAACAGAAAATTGTTTGAATGGCATATACCTATTTAGTTAGCTATTAATAACCAGCCTTTTAGTAAAACTACCTGAACCTGTTGGGAAAGTAAATTTCCTGACGCATGGAATAAATTTTGCTTAGGTGGAGTAAAATGTTTAGGAATGAAAAAGGAAGACATACTTTGGGATGACTGGCATCGAATATTAATAGGCTCGGCGCCGACAAGTTTCCTGCTGGAAGTTTTGATTAGAACAGTGATCATGTACCTGGTGTTACTCATGGTACTCCGGCTCATGGGAAAGCGGATGGGCGGGCAGCTCACCATCTCGGAACTTGCGGTTATGGTAACCCTCGGGGCGATCATATGTGTTCCGATGCAGGTTCCAGATAAGGGAATTGTTCAGGGAATTTTTGTGCTGCTATGTGCATGGGCATTTCAGCGTGGATTTACATTATTAGGCATCAGGAACAGCAAAATGGAGAATCTAATCCAGGGGAAAGAGGCTATACTTTTGAAAGATGGCGTATTGGATGTTGAGCAACTCGATGCTGCAAACATCTCCAGACAGCAATTGTATGGCGTACTGAGAGCTCAAAATATTTATAATCTGGGAGAAGTAGAACGGGTTTACATTGAGGGCTGCGGCATCTTCAGTGTTTTTAAATACGATGCGCCAAAACCTGGCCTTTCTATTTATCCTTCCAGGGATGGTCAAATACTCGACGGTCAGCAGAAGTCTGATGAGCATTTTTTTGTCTGCCGGATGTGTGGACGCACTGCAGAAAATGAAAAGGAACGAAACGGCCACTGCAACAATTGTGGATGTGAAAATTGGGAGGAAGCCATAATATAAACCTATGAAACCAGAAGAATTAAGTTTAAGCGATTTTAACAGAATACTCATCGGAGAAATACCTGCCTTCTTTTTTATTGAATTGATCTTCCGGGCTTTTCTCATCTATGCACTCCTGATCGTTTCCATGCGTCTGATGGGCAAACGCATGTCCGCTCAGATCAGCCGTAACGAAATGGCTGCAGTGGTATCGCTGGCAGCCGCTGTCGGCATCCCGCTGATGAATCCGGATCGAGGTATTCTCCCTCCGGTAGTCATAACGATAGTGATTATTCTTTTTACAAACCTTGTTTCCAGAAGAACCTCCAGAAGCGAGAACTTCGAATCCCTAACCCAGGATGATCTGGATGTGCTCGTTCAGGATGGTGTGTTAAACCTGGCTACGATGGAGCACACCCGCATTAGCAAGGAAAGAATATTCTCGCAACTGAGAAGCCTGGGCATTTTTCACCTGGGTATGGTAGACCGCCTGTATATAGAAGCAAACGGTATGTTTAGTCTCGTGAAAGAGAAAGAACCGGGTATTGGGCTGAGTGTCCTGCCGGATATCGATCCCGACTTTGCTAAAAGAAAATTAGATAAGACCGATGACTTTGTATGTTGCCACTGCGGAACATTGGCTAAAACCTTGATTTCCACCATGCGTACCAAGTGCCCGAATTGTAAATCCGTTGAATGGGCACCCGCCGTGAAACTGGCAGAATAAATTATTTTAAAATTTATTTAGCATGTTAAATAAATAATTCTACCTTTGCAGCCTCTTCAGAAACAAAAAAAGAGATGATTCCGTAGCTCAGCTGGTAGAGCATTACACTTTTAATGTAGTGGTCCTGGGTTCGAATCCCAGCGGGATCACCAAGAAAACCAAAAGCCTTCAAAATGTATAATTTTGGAGGCTTTTTTAGTTTCAATGCAAGTCGCTTTACCCCAATATCATGTTGAGGAACATTATCACTTCTAAAATTCTAAAACTGTTATTCCAGAAATACTAAGTTGACGAGCCAGAAAGCAGAGCCCGTATAGCGGCCATATGTAGGACGGAGATCTTTACGAGTTTACCAGGAGCTTAATAGGTACTTACTACGTATCCATACGTACGAACTACGTAGCAACTACGTTCCAGGTACGTCACAAACACGTATCAAGGCCAATACTTCAGCAAATGCTCATTTAGAACAAAAGCGGGCTAGTGCCCGCCTTTAAAAAACATTTAGCGTTTTTGAAGAAATTATGATATTTCCCTGGAACTCCCGCAGACTGGATGAAATTTACAGCGCTTTAAACGCTTTTGATGCGAGTATGGATACGAGCTCCGGATCCTCGATCTTTTGGGGATCAAGTACTTCAAAATCTCTGATATCAACATAGTCGTGGCATTCAGGACTTGTATTGATAATGATGCCCCCTAACAAGAATATTCTTCTGCATTTAAATTCCGAACGACTCGCTTTGATCAAACGAAGCAATCGGGTTCGTACATTGTAGTAAGTGAAATTGACTGCATCTTTAATTTGAATCTCATGCGAGCCAGCCTCCTTTAGCGGAGCTAAAGAACGCTCCAACATCAACTGCTGGGCATCAAGCTCATACTGCTCTGGAAGTACAGGCTTGCTACTGTTTAGCCGCTCCAAAGCGAGCACAAGCGCACCGCAGCTGTTGGTTAGATGCTGCTGACCAGGACGTCGCATTTCACCAAGCACCCCCTCATCGGTAATACCGATATGTGGGCCATAGAAAATAAAGGCATCCCCCCCATCGGGTACGTGGTGTGCAAAAGCCACCAGACCCGTGATACCGGCATACGGCAAGCCCCCCAGGCCACCTAAGGTAAAAGGCCTCGTGAGTACGCGACGGAAGTCTGTCGACACATTGATGTCATCGCAGCAGAGCGATGTTGCGAACAAGATCTTGTCCATCTCCGAACCATACTCACCAGAAATGAAGTTCAAATAGGTTTCTGTGATTTCAGCGCCAGTTTTGGCGTTTGGAAAATGCTGTTTTATCAGGGGCTCAATCATCATGATTTTCAATTAAGGTTAGCTTGGCGCACAAATATACGAGCTCACAAAGCGAAATTTAAAAACCCTTGTATACAAAAACAGCCTGTATAAACAGGCTGTGGAGCATTAAGTATCATCACTGCTACTTAGCAGAATTTTTCTTTTCTGTAACCTCGGTACGAATTTCCTGAGCCAAAACTTTTAGATCCTGCATCGCTTTACGAAGCCTGGTACCGGCAGCGTTGTTTCCTGCATTGTAGAACTTTTCTGCATCCGCTTCCACTGAAGCTAATAATTCTCTAACTTTTGTAAACCTCTCCATATTTTAATTATTTAATTATGATTCAAATATATAATATTTGGGAAATAATATTCTAGCATAAAAACCTAAAAATATTGATTAAAATATTATTTAATGCGGTTTAAAACTATTATCCATTAAATTTGGTTTTAAATAAAGGTTAGTCATAAATCGATTTAGATGAATAAACATATACAAATTGTTGAAGACGATGGCGACATCAGATTTATTGTTGAATACATATTAGAAGACGCGAATTACGTTGTTGAATCCTTTGAAAATGCTACCACCTTTATTAACCGGGAACGTGTTGAAGATGTTGACCTCATTATACTTGACGTCATGCTGCCGGATGGAAATGGCATTGATTTATGTAGGAACTTAAAGCTCAGCGAAAAAACCGTTAATATTCCGGTAATAATTATGTCGGCGCATGCTGGTTCGCAATCCGTTCTGGAGGAAGCTTGTGCAGATGATTTTATCAACAAGCCTTTTGATCTGGATAATTTTTTAACAAGGGTTAAAAAGATCCTGAATTAATCCTTTTAACCCCTATGCTGAGTACTATCCTGTAAACTCAGTGCTCCCAAACCTATAGAATATACAATTTCGGATTACCCTTTCGCTTTGCCATAAGCGGGGAAGTGCTTTTTATATAAGTGGTTTTTGAGTGGGTAGATTGTTTTGAATTCAAGCTAAAGGTATCCTCCTGGCTGAGAACCGCTTTTTTCTTGCTTGAGACTTCCGGTTGACTTATTAGCGTTTTCATGACATTGAATTTGCTACACAACAACTCATCATTGTTTTGGTTTAGAAAAAATTCTCAAATTTTCATAAAAAGTGTAACATATTGATTTTCAAGATGGATTTTTAATCATCAACGTTTCACGTTTGAAGAGCTAATGATAGTTAACTACAGCAGCAAATGGCTCGCTAGTCCGAGTAGAAGAAAAAAGCCAAAGATGTCAGTGAAGGTTGTAATGATAATAGACGAAGCAATCGCCGGGTCAATACCCACCCGCTTTAAGAGTAGCGGAATGGCTGCACCGGCAACTCCAGCCACAATCAAGTTACCGGTCATCGCGAGAAAGATCACCAATCCCATAAGATGGTTGCTATCAAAATACAGGGAGAACCCAAATACGATCAGTCCAGTTACCCCGCCGTTAATCAAACCTACGGTGAACTCTTTAAGAACCGTTCTGTATGCTTGCCGGTCCGTAAGATCGTAGAGCGAGATCCTCCTTACGGTAACTGCGAGAGCCTGTGTAGCGGCATTGCCACCCATTCCTGCAATGATGGTCATATACGCCGTCAGTACAGCAATCTTTGCTAAGGTGGGCTCATAAAATCGAACAACTGCCGAAGCCAGAAATGCTGTTCCGAGATTGATGATTAGCCATGGCAATCTGGATTTAACAGCATCAAGCCAATTACCACTCAGTTCCTCATCCTCACTTACACCGGAGATCTTCAGAATGTCTTCTGTGTTTTCATCCTCCAGTACATCGATTACGTCATCGAACGTCACCCTGCCCAAGAGCTTCATGTCACTCGTTAACACCGGAATGCTCGTTAAATTATACTGTGAAATTAAGCGCGCTACTTCCTCCTGATCGGTATCGGGACTTACCCAGACAATGTCTGTTTTCACAAGTTCGGAGATATTAAGGTTACCTCGGGCTTTAATAAGGTCTTTCAGTGAAACAATCCCCTGGAAGGTATTGACGTCATCTACTACATAAATGGTGTAGAACTCCTCCATGTCCTCGCTCTGACGGATGATTTCATCAATTGCGTCCTTCTTGGTCAGATTTAAATTGATGCGGATAAATTCCGTATTCATCAATCCACCAGCGGTGTCTTCCTGATAGCTTAAGAGGTTACGGATGTTTGAGGCGTCATCTTCACTCAAATCGTCCAAAAGCTCTTGCTGCTCATTATGCTCAAGCTGTGCAATGATGTCGGCAGCATCGTCATAATCGAGCTCTTCGACGATCTCCGTGCGCTTGTCTGGGTGTAACTTCAGCAGGAGTTCTTCCGGGTGCGTCTCCTCATGCATTTCGGATATTACCTCGGAGGCAATTTCAACAGGCAGCAGGTTAATGATGCGTCGGCGGTCTTCATCTCCAAGACGCTCAAAAAGGATCGCGATTTCAGATGCGTGGTATTCCGCAAGTACAGCTTGGAGCTGATTATTGTCGCCGCTAAGCGCCAGTTTTATTTTGGAAAAATCTGTTTTATCGAGCTCGAAGGACTGCATGGCTCGCTAAGGTAGTAAAATATGGCCGAAAGCTGTTCATGCCTACTTAAACCAGCCTTTTTTCTTAAAATATATCAGCTGAACTACTGCAATCAATATCATCAACGCTACCGCATACAAATAGCCGTAAGGTGCGTAAAGTTCCGGCATATTCATCGGCATCGTCTTCCCTGTAATTGGATCCTGCCTGGCGAAGTTCATCCCGTAAATACCGGCAATGAAAGTGAGCGGGATGAATATTGATGAGATAATGGTCAGCACTTTCATGATCTCATTCATCCGGATACTGATCATACTGAGGTACATATCGATATTACTGATGGATATCTCTTTCAAAGAGTCGATCAGGTCAATTGCCTGAATACAATGATCATAAGCATCTTTAATAAACAACTTGGTTTGATCCTGGATAAAGGGGCTGTCGGACCGGATGATGTCATTTAACTTGTCCTTTTCGGGCCAGGCCACCCTCCTGATGCTAATCAGATGGCGCTTTATCATTTGGGTATCGTACATGATGGAACGTTCGGGTTTTTCCATCAACCGGTCTTCAAGCGTATCCAGTTCGTCGGCCCAACTCCCAAGGATCTCAATATAGGTGTCTATAACCACGTCCATAATGGCATACATGATGTAACTGGCGCCCCCGATCCTGATATTACCCTTCCCTGCTTTTAACCGCTCGCGAACCGGCTGGATGCAATCTTCGTAATTCTCCTGAAAGGTAATCAGCGCATTGCCGATCAGAATAAATGACACCTGCGTATTCTCCAGCTCCCGCTCCGCATTGAAGATTAACATACGGCTGGTTGCAAAGGCATAATTAGCGAACTCCTCGAATTTCGGCCGCTCATGCGTTCTGGTGATATCTTCTAAGGTCAGCTTGTTGATTCCAAATTCCTGCTGCAACAGCTCAAACATTGGGATAGATTTGAAACCCTTTATATCGATCCAGATGATCTTGTCAGTATCATTTACCAGAGGCAGCACCTCGCTTAGACTTGGGATTACCTGGGTGCTATAACTCGCCGCCGAAATGTTATGAAGTGTAATCCGTGGTTCCAGCGAACGTTCATCCAGATATATCGCACCTGGGCTTGAACCAGTATCTGGTTGACATCGTTGATTAACCTCTAATTTCTTGTGGCGCTTGCTCATTACAGATATAATTTGGCCTGAGGACCTTGACTAAACAAGAGATCTACAAAACTCATGTTTGGTAAAAAGCCATTCCGGTCATCAAATACCTGAAAGTAAGGCTTCAGGTTTTGATTATTTTCAGTTTTAAATCGTCCTGCATCCCGGTAGTCTACCGCAGCCGGCAACTCTTTTATATATTCCTGGCTGAATTTAAGATCCGGTTGTTGTTTGATCTGTTTGAAGAGCCATTGCAACAGTTCCAAATTATAGTCGAACAGGTACTTGGTTTGTTTATGATAAAAGGAAGCAATCTCATCTTCGTAGTACTCGAAATAGGCAGAGTTCCTATAACAGGTCTGCAGGCTCATCCAATGTAACCGCTGCCATTTAAAGTCGTAACTGATCCGGACATCCTTAATTTTTGTATGATACTTAGATCCTTTTATTACCGGAATAAATAGATTCAATGGGCCATTCGGCGAGGCTACAGTAGCCCGGTTACGAAATGTCTGCTTTGGAAAATGCTCCCACTTTTCAATTTCAAACTCAAAATTAACGGCTTTCAATGCAGAAAAGTAGCTTACCGGCGGAAGATAAAAAAGGGGAAATGTTGCGATACTTTGCATTTGATAAATTATGTTTGCAGTCTCAAGCCACAAATTAATGATAAAAAAAGCGCATTCTTTTACTGAAAAAAAATTCTTGTTTTAAATGGAGCCGAGTGTTGCTGTAGTCATTTTAAATTGGAATGGCCTTTCATTTCTGAAGTCTTTTTTGCCACAGGTTTTAGGTACTGATTATAATAATCTCCAGGTTATTGTTGGTGACAATGCTTCTACGGATGGTTCTGTGCGCTTCCTTCAGGAAAGCTATCCAGGAATAAGGGTTATACAGAACCCGGTGAACCATGGATTCGCGGGCGGTTACAATCAGGTATTGAGTCAAGTTAACGCGGATTATTATGTGTTGTTAAACTCGGATGTGCAGGTCCCGAAAAACTGGATCAGTCCCATCATTGAGGTTATGGAGAAAGATCCGATGATTGCAGCTGCACAGCCCAAGATCAAGAGTTTCAATGAACCTTTAAAGTTCGAGTACGCAGGCGCGGCAGGCGGCTTTCTGGATAAGTTTGGCTTTCCATTTTGCAGAGGTAGAATATTCGATGTCATTGAAGACGATCAAGGTCAATATGATGATGCGGTTGAAATATTTTGGGCGAGCGGCGCGGCATTGTTTGTAAAGAGCGCCTGCTGGAAACAGGTTGGCGGATTGGATCCCGATTTCTTTGCACACATGGAAGAAATTGATGTTTGTTGGCGACTGAAGAACTTGGGTTACAAAGTCGTTTATTGCCCCTCGGCTGAGGTTTTCCATGTAGGTGGTGGAACCCTCAATTCAACCAATCCGTTTAAAACCTACCTTAACTTCAGGAATAACCTGTACTTACTTCAAAAGAACCTGCCTGCAAAGGAAATGTACACCATGCTTTTTGCCAGAATCTGGATAGACTCCATTGCATGGATACACTTTTTACTGAAGGGCGAATTCAAGTTTGCCTGGGCAATTAACAAAGCACACTTTAACTTTTTTCAGCACTATCGAAAAACAGCAGGTAAACGAACAACACAGCAGTTACCATTCCAAACTCTGACGGGCGTGTACCAGGGAAGCATCGTTTGGGCATTCTTTATTAGTAAGATCAAGTTGTTTAATAAGCTTAACTTCCAGACCGCTCCTGTAAAAAAGAAGTGATTGCCAGACGATATCCGTCCATTCCGAATCCTGTGAGCACACCTTTACAATTTTTTCCGGTTAAAGACACATGCCGGTAAGATTCACGGGCATATATATTTGAAATATGAACCTCAATAACAGGGGTCTTAATGGCTGCAATCGCATCTGCAAGCGCAACCGATGTATGCGTGTAACCGCCAGCATTAAGGATGATGCCGTCGTATGAAAATCCCACTTCATGAACTTTGTTAATTAGTTCGCCCTCTACGTTACTTTGGTAGTAGTCTATGGAAAGGTCCGGAAAGTTCTTGCGCAGTTCTTCCAGGTAGCTATCAAAGCCCTGATTTCCATAGATGCCCGGCTCCCGGAGCCCAAGCAGATTTAAGTTGGGGCCGTTTATAATTTGTATCTTCATCGATCAAACTTAAAAGTTAAAACCAATAGTAGAAAATATTTAAGTGATTAAAGCGGCTTATATCAGGGAATATAGTACGTACCTGCTCCTGGAACGTGGCTTGTCAGGGAATTCCATTAAGGCATACATCAACGATGTAAACAAACTACTGCAGTTCCTGGAACCGGCCGGCAAGCTCCCAGCCAAGGCCACACACCAGGATCTTATTGATTTTATTACCTGGCTTAATGAACTCGGCATGCTACCGAACTCCCAGGCAAGGGTGATCTCTGGATTGAAATCCTACTTTGGGTTTCTGTGCCTGGAGGAGCTTGTGGAAGATGACCCGACTACCTTACTGGAGCTGCCCAAAATCAGCAGAAAGCTCCCGGATGTATTGAGTATTGTGGAGATCGATCAACTCCTGCTTGCCATAGACCTATCCAAGCCTGAAGGTGTTCGAAGCAAGGCCATTATAGAGGTGCTATATGGTTGTGGACTCCGGGTCTCAGAACTGATCTCGCTTAGGATCTCAGATATCCATGCGGATGCTAGCTATATTCTGGTTGAAGGGAAAGGCAGCAAACAACGAATTATACCTATTGGAAGTGTTGCGCTAAAGCACCTGACCATTTACCTGAATGAAGTCCGGAACAAACAGAAGATTAAACCGGGTATGGAGAACTATGTATTTCTGAATAAGTTTGGGAGCACGCTTTCACGCATATCCGTTTTCACTATGATTAAATCGCTGGCGGAAAAGGCTTCGTTGCAGAAGTCGATCAGTCCGCATACATTCCGGCACTCCTTTGCAACGCACCTCATTGAAGGTGGAGCAGATCTACGGGCGGTACAGGCCATGCTTGGGCATGTAAGTATTACCACGACCGAGATCTATACCCACTTAGACCGGGAATATCTGCATTCAGTTATCCGGTCATATCATCCGCGTAATTAGTGATTAATGTACACAGCTCAGGATCCGGAGCTTTTGTTGCAGGTCATGGATCAGCTGGATATCGCTGAAACCTTTTTCCGCCATTAATGCCACCATCTCGCGGCCCAGGTATTCGTTGATTTCGAAGTACAAACGTCCACCTTTAACCAGGTTCTTTAATGCAAAGTTGGCGATTGCTCGATAAAAGATCAAAGGATCTTCGTCAGAGACAAATAATGCGGTGTGTGGTTCGTAAGCCAGAACATTGTGGTGCATGTCCCGGCGCTCCCCGTTCTTCACGTAAGGTGGATTGGAAACAATAATGTCGTATTGTTCTTCGGATTGGTAGGTCAGGATGTCTGCTTGGATAAAGGTGACATCGACAGCATTGCTTTTCGCATTCTCCTGAGCCACAGCTAATGCTCCAGCTGAGACATCGAGCGCTGAGACCTCAAACAGAGGCAGGCTTTTTTTTATTGCTATGGCGATACAGCCGCTGCCGGTGCCAATATCCAGCAAACGTTTCTTCTGCATACCCATCCCCCGTTCTGTCCTGATGATCAAGTCGACCAGCTCTTCAGTCTCATCACGTGGTATCAGCACATTTGCATTCACTTTGAAGCGTAGCCTGTAGAACCAGGCCTCCTCCAGGATGTACTGAATTGGTTTTCCGGCACAAAGGGCGTCGAGTACCGCTAGCATTGCCTCCCTGATTTGTGCTGGTACCTCCTGCAGCTGATGTTCCAGGAACTGCATCCTGGTAAAACCGGCGATCTTCTGAAGTGCAATATGGAAGAGCCCGGAGCACTCCTGATCCTGATATATTTTCTCCAGAGACTGGTTGAACCGTTCCTTCAGCGCCTTGTAATTCATAGCGGGTAAAAGTAACTAAATCGAACAATATAACTACTTTTGCCCCGATGGTTCATGAAGATTATATGCGACGCTGCCTTGAGCTAGCGGAACTCGGGATCAACGATGTTAGCCCAAATCCGATGGTTGGCTGCGTCATTGTTTCAGAGGGTAAAATCATTGGCGAAGGCTTTCACAAGAAAATCGGCACTGCTCATGCGGAGGTAAACGCAGTGAATGATGTAATTGAACGATACGGGGAACGCGCGCCGGCAATGCTGAAGTCGGCGACCGTTTACGTAAGCCTGGAGCCTTGTGCACACTTCGGCAAGACGCCTCCCTGTGCCGACCTGCTGATCCGGCATGAAGTGAAAGAAGTCATCATCGGCAATGCGGATCCATTTCCCGCAGTAAACGGAAAAGGAATAGAAAAGCTGAAAGCTGCCGGCATTCGAGTGCAGCAGGGCGTTCTCGATGAGGAAGGTCTTGTGTTGAACAAACGATTTTTCACAAGAGTAGAGAAGCAACGCCCATATATAATTCTAAAATGGGCGCAAACTGCAAACGGTTACTTTACCCCGCTGATCAATAAAAAACAATGGATCAGTAATCCACTTTCCAAAAAGCTGGTGCACAAGTGGCGCGCCGAAGAAGACGCCATTCTGGTGGGCAAGAAAACAGTGATGACGGATAACCCGGAATTAAATACACGGGAATGGCCGGGATCTAATCCGATACGTATCGTCGTTGATAAGAAACTAGACATTCCTCAAAGCAGCCATGTATATAACGATCAGGTTAAAACTATTTTTCTTAATGAGGTTAAAACTGACGTTGAGGGAACCAACCATTTCGTGCAAATGGAAGACATGACCTTTTATCTTCCACAGAAAATTGCATTTCAGCTCTATTTGATGGACATACAGTCTGTCATCATCGAAGGTGGGGCAAACATTCTGAATCAATTCATAGCTGCTGGTCTCTGGGACGAGGCTAGGGTAATCAAGTCAAGCACAAACTGGCAGGAAGGGGTCACCGCGCCGCAGATTAATGGCTATCTTGAAGAAATAATCCCGCTAAACACGGACACGCTGTTTATACATCAGAATCGCGGATAGTATGATATATGTTCTGATAAGCATTCTCTGCAGTGTAACCGTTGGCGTATTATTTAAACTGGCTGCACGCTACAGTATAAATGTGCAGCAGGCTATCGCCTGGAACTACCTGACAGCTATATTACTGTGTTTATTTTTTTTTAAGCCCGATATTGATACGCTTAAACTGCCTGCTTCAGCCCTCTACTACTTGCTTGGTATACTTCTGCCGACGATCTTTTGGATCTTGTCGCGATCAGTAAAGGAAATTGGCATTGCAAAAACTGACATCGCACAGCGTTTATCTCTGGTCCTGCCGTTACTTGCAGCATACCTGATTTTTCAGGAGAAGTTTAGTGCGGTTAAAATTGCAGGACTTCTGCTGGCCTTCGTGTCAGTGTTCCTGATGTTGTTTAACAAAGGCAAAGGTCATCGGAATTCATCCATTTTCTTCCCATTGATGGTGTTCCTTGGTTTCGGCACGGTCGATATCCTGTTCAAGAAATTAGCGACCGATACAACGATGCCTTATACCAGCATTTTGCTGGTCGTTTTCTGTATTGCTTTTCCAATTGCGATGCTCTCGGCCAGCTACCAGGTTCTTAAATCTAATCAGCGTTTTGCAATCGTTAATCTATTATATGGCATTCTGCTCGGCCTCTTCAATTTTTCAAATATTTTCTTTTACCTGAAAGCACATAAAGCATTTGCTCAACAGCCCTCAGTCGTATTTGCATCCATGAATATTGGTGTTGTTGTACTTGGTACCCTGCTAGGTTATTTCATGTTCCGGGAAAAGTTAAACAAGTTAAACTTTGTCGGCGTTGCACTTGCCGTTATTGCAATTATTTTGATCACGCTTGCTCAATATTATGGAAGCTAAGGACCAATATAAGACGGTAGAACATCCTGCGACGGGAATTTTCAGGGACAAGGGCAGTAAGTTCATCGCTTATATATATCCCATTTCAGCTGAAACGGAGATTAAGCCGATCTTGCTGCAGTTGAAGGCTGAACATCCTAAAGCGCGGCATCACTGCTGGGCTTACCGGCTGGGTATGAACACCAGCAATTACAGGCTTAATGATGATGGCGAACCCTCTGGTACTGCAGGGCGCCCAATTTTGAATAGTCTACTATCTACTGAACTGACAAACGTTTTTGTTGTTGTGGTCCGATATTTCGGCGGCACGCTATTGGGTGTTCCCGGATTGATCAATGCCTATAAATCGGCAACCATTGATGCTATTGAAAACAGCAATATCATTGAGAAAACCGAAAATCTGGTCTACAGTGTCAGATGTGATTACTTGCAACTGAACCAGGTAATGCGAATCATTAAAGAAAGCTCGCTGGTTGTAAAATCACAAACGTTTGATTTAGAGTGCAGCTTTTTGTTAGAGGTAAGGAAAGCGTTGGCTCAGGAACTCCTTGGGAAACTAGATCAGGTAGATCAAATAAAGATTGAGCAGCTTTGATCAGGAATATTAGTCGGGAATAAATGTACCTTTGCACCGAAAAATTTACTATGTCCCTAATTTCAGAATCCGACTTAATCATTAATCCGGATGGCAGCATTTACCACCTGAACCTACTTCCTGAAGATCTTGCTGATACTGTTATCACCGTAGGTGACCCTGAACGAGTTCCGGAGGTATCCCGCTATTTTGATCACGTAGAATTAAGAAAAGGAAAGCGCGAATTCATCACACATACTGGTTATCTCGGCAACAAGCGGTTAAGTGTTGTTTCAACCGGCATTGGAACAGACAATATTGATATTGTTTTCAACGAGCTTGATGCATTGAAGAATATCGATTTTGAAACTCGACAGGTGAAACCAGAACTTAGCGTACTCGACCTCATCAGAATAGGTACTTCAGGTGCCATTCAGCATGATCTTCCGATTGGCACCATTCTGGCCTCCTCCCATGGTTTAGGTTTAGATTCACTGATGAACTTCTATTCAGCTGTCCCGGATGCTGAAACGGAACAGCTGTTAACGGCGATCAAAGAACATTTAACAGGAATGGAGGCTGTTCAAGCTTACCTCAGCCCGGCGAATGCTTCACTGATGCAACAAATCGCAGCTGACCTGCCTCAGGGAATCACAGTCACTGCTCCTGGCTTTTATGCTCCTCAAGGAAGGCAGGTACGTGCTACGGCCAAATTCCCTGACCTCATCACACAACTGGGTAGTTTTAAGAAAGAGCGTGTGCGAATTACCAACCTGGAAATGGAAACTGCTGGTATTTACGCATTGGCAAAAACACTTGGACACCGTGCACTGTCGATAAATGCAATCCTTGCCAGCCGCGTGAAACTTGCCTTTAGTAAAAGTCCACAGGCGATCGTGGACCAGGCCATTCAGCACGTTTTAGAAAGAATATAAAAACTTAAGAATTCATGAACAACAAGAAATATACTTCCCTCATCTTGATCCTGGGGTCATTGACGGCGTTGGGTCCTTTTTCCATCGATATGTATTTGCCTGCTTTTCCAGTGATCGCAAAAGATCTCCAGACCAGCACGGAACAGGTTGCAATATCACTCTCCAGTTTCTTCATTGGGATATCTTTAGGGCAATTGCTTTATGGCCCGCTGCTCGATCGTTTTGGTCGCAAAAAACCGCTTTGCCTTGGATTAGCACTATACATTCTTGCATCACTTGGCTGTGTATTTGTTACCTCTTTAAATCAGCTCATCGTACTGCGTGCTGTACAGGCACTTGGTAGTTGCGCAGCAGCTGTTGCCTCCGTGGCGATGGTTCGAGATCTCTTTCCAGTAAAGGATAGCGCCAAGGTTTTTGCCTTATTGATGCTGGTCGTTGGTGTGTCGCCAATGTTGGCTCCTACCGCTGGAAGTTATGTGACGATCCTTTTTGGCTGGCATGCGATCTTTATCGCGCTTATTGCACTTGGTGTATTGAACCTGCTTGCAAGCATTTTCTGGCTGCCGGAGAAGTATCAGCCAGATCCAAGTATATCGCTAATGCCTGCGCCAATTATCAAAACCTTTCTGTCAGTAATTGCAGAGCCTTATTTCTATACTTATGCACTTACCGGAGCAATGGCATTTTCCGGCTTATTCGCCTATGTTGCGGGTTCACCGGTCGTGTTTATGGAAGTGTTTGAGGTTAGTACAGAGCTATATGGTTGGATCTTTGCCGTCCTGTCCATTGGATTGATTGGCTCGAGTCAGATCAACAGCAGGCTTGTAAAGCGATATAAAAGCGAGCAGATTGTTTTTGTGGCGCTCAGTGTTCAGTTGGTATTAACCCTTTGTTTTTGCGCAGGCACTTATTCTAACCTGTTGAATTTGTATGAGACCGTTGCATTGCTTTTCTTATTCCTCTGCTGTTTAGGGTTTATAAATCCAAATACCTCTGCCTTGTCACTTTCTCCTTTCAAGAAAAATGCTGGTAGTGCATCCGCATTGATGGGCGCCATACAGATGGGGATTGGTGCAATGGCATCTTCCCTGCTGGGTATGTTCGAAACAAAATCCGCATTTCCAATGGTTGGTGTAATGGCCGGTTCAACGATCATCGCTATGGTCATCCTGCTCAGCGGACGAATGAAATTAAGTAAAACAATAGCATAAACTGGGTGTTGAAATGATGATCTAACACCTAAAACCTATGTTTAACAAACTACAACACACTGTTGCCTTAGCTGCAGGCAAAACCATATTAAACGGAACCGATGAGGTAAGGCTAAGTACTGGCAAGCGCATGATCTCAATCCTGGCAGGTGCATTCATCTTCAGAAGAGGATTGAAAAACCTCACAAAGAGTCCCATCATTGCAGTACAGGAACTCGCCTTAGGCGGATTACTATTGTATAATGGTGCAACCGGTGAAAATAAATTAGGCAGTAAAGCGCGACAGCCTTTATACGGCAGCCCATATAAAGCCCTGGAGAATCAATCTATGCCGAACTTGTATCGGGTTAAATGACGATTACGTCATTTAACCCGATACAAATTTTAAAGAAAGCTGCGCCACTTAGCATCTACGAAGTTCTTTAGTCGTCCGCTGATCTTTTTTTCGGCTTTATATTTAAGCTGGCGTATACGCTCTTTGCTATAACCTAAGATGGCAGCAATTTCGGCAGCAGTCATTTGGTCCTGACCATGCAGTCCATACGAGTAGCTAATAATTAATGCTTCCCGCTTCGGAAGGGTAGCAACGATGTTTTGGACATTGAGCAGGTTGGAACCTTTTACAAGTCTCTGTTCCGCATTATCGCTTTCATCAGCCAACTCATTTCGATAGTCTACTTCGGTTTCGCCAGAATCGATTGAAATGGTTCTTCCGTGATATTCCAGACCTTTAGCAATTTGCTTTTCGGGCATAGCAACAAGCTCACTTATTTCGGATATCGAAGGAAGACGGTAGTGTTCTTGTTCGAATCTATCAATTCTCGATTCCAGAAGTTTCCTCATTGCAGTCTTATTTCTAGGAATCGTGACAACTGTTCGAAGACTCTTCATGCCCTGCATCTTTTGCTTGATATCCCAGGTTCCCAGAGTATTAAATTTACAACCAAATCGTATGTCAAAACGCATTGCTGCGGAGATCAAGCCGCGATTTCCCTCTGCGATGTAGTCCATCAACTGTGTACGGTCATACGCGAACCGAAGTGCAAGAAAAACCACAAACCGGAGGTTTGCTGTGACCAGTTCTTTGTACGCGCGCGGATCCTTATCTAGAATTCTTTGACCGATCGCTTGTTCTTCCTGCTGAGACAATAACCGGTACTTCTTAGTTTCCCGGATGTAGATGTTAAAAAGTGGATCTTCTGAGAACCACAGCGAGCTTGGCTTGGCAACCATAATGCGTTAATTTATTTGGTTTTTTAATCTATTAGTTAACACAAGATAAACTATATTTCTCCATAAACAAAAATATTTAATATAATTTTCATCATTTGTGTTTCATTTAAATTAGGTAATCTAAAGCTTTACTGGTTTGCCTTAAACTTGATTTGCAACCTAATCCTTAAGTTCAGCGTGGATAAACCCATACTATTATTACAAGTTGCTGACTTCCTTAGCTAACACATTCCTTCAAAAACATTTACTTTTGTATCACATTAAATTACTATGAGTAAAAAGGGCAGAATTTTGGTCGCCATGAGTGGTGGAGTGGATAGTTCGGTAGCTGCAGTGATGTTACATGAACAGGGTTATGAAGTTATTGGCTTAACCATGAAGACATGGGATTACGCAACTTCCGGCAGCAGCAGTAAAGAAACTGGTTGCTGCAGCTTAGATAGCATCAATGATGCGCGTACCCTTGCCGTTAATTATGGATTTCCACATTATATATTAGATATCCGGGATGAATTTGGCGATTATGTTATCGACAATTTCGTTGACGAATACCTCGCTGGGCGCACACCAAATCCTTGTGTGCTATGCAACACCCATATCAAGTGGGAAGCTTTGTTAAAAAGAGCGAACAAGCTGGATTGTGAATTTATTGCGACGGGCCACTATGCTAATATCAGACAGCATGATAATGGACGTTACGTGATATCTAAAGGTAAGGACGAAAACAAGGATCAGTCTTATGTGCTTTGGGGCGTTTCTCAGGAAAACCTCTCCAGAACGCAATTTCCTTTAGGGTCATTTGCTAAATCTGAAATCCGCCAGATGGCACTAGATATGGGACAGGAAGAACTGGCAAAGAAAAGTGAGAGTTACGAAATCTGTTTCGTGCCCGATAATGATTATCGCTCGTTCCTGAGACACAAAGTTGAGGACCTAGAGGATCGTGTAGCTGGAGGAAACTTTATTCTGAGCAATGGTATGGTTGTAGGGCAACATAAAGGTTATCCTTTTTACACCATCGGTCAACGTAAAGGGCTTGGTATTGCCTTGGGCGAGCCGATGTTCGTTACCCAGATCCTGCCTGAGAGCAATACAGTGGTTTTGGGTCGTGCTGACGAACTGGAACGACGTGAGGCGATGGTTCGGAACGTAAATCTTTTGAAGTACGAAAGCATCAATGAGCCGATGGAAAATGTAATCACTAAAATCCGTTATAAAGATGCTGGTATGTTAAGTACCATTGTACAGGAAAAAGAAAAGATGCGGGTTGTCTTTGACCATTCCGTTTCTGCAATTGCGCCGGGACAGTCTGCAGTGTTCTATGAAGGTAATGACCTTCTTGGTGGTGGCTTTCTGTGCTAGTACCGGATTTCAATTACCATTAAATAAGCATAAATAAAAAGGCCTGCAACGCTGATGTTGCAGGCCTTTTTATTTATGCATGGCTGTTTGTATAAAACTAAAGCTTTGCCGTAATCTCCTCGCTAAGTGGCTTAACTTTCGAGCGGAAGCGATGAACCAATTTGCCGTTTTCATCAATGAGAAACTTCTCGAAGTTCCAGTTGATCTCTCCTTTAAAATCTGGATTCTCCTGGCTAGTCAGATAAGCGAATAAAGGATCAATATCACCGCCCTTAACGCTCACCTTTTCACTTAACAAAAATGACACACCGAAGTTCGCTTCACAGAATTCTTTGATCTCTGCATTAGAAGCAAGCTCTTGGCCACCGAAATTTCCGGCCGGAAATCCAATTAACACGATTTCTTTGCCATATTGCTGATGTAGTTTTTCCAGCTCCTCATACTGCGGAGTAAAGCCGCACTTCGACGCCGTGTTTACGATAAGAATCTTCTTACCCTTGAATTTCGATAAGGAAATCTCCTTTCCATCTATGGTTTTCATTTTGAAATCATAAACGCTTTTTGGCGGGCTGAAGAACAGTCCGATGAGTACTAATAGTATATTCATTGCTTTTGTTTTTTTAGGTTAACAACATAGGTACTGGCTCTGTTTCAGACTGAGAACGTAATGTAAAGATACAGGACAAATTACCATTAAATGAAGCCAGAATTTTGAATTCTGTTTTATTTATAGCTTTATTTGCAGAAAAACGTTCTGAATGGCGAAAAATTTATTGATAGTTGAGTCCCCTGCAAAAGCAAAAACCATAGAAGGATATTTAGGCAAAGATTTCCTGGTTAAGTCAAGTTACGGCCACATACGTGATCTAGTGAAAGGTGATATGGCAATAGACATCGAGAACAACTTCACCCAAACCTACGAAGTACCTGCTGACAAAAAGCAGGTCGTGGCGGAACTAAAGAAGCTAGCAAAGAACGCAGAAATGGTATGGCTCGCATCCGATGAGGACCGCGAGGGTGAGGCCATTTCATGGCATCTATTCGAAACCTTGAACCTTAAGGAAGACAAAACTAAAAGAATTGTATTTCATGAAATCACCAAACCTGCCATATTAAGAGCTATTGAAGCACCCCGAACCATCGACTATAATCTTGTCCATGCCCAACAAGCAAGGCGTGTACTTGATCGATTGGTCGGATTTGAACTTTCCCCTGTTTTATGGAAGAAAATCAAACCTTCATTGTCTGCTGGGCGGGTACAATCCGTAGCGGTACGACTGATTGTTGATCGTGAACGTGAAATCAATAAATTTGCCGCTACTGCGGCGTTCAAAATATCCGCACAGTTCAGTAATGGTAACCCTAAGGAGATTGTGCGTGCAGAGCTACCTCAACGGTTTAGCCAGGAAAGTGAAGCGGAACAGTTCCTGAAGGACTGTATCGATGCGGAATTTAAAGTGGCTTCCCTAGAAACTAAACCAGCCAAAAGAAACCCGGCTGCGCCATTTACAACGTCTACCTTACAGCAGGAAGCGTCCAGAAAATTAGGTTATAGTGTTTCCAGAACGATGCAGATCGCACAGCGGTTGTACGAAAGTGGAAAGATCACCTATATGAGGACCGACTCTGTAAACTTATCAGAAACGGCAGTTCAGGCAGCAGCACAGGAGATCAAATCTGCCTATGGTGAAAAATATCACCAGCCAAGAGTCTATAAGACGAAGTCTGCAGGTGCACAGGAGGCGCATGAGGCGATAAGACCAACATACTTTGATCAACATACCGTTGCAGGTGATAGTTCCGAGCAGCGGCTGTATGAGCTGATCTGGAAGCGCGCCATCGCCTCTCAGATGAGCGAAGCACTGTTTGAAAAAACCACTGCACAAATTGCAGTAAGCAGCAGACCTGAATATTTGATTGCGGAAGGTGAAGTCCTGAAGTTTGATGGTTTCCTTAAAGTGTATCTCGAATCCAGTGATGATGAGGATAATGAAGAAGGTTCCAACAACAACATGTTGCCTCCAATCAGCAAAGGCCAGATCTTATCACTTCAGCAAATGAATGCCATTGAGCGTTTCTCCAGACCGCCGGCAAGATATACTGAAGCAAGCCTTGTAAAAAAGCTGGAGGAACTGGGTATCGGCAGACCTTCCACCTACGCTCCTACCATCTCCACCATTCAGAACCGTGGATACGTCGTTAAAGAAGACCGCGAAGGCCGCCAACGTACTTTCAATACCATAACCCTATCAAAAAATACACTTAGCAAACAGACCAAGACCGAAGTGACTGGCGCTGAAAAGTCGAAGTTATTTCCAACTGACATCGGCGAAGTCGTTAATGATTTCCTGGTCGAGCATTTTAAAGATATTGTAGATTTCAACTTCACAGCTTCAGTGGAAAAAGAGTTCGATGAAATTGCCCAAGGACTGAAGCAATGGACAAATATGCTTCACGCTTTTTACAAGCCATTTCACGAAGAAGTTCAGGTAACATTGGATACTGCAGATCGCGCCAATGGAGAACGCTTGTTGGGTGTAGATCCAGAAACTGGGAAGAACGTGTATGCGAAGGTCGGTAAGTTTGGGCCGCTTGTCCAGATCGGTCAATTGGATGATGAGGAAAAGCCTAGATATGCCAGCATATCCAAATCCCAAACCGTAGGTACCATTACCCTTGAAGAGGCACTCGAGCAGTTCAGACTACCCTTCCAGTTAGAAGACTACGAAGGCAAAGAGGTTTCTGTAGGTGTAGGCCGATTTGGGCCTTATGTAAAGTGGGGTGATGCTTATATATCTGTACCTAAAAATGAAGATCCTCTAACCATTGATTTTGACCGTGCGACAGAGATCATTCGTGAGAAGGTATCTGCGGATGCTCCGGTAGCGGAACATGAAGGCATGCCCGTTACAAAGGGTACCGGGCGCTTCGGACCATTTATCAAATGGAACAACCTTTTCATCAATGTACCCAAAGCCTACGACTTCGATAATTTAACTAAAAAAGACATTACTGAACTGATCCAAAAGAAAGTGGAGAAGGAAGCAAATCGCTTCATTCAGCAATGGCCGGAGGAAAAGATTGCGATTGAAAATGGTCGTTGGGGACCGTTCATCCGCTTCGGCAAGGAAATGCTGAAGCTTCGGAAAAACCCTGCCTCGAATGATAAATATACACCTGAGGAACTAGCCGCGCTTAGCCTTGAAGATGTTAAAGCCTTGATTAAGGAACAAGTGCCTAATGCATTTGAAAAGAAGGCAAAAGCAACCAAAAAAACCACAGACGCAAAACCTGGCGCAAAGAAAGTTGCAGCACCAAAAAAGGTGGCAGCGAAAAAGCCTGCAGCTAAGAAATAATCGAATTGCGAAGATGAAGAAGGACCTGCCACAGAATATAGTTGAAGATGTTGCCATAGCCGTTGTGCTCATGAACGATACCCCTGAACAAGCCAGCTGGAGCGTTTACCTGGTTAATTACAAGGGCGAGAAGCTGGAGCATGTGCTGGTAAGTTCAAAAGGTTATGGCGAGAAAGATGGGAAGATGGTGAAGACCTCTGTATTGAGGCACTCACTCCGGGACGTCGCTCCGCAGTCTTTCGCTGTGATTGAAGCCATCGACCCGGCAGTGTTCGGCCTGACGAACGAATACCTGCTTAGCTTCTACATCGATGGCACCATCTATGACAAGAAGTTTATCTTTCTGCCAGAAAGCATTGTCGACGCTAATCTGATGCACATTCCGCTGATCAATAAGCCTGGGGTGATGATCAAGTAAGATTACCCTTAAGAGTTTCCTTCCCGGTGCAGTAGCGTTCTGGATACGGCACCGAGGCTGATCAGGTAAAGTCCCGTAAACAGGCTGATAGAATAGATCAAAGTCACGCCCCCAATCGGCTCGGCGAATTTGTGATAGGCAAACAATCCCTCCCCAAACATATACAACAGTACACCAGCAAGTACCATCCAGAAGCTATTTGAATTTACCCTCAGATTTCTAAAACACGCCATCATAAACATCAGACTGCTGGTAAACACACCAATCATCACGGGCAACTTCAAAATACCAAGATGAGCACGCATGGCAAGATAATACCCCAGGCTGAACAGAAATGCCAGCGCAATTGCAATTCTCGCGCCGCGCTTATCAAGTTCAGGTGCCGAGCGAAAGTCGAGGTAAAAAGCGCTTATAAAGAAGAGCTGTGGAAGCAGGAAGAACAACATGGAGGGAAATAAAACCTCATAGCGATTGCCGGTAAGCGCAAAATAACTGTAACCGACCAAGGTTACGAGCAAAGCTGAGCATATACGCTTATGGAATCTTCCTTTAAGTCTGGAACGCGTGAAAAGGAACACCAGCATTCCCGCCAGCGCAGCAATGTTTAAGAAATCCATAAACCCAAAAGCACCTAATGAAAAGAGCCCGATCTGAAGAACGATAAAAAGAAGTATAGGAATTGCTAAGTTACGGACGCTAACTGCCATTGAAGCTGGTAAATTGCTGCATAAAAAAGTCAACCATGCTGTAGCACAATTGACCATTTATTTTGAAAGTTATATGATAACTTAGAAACTTCTTTCTCTGTTGTTGTTACGCTTGAAACCGCCGCCAGCATTTCCACTGTTACCTGGTTTTTCCTGCGCTTCAGCAACCTTAATACGGTTACCATTATAATCTCCGCCATTCATTCTTTTGATCGCTTCTCTTGCCTCATCATCATTCGGCATTTCTACGAAACCAAAACCACGACTCTGACCAGTCTCACGATCTTTGATAATCCTAAGTGACTTAACTGGACCAAAATCGCCGAATACGGCTGTTAATTCTTCTTCCCCTACTTCTAAAGGAAGTCCTGTAATAAATATCTTCATTAATGTTTAAAAATTTACACAAAGGTAATTAAATTAATGCGCTAAATTGCAATTCGATTGTAAGTTATCACAGTATTTTAAGCCCTTTTTCTTTAATAACTGGTTTACTATCTGATTAACTCAAGGTCGCCTCGAGTGTGATCTCTAAATTATATGCTTTACTCACCGGACAGTTTTCTTTTGCCCCCTTCGCAATCTCCTGAAACTGGTTTTCACTAATGTCCGGGATGCTTGCAGTTGTCACCAGGTGTGAACTGGTGATAACACCATTGTCCAAAGACACCGTAGCCTTAGTTTCCAGGTTTCTTGGTGTAAAACCTGCCTCGGTAAGGTCAGCACTTAATTTCATCGTGAAACATCCTGCATGTGCCGCCGCCATTAGTTCCTCGGGGTTTGTACCCACGCCCTCCTCAAAGCGACTCTTAAATGAGTATTGCGTTTTGTTCAGGGTAGTACTTCCAGTGGTAATCGTTCCGCTACCTTCTTTTATAGTTCCGGTCCAAATTGCAGTTGCATTGCGTTTCATACGTTATCTTAATTTAAGTTTACTGACCATAGATAAACAGCTAAGATTATCAAAGGTTTTCTAATTATAAACTTTTTTAAACTATTTATCCTTCTTCCGGTTGCGGTTCAATTTGATCTTAATTTTCCCGTCTTCCCCATCCACAGCCACCAGATGAAGCACAATCCCGCTCATCCTGTTTTCGAGCTGCTCTTCCCTGGAGCTGCCAAGATCCTTCTTCGGATTTCGTAAGGGTACATCCATGGTGATGTTGGTGCCTTTATTCATCGCGTAAATACCAGCGACATCAAGATTCAGCACACTGGAACTGATCTTCATCGGTCTGATGTTGATCTTCTCTCCCCTTACATCCAGAGCACCGCCGAGATCACTGAAGGTAATATTGTTCAAATCCCGCAATGGGAAGGCGAACTTTCCGACATTGATCAGCGGCTGAAAATTCAACAAGGCACCATTCTTCAGATTGAAAGCAATGAGCCCGCTCAAAGAATTAGGCATCAGCACACCGCGGTTGGAGATCCGCCCGTTTAACTTAACCTTTGAAAACAGATTCCCAGAAATGTTCTTATAAGTAATCGATTGAAGACCAAAATTATCAAAACCATAAAACAAGCTCTTTACATTGGCATTCGCAACGATCGCATCGATGGCAAACCGGGTGGCATCGCCGGTCTGATACAGGTTACCTGTTACGTTTATTGACCCATTTGCATGTTTAACCCGCGTATTTTTAATCTGAATACCTTGCTCAGACACATACAACTGCGCAGTTGCATCCGTAGCGAGAAACTTTTTGTAATAGATTTTGTCGACCGCTAAATTCAGGTTCACCTTACTTTTATTGAAAACGTTGTTCAGATCTCTGCCAAAGGTACCTTTGCCTCTGCTCTTCACCTGAGTTACATTAGGCCGCGCATTTAAAAAGCCCAGGAATTCACCCAAATGAAGCTGAGGGCTTTTAACATTCCAGTTGAGCACTATTTTCTCCGGGGCAGTATAATAGAGGTTTAGAAAGTTCCGGATGCTTCCCTCCATCAACAAAACGCTTTTTCCACTCTGAAGCCGCAAATCACTGATAAACAAATCCGGCCCGGTAAATTTCAAGGATATCCCGGTGTTCTTGAATCGAAGGTTTCGAGGTTTATAGTTTACATCGGCATTCTTGATATTTACATAACCGGTGAAATATGGCTTGCGTAGCATCAGATCAACCAGATCTGCACTATAGGTTAGGTTCAGATCTGCCTGGCCACTGTTGAATTCCAATAACTCCTCCCCCACGATTGCATTCAGTTTAGCGATATCAAACCTCGAACGAACCACGCCCGTAGCTACTGGTGCCTTGAAGTTATTAATGAAGGCGGTATCTATCGTAAATGGGATCTTCTCATATGAACCCTTAAAGTTGTAGAGCTTGATCGCTGAATTTTCATCACTTAAGCCTCTACCGCTAAAGAAGTTGTTGGTATACATGCCTCGAAAGCTACAGCTGTCCACGACACCGCCTGGTGTACGCAACACATTGTTCTGCACATCAGCGATCACACTAATGTTCGGATCACCCCCCGGCCCCATATTGCCTACGATATCACATTTTACATCGATGGGGTTCTTCAGATTAAATTGATCAAGACGCTGTTTGATGTTCGGCGCCAGCAGTGCAGCTGCATTGCGCCAGCTGATCTGGTTCGCACGTATGTTTATTGCGAAAGCCGTAGGATCTTTGCTGGTGTTAAAGGTGGCACCAATAACAAAGTCATTTACCCCAATTTTCAACTTATTGGGCGCCACACGAATGATGGATTTCTCCTCGTCGAAACTTACGTCAAAAGGTCCAGTTAGACGCTGGTCCTTGATAAAGCTTCCTCTTCTCGTATTAAAAGCCAGCGAATTTACCATAACATCAAGGTCTAACCGGGCTTTCCATCCTTCTGAAGGATAATCTACCTTCCCTTCCAGCTTGGTCACGAGAAATTGAAAAAGCTTATTTCCTTTCTCATTGTTCACCACGAGTTTTACGTTCTTGAGCATCATTTTTTTGATCTCCGTGGAAGATTCAGATGATAGTGCTTCAGTTGCAGGCTTCTTTGCTTTTTTCCTGAAAACGGTCGTATTGGTGTATCCCGTCGAATCGGTGTACAAATAAGCGGAGGCATCAGCGATGTCAATTTTGTTAATCTCTACGGCCCCACGAAACAAGGCGAGGGAATTAACCGTAATCCGGATGTCTTTTGCTTGCAGCAAGGTGTGTTTATGCTCATTCCAACGTTTGTCTTTCAATTCAACGTTGTTAAGCCTGAGCGAGATGCCGGGAAGGCCACTAAGTAGTGTGGGTTCCATACTTCCGATTACAAGGGAACCATCCAGGTTCTTGTTAAGCTCCCTTGTAACCGAAGCAAGAATTGAAGCCTTATTGGAGCTGACATAAATGGCCAACGATATAAAGGCGACTATAAATAGGATAATTAAAACTAAAAGCGTTTTTAAAACAGTCTTAAACCAGTTCGGCATATATATCGATATAAATATCAATATAAGGTTTAAACGGTCAAATTGTTCTAAACAACAGGTACTTCAGTTCTTAATTTTAATGCATGTGAAGTTTGCGTTCTCAGCGTCTCCATCAGAACAGGATCCTCACTTAAGGTTTGACCATAAGAAGGAATCATCTGGCTAAGCTTTTTCTGCCATTCCGGTTTTGCAACATATTGCGGAAAGCAGCGTGTCATCAGCGTCAACATGATAGATACTGCAGTCGAAGCACCTGGCGAAGCCCCAAGAAGCGCGGCAATAGAGCCATCGGCAGCAGAAACGACTTCCGTACCGAATTCCAGAATACCGCCATGTTTGTCATCCTTCTTGATCACCTGAACACGTTGACCAGCAGTTTCAAGTTCCCAGTCTTCCGCTTTCGCAGTAGGCAGATATTCACGCAAGGCCTGCAGGCGGTCGTCTTGCGACTGGCGCACCTGATTAATCAGGTATTTTGTAAGCGGGATATTATCAAGACCTGCCGCGATCATCGGCATGATGTTATTCGGCTTAATAGATAATGGTAAATCCAAAAGCGATCCGTTCTTCAAAAATCTTGTAGAGAATCCTGCATACGGGCCAAACAATAAAGCTTTTTTACCGTCGATCATACGAGTATCCAGGTGCGGTACCGACATCGGAGGTGCGCCTACAGATGCTTTGCCGTATACCTTAGCATTGTGTTGTTCAATGACTTCTGGATTGGTACATTTCAGCCACTGACCACTTACCGGGAAGCCGCCAAATCCGTTTCCTTCAGGTATGCCTGATTTTTCAAGCAAAGGCAATGAACCACCACCAGCGCCAATGAACACGAATTTTGCGTATACATTGCGTTTCTCGCCAGTAATCTCATCCTTAACACGAACCTGCCATAATCCATCCTTTTGCTTAAGCTTCTTAACCTCATGGCTAAAGTGCATCTCAACCTTATCTTGCTCCTGCAAGCGATTGAACATCATCCGGGTTAAAGAACCAAAGTTCACGTCGGTACCAAGTGTCATACGTGTAGCAGCTACCGGCTCTGCAGGATTCCTGTCCTTCATTACCAGGGGCATCCACTCACGCAATTGTTCAGGATCTTCGGAATATTCCATGCCATGAAAAAGCGCGCATTTCTGCAATGCCTCGTAACGTGTTCTCAGAAATCTAACGTTTGCTTCACCCCACACAAAGCTCATGTGTGGAATGCTTCGGATAAAGTGTTCCGGTGAATCTACCAGTTTTGATCGAACCAGGTAGGACCAGAATTGTTTTGATACTTCAAAGGATTCAGCAATTGATACGGCTTTCGAGGTATCAACAGATCCATCAGGCTTCTGCGGTGTGTAGTTCAACTCGCAAAAAGCCGAGTGTCCGGTACCTGCATTATTCCAGGCATCAGAACTTTCCGCAGCAGCGACATCCAGTCTTTCAAAAATTTCAACCGTCAATCCTGGTTCAAGTTCCTTAAGCATTACACCTAAGGTTGCACTCATGATTCCGGCGCCGATTAATACAACATCTACAGTCTTATCAGATTTATTTTTAGTACGGGTCACAGTATTCTTTTTTGAGCAAATTTACAATAAAAACCAGGCCACAAAAACCATTGGTATGTAATTTTAGCTTTATAGAACAAGCGATCAGAGATTTTACACTTTTAATATTTAATTTACCCATTACATAACGCAATTAGCTTTTTTAGCTGTAATCTTGCAGATTCTTAGCGAAAAAAGAATTATTAAGCAAAATGAAAGTAAAAGATAGCAACGGAAATCTCCTTAAGGACGGAGATTCAGTCATTCTAATCAAGAGTTTACCGGTAAAAGGAACTTCTATCACCTTAAAAAAGGGAATGGTCATTAAAAATATCCGTCTTACCGACGATGATGCTGAAGTTGAATGCAAGGCAGAAAAAATGCGGGTGGTATTGAAGACTGCTTTTTTGAAAAAAGGCTAACCAATGGTGTTTATCCAGGTTAAGCATATTACTACTTTAACCTTCCTGCTGATTCTCTTTTCCGGAAGCCTCTTTTCCCAAACAACAAAGGTTTCAGGAACGGTCACAGAAGCTTCTACAGGTCGCCCTATGCCCTACGTAACCGTATCCCTTACTGGAACACCGGCAGCAACAAAGACAAACAACCAGGGCAAATACGAGATCGCCGGACCATCTACAGCAGCTAAAGTTCAATTTCACTATATTGGATATAAAAGCCTAAGTATCAATATCAAGCCTGGCACCGAGCAGGTCGTTAACATCCGCTTAGCTGAAGATACGCAAAGCCTTAACCAGGTAGACATTACTACCGCAAAACACGGGCGCTACCGTAATAAGGATAACCCGGCCGTGGAGCTCATCCAGAAGGTGATCGCGCATAAAGAGCTTAACCGGATGGAAAACTTTCCGCAACTTAGTTATAGACATTATGACCGGTTACAGGTATCCTTAAGCAACCTCAACGCAAACTACCGGAACAAGAAGATCTTCCGAAACTACCAATATCTATTTCAAACACAAGATTCCAGTCGCATCGGCGGAAAGTTGTTGCTGCCAATTTACCTCCAGGAGAAGCTCAGTCAGAAATACCAGCACAAAAATCCAGACCTGGACAAAACTGTACTGTTGGCCAATAAGCAGGTTAAGTTCGACAGCCTTGTGATCGATAACCAGGGGCTCGCAAACTACCTGGAAAGAATGTATGAGGATGTAGATCTTTACGACAATAATATATTGATTGCAACGACCCAGTTTCTGAGTCCAATTGCATCCTTAGCCCCCTCCTTCTATAAATTCTTTATTACAGACACCATAAACACCGCTACATCAAGGCTAATTGAATTATCCTTTATGCCAAGGAACCCTGCTGACCTACTACTGAATGGGAAGCTGTATATTGCGGATGACGGCAGCTATGCTATAAGTAAAGCATTCATCACCATCAGCAACAAGGCGAACCTGAATTTCGTTCGCGGTGTGGAGCTTAGTCAGGAATTCAGTCAAATGCCGGATCGGAAATATTACCTGCATAAAAGCAATATGATCGTGGATTTTGGCATCAGCCAGCAAAGAGGCCGCGGATTTACCGGACAGCGAACGCAAGTGATCGATCAACTTGAAACCCAAATTCCTAACACGGACAGTGTTTTCTCCGGAAAAAAGCTCGCCGTAGCTCCCGGGGCGTATAATCGGTCTGATGTCTTTTGGTCTCAAAACCGCTTAGAGCAGGTACCCGATTCAACCTTAAAGATATACCGAAACATTGATTCTCTTGGGAAGAGTAAACCTTTCAAAAGAGTGATGACCGTTGCCGGCATTCTGTTCAATGGCTATTATAATGCCGGCTTGTTCGAAGTTGGTCCGATTTATACCTTTTACGGTTTCAACAGCTTAGAAGGTTTGAAGCTACGTCTTGGCGGACGAACAACCACGGCATTCAGCACACGGTACTTCCTGGAAGGTTATGTCGGTTATGGAGTTAATGACGAACGCTGGAAAGGACTTGCAAGTGTTGCCTATTCGCTGAACAATAAATCAATTTACACCTATCCACAAAGCTTCTTGCGTGCAAGCGTCCAGCGCGACACCTATGCGCCAGGCCGGGAACTAAGAGGCAATACCGAAGACGACTTTATATCCTCCTTCAGACGGGGTGTGAACAACCGCTTCTTGTACAACGACTTTTACAAATTCGAGTACGTGCAGGAATTTGAAAATAGATTCTCATTCAACCTGGGCTTCAGACGATGGACACAAAGGCCAGCGATGGCGCTACGATATTTCAACGGCAACAACGAAACCCTGGATGCAATTACAAGTACCGAATTCAACCTTTCCATGCGGTACGCCCCTCAGGAGAAGTTTTATCAGGGTAAACGCAGCCGGGTGGCGGTAAACAATAAATATCCGATCTTTAACCTCCGCTACGCAGCAGGGTTTAAAGGACTGCTTGGCGGCCAATATAGCTACCACAACCTTTCCGGCACCCTCGACAAGCGGTTCTATCTGTCCCAACTGGGCATCACGGATCTTAAAGTTGAAGGTGGCTACATATTCAACAAAGTACCCTATCCCCTGCTAGCCATCCACAAGGCCAATCAAAGTTATGCCTATCAGATCAATGCTTTCAACATGATGAACTTCCTGGAATTTGTAAGCGATCACTATGCGAGTATTAACATCGACCATGGTTTCGGTGGTTTTTTCCTCAACAAGATACCACTGATAAAACGTCTTCAACTGCGTGAGCATGCCTCCTTAAAAGCCGTATACGGTGGCGTTCGGGATGAAAACAATCCTGACCTCGACCGCTCCCTATTGCAGTTTCAAACAAATACACTTGGGCAAAAAACAACCTACACTTTTGGCAATGTACCCTATGTAGAAGGTAGCGTTGGCTTGGGTAATGTTTTCAAGTTCCTACGACTGGATCTAGTAAGGCGTTTCAACTACCTTGATCATCCGGATGTGCCGAAATGGGGACTACGTGCGAAGTTTAAGGTCGACCTGTAACAGCTGATTACCCCTGCTTTTTTTCAGCCTTTTTTCCTGAACCACCTGTAATCGCTTCTCCGGCTTCAAGAATGATGTTGCTTTCCGGCTGTTTCTTATGCTGTTCCATTCCTGTTGTACTAGAACTCATCCCATCAAGCATCGCTTTAGACAATAGGCCGAAGAAGGACATGTCTGGCGGACGATTGATGTTGATGGGCCCTTTCTTGAACTTCCCTCCCTTTGTAGGGTTGTCGTTCGGAAGCATCATGTTGCTCAGCGCAGAAACGAGCTTTCGCTCTTTAATTACGTCGTTTTCGTCATCCTTCTTTAATACGGCATATTTCATGTCCTGATAATAAAGATCGACCTTTCCCTTGGCATGCTGTTCATTAGCATCAATATGGAAGTACATTTTGTTGATCTTTCCAGACTTCACCGCCATCAGTGCATAGGGTCTGGCAAAGCGGTTCATTACCCTGGCGTCTACGGCGCCCATACGTGCAGTATAACTGAAAGCCCCATTGGGATCAGCCAGATTGAATTTCATATCAGCCTTAGTTGATGCTGCGCCCATCGTCTTGTAGCGCATTGAGGCCGACATAAACTTATTTGCAGCAATCGCCTCCTTGTTGTTGGTGATGTTGTAGATCTCACCAACACAGTTATTGATATCCAGGCTGGAAAGTTTGTCTGACTTCATCGCCAACACCTTAAAATAAGTATCAGCATTCCGGATGCGCATCGTATCAATGGTTAAATCAAATGCCAGCAGCTGTAACTGTTGGTTTGGATATGGGTTGGATCGCCGTTCGCGCAATCTCCGGGTATAGTTGTAGTTATTATAAACCTCTACCAGGCTGTATCCGACATCCATACGCCCAATATGCAGTTGCTGTTTTTCCAGTATACGGTCCAGATCAATCCTGTGCATTGCCAGGTCTTTTTTCAAAATGTAAACCCGCTCCTTCGCATGTTTCACCTTTTGATAGAAGGCCTTCCGGCTTAGCCTTGGTGTAAGCTCCAATCGTTTGATGGTAGCCTTTCTGCTATCCGGAAGAAAAGCGATATCGTTTGCCTGAAGGTAATACAGGCTGTCACGCGTTGCCAGTCGGTAGGCTTTCACCCGAACAAGGGTACCTTTTTGCCCTGCGGAATCTCTTTCTTCGGCGGTAAGACCGGAAAGGTCTACATTGATGTTTTTGATTGCCGTGCGTTTCGGTTCATCATCGTTTTGATTAACATAGACAAAGGTTAGATCCCGCATTGATGTACTTTGAATATTTGACATCTTAAGCAGGCTTTCTACAAGCGAAAACAAACGACCAGGCTTCTCCTCTGCCCGCGAGTTGTTGTACGTATGAAGCTTGTTATGAACCCGGATATCTGCACTGTCTATCAGCATACGTGCCATATTCATGCGCATGCCCTGCTGTCCACGAGCGATTTTTAGGCCAGACATTACCATCGTGCCTACATTCATATGGAGCACGTTATTGGGAGCACGATTTGCTTTAACAAGCCTTGCAAGTACAGCACTGTCGGGAATCAGTTTAAAATCGTTGATCCTCCCCGTTCCGGAATCCAGGTTGATGTCAAACCTGGAAAATGAGACGCGGTACAAGCTGTCGCTTGCTTCAGTAATCATATCTACAAACGTTTCACTTAGCTTGCGTTCCACCTTAGAATTCGGCTTCGATAGATCATCTTTCACATATCTCCATCCCAAATAGCCTCCTAAGCCCAAGAACAAAAGTATGCCCAAAACCCAGTATGCGGTTTTCTTGCTCGATTGCGTCATAATACCTTGATTTACAAGAGCTGTATCAAAGTTTAATCCACAGCAAAACAAAACTCCTCTATATTGAAGATCAGGTAATTACCTACCGTAGATATCAAAGAAGCGGGCGTATATGAGGCTAAATCTTTGCGATGCGTTTCCCCAGCAACCAGAATAAATAACTAAATACCGGTGCAGCAAGGATGTCGGCCGTATAATGCACACGCTGAACCATGAGTAATACGGCAAGCACAGCAGTAGCAGCAAAAGCAAGATACTTTTCCCATTTCTGCTCCAGGCAAAGTGCAATGAGGAATAAAGTGGCAGTATGGCCCGAAAAGAACAGATCTTTGGTGATCAGTTCGGTGCCATAGAAGAATACAGAAAAGGGATCTTCCAGATGCAGAATACCGATCGGCGGTTCAAGTGGAATTAGATAAATAGTGATCATCCGACCGAGACACAGAAATATGTAGGCCCACAACCCGGTAATGCAAAAGACAGTTTTTTCAACCATACGCCAGATCATCAATGCCATGAAAGGATAAAGCATCAGAAATATGTAGGGAGAAACATCGCTGACCGGAAATGCGTTAAGCACCCAGTCGTTGAGTATTATACCTTCGCGAACTTGTATGTAGAGGAAGAAGTCGGGGACAAACACCAGTATTCCGGCGAGGATAATTAAGCCTGAAATTAGCTTAACACGAAAAGCAGGGTACTCCCAGGCACGTTGCCAGGAGATCGAGTCATATTGCATTAATTCTGGAAGTGATATAGATATAAGCAACAAATATATGCTTTGCTTCTTACCTTTTAAGTCAAAGTCAATGTTGAATATCACAGTTGACCGATTCTGACAATCTCGTGGCCCGAACTGTACCTAAACAATACGGCTTCATGCTTGTTGAATTAATAAAAAACAGAACCTATGGAAAATATCGAAAATAATGACCAGCACCAACCAAAGGAGGGCCAGCAGATTACGGATGATAATCAAAAACCGGCAGAGCAAGTAGAACAATCAGACAACATTATCGGAGATGTTCATCCAACTGAAAGAAGCGATACCTTTCAGGAGCAAAATAATGCAGAAATAGAGAACCAGTCTGATGCAAGTGAAATCTCAGGTAAAAACCTGTAAACTTAAACGAACGCCATAATCATATGGCGTTTTTTTTTTGCAAAAAGGGCTAAAAAAAAGAAAGGGTTGCTCCATCCAGACGCATCCCTTTTCTAACCAAATATAAACCTGTATGAACGGGTTTTCCTTTAAGTCCTGATGTAATGATTGATGATCAATGCAGCACCAGGGTTTGTAATTTCAAATTCTTAAGGTTTTTTTACCTTGTTTGCTGATACAAATATAGAAGGTTTTTCTTAGTGTACAAAATACACTAAGAAAAAAATTTAAAAAAAATTTAGTCCCGCCGAAAGTTGCGGATAATCATGCCTTTACGAATTCAGTTCTCTACCATTAATTTCTTGCAGATAAGCTTTTGGTCATTTATTAATCTACCTAAACAATCATTTAACGTTTTTTAACTTAGCGATAAGCTGGAAATTTAAATATTTGCCTGTAGCATTTACCGGGCTTGCTGCGTATTAAAAGCAGCTACTCGAGAATACATTTTTAAACAAAAAAAAACAGATGAAGATTTTTACCAAGCTTTACCCGAACAAGATCAGCCAGATTGCGGCTATTCTATTGCTTACTGCGTTTGCATTATCCTTTAGCTCCTGCTCGAAGGATGAAACAGAAATCCCTTCAATTTCAGGATTGATGGTCGTCAATGCTGCTCCAAATTATGGTACTTACAATGTGTATATCAATAATACGAGCGCACCGGTCAACACGAAAGGTGCTCTACCCTTCCTTGGCTCTATCTCACCGTATTTCAATATCACGCCGGGGGCAAATGCATTAAAATTTACCACGGCCAGCAGTGTCGAGAGTGTTTACACCGAAACGACTAACCTGGAAGCAGATAAGGCTTATACCTATTTTCTAATCAACGATGTACCAAACCTTTCAGGTCTACTGCTTCAAGACGATCTATCGCTTAATTCAGCGGAGAAGGCCTTTGTGAGGTTCGTCAATGTATCACCTAATGCGGGAAATCTAGACCTTGCTATTGACAGCGGCTCCACACTCGTGGCAGACAAAGCGTTCAAGGCAGCTAGTGAATTTATGAGTATTGATCCTAAACCATACAATTTAGTGATTAAAAGTAAGTCAACCGGGCAGGTTTTAGCAACGCTAAAAAATGTGATACTTACCGCTGGAAAAATGTACAGTATCGTCGCTGCGGGAATGTCAAACCCGACTGAACTTCAGCAGCCATTGAAACTGCAGGTGATTACCAACCGCTAAGATTTGAATCTTCCAGCACATTAACGAAGCCTCATCAGGCCCTCTAACCGGTGTTGATCCAGCTTTAGGCGGTTCAACCCCGGTTAGAGGGCGGCTGGAGGGCGGGTTAAGGGCGGGTCAACGCCATTGCAGGCCCATCACCTGGAACATAAAAGCCCATTTATCAGCGATCTCGGCGATTACCTTATCCATAGGCTTGCCTGCACCATGTCCGGCGTTTGTTTCGATCCTGATTAATACTGGTGCCTCGGCAGATTGTACCTGCTGCAGTCTGGCGATAAATTTGAAACTATGTGCCGGTACAACGCGATCATCATGGTCACCGGTCGTGACGAAAGTTGCTGGATAAGCAACACCTTCCTTCAGGGCATGCAGCGGACTATATTGATACAGGTATTCGAACATCTCTTTAGAATCAGACGCTGTGCCATAGTCATAGCTCCATCCTGCGCCTGCAGTAAACTGATGATATCGCAACATATCTAACACACCCACTGCTGGTAAGGCCACCTTGAAGAGTTCCGGACGCTGTGCCATGGTCGCAGCAACCAACAGCCCGCCATTTGAGCCACCCATGCTGGCCAGGTAATCCGAAGAGGTGTACTGCCCGGCAATCAGGTATTCCGCCGCCGCAATAAAATCATCAAAAACATGCTGCTTGTTCATCTTAGTACCGGCGAGATGCCAATCGTCGCCATACTCGCCCCCACCTCTCAGGTTGGCCACCGCATAAACCGCTCCCTGTTCCAAAAGCACGACAATTGAATTACTGAAGGCAGGTGTCAGATTAACATTGAAGCCACCATAACCATACACCACCGTTGGATTTTTGCCGTTCCGCTCCAATCCCTTTTTATGTGTAATGATCATTGGAACCCTAGTTCCATCCTTAGAAGTATAGAACACCTGGTTTGATTCATAACCCGAAGGGTCAAAGTCTACACCAGACTTCCGGTAGAGTTCGGACTGCCCGGTAAGCACATTGTAGCTGAAAATCGTAGCTGGAAAAATATAGGAAGTGAAGGTATAATATAGTGTCGTCTCCTCATTTTTGCTATGAAAACCGACTGCGGTACCTGGCCCGGGAAGTTCAATTTCCTTTTCCAGAATACCATCAAGGCTGTACTGCTGTACCATAGAAATGGCATCCTTTAAATAGTTAGCGAAGATCTTTCCAGCTCCGGTGGATGGCGTCAGTACGTTCTCCGTCTCAGGAATCAGCCCCTGCCAATGCTCAGGACCTGGCTGCTGTGGATCAACGGTGACGATACGACCGTTAGCCGCATGGAGATTTGTATAGATGTATAGTTTACCATTTTCATGAAGAAGCACTTCATGGTTTTTCTCTAGATTGTCAATGACCGTTACAATCGCAGCTTCCGGCTGAGACAGGTCTTTAATGTAAAGTTCATTTCCGGAGGTGGTGTTCGCTGCAGAGATTACCAGATATCGCTCATCTTCTGTTACCCCAGCACCAATATATCTCCGCTGAACCTGATCTCCAAAAATCAGCTGATCCTCCTCTTGCGTTTTACCCAATTCATGAAAATACAGCTTATGTTGATCCGTTCTCGCAGAAAGCTGACTTCCATCCCTCGGCTGCTCGTAAGTACTATAATAAAATCCAGTGTTGCCATACCAGGCGATACCGGAGAATTTCACATTGTGTATGACATCACCCGTCGGCTGCTTCGTTTCCGTATCGATGACCACAACCCTGGTCCAATCGGATCCGCCTTTGGAAATCCGGTAGGCGGCTAAACTGCCATCTTTAGAAAAACTAATGCCTGCAAGAGCATCACTCGCATCTGCAGAAAAGGTATTAGGATCAATAAATACCTCTGCTTCTTCATCAGCTGAGCGCTGTCTGTAAAGCACACTCTGGTTCTGCAAACCTGTATTCCTGTAGAAATAAGTGTATTTACCTTCTTTAAAGGGCTGGGAGAATTTTTCGTAGTCCATCAATTTGAACAACCGCTCCTGGATTGCTGCCCGAAAAGGAATCTTGTCGAGGTAATCGTTTGTACATTTATTCTGCTCAATTACCCAGGCCTTTGTTTCGTCGGATTGATCATCTTCGAGCCAACGAAAAGGATCGCTGACTTCCGTACCGAAATAAACATCTTTAACATCAACCGATCGAGTGAATGGATACTTCATAAAAGTTTAGGGTTAGATTTAGGTGAAATTATGCTTCAGCAACTTCAAGCGTTTTCTTATGCTTAAAGAACAGTTTGGACACCGGAATAAGCATCAACCCGCATATGCCGAAGATTACGAAAGATACCCGAAGGTTAAATGCATGGGCAAGGTAACCGATTAAGGGTGGCCCTAGCAGCATGCCAGTGATTGAGTAGGTTGCGATGATGGAGACAGCCATCCCTGGTGAATACTTCCGGGATGCCCCAGCAAGCGCATAGGACATTGGAATAACGGCGGCAGTACCGAAACCCACGAGTGAGAAACCGATCATGGCCGTCCAAAAAGTTGGAATAATCACCGCCATGGCGATACCAGTCACCACGCATAAAGCACTCATGATATAGGTGTTCGGCATACCGATGATGGCAATGATCTTGTCGGACAAAAACCGCGAAGCGGCCATAAACGTCATAAAGATCAAATATCCGTAAGTAAAAATTTCAACGTGCAGGATCTGCTGGAAATAAATTCCACTCCAGTCGAACATGCCCCCTTCGCATATCGCGGAGAGAAAAGCCACCACGCCCAAATAAAATATGTAGGGATCCGGCTTACCTAAGATGATCTTGTTCCCTTTTTCCGCACGGTCATTTTTCAGCAGATACTGGTACGATACAAGGGTCAGTATCAGCGCGACAACACCAACCATGATGAAGTGCGTCTGTATCGAAGTGCCAAGGTTCAACATCAATGTCGAGAACAGGATACCGAAAATGCCACCGGTGCTCCAGAATCCATGAAAGGATCCCATGATCTTATGCTCATAAAACTTTTGCAGGGAAATGGCCTGTGTATTTACTGAAATGTTGTAGATCCGGGTGGTGAAGGAGAACAACAAAACTGCTACTACCAGGGTAAATACATTATGTGAAAAGCCAATCAGCGCAAGCGCAAAGGTGTTCAACGCAAAGCCAATAATTAATGGTACCCTACTATTGTATTTCGATACGAGCCAGCCGGAGATCGGCAGTCCGAGTAAGGAACCAATTGGCATAGCAAGCAAAATAGAACCGAGTTCTGCATCATTAAGATCGAAGGCCATCTTAATGGTGGGAATCCTCGAGGCCCAGGTGGAGAAACTAAATCCAGAGAGAAAAAAGAACAAACTGAGGAATATACGCTGGGTAGTTTTAGAAATCATGGGGCAAATTTATCAATTTTTGTTTCCTGTCAATTTTTATACCTATTTATGTGCCCTTTATGATTTAAGCCAAACAGAAGGGGTAAATTATTACTTGTAAGAAGCAAATTAACTGGCAATGGAAAAGAATATGAAAATTGGATTTATTGGACTGGGGAATATGGGTGTACCAATGGTGAGAAATCTGATCAAAGCAGGTTTCGAAGTAAAGGTTTACAACCGGAATGAAAGTAAGGCAAAAGATTTCGCTACCGAGCAGGGCATTCAGGCTGTGGAAACGCCTGCCGATCTACTGCCGGATGCAGATGTCATCATCAGCATGCTTAGTGATGACAATGCCGTTAAGGGCGTATATACCGGTGAAAAAGGCGTCTTTAAAGCCAGTCCTGAGAAAGATCTTGTTGTTATCGATATGAGCACGGTTGCACCTGAAACCAGCAGGCAGCTTGCCAGCGAGGCAGCGTCTGCTGGCATCGACTATGTCGATGCACCGGTATCCGGAAGTGTTAAACCTGCTACCGATGCGCAGCTGGTGATCATGGCAGGAGGAAAAGCCGAGGTCTTCGAGAAGATCAAACCTATACTGCTGGCACTCGGCAAGTCGGCAACCCTTTTGGGCGATCATGGATCAGGCAACGTTGCCAAGCTCGCCATTAACCTGTTTCTCGGCATCACCATGCAGGGGCTTTCGGAATCCGTGGTCTTTGCAGCGCAACATGGCATTGAACCGGCAGCCTTACTCCCGCTGATCAATGAAAGTGCCGTTGGAAGTGGCATTACGAAGATCAAAACCACAAACATTGTGAACCGTGATTTCAGTCCGGCATTTGCGTTGAAGCTGCTGCGTAAAGACATCAGACTGGCAGAAGACCTAGGGCTACAATCCCCTGCTGGACTGACATTGGCACATACGCTCCAAGCTGCTATCGAAAGTGGATTTGGCGAAGAAGATATGGTGGCCATCTTTAAGCAGGTTGAACAAGGCCATAATAAATAATTATCTTTGCAGCATGATAGCAATCGGACAATACAATGATCTAAGGATTTCGGGTAAAACAGAAAAGGGACTGATCTTAACAGACGGCGATAAAGAAGCCTTATTAAACTATACGGAGGTTCCTGCAAACTTTGAAATTGGCGACATCATCAATGTTTTCGTGTACATCCACAAAGATGGGAGTCTGGTGGCCACTACCCGTCGCCCCTTGGCCTGTGTTGGCGATTTCGCGTATCTGAGTGTAGTTGACGAGGCTGGCGACGGCGTATTTATGGATCTTGGCATTGGCAAGGATGTTTATGTACCTCAGCGGGAACAAAAACGTCCCATGTTTAAAGGTGATAAGCATGTCGTTTATGTATATCTGGATGAAAGTAATGACCGGATGTTGGCTTCGTCGCGCCTAACCAACTTTGTGGAGGAAGAGGATATAGATCTGGAGGAAGGTGATGAAGTGAGTTTGTTGATCGTAGATCGCTCTGACCTCGGCTTCAATGCTATTATCGACAATAGATATATCGGGCTGCTATATGCAAATGAACTGTTTGATGAACTGCAACCTGGAGAAGTAAGGAAGGGCTGGATAAAGAAAATCCGTGTGGAAGGAAAGATTGACCTGAGCCTGCAGCCAATGGGCTATAGCCATATCCTGGATTCCAAAGACATCATTTATAAAGAACTTAAGGAAAGTGGCGGCATCATTCATCTTGGAGACAAAAGCTCACCGGACGACATCTATCATAGATTTAAGATCAGTAAGAATGCTTTTAAGAAAACCATTGGCGCGCTGTACAAAGAACGGCTGATCACGATTTCAGATCATGAGATCAAAATAGCCGTCGACGACACCGCAGAGTAATTAAACATTTTTGAAAACAGATTGGGTAAAGTGTTGTTAATCATTAATAAAACAAACGATTATGAAATACGACAAAATGTTATCCAAATGCGTTTCTCAGGAGTCAGATTCTTCTAAGGCTATAGTTGCACTGCTAACCGGCCTTGCCGTTGGTGCAGTGTTAGGTGTATTATTCGCGCCAAGCAGTGGAGAAGAAACCAGAACGCTGATCTCTGACAAGGCGAATGACCTGACCGGAGATTTGAAGGAGAAATATCAATCTGTAAAGGAAAAGATCGTTGCGGGAAAAGATGACCTAACCGACCTTAAAGATCGTACAGTTGAGCGCGTGAAATCGAAAGCGAGTGACTTAAACCAGGAGTTTAAGGCCTATAAGGAAGATGCAAAAACAGATATCAAACAGGCATCTGATGATTTAAACGATAGTGTACAAAATGCATAAATAGTATCACAATTTTGATCAGCCGGTTTCGACCGGCTTTTTTTTGCGCTGAGATTTGCTATTTTCGCAATACATGATACCTATTAACTCTAAGCTACCCGGTACAGTCAATACCATCTTCTCTGTAATGACGAAATTAGCAGAAGAAAATCAGGCAATAAACCTATCTCAAGGATTTCCAGACTTTGATACGGATCCGAAGCTCATTGCAATGGTGACCGACTATATGCAAAAGGGCTACAATCAATATGCCCCAATGACGGGTGTACCCGCCTTGAGGTCGCTGGTAGCTGAAAAAACCAATCGTCTATATCAGTCAGACTACAACTCGGATACAGAAGCAACCATTACGGCTGGAGGCACGCAAGCTTTATTCTCTGCCATTGCTGCCTGCATCAACCCTGGTGATGAGGTTATAATATTTGAGCCAGCATACGACAGTTATGCTGCCGCAATAAGGATGCATGGCGGATTGGTTAAGACTTACGAGATGGTACCCCCGGATTATGGAATTGACTGGGATATTGTGAAGCGGCTTTTCAGTGCGAACACGAAGATGATCATTCTGAATAGTCCGAACAATCCAACCGGCAGTGTGCTGTCTGACAATGACATGCAGTGTTTGATCAAACTAACCAGGGGTACGGACGTATTGATTTTGAGTGATGAGGTATATGAGCATATTATTTACGACGGCTTAAAACACCTGAGTATCGCGGCATATCCGGAGTTAAAAGAACGAAGTTTCCTGGTTGGTTCTTTCGGAAAGGTCCTGCATGCTACAGGCTGGAAAGCTGGATATTGTCTGGCACCGGAAAACCTGATGCGCGAGTTTAGAAAAGTACACCAGTTTAGTGTTTTCAGTGTGCATACACCTGTGCAATATGCAATTGCTGAATACCTGCAAGACGAATCAAAATACCTTGATCTGGCAGGCTTCTTTCAGGAAAAGCGGGATCACTTCCAGGCACTGATGAGTCAAACACGCTTTAATTTATTACCTTGTAAAGGATCCTACTTTCAATGCGTGACCTTCGACCATCTTAGCGAGGAAACAGATGTCGAACTTGCAACCAGGCTGGTAAAAGATTATGGCGTTGCCAGCGTACCGGTCTCGGCATTCTTTATCAGGAATACGGATCACCATGCACTACGTTTCTGCTTCGCAAAAAAGAAAGAAACACTTGAGCAGGCGGTAGAAAAATTAATGCACTTCTAATTAAAATTTAAAAATGGAAAGTCCTGATTACTTAAGCATAAACAATCTAAAAGTCACAGTTTTCCAGGCCTACCTTTTTTGGGAGAATACCGACAAGAACTTGCAGAACTTGTCCTTGCGCCTGAACTTGGGGGTTAAAGAAAAAACAGATCTGATCGTTTTACCGGAAATGTTTAACACGGGCTTCAGCATGAATGCCGCCGTACTTGCGGAAAGCATGGACGGAAAAACAATGACCTGGTTAAAAGATACGGCAAAGCGCTATGATTGCGTGGTTACAGGCAGCCTGATTATTTCAGAAGAAGGAAAATTCTATAACCGTATGATCTGGATGATGCCCGACGGCAATTTCGAGAAGTACGACAAACACCATCTTTTTAGCCTCGCTGAGGAAGATAAAGGCTATACGGCAGGTCAGGATCAAGTGATCGTTGACCTGAAAGGTTGGAAAATCCGGTTGGCCATATGTTATGACCTTCGTTTTCCGGTCTGGCTCCGCAATAAGGATGCAGCGTATGACATCCTACTCGTAATTGCAAGTTGGCCGGATAAACGTGCAGGACATTGGAAGGCACTGATACCCGCAAGGGCAATTGAAAATCAGTGCTACGTCATTGCGGTGAACCGGGTGGGTCACGACGGTAATGAGATCTATCATAGTGGGCATTCGATGTGCCTGGATGCAAATGGCGGAACCGTGTACTACAAGCCTGAAGATGAAGACCTTTATACCTTTAGCATCACCTACCCTGAGCTGGTAAAAAACAGACGCAGCTTTCCATTTTTAAGAGATGCTGATGCATTTGAACTTAAATAAGCATTCGCAAGCGTTACAGCAGATTATTTACCTATAAATAACCGGGGCAAAATCCTATATTTGCGCAAAGATGAAGCACATACGTAATTTTTGCATAATTGCACATATAGACCACGGCAAGAGCACTTTAGCTGACCGTTTATTAGAATATACAGATACGATTACCCAGCGGGAAGCACAAGCTCAACTGCTTGATAACATGGATCTTGAGCGTGAACGCGGTATTACCATTAAAAGTCACGCCATTCAGATGAACTTCATTGCTGAGGGGCAGGAATATGTGCTAAATTTAATTGATACACCCGGACACGTGGATTTCTCTTATGAGGTATCCCGTTCTATTGCTGCCTGTGAAGGCGCATTATTAATCGTTGATGCCTCCCAGGGCATACAGGCACAAACCATTTCCAACCTTTATCTTGCTTTAGAACATGATCTGGAAATCATTCCGATCCTGAACAAGATGGACCTTCCGGGCGCAATGCCTGAGGAAGTTAAAGATCAGATTGTAGATCTGATAGGCTGTAAGCGCGAAGAGATCATTCCTGCATCCGGCAAAACGGGTATGGGTATCCCGGATATTTTAAAAGCGATCATTGAACGTATTCCCGCTCCCGTTGGTAATCCGGAAGCTCCGCTGCAAGCGTTGATTTTTGACTCTGTATTTAACTCTTTTAGAGGTATTATTGCCTACTACAAAGTTGTAAATGGAGAGATCAAAAAAGGAGATAAAGTAAAGTTCATCAATACCAACAAAGAATACCTGGCAGATGAAGTTGGCGTATTAAAATTAAACATGTTACCTAAACCGGTGGTAAAAACCGGTGATGTAGGTTATATTATATCTGGTATCAAAGAAGCACGTGAGGTAAAAGTTGGCGATACCATCACCAACGTTGCACGTCCTTCACTAGAAAGTATTCAGGGATTTGAAGAGGTGAAACCCATGGTATTCGCCGGTATCTACCCCGTTGACACGGATGAGTTCGAAGAACTTCGTGAAGCGATGCATAAACTGCAGCTTAACGATGCGTCCATCGTGTTTGAACCCGAGAGTTCAGCGGCTCTAGGTTTCGGTTTCCGCTGCGGTTTCCTTGGTATGCTCCATATGGAAATTATTCAGGAAAGACTTGAGCGCGAATTCGATATGACCGTGATCACTACGGTTCCGAACGTATCTTACATCGCAAAGACCACCAGAGATGAAGAAATTCAGGTAAATAATCCTTCAGATCTTCCCGACCCAAGTAAACTTGAGTATGTTCAGGAGCCGTTTATCAAGGCGAACATAATCACTAAAGCAGAATTTGTTGGTCCGGTAATGTCTTTATGTATTCAGAAACGTGGTATCATCGTTAACCAGTCTTATCTGACTGCTGATCGTGTGGAGCTGGTATTTGAGATGCCGATGGGTGAAATCGTATTTGATTTCTATGATAAATTGAAAACAATCTCTAAAGGTTATGCTTCTTTCGATTATCATCAGATTGGCTACAGACAATCTGACCTGGTTCGTCTTGATATTTTGTTAAATGGTGAACATGTAGATGCATTATCTTCATTGATCCACAGAAGCAATTCTTATGATTTCGGAAAACGCATTTGCGAGAAGTTGCGGGAGTTAATTCCAAGACAACAGTTTGAAATTGCAATACAGGCGTCAATTGGTGCTAAGGTAATTGCTAGGGAGAACGTGAAAGCAATGCGAAAAGATGTTACTGCAAAATGTTATGGTGGTGATATTTCCCGTAAACGTAAGTTGCTGGAAAAACAGAAAAAAGGTAAGAAACGTATGCGTCAGGTGGGTAACGTGGAGATTCCACAAACCGCATTCATGGCAGTACTTAAACTAGACTAAGCTTATTTAAATTACATGCAACTATTAGACGGAAAACACGCCTCGGAGCAGATCAAAAATCAAATTGCCGAAGAAGCAGCACGCTTTTTTGAAGAAAGTGGCAGAAAGCCTCACCTTGTAGCCATCCTTGTAGGTAATGATGGTGGTAGTGAAACTTATGTAGCCAGCAAAATGAAGAACTGTGAAAAGGTGGGTTTTAAATCGTCACTGATCCGTTATGATGTTGATGTTACCGAGGAAGCATTGCTTGAGCAAATAAGAAAGATAAACCTTGACCCTGAGGTTGACGGCTTGATTGTTCAACTTCCTTTGCCCAAACATATTGATCCGGAAAAGGTAACTGAAACTATAGATCACCGCAAGGATGTAGATGGTTTCCACCCTGTAAACCTTGGAAGGATGATGCGTAACCTACCCTGCTTTATACCGGCAACGCCGTATGGCATTTTGTTGATGCTGCAGGCGTATAATATCGATACCACAGGAAAGCACTGTGTTGTGGTTGGACGAAGTAATATCGTAGGTAGTCCGATGAGCATTCTCATGGCTCGAAACGCTAGCCCTGGAAACTGTACCGTGACTTTAACACACAGTAAAACCAAAGATCTAAAATCAGTTGTGCTCCAGGCAGATATCATTATCGCTGCGATTGGGAAAAAGAACTTTGTGACGGCGGATATGGTTAAACCTGGTGCGATAATCATCGACGTCGGTATTAACCGCGAAACATCAGATGTAACGAAATCAGGTTACAAGCTGTATGGTGATGTTGACTTTGAAAATGTAGCGGAAAAGGCATCCTGGATCACTCCGGTGCCAGGTGGTGTAGGATTGATGACCATTGTAGGGTTATTGAAAAACACCCTCGCTTCAGCAAGAAAAGAGATCTACTAGACCGGCAAGTTTCATTGCTGCGTCATTAATATGTACTGCGCCCGGGACTAAAAGTCCGGGCGCATTTATTTTGTTAACTTTGCAGCTTATTATGGCGCATCAGATACCGACAGACGGAACGTTGCTTCCTTTGATGGAAGAATTTTACACAATACAAGGTGAAGGTTACAACACTGGCAAGGCGGCCTATTTCATTCGCCTTGGTGGTTGCGATGTAGGCTGCCACTGGTGTGATGTTAAGGAAAGCTGGGATGCGGAATCGCATCCCCTGACCCATGCAGATGAAATTGTAGCAAAAGCGGATACCTATCCTGGGCGTGCAGTGGTGATTACCGGTGGCGAACCGTTGATCTACAACATGGATTATTTGACTGCAAAACTGCAGGAAAAGAAGATCTTGACCTTTATAGAAACCTCCGGTGCATACCCATTGTCAGGTTCCTGGGACTGGATTTGCCTTTCACCAAAGAAGTTTAAAGCACCCCGGCCCGATATTACACCGCTTGCGAACGAGCTTAAGGTGATCGTATTCAACAAAAGTGACTTTATGTGGGCAGAAAAATATGCCGAGTCGGTAAGTCCTACCTGTAAACTATACTTGCAACCGGAATGGTCGAAGCGGAATGAAGTTACGCCATTGATCATCGACTATGTGATGGCTAATCCAAAGTGGGAAATTTCGTTACAAACGCACAAATTTCTGAACATCCCCTAAGCCAGGGTGCTTTTTTATATATTTAGCTTATTAAATATATAGAATGAAGGGAATCTTGTTTCTATGCTTATTTATTGGAATAGAGCTTTCAGCAGCAGGACAACAGTCGGGCAATACGCAGGCGCAGCGAAGTTTTAATAACGCGCAGGCATTTTTGGACAAAGGCGCCTATGAGGATGCAGCCGTACAACTACAGCAAGCAATAGATAAAGATCCTGATTTCCAACTGGCTTACCTGCAGCTCGGTGATGTTTACAGACGTCTAAAAACTTTTGACAAGAGCACAGTGATTTATCTGAAGGCATTGGAGCTTAACGCTCCGGTAGATTCGCGGGTGTACTATTCCCTGGGCGAGTCACAACTGCTCACCGGCGACTATACCAACGCTCAAAAACATCTGAACCTTTTCATATCAACGTATGAAGGCAAGGATCAGAAAATCCTGGTCCGCGCAAAGAAGTACCTCAATGACTGCAGTTTTGCAATTGAAGCACTTAAAACTCCACAACCCTTTCAGCCCCAGAACATGGGTGGGAATATCAATTCCAAATACCGGGAGTACTTTCCAGCCATCACAGCGGATGGTCGTACCATGATTTACAGCCGGGTGATTGACGGTAATGAAGATTTCCTGATCAGTACACGCAGTAAATCTACAGACTGGACCGAGGCGGTGCCGCTAAGTACGAATATAAATACGAAGGAATACAACGAAGGTGCGCAGTCGCTTTCACCCGATGGGAAATATCTTTTTTTCACGGGCTGCAATCGCCCGGATGGTTTTGGTAGCTGTGACATCTATGTAAGTCATAAATCTGGGAAAAAATGGGATCGCCCCTTCAATCTGGGCAGTGTGGTTAATTCAAAATACTGGGACTCCCAACCTGCGGTCAGCCCCGATGGTAATACGTTATATTTTTCAAGCAACCGACCTGGTGGTCTTGGTGGTTATGATCTTTGGAAAACACAGTTAAAGAAAGATGGTACCTGGAGTGCACCGGTTAACTTAGGGCCAGAGATTAACACGCCCTATGACGAACATACTCCTTTCGTACATCCAGATGGGCAAACCTTGTACTTCTCGTCTGATGGCTGGCCAGGGATGGGAAACAAAGATATCTTTTACAGTAGAACTGATGTGAGCGGGAACTGGAGCAGGCCTGTTAACCTGGGTTACCCGATAAACAGTTATCATGAAGAGACCGGTTTGATTGTAACACCTGACGGTCTGAATGGGATATTTTCGACAACGCTCACAGATACTTTCGGTGAGCTGGATCTATATTCTTTTAAAATGCCGGTAGTGGCAAAACCCAAACAGATCTCTTATGTAAATGGAACCGTATATGATAAGGAATCTAAACAGCCACTTGCGGCAGAGGTATTGGTTGTAGACCTTAAAACTAAAAAAACGCAATTCAACGATTTTACTTCTGCTGAAACGGGCGATTTTCTCGCCGTAATGCCTGTCGGCAGTAACTACTCGCTGAATGTGTCGGCAAAAGGCTATCTATTTTACTCAGATCATTTCGAGTTGCAGGAGAAGAATGGCAATAAGCCGGTGGAGTTGATCGTGTATATGGAACGGATTAAGACTGGAAGCAATCTTACGCTAAAGAACATATTCTTCGACACCAATATGTCGACGCTGTTACCCCCATCCTTAACCGAGCTAGAAATTCTCCTTGGATTACTACGGGAAAATCCAAAGATGACCATTGAGATACAGGGACATACCGACAATACCGGAAATGACGTCCAGAATATGGCACTCTCTAATGCCCGGGCCAAGGCGGTGTACAACTATCTCCTGGAGCAAAATGTTGAGGCTGAACGCCTAAAATATAAGGGATATGGGAAGGATAAGCCTTTAGCTAACAATGCCAGCCCTGAAGGACGGCAAAAAAACCGGCGGACCTCATTTGTGGTTACCGGAATTTAATGAGGCACAAAAAAAGCGGTTAGATAACCGCTTTTCTTAATCTTACCAGTTGGGTAAGTAGTTCTTCTAAATGATCCAGATGAAGCATATTTGCACCATCGGATTTTGCACATGCAGGATCTGGATGTGTTTCTATAAACAGGCCATCTGCACCAACGGCGATAGCAGCTTTAGCAATGGTTGCGATAAGCTCTGGTTTGCCCCCGGTAACGCCTGAACTTTGATTTGGCTGCTGTAAAGAATGCGTGCAATCCATCACCACCGGAACGTTGAAGCTTTGCATCTCGGGAAGGCCACGGTAATCAACGATCAAATCCTGGTAGCCAAAGGTATTTCCTCGATCTGTTAAAATTACCCTATTGTTACCCGATTCTACAATCTTTTCCACGGCAAACTTCATGGAACCAGCAGAAAGGAACTGTCCTTTTTTTACATTGACGACCTTATTCGTTTTGGCGGCAGCAATTAGCAGATCGGTTTGGCGGCATAAAAATGCAGGGATCTGTAGCACATCGACATAGGCAGCAGCCATAGCAGCTTCTGCACTTTCATGGATATCCGTTACAGTTGGCACCCCAAAGGTGTTACCAACTTTCTCCAGGATTTTAAGTGCCTTTTCATCCCCTATTCCGGTGAAAGAGCTCCCTTTAGAACGGTTTGCTTTACGGTAAGAGCCCTTAAAGATGTAAGGAATCTGCAGCTTATCCGTAATGCTTACGATTCGTTCGGCAATGCGTAAAGCAATCTCCTCACCCTCTATCGCGCAAGGACCCGCCATCAAAAAGAAATTGTTGCTGTCGGTAAATTTTAGTTTATCTAGCTCAAAATTGATCATCGTTCATTAGTTTCCAAGTTCAGACATGAACTTAATTCGCATTAGTTGTATTTCTTCGCGTGTATAATCGGTTTCACCCAGATCTTTTAGCGCAGCATCAATAGAATCGTTTTCTGCGGTACGGAAGTAGTCGAATACTTCATCCTGGCGATCATCATCCAATACTTCATCAACAAAATAGTTGAGGTTCAGTTTTGTTCCGGAGTTCACGATTGCTTCGATCTCCTTCAGGATGTCATCATAGGTGATGCCTTTAGCGCGGGCAATGTCGTCCAGGCCAATTTGACGGTCTACATTTTGGATGATCGACACCTTTAGCTGGGATTTGTTGGCCTGGGTTTTAATGATCAGATCAACAGGACGTTCGATGTCATTATCGGCAACATACTTTTTGATGAGTTCGATAAATGGTGCGCCGAACTTCATTGCTTTTCCATTTCCAACGCCAGAAATCTGCTTCAGTTCTTCCATGGACACCGGATAATGTGTACACATCTCTTCTAGAGATGGATCCTGGAAAACAACGAACGGTGGAACATTCTTCTGTTTGGCAATCTTTTTACGAAGGTCTTTCAGTAACTGCAGCAACTGGGTGTCTAGTACGCCTGCGCCTTGTTTTGCGTCGTCCTCATCGTCCGAATTGTCACTTTCAATTGGTTCCCGAAGGATAAATTTCAAGGCATAGGGATTGTCTATGAAGTCTTGCCCGGTCTTGGACAGACTTAGCAGGCCATAATTATCAATGTCTTTTACGAGGAAGTTGTTCAGGATCGCCTGTCTCACCAAAGACTTCCAAAGGTTTTCACCCTCGATTTTTCCCAGGCCAAACTCTGGCAGTTTCCTATGCTCGTAAGCAATCGTTTGTGCCGTCTCAGTGCCCATGATGATGTTCAAGATATGGGTATCATCGAACTTCTCACCGCTGCGCTTAATCAGCTCCAACAAACTTTTCAGATTCTCCTCGGCGTCGAAGTAGGTTTTTGTCCTTCTGCAGTTATCGCACATGCCATTACAGCCAGCTTCGTTAAAGTTCTCGCCAAAGTAGTGCAATATCTGTTTTCTACGGCAAACACCTGATTCCGCATAGTCAATAACCTCTTTCAGAATCTGTGTGCCAATTTCACGCTCCGATACGGGCTTGTCTTTCATGAATTTCGCAAGCTTGTCGATATCTTTCTGTGCGTAGAAAGCAATGCAAACCCCTTCGCCACCATCTCTTCCGGCACGTCCGGTTTCCTGGTAGTAGCCTTCCATACTTTTAGGTATGTCGTGGTGAATTACAAAACGTACATCAGGCTTATCGATCCCCATACCAAAAGCTATGGTCGCAACAATAACTTCCACATCCTCCATCAGGAATTTGTCCTGCGTCTCCGCACGGACCTTCGGTTCCAACCCGGCATGGTATGGCAAGGCTTTGATGCCATTAAGGTTCAGCGCCTCGGCAACTTCCTCAACTTTTTTCCGGCTAAGACAGTAGATAATTCCCGATTTACCTGTATTCTGCTTGATGTACCGAATGATCTCCTTTAGCACATCCCGCTTTGGGCGGATTTCGTAAAACAAGTTAGGCCTGTTGAACGAAGATTTGAATAAGGTCGCATCGCCCATTTGAAGGTTTTTGATAATATCAAGTTGCACCTTCGGCGTTGCAGTTGCTGTTAAGGCTATGATGGGGATATCAGGTCCGAGGCCGGCGATTACCTGGCGTATCTTGCGGTATTCCGGGCGGAAATCATGGCCCCACTCTGAAATACAGTGTGCTTCATCAACCGCAACGAAAGAAATCTTTATAAGTTTTAGGAACTCTACATTGTCCGCTTTGGAAAGCGATTCCGGAGCAACATAAAGCAGCTTGGTTTTACCATTTAGCAGGTCACTTTTTACCTGATTGATCTCAGATTTATTTAACGAGGAATTTAAAAAATGGGCGATGCTGTCGCTTCCGCCAAATGCGCGCAGCTGATCAACCTGATTCTTCATTAAAGCAATTAGTGGAGAAATAACGATGGCGGTGCCTTCACTCATCAAGGCAGGGAGCTGGTAGCAGATTGATTTGCCTCCACCAGTAGGCATTATAACAAAGGTATTCTTCCGCTCTAGAACATTGGTAATGATCGGCTCCTGATCACCTTTAAAATTGTTGAAACCAAAAAAGGTTTGCAAGTTGTCAAACAACGACTTTTTCACATCCATCCTGTGTATAAAATATTCAGTGCTATATTTGATTCAAAATAACATAATTTTGCACGGATAAAAGCATTCGGACTCTAATAAATTCTCTTTGAAAAGTAAAAAATCAACTTACGAAATCGCAGTAAACACATTGCAATTAGAGGCTCAGGCCATTCTAAACCTTATTCCAAATGTGAACGAGGACTTTAAAAGAGCTGTCGAAATCATCGCTGAAATCCAGGGTCGGGTCATTGTCACAGGTGTGGGAAAAAGTGCCATTATTGCACAAAAAATTGTCGCAACTTTCAACTCTACCGGCACCCCAGCAATATTCATGCATGCCGGCGATGCGGTTCATGGAGACCTTGGAATGATCCAGAAAGATGATGTTGTCATTTGCATTTCAAAGAGCGGTAACACACCGGAGATCAAGGTGCTGGCACCATTGCTGAAGCAGTCTGGCAACCTGCTGATTGGCATGGTTGGGCAGTTACAATCAGACCTTGCAAACCTTGCAGACTTGATTCTGAACACCAGTGTTGAGAAGGAGGCTTGCCCACACAACCTTGCCCCGACAACTAGTACAACGGCGCAGTTAGCCATGGGCGATGCACTTGCGATCTGTTTGTTGGAAACCAGAAACTTCAATGAGGATGACTTTGCACGTTATCATCCGGGTGGATCTTTGGGGAAGCGTTTATACCTGAAGGTTGCAGAGCTTGCCTTAAAAAATAAACGACCTGAGATCCAGGCCACTGCATCGGTTAAAGACGTCATACTTGAAATCAGCCAAAACAGACTTGGTGCCGTAGTTATTTTAGAAGGTACCAAGGTTCTCGGCATCATCACCGATGGTGATATCAGAAGAATGTTGGAAAAGCATACGAATTTGCTTAATATTAGCGCAAAGGATATCATGACCCTGAACCCTAAACAAGTGGATAAGAATATGCTGGCATTCGATGCTTTACAGATAATGAAAGAAAATAGCATCACACAACTGCTGGTTATGGATCAGGATAAGTACTTTGGTATTATTCATCTGCACGACCTTTTGCAGGAAGGAATTATTTAATAACGCTCTTGACATATAAACTATGAATAAAAACAACTATGCATTGATCATGGCCGGTGGCGTAGGCAGTCGCTTCTGGCCGGTTAGCAGAACAAATTTCCCGAAACAGTTCATTGATTTTTTTGGAGTGGGAAAGACGCTGATCCAAAGCACCTATGATCGCTTTCTGAATATTTGCCCAGCCGAGAATATATTTATCGTTACAAATGAGATCTATGTCCCGCTGATCAAAGAGCAGCTTCCTGCCCTTGCCGATAATCAGATTCTTGCAGAACCGATCATGCGGAATACGGCACCTTGTATCGCCTATGGTTCCATGAAGATTGCTGAACTTAACCCGGATGCGATTATCGTTGTTGCACCTTCAGACCATACGATTGCTAATCAGAATGCATTTCAGACCGCTATTGAACAATCTTTGCTGGCAGCTGCAGAAAATGATTCACTAATTACGCTGGGTATCAAGCCGAGCCGTCCTGATACGGGTTACGGTTATATCCAGTATACAGAACAGAACTTACCGACAGACGACCAAATTCATAAGGTAAAGTTGTTCACCGAAAAACCCAACCTGGAGCTGGCGCGCACCTTTATACAAAGCGGCGACTTTCTTTGGAATGCAGGTATTTTCATCTGGTCTGTGAAATCTATTAACAATGCTTTTAAAAAGCATTTACCGGAGATGCACGAAATTTTCGCGCTTGGCGCTTCTGTGTACAATTCAGTAATGGAAAAGCCATTCATTTCTGACGCATATCAACAATGCACGAATATCTCTATTGATTTCGCTATTATGGAAAAGGCAGAGAATGTTTATGTGTTACCGTCAGATTTCGGTTGGTCGGACCTTGGTACCTGGTCTTCCATTTACGATATGGCAGAAAAGGATTATGTTGGCAATGCGGTTATCCCCTCGGAGCAGGTCATGATGTTTGATTCTTCAAATTGCATGGTGAACATGCCTAAGGAAAAGCTGGTAATTTTGCAGGGCTTGCACGACTATATTGTGGTGGAGTCTAATGATATTCTATTGATTTGTCCAAGAACAGAAGAAGAAAGCGTAAAACAAATTGTTGCTGATGTAAAAGGTAAATTCGGTACCAGATTTATCTAGCGAAATAGAACGTTTAAATAAAAGGCCGGCAATTTATCAAATTGCCGGCCTTTTCTATTAGGTATGCTTTGCTTTATGATTGCACTGAAGAACGTTGTCTTATCGCCTCGTATAAAATTACACCAGTGGATACAGATACGTTAAGTGAACCAATTTCACCAAACATCGGGATCTTAGCAAGGTGATTAGCCATACGCATGATGTCGTTCGAAATGCCTTCATCTTCTGCGCCCATTACAATGGCCGTTGGAACGGTATAATCGGGAGCATAGATAAGGTCGCTGGTTTTTTCAGTACATGCAACGATCTGGAGCCCACATTCCTGAAGGAAAAGTGCTGTTTTATGCAGGTTCGGATGACGACATACGGGAATGGTAAAAAGTGCGCCCGCTGAAGTTTTTATGGCATCTGCATTGATCTGTGCTGTATTCTTTATTGGGACGACAATGGCATGAACACCTGTACAGGCCGCAGTTCTGGCGATTGCCCCCATGTTGCGCACGTCGGTAATACCATCTAGTATTAAGATTAGAGGGGTCTCTCCTTTCTCGTAGATCGCGGGAATGATATCTTCAATTTTTTGAAAGGTGATGGATGAGATTACTGCGATAACGCCCTGATGGTTTTTCTGGGTCATGCGGTTAAGTTTCTCCACGGGCACGTTATGGACCGGAACGTCGAGGTTTCTCAGGTGACTTTTTAGTTCAACAATCAGCTCGCCGTTCAAGCTGCGTTGCAGATAGATACTTTCGATATCCCTGCCCGCCTTAATCGCTTCGATTACAGCACGTATACCAAATATAAACTCATTATTTTCTTTAGGTCTTCCAGACCTTTTGAACTGCTCCATTCTTTATAAATTATCCTGCAAAAATACATTATTTTTTTCGTTTTGTCTTCATGCACCAGGTCTTGCTTTAAGACATCATGTTTTCCTTTGGGGGATATGATTATGTGCAAAAAGAAATCTCGGATGCAGGGTTATTTTCCATAATTTTGTATTATGATAATTGACAATGCAAACCAGGGGCAGGAAAGGTCTAGCTTTACTTCGCGTAAGAACAGGTTGACCAATTCTGTAAGCACCATGGGGAAAATTCCGCCGCAGGCGATTGACCTTGAAGAAGCCGTTTTAGGTGCTTTAATGCTTGAAAAGGATGCCCTGTCCACAGTAATTGATATTCTAAAACCTGAAGTATTTTATCAGGAATCACATAAAAAAATATTTGAAGCAATACAGCAGTTGTTCCAGAAGTCAAAGCCGGTTGATATCCTAACCGTAACCTCGGAGCTACGAACATTGGGCCTGCTTGAGATGGTTGGTGGCGCATATTATATCACCAATCTGACTAACCGTGTCGCGTCTGCAGCGAATATCGAGTACCATGCCCGGATCATTTCACAGAAGTATATCCAGAGGGAACTTATTCGCATCTCTTCTGAGATCATTCAAAATGCTTACGAGGATACGACTGACATTTTCGATCTCTTAGACCATGCAGAGAAGAATCTTTTTGATATCGCTCAAAATAACCTTCGAAGAGATACCCAAAAGATGGATGAGATCATCAAACAATCATTAGCCACACTTGAGGAGCTCAGAACCAAAACTGACGGTCTTACCGGTGTACCATCAGGCTTTACCGCACTTGACCGGATTACCGGTGGTTGGCAGAAGTCCGATTTGGTTATTATTGCAGCTCGTCCGGCGATGGGTAAAACAGCCTTCGTATTGAGTTGCGCACGAAATGCCGCTGTAGATTTTAAGAAACCCGTGGTGGTATTTTCTTTGGAGATGTCCTCTGTACAGCTTGTTAATCGTCTGATCTCTGGGGAAACCGAGATTGAACAGGAAAAGATTAGGAAGGGGAATTTGGCCGAATGGGAATGGCAACAATTACACAGTAAAATTGGCACGCTGACTGAAGCACCTCTGTTAATTGATGATACTCCTGCCTTAAACATCTTTGAGTTTCGTGCGAAATGCCGAAGGTTGAAGTCACAGTACGATATTCAGATGATCATTATCGATTACCTTCAGTTAATGCATGGCAAAGGTGAAGGTGGCGGTGGAAATCGTGAGCAGGAGATTGGTAGTATTTCAAGGGCCCTGAAATCTGTGGCAAAAGAGCTGGACGTACCCGTGCTTGCACTATCACAGCTGAGTCGTGCGGTTGAAAACAGGCCGGGTCAGAATGGTAAACGACCACTCCTATCCGATTTAAGGGAATCTGGATCTATTGAGCAGGATGCCGATATGGTACTTTTCCTTTACCGCCCGGAATATTATGGCATTACAGAAGATGAACAAGGCAGATCGCAGGCTGGTGTTGGTGAGGTTATCATCGCGAAACACAGGAATGGTGAAACCGGTATTGTACCACTGCGCTTCGTAGGTAAATATGTGAAGTTTCAGGATCTGGAAGAAGATTTTGCGCCGCAGAATTCGTTCTCTTCAGACAGCCCCGGTGCGGGTCTGGCGCCCTCTCCTGATTTTGATCGCTCCTCATTCGGGAATGTAATCATCAAGCCGTCCCGCATGGATGACATGCAGGATGAAGATGCTCCATTCTAATCATTCTTACTGCTAAGATGAAATAATAAACAACAAGGCCGGTAGTTTGGACTACCGGCCTTGTTGTTTATATTGGATAGAACATCTATAGAAAATAGCCCAGAGCAATACCTGCAATGACCAAGATTGGTGCACTGATCTTCGTGTAGTTTAGCGTGAAGAACGTAAGGGTAATAATGATGATGGACATTGCATCCAATCCTATGGGCTTAACAAGCAGGATAAAGGCAGCAATGATGAAGCCAACACTAACCGCATTGACGCCGGAGAGTGAGTACTTAATTCGGTTCACCTTCTTTAAATCATCCCAGAAAGGAACAATGAACAGTACCAGGATCACACCTGGGAGGTTGATGCCCAACACTCCGATCACGCCGCCGAGCAGCTGGCCATAGAATCCGTAGCCGAAGTTCTTCATGCTTAATGCGGACAGGTAACTGGTAAAGGAGAATGTGGGCCCGGGAAGTGCTTGTTGCAAGGCAAAGCCGGATAGAAACTCTGAAGCATTCAGGTAATGTTTCATTTGAACGAACTCCGTGAACATCAGGGGAACAAGGACCTGCCCGCCCCCGAAAATGAAGATTCCGTTGCGATAAAAATTCTCAAACAACCTGATCGGCAAACTAAAAGGCGAGGTCGTGTTAATAATTGCACCTAGTAATGCGAGGAATAGCAATACCCCAAAATAGTAGATCAGCTTATTACGGTTGATGTTCGAAAACAAACGCATCCTCAACTCATTCTCCTCACGTGGTGTGTCAATTGACGAGGAAATGATACCCCCTATTAATATCGCAAGCGGGAAAACATAGGCATTTCTTAGCACAAGCGTTGCGATCACTGCAGCGCCAGCAAGAAAGAAAGACAACTGTGATCGCAGGACCTTTTTACCCAGGTTAACGGCACCATAGGCGACCACGCCCAGCGCTACTGGTTGGATGTACCTCATAATCTCCACAAACTGGTTCTTATGATCCAGCCTTGCATAACTTACCGCGGCAAAAGTCATAAGAGCTGCTGAAGGAATTATCCAGATGAGGAAAGTGATAATCGATAAACCCAGTCCCCCGACTTTGTATGCGAGCCCGACCAGGGTTTGAGTTGATGCTGGGCCAGGTAGTACCTGCGCAAGTGCATTCAGCTCCAGCAGATCTTCCTCGGAAATATATTTAAGGTCCTTAACGAAATACTTTAGCAAAAGTGCCATATGTGCTTGAGCACCACCGAAGGCGGTGAACGTAAACAATATCACCTGGCGAATAAACAACAGTCTTTTAGCTACCAAAGCACCCCAGGTTAATCGTCTTCATAATCAAGTCCCAAAGCCGAGTTCAAAGCTCCCTGAAGCTCTGAAAAAGCATGATTGTCGTTTTTATCTCTAGCGGCCTTTAGGCCCATTCTGTAGATTTCGACAGCCTTTTCTTTGTTGCCGGTCTTTTCATGAAGCTTTCCTAAATGGTAGTATGTTCCCACATAATCCGGACGCTGCTCAACCAGTAGATTATAGTAATGAAATGCTTGTTGATAGTCCGCTGCGGTATTGTATTCAGTGGCCAGCGCATATAGGATAAAGGGATCGGAAGGATCAGCTTTCAAAAATTCTAATAACTTGTTTAATCGGGTAGTTTGCATTTTTAATCCTTGCTTTTTTAATTAGATTTGCAAAAAGACTTTTTTTATGAAAATATTAGTTTGTATAAGTAATGTGCCAGACACAACCACAAAAATAACTTTTACTAACGATAATACACAATTCAATACTGCGGGTGTTCAATACATTGTGAACCCTTACGATGAGATTGCGTTATCCAAAGCTATTTCGCTTTGCGAAGGTGGAAAAGGATCTGTAACCGTCATTAACGTTGGAGAAAACACTACCGAGCCGACCATCCGTAAAGCACTAGCCATTGGAGCTGATAACGCCGTAAGGATCAATGCAGCGCCACGTGATGCTTATTTCACTGCCTTCCAGATTGCTGAATATGCCAAGGACCAGGAATTCGATATGATTCTTACCGGCCGCGAATCTATTGACTACAATGGCGCGCAAGTTGCATCCATGATCGGTGAATTTTTGGATATTCCATCCATTTCAATCATTAAAAAACTGGACTATGATGGAAGTACCGCAACAATCGAAAGAGAAATTGAAGGTGGTAAAGAAATCCTGACCGTGACTGGAAAGTTCATCGCCAGCTGTGCTGAAGGTGTTGCTGAACCGAAGATCCCAAATATGAGGGGCATCATGTCGGCAAGAACAAAGCCATTGCAGGTTGTTGAAGCTAAAGATATTGAGCAACTGTCTAAAATCGAGTCCTTTCAAACGCCTCCACCAAGAGGAACAGTGAAACTTGTACCATCTGAGGATACCGAAAAACTGATCGACCTTTTACATCAAGAGGCTAAAGTAATCTAATCCCTTCCACTCATAAGTATAATAAACGATATATGTCAGTTTTAGTCTACGTAGAACACGCCGATGGAAAGTTTAAGAAATCTGTTTATGAAGCAGTTTCTTATGCAAAAGCCATCGCTGAACAAAATAATACAAACCTTACTGCAATCTCCATTGGAGATGTTGAAGAGCCAACATTAGCAGAACTTGGAAAATATGGTGCATCTAAGGTTCTTTCTGTTAATACAAGCCAATTAACAAACTTCGTTAACCAAGCTTATGCTTCTGTTATTGCAGAAGCTGCTGCAAAAGAAGGTGCAAACATCGTAGTGCTTTCAAACTCATTCTCCGGTAAAGGTTTGGCACCTCGTGTAGCTGTTAAACTGAAGGCCGGATTTGTAGATGGCGCTATAGAACTTCCAACCAATGATGGTGGAAGCTTCAAAGTGAAAAAAACAGCGTTCTCCGGTAAAGCCTTTGCGGTAACTGAAATTACGTCTGAAAATAAGGTGGTTGCTTTAAACCCTAACGCTTACGGTGTTAAGGAAGCTGGAGCGAATGATGTAGCGATCGAGGCATTTACACCTGCTGAAAATGCTTCGGATTTCAACGCAGTTGTTAAAGAAATTATCAGGGCGACCGACAAAGTTTCTCTTCCTGATGCGGAAATTGTAGTTTCTGCGGGAAGAGGATTAAAAGGGCCTGAAAATTGGGGTATGATTGAAGAACTTGCAGGTTTATTGGGCGCTGCAACTGCCTGTTCAAAACCGGTATCAGACGCAGACTGGAGACCACATTCTGAACACGTTGGTCAGACCGGAATAACGGTAAGTCCAAACTTATATATCGCAATAGGTATTTCGGGTGCGATACAGCACCTTGCTGGTATCAGCTCTTCAAAAGTAATTGTTGTGATCAATAAAGATCCTGAAGCACCTTTCTTCAAAGTTGCTGATTATGGAATTGTTGGCGACGCTTTTGAGGTTGTACCAAAATTAATTCAAGCATTAAAAGCACATAAAGGATAATATACCTGGCCGGCTAGCCCGGCCCAGGTATTCTTAATCATGAAAAAAGTAAAACTTGATATCGTTGGATTATCCTACAGCCAGACACAGTCTGGAGCATACGCGCTCGTGTTAGGAGAGATTAATGGACGACGACGTCTTCCCATCATCATAGGTGCCTTTGAAGCGCAAGCGATCGCCATAGAGATGGAGAAGATGACACCTACCCGTCCACTTACCCACGACCTTTTTAAAACATTCGCACTCGCCTACAACATCGAAATCCGGGAGGTACTTATTTATAACCTGGTGGAAGGCGTATTTTTTGCAAAGATCATTTGTTCTGACGGGAATACTGTTCAGGAGATTGATGCCCGTACCTCAGATGCAATCGCACTTGCGGTAAGATTTAACGCCAATATCTACACCTATGAATTTATCTTGTCTTCTGCCGGAATATTAATTGAAGGAGAGGACTTTCTTTTTCTAGAGAATATAGACAGCATCTCCAAGGAACAGGGATCCGAAGACATAAACACTTCCATACCAGGCTCCAGTTATAAGTCGTACAGCCTGGAGGAACTTCAACAAAAACTTCAAGAGGCTATCGCCGAAGAAGCCTATGAGAAAGCGGCAAGAATCAGAGACGAAATCAACAAACGAAACTCTGCATAGTACTTCATTTGAATCAATTAATAGCTTGACCTTGAACAATTACTTAAGGAATGCGTGACAGTCAGTTTATTATTTTACATAATGCTTTTTTCAATCTTAAAATTAAACTAAACTGTTATTATGAACGTTAAGTTCCGCCTAACCCTGATGAATTTCCTTCAGTTTTTCATTTGGGGTTCATGGCTTATTACAATTGGTGTTTACTGGTTTCAAAATAAACAATGGTCTGGTTCTGAATTTGGGGTTATATTCTCAACTATGGGTATCGCATCGATATTCATGCCGGCGCTTGCAGGCATTGTTTCAGACCGCTGGATCAATGCGGAAAAGTTACTGGGCATCATGCATATTCTAGGCGCTTTTGTGCTCTTCAGCCTTCCGCTTGTTGATAATCCAACAACTTTCTTCTGGGTCATATTGCTTAATATGATCTTCTACATGCCTACACTCTCCCTTTCTATTACCGTGGCATATACTGCTTTAAAGAATAATGAAAAAGACGTAATTAAGGACTATCCTCCCATCCGGATATGGGGAACTATCGGCTTTATTGCCGCGCTGTGGGTGGTGAGTTTAACAGGTAATGAAGCTTCTTCAAACCAATTCTACATCGCTTCTGCAGTTTCTTTATTTCTAGGGATCTATGCTTTTACGTTGCCAAAATGTCCACCCCTGGCTAAGAAAACGGAGACAAAGACCTTCGTTGACGCCTTAGGCCTTCGGGCTTTCTCCTTATTCAAACAAGGGAACTTCGCAATATTCTTCTTATATTCTATGCTACTAGGCGCTGCACTGCAGTTAACAAACGCCTATGGAGATACATTCCTTCACGATTTCAAGAATGTTCCTGAATATGCGAACCTATTGGCAGTAAAATACCCGGCAATCATTATGTCCATCTCCCAGATCTCTGAAACGCTGTTTATTCTGGCTATCCCCTTCTTCCTTCGGAAATTCGGAATTAAGTACGTCATGCTTTTCAGTATGCTTGCCTGGGTGTTAAGATTCGGGCTTTTCGCCTTTGCAGATCCTGCTGGGGGATTATGGATGATTGTTCTTTCCTGTATCATCTACGGAATGGCTTTCGATTTCTTTAATATTTCGGGCTCATTATTCGTTGAAACACAAGTAGACGCGAAAATGCGTGGAAGTGCACAGGGTCTGTTTATGATGATGGTGAATGGTTTTGGTGCACTATTCGGAAGTTTCTCCAGCGGTTGGATCATTGAACATTTCTTTACCTATGCTGATCAAAGCAAAGATTGGACAAACATCTGGATCACATTTGCTACATATACGCTCGTTTTAGCGGTTACATTCCCCTTTGTTTTCAAATACAAACACACAGCTGCAGAAGAAACGGCGATCAAAGCTTTGGAGCACTAATTTAGGCATAAACAACATAATCACATGTCAACCGGTAAATATAGGAAGGAATCTAACTGCCTGAACTGCGGCCACCACGTAGAGGAACATTTTTGCACGCATTGTGGTCAGGAGAACATAGAAATCAGAGAAGATGCTATTCACATGATCAGCCATGCTATAGCGGATTACTTTCACTTTGAATCCAAGTTCTTCGGGACCATCAAGCCTCTGCTTATGCAGCCAGGCTATCTCTCTAAGCTCTATGTAGCGGGTAAAAGAGTGGCTTTCATCCATCCGATAAGGCTTTACATCTTCATCAGTATTGTTTTTTTCCTGTTTATGCTTAGCAGCTCGAAGTCGAATGAAGTAGAACAAGAGGCAGCGCAGACCACGAATACTACAAAAAAGAAAGAGGCTTTTCTAAAAATCGAAAGGTTAGAACAGGATCTAAAGAATCGAGCACTAACATCCGCACAACGAGATAGCATCATTAGAGTAGCAATCTCTGAGGCTAATGAGAAAAATACGGAATCGAATGATTTCACGATCAATGACGATTGGGTTAACAAAGTCGATACGACTGTAAATGCCTATGAGAATCGGCAGAAAGCGCTACCTGCTAAAGAGCGGGATAACTTTCTTAAGCACTATATCATTCGCAAAAACCTGGAGCTACGAAAGTATCCAAACGCCGGAGAAAAGATCAAGGAAGACATCAAGCACAATGTGCCTAAGATGATGTTCATCTTACTCCCTTTATTTGCATTGATTTTGAAACTCGTTTACTTCAGATCTAAGAAATACTACTACGAGCATCTCATTTATTCCTTTCACGTGCACGCTGCGCTTTTTCTAAGCCTGCTTATACTTAATGCACTTACCTGGTTTTTTGACCTGTTTTTTGGCATTTCATTTCTGCTAAACACTGCCTGGTTTATATATGCATTATGGTACATCTATCGCTCGCTAAGAACGTTTTATAATAGCAGAAGATGGGTAACGGTAGCTAAATTCGCATTTTTAATGTTCGGCTATCTGATTGTATTTAACCTCTCCATTTTAATCATCATCGCAGTAACAATGATCATGTTGTAATTTATAGTTACAACTGGTTTTTCAAAACCAACTAAAATAAGAAAGCCCCTGAAAGTTTAATTTCAGGGGCTTTTCTTTGTTAAATATTCTCAATTCATTTGCAGTATGTCTAAAATGATATACCATTTGGATTGAATCTTTTGTACGGATATTATCGCTCTGAAATATCAGTGAAAGTTCTGTCTTTATGACCTACATAGATCTGTCTAGGACGACCGATAGGCTCTTTGTTCTCGTGCATCTCTTTCCACTGTGCGATCCATCCTGGAAGACGGCCAAGGGCGAACAATACGGTAAACATATCCGTAGGGAAACCCAAGGCACGGTAGATGATACCAGAATAGAAATCAACGTTTGGATAAAGCTTACGTTCTACGAAATAAGGATCATTCAGAGCTGCCTCTTCAAGTTTCTTTGCGATTTCAAGTACCGGATCATTGATACCTAGCTTCGCTAAGATGTCATCACACGCTTTCTTAATGATCTTTGCCCTCGGGTCAAAGTTCTTATAAACGCGATGCCCGAAGCCCATCATACGGAAAGGATCGTTTTTATCTTTCGCTTTATTGATCCATTTTTCAGTGTCTCCACCATCTTCTTTAATCTTCTCAAGCATCTCAATTACAGCTTGATTAGCACCGCCATGTAATGGACCCCATAAGGCATCAATACCTGCAGATACAGAAGCATACAGGTTACAGTCTGAAGATCCAACCATCCGCACTGTAGATGCGGAGCAGTTTTGCTCGTGATCGGCATGTAGGATCAACAGCGTGTTCATCGCTGCAACTACAACCGGATCTATCTCCACTTCTTCCGTACGCTGACCGAAGATCATGTGAATGAAGTTACTTACATAGTCGTACTTATTTTTTGGATAGATAAGCGGATGACCAAGAGATTTCTTGTAAATGAAGGCTACAATCGTCGGAAACTTCGCAAGCAATTTGATCATGGTTAAATCCATGGTTTCAGGCGAAGAATTTGCATTTAACGATTCAGGGTAGAATGTAGATAACGAACAAACCAAAGATGAAAGCTGAGCCATAGGGTGAGATTTAGATGGGTAACCATCCAAAAACTTCTTCATATCCTCGTGGATAAGCGTATGGCGACTAATGTTGCTTTGTAAGCCAGCAAGTTGGTCTGAAGTCGGAAGATCTCCATAGATCAGCAAGTAGGCAACCTCAAGAAAGGTAGATTTCTTTGCAAGTTCCTCAATTTCATAGCCCCGGTACTTCAATATTCCTTTTTCACCATCAAGGAATGTGATTGCACTCTTGGTGGATCCAGTATTCTTGTAACCAAAATCTAAAGTAATATGACCCGTCAAGTCCCTTAATTTAGAAATATCTATAGCCTTCTCTCCCTCTGTTCCTGTTATAACAGGAAACTCATAAACCTTCCCATCAATCTTTATTTCTACGATATCTGACATATTATATATTTATTTTAAACGTAATTAAATCTAACCATCATCATTTCACTATCAACAAAGCTGTTCAATTATTTCGAAAAACCTGCTAATAAATTCAATATTCCTATTAAAGGCTTGCCGTGAATTGATCCTTAACGGAACCACATTCCATCATTTCATCGCCATAATAAGGATTTTGTATCTTTTTTTCCGACGAAAGCCATGAACCACCATCGCCCTTGTTTGCCATTGGGCAGTGTTCGACATAAATGGTGCCTTTTTTCAAAGTTGCGTGGCTAAACAATGCGATAACATCTGAGCTCAGATAGGTGAACTCCTTACGCTGTGCAGCAATATCCTTTGATTCAGAAATCTTCTTAGCAATTAATGCGGTATTTTCACAACCTTCAAAAACGGCCAGGTTGTTTTGAAGGGACGATGCAGCTGTCTTGGCCACCTCATATTCAGATGATACCAGCGCATCTTTGAGTATAACATAGTTGTCGTAAATTGACTGGAGTTTTGGGTTTTCCAACTCTACTCCACCTGTAGCATCAACCACGGCCGTGGTTTCTGTATCTTTTGATTCTTTGGGATTTTGAGCATTTGAGCAAGCAGCTAAAACAAGCATCAGCACAATTCCGGCATAGTTTCTCATTCTTTTACGTTTTGATATTCGGCTTATGAGCCTGGGCTCTATTTTGGTCAAATTAGCACTAAAATTTTAAATTTGGAAAGATTGATTGAAAATCAAGTTTGGTTTCCCAACTTATGTAATTCAAATTATAATCAATTGCGAAAGCTATTAAACAAAAAACCCCACCTGCAACGCAAGTGGGGTTTTTGTTAAATACATAACTTACAACTTGAAGCCATAAGCTACACGAATCGCAACATGTCCCATGTTATCATCCGTATACTTAACAGCCTTTGAAATACTCTCGTATTTCACGCCTAAGTCTAAACCGCTGCTCCAAGAATAACCTATCGCTGGAGAGTACAAGAATGCAGTTTTAGAACGTTCCGATACTCCGAAGGCCGCACCGACTTCACCTAAGGCATATAACCCGGATCCAGTTGGACTAAAGAAGTACTTTAATCCCGCCTTAGCTGGAATAAAGGCGTAATCCTTCACCTCAGCACCTTGCGCAAATGCATTGTCCTTAGCGATCATATGCGTGTAACCAACAGTCACAGGAACAGATAACTGTTTTACCACATTAAACTGGATACGAGCATCAACACCTAAGCTAAGATTATGGAAGTCATTATTTGTAGGTACACCCACGTTTGCGCCAATACCGAAGTTTGGAGTCTGTGCATTTACATTAGTACTGAAGAATAAAGCAACTACAGCTGCTGCAGAAGCTAAAATTTTAGTAAATCTTTTCATTTTATAATTATTTAGTTTAATCAAACGTCATTAAATATATTCTTGTTTGACAATTGCCCATAATCAAAAGGTATGCCACAGCAGGCAAATCTGCCAGCCTCTGCACTTCAATTAAGTCGTTTTGATATCGAAAAAGTTACTTTTAATGTCATTTAAAACCTGCTCACGCAAGTTTTCAGGATCTATATCTGCCTGATACCAATGGATGTTAACCCCATCCTTCTCCATCTTTCTGAAAAAGGTCATTTGACGTTTTGCATACTGGCAAATTCCATTATAAAGCTGCGTTTTCATGTCAGCATAAGAAACCTGATGTTTCAGATAGGACACGACAATTTTGTATTCTAAACCGTAAAAGCAGAGCATTTCTGCCGACACACCAGATTCAAGCAAGCCTGCCACCTCTTCAATCATACCTTCGTCTAAACGCCTTTCCAGTCGCTTGTGGATTTTCTCCCGTCTGGTGCCAACGTCGTCATAGAGGCCAATTATATAAGGGCTGATCTCGGGTCTTGGTACCAGTTCAAGTTTGTTTGAAGCTAGAAATGTTGCGACTTCAATAGCGCGTATAAGCCGTTTGCGAGTGGAGCGATCAGCGTGCTCGGTATTCTCAAGCGCGAATTGATCTAACACGGTATTCAGTTCCTGCTGCGTTTTAACCAATAATGTCGAACGTAAGTCCAGGTCGACTGGTATTGAAGTATAAGCATGATTTTGAAGCACACTATGAATGTACATCCCGGTACCGCCGCACAGAAGCGGCAGCTTCTTTCGCCGGGTTAGTTGTTGAAATACCTCAAAGAAATCATTTTTAAATTCATCGACGTGGTATCTTTCACCTGCATCTTTAATATCGATAAGATGATATGGTATGTTGATTCCGTGATAATTATATTCAGTCAAGTCTTTCCCGGTTCCAATGTCCATCCCTCTAAAAACCTGTCTGCTATCTGCACTGATGATCTCTGCGTCTAATGCGGCAGAAACGGACACGGCAAGCTTCGTTTTGCCAGATGCAGTGGGACCTAAAATAACGACTAGCGGATTAGCAATCTTTGATTCTACCGGTAACATCTTACAAGTATAGGATGTATTTAAGGTTTCCAGTATTGAAAATCTTCACAAATCTTGAACTGTGGTCACCTTTTTCGGATGCGCCAAGACCCTGAGGCATGCTCGGCAACCGATGTTGAAAATACCTTTTGTTGGTGCAGACGTCCAACCAGAGCGAAGCCGGAGGCATCAAACTGTGAAATGTGAAGCCAGCAGCTTCATAACCTTTGCCCATCGACCAGTCCCGGTCTGCATAGCTCATGATATCATTTGTTTTAACGGATGAGGCAAAATGCTTAATCAATTTGGTTAGACCACCTGTGACGGTAAAACCAGACTTGGTTGCAAAACGAATCAACTCCGCTGAGCGATAGCCTTCAGCATGCTGCCGCATTAAACGTGTGCCGCTAAAAGTAGCTACAGCCACCAGCTCATTCTGGTATTGCAGACCCAGCTTGTAACGAGCCATCGCAGGCCCTTGAATATGAAAGGCGGATAAAAATGTATCCGCCTGCTGTTTGTCTAATGAAATTACCGTTGTTTTCCGCCCGTGTATTCGTGTATTCCGGCCGGTTAAGGATTGAATTCTATTCAGCACCTGCATTTGCCTGGAGCACCAAACATCTTCCCAAAGGCTCACAAACTGTATCCCCAGGTCAAAATGATGCTTTTGGGCGGCAATAACTTCATCCGCTTCAAGTTGGTTGCTTATTGATATGCAGTTTATTACAACATCATGGCTCAGCAAGCGAATTAGTATCAACCGGTCATTAGGAACAAGTTCAGCCGCAATGCCCCAATCAGCTAGGAGCTGCAGAAGATCAAGATGCCAACGTTCCTTTACACCCACTCCGTCTCTTTGAAGGTCTTGTAGGTTGCAGATAAGATATCGTCGATCTTCATTTTAAGTACATCATCAAGTTTCGTAATTCGCTCTTGTAATTCGCCATCCCCTGTTAAAGTGGAATAGCGAAAACAAACATGATCAGCTTCTATCTTAATACTTGCAAAGAATCGCTCGGTTACATTATCTGCTTTTATGTTCTTTTCACTCCACAAATCATACTCCTCCTCACTGTTTATCCGGTTCGTGAATCCAAGGGCAGCATAAGGTTGTAGTTCGGCACGGATGGTTTGAAATATCTCTATAAAATCTGTTTTCATGCTATTCTGTTCTTAATATTTAATGATTAACAGAGAAGGTTTGCAATTGTTTAACAGATGCTGCTTTCAGAAGAAGCCTTAAGCTGAACACCAATCTTGTCTAAAAGATCATCCATATCGAAAGGTTTTTCCAGAAAATCTTCTGCCCCAGCCTCTTTAGCTGAGTTCTCCAGATCCGGACTTGCTGAAATCATGATGACTGGTATGTCCCTAGTGAGTTCCTTGAGCTTCAAAGCTTTACAAACATCCCTGCCATCGGTTCCAGACATCCAGATGTCTAATAATATTAAATCAGGAAAATTCTCTTTCAAGTCTAAGAGTGTTGCACCATCATAAGTATAACTCACCTCATAACCTCCAAATTCAAGCATCGCTTGCACTGCATCTACAATCGCCTTATCGTCGTCAGCAATCATTACTCGTTTTGGTCTATCCATTCAAAGTTTCGTTGTGTACGCAAAATTCGCAAAAACGATACCACTAAATGATGTACTAAGCCGGTGACTTTTCCATGATGCTCACCCCGCAGGCCAAAAGCTGCTCCGTAATGGTTCTCGTATAGGTTGTAATCTCTTCTTTGAATTCAGACACTGATGCTCCCGACCGGATTTCCTCCAATCGCTTTTCCCACTGTCCGGTAAGCTCGGCCTGGGCAATCATCTGATCTTTTACCACCTCATAAACTGCTAAGCCTTTGTCAGATGGAACAAGATTACGCTTCTCACGCCTGATATATTCTCTTGTAATCAAGGTCTCAATAATCGAAGCTCTTGTTGCTGGCGTACCAAGTCCACTGTCTTTCATGGCATAGCGTAGCTCCTCATCTTCGATCTCCTTGCCCGAGGTCTCCAGCGCTTTTAAAAGGGATGCCTCATTATATAGGGGTTTGGGCTTCGTTTGTTTCTCCACCAATGCTTTCTCCAGAATGGGTAACAATTCCTCTTTTTTCACTTTTGGAAGGGAAAGGCTTTCCTCACTTTTACTGTCTTCCTCAGGGTCGTTCAAAACCGAACGCCAGCCAGCAGCGCGGATCACCGTACCGTTAGCCACGAATTCGGAGCCCGATTCAATAGTGATTTTTGTTAATTCTTTGATACACTCCTTATGAAATGCCTCCAGCATACGGCCGACGATCATATCATAAACAGCTTGTTTGTCGCTACTGAGGTGATAAGGCACTTCACCAGTTGGCAAGATAGCATGGTGATCAGTGACTTTCTTTGCATTCACACTCCTTTTGTTCAAAGGAACAGTAGAAAGGAATTCTGCACTCTTACCGAAATCCGGATGCCCTTTTAATTGATCAATCAGTTTTGGTATTCCAGCGAATACATCATCCCCTATGTAACGGCTGCCTGTTCTTGGATAAGAAATCAACTTACCTTCATATAAGCTCTGCAGAATGCTTAGTGTCTGATCGGCCGTGTAGCCCTTCTTCTTATTGGCTTCCTGCTGAATACTGCTTAAATCATGCAATAAGGGAGGTGGCTCCTTTCTCGGCTTCGACTCTACATCTTTAATCAAAGCACCCAGGGGAAATCCACTATTTACATCCTGAATTTTCTCAAACAATGCCTCAGCATCTTCTTTTTTGTCAAAACTAGCGACCGACATTGCTTTAAACTGCTGTCCGTCTTTATCCAGCAAAATGCTCAACTGATAGAATAGTTTTGGCACAAAGTTCTTGGATTCGATATATCGGGCACAAATCATCGCCAGCGTGGGTGTTTGCACCCTACCGAGTGAGAGCACCGTTCTATTACCCGCAGCAATACTTAATGCTTGCGTTGCATTCATACCAACCAGCCAGTCCGATTCAGAGCGACAATGTGCCGAATTGAAAAGTGTGTCGTAATCAGTACCTGGCTTCAGATTCCTGAATCCCTCTTTAATCGCCTCATCAGTTTGGGAAGAAATCCATAACCGCTTGAAGGGCTTTTTACATTTAAGATAATAATAGATATAGCGGAAAATCAATTCACCCTCCCGCCCGGCATCGGTCGCAACGATAATTTCTGTAGCCTCGTCGAATAGCTTCTTTATGATATCGAGCTGCTTCCGCACAGAGGGGTCCTCAATCAGACCATCCTTCGTTTTGATCTTACGTACTGACAGCTTGAATTTTTTAGGCAGCATTGGCAAATGTTGTCGGCGCCAGCCGATGAAGCCATATTCCTGGGGCGGTGCCAATTGTAATAGATGCCCAAATGCCCAGGTGAACGAATATCCTTTACCCTCTATATAGCCATCTCTTTTTGTTGTAGCTCCAAAGACTTTTGCCAACTCCCTTGCTACAGATGGCTTTTCCGCAATAACGATCTTCATAATAGCTCAAAAATATCAAATCCAGCTATAAAAGTGTTACAATGCGCATCAACAATATCTTTTATATCGGCAGAATAACCTCCACCCATACTCACCTGAACCGGTAAATTGTGTGCTTTACAAAGCTCAAAAACAATCCTGTCCCGTTCGGCCGTGTCTGATTTTGAGAGTTTTAATTTGCCCAACTTGTCAGAACTTAATACATCAACACCGGCAAGATAGAAGACAAAATCCGGTTGAAAACTTTTTACCAATGTTGGCAGCTGCTCCCTAAGTAATTTGAGGTAGGTTTCTCCTGTAATACCATTTTCAAGTGGAAGGTCGAGGTCAGATTTTTCCTTTCGGAACGGGAAATTTTTATCACCATGCATGGAAAAAGTAAACACCCGTGGCTCATCATAGAAGATCTCGGCAGTACCATTGCCTTGATGAACATCTAGATCAATTATTAATATACGTTCACATAATTCATTATCAAGCAGGTATTTAGCGGCAATCGCCTGATCATTCAACAAGCAAAAACCCTCGCCCCAATTGGAACCGGCGTGATGGGTTCCACCAGCTACATTGAATGCGATACCATTCGCAATTGCATGCAAGGCGCCATCGATCGTACCCTGTACAATACGTATCTCCCGCTCTACGAGTTGTGCATTCAAAGGGAAACCAATACGACGCTGTTCCTTGTAAGGCAAGGTCAGATCTCTAAGTTGTTCCCAGTATTGCTGATCGTGGGTAGCCAAAATCACCGCTTCCGCTGCAGGCGCTGGACAGAAAAGTTGTTCAGGCACGATCTTTCCGGTATGAAGCAGCTGAAGTGGGATAAGTTCATACTTTAACATTGGGAAGCGATGCCCTTCTGGAAGTGGATGCGCATAAATGTCGCAGTAGGCTATTTTAATCATTAAACTCTTTTGGAATGTCTGCAACGTTCAGGACCATCATCACACAAAGATCAAAAAAAAGGCAGATAATTGATTACCTGCCTTTTCATTATAAATCGATTGATTTTAAAACTTCATCTCGCCATGATCGCCCACATCAGACTTTTGACCTGTTACAATTGCTTTAAGCATGTTGAAAGCGACTACCATCTTAGAGGAACTGCTATCCCAATACTCTGCAAAAGCAGGTGTTACTTTGATCAGTATCAAGTTTGGATCTTCAACCCCATCAGGGAACCACACCTTCACAGGTGGCATAAAATACGCTTTTTTCCTTTCTTGATCATCAACAAGCTCTGCTTTACCGTTAACATACAGATAGGTATTGTTTGAAGGGCTACTGTAAGCCAACGAGACTTCGTTGTCTCTGGATATCTCCTTTGATTTTAATGAATATTCATTCGTAAAGAACCAAATACTGCCATCCTCTTCTACATGAGCCGTTCCCATCGGGCGACTGGAAAACCGACCTTCAGCATCTAAGGTGGTGAGCATGCAAATACGGACCTCTTCAATCTTATCCTTTAGTTCTTTTATGTTTTTTTCGTTTTCCATGGTATCATTTTTAAGGTAATACCATCTGAACAGTACAGAAAAAGAAATTGTTTTAACGATTGGGTTTACTGACAAATCTATTGCCTTTAATGTAGTACCTCCAAGGCAATAAGGCATGTTCCGCAGCATAGCCCACGCCGACTCTTGGTACAGCTGCTATACGCTCGTCGGGTATTAACGGACCATCTTCAATCCAAATTTGTTCACCAAGCAGATCCTGGCCATTTAGGGCCCGATCTATCCCCATTGCTTTGGATAATGCCCCAGGGCCGGCGGTCAGATTAGGCTTCAAAACCGGCATCCCCCTACGTTGCAGCATTTCTTCAAGTCCAATAGTTGGTTCTAAACCTCTGATTAGTACGGCATGTGGCGTATTCAGCGGCCCTGTTACCACATTAAACAAGTGGTGAATGCCATAGCACAAGTAAACGTATGACACGCCACCAGCAAGGTACATTGTCTTGGTTCGATCTGTGAGTCGCCCACCATAGGCGTGAGAAGCCTTATCCTCAACACCCGCATATGCTTCGGTTTCCACAATAACGCCACCTGTAATAACGCCCTCGATGTTTGTAAACAGCTGCTTACCCAGCAACTGCTTTGCCAGGCTATTTACATCAAGATCTTGATAAAAAGCATAGCTTAGCTTAGCCATATATTAAGGAGGTGATTTCCGCAAGATATTTGGCATCTACTTCGTCAAATTCGTTTAAAGATGCAGAATCAACGTCTAATACCCCCGCAACTTCCCCGTTCTTGAATAGTGGCAAAACGATTTCGGACCGGGAGGCTGAACTACAAGCAATGTGCCCTGGAAACGCGTCAACATCTGGTACGATGATCGTCTCGCCATCCTGCCATGCGGTTCCACAAACGCCTTTACCTTTTCTGATTCTCGTACAAGCAACTGGCCCCTGGAACGGCCCAAGCACCAATTCATCCCCTTTTACCAGATAGAAACCAATCCATAGCCAGCCAAACTGTTCTTTTAAGGCTGCAGAAATGTTTGCCAGATTAGCGATAAGATCGGGCTCACCCGTTACCAATCCCTTAATCTGAGGAATCAAGGATTGATACCGTTCTGCTTTATCTACGCTGGTAATGATGTTTAAGTCTTCTGCCATAATGCTCAATTAAAATCCAAATTTAAGAATTCGCTACGTGCAAACTTGCAGTTTTTGTGAAAAGGAGATAATTATTAGATTTGGATTTTACCTAAACGCACAACATGAGAATCATAGCTGAACTACCCCACCCAGATTGCAAGATTAGCATCTTTAACATGAACCAGAAGTACATTATTAAATTCGAGCAGGGAACCCTCGAGCAAAGCTACAAGCTCTCTGAACTGGATCTTAGTGGTGGTGAAGTAAACGAGATATTTCAAATTATCGACGATGCTTTTGTTGCTACTGTGGTCGAAAGGTTCAAGTTAATGCGCAGCGATTTTGCAGCGGCATACAATAGACAGCAGTATTAAATAAGCGGCATAACCCACTAAGGCAAAGCAAGTTTAATGCATAATCAAAATTTTATTTTAAATATTGCGAGCTTTAACCTAGCCCCTCTACCACTTATATTAAGCAATACATAACCTGGTAGACCCTATATTCCTGAAATATAAGATCTTCTATAGCCGCACAAAACATTATTTTTAAGCCTTAATTGCCAAATTTAATTTGGAAGGTCTCTTTAAGTGCGTAATTAGCCGGCTTTTAAATCGTCACGAGAAATTAACTTTTCTGGCAACAGATTGGTTGTATATTGCGGTAAACTCCCGCGGTATGCTCAGACGCTTTTTTCCCCTCAGCCTTATTTTGTCAGGACTCCTATTTTCGATGAGCCAAACTCCTACTGTTGCTCAGGAGAACCAGATTCGAAAAGACAAGATCTATTTTCGAAGTGGCTTTGGTCTTTCTTTGCCAGTTGCAGAAAGTAGAGACTTTTTGGATGCAAAGTTTTCCACCTCCTTAGGAGGTCTGGTATTCCTTGGACCTAAAAACTTTTTCTTTTATCCTAAGATTGGACTAAACGCATATGGTTACGACCAATTAAACTTAGATGCAGGTGCAAACAACCGGGTAATGCATGGACGGTCTACCACTTACCTATTGAGTATGGATTTAGGTTACCGACGAACCATCAAACATTTTGGATTTTATGGATTTGGCGGCGGCGGTGGCGGGATTATTCTACTGCCAAAGATCAGTGATCCCGAAGCCGACGTCATTAGGATGTACAACACCAGCAACCTTGTAATGCTTCTGGAAGCGGGTGTTGGCACAGACTATAGTTTTGGAAATGTATTAGTTTTTGCTGAAGCGAGCTATACACACGGTTTAAACAAATTAGAGCAACAGCGATACAGAGCTATACCGCTTAGTTTTGGAGTCAGAACTAATATCACCAGAATATTTTATAAATAACGTGTTTAGGCTGGCTTGTAAGTAGACAAGCTGTTCACCCACCCTACACAAGGGGTTGACAAGGTGCTTCTTCGCCTTTAGCCTTGTCAAGGCCTTGTCAACCCCTTGTCAACCCCCTGTTAACACCAGGTCAATAGTTATGCACGAGCTGACAAGTCTGGTATGTAGTATACTGGTATTTGTTTACAGTGGAAAGTCTGTTTACTATATGTTGTTTACAATTAATACTTTATTACTGGATAATGTTTACAGTGATTGCAATTTGATTTTTACTTTATAGCTGTGTACGTTCGATATTATGGGTGTATTCCGGGGT
>NZ_JBQCME010000003.1:0-250835 GCF_051965375.1 Pedobacter sp. SAFR-022
TGCCAACCACAAGTTGTAGTATACTGGTATTTGTTTACAGTGGAAAGTCTGTTTACTATATGTTGTTTACAATTAATGTTTATCTCGGGACATAGTCACTAGAGTAGATGAATGAATTCTATTCAGGCTAGCGCATAAAAAAACCCGGTATGCGCTACCGGGCCAAGTAAGTTGGATTTAAATGCTAGTATTCCGTACTCTCTAACCAGCCGTTAGCCAATACATCCGCAAGATGCATGGTCTTTAAGGGAATATTGTTCTTTTCGATGTATCCTTTTATATGGAGCAGACACGAGTGGTCTGTCGATATGATGTAATCAACATCCTGCTCGAGCGCATTATTCACCTTCTGCTCGGCCATTGCTGAAGATATCGAGTCAAATTTCACGGAAAAAGTACCGCCAAAACCGCAGCACATATCGGTATCGCGCATCTCCACCATTTCGAGTCCAATTACCTTCGACAATAACTGCCTTGGCTCCTCTTTAATTTTGCATTCGCGCAAACCACTACAGGAATCATGGTAAACCGCGCGCCCGCCAAGCTCTGCCCCAAAATAGTCGCGCTTGAGGACATTAATCAGGAAGTCTGAAAGTTCGAAGATATTACTCTGAATGCTTCTGCATCGATTATGAACGTTAGAGTTGGTGAATAGGTCGTTAAAACCAGATTTAACCATCCCTACGCAGGATGCAGATGGTGAGACAATATATTTGGTATCAGAAAAATCATTGAGGAATTTGTTACCGATCACTTTTGCTTCTTCCCAGTATCCCGCATTATACGCAGGCTGTCCACAACAAGTCTGACTGGAATTATAGCTTACCTCACACCCTGCTTTCTCCAGAACCTTGACCGTATTAAAGGCAGTTTCAGGATATAATTGATCTATAAAACAGGGTACAAAAAGTTCTACTTTCATTTTGATGTATATAATGGTCGTGATGCCTTTTTAAGGGCCAGCAAAAATACCAATCCCAGGGCAAAAAACAGGGTCAGTGCAATAACGGAGTTTCGCATGTTGCCGGTTAGCTGCTCAATGTAAGCGAAACATGCCAATCCTGCAACAATGGCCAGCTTTTCAGTAACGTCATAAAAGCTAAAAAAAGATGCGGTGTCGGGTGTATTTTCGGGTAGGAACTTGGAATAGGTTGAGCGTGAGAGCGATTGAATACCACCCATCACCAATCCTACTACACCAGCGAGCAGATAGAACATTTCAATAGAGTTCACGAAATAAGCAGCGATACAGATGCCGATCCAAACGACAACTACAAACAAGAGCACCTGCACATTGCCATATAATTTGGAAAGTTTCGACATCAGGTTTGCGCCAGCGATCGCCACCAACTGAATGATCAGTATCGTAATGATCAGACTTGAAGTTGGAAGCTGTAAGACTTTGGCGCCGAAACCAGCAGCTGCTAACATCGTTGTTTGCACACCCATAGCGTAAAAGAAAAATGCCAGCAGAAACTTCTTCAATTGCGTCATGTTCTTCAGTTGGCGCCAGACCTTGGCAAGTTCTGCAAAGCCACTCGAAATCTTACGCTGCACATCCACATTGAAATTGGGACTTCCCTTTGGTAGCACAAAAAAGGGAATTTGTGCAAATACAATCCACCAGAGCCCCACAAGGAGAAAAGATAATCTTGGAGGGAAACTGGCATCCGAGATGCCGAACCAGTCTGGTTTAAGGACAAAAACCAGGCATATCAGTTGTAACACTACACTACCCACGTATCCATAAGTAAAACCCTTTGCGCTTACCGCATCCTGGCGGTCAACGGAAGCAATCTCGGGCAAGTAAGAGTTGTAAAACACGAATCCTCCAGCATAACCGATTGCAGCAAGCGCAAAGCAAATGACGCCAAGTTCAAGCGTTTCCAATTTAAAGAAGAACAGTAAACAGCATGAAATTGAGCCAAGCCAGGTGAACATTTGCATATAGATCTTCTTATTGCCCCGGTAATCCGCAATTGAACTAAGCAAGGGCGAGATCAACACGATGATCAGGTAGGCAAAGGCAAGCGCATAGTTACTCAGTGCCGTGTTCACCACATTCCAGCCGAAGAAGGATACCCGATCACCCTGTGCCGCGGTAGTCGTAATCGCAGTGAAGTAAGCCGGGAAAATCGTTGAAGTAATCACCAGATTGTAGGCCGAATTCGCCCAGTCGAACATGGCCCATGCCCGGATGACCTTCTTATTATTCTTGATTTCCACCTAGTTAACTTTTTCCAGTTTGGATGTTCCGGATTTCTTATCCGATACGTTCTTTGGATTTCCTTTATAGTAGATGGTGCTGGACCCGCTGGTTTTCACCTTAAGATCATTCAGTACATTGATGTTCGATTTTCCTGTACCTTGGATATCAATATCATATTGAGCAACAACAAAGTCAAAGGCATTCAACTCAAGTACACCTTTGCTATCAAGTTCGTGCGCTCCGGCCTGTCCACTTAAGGTTAACCTTGCCGCACCGTCACTTTCAGTTTTAACTTTACCAGCATATAGGTTAAGATTTAGTTCGGTTGCACCCGAAAGCTTCATATCGATATCTCCAACATGCAAGGAACCTTCACTGTAGACTTTGCTTGCACCGGCAGCTTTGATCTCCGTCAGTGCACCGATACCGGCATGTATAACAATAGAGTCACCGCCGCAGTACTGCATTGGATCTAAAGAAACTTTAAACTTTTCGCCGCTAACCGTGGTCTTGATCTTGTCTATGATACTGGAGTCGGCCGAAACCGCTAGCTTGAATGAACTATCCTGACGAAGGACAAGCTTTACAGGTCCATCGATCTCAATTTCATCGAAGGGTGAAACCGTGATATCTCTGACGATGTGGTTTCCGGAATCCTCGATACATTTGGATGAACATCCGGCGAATGAGATCGCTGCCACGAGCAGCAGGCTGAACTTGTGTTTTAGGAGAAATTGTTTCATTTTTTTCTATTTATGGTTCATATATAGTAACAACTAATTTTCAGGAAAGGTTACAAGTAATAGTTCTTACCATCAGTCTTAATCTTTCCTGCGTCTAAAAGATTGCGAATTTGTTTTAAGCGATCCGCTTCGGTTCCGGTTTTCAGTGCCGGTACCAAGGCATCCAACGTGTGTGGATCTGATTGCAACAAAGTTGCGATTTCGAACGAGATTTTTTCTTCAAGTTCATCCAGGTCCTGCTGCTTTTTCTCGGCTACGCAGATGTCACAAAGTCCACATTTGTCTGCAGCAGGCTCGTCGAAATAAGCCAGCAGCTGCACACTCCGGCATAGTGGCGTAGCGGCATAAGCAAGTACAGCTGAAATCTGGTCTTCCTGACGCTTCTTCCTAAGTTCTATGTAGCGCACATCGATGTCCATGTGCAGCTGATCTACCCTCGGCACAACAAACTGTAACTGCGGTTTGTCCGTATGTGGAAGATAAGATATGATTTCCTGCTCCTCTAATTTCCGGAGCATGTTTATGACCGTTTGATAGGACACCTTTAACCTGCCTGCAATTTCATTTTCATTGACCTTCACGTACTGATCGAAGGATCCGCCATAAGCACGAAGTACGGTCTTAATCAAAGGGTCATATCCGGCATTTTCTATCTGAAAGCGGTAAACGTCTTCGTGGCCTTGAATAAACATCAAACGAGATTGCAAGAAGATATTCTCCGACAGGGTGAGGTATCCGTCATGCTCCAGAAACTTCAACGCAGCAATCGTTTTAAGCACGCTAAGATTAAATCGTTTGCAGAAATCTGCCAGATCAAAGGGAAAGCTTAGCCCCTGCCCGGCCCCATAAGCAAGCTGGTAGTAGCTACCAAGGTAATGATAAGTCTTTTTGATGTCTTCTGGTGTCGGAAAGCTATCGGCATATTTGGACTGTAATGCCAGGCGATCTGATTTGTTTGCGAGTAATACCGCGAAGGCTTTGTGTTCATCCCGGCCGGCACGGCCAGCCTCCTGGTAATAAGCCTCTAGGCTCTCTGGCAGATCCAGGTGCACAACAAAACGTACATCGGGCTTATCGATCCCCATTCCGAAAGCATTTGTTGCAACCATCACCCGGATCTTATTCTGCTTCCATGCTTCCTGCCGCGTGCTCCGCTCATTTTTCTCTAGTCCTGCATGATAGAAGTCGGCGGCAATGCCTTTACGCTGAAGGAATAGCGCCACTTCAGTCGTTTCACGCCTGTTGCGAACATAAATAAGTCCGCTGCCTTTAACATTTTTCAGGATGTCTAGCAGCTTGCCATATTTGTCTTCAAGGTCCATAACCACGTAACTCAAATTTCTGCGGGCAAAGCTCTTAACGAAGATCTGAGGATCGCGGAGTTCAAGCTTCTCCACAATATCTTTGCGTACAAAACTGGTTGCTGTAGCCGTGAGCGCAATCATGGGGACATCCGGGTGGATCTCACGCAGATCTTTTAACAACAGGTAAGGCGGACGGAAATCATAACCCCATTGAGAGATGCAATGTGCTTCGTCAATGGCGAAGAGGTTAACTTTCATGTAAGATAACCGTTCTTTAACTAGAGTAGAAAGCAGACGTTCCGGGGAGAGGTATAGGAACTTGATGTTGCCGTAAATGCAGTTATCCAACAAGATATCGATTTCCCGCTTACCCATTCCAGCGTAAATAGCCACCGCCTGTATGCCTTTGGCTTTAAGGTTTTCTACCTGATCCTTCATCAGAGCGATGAGTGGAGAAACAACAATACAGATCCCTTCTTTTAACAAGGCGGGTAATTGAAAGCATAACGATTTACCACCACCTGTAGGTAACAGCGCCAGCGTATCTTGTCCGTTCAAAACAGCATCAATAATGTCTTCCTGTAAAGGTCTGAAAGTATCGAAGCCCCAATATTGCTTTAAAAGCTCGGTTTTATTCATAAAGGTCCCGATCAAAACTATAAAAACGAAGCGATATTATTAAATTGCCCGCTCATAAATCGATTTAAAATATGCGTAAGACCTTACTAAGTGTTTTAATTATTGCTGCTGCTCATCCTGCATTTTCGCAGGAAAAGAAAGAGGCTCCTAAATGGGACGTTGAGAAGTTCCGCGGAACGACAAAGAATTTCACCATCAATACCGACGAAGGAACCTGGATGAACCTGGATGTTAGTCCTGATGGAAAAGACATTGTATTCGACATCCTTGGTGATATTTATATTATGCCAATATCAGGCGGAACGGCTAAACTACTAAGTGGTGGTGCTGCATTCGATGTGCAGCCGCGCTTTAGTCCAAACGGCCGGTATATTTCATATACCAGCGATAAATCTGGCGGCGATAACATCTGGATCATGAACCGGGATGGCGCAAACAAACGGCAGATTACAAAGGAGAGTTTCAGGCTGCTGAATAATGCAACCTGGATGCCTAATAGCGAATATATCGTAGCACGAAAGCACTTTACCGGCACACGTTCTTTAGGTGCAGGAGAAATGTGGATGTACAACATCAACGGCGGTGATGGTGTGCAGCTTACGAAGCGGAAAAATGACCAGCAAGATGCGGGTGAACCGAACATTTCGCCCAACGGCAAGTTCCTTTATTATAGTGAAGATGTTACGCCAGGGCCGACTTTCGAGTACAGCAAAGATCCAAATGGCACCATTTACGCCATCAAACAACTTGACCTGAATACAGGCAAGACGATAGACCTGATCAAACAACAGGGCGGTGCTGCAAGACCACAGATCTCCCCGGATGGTAAGTTGATGGCTTTTGTGAAGCGGGTTAGGTTAAAATCTGTACTCTACATTCAAAACATTCAAACTGGCGAGGAGTCTCCTGTTTTTGATGATCTAAGTAAGGACCAGCAGGAAACCTGGGCAATATTCGGGGTGTATCCGAACTTCGCCTGGACGCCGGATTCAAGAAGCCTGGTCTTCTATGCTAAAGGAAAGATTAAAAAAGTTGACCTATCCTCCCTTTCAGTGGCAGAGATTCCATTTCAGGTAACAACAAATCAGTCCGTGCAACAATCCCTGCATTTTCCGCAGCAGGTATTCACACCGGAGTTCAACGCTAAAATGATCCGGCAGTTAACTACTTCACCGGATGGCAAAATGGTTGTTTTCAATGCAGCAGGCTTTTTATACAAGAAAGAGCTGCCAAATGGCACACCAGAGCGCCTGACTAACGGTCTTGATTTTGAATTTGAACCATCATTTAGTCCGGATGGTAAGTATGTGGTATATACCAGCTGGAGTGATGAATTTAAAGGCTCGATAAAACGTGCTGATGTACGTTCGGGACGATTTACCACGCTTACAGACGAGAAAGGATTCTACTACTCTCCATCTTACTCCAGCAATGGTGATCGCATTGTTTTTAGAAAGGGTCGTGGCAATGATGTGCTGGGACATACTTTCGGCAGAGGCGGCGGTATTTACGTCATGTCTGCGAATGGTGGTGCGAAGACCTTAGTCTCCGAAAGTGGCATAAAGCCGAAGTTTAACGCCGATAACAGCCGTATTTTCTTCCAATCTTCTGAGAACGGCAAAAAGGCTTATAAGAGCATTGGCGTAAATGGTGGCGGGGAAATCACCCACTATACTTCAGGTTATGCCACGCAGTTTGAGCCAAGTCCAGATGGTAAGTGGATGGCGTTTACAGAGTTCTTCAACGTCTACCTCACGCCTATGGTATTAACGGGCAGTCCACTTGACCTTTCCTCTGGTAATAAATCCATTCCACTAACCCGTTTAACTAAAGACGCAGGATCCTACATTCACTGGAGCAATGATAGCAAGCGTCTTTTCTGGACTTTAGGTGAGCAATATTATGCACAAGACATTAAAAATGCTTTCCCTTTCGTAGAGGGCGCTTCAGGTCAAAGGGAAGTTGCACCTGACAGCCTTTCAGTCGGATTAAAGCTCAAAGCTGATGCACCTACTGGAATGATCGCACTTACGGGTGCTCGCATCATCACCATGAAAGGCGACGAGGTTATCGACAATGGTGCCCTGCTGATTGAGAATAACAAGATTGTCAGCATTGGAAAAGCTGCTGATGTTAAAATTCCGGAACAAGCCAAAGTTGTAGATCTGAATGGAAAAACCATTATGCCTGGAATGGTGGATGTGCATGCACATTTACGTACGAGCCCGGATGGCATTAGTCCGCAGACAGATTGGTCTTACCTTGCAAACCTTGCTTTCGGTGTAACCACTGCACATGATCCTTCAAGTAACACCGAAATGGTGTTTAGTCAGGCCGAGATGTTGAAAGCTGGCAGGATGATCGGTCCGAGGCTTTATTCTACCGGCTCGATTCTATATGGTGCAGATGCAGACATGAAAGTAGTAATTAACAGTCTGGACGATGCACTTTCCAGTCTTCGCAGACTAAAAGCTGTTGGGGCATTCTCGGTTAAATCTTACAATCAACCTCGACGTGAGCAGCGTCAGCAAGTGCTGGAGGCGGCAAGACAATTAAAAATGGAGGTGGTGCCTGAAGGAGGTTCAACGTTCTTTACCAACCTGAACATGGTGATAGATGGGCATACAGGCGTTGAACATAGTCTTCCAGTAGCCCCTGTTTACAAGGATGTGCTTGGCTTATGGAAGAATACTCAGGTTGGTTATACCCCTACTTTAATTGTGGCTTACGGAGGCCAATGGGGTGAAAATTACTGGTATGACCGCACCAACGTTTGGGAAAACGAAAGGTTACTTGCTTTTACGCCACGATCAATTATCGATGAGCGTTCCAGGAGAAGAACCACTTCGGAGTATGGCGATTACAACCACATTGACATATCTAAAGCAACTAAGCAGCTTGCTGACGCGGGTGTAAAGGTTAACTTGGGCGCCCATGGTCAGATTCAGGGGCTCGGTGCACACTGGGAATTGTGGATGCTTGCACAAGGTGGCATGTCACCATTGCAGGCGATCCGCGCAGCAACCATCAATGGGGCAAGTTACTTAGGCATGGAAAAAGAGATCGGTTCTCTTGAAGTCGGTAAGTTGGCAGACCTTCTGGTAATGGATGCAAATCCTCTTGAAGATATCCGCAATTCGGAGAAGATCAAATACGTGATGATCAATGGCAGGCTTTATGACAGCATGACCATGAACGAGCTGATCTCAAGAGAAAAGATCAGAGGTAAAATGTGGTTTGAGATGGGTAATGGCAACAGCTATTCCCTACCATCGGGGCCATCAGAAACCTGGACTTTCACTGTTCCGCAATGCGATTAATATAACAACAAAAACGAATTGGCCTTGAGAATTGTTCTTAAGGCCAATTTCGTTTTATACAAAATTAACAATATGAAAATGTTTCAGCGGGCGATAACGCTTAGATCTTACCCAAGAGGGTTCCACTTAATTACGACTGAGGTGTTGCAGGCTTTTCCAGAGTTGCAAGAAATTCAGACTGGAATCTGTCAGGTTTTTATACAACATACATCGGCTTCACTTACCATCAACGAGAATGCTGACCCTACCGTAAGATCTGATTTCAAGATGTACTTTGACAAAATTGTTCCAGAAGAAGACCCGAACTATAAGCACGACGACGAAGGGCCTGATGATATGCCTGCACATTTGAAAAGCGCTCTTTTAGATACCGGATTAACTATTCCTGTAACGAAAGGCCGGTTAGCCTTAGGCATATGGCAGGGGATTTACCTATGTGAACATCGAAATCATGGTGGCCGGAGAAATCTTGTCATTACAGCATGGGGCATATAGCGTTTCACTTTTAATGACATAAAGCTTTCTATTTCACTTTTTATGACATAAACTACTTTATTTCATTATTTTTGACATAACAATTGCCAGAAATGAAAAGAAGAGACCATATAATCCTGATGGCTGATATCGTCGATAGCCGAAAAAGTGACCAGAATGAACTCATGAGCACATTTAAAAAGCTTACCGCCGAAGTAAATCTAAAGCACAAAAAAAAGCTGCTCTCTCCAATAACCATCACCCTTGGTGACGAATTCCAATGTATAGTAAAAGACATTTCCAAAGCCGTAACACTAATCCTGGAGCTGGAAGAAAAGTTGGTTGTTAGTCAGGCAGGATTCAGATTGAGATATGTGTTATATGAAGGCATAATAGATACGCCCATTAATCAGGATATTGCATATGGCATGCTTGGTGAGGGCCTTACCAAAGCCAGGGAAGCCCTCGAAAACTCCAAGCAAACCAACAACAGGTATAGCTTTCATCTGCGCAAACAGCAGACAGCAGCGGCCCTGACAGCAAGCTTAAGTATTTACCAAAGTATAACAGACGACTGGAAATTAGAAAAGGATCATGCCCTGATTAGCAAGTTTATTGAACTACAAGATTATAAGTTAGTTGCTGCAGCCCTGGGAAAGACAAGATCTCAAATTTGGAAAAGGCACAAGAATTTAAAAATAGAACCGTATTTTGCAGTTAAACAGGTAACGCAATACATAGCTGATCAGGTATGAGATTATTAATTATAATAGCCGTGATGGCTGTTTGTGAAATATTACTTTGGTTTATTTTCTCGGTAGTCGCAAAGTTCTACTACAAGAAAACAGAGATAGACTTAGAGTCCTTGTTCAAAGGTTGCCTGGAGCGACTCTTCCTCGCTTTATTCCTGTACAACGATCTGCCACATGCCCTGACTGTATTCAGCGCACTTAAAATAGCCACTCGCCTGAAACACGAGGAAAGACATGAGGAAACCCAACGGTTTAACAACTATTATCTGATTGGCAATTTAATCTCGGTAAGTATGTCTTTATTTTATCTGTTTCTATGGAACCACGCTGGCACCATTGACGCAGGACTGGAAAAACTCTTTTCAAAATAACCGGACATTATTACTGAAGCGGTTCTTTAAGTTGAACCAAAAACATGGGATCAGTACGAAACATAGCCCAGTGAGACAAACATTGTTTGTATAAGGCTTCAATATCTTCACGTACCTGCGGATCGAGGCTGGCATATTGCTGCTCATCCTTAGCATACTTCAGCTGTTCTATGTAGAGCATCAGGTTGAAACACATGGTCATCTGGCCGGTTGCCACCAGCTTCTTCAATACATTATCCAACTTTTCCTGTTCGGTAAACCACAAGGTAGTGCCGAAAGCTGCGGCCTCCTCAACCACCGCTTGAATAGCCGGGCCAACATCAGCATCATAATTGCCGCTAAAAAAGCCTTTACGCGTTTTAGTGCCACTATTTGCGCCCGTCAGGTTTTCCCGGGTAAGACATTTGATCAGGGTGGAAACCCTTCGAAACTGATACGTATCCTCCTCATAGAGCCTATTATAATTTAGGCGGCGTACAACTTTCAGGAATACACTGCTGAGCAGTGTTAGCAGCGAATTTACCCGATCCATGATCAGTGGCTCAGCGCGGTGTACAGATAATTCGTCGATATCAAAATTTGCAAGCCGCTTCAGGTAAAATGCTGGTATATGATCCCTGATTTTAAATAAAAGCCTAAACAGTATAGACTTAAGCTTCTTTTTAACCACAAACCGGGCACCAAGGAAGAGCAAGGCAAATACGGCAACAGTCCAGCAAACACCAGCCAGCCAGTTTGTGCCAAAGCCAAAAAGGACAGGTGCAAGTATGCCAAGGCAGGCTACAGCCCAAAGCAAAAGGCTCCCAATGCGGTCAAACCGCTCCGCACGATGCTTCAGTGTTCGTAACGTAAGTGCTCGAAAGCCGGTTTTGGGATTCTCCTTAAACGGGACAAACGCCTTCATATCCGGAGAAGCAACATCAGAAAGAATGATCAGGTCGAAGTAAGGCTGTTCTGAATTATCTTTATACCGGAGGATACTATCGATCCCCTGGTTGTCATAGATTCCACCATCCATAATACCCAAAGGACTGATATCTGCAGCGGCATTCATCGTTGCCATGTCCTCCAGATGCGGAGACTGTGCATGTACAAAATCATCAGGCCAGCACATCGGCTCAAATCCACCAGGAAAACAGGACGAACTTGCCATTACGTCTGAAAGTTTAACCTCCCGGAGCATCCTGACAGGAATACGGTTGTAATAATTTCCGGAGTAGCTCCATTCCGTATTTCGAAAGCGAAAGTTTACGGCATTCTCAAATTCCGTACAGTTGAAGACAACCGCTTCCAAATGAGATTTCATCTCATCGAACACCTGCATCAAGGCACCCTTGGTAAAGGCTTGATCATACTGCTCCGCAAAAACATTAATCAAATTTTTCCGCTTAAAAGTATAGGGCCATGTTGCTGTGGGGTTCAGCTTGTCGATACCAGCGTGTAAAAGATCTATATTGATCAGCCGCTCTAAAAGAAAATGATAGACTTCGTCAAAAGACTTCCCCTCCTGTTTCATTAAAGCATATACGACCCCAGTGATAGAGCCACCCGAAACAGTGGAAATAAGTTTCACCTGCTCCAGCAAGGGTGTGGCCCCAAGTTTAACATGATTCAGGTAGGACATGCTGCCCAAATGAAATGAAGCAGCGCGATAACCACCGCCGGAACAACTCAGTGCAATTTTTCCGAACGGCTTTTCAGGTAGCGGTATGTTTCCCATAGGATGATTTTAGTTCACATTGCCTTACCCTAATTTAGCAAATAAAAAAACCCGGTGAAAGCCGGGTTTAATACTTAGCCATGAATGGCTTCTTTAGTACCGAAACTTTGGATCAATTCTCCTTCAAATTCCAGCCATTGCTTCCATCTTTTATCAACGTCTACATCAATTGTGTATTTACGTGCAAAGTTCAAAAATGTGGTATAATGGTTTGCTTCCGAGACCATCAGGTCGTAGTAGAACTTGGCCAGCTCGGCATCCTTGATGTTCTGCGAAAGCACCCTGAAGCGCTCACAGCTTCGGGCCTCAATCATTGCTGCAAACAACAGACGATCAATGAATGCAGTGTTTCTGCTACCATCTTTTTTGCTGAACTTGATGAGCTTACCTACATAATCATCCTTGCGCTCCCGCCCCAAAGTATATCCCCGTTGCTTGATGATTTCAATCACCATCTGAAAGTGCTGCATTTCCTCAATTGCAATTGCCGTAAGTTCTTCGACCAGATCCATATGCTCTGAATTGTTGGCGATTAAACTTATCGCATTGCTTGCAGCCTTTTGCTCACACCAGGCATGATCAGTTAAGATCTCTTCGAGATTAGATTCTGCAATGTTTGCCCAACGAGGGTCGGTAAGTAATTTTAATCCCAGCATGTCTGTGTATGTTTATAACGGCAAAATTAGGAATAATCGTCTCCATTTGAAATGCCTGAATATAAAACTGCTGAATGCATGGATGAAAACTCCTTACTTTGCGCAAATTAAGCTATGCAAGAGAAAAGGGTTCTGATAATAGGATTAGTTTGGCCGGAGCCAGATTCCTCAGCTGCCGGCACCAGGATGATACAACTACTGCAGCTCTTCCTGGACAACCAGTATGAGGTGGTGTTTGCCTCTGCGGCACAAAAAAGCGAATTCAGTGTTGACCTAAAAAGCCTGGGTGTGCTGGAAGAAGTTATAAAGCTAAATGACGATTCCTTTAATGACTATGTACGTAATCTGCAGCCCCATGTAGTCATATATGATCGCTACATGATTGAGGAACAATTTGGCTGGCGGGTAAGACAAGAATGCCCGGATGTTTTAGCCATCCTGGACACCGAAGATTTACATTGCCTGCGAGCTGCGCGACAACAGGCTGTGAAAGCTGGCAATATGGATCAAGCCGACCTATACAATGATACCGCCAAACGCGAGATTGCTTCCATCCTACGTAGTGATCTATCGCTTATTATCTCCGAGGTCGAAATGGACTTGCTGGTTACACAGTACGGAATAGACCGATCCTTATTGCACTACCTTCCATTTTTAGAGCCGCCGATAACAGCAGAAGTTCAGCAAACATGGCAGGCTTTCGAAGATCGTGAAGGTTTCCTCTTTATTGGTAACTACCTGCACGAACCGAATTGGCATACGCTACAGGTGTTGAAATCGGAGGTTTGGCCCTGTTTAAGCAAACACCTCCCGGGTGTAAACATGCACATCTATGGCGCTTATCCCGGTCAAAAGGTGATGCAGCTACACAATCATAGGCAACGGTTTTTGGTCCATGGACGTGCCTATAGCGCTGCAAGGGTGATGTCAGCACACCGGGTCCTGCTGGCACCTATTAAATTTGGCGCCGGACTCAAAGGCAAGTTTATTGATGCCATGCAGACCGGAACACCAACGGTGACGACCAGCATTGGCATGGAAGCTATGGCAGGCACCTTGCCCTGGAATGGCATCGTGGCCGATGATATGACTAATTTTTGCAGGGCGGCAGCCAGATTGTACAACGATAAAGCCGCTTGGATGCAGGCCCGGGAAAACGGCGCAACGATAATAAACGCCCGGTATGCACTGACACTATTTGGGCCGCAGTTTATGGAGGCAATAGAAGTGCTAAAAAGCAATTTGGAGCAACATAGGAGAAATAACTTTATTGGCCAGATTTTGCAACACCATACGTTGAACAGCCTGAAATATATGTCGCTCTGGATCTCGGAGAAAAACAAACGCTAGCGGTGCCACGCTGAAACTTGATCAATCATACCTTCCGTAGCAATAGCTGCAAAATCCCTGTTGCTTCATTTTCAAATGACCTGCTTGTACTAAGCTTCTATGTAGCATATAGACACAGTATAAAATCTTAACTAAGAACAGTTAACTAACGCGCTTAAACGATAACTACAGTGCGCTGTGATTAGCATATAGATATTATACGTTAAATACGTGTTACCACCTAAGACCCAGCAGATTACATCATAAAAAAATGACAATCCACCTGTAATTTTTCTCATAAATACAGTAGAAACTAACTAATCTATACAGTACTTTTGCGCCATGTTTTTAGCGTTAAATACGCACCACGTATAAAACGCAAAACACTACTACCTACAGAAAAAGAAAATGAACTTAAACACGATCCCGGCGCTTAACGACAACCAGATTAATGCCGGTCAGAAATTTATCTTAAAAGACAGCTTAGCTGGCGAAGCCATGGTAAATTTATCAGGCGGGGCCTTTATCACTGCCATGGCCCTTCATTTAGGCGCTTCAAACTTTCAGATTGGCCTTTTAGCCAGTTTGCCCATTTTAACCAATATCTTTCAGCTATTTTCCATCTGGCTGGTACAGCGATACAATAACCGGCGCGCAGTTACGGTAATAAGTGCTATTCTGGGGCGTTTCCCAATGCTATTCGCTGCATTTCTGCCATTCATGTTCTCTACTGAAGTGAGTTTACAGTTATTACTTGTGATCTTATTTGTACATTATGTTTTTGGCTCGATTGCTGGTGCAAGTTGGAACTCCTGGGTAAAGGATCTTATTCCCGAAAATCGCTTAGGTAGCTTTTTCTCACACCGTACGAAACTTACGACGATATTAAGTGCCTCTTTAGGCTTGGCAATGTCGATCTCGATAGACTTCGTTAAAGCAAATTATACTGAATACCTCACTTTGATGTATTACACGATCTTCGTTTTAGGTGGTCTTATAGGACTAGTAGGTGTTTATTGGCTCGCCAATGCACCGGAGCCGACACCTATGGTTAACAAGGATAGCGTATTTGAGCAATTCAAAAAGCCACTTAAAGATAAGAACTTCAAAAACCTGCTTGTTTTTAATGCCGCATGGGCTTTTGCTTTGAACCTTGCGGTGCCGTTCTTCACGGTTTATCTGATGAAAACCATGGGTCTACCGCTGTCGTACGTTATTGGCTTTACCATACTTGCCCAGATCAGTAATATTTTATCAATAAAAACACTTGGACAGTATGCGGATCGCTTCAGCAACAAGACCATCCTGAACATCTGCGCCCCTGTCTATATTGCCTGCATCTTAGCTTGGATCTATGCATCTATGCCCGAACAGCGAATTTATGGATTAATTATCCTTACTGTCATCAGCATCTTTAGTGGCACTGCAACCGGTGGAATTAATCTTGCTTTGTACAACATCGGAATGAAACTGGCTCCTAGAAGAGAGGCGATGGCTTACATGTCTTCTTTAAATATGGTCGTTGCCGTATTTTCGGCAATTTCACCGATCATCGCCGGGCTTTTAGCCGATCAATTCGCCAATCAGCAGCTGCTATGGGATATACAATTCAAGAATGCTGAGGGTATTGTGAGTAACTTTGTAATCATCAATATCCAAGGTTGGGGATTTTTGTTCATCCTGGGTGGACTAATGGCAGCGGCCTCCCTTAAGCTTCTATCAAAGGTAAAAGAACAGGGCGAGATTAGACGTGAACTGGTGATGAACTATATGCAACTGCGTCTAAACAAGCGAATTCGAATGAATTCTACCAGCCTCTATAGACGTGGGGTAATGAGACCGATATTAAAAGCACAAAGTATGTTTCGCGATAGTTCCAAGGAGGCTGCATAGTACAACCTTAGCAAGGCGTTTACAGATTAGTAATACAAACCCATAACCTTGGGATCGAAGATGATATGATCAATGTGTTCCCGGTGTGTGTTAAAATCGGGACACTTATTCAGAATCGCTTTATTCCGATAATCTACTACGCAGACAACAATTGCATCCTGGAGTGAAGCCTGCTTTTCCGCCGCAGAAAACTCCACTTCACTTTTGTAGTCAACGTGTTTGTAGCCGGTTGAGTGGTTAAAATAGATTAATCTGTACATGTCAAAATTTTACACTAACGTAAGTAAAGTGGGAAAATCTGTGAAAGGTAAAAACACCTTTTTTTGTATGGATAAGTACTATAATTAAGGTGAGAAATTTAAGCATATGACTTGTAGAGCGTATTATGCATCACCTATTAACAGTTATTAAGAACCAATGTATCACATTAAGGAAATCCGTACGCGCACAAAATGTATCTTTGAAAGATTATATATCCGATAACTTGCGAGAACTAGCTTTTACATCTTTAATAAAAAAAACATCCATAAGTTGTTAAACACGCTCCATCGATGGCTTAGAACTTACTATAGAACAGTATTCGCCATTACCTTGCTGACTGTTATTTTCTGGATCAGCATTACCTACAATTATCTGTTATTCCACACCTTGGTGGAGCTCTTTTCCATTATTGTTGCTTTTGCAGTTTTCACGGTTACCTGGAACTCCAGAAAGATGCTCGACAGCAACTATCTGTATTTCCAGGGTATCACCTACCTGTTTATTGGAGCACTGGATCTACTGCATACCATTACTTTCAATGGCATGAACATTATTCCAAATCCAATTTATTATTCTAACCAGTTCTGGGTTGCGACGCGCTTTTTAGAAGCAACAGCATTAGTGGTTGGATTCCGCTTTATGCTGCAAAAACGGCGGCTGAATGCAGACCTTGTCTTTTTGAGTTACGGGATAATTACTACGCTGATTATCCTGTCAATTTTGGTATGGAAAATCTTTCCAATTTGTTTTATTGAAGGCGTTGGACAAACTCCATTTAAGATTTATGCAGAGTATGCCATCATATTGATGTTACTCATCGGGGCCGGCTTGTTATTGAAATTCAGGAAAAACTTTGAGCCTTCAATATTTCAGTCGCTAATTTTATCGGTTAGCTTTGCTGTGCTCAGCGAGTTTTGCTTCACCCTATACGTTTCCAATTACAGTGCCTCAAATGCTGTGGGGCATTGTGCTAAGCTTATCACCTTCTTCTTCACCTACAAGGCTGTAGTAGAGAAAGGGTTTATCCAGCCTACCACACTTATATTCAAAAATCTAAGTGATAGCGAAAAGAACTATCGCACGCTCTCCGAAAACCTGCCCGTGCTGATTTTCAGGTTTGACGACGCTGGTACTTGTATTTATGCAAATAAGGCCGTCCAACTGCTTATCGGCGCGCGGCCGGACTTCTTTTCCGGCAAAGATGTTTCACAATTGGGTCTTCCTGCTAGCTTCGCAAGCTGCATCACAAACCTGCTCGCGGAAGCCAGGCTTAGTAAACAGGAACAGGAGTTAGACTACAGTTTTGATGCAAGCAAACATTATGCGCTTAAAGTTATTCCCGAGTATACTTCTGGACATGATGGATTTAGCTACCTGATCATTAGTTATGATATTACCCAGTTGAAGATCACTGAAAAAGCCTTACAAGACCTAAACGCAACAAAAGATAAGTTCTTCTCCATTATTGCCCATGACCTTAAAACCCCTTTTACTTCTATCTTAGCCTTCAGCGACTTGATTGCAAAAAACACCCTGAAATTCAGTCCTGCTAAACTTGAACAGATGGCACTAACCATCCGGAAGGCGGCTCAAAATGCTTATTCCCTGTTGGAAAACTTACTTAGCTGGTCCAGGTTGCAAACGGGGGCGCTTGTGCCCAAGCCTGAACTTCTAGATGTACGTCAACTCCTAACAGAGGACATCGAACTACTATCTACAATTGCTGTTCTCAAAGGTATCACCCTGGAATTGGCTGAGGAAACAGCCGGAAAGGTTCATTCTGATAAACAGATGCTGAACACGGTGCTGAGAAACCTTACTACCAATGCGATTAAATTCAGCCACACGAATAGCAAGGTTATTCTTAAAGCAGTTCCAAAAGGAAGTGATATACTATTTTCTGTTCAGGATTTTGGAACCGGAATATCTCCGGAGTATATGGAGAGGCTTTTTAAACTTGAGAGCTCCTTTAGCACTACCGGCACGGAAAATGAAAAAGGCAGCGGCCTGGGACTTATCTTATCTAAAGAGTTTATCGAAAAAAGCGATGGTAAAATCTGGCTTGATAGCACGCCTGGTTCAGGCACAACATTCTACTTTAGCCTTCCAGCTGCCAATCAGCCCAACACTGTAGCTTAATGCATGTAAGTGCAATAATCAAGGATTGACTAATTAGATTGTATCTTATCGCAGCAAAAAATCACTTTAAAAAGAGAATCCTCATCTTAATAGCAGCTGATGCTAAAAAATGAAAAGATATATTCAGCACTGGAGCAAAAACAGCTTCGATTATCACCTATAATTCTAATTTTTCATATCTAACATCAACGTAATCAACAATACGATATAAAAATTAATCCAATTTCACATAAATGATACTACCTAATTAGATATTTTATTATTTATTTTTAATTTTCAACGAATTTATTTGAACAACTTATCATTTATACATATATTAGTTAAACATTTTAGAGGTTGAATTATGTATTAGGAACAAAAAAGGCTTTTCATTTACTGAAAAGCCTTTTTTGTTCCTGTATATTTTTATAGAAAGAAATAGATCTACCGATTCTTACGTATAGCTGCTCTACTTTTGATGTAAATATGTTTAACATTGGGTTTTCCGGTATCACGTTCATCAACTTCAAACTTGTTAATGCTTTTAATTAAGGGAAGCATCTTTGGAAATCCATAATTACGCGCATCAAAATCTGGCTTTTTCTTCAGCAGCAGATTACCGAGATCACCTAAAAATGCCCAGCCATTCTCGTCCGCCAGATCACTAATACTGTCTTTGATCAGCTTGATTAGTTTTGCATCTACCTCATTAAGCGGCTTCGAGTCGGACTCCGCTTCAGGAAGTTGCTGCTTCGCTTTAGACAACTTTCTTTTAGGACTGGCTCCGCTATCCGTCTTCGGCTTCAAAATTTCGATATAGATAAATTTATCACAAGCAGTAATAAATGGGGTTAATGTCTTCTTTTCGCCGATACCGATTACCTTCATGCCTGCTTCTCTAAGGCGGGTTGCAAGGCGGGTAAAATCACTATCACTGGATACTATACAAAAACCATCCACTTTCCCGGTGTAAAGTATATCCATCGCATCAATGATCAATGCACTGTCTGAAGCGTTCTTCCCTGTTGAGTAGCTGTATTGTTGAATAGGTGTTATGGCATTTTCAAGCAATACATTCTTCCATCCCGACACGGTTGGTTTGGTCCAGTCCGCATAAATTCGTTTGAAAGTAGGCGTTCCATACTTTGCAATCTCTTCAAACATCTCTTTCACGTTCGCATACGGAACATTATCTGCATCAATTAGCACGGCAAGCTTTAGATCTTTCTTATTTTCCATATCGCGATCCTCATTTTTTATAAGCAGGCAGGGAGAAATAAAACTCAGAACCAACGCCAAACTCACTTTCAACACCAATTTGCCCGTTGTGCCTGTCGATAATCTCTTTAGTAAGGTGAAGACCAATTCCCAATCCGGAAACATTAACAACCCCGTCAGCACGATAAAAGCGCGTAAAGATTTTATGTTTATGCTCCTCTTTTAATCCGATCCCAAAATCCTTCACCTTTACAGTAACCAGGTCAGCATCTTTACTTACAGAAACCTCTACCAGGTCGGCACCTGGAGAGTATTTAATCGCGTTAGTTAGCAAGTTATTGATCACCTGTTCAATTCTCTGCTTATCAGCATGAACAAAAACTGGTTCTGGCATGTCGTGGAAGATAATCTTGTGCGTTTTATAGGTGTAAGGGAAAGTTTCCATGACATCTTTCAGCACCAGGCGAAGATCAAATACTTCAAGATTAAACTGCAATTTACCTGCTTCAATCTTTGACACATCGAGCAGGTCGGCCACAAGGGCATTCAACTTGCCCACCTGATCCAGCGTCTTATCTATAAACAAGGCGTTTACACGATCCTGCTCCTTCCTTGCGAGCAGCTGTAAATACCCCTTAATGGTTGTTAAAGGAGTTTTTAGCTCATGACTTGCAAGCGCAATGAACTCATCTTTCTTGTCGCTCATCGTTTTCAGTTCTTCGAAGAGCCGGGAGTTATCTAAAGCAACCGCCGCCTGCGAGGCTATGCTTTCAACAAGGTCCACGTGTTCTGCTTTAAACCGTTCTGCTTGTGGATGGCCAAAAATCAAACCTCCAATGATTTCTCCATTGGCGGCAACCACCGGTACTGCCAGATAGCTTCTTGCATTTAGGTGCCCTACAGACATCTCAAGCAATGGCAGGTTCTTTCCATACCGGCTTTCCTTTGTTACATCATCAATTATTATCACCTTATTTCCTCCAAAAGAGGGATTAAACACGTCGGTTAGCTGCTGTATTTCAAGTGATTCAAAAGCATCCCTCGGTGCTCCAGACAGGGTAAATAACATAACAGCTTCACCCTCTTCATCAAGCGTATTGTAAAAAAAGGCACCGAAGGCAGCACCGGTGATTCTGGTCGTCACATCGGTAACTTGCTGCAATACTTCATTCACACTAAGCTTTTCAAGGATTGCCTTCCCAATGGAATTCAGTAGTTCTAAGTTTTGGGCATTGCGCTTGATGGCAGCTTGTGCCTCCACCTGTTCTGTAATGTCCCGCGCAATTTTCGAAGCGCCGATGATCTTTCCAGACATATCCTTTACTGGTGATACCGTTAAAGATATTGGAATGAGGCGCCCTGTTTTAGAAACCCGAATGGTCTCAAAGTGCTTAACCTTGTTTCCCTGCCGAATTTGCCCCAGAATATTATCCTCCTCCTGCAAACGCGGCTTTGGAATGAGTATTGAAACTGGTCTGCCAATGACCTCTTTTTCGGTATACCCAAAAATCCGTTCCGCTCCCTGATTCCAACTTGAGATGATGCCGTTGAGATCCTTGCTGATTATTGCATCATCTGAGGATTCGACGATCGCCGATAAAACAGACTGCTTTGTTTCATAAGAAGTTTTTGCGGTGATATCCACGAAGGTGTTGTAGGTACCGGAAAAGGCCTTAGCTGCAGTATATACGGGTATGGAGTAAGCCAGCAACCTTTTGAAAGTGTTGTCTGGTCGCTGAATAACAATTTCCTCATTTTCAAAGCGGGCCATGTGTTGCAGTGCTTTAGCCATCGGAGAATCCCTGAGCTCCATCGGTCGCCCGTCTGGATAGTACATTTTCCAATTACCGGCCCACAAATCCTCACCAAGTACCGGGGTTATACCCCAGATTTCCACAGCAGCCTGATTAAAGAAGGTCAAATAACCATGCATATCACTAGTATATACTGCCAATGGTGATGCTTCGAGTAAGGACTGAAATTGGTTATCTTTATGTTCAATATCAATAGAGTCCTGCATATTGTTCAAGTACGTGTTAGCTTGTAAAAGTAATAAATGAATCCGCATTATCTTCATCAGTCCGGTATTATTTACCGGTCTCTAAATGAGAAGCATCGACCGGTTTAGATTCTGGAGAACCGTATTGTCGTAAGTAAATAGTCAGAAACACGATGGCCAATACCGACAAAAATTCACTCTGCCAGTTCTGGAAAGTTTCGAACCAAAAACTTGGTCCGCTGATAAACTTTAGGAGAGAATCCGCCGGTTTATCTTGCAACGCCTGTTCAATGTTATGAGCTTTGAAACTCCCAAAAAGATGTAAGCCCCAGCTGACAAAAAACAGCAACATAAAAGCTATTGACAAGGAATTGCTATACACCTTTAAAATCCATCCACCTTTACGCACTGGCCATGGCGCAGCTGCTGAAGGTTGGGGAATTCTATCCACTTCCTCTTGATTATCAAGGGATTTAGACTCAGCCGAACCAAGTTGTCTGAGCTTTACTGTTAATAATACGTATAAAGCCATTTGCAAGAATTCACTCTCGAAATTCTCAAAGGTGGCAGAAATGAAATGTGCGCTGCGTAGATAGGTCGCAAAGCCGATCGCTGGCGCATGCAGGTCTGAAAGCTCCTCATTATGTGTCTTCCAACCCGTATATGCCTGTGCAACCAGTGTAAGAAGAAAGATAAACAGAAATACTAGTGACAGCCCGTTCCGATATAGAAACGAGTGCCGGTGTGATTTTCCCATTAAATGGCCAAATTAGATAAGCTAAAAACCTTACCAAAAAGCCCGCCAATCTTATAATTAAAAGGCTGATAACGTAGTTACCACCGCTGTAACCTTCTCCAACGCTGTTAAACGATAAGGTATATCTACAGAAAATGAGCCATGTACAGCACGGGCTCCGGTTAATTCGACCAGCGAGGCTACATTGTCGGGCGTTACCCCAGCACCTGGCATCACTTCAATCCGATCTCCTGCTGCATCAATCAGTCTTTTAAGTACATGGGCGCCGGCAAGTGCAGTGGCCTCAGCACCAGAGGTAAGTATCCGTTCAAATCCCAGTGAAATTAGCGCTTCCATAGCCTGAAATAGATCAGAAGTGTCGTCAAACGCACGATGAAATGTGGCGGGAAGTGGATGGGCAAGTTCAAGCAGTAGCTTACACCGCTCCACATCTACAGCACCATTGACCAAAAGTATTCCAAAAACAACACCATCACAGCCAAGAGCTTTACAATTTACAACATCGGCTTTCATCACTTCAAACTCCAAATCTGAATAGACGAAGTCGCCCCCACGCGGCCGTATGATGGGATATAACTTGATGTTTAGCAACTTTCTGGCTAAGGCTATTTGCCCGTAGGAAGGCGTGGTTCCACCTTCAAGCAGATTATCACATAACTCTACCCGATAGGCTCCCCCCTCCTGCGCCACCAGCGCAGAATTTACGCCGTTAGCACATACTTCCAATTGTACCATTCTAATAATAACTTTTACCTGGAATAATTAAGTCCTGTTTTTTTTCATCGCACACCGCAAAAGAAAAACCCTTTTGAATAGCGTATGCACCATACTCACCCTTTTTATTGATAGCTAGAAACCCTACCTGAATGTTCTTGGCAGTTTCGGGTTTTTTCTTGATGATACGCATCACCGCCTCTTTACAGGCAGCTTCCGGCGAATAACCCTGACGCATCAATTCCACCACAAGGAAAGAACCTACATTGCGTACAACTTCTTCTCCAACTCCCGTCGAGGTAGCACCACCAACCTCATTGTCCACATACAATCCTGCGCCAATGATGGGGCTGTCGCCGATACGGCCATGCAGCTTATAGGCCATGCCGCTGGTCGTACAACCGCCAGAAATATTTCCTTTGGCATCAAGGGCAAGTATGCCAATGGTGTCATGGTTATATTGGTTGCCCGGCAATTTCTGGGGGCTCGCCTTATCGTATTGCTTGTTCTCAATATTCATTACAGGGGCATATTCTGCGGTCTTAAGCCATTCTTTCCATGCTTTTTCACTTTCAGGCGTAAGCAGGTTTTCTTTGACAAAGCCATTTTCCAATGCAAATTGAAGTGCGCCGGCACCAGCAAGCATAACATGCGGCGTTTTCTCCATTACCTTCCTTGCAACAGAAATTGGATGTTTGATATGCTCCAATGCAAGTACAGCTCCACAGTTGCCCTGTTCATCCATGATGCAGGCATCAAGGGTGACCTTACCATCCCTGTCAGGTAAGCCACCATATCCTACTGTCTGGTTCTTTACATCAGCCTCAGGCACCCATCCGGCTTGCTCAACGGCATCCAGTGCCCTGCCCCCTTTAGATAAAATTGCCCAACCAGCCTTATTTGCCGCAACTCCGAAATCCCAGGTCGATATGATGATCGGCTTGGCGGGTGCTGATAACATTGCGCCGGGTAAGCCTGTGGCGACAGCGTTCTGATTTAAAGCAAGTGCTCCTGCAGAAAGTGCAGAGGCTTTGATAAATTTCCTTCGGTTGAACATAGTTGAGGTATAAAGCTTAAAAAGGCCAAAATAAAGAAAAGACCTCAAAAAACACCATCTTGCTGCAGGATCAACAGATAACATGGGTAAAAGAAGTAATCTTATACCTGTTTACTGTGCCCAGCCTGCTAAGGGGCCAACGCTTGTTCAACAAAATGCAAAACCTCGGATGCAGGAATTACGAGGTTGCTCACGCGACTGTAGCGGCCGATGTTTAAACCATAAAAACGCCCATCAAGGTCGAACACCGCAGCGCCACATTCTTCCGGCTTCAATCTTGCATCATGCGCAAACACGGTGTTAAAGCCATCCCGCCGCCTGCTTTTTCCACCCTCAAATCTTTCCGATTGGTGACTCCCTGCGGTTTCCGGCTTCCAGCCCAGTACAACATCATGAACAAGGGTATTTCCCGCACGCTTCAGCTCTACACTAACACTGTCTCCTGGCCAATACTTTTTTGACACGCGAAGGAAATCCGCCCGGCTAGCCACCTGCTCACCATTCAAAACCAGCAATTCATCACCTTTCTCAAAAGTAGCAGTCCCTGCAATTGCAGCTGCTTCAGTAATCTCAAGCGGCCCGAAGTAGGCGACTTGCGCACCCAGATAACCTACACTCTCCTGCTTGGGTAAACTAAATGTCCCCGTGCCCAGCACACTTATACGATATTTCCCCGCAGCGAGTGGCGAAGCCAAGAAACGTCCTAAGTCACCTAAGCCAATAGATGCAGTATCAACCTTTGCCAGTTCAATTCCGCCCTTTAATTGCTTATCTATAGCAATCAGAACTAAATCATTCAGCTTATCTCTTGTAAGCACTTTAGCCCTCAGCGTTTTACCTGCAAGCGATACCGTGGGATGATCGCCTACATACGAAGACTTGCTAATCACCAGGCTTGTATCCGGTTGCTTTGCAACCCTCTTCATTCCTTTAGTCTCAATTAAAGCACCCATGATCTGTTTCGGGGCACCAGACACCGTGCTACTAATCAAGACAGCACTGCTCATGATCTCCTTTTTTACCCTGATCAATTGATCTGGCTCATCCAGTTCAGGAAAGATCTTTAAGCTGCCGGAAACCGTCTCGATTCCAACACTGTCTTTTTGCTTCGGATAATCACCATAGGTGTTCGCTTGCTGTAAGGCTGTCCAGTACGTCCGGTATAAATCAACAGGCACTTCAAAGTTTTCCTTTTCTGACACGTCCACAGCACTGTGAATACCGATGACATTCCCAAAGCCATCAAACAAGGGGCCTCCGGAATCACCGGGCTCCATCAGACAGGTCGATTGCAGAAAGCCATACTCATTATGTACGTCGTATATCTCGCCTACACGGATCATCGGTAGTGCCTGATCCAGTGACTCGGGATATGCAATACTTATGCTCAGCATACCTTTGGTAAGTTTAGCCGAATGCCCCATTGGAGCAAACGGCCAAACACCCTCATTAACGATCTTCAGCATGGCAACATCAGGCATAAACGGCCTTGATTCCAACTCAATCTCCCCCCTGCCCACCGCAACCGTCGATCGGCCATCCGGAAACATGACCTTGTAGGTCGTTCCGGGAGTATTTACATGCGCTGCAGTTAAGATGTGTCCTTCTGGTGTAGCGACAACACCGGTAAATTGTGGCCCTGTACGTACATTCCGGACAGTATCAAAAGCCCAAATCCGGACGCTTGCCGGATAAGCGCGTTTTATCGCGCGATGTATGGTTTCCTGCAAGTCTCTTGCGTTAGCCTGCTGAGCGACGGCAGTACCCGAAGCAGTACAGCAAACTAACATCAGCAAAAATATAAGCTGCCTCATGCGCTTAGTTGTACAACGCTGCAAGTTTAGCCTTCAAGCTTTCACCACGCAGCTCGTTGCCAATCACTTTCCCATCTTTATCAACCAGCACACTTGCAGGAACTGCTCTTACGCCATATAGTCGTCCAACAGCATTGTTCCAGCCTTTAAGGTCGGATACATGTAACCATGGCAAACCATCCGCCTTGATGGCTTTCTCCCATGCCGTTTTATCGCTATCTAAGGAAACTGCTAAAATTTCAAACCCTTTGTCCTTGTACTGATTGTAAAGTTTAACCAGGTTCGGGTTCTCTGCGCGACATGGGCCACACCAGCTTGCCCAGAACTCTACCAGCACAACTTTACCTTTTAAGTCAGCCAATGAAATAGACTTTCCGTTAACATCCTTTTGCGAAAACACTGGTGCGGTTGCGCCAATTGCGGTCATCGTTGAGGCATCAATACGTTGAGCCAGTTCAACACCCATATCTAGCGACCTTAACTGCGGGTTCAGCTTTTTAAAGGCAGCCGCAATCCGGCCTTCATTCGCTTTGTCTTTCTGCGTTTCAGACAAGGCAACCAAGGCAAAAAATGAATTGGGGTTCTTTTCTGCAAAAAGAAGTTGCTGCTCGTTCTTGTTATCAAGCTTGGCCCGGTACCAGTCATTAACAGCTTTCATGAAGCCTGGATCTTTCTGATCTTCCGGACTTCCGCTCGAAAACTTAGCGTTTACCGCTTTAGTGAGCTCCATAATAGAACCACCTATCGTTTTATTATAGGCCATATGCTCATCATAAATTTTTGAACCCGTAAATACTGCAGTAGCTAAAGAATCTTTGGAATTCACCGTGATGTTTTCCGGACCGAAATAGAAATAGATTACATCTCCAGTGTAAACCGCTTTGTTTTTACCTTCCCCGGTATGGTCCAGGGCCATGCGCGCATAAGCATTACTTTTAATTTGCCCGGTAAACTTAAATTTACCATCTACCAATAAGGCCGAGTCGGCATGCCCTTCGCCATTGTCCATGTAATCCAGGTAAACCATCGCTGGCTTGTTTAATGCACCTAGCTTACCAGCCATGGTGAACGGTTTGTTTTGTGCAACAGCTAGAAAGCTGACGAATAATGCAGGTAGAATAAGGAATTTCTTCATGTTTTCTTGTAATAAGTTCTAATTAGGTTTTGTATTAATAGTCTTTAACCACCAGATCAAGCGGGTCTCCCGGGATGCCGGAAATGGTGTTCAGAATTTTGCCGGTCTCTCCAACGCGGACGTCAAGCCGGAGCAGCGCTCCAGGTACCCCAACCCGTAGCTCGTTGCCATCGCCGCTAAGCTGCAGCATCGTCACTTTCCTTCCGCCAAGATCAGCGGTAAGCTGGCGGATATCCTCATTGATCGGGTTATATCGATAGATCTTGTCATCAGAAGAAAAATAAAAGATATCGACAGGTGATTTAACCCACTTGGTGTCGACCTTCACCAAAGTGGATCCTTTAAACACCTTTTTGTGCAGCGGTGTTATCGCCCGGTTGTTATAATCATCCATGGCGAGGTTAAATCCATACTCATAGGTCTCGCCAGCTGGGCTGCGGAAATAAGCATAGGAGTTACCCGAAACAGCACGCATGAAGATCAGATTGTCCATGTCCAGCTTCTTAGGGTCGAAAGGAAGCCCGGTACCATTTACCTTATAGGTCGTACCGGTAAACCCTCCTGATGAATTGAAGGATACAAAGGCTTTTGACTTCTTGTCGAAGCCGAAATAATACCTGCCCTGCGCAAAAGTGAAGAATGGAGACAGGTCATAGTCTCCTGCTTCCGCATTCGCGAACTTCCCGAAATCTGGAGCAAACGGCGCAGTAGTGATTATACTTTGGTAGAGCTTTCCATTAATCAGACCTACGGGATAGCCTGCGGAGCCATCAAACACTGCGGGCACTACACTAGGTGGTGTAATGAGGAACTGCGCCCTGAAGTCCTTTTTCTTCAACATGGAAGAACCATCCAGGATTACCCCTCCCGTAGCATTGTCTTGACATACCACCCAATAATCTTCAACGGTACCACCTTGATAAACAATAGGCTTAGCGAATAGCTGCACGGGATTTTCAGGCAGGTCGACGCCGTGCAGACTTCGATAAATATCACTCAGAACTGTACCATCAGCCTTTACAAAGGATAGCTTCGTCACACCATTTTCTACACTGAGAATGGTCTGGCCAGTTGAAAAAGGCGTAGTCCCCAAAATTTTAAAGGGAAAGGTATACTTCATGCCATTGCGATTGTCCGTTATCGTCAGTTTGGCGTCGCGCAGTCGTGGCGCCAGATTATAAACCAGCTTCAATGGGTAGCCTTTATAATCATCGGAACGCGCCTCTTCAGAAACATCAATTTTCCAGTCGTAAGTTAGATCCTTCAAAGGATCAGCACCTTCAATAACCACATTCGGTTCAATGATTAGCGTATCACCGAGGTTGGCGTCGAAAGTGGCATCGCGGAAATCCTCCAATACCGGTTCAGATGGCGGACTATAATCATAGTTGCCGAGGTCCTTCTTACAGCCTAAGATGCCCAGGAACAGTAATAGGGCAATATATATTTGTCTTTGTTTCATGGATCTAGAGTTAAAATTTACATCGTGATCTGGTTCCCATTTTCATCAAGGAAAATATAGGTATCAGCGGCACTAAAGTATTTGAGGTGGAACTTGGTGGCTGGTGCATCCTTTTGGTACAGGTCGTAATCACCTGAACCATCCGTCCTTGCAGTCAACACGTAACCTAGCTCCGGGTGTGTATCCACCCAGCTAAATGGAAACTTCAGTAAAGAACGTGTGTTCGAGATATAGAACAGACTTCTCGGTATTTCCATAAATTCCGATTGTGGTAACAGGTCCCTGGTACCTGACGAAATCAAAAATAGCTGATGTTTCACCCGGCTATAGGCCCCAAGTTCACCCACCCATAACATCCACCATGATGGCATTTCCAGGCGATTTGAGAAAAGCAGGCTTTTCGTTCTGGTCTTCTTTGGCAGCTTGTTGTCAAAATCCTCACCTCCAACTACCTGAAAAGTCAGCTTTACAGATTGCGACTCCAGCCCGGGTGCATTTAGCAAAACAATTGGGACCTTTACCATTCCTGAATCTGAGGGCATGATGTAAAATGGCTTCAGCGCCTCGTAGTGTACATCAGGCTTAGCTGTGGTACCAGTGTCGGTAGCCTGGATCTGGAACTTGCGCTCGCGACTTACGCGTTTACCCGAAATCTTCACCGGAACCCATATGGTATCCTTGGGGAGACCTGGAGTATAGGCAAAACTATACGTGAGTTGTTCTTCGTCCTGGTAGTCCAGGTAAATGTTGTCAATCTCCACATCATAAAGGAACTTTTCATCCTTTTTGCAAGCCAGCATCACGCTACAGGCAAGTAAGAAAATCAATATTCTATGCTTCATGTCTAATTAGTTGTTGGTGTTTAACTCGGTTGCAGGTATCGGAAACACGAAGATCTTATCGGATGGACTGATGCTTTGTGTTTGTGAAATCTTAATCGCATGGTTTAGGCGTTTGTACATAAAGAAAGTCTGGCTCTCCCCATAGAATTCCTTTCTCGCCTCAAGAAGGAGGAGATCGAGAAATTCGCCCTTGTTGGCGACCGTCGTCAGGTCATCCGGAATCCCCCGGTTTCTCCGAACCGTGTTGTAATACATCAGTGCTTCCGACGGATTCTGGTCAAAACTTGCTTCTGCAGCGATATAGTACATTTCACTCAAACGCAATGCCGGAGCGACTAAGGGATGTAGGTTTGACAGCGGTGCAGAATTCACCACATATTTCTGTAATAAGCTCCGATCTTCAGCCGATTGCTGACCTTTAACATTTACAAACCATTGCTTGTAGCGGTTATCTTCCGCACCAAAGCGTTGTTTCTCGTATATCTCGTCAAGTTGACTAACTGTGGGGCTATAGTCAGGTGCCTCTTTGGAAAACAGGTTAATCAGCATGTCTTTCGCATTAGGGATGTACCATGAAGCGATAAGTTCCTTATACAGGATCCGGTCTTTTTTACTTAGATCACCCTGGATAAAATCTTCTACTTTGGTAAAGGGAAATTTCTCAGAATCGATAACAATCTTGGCATTTAGCAATGCTTTATCAAAGTCAGCTTTATAAAGGTAAGCCCTGGCCAACTGCGCGCACACTGCGAAATAGTTCATCCGGTGTCTTCGGTTCTGCAGAAAAAGATCCGGGTGGTTTAACTCCGTTGCTTTCTGCTCATCAGGGTAGCCAACGACATATCCGGAAGAAAGGATCGGATCAGAAAGGCTCAGTAAGGCCTTTGCAGCTTCCAGATCAGCAATCGTGAGGTCCAGCACTTCGGTCACGTTCAGGAAAGGTGTGTTGGTAGGCGTTACCGTGGTCACATAGGGAATAGCTTTCCCCAATGGTTTACTAACGAAAGATGGGGCGAACATCCGAAGCATATCAAAATGCAGGTAAGCCCGCAAGGCCAGAGCCTCCCCTTTTATAATCTCGTAATTTTTATCCCGGAAAAGCGATTTACGTTCGTCAATTGTAGTTAAGATGTAGTTTGCATTTGCCACACCACGATATGCCTGTTCCCAAATCGTTCTGGTGTCCGATATTAGTGTTGCGGATGCGTAGTTGAAATTGGCAATCTCCTGAAATTTGACATCGGTAAATCTATAGTTCTGTGCCATGATGTCCAACAGACTGAAGGTCATATAACCTCCATATAGCTGTCCTCCTGCACAATGCAGGTACACACCGTTTAATGCTTCTTTGAAACCAGCCTCGGTCGTAAACAGCTCGTTTTTATCTATTTCAGATTCTGGTTTAACATCCAGAAATTTCTTGCATGATGACAAGCTTAGCATCATCAATATAATTGTACAGATTTTCTTCATGTTTTGAGTTTTTTAAAATGTTGCTGCTAAGGCGAAGGTCACGCTTCTTACAAAAGGATATACTGTTCCCCGTTCAATCTCAATGCTTGAACTTCTGAACAGGTCATTAGCCGTAATAGAAGGTCTCAGTGCTTGTAATCCAAGTTTCTTAGCCACACTGCGTTTGAAATCATAGGATAGGTAAACCGATTGTAAGTTGATGGTATTATATCGCTGAACAAAACGCGAGGATGTTCTGGTATTATCCAGATAGGTTCCTGGATCTGCAATGTTTTTGTAGAAGGCAATATCACCGGGTTTTTGCCACTTTTCGGTGAGCGCTCTGGCATCCACGTTAAACCTGGGATCCGCATTCTCAACACGATCTACCAAGGTCTGATTATACCTGTCGCCGCCGAACTCATAACCTACACTGAAGCTTAGCATAAACTGTTTATAGGTTACACTTCCGCCCATGCTTCCGAGCAACTGCGGTGTTTCATCGCCCACAGGTTGTGTATCTTTAATATCGTAGTCGTAGGTATAGGTACCATCCAGTTTTTCGAAGATCTCCTTACCATTTTCCGGATCAATACCCCTAGACTTTACGGCATATATGGTGTTTATGGACTGGCCTTCTTTGAAACGCAGCATTGGGATTGAAGTGGCGTTATTGTCCGGATCATCTTGCTGTTCGTCAATCTTGTTGTTAAAGGCCTGCAGCGCATCATAGATCTTCACAACTTTATTTTTGTTGTGGGCAAGATTACCCATCAAATTGACATTCCATTCAGCCGATTTGTAAGCATTCAGGGTCAGGTATACTTCATAACCTTGGTTAACCATATCACCAAGATTTGCTTTATACACGGTGAAACCCGTTGAAGGCGAAATATCAATATCGGTTAACAATCCCTCCGTAAGTTTATAGTAGTATACCGGCCTGATGGAAACGCGATCGTTAAACAGCCCAAGGTCTAGACTCAGGTCATAGTTCCTTGTTTTCTGCCACTTTAAATTTTCATTTCCATAGCCGTTTACAACTGCCCCTACGCCTGTAGAATACCAGTTCGATTTTTGATAACTATAGATGGATTTAGATAGGTAAGCAGGAAAAGATGCAGAACCGGTGAAACCTGTGGTTGTGGTCAGACGCATTCTGGAAATCACGGGTAAAAGCCTGTTCATGAAGCTTTCCTTATGAATGTTCCAGCCTAAGCCCAAGGACCAAAAAGGAGAAAAACGACCTTCTTCACCAAAAATGGATGATCCATCTAAACGAAAGGAAGCATCCAGAAGGTATCTGTCTTTCAAAGCATAGTTCTCCGCAGCTACAAATCCAAGCAAACGTCTTTCAGAAACCTCCCCTGAAGGTGAGGTATTTTCCGCATAGCCTCGTGCAAAGCCAATACCTGAAAACTTGTCATTGCTGAACCCCCGCGCAGCGAAAGATTTATAGTTCCCTTTACTAGCAATCCCGTTTGCACCCAAGGTGGTATTAAAACTGTGGTCACCCACTTGTTTATTATGCAGCAATCGCAGGGTACCATCTGCTGTCCAGGTATCGGTAGTACTGTAGTCATAGCTGCCACGGTTCTGAATCTCGTTGGTTGGGCCATCAATGAACGTATTGCTGAAGGGCGAAACAAACCTGTCGCTGTTTGCTTTATTCTGGTTGAAACTGAAAGATCCAATAAACCTCAGGTCTGGTGTAATCCGCCAGTCAGCGGATAGGTTATCAATGAATTCAAAATATGAATTCTTATCGAAGTTACCCAGCGTTGATTCGTAAAGCGGACTAAAAACCTTCACCGTTCTGTACTGATCCCCGCCATCCAAATGCGTATCTATTTGCCAATTGGCGATCTCCTGGATCAAATTACCTTCAGCATCTGTCATCGGGTAATAAGGGTTCATTCGTACGTAAGAGGAAAAATCGCCATACTTTGAATTCTGCGCATTCACCTGAGTCAGCGTTACCTCGTTCTTAATGAGAAGTTTACGTGTCGGATTATAATTAAATACCATCCCTCCACTATACTGATTCCGGTCAGAGCCCATCATCGCACCCGGACGGGTTTGATAACGTAAATCAACACCATATCTAAAGGTCGAATCCCCTCCTTGGGCATATAGGCTGTGTTTTTGCCCATAAGTATTACGTAATGGCTGCGATAACCAGTAGGTGTTTACACCACTTAATACATTTTTAAGTTTACTGTAATAAAGTTCATCCAGATCATCCTGGTTGCCCACATTATTCCTCCCGTTCGTGTATAGACCCGACAGGCGCTCATATTCAAGCTTTTGTTCCGCATTGAGCACATTGTAATCGCTCAAATCGGGTGCTGTAGGATTTAGCTCATAGTTGTAGGTTAGCTGTAGCTTTCCCGGAATAGGCGCTTTGGTGGTGATAACCATTACACCATTGGCTGCACGTGATCCGTAGATCGCTGTCGCGGCTGCATCTTTCAGCAAGGTCACACTCGCAATACGATTGATGTCCAGATCGGTGATTTTTTGCAGGGATACTTCAAATCCATCAAGAATAAAAGTTGGCAAGTTATAGCTACTTGAAAGATTATTCCGGTCCAACACATTATCGTTAATGGAAGGAACAGCAGTTGCACCCCGGACGTTAATTTTTGGCAAGGCATTGGGGTCTGAACCCAGCAGGTTATTATCGAGTATCCGAAAGGAAGGGTCAAAATTCTGAATACTTTTAAGAATGTTCTGTGAGTTGATCTGTTTCAGCTGATCGCCCTGGATGGTGATGGTATTTCCGGTATAGGTGTCCTTTTTGACGATCTGGTATCCGGTGATCACAACATCATCCATGCTGTTTACTTGTGTTTCCATCACGACCGTGATGATTTTCGCTTCTGCAACCTTCAGCTCCTTAGGTTTATAGCCAATATAGCTGAATACAATGATGTCTCCGGCATTTGCATTGATACTAAACTCCCCCTGGTTGTTGGTTTGCGTTTTTACCGCCTTGTTATCTTTCAAAGTGACATTCACACCCGGTATTGGCTCCTTGGTATCCGGGTCCAGTACAGTACCCTTGATGATGGTCTGTTGAATGCGTTGTCCAGATAAGGACTTTTCGGGCACCTTCTCCCGAATCACTATGGTTTTATTTACAATATCATAAACAAGATCCTGCCCCTTTAAGCAGGCATCCAACGCTTGTTCAAGCGTAACGCTTTTTAGTTCTACACTAACGTTGGGTTTCCTGGTATTCAGCTTTTCATTGTAAAAAAAAAGGTAGCCAGTCTGCGCCTTTATTTCCCTGAATACACTTTCCAAAGAACTGTTCTTCCTTGATAAGGAAACGGTTTGCGAAAAGCTGGCAGCAGAGAGATGTAAGGCACTGATGAATAATAAAATAGAAGTCAATTTCATCACCAGAAGAAGTTTAAACTTTACGGCACGCGGCACCTGGGCCGCCTTGTAAAGACAGGTTAATTTCATACTTTTGTTTAGGATTAAGATTCAATTAAGCAGCTGGTTCGAAGGCAGCTGCAGACTTCATTCGGCCGGGATATGTGAAGGTATCCCGGTTTTTTCTTGTGATGACTAGTGTAGCATTTTAATCATGTTCTTAGGTTTATAAGGTTAATAATCTATTGTTTTCTTGCAGAAACAGTCATCTGATTTCCTTCGATCTTGAACTGGAGGTTGTTAAGTTCTAGAATCCGGCATACCTCAGAAAGCTTACTATTTCGGGGGATCTCACCGACAAATTTTTCCTTCGGGAGAGGGCCATCATAAATGATCTTAATGTCGTACCAGCGACTGACCTCCCTCATGATCATCTCCAGATCCTCATTCTCAAAAGAGAATACACCATTCTTCCAGGCAATGGCATTACCCGCATCCACCCCGGAGGTCATCAAAATAGTTCCACTGTTCGCATTTGTCTGCGCCTGCTCACCCGGCTTAAGGACCTTTTTACCAGCAGCGCTCGAAATCCTTACTGAACCTTCAAGCAAAGTGGTGGTTGTCGCCGCTTCGTCCACATAGGCGTTGACATTAAAGTGTGTGCCTAAAACCTCCACCGTTTGATTTGGAGTTACAACTTTGAATGCTGCGCTTGCATTCTTGACAACCTCAAAATAGGCTTCTCCTGTTAACATGACCTTGCGCTCATGCAAGTCAAATGCTGTGGGATAGGTTAGTGAAGATGCCGCATTCAGCCAAACCTTCGTACCGTCGGCCAGTATAAGCTGATACTGTCCACCTTTAGGCGTAGCAATTGTGTTTTGCAGTTGAGCTGCGGCGGTTCGAGTACTTGCGGAATTACCGCTATAAATGATCGTACCATCAGCCGAATTCAGGATCTTTGTTCCAGCTTCATCTGCGATTTTCCCGGTAGCAGTACCATCAAGGGTTATGACATCGCCGTTAGCAAGTGTGAGGGTAGCTTTCTGACCTCCGGGTGCCCGGTCTTGAACCAGAAACTGCCGCTTCGCACTATCATGCTTATAAAGGGTAAAATATAAACCTGCAGTCAGGGAGAGCAAAATTACCGCCGCTGCAGCATACCGGCGCAAGGCAATGTTCAGCACCTTGCTCCGGCCGCCGAGACGAGTATCTATCTTCGCCTTTACACTTGCTTTCAGTTCAGCTTCCCCTTGCTGAATTGCATCTAGCTCGTTAACCTCATATAAGTTGTAATAGGCTTCTAAGTACGCAATCTCTTCTTTGGTAGCCCGGCCAGCATTGTATTTGGCCAGAATTTCTAAGAATAGTTGCTCATTTAATGGTTCCATCGGGCAGCATTTACATATATGAGTCGAGATAAACAGAATCCGCCCACGCGCTGCAAAAAAAAATCAAAAAGAATGTAAAGAATGGGACTTACAACCTGCCAGAGATTATAAAGTAGAACAAAATCGAAATTGCTACAGCACTTTTTAATCTAAATAAGGCTTTCCCGAGTTGGTTTCTCACTGTTTTCGGGGAGATATCTAGCTTATCAGCAATTTCAGCTGGGCTTAACTCCTGTTCATAGCGCATTCTGAAGATAATTTGCTGTTGTGGAGATAACGCGCTAACGAGTTGTTCAAAGGCAACAACAAACTCCTGGTAAAGTAAAACTGCGTCCGCATTACCGGTGCTACCGTCCCATCGATCAAAAAGTTCAGGCAGGGGCTGATATCTTTGTTCACGTTCCAAAAACTTGAAAACGTTGTTACGCACCAGTGTAAATAAATATGCAGGTAAATTCTCGATTGGAGCGGTGGATTTCCTTGTCCAAAGCTGAACAAACACTTCCTGAGCAATATCGGCTGCCTGATCAGCACTATTTAGCCTTTTAAATGCAGCATTATAGACCAATTTGAAGTGACGGTCGTACAATTCATCAAATGCCAGACGATTTTGTGCGGCAACTTGCAGTACAAGTGCTGAATCTTCTAATATTTTTACGTTTTCCTCGTACATGTTTGACCTTTAAGGTAAACATATAAAAAATCCCGCATTCTTTTGGAGAAATATAGCAACTTATAAGTGCTGTACTTTCATCTAATACCGGGATCTATCTGTAAATGCCCGGTGCCTTCTTGTCCCTTTGATGAGATAGATAATTAAAAAGGCCACAATTGGAGTAGTAAGCATAGCGGTTAATCAACGTTCAGCATCCGAATGAAGCCAAACAACCTTCTGTTCAGCGAGATGATCTGCGCCAATAACACCTGCATAGAGCTCGGGTCTTCTGGCATTCTTATAGCGATACCCACCGGATTGCGTTACCTTTTCTCGGGTAATCAATGCAGTTACCACCTCATCCTCAAGGCTTCTGCACTCTGCAATCACGTCTCCAAACGGGTCGAGGATCATGGAGCAGCCGTTTTTAAGCTGATCATCATCCATGCCGATTGGATTGGAGAATATGGCGTATAACCCGTTATCGTAAGCACGTGCCGGCAACCACTTCATCAACCAGGCCCGCCCTTTCAGGCCATCGAACTCCAGCCGCAATGATGTCGGATCTTTTTCACGATTGTACCAAAGCGTTGGATCCACAAAGCCCGCACCTGGTCTGGTCAACGGCGTGCACATGGTAACATGAGGCATAAAGATGATGTCTGCGCCAAGTAAATTGGTCGCGCGTACATTTTCAATAATGTTGTTGTCGTAGCAGATCAAAATGCCACATTTCCAACCAAAGAGATCAAACACCACATACTCGTTTCCAGGCGTGATGTGTGGATTAATAAAAGGATGTAACTTTCGGAATTTAGCGATTAGCCCGTTTTCACCGACGCAGACATAAGCTTTGAAGATCCGGCCCTCGGCATCTTTCTCGAAGAGGCCCGCAAGGATCACCATCTGATGAGCGCTCGCAATTTGAGTTAGACGGCGAATAGATGGGCCCTCAGGAAGGAACTCCGCCACATCAAGGAGCTCTGCTTTTGAAAGATTTCGGGCGAAAGTGTATCCAGTAATGGAGCATTCATGGAAAGCGACAACCTTTGCACCCTGTGCTTTCGCCACTGCTGTAAGCGCCTCTATCCTATTTAAATTAAATACTTTGTCACCACTGCTATTTTCAAATTGTGCGGTCGCAATTCGCAAGTCTTCCATCAAATCAGATTTAAATCAATTTATTCCTTTTACTTTTTCTTAGGCACTTTAGCGCCTTCTTTCTTTGCCTCTGAAAGCCCGATAGCTACGGCCTGCTTCTGAGAAGTAACTTTCTTTCCAGCACCGGTCTTTAACTTTCCCGCTTTCATCTCATGCATGGCTTCTTCTACTTTTTCGCCTGCTTTTTTAGAATACTTTGCCATAATTTAGCATTTATTATTGTCTCAAGAACTTTCAACCAGTTTTTCTTAAAATTCAAATGGATAGGTCTCAGGCACCAGCGCTGGATCAGGGTGGAGCTCTAAAGGATGAACAGCACGTGTATGATCAAGATATAGAAATGCATCATATCTGGAGCTAAGCACCGTTGGCACATAATTCCCGTATCGCTCATGCTGTGGGTTGTACACTACACCTATTGCTCTATGTGGCAGCACCGAATCAAAGGCCTTGCGGTTATGATCATCAAAAACAATCAGCTTATTCTCAGCTGATGAAGCGTGCAACATTTCCTCAATACTGCCGCTCCGCGCTGCCGGAACAGGCATAACCTCCATTTCTGCAGCCCAGTGATCAGCAGCAACAACCGTTCCCTGATAGGAACCGAATCCAACAAGAACAACTTCCTCTTCACCAAGTTGTTCGCGTGCAAGCTGGCCAACGTTAATCATCCCGGCTTTCCGCATATCAGTAAACCTCGCATCTCCAATATGGGTATTATGTTCCCATACAATTGCTTTGCTACCAGGACCATGAAATTCAAGTACGCGGTTTAGGGTTTCCATCATATGGGTATCTCGTAAGTTCCAGGTGTCATCATTGAACCCGCTCATATTGCTATAATATTCCTCTGCGTTAAGGGCGACATAAGCATTCTGACTGGTGTTCAATGCCGCTTCCGGATCATGATCAAAGCCTGGAGCTTTTTTTCTGATCTCTGCGAGCAATCGAATCAATGGCTCCCGACAGCTATCATTAATGGTAAACTGCGCTCTTGCATACTTTCGTTCATCACGGCCATATGGCTGGAAGCATTCAATCGCCTGCCTTGCTGTACGGGCAGCCAATGGATCATGTTCCTCCAGATATTTAACCATCACCTCCATGGACTCCCAAAGGCTATATACATCCAGGCCATAGAATCCTACTTTGCGGGAAGCGGTATTCAGGTTGTGTTTCTTTAGCCAGCTTACCAAAGCTGCAATCTCCCAATTTCCCCACATCCATGTCGGCCACCTGGTAAATGCGCTTAGCACTTCATGTGCTGCCGCATCCTGCTGTTCATAACCCTTAATATAGCGGTTAACCCGATAACAGTCCGGCCAATCACCCTCTACGGCGATAAAGTTAAAGTCCTTTTCCGCAATCAACCTTTTAGTAATCGCAGTACGCCAGGTATAATATTCATGTGTACCGTGTGATGCTTCTCCTAGAAGCACACAGGTTGCATCACCAATACGGTCCATCAAAGGATCCAGATCAGCAGTTGTCTTTAGTTTATGTATTCCCTGGCCTACCATGTTTTTCTTGACATCTTTTACAACAAACAACCCTGCTATTCAGATGGTTTAACAAAAAAGAACGGGAAATTCAATTGATTCGGAAGGCTTTTTCTATCGCGTGGGATAAGAGACAGGATCCTGTAAAGAATCATGGCTTTTATTGATAATAACCCTGATGGTCTCGTCCAGTTGTGCTGCCGACCGATCTAAGTAGGCGATGATCGCATCCCGCGTATTCTCGTCCGTCGTGGGATCCTTCAATAATTCCATTAAGCCTAAAATGCTGGTGAGCGGACCTCGTACCAGATGGGCCTGGGTCCAGGCGATTTCTTTAAGACGCTTGTTATGTGCTTCAATAGTTTTGGTGTAGGCAACCCGTTCACTGATGTCCTGCAATGCACCAATCATGCGGAGCACGTGACCTTCTTGGTCAAAGATCAGGAAGCCCCTGTCCAGCACATACTTGTAATGGCCGTTGGCACACCTGAACCGGTATTCACTTGTCCAACGCGGAAGCCTGTGCTCCACGTGGTGGTTAACCACGCCCGTTACCCGCTCAACGTCTTCAGGATGTACGCGATCATACCACCACTGGAAATTTACCTCCAACTCTTGATGTCCAAATACAGCTTGCATCCCGTGGTTCCATAACACCCCCCCGGTAATGATGTTAAAATCCCAGATCACGTCACTCGTTGCTTTCGACACTGCATTGAAGCGCTCCAGGTGCTCCTTAATTTTTAAATCCTGTTCAACCCGATCTGTTACCACGCGGGCATTGCAAACAATTCCGCCGATGGCACTGTCGTTCCTCAGGTCAGTAATAATCGTTTCCATCCACTGTGTTTTACCTTGCTGATCAACAATCCGGTACGGCGGCAACTTCATGCAAGTTCTATCCTTGAGATTTTGAAGTTGTGTAGCCAGTATTTCGCGGTCGGGCCCATGGATAGCATCGAAGGCATTTTGACCAATAAGTTGTTCTGGCTTTATGCCCAACAGTCGCTCCACTGGCGGACTTACGTATTTATAAGTTCCGTCAGCATCAAGAATGGCTATAAAGTCCGAACTCTCCTGGATCAAGGTTTTAAAACGGCGTTCACTGTCCTTAAGCGCTTCTTCTGATTTAATCTTTTCTGTAACGTCAATAGCTACAGCAATTCTCGCCGCCCGGGAACCATATCTGATCGATTTCCCCTTAACATACACAAAAATGACCTCTCCGGATTTCTTCTGGTGGCGAACGGTCGAAACATGTTCGAAACCGGGCCTTACTTCATTTTCGATGATCTGAAGAAATCCATCACGGTCTTCTGTGGGACGAATGTCTCTGGGCGACATGCTTAGAAATTCCTCCTTTGAATATCCATAATGACCTACTGCGGCCTCGTTTACATCCAGAAACATCAACGACTCCAGATCAAATACCCACATTGGGAATGGATTCAAATGGAATAGATCACTGAAAGTATCTTTGAGCGATTGTAGTTCTGCTTCCGCAAGTTTTCGCGCGGAAACATCCCGCAACACACCAATCATGCGCTTGGCAAGGCCTTTTTCATTTCTAAGAATATAGCCGTTTGCTTCTACATCCGCATAGCTGCCGTCCATTCTTCGTAGTCGATATTCTCCGGTCCAGCTGTGCCTGCTGTGATCGTTAAGCGCTGCATTTAAACTGCGCACCAATCTGGTATTATCTTCCGGATGAAGCAGCTCCATCCATTTTTCAATCGGGAATTGTTCATCGGTAGAATATCCATAAAGGTTTAAAAAAGCCTGCCCCCACTCGATATTGTTGCAGGTGATATTCCAATCGTAAATGGCGTCGTTAGTCGCCATATTAACGTATGTAAACCGCTCATTGCTAAGCTGAAGAGCTGCTTCCATGAAGTCCCGTGCTTCCAATTCATGTAACAGGCGTTCATTATTATCTTCCAATTGGCGCTCCGCTTGCACCAAGGTGGTTACATCAGTAGAACTCTGAACGATATACTGCACGCTTCCATCCTGATCCATTAATGGATAGGTTTCAATGTTCCAGTAACGGACCTCCTGATCAGAACCAATCGCCGCAGGTAAATCATAACGGTGTCTCGTCACAAGATGAGGTGTTTTCTGCTGAAAAGCGTGGTCAAAGGCTTCCGTAATATTTACAGTCCTACTTCCATCATCATCGGCGTTGGCCGGAAACACTTCGAAAAAAGGGCGTCCAATGATGTATTCCCAATTCGAATAAGTCGCTTTTATAAAAGCAGGATTGGCTATAGCGATGGTGTATGTCGGTGCGTTGGCTTCCAGAATTACACAGGGGGTTGGGATACAATTGTAGATCAGTTCAATCTCTTCCAAGTTGACCATAGGTGGGATGCGGTAATAGAATAACTAGTATTAGGAGATAATTTCACACTAATTTATGCAAATATTTTCCACCGGGGCAACAAACTGAAATATTCTTCCGTTCTAAGCGCTAGTTCAGGAGAATTCATTACTAATGAAATTCAGGTATTCATCATTGTTCGAATTAATAAAACGAATATCGATGCATTGGTTGAAGAGGACAAAGGCCTTCAGCGCCATAGTCAATTTCAGCAGGTGATCTGGAAGAATGTTTAGCGGTTCGAAGTGCAGATTATGTATGATCAGCACTTTGTTCTTCCGATCTGCCTTGGCATCCATTCTTGCAACAAAGGTATCTCCGGCGAGTATCGGCAAAGAGAAATAGCCGTATTTACGTTTAGAAGCCGGCACAAAACATTCGAGCTGGTAGTCGAAATCAAAAAAGTCTTTAAGGCGGTACCGGAAAACATTAAGAATATCGAAGGGTGAAAGAATGAAGACTTCAGCCGTGATTTCAGGCTGTGCCGGCTGATTTGCCAGCATGTACAGCCGATCTTTTAAACCCTCCACCTGCACCAGCTTTACTACTCCGCTTTGGACCATATTGTCCAGCTCCTGCCTTACCAGGTTTCCTTTAACGCGTCGTGCACGCCAGGCCAGCTCTTTTGCATAAGCCACACCCAAAGCGCCCAGGCTTCGATGAATGATATATTGCGCGTATTCCTCCGCACTGGGTAAACGCTGATCAATTTCTTCAGGTACGAAGTTCAGCGGGAGATCGTAAACTTTCTGAAAGCTTTTGTTCCGCCGGATCATCAATTTACCATCAAGATATAACCTTTCCAAAGCCACCTTCGCGGGGCGCCAGTCCCACCATCCTGAACTAGCTTCCAATCGGTCATTTTCAAAATCTCCAATTCTGACTGGTCCATCCCGCTCTACCTGGTCAAGAATCTGATTCATTAAATCTACCTCCATTTTTGTGAGCACCCCACGTTGTGTTGAAAAGGCTTGTTTTACAGGCAAGGTATAGCGGAAATCGCTCATCGGCATGAAGCCTGCATCGGATGCGAAATATTCAAACACGCGACCTTCTTCGCAGAGTTCGTCTAACCAGCTTGTTTGATAATCCGGTATCCGGCTCGCAAACACATGATGATGCGCGCGCTCCACTACAAGATTGGTGTCTAGCTGCACAAAACCAAGTTGCTCAATGACGCGATAGACGGCCTCCTTGCCCATGCCGAATTGCGCCGCTCTGGCAAGACCGGCAGCATCAAGAATTATCCTTCGGGCTTGTGCTTTAGTCAGAAAAGGAATATCCATTAAACAAGATCATGTATCGTGGAAAGATGATATAAGTGCTTCAGAGATGAGACATTAGATTTTTCATTTCCTTGGTGGAAGTGGTAAAATCAGAAAGTCTTTTGCTCTTTCCAATGTGTATCGGTATTCTGTTCATTCGACTCGATAACTCCGTCATTGGCATTTGCTCTAAAGTTCTGAATTCTGCTTTCCAAATTTCCAATTCATATATGCGCTGGTTCTGAAACCCTTTGGTGACATGATCATTGTCCGTAGGCAGAAAGTCCAGGGCACCAATAAGCGCATCAACCTTTTTGAAATCGGCAATAATTCCATCATAAATTAGTTGATTGATGAAAGTACTTTTAAACCTTTCTTCAAGATTCTTAAAGTCCGATGATTTGATGTCTGCCAGGATCACACTGTATTTGGTAAAGCCATTCGTAAACAATAAACATTTTTTCCGTTCTACATAAAAGAGCGTAGCATTCCATTTACCTAGAAAACCGGTTTCAGCATCAGTGTCGGAGGTGATGAGCTTTTCGACGAATTTCTGCAGTTTTTTCGTTGTATAGACTTTCGTTCGCATACGTGTTAGACTACTTAGACAAAACTATTTTTTAACTTCTACTCGTAAAAATAATCATTTTATCATTGCCCGGCCGGGCCATCCACCTTAAAAACGCAAACACGTAGAAAAAGCTCGTTTACCTCAGGAGCTTTTAACCCGCTAGCAATCATCCCTTGAAAGTGATGAGGTTAGTTCTAAAATGAAAAAAGCCTCTAAGTTTGCACTTAGAGGCTTTTTAAGTCGGGGTGGCAGGATTCGAACCTACGACCTCCACATCCCAAATGTGGCGCGATACCGGGCTACGCTACACCCCGAACTGGTGTTGTCCAACTTCAAAATTTGCATTCTGTCGTTGTTTGGGATTGCAAAAGTAGAACTTTTACTTTGATAAAGAAATTTATTTTAAAATATTTTTCTTTCTCTTTTCAAACCGTTACCGCATATCCTTGCGATTGGTATGGTTCAAAGGTAGAAACATTTTTCAATTCCAGGAAGTCTTCACAAACCAAAAGCATCATCTTTCCTGTAAGCGGTTCATGATCAACTAGAAAAATTTTCATCTATTCTTCTCGTGCATGCCTTAAACCAATGATTTATGCTGCCCGAGCTACCTTATACGGCAAATCAGCACTGCAATTTTCAGCCAATAAAGGCTTATTCCGCTTAAAATATCCAGTAAGCTTACAAAGTTGAGCATTCATGTGGCGGGGAAAATGATTGTTCCTAGGTGTTTGAGACGTACTTGCAAGGTAGTTGCTACGTGGTTGCTACGTATGGAGACGTAGCAAATCCCTATTAACCACCTCGCAAGTGCTCACAAAAATATGATCTACCGGTTACCCGCTAAGCCCCGAATGAAAAGTTAAAGGCAACTTTAGATCCATCTGGTGCAATCGCCAGGATTTGAATCCTGGACCGGCCAGCTTCGATCAATGCAGTCTCGATATCATTAGGGCTCAGGATCTCCGCTCCGTTGATGTACACGATGATCGTTCCTGGAGGAATACCAAGCTGCCCGAACACCCCATTCCGACTAACCTCGGTTACAACCACTCCCGCGTTTAGCTGCAACCGTTGTTTTAGCGCAGGCGACAATGGCGTAAATCGTGCGCCCAGCTTTTCGTACATCTCGTTTAAACTTTGGCTGGCTGCCAGATCAGGGGACCGGTCCTCTGCCTTCAGTTTCGCTGTGGTGTTTTGTGCTTTACCATTCCTCAGATAGGTTAACTTCACTTCATCACCAGGGCGCCGCCTTGCAATGCGCTCGGAGAACTCGGACGACGAATAGATCTGTTGCCCGTCTATTTTCTGAATGATATCCCCAGCTTTTAACCCGGCAGCTGCAGCTGCACTGCCGCCTTGAATGTCTGTGATGAAAACACCGTTGACAGAACCAGGCTTTATACCTTGTTGCTTTAAAAATTGATCCTCTATAGATGGAGATGGAAAGCTTACACCAAGAATACCACGTCTAACTTCGCCAAATTCCTTAAAGTCGTCCAGGATCTTCTTCGCTAAATTGACTGGAATGGCAAAGGCATAACCCGCGTAACTTCCGGTCATTGATGCAATTGCTGCATTGATCCCTATCAACTCTCCCCTGGTGTTGACCAATGCACCCCCACTATTTCCCGGATTAATGGCCGCATCAGTCTGAATGAACGATTCAATAGCCCCACTAGCCTGCTCCGCCGCCGCCTGCTGACTGGCTTCTATGATACCGATGTTGCGTCCTTTTGCACTTACAATACCTGCAGTGGCTGTTGTGCTTAAGGAGAATGGGTAACCTACTGCCAACACCCACTCACCGACCAGCACCTCGTCGGAGTTACCCAGCTTCACGGTGGGCAACTTATTCACATTGATCTTCAGTAAGGCCAGATCGGTATTCGGGTCACGGCCAACGAGCTTAGCCTGAAACTCCCGCCGGTCAGGCAGGATCACGGTGATGGCTTCCGCATTTTCAATCACGTGGTTGTTTGTGGCAATATAGCCATCGGCTGCAATGATCACGCCCGAGCCTAAACCAGAGGCCGTTCTGATGTGTACCACTGCCGGAGTCACCAACTGTGCCGCATTTACGAAATCGGCCCGATTGCTCATGTCACCGTGTTTGCTTGTTACACGTGACGTTGTCGAGGCTTCTTCGGCGCTATTCCTGTTTAGAAAATAGAAACCAATACCTATGATAATCCAGGTCAGGATAAATAAGAACAAAGTTGCAGATTTCTTCATTTGATTTAATTTGTTTCTGAATCGTGAGTGATCTATGATCTCCTTTAGCTAACAGTTGAGTAGCTAAACAGTTTCCAAATACATCAGAACAGCGTAAAATCACAGACCCGTTCAGAACATCTCACTTAAAATGCTGTTATATCAAATACAACACCGGACGGTACAGTAATTAACCCGCTATAAGTCGTTGATAATGTACCGTTCATCTGAAAACCAAAAATGTGATCCTATGAAAAACATGCTTAAAACGATCGCCCTTGCTGTAGCAGTAACCTGCAGCACGGCAGCATTTGCGCAAGAGAAGAAAGATACCTTGAAGATTGATCCAGATAAAAAGATCAAGAAAACTGCGAAAAGTGTCGGCAATAAAACTGCAGAGGTCGCAGTTAAAGGTGCCTCCACCATTGTAGATAAAACTTACAAAGACATGGTCGGACCTGCCGGACAAAAGATTTATATTGACAACAAGTCGAGGTACTACTATGTTGATGAGCGCGGTGCAAAGATCTATGTATCTAAATCACAACTTAAACCAAAACCGGTTGAGTAATACATTTAAGCTGTTGGACAGGTGTCCAACAGCTTAATTATAAACAACAAACTCCCCTTTAGCCATTACCGATCCGTTGACGATCATCTCCAGCATATGGCCGCCTTCATAGAATCTTCGTGTTGTGATCAGTTTAAATGATTGATTCCGGCTAATTGTTTCAGCCTGACCTGCCTGGTAGATCCTTTCACTTATTTTAAAAACCTTCTTGTTTAACTGTCCATTTGCTTTTCTATAGTGAATGGCATATTCCAGTCGTACCGTTTTCGACTTTTCTGCGGTATTTTGAATCCGGAAGGTAAAGCTTAAAGTATCCCCTATTTTGACTTCAGGACTCAGGATGCTAAACTCATCTAAAGAAAGACCGTCACTGTTCAGACCATAATGATCAAGCACTGAGGCATGCCCACGTTTAAGCAAAGACCTGCAACCGTGTTTAATTATGGCATCGGTTTCCTTACTATGACCTTTCCAGGCTTGAGCGATCTTTACCACGAGCTCAGGATGATCTTTAGAAATATCATTGAGGTTGTTTGCTACACTACGTCTTACGGCCTCGTCCGGATCATTTTTTAAAGCCTCCAAAATAGGAAGCAATGGAGCAGGATCTTTCTTCAAGGTCGGCACAGAAAGTCCCCAGGGTAGCCGGGGACGGCAGCCTTCAGAGGCGAGGCGGCGTACACGGGCATGTGAATGTTGTGTCCAGGTCAACATCCTGCTAATAGTTTGATCGAAATATTTGTTCAGAAAAGGCCGGATCGCAAATTCACAACTTACGTATTGCGTTATAAACACCATTCCCTCTAACGAAGTTTCCAGATCATCCAGCCCGTAAACCTCTATGTAATTCGGAAGGAACATCATTTCAAGCCGCTCCTGCCAGAATCCATGAGCGCGCAAACGATCAACCAGGCGCTGCAGCAGTATAACAGCTTCTTGGTAGGCATCCGGCATAAACTGATGCAAACATACTGCGGTGTGTTTCATCCGTGCTTTAAGCTCCATGGCCTCAAATGCCGGTGTGTAAATCAGCTTTATGAAAGCAGGTTCATCAAAGCCAGGGATGCTTTCGCGCATACATTGGGCAATGCCGCTGTAAAACGCAGGTGTATAAAGATCTTTTAATGCCGACATCGTTTTCCTTCATTTGTTACAGCAAAATTAAAATATTTATTTTACAAATTTAACATTCTTGCTTGTAACCATTGGGTATTTATCGTCGTCTTATAGCCAAAGATTACAATCATGAAAACGATATTTACGACCGCCCTATTATGTCTATTTTACTTGCTCCCACTCACATCTTTTTCGCAAGATTTAATCAGTGTGGAAGGCCTGGTTAAAGACGACAAACAAAGTATTCCTGCTGCCACTGTATTACTATATTCCGGCATAGATTCAGCACTTGTTAGTACTGCTATGACCAATGAAAATGGCCAGTATAATTTTAAAACAAAGTCTGGATCATATTACATTGTAGCAACATCAATGGGATATAACAAAGTGAATTCAAAGCCGATTAAATTAAACGGTGAAAAGAATTTTTCTGTACCAGCATTACTACTTAAGGAAACTTCAAATAATTTAAATGAAGTTGTTGTAACCGCAGCACGACCAGTATTGGAACGAAAGGCAGATAAGCTGGTATTTAACCTTGACGCCACACCTTCTGCAGCTGGATTAAATGCATTGGAGGCGTTACGAAAAGCACCGGGTGTTGTGGTCGATCATAACGAGAACATCTCGCTTTCCGGTAAGAGTAATGTACTGGTAACGATAGATGGAAAACAGACCTACTTAAGCCAGGAGGAAGTGGTAAACCTGCTGAAATCGATGCAGAGCAGCGAGATCGAAAGCATTGAAATAATGAACAATCCCGGCGCTCGCTATGAAGCTAACAGTACAGGTGGTGTCATTAACATCAAAACGAAAAAAAACAAAGCAGATGGTTTCAATGGTAATATCGCAATTGGTGCGGGATACAATAAACGTGCTTCCAGCAACAATAACATTAACCTGAATTACCGCAAAAACTTTTTCAACACCTTTGGATCTTATAGCTATAACACGAACAAATGGGAACAAAACTTACTTATTGACCGTGTAACACCGAATGTAGATAATCGCTTGTATTTTAGCCAACGGAACACAGACACTTCAAGTAACAAGTCACACAACTTCAAAGTAGGGACAGATTTCTTTCTGTCGGATAAACATACCGTAGGATTTTTGGTGAAGGGTAACATTTACAACCGCGAAGAGGATAGCTTCAGCAGAACCAACATCGGCGGTAGCCTGGGGCAAACAGACTCGATCCTGAGGACACCTGCTCGTAATGAAGGTGCACGTAAAAACTTTTCTTACAACCTGAACTATAAGGGTGTGTTAGACACTGCAGGGCAGGAACTGACCATAGATGCAGATTATAGTACCTTTGACGGCGATAATGATGCTTTCTATCAAAACCGTTTCTTCCGTCCGGATGGAACATTCTTCAAAAATGGACAGATTTACAGAAGTTTTGCGCCATCAGACATCAACATAAAAGCCTTAAAGGCTGACTATGTGTTGCCACTGAACAAGAAGTTAAAAATTGAAGCCGGATTGAAGTATGCTGACGTAGAAAGTGACAACAACTTCATTTTTGAAAATCAGGTCGCAGCGGGCTGGCTTGGTGATCCGAACCGCAGTAATCGGTTTAAATACAGCGAGGAAGTAAGCGCTGCCTATACCACCTTCAGTGCGACACTTGGGAAGCTATCGGTGCAGGCCGGGTTACGCGCAGAAAGGACACATTCCATCGGTACCTCCGTGACCATGAACGAGAAAATTGACCGAAAATATACCAACCTCTTTCCATCAGTATTTGTAAGTCAGAATTTCAGTGAAAACAGTGTACTTAATTTCTCCTATTCAAGAAAGATAAACCGCCCGAATTACCAGAATTTAAACCCATTTATGTACTACCTGGATCAGTACACCTATAATCAGGGAAATCCAAACTTAAGGCCTGAATTTGCGACAAATTTTGAGCTGAATTATTTATTCAAACAGAAGTATAGTGTTGCCTTAGCATACACCCATGTTTCAGATGTAATTACACAAATTCTATTGCAGAATGCCGCATTAAACTCCATGTATCAAACCAATCTAAACCTTGCTTCTGATGATGTGGTATCCTTAACTTTAAACATCCCGGTAAAGATCACAAAATGGTGGAATTTCAACAATAATATCGTCGCTTATCATAAGCAATTAAAGAGTCCGAATTTGAATGGTTTCGAATTAAACTCTAAGCAGTTTACAGGTAACATTTACATGCAACATAACTTTACTTTATCTAGTTCATGGAGTGCCGATGCCAGCTTCTTCTATAGCACGCCGCAGATTGATAATGCATTAAATTTGAAGACATTCTTCACTTCGGATGCGGGACTTCGTTACAACTTCCCTAATAAAAACGGAAACTTAAAACTAGGGGTAAGTGACGTGTTCCATACACAAAAACCAAGGATATCCAGCAACCTGGAAGGTAATGAATACACCTTAAAGCAATGGGGTACATCTACCAGTGTGAGACTTACTTACACGCAGCGTTTTGGTAAATCAACGGTAAAATCAGCAAGAGATCGCCAAACTGCACTTGACGCGGAACAAAAGCGCCTGGGACAATAATCCCAAAAAGTGACCAGCATCATTTTTTCGAAAAAGGCTGGTCATTTTGTAGCATGGGTGGATATGTCATCTTTGGGCATATTGAAAATTCATGTTACAAACCAAAGAATTACAACTCGATACCATTTGTTTTCACTGCGGGGAGGCACTCCCAGCCTCTCCGCTGCTGAAAGACGATAGAAAGTTTTGTTGCATTGGATGTGTTGGCGTTTATAGCATTTTACACGAGCATAACCTCAGCGACTACTACATCTATAATGATGTACCCGGGCAGACCCAGAAACCAAGGGCTTTAAATCTCGACTACCTTAACGAACCGGAGATTGCGGCTGGGCTGGTTGACTACCAGGATGATCAGATCACCATCATTACGCTCTACATTCCAGCCATTCATTGCAGCTCCTGCATCTGGCTGCTGGAATCCCTTCATAAGATCAATCCTGCGATAACACAGTCCCGTGTAGATTTTCTTAAAAAGCAGGTTTACATCACCTTTAAATATCAGGAATTAAGTCTAAAGGCACTTGCAGAAACGCTGCTGAACATTGGCTATGAACCTTTGATCAGCCTGCAGGATGTGTTAAAGGAGCAACAGAAACAGTCCACCGACCGTAGTTTGATCACCAAGATTGCTGTTGCAGGCTTTTGTTTCGGAAATACCATGTTGCTGTACTTCCCGGAGTATTTCGGCTTGTCCAGCTTCGAACAGGATCTTAAAACCTTTTTTGGCTGGTTAAATCTTGCATTCGCCTTCCCCGTTGTATTCTACAGTGGACGCGACTATTTCTCCAGCGCCTGGCTAAACCTTAAAAAAGGGGTACTTAACCTCGACTTCCCCTTAGCACTTGGAATTGCGGTGATGTTTATCCGTTCCATTGTAGAAGTAGTTACCAATTCCGGCCCAGGCTGGGTCGATACCCTATGTGGCTTAATCTTCTTCCTGCTGGTTGGCAAGTGGATGCAACAACGCACCTATCACCACCTATCCTTCGAGCGCGACTACCGTTCTTACTTTCCTGTAGCGGTGACCATCCTCGAGGATGGACGTGAGCGCCCGATTCCATTGGATCAACTTAAAAAAGGTCAGCGAATGCTCATCCGCAGCAATGAGATCGTACCTGCCGACGCCATACTGCTAAAAGGTAACGCAAATGTAGACTTCAGCTTCGTTACCGGTGAATCTAAGCCCGTGCATAAGGTACTTGGAGAAATTGTTTATGCCGGCGGCAGACAGCTGGATGGAGCGATTGAACTGGAGGTTGTAAAAGCAGTGTCTCAAAGTCACCTGACGAAACTTTGGAACAATGAGACGTTCAGCATGGAGAAGAACACCATTATGACCTTCAGCGCAACGGCGAGCAAATATTTCAGCATCATGCTCTTGACGGTTGCCCTTGGAAGTGCTTTGTTCTGGATGTTTCATGCTGATCCCACAAGAGCGATTGCTTCTTTTTCTGCCGTGCTGATTATTGCCTGTCCATGCGCTCTGGCCCTCGCCTCTCCTTTTACCCTGGCAGCAGTATTAAGCATCTTTGATAAAAATAAATTCTACCTGAAGAATACCGCTGTTATTGAGCAACTGGCTCGTATCGACACCTTCGTTTTTGATAAAACCGGCACAATCAGCAATCCTGATGGGGCTGGCTTCAGCTTTCAGGGAAATATCAGTCAGGAACAACTGCAATGGGTCAGTGACCTTTCCAGAAACTCTGGTCATCCATTAAGCCGTACGCTGGTGAAGTGGCTCGACTTGCCCGAACAGCATACTGTGAACAACTATCGTGAGATGGTTGGCCGTGGCTTAAGTGGGTCCATCCTGGATCATGAGCTCAAAATTGGCAATGCTGCTTTCACGGAAATTGCACCGGAAAAGTCAATCACAGGAACGACCGTCCATGTGGTGATCGATAATCAATATCTCGGCTATTTTCTGTTCAGGCAGCAATGGCGCGACGGCTTGAAGGCTTTAACCATAAGCCTGCGAAAGGGTGCTAACCTGCATCTGCTGTCGGGAGATCAGGATCATGACCGTATGGACCTATTGACCATTTTTCCTGAAGGGAACCAAATGCACTTCAAACAAAGTCCGCAGCAGAAATTGGAATATATCAAGGCGCTGCAGGAAAAAGGTCATAAGGTTTTGATGTTTGGCGATGGGCTGAACGACGCCGGAGCGCTGAAACAAAGTGATCTTGGTGTCGCGGTAACGGACAACATCAACAACTTCAGCCCGGGCTGTGAGGCCATTCTGGATGGCGCAAGCTTTAGCAAGATCCCGGCTTTTATCCAGCAGGCTAAAGATGCTGTTAAGGTGATCCACATGAGTTTCGCCATTTCCCTTGTATACAATATTGTGGGACTTTCGTTTGCCGTGCAGGGACTTCTGTCACCGCTGATTGCGGCCATCTTAATGCCGGCAAGTACTGCAACCATCATCCTTTTCACCAGTATCACCGCAAGGTTATACGCCCGTAAAAACGATCTGCTATGAACATGATCTATATGCTCATTGGCGTCAGCATTCTGCTGGCGCTAATCTTTTTAGTCGCCTTTTTCTGGGCGAGCAAGTCCGGACAACATGACGACACCTATACTCCAGGACTCCGGATCCTGTTTGATGATGAGGTTAAACCCGGTATTGAAAAAAGTGATGAGGATCATATTTAGCCGGAATTAGCATCATTACCAGGCTGAGCGCAGCCCCCTACTTTTACACCATCAAACATTCAAACAACAAATCGTTATGACTGAGAAATTCTACTATGACAATAAGATTGTGCGGGACTTTGCCATTGCCACCATCGTATGGGGTATCATTGGCATGACCGTCGGCCTGCTTGTTGCCATGCAGCTGTTTACCCCGGAATTGAATATGGGTAGCCAGTACACCACTTTTGGCCGAATCAGGCCTTTGCACACCAACGCGGTAATCTTTGCTTTTGTTGGAAATGCAATCTTTATGGGCGTTTATTATTCGCTTCAACGCCTTTTAAAAGCACGTATGTACAGTAATGTGCTTAGTAAGATTCACTTTTGGGGCTGGCAGCTGATCATTGTGGCTGCAGTGATCACCTTGCCACTAGGCTTATCTTCATCACACGAATATGCTGAGCTGGAGTGGCCGATTGATATTGCCATCACCTTGATATGGGTGGTATTCGGTATCAATATGTTCGGAACGATCATTAAACGTCGTGAGAAGCACATGTATGTAGCCATCTGGTTTTACATCGCAACGTTCGTGACTGTAGCAGTACTACACATCGTAAACTCGTTTCAATTACCGATCTCTGCCTTTAAAAGTTACTACGTATTTGCAGGTGTACAGGACGCGCTGGTACAATGGTGGTATGGCCATAATGCGGTGGCATTCTTTTTAACGACCCCATACCTTGGAATGATGTACTACTTCCTTCCGAAAATGGCCAATCGCCCGGTTTATTCTTATAAACTTAGTATCCTGCACTTCTGGTCACTAATTTTTATCTACATCTGGGCTGGTCCACACCACTTGCTGTATACATCATTACCGGGATGGGCACAATCTTTAGGTGTAGCATTCTCCGTGATGTTGATCGCACCGAGTTGGGGCGGTATGATCAATGGATTGTTAACACTTCGCGGCGCATGGGACAAGGTACGTGAAGATCCGATTCTGAAATTCATGGTCGTGGGTCTTACCGCCTATGGTATGGCGACTTTCGAAGGTCCGATGTTAGCCTTTAAACAGATCAATGCCATAGCGCATTATACCGACTGGATCGTAGCACACGTACACGTAGGCGCTTTAGGCTGGAATGGTTTCTTGACTTTTGCTATTCTGTACTGGTTGATTCCAAGAATATACAAAACTGAACTATACTCTAAGAAACTGGCATCTTTCCACTTCTGGATTGGCACACTAGGTATTATCTTCTACGCAGTTCCATTATACTTTGCGGGATTTACACAAGGCTTGATGTGGAAAGAGTTTACACCAGAAGGTGTACTGAAATATCCAAACTTCCTGGAAACCGTGATCCAGATCATCCCGATGTATATGCTTAGAGCATTGGGTGGGTTCTTCTACCTCGTGGGTGTGATCGTAATGACTTACAACATCATCAAAACTGCGAAAGCCGGTAAACTCGTAGCGGATGAGGCTGCTGAAGCACAAGCACTGCCACAAGAGTTTGTGGCTGTAGGTACAGACCGAAAATGGCACAGGGTATTAGAACGCAAACCAATGGTGTTTATGGTACTATCCCTGATCGTTATCCTGATCGGTGGTATGATCGAGATGATGCCAACATTCAGCATTAAATCCAATATCCCGACGATTGCTAGTGTAAAACCATATAGCGCATTGGAACTTCAGGGCCGCGATTTATACATCAAAGAGGGCTGTGTAAACTGCCACTCACAGATGATCCGCCCCTTCCGCTCCGAAACGGAACGTTATGGCGAGTACAGCAAGGCAGGCGAGTTTGTTTATGATCATCCCTTTCTCTGGGGCTCCAAACGTACCGGACCAGATCTGGCACGTGAAGGTGGAAAATATTCAAACGCCTGGCACTTCAACCACCTGGTAGATCCGCAAACCATGTCACCTGGTAGTATCATGCCACCGTACGAATGGTTAAGTACCCAGGCATTGGATACCAGCAGCACCGTAGCAAAGATCAATGCGATGAGAAGCCTGGGTGTACCTTATGCTGAAGGCTATGAACATCAGGCGAATCAGGATCTTGATGCACAAGCGAAAGAGATCGCAGCCGATTTAAGAAAGAACAACATCAAAGTGAAAAGTGATGCAGAGATCGTAGCGCTAATTGCGTACCTGCAACGCCTTGGAACAGACATTAAAGCACAATAATCTATAGGGATATGTTTAAGCAATTTCAAACCCTGGTAAACGGTAGTGAAGTTTACCTGATCAGTTCACTGAGCATCTTTGTACTATTCTTCCTCCTGGTAGGCGTGGTATTACTGATGATGAAAAAGGACGAAGTAAAATATATGAGTGAGCTACCCTTAAACGATAAAGAATCTTAATCATGAGCTACCAAGACTTAATGGTGATTGTACTCTGTATCACCGCAATGATAATTCTCTTCGTAGCGATGCTTATGCTTAAAGTGATAAGACTTTTTGCGAATGAGGCGCTTAATCCAACACCTTTTGCAAGCAATGAAGAACGTGAACAACGCAGGCTGGCCGAACAACAAGCCGCCGCGTTGTTGCCTCCGAAGCCATCCATCTGGACCAGGCTAATGGGCTTGAAGCCGCTGTCTGAAGAAAAGGACCTGGTCATGGAGCATACCTTTGATGGTATTGCAGAGCTGGACAACCCAACACCGCGCTGGTTTATGGTGTTGTTTTATGGAACATTGATATTCTCTGTGGCTTACCTGTTCCACTATGAGGTATTTGGTACCGGAATGGATCAGGATCAGGAATACCTGGCAGAAATTGAACAAGCTGCACGTGATAAAGAAGCCTTTCTTTCGGATCCTAAGAACGCAAAGAATTCTGTGAATGAAAATAACATTGAGCAATCTAAAGATGAGGTTATCATCAAATCCGGGGCGGCCTTATTTGTGAACCGCTGTACACCATGCCACGGCGAAAATGGAGAGGGTATCGTTGGACCCAATTTAACAGACGAATACTGGTTACACGGTGGAACCGTTAAAGACGTGTTTAAGGTAATTAAATACGGTGTTCCCGAAAAAGGTATGGTGGCATGGGAAAAATCCCTTAGTGCACAGCAGATTGCTGACCTGACCAATTACGTGCTTTCGCTACAAGGAAGCAACCCTGCGAATGCAAAAGCTGCGCAGGGTGAAAAACAACCTTAGCAATGGCTATACATCCAAAAATCATAAAGGGTAAACTTTACCAATACCGTACGCTTTTAAGTTACTTTTTTCTGGGGCTGCTTTTCGCCGCCCCATTTATAAAGTTTAATGGAGAACAACTCATCCTCCTTAATATTCTGGAACGTAAGTTCGTGTTCTTCGGGATAATATTCTGGCCACAGGATTTCTACCTCTTTGTGTTGGCGCTACTCAGCTTTGTTGTATTCATCGTCCTATTTACCGTGGTATTCGGACGGGTTTTCTGTGGCTGGGCTTGCCCTCAGACGATCTTCCTGGAGATGGTATTCCGAAAAATAGAATACTGGATTGAAGGTGAGCCCATCAAACAGAGGAAGCTGAATGACAGACCAATGGACCTGGACAAGTTTATGAGGAAAGCTGTTAAACACAGCATCTTCTTTCTGATCTCCTTTTTTATTGCAAATATCTTCCTGGCCTATGTAATTGGAACAGACACCCTGCTGGCCATCATCACCGAGCCAGTCTCTACCCACCTTTCTGGATTTATTTCCATCCTGATCTTCACCATCATCTTTTACCTGGTATTCTCCAGGATCCGATCGATCGTATGTACGGTCATCTGTCCATACGGTCGACTGCAGGGGGTACTGCTTGATGATCAAAGTATGATCGTTGCCTATGATTACAATCGCGGGGAACCCCGGGGAAAAGTGCAGAAGGGCATCGAAATGGTAAAGGGCGACTGCATCGACTGCAAGTTGTGTGTTCAGGTATGCCCTACTGGCATTGACATCCGTAACGGCACCCAGATGGAGTGCATCAACTGTACCGCTTGTATTGACGCCTGCGATATGGTGATGGAGAAAATTGAAAGACCCTTGCGCCTGATCGGCTTTAAGTCGGAAGACGAGATCAAGTTCAGCAAGCCATTCCGGGTAAGTCGTAAAATTTATGGCTATTCAGCCGTGCTTGTCGTATTGCTCTCGGCATTAACCTTCCTGATGCTTAGTCGATCGGATGTAAAAACTACGATACTGCGGGCAAGCGGAACACTCTACCAGATGCGTGATGACAAGCAGGTCAGTAACCTGTACAACGCCGAACTGGTGAACAAGACCAGTAAAGCGCTAAGTTTCGAGATTGTACCGGAAGATGCTTCGGCGAAGATTCAGTACATCCAAAAGGAAAATCAGCTTGGATATGGCGGCACGGTTAAACTCACCTTTTTTGTGCTGATGCCGCAGGATGCAGTGAAGCAGTTTAAAACAGAGATGAAGTTTAAACTGCTTTCGGAAGGCAAAGTTATCGACAGATTTAAAACAACATTTATTGCACCACCTAACAATTAAGATATGAACTGGGGAACAAAATTGATGATCGGCATGGGCTGTTTCATGACCATGATCATTGTATATGCGGTATTGATGATGCGCAGCGACAGTGATGCGCTGGTGGATACCGACTATTACGAAAAAGGGATTAACTACAACCTGGACTACCGTAAAAAATCGCACGTGAATATGGATCGGGCGGAGCCAACCATAGTACTTCGCAACGACAGCCTGGTGGTAACTTTCAAACGGGAGTCTACCGGCCAGATGAAGATGATCCGCACTGCGGATAAAAAGCTTGATCAACAGTTTGAAATCAACACCGATCAGGGAAATACTTTTGCAATACCAGTTGGCAGTCAGAAGACCGGCCTTTGGAAAGTGCAGCTGGACTGGACCAGTATGGGTAGACCTTATTTATATGAAAAAGAGATCATGTTACCATGAGTGAAACGTATTTAGCTTTCATGATCGGCTTGCTGGGTAGTGTGCATTGCATAGGCATGTGCGGCCCGCTTGCATTTGCCGTTCCTTCCCTACAGAAAGGCGCCGGCTGGCTATTGCTTGATAAGAGCATGTACCAGGCGGGCCGTATCATATCTTATTCTATACTGGGCTTGATTATAGGGCTGATCGGCAATCAGCTTTGGATGGCCGGTATGCAGCAGGGCTTGAGCATCTTTAGTGGCTTACTAATCCTCCTTGCAGCTTGTTCAAGGATATTTAAAGTAGCAGTACGTTCCAGTTCAAAGTACAACCTGTTGCTTAAGCCATTTCATCAGCTTTTTGGCTATGCTTTGAAGCACAAGGCCAACCATCTGATCATCGGTATGATCAACGGGTTGCTACCCTGCGGTTTTGTTTATCTGGCGCTTGCCGGTGCGGTAAATCAGCCTGGTGTTCCTGAAGCAATAACATATATGTTCTTCTTTGGATTAGGCACTGCTCCACTGATGCTTATCGCAGCGGTGACAAGCGGAATGACCGGGGCTATCCTGCGTAACCGCATAAACCGCGTTATTCCATATTTCATATTATGTTTAGGCATCTGGTTCATACTAAGAGGGCTGGACCTAAATATACCTTATTTAAGTCCAGCCCTTCATTCTGGTACTGCAGTTTGTAAGTAGTCGCTTAGCCCGCCATACTGAATAGTTGTGTCTTTGGCTGGTTCTCCCAAAGTCTTGCATCTAGGGTCATGCAGATATTACGCAAGTAACGCTTACCAGTGTCGGTAACATGAAGACTCGCTGCACCAATCTCTACTAAGCCATCGGCTTCAAGTTCCTCCATCCTTTTCAAGCCTTCAAAAAAGGCTGTGCAGAATTCATCGGGTTGTTCCCAGCTGGTATAACCCTGACACATGATATTCAGGATATGCTGTCTGAGGATCAGATCTTCTGTATTCGACAGGTGGCCTTTAAATACTGGCAGCTGCCCTTGATTGATCATTTCCAAATAGGTTTCCACTTTCTTCTCGTTTTGCGCAAAGCCTGCCCAGGAGTCGGAAATGGAAGAAACACCAAGTCCAATCATCAATCTGCTATACTGATCGGTGTAGCCCATGAAATTGCGATGCAGTTTGCCTTCCTGTGCGGCAAGGTACAGGCTATCGGTTTTAAGGGTAAAATGATCCATGCCGATTTCTTCGTAACCAGCAGCTTTTAACATCTGGCGACCGGTATCATAGAGCTTTTGCTTAAGGGCCGCATCCGGCAGGTCCTTTTCGGTATAACGGCGCTGGCCAGGTTTAACCCATGGTACATGGGCGTAACTGTAAAAAGCAATGCGGTCTGGTTTAAGACGGATCACCTCTGCTACGGTTTCTTGTAAACCTTCAAGTGTTTGGAGCGGAAGTCCATAAATGAGGTCGTAGTTAATGGAATTATATCCAGTTTCTCTGGCGACGGTGGTTGTATGTTCCACCTCTTCTACGGTTTGGATACGATTGATGATCAGCTGTACACGAGGATCAAAATCCTGTATTCCAAGACTCAGACGTTTGAAACCAAGCTGATGCAGCGTTTCCAGATGCGCCTGTGTCGTGTTGCCTGGATGGCCCTCAAAGCTGAAAGCAGCATCCTGGTGTACGGTTGCATGGTCCAAGATCCCCTGGATCAGCATCTGCAAATTGGCTGCGCTGAAAAATGTGGGTGTACCACCACCAAGGTGCAGTTCCCTGATTACCGGCTTTTTGCCAATGAGGTCGAGGTACATTTGCCACTCCTGAAGCACCGCTTTAATGTATGGCTCTTCTACTTTGTGGTTTTTGGTAATCCTTGTATTGCAGCCACAATAGGTACATAGACTTTCACAGAACGGCAAATGGATGTAAAGACTGATGCCTTCGCCAGCTTCGGTATTTTTAATGGCATCGATCACGGTTTTGCCCCAGGCATCGGGTGTAAAATAGGTCGCATCCCAGTAAGGAACCGTTGGATAACTTGTATACCTTGGCACCGGTACATTATATTTATGAGCTAAATTAGTGTTCATGTTTGGCGATTGCTGGGTTAAGGAAATCTACAGGGTCGCGGTCGCATGATCTGGAGCAAACACAGGCATTGCCTAAACAGGATTTTCCCTGCCAGGCATCAAGGTTTATAATGGTTTGCTCAGCAAGAGTTGCGGCGATTTCATCCATGGTTTTGGTTTGGAGTAAATCCGGAGGTACGGCTGCAATCTTGATATTCATTTCCCCAGCAGTATCGATATTGATGTGCTCCGTTGATACTGAACGTGTAGCGATGTACTTAACGCCTAATTCAGACAGCTTTCGTATAACCTGATCAGACAAGTCATCTTCTTTGGTTACCACCACAGCAACCTTTCCTGCAGCAAACAAGGCCGTATCCACGTTTAGGGGATTGGAAATCAGGGTGATTTCATGTTTCTTTCGGTTAGCCACTGCCAGCGGCTCTTTTTCAAAAGATTTGATATTGTAAGCGACTACTCTCATAATAAATATTTACCATCAAAAGTAGTCGCCTGCCACTGAAGGAGGAATGAGGTTAGTCAGCAGTAAAAATGATCTTCGTCAGTTTTTCATTTCCTGCAACATTTGAAGATTCAGGATCTGAATGTGGCTGCCTTTGCGTTCAATGATGTTCTCTGACTTGAAATCACTCAGAATACGGCTGACCGTCTCGGTAGCCATTCCTGCTAATGCAGCAAGATTGTCCCTGGACACCTTGATGTTCAGAGGATCGCTGGATTGTTCCTGTTTGTACAGTCGGATCAGCACTTCGGCAAGGCGTTTACGCACGGAGAAATAGGCAAGTTGCAGTAGCTGCTGTTCCCGGTCGAGCAGATTATTCGACAGGATCTTGATGAACTGGCGGCCGATGTCCGGGTATTTATTCAAGAGTTCTTCCATCAGCTCTTTCGGGAGCATACAAATGGTGCTGTCTTCCATGGCTTCTGCAGTCTCCGCATGCGGTTCATTGAGCAGCAATGAAGGGATGCCAAAGTACTGATCGTCGGTATAGATACCCACCATAAGCTCACGGCCATCGGGTGTCAATTTAAAAGTCTTTACCTTTCCACGCATCACCAGATAAATGCCAGCAATAGAATCACCTTCATAGTAAATTACCTGCTTTTTCTTGATACTGCGCATCTTGCGCTGGGCAATGGCTTTGCTAAGCGCCTGCATACCTGAGGCAGTGCCGATCAGATCATGAATATTTTCCAGCGATTTGCTGTAGAACTGCTCTTGTTTAATCTTCTTGTTAAGACGACTTTCCACCGCATTCAGCAGCTCCATGTCGTCAAAAGGTTTGGTCAGGTAATCATCCGCGCCCATCTCCATACCTTTACGCATATCTATGCGCTCTGCCTTAGCAGTAAGAAAGATGAATGGTATGGAGGCTGTCTGCGGGTTCTTACTAAGCAAGTATAGTACCCCATAACCATCAAGCTCTGGCATCATGATATCACAAAGGATTAAATCTGGCAGATGCTGATTGGCGAGTTCAATGCCCTTCTTGCCATTATCGGCAGCAATAACTTCGTAGTTGGCAAGTTCAAGTATTTCAACGATGCTCTCGCGGATATCGTCATTGTCCTCAATGATTTGTATTCTAGCTTTATCCATGATTTTCAAACGACAGTATAAAAGTAGTCTCCTTGTTGATGATGCTTTTGAATTGCAGCGTACCTTTCATCAGGCTGGCATAGCGGCGAACAATGTTCAAACCAAGCCCCGTTCCTGGAATGTTGCCGGTATTATGTGCTCTGAAGAAAGGTTCAAACAGATACACCTGATCCGTTTCTGGTATACCGATACCATTATCCTTTACAATCACATTGCAACCCTCCTCATTGATTTCGGTATTGAATTCTATGAAGGTGTTCTCTCCAGAGTACTTGATGGCATTACTGATCAGGTTGATCATGCAGTTTTTTAGCAGGTTCTGATCCAGGTGCACGAGACTTTTTGCACCAGTATGCTGGTAAATGATATGTTGGTTTTGTTTGGCAATCATTTGCATTTCTTCAGTGACCTCCTCGGAGAGCTTTACCAGATCAAAGGTGCTAGGGTTTACTTCCACCCGCCCGGCTTCCAGTTTTTCCAGAGAAAGGAAGTCATTAAGTATGGTCGTGAGGTTTCCTACCGCATTCTTTATCTTGTTAACATGTTTTTGAATGGGTTTACTGTCAAAAGGTTCGGCATACTTCTGGATCAAAGAGGCGGATAACTGTACCGAACTTAGCGGCGTACGAAATTCATGAGAGGCCATTGAGACAAAGCGGCTCTTCATCTGGCCGAGCTCCTTCTCCTTTTCGAGTGAGATGCTCACCTCTTCCTTTGCATCACGAAGGGCTTTAACAATCTCTTTCAGGGAGTTGGTGCGTTCATCAACCAGTTCTTCGAGTTTGGCAGCATACTGTCTTAATTGCTCTTCCGCTTCTTTTTCTTTAGATAGATCATGAACAAAGCCCGTGTAGATCTTACGGTCTTCATACTGAACCTCGCTTACAGCTAGTCGGAAAGGGAAAGTAGTTCCATCTTTTCGTAAGCCCCGCACTTCACGCCCTTTACCAATTATACGTTTTTCTCCGCTATGGTCATACCGGTGTAAATAGCCGTCATGGGCCGACTTGTCGGGCTCAGGCATCAGCACGCTGATGTTCTTGCCGATGACTTCGGTCTCCTCGTACCCAAACAACTTCAAGGCTGCCGGATTCAGGCTTTCAATTAAACCACGATTATCTATAGTGATTATACCATCTATTGCTGATTCAATAATGGCTTTCAGTAATGTTGCTTTTTCCATCGGAGTTTACAAATATATAATTTTTGTATTGCCATGAAACTTGATTACGATCATGCCATAAAGGTGACTTGGATCATCTTTTATAATTCAAAATGTCCGCTTCTTTGTCACAATCTATTAATTCATTCATGAGTCACACATTTCATATTCCCGTTCTAGGTCTAGGTTATTCTATTGATACCCCGTTGAAAGTTGCCCGTTTTGGGATTTCATCCGTTGTTTCTATCGTTGATGATGAGCTTGTTGAACGCATGCGTAAACACCATAGTTTAACTAACGGGCTGAGCTATGAACCCATAGCTGTTAAAGATCCGGACAGCCGGGCAAAACGAATTAGCGCTTATCTAAATCTCCTGAACATTCTGGTGAAACAACAGGTGGAAACGATGAAAGCACAGGAATTCATTCCGGGAAGTGATTTATGTAAGTACTTCGAAATTCTACCATCAAACTCGGCACTTAGACGCAAATACGAAGAATTCAAGGCGCTACCAGCCGGCGAAATAAAGGCTTCAACTGGCTTGGAATTAAAAAAAGAGATTAAGGCCGGCAGTATCGATGTGAACATTATGTCGAAGGTTGACAAGGCAAATTATACTGCTAATGGCGAGTATGCTGGTGATGATTTCACCGATGCGTTGGCTGCCATGCGGGGCTTCGAGGAGAGCGATCTAAAGTCTTCTGTAATTATCTCTGCAGGCTTAAATCCCCGACTATATGCCTATATGGAAAAATGCCTCAGCTTTTTTCCCGTAAATGGTACACCCTTGAAGAAGATCATTCTGAAAGTAAGTGATTATCGTTCCGCGATTATCCAGGCGAAGATGCTGGCAAAAAGGGCACTCTGGGTCGCTGAGTTTCGTGTAGAATCCGGTTTAAACTGTGGAGGACATGCCTTTGCGACAGATGGATTACTCATGGGTCCAATCCTGGAGGAATTTAAGGAAAACAGAACAACATTGTACGAGGACATCCTCAAGATCTATTTAGCGGCAAGTCTTGCGAAAGGCCTGAGGGTTTCGGAAAACCCTAAGCAGACGGTTACTTATCAGGGTGGTATCGGCACTGCCGAGGAACACCGCTTCCTTATGGAGCATTATAATCTTGACGCTGCTGGATGGGGAAGTCCCTTTCTGCTTGTTCCAGAGGCAACAAACGTAGATAACAAAACGCTGGATGCCTTGGTAACTGCAGAAGAAAAAGACTTTTACATCAGCAATGCCTCACCTTTAGGGGTACTATTTAATAATTTCAGGCACAGCACTGCGGAACAACTCAGATTGGACCGCATTGAAAAAGGACGACCTGGAAGTCCTTGCAAAAAAAAATACTTATGCACCAACACGGAGTTCACAGAAAAGCCAATCTGTACGGCATCCCGTGAATACCAGAACCTGAAAATTGATCAGCTAAAAGGCATGGGACTTCCCGAACCTGCCTACCGGGCACAATTTAATTCCATTACGGAAAAGGTATGTTTATGTGAAGGGCTTTGTGCTTCAGCCTACCTTAAGAACGAACTTCTGAGACCAAAGGAAAGTGATGCTGTGAGTATCTGTCCGGGGCCAAACCTCGCCTATTTCTCAGGCAAATACAGCCTAACAGAGATGATAGATCATATCTATGGCAGAATTGATCTGCTGAAGCAAGTAAACCGGCCCAATCTATTTGTTAACGAACTACGCTTGTACCTGGATTATCTTAAAAAAGACATGGAAACCCAGCTTGAGGTTGTGAACGATAAGAAGATAAAATATTGGAAAAAGTTTTCCGAACAGATGCATCAAGGGATCGCTTATTATAAAAACCTGATCCCTAAACTTAAATCAGGAAAGGAAGAACTCATCCGGAATATGGATCAGCAGCTTGCAGAAGCAGAGCAGCTTTTAGTAGACCTTTCTCAACCAGTCTGTACAGCATAATTCTAACTAAAATATTATGTATCACGGATGTGTACATATTCAACACCAGCGGTAAATATATTGTGCGTCTTGTTTTACACAATAAGCTGCAGCTGTTTACGATTATTGTTACCATACAGCAGGTGCGAACACAGGTTTTAAGGGTATGGTATTGGGAAAACCTCCGGAGAAACCTGTGTTTTTGTCTAACATTTTTCAGTGCATCTGCTGCAGTGCTTAGTCAAGAACTTAGTATTAGATTGAGTCGGTTCTACAGCTGAAATGCTCATTGATGAAGATCCAGCCTTTACGGATCAGCGGCGTTTTTAAATAAAGGCCTTTGAAATGAGCTTCAAAGCGTTCGCGAGCAAACAATTTTAAAAAACTATTCGTTTGTATAGAGAAGTTTATCTATACTTCACCCTATATGAAGAAAAAAGGCCTGCTCGCAATGTTTGAGCGTTTTAGTTCCGGCCAGTTTCCACAATTCAAATCGCTTTGGACAGAAGATAAGGAAACTTCACATGAGCCCGGGTTGCAAACCACCTCAACGGCTGCCCCGGAAGCTGCAATGCCGGTCATTTTAAACGATAATCCTAACGGGATAGCTGTGGGCTTGGACGTAGGATCAAGTAAAGTGGTTGCTGTAATCGGGCGCTTGGATACAAACCGCCAGATAGAAGTGTTGGGCATCGGTGAAGCGCTTTCTGAAGGATTGACAAGAGGTTCAGTTTCAAATCTTACAAAAACGACCACTGCCATCAAAGAAGCGCTGGCGGCGGCAAGCAAAACTACCAATCTGGAGATTAATCAGGTTATTGCCAACTACTCTGGTGTTTGTAATAACCTTGATCAACGCGGTGTAATCATCCGTGAAGACATGATCAGGGACATTCGAGCGGAAGATATCATCCGCCTGAAGAAGGAAATGGAAGGAAACCCCTATCCTGCCGGCGAACAGATCGTTTATCTGGAACCACAACATTTTATTATCGATGATGAACCAGATATTCGTGATCCCATAGGGATGTCCGGGCAACTTTTTGAATCTGATTTCCACGTCATCACCGGAGAAGTCACTGCCCTGAGCAATCTACATAAGTGTGTGCGTCAGGCGGGAAGTGGCATTAAGACCATCTATCCCACTGCCATTGCTTCTGCTGAAGCCGTGGTCTGTGAGGAAGAAAAAGAAGAAGGGATTGCGGTGATCGATATCGGCGCAGCAGTGACAAGCATCGTGGTATACAAGAGTGGCATCATGCGGTATGCGAACACGATTTTGCTTGGTGGAAATTCAATAACCGCAGACATTAAACAGTTTACAGGCTTGAGCAATAAACAAGCTGAATTACTCAAGAAAACCTATGGTTCTGTGCTGCCTGAGTATTCTGACCCTGCTGAAATCATCCAGTATAAGATCCTGAATGGCACCAAAGACCGTTTCATCTCCAAGGTCGATCTTGCACTTATCATTCAGTCGAGAATGGAAGAGCTTATCGGTGCTGCCTACAATGACATCGTACAGGCATTAAATGGTCGGTCACTAACTTGCGGAATTGTATTTACAGGCGGTGACTCAGCCCTGCAAAACCTTAGAAAGCTTGGCGAACAGATTACAGGACTTAAATGTCATGCAGGAACCCCTATCCTGCATCTGAAAACAGATCTTTTTGGAGCCAGGTTTGCTGAAAAGCTAAATAACCCTGTTTACGCGACCAGCATTGGATTGCTAAAAATGGGATTAACAAAGCTGGTATAATTTAAGCAGGTTGTTTTAGCTTGTACCTATCGCAATGAAAACGTATATGCGCTTTCCAATTCATTTCTGTAAATCCAGCGGCAGATTTTCCATAGCCATTCCGCTCAAGCGCATCAATATTGTATTCCTGCTCGAAATGGCTTGCTACACAAAGCATGAATACCCGGTTTAGAATGCCCGTGTATATGGTTCCATTTCCACCATGGCAAATCATGAGATTGGACCTTTCAAGTACTTTATTCAAGTTCAAGAACTTCCGATTGATGATGTGATCAGCCGAAAGTACACCTGCTTGATCGCCTGCAGTGATAATGGTGTACCTGCTATAATAGGGGTCATTTAAAAAGCGCAGCAGCTCCCAGTTGCCAGTACTTCCCATACATACACAGATCAGCGGCTTATTCCAGTTTACTTGATCCTGCCAATCAGGCTGATCTTCCGGGTGATGATAGATTAAGGGTCCGATGAAGCGGTAAGCAGCTGGAAGAAACTTCTGTGGAAATAGTTCAGGCATATCACAGATCAGATTTTCATCACCTTCTAGTTCCTCCAGATAGTCCTTTACTGCTGGCAAATTGTATTTCTTCCTTAAACTATCAAATGGAGCATGTATTTTCCTGAAGGCCAGCCGTTCCCCGACAGTCGTTAATGCTTCCGCAAAACGGGCTGGCAGTTGCTGCATCAGTTCATATGCCTTGTGTTTTCTGGGGATCTTCCGTGTCGCTGCATAATATCTGGTCATATAGCCATTTACAAGTGTAATATGCTTCACACCGGCAAGTTCAGCGGCCATTCTCAAGGTAGGGGCCACATCGCCAATCACCACATCTGCCTTCATCGCATTAATACACTTCACCTGACCGATCAGGACACGTTCAATATCCGTTCTATTGAGCCACTCAAAACTAAAATTATTGGTACAATGCATGACAAACTCAGCATCAAAACTCGCACAGGAGAACACTTCGTAACCCCGGGCCTTCACATACGTATTGTATCTATCCGAGCTTAGAAAGCGAATATCGTACGCAGTTTTGTCATAGGAATCTGCCAGCACCAAACACCTCAAGTAATGCGAAAGAAGATTAAGGGGGAAGAATAAAACACGTTTTCTTTTGCCTGCCATAACATAAGCTGAAATCTACTGCTGAACAGCATTAAGGCGAGTTTGTTTCCAAATAAATGTAACTTAGGAAAAATAACTTACGTACTGAATGTTACATTTTCAAATGACACTTAAAACTATATTGACGATATGAAGAGACTTGAAGGTAAAGTTATCGTAATAACAGGCGCTGCAATGGGCTTAGGGCAAGCCACAGCTATGGAATGCGCAAAAGAAGGCGCAAAATTATCATTAGTAGACTACAATGCTGCCGAACTGGAAAATGTCAGGAAGCTGTTAGCAAGTGAATACCCAAACACCAAGGTTTTAACCATTACCGCAGATGTTTCAGATGAAGCAGCGGTGAAGGCTTATGTCGTTCAGACTGTATCCGAATTTGGGACCATTGATGGTTTTTACAACAACGCTGGCGTTGAAGGAAAACAGGCGAAGCTTGCCGTGTATGATATGGAATCTTTCAAGAAAGTTATCGACATCAATTTGATGGGTGTTTACTACGGTATGCGCTATGTCATTCCAGTTATGCAGGCCCAGAAAAGTGGTCGCATTGTCAATGCAACCTCCGTGGGTGGTATCCGAGGAGTCTTAAATGAAGGGCCATACGTTGCAAGTAAACATGCGGTATCTGGATTAACTAAGAATGCCGCGGTAGAGTATGCAGAAGATGGTATTCTGATCAATGCCATCGCACCCGGCGCGATCCTCACGCCTATGGTTGAAGAAGCTTTCAAACAGATGAATCCGGAAAACCCAAAACAGGCAGAGCAAGCCTTCTCTCTTAATAACCCATCAAAACGTCTGGGCCTGCCCGAAGAGGTTGCGAAACTAGTCGTGTTTCTTATGAGTGACGATTGTGCCTATGTTAATGGCCAGATCATTGCCATAGACGGTGGACAATCAAACAGCTACTAGTCCAGCGTTGAACAATCCCACAATTCCAACACAATACAGGTTTGAAGTTGTTTATAGCTGAAATCGAGGATAAGCGATCAAATATGAAATATCAAGATATCGAACTTAAAGACAACAAAACTCAGCATGCCTTGGAATTGTGGGTTGAAGGACAACGCTCCTTTATCGGTTATGAGCTGGAAGGTGATAAGATCTACCTGATGCATACTGAGGTGCCTGAAGAACAGACCGGTAAAGGTGTGGCGGCTGATCTGGTAGAAAAGTCTTTCATCTATCTGGAGGGGAAGAACCTGAAGGTTGTACCGGCATGTTCATACGTGCGGGCCTATCTTAAAAGGCATCCCGAATGGAACAGGATTGTCGCAGAAGACCATTAAGCCAGGAATTCTTGCAATTCATCAACACTTGAATGTGTAGACAAAGCTACATTTGGAAAACTAATACACATATATGGAAGTTAAAATCTGGTCGGACGTAAGATGCCCGTTCTGCTACATCGGGAAAAGAAAGTTTGAAGCTGCACTAGCCGACTTTGCACATCAAGAGGAGGTGACCATCACCTGGAAGAGCTTTGAGCTTGATCCAAATCTTCAAACCGTTGAAGACACTAGCATCTATGATTATTTCGCAGCGGCTAAAGGCATTCCGCAAAGCGAGGCGGTCGAAATGTTTGACAACGTAACCAGGACCGCCGCGGAAGTGGGCCTTAACTTCAAGCTTGAACAATCTGTAGTTGCAAATTCCTTTAAAGCACACAGACTTATACAACTTGCAAAAACCAAAAACCTCGGAAACGAAATCGAAGAGGAACTATTCAGCATACATTTTACACAGGGTAAGAACATTGATGATGAGGGTGTCCTTATTGCTGCAGGCAAAAGTGTAGGGATACCGGAAGAAGAGCTTAGCGCGCTGTTTAGCTCCGAGGACTTTGATGCAGAGGTCAGGATTGACCAGCTGGAAGCGCAGCGTATTGGGATCCGTGGTGTTCCATTCTTCGTTTTTGATGATAAGTATGCAGTATCCGGTGCGCAGGCACCTGAATTGTTCCTGCAAACTATGAAAAAGGCCTGGGAATCCAAGGCTGATGTTAAAAAAGGTTAAACCGTCGGTAAATATTTATTTAATTTCCTATCTTGAGCTCGATTCACACACATGAGCCCTATCCATTCGTTTAATTTTCTAACATAGTAGACTATTGCTGAAAAATAAATATTCAAGATAACGGACATGAGTGAAGAAACTAAGTTCTTCTGTGATATTGAGGCTGGAACCTGCAACCTTCCTACCCATAGCCAAACTGCTTTAAAAAATCCCGGCTCAGCACCTGAGCAAAAGATAAGTATTCTATATTTTACCGATCCAATCTGCTCTTCCTGCTGGGGTATTGAACCACATCTCAGGAAGTTGAAACTTGAATATGGTGATTTCTTCAATCTGGAATACCGGATGGGGGGATTGCTGGCAAGCTGGTCTGCCTACAAAGGTAATGACGTGAAAAAGCCGGAAGATGTTGCGGGTCACTGGGATCAAGCCAGTAAACATTATGACATGCCTATAGATGGTGACATCTGGTTGGAAGACCCCCTACACTCTTCCTTTCCCGCAGCAATAGCTTTTAAGGCTGCACAACTTCAAGATCCTAATAAGGCACTGACTTTCTACCGCAGGATAAAGGAAATGGTATTCCTGGAAAAGAAGAATATCACGCGTGTACAACACCTGAAAACAGCTGCATTGCAGAGCCAACTTAATCCCGTGCAACTGGAACGTGACATGAACGGTCCTGCAGTGACAGATTTTGAGAACGACGTAAAATTGGCAAGAAGTTTTGGTATAAAAGGCTTTCCTTCCATCTTGTTCAGTGATGCCGATCAGCAATCCTATTTACTGTATGGTGTTAAACCTTACGAAGAGTTCGAACAAGCCATTCAAAAGTGGAACCCTTTAGCAACAAAAAAGCCGATAAACACGAATTACTTGAATCTGTTTAGCTACTACCCTACTATGACAACCAAAGAGTATGCGGTACTGACCCATAAGAACAAGGCTGAGGCAGAAACCTTTTTAAACCAGCTCTTTGAGCTGGACCGTTTGGACAGGTACAGATCAAAGAGCGGTTATCTTTGGCGTTTAAAGAATACTATTTAACCAGTTCAATTCGCTTTATACGAACTTCGTTCTGCTGGTCATCACCCTGCAGCAACACCTGGACCTTTTCAAGCTTCTGAATATTGAAGACCTGCTTTCCCTTGCGCTCAAACTGAAGTGCCTGGAAACCAGGATATGGGCGGGGCAGCAGCATAAAACTGCCAGGTTCCATGCTATTAATTAAGACCTTAACTGCATTACCGGTTGTTCCAATCTTTATCGTAGCGGAGACCGCATTTGCGTCCTGGTCTACTAAAACGATCTTACCTGCAGTCTCTTGCTGAGCCTCAACTTGCAGGGAAATGGTTTTGTAATCCAAAAGGCTGGAGCCTGCATTGCCGGGAATTCCCTTAACATATACCTGCATACCACTATTCTGCCCTTTTCCTGAAGGCTTGTGTTTAAGGTTCAGTGAACCACCATCTTGTTCTGTCCAGGTAAATGTATAAGGATCCGTGTCCCAGTCAGGTGAATATACAGCGACATTACTGGACTTATCTGTTCCATCGAATAATACTCGCCGGACACCGTTTCCTGCGCTTGCAGTTAAGTCCTGTCCGGCAGTTAGAGGCGCTGTTCTACTATAGACCTGCTCTGGAGCAACGAACTCCTTCAAGCCCAGCGTTCCAAGTTTCATTTGAGCTGCAGGCCTAAATACAAGCCCTTTACGTTTTATCAGGTAGGTACCTGGCGCAATGGTAAATTCATTGCCTTTGACCTTAGCCAGGTGTTTGTTACCATCATTTAGCGGCACAACCTCGAAACCGGCTCCCAGGTCCGGCAGGTTGACCCTCATCAGATGTTCTGCCCAGATGGTTGTCGTTACCGGTTTATCAAGCTCGTTCATGCCAAACGGATCTGTCAACGCCTTCACATCAGGCATCAGCTCCAGGCGCCACACGCCATCCTTTACTTTATCCAGGAAATACGCACCCGAGCCTTCATATTTCAGCACAACTGAAGAACCTACGCCTGCTATATGTTGCAGGGTCTTGATGTTTATGGGCTTAGATGAACTTCCACTGGTGTAATAGTATTCTTGCTCTGTATTCATCTCTGCAGCCGCAGCCTGCGGATCTAACTTAAACCCCGCGAAAGTCGTATTCGCAGGAAAGCTACCCAACTCCTTATATGCCGGAAGATGATGAAAGATCCTGGAAGCAATCAACAAACTGATCGCCTTCGATGGTGTGTAAGCCAGGTTTAGATAATGTGTCTGATATTCAGTATTTACATGGGCTGTACCCATCGGATCATAGGCAAACTGCGTAGCCCATTGCATACCTGCTGCTTTGAAGCTCCTCGCCATCGCAGGGTACATGTATGGTTTTAACACGTCTGCAGATTCAAACTCATAGATCATCCGGGGTTTATTCCGAAAAGCCGGAATCGTGTCAAACGGGATATGGTAGCGGTCTACATGTGGCAACAAGTTACCCTGTTGCTCATGTCCGGCGACAAGGCCGGTCGGATACCATTGAAAGCTGAATCCGTCTGCATTTGAACCTGCGACAGCATCCGCATAGCTTGGCGATTCACTGATATTGTAGAAGATTGGCTTGCTCCATCCGGTTTGCCGTACCGCTTTAACCATCCTGTTCACATATTCGGTTGCACGGGCTTTCGGGCCGGTATGTTTAGGCTCGTTATTGATTTCGGCAGCAATCACAAAAGGATCTTCGCCGTAAGACTTCTTCGTGTATGGATTTACATGCCTGAAAAACTGATCCAGGTAGCGTTCCTGAGCGATAAAGGCCTGCTCATTTACCACTGCGCCGCCCTTGCCATAAACTTCCACAAAACTTCCTGTTTTTTCATCTTGATCAGGATAGCCATTACCCCAAAACGCTATCGGTGTAATTAGAATCCTGATGTTCCGTTCCTCAAGTTTGGCGATAAGGTAATCGAATAACCGCAGGTGTTCGTTATTCTTCAGATTACCAAGTGAGTCACTGATCTCGGTATCCCAAACATGCACGCGAAAAGCGTTAATACCGAGCCGTGCGAGATGATAAACATCCTTATCAATGGCTTTTTCGAGATCAATATTCAGCTTCTTATGCGAGCGATAGCCGTAAGCAAATGGCAAGGTATAGTTCACCCCGAAGTAGCTGGCTTCGCGATTATCAGACTGCAATCGCAACAATCCCTTTTTATCAATGTAGATCTCATTCTTTGGATTACTTGTTTGTTGAGCCGTTGTTAATAGGGGGACAAACAGCAGAGCCAGTATGGAACGCTTAATTTTCATGTATTCTTCTAAATGATTTATAAGGGTGCAGGTTATACCATAACCGCACCATAATGTTGAATTCTGATCTTGCTGGAACCTCCAGGCTGTTTTTCAACCTGAATTTGCGTACCGATGCGATCCTTTAATGCTTCGACGTGCGATATGATGCCAACTGTCTTTCCTTTTGCCTGCAAATTCTCCAATGCGGAAATCGCGACATCCAGCGTGTCAGCATCCAAAGTCCCGAAGCCCTCATCAATAAACAAGGTGTTGATTTGAACCTTATGGCTCGCCAGATCAGAAAGCCCGAGCGCGAGTGCAAGGCTCACCAGAAAACTTTCTCCACCGGAGAGTGTCGCCATCGGCCTTGTGGCATCTGCCTGGTAATGATCTTCAATCTCGAGCCCAAGATCCTTATCCTTGCTTTTCAAAATGCTATAGCGGTTGGTCAGCTGTGCCAGGTGCTTATTAGCTAATTCCGTGAGTCTCGCCAGGGTCAATCCCTGTGCAAACATCCTGAAGCTGTTCCCATCCGCAGAACCAATCAAATTGCATAGCTTATTCCAACGGCTAAATTCCTGTTGCTGCAAATGAATCTGCCCGGTAATGGTTTCATGTTGACGGATCGTTGCTTCATCAGCAGCAAAAATCCCCTTAATGCGGCCAATTTCCTGGTTTAAGGCAGATAGCGCATCCCCGATCGTGTTTATCTGCGCCTGTAAGCTTTCCAGCGGAGTGCTGGTAAGCGCTTTCTTCAACTCCAGCTCCAGCTCCTGCTCCGTACGTTTGATCAACTCCTGATTGGTGCTGATACTTTCTTCAAGTTGACGTTTTAGATCTGCCAGCTCCACAGCCTGCGTCTCTGGAAGCAGGAGTCCCACAATCGCGCCAATACCAGCAATGCCTTCCTTCTGAAGTTGAACAGTCAGTTCCTCCTCTAACCGCTCCAGCTTGGCACGCAGTAAGCGTTGGTTTTCTTTAAGCTGGCGGATAGAAATTTCAGCTTCAGAATGTTCTTTTTGCATCTCCTGCTGCAACACCAGCGCCTTATCTTTGGCCAGACTGAGATTGCGGATCTCCAGGGTCAATCGGTTACGTTCTTCGATTGGATCTTTATCTCCAAACAGGGAAGCACGTTCAGCACTTAAATCCGACAGCTGCCTCGACAGTGCTGCAATTTGAATTTGCATCCGCTCCGCAGCTTTTAAATTTTCCTGCAGATTAAAGGCAAGTGGATCAAGTTCTTTTCCAAGCCTGGCGGTTTCCTCGCTGAGGGTTTTCAACTTTCTTTCAGATTCCTGATACCGCTCCGAACGTAATTTCAAGGTACTATGAATTTCATCCAATGTGTTCTGATCGAAGGCAATCTGAAGTGGATCCAGCAACGCCTGTATGCCAGACACAGCCTCCGCCTGGCGCTCTTCCAGCTGTTTGGTCACCAGCTGAATTCGTTCCAGCTGCTCCTCATTATTCTTAATGTTCTCTTTGATCAGCGCGGTATCACCTTCCAGGTTAATGGTTGTAATCTTTACTTCATCTTGTTGTTTCTGAAATTTGGTTACTGACTCCTTTCGCTGCTTCGCAAGTTGCAAGCTGCTTTTCAAGGTTTCCCATCGCGTTCTCGTGGCATTCCGGAGCTGTTCAATCACAAGCGGATCTTTGTCCCCTACGGCCTCTGGTAGTTCGTTGTTTATGGCCTCAAATTTCAGCTTCAAAGTCTTGCCTGCATCTAGTTTATCCTGCAGGGACTTGTCTGCATTCTCGACGGTAAGTTTAAGTTTCTGAACTTCCATTCTAGAAGCCAGCAGCTTTTTATCAAGAATATCGACAACCTTCCGCTGCTCTTCAAGCTGTCGCCGGGCCTCCGATAGTTGATGCTCGTGTGTACCCGAGGCAAAAGGATGATGCAAGGCCCCGCATAATGCACAAGGCTCCCCATCTTTCAAATGCACCCGGTCAGCCTCATACTTCTGAAAGCGCTGCTCCGCTTCGACAAGCCTTTCGTGTACTTCCAGGAGTTTCCTTGATGCCTCATATTCCAGCTCCAGCTTCGCAAATCGCTCTTCTTCTACACCTAGTTGCAAAGCCGCTGCTTTAAGAGAAGTTTGTATCGTGGCATATTCCTTCCGGAAAGTTACCAGCGCGGTTACAGTGTCCCATTGCTGTTGATAATGATTGATCAGCAAGGGTAAACCTTCCACCTCGGCCTCCAACTTTTCAAGCTCCCTACCCTGTAATCCATGGAGCAACTGCTCTTCCAAAGCAGTGATCTCACGCCCTAAATCTGCATAGCGCGTTTCGGCCGTCTTCAGTTGTGCCGCATGCTTTTCCAAGCTAAGCTGACCTTCTTTGATAAGATTTACCGTTTTTAATCGATCACGTTCTGCAACAGACAAAGCATTTAAAACCTCGTTTAATCGCTGCAGCTGCTGTTCAAATACCAATAATTGCCTATCTAAGTTGGCATCTGCCGTGTTTGCAAGCTGATAATCCTGAAGCTGCTGAAGTTCTACCGTAAAACGCTTTATTCTGGATTCATAATCTTCTTTTTTAGTGCTGATGGCAACAATCTCGGGCTGAATGGCTTTATGCTCGGCCTCAGCGGCAGCTAAGGCGCCAGCTAGACCTTTAAGGCCCTCGTCCTTTTTGATTGCTTCATCAATCAATGGATTTTGCTGTTCCAAAAGCCGTTCTGCATCAACATGACGCGCTACCGCAAGCTTCAGGGAGGCAATTGCACTTTTCAATTGTTCCGCTAACACGGGTAGCCCGGCTTCCATGTGCTGCAAGTTTACTGCAGTTTTCTGCTCTTCGGTAATCAGCTCATTGATGTTGTCGTACTGGGGCTTAAACCGGTAAGCCGCATGGTGCCATTTTAACTTTTCGAAGTCCTCCTGCGCTGCTGCAAATTTACCACTCAGCAGTGTTGCCTCCGTATTCAGGCTTGTTTTTCTGAGCTCAAGCTTTTGGATATTTTCTATCCAGGCGATATTCAAGGATGTCGCCTGTTGTTCCGCCCTGAGTTTGCTTTCTTGCGCAAAAAGCTCAGCATATTGTTGCTCATAGGCTGATTTTTCATCCGCACTTAGCAGTTTTACGTTGCCAAGCTGGCTTTCCAAGGCACTGAGTTTCTCTCTTTCTTCCTTCAGCTTATCAAATACAAACACGGATATCTGAGAATAGATTTCAGTGCCGGTGATGTTCTCCAACAAGAAACTACGATCTCTGTCGCTCGACTTCAAAAATTGTGTGAAATCTCCCTGGCATAGAATCACGGAACGCAGAAACTGCTGGTAATCCAGGCCGCAGATACTTTCAATCTGCTGGCGGATCTGTGTAACCCGATGTTCACCAATCATGACGTAGTCGCCATCCCGAAATTCGGACAGTTCCATCTTCTCTGCTTGCAACTTGCCGTCCGGCTTACCTCCCGCGCGGTGCAAAGACCATTTTGCACGGTACACCTGATTCCTTGCTTCAAACTCCAGTTCGGAATAACAGTCGCCCGTATGTCTGGACATAATCTCATCTACATCCCTGTTATGTCGGTGCACCTTTCCATATAAGGCTACGGTGATCGCATCAAGAATGGTGGTTTTACCAGCACCGGTAGGACCAGTGATGGCGAATAACCCGGTTTCTGAAAATGGAACCTGGCCAAAGTCAATTTTATGCTCCCCTCGCAGCGAGTTGAGGTTTTTAAATTTTACGCTTAGTATTTTCATTCTGCCTTCTGCCCCATTAATTCCAATGCTTCCTCAAACGTTTTCATTAGTTCAGGGAACTCTTCTTCAGCGACCTTTGATTCACAGCGTTTCACAAATACGGCTTTGGGTGTAAGGTCCTTCAATGCGAGTTCCTCCTGAAAAGCGTCAAGCGTTTTGTGCTGCCGTGTCCGGTTCTGCCTAGGAAAGAAACGTTCAATAAAAGGTTTTTCCGCCTGTATCTGCGCAAGCTGCTGATCCAGATCCAGAATCGCAGTTTCTGTTTCAACCTGTACCTCTACCCAGGGCTTATATTTCAGTCCTGGGTCTTCCAATGCCAGCAACTTTCGCTTCACACTTTCCAGATCACCTTTAATCCGGATGAGCTTACGGCCACAAGGTACCTCGTGTGGCACCAGGCTGATCAGGGTACCTGCTTGAAATTCGAGTATCAGCACCTGCTTTCTATCTTCATTCTCTGAAAAGCTCAACGGAATTGGTGAGCCCGAATAACGGATATGCTCCATCCGGTTCACCAGCTGTGGTCTGTGGATGTGTCCAAGCGCGATATAATTAAACTCCACCGGGAAATGATCACCATGTACCTGACCCAAGTTGCCAACATGGATCTCCTTCTCACTTTCAGACGTTGTGGAACCTGCAGCAAACAAATGGCCGGTTGCAATCACGGGAACGTTTGCTTCTTTATAAGTGGTGATGTGTTCCACGAAACGATGATAATGATCACTGATTCCCTGTTTTATGCGTTGCTCCCGCTCCTCATTACTTTCACCGGATATGGAAAGCCTGATGTCGCGGTCGCGAAGAAAAGGCACGGCACAAACCACGAGTTCGAGTTTGCCCTGCTGATCATGTATTGGAATGATCTGTTCTGTAAACACCTCTGGAACGCCACCAACAATATGTACGTTAAAATATTTTAATAGCGCCTTAGGTGCATTGAGCGTACTGATGGAATCATGATTACCGCCAATAATTACCACCTCCCTGCAACAGGTATCTTTCACCATACGTAGAAAGTGATAATATTGTTCTAATGCGGTATTAGAGGGTGATCCGGTATCAAACACATCTCCCGCAATGATTAACACGTCAATGCATTCTGCGCGAAGTTTTTCGATCAGCCAATCCAAAAAATCCTGGTGTTCCTCAGTCCGTTCACACTGCTCCAGTTTTTTGCCTAAGTGCCAGTCGGCCGTATGTAGTATCTTCATAAATAGTCTCCCTAAGTTACGGCAATATTTCTTTCAGCGCTATTGGGCTGGGCTTGCCGCCTTCAAAAAACACAAACTTTATTCGGAGTTGTAATGTTTATTATACAAAAATGACAACTATGAAAAAGAATATCGCCTATTGCTTTCTAACAAGCTTGATTTTTGTATTACCGGCCTGCCAGAGTCCGGAGACGCGTGCCGTAAACCAAAATACGACTGAAGATACCACATTCCAAAGTGATGCTGCCGGTTCAGCCTCTAAGGAGCTCAGCAGTTCCCCTGAACCTGGAGGTAATCGACCAAACGATAATAACATTTCCCAGCACACCAAAGTGTCTGACGACGATAAAATCTTTATGGATGGCGCCAAAGCATCTGGCTTGTTGGAGATCACTATGGCTAAACAGGCACTGCAGGTAAGTACCAATCCTAAAATCAAAGCCTTCGCAGAAATGATGATCAAGGATCATACACAGATGGATAAAGAAGCCGAAGCACTTGCAACAGAAAGCCAGATAATTCTCAAAGGTGATTTTAGCAAAGAGCAACGTGAAGAGCTGGATATGATGAAAGGCCTTAAAGGTGCGCAGTTCGACAAACACTATAAGGACATGATGATCAATAGTCACAATAAAGCGGTGCAACTATTCAAGTTTGGCGCAAATACCAGGGAAGAGAAGGTGAAACAATTTGCAGAGAAATCACTAGCCGTGATTCAAAGCCATTATGAGGCTGCACAGAAATTGTAACTGTGCTTAAATGCAACTACAAATAAGCCCCGATCAATGATCAGGGCTTATTTTTTGTATCAACTTTCCGGCGAAATGTTCGATACATTTCATGATGATCACCTCTTTACCGCCGGTAAATTCTATGCGGTCCGCAAATTCAAACTGATCGGAAATACAATGGATAAACATCGTCCCCACGGGCTTCTCTTCAGACTCGCTGCCGCCTGGGCAGGTTAATCCTGTAATGGCGACGTGAATAGATGCAGGCATGAGCGCCCTTAAACCTTTTGCCGCAGCTTCGGTAACTTCTGCCGATTCCGGACTGAACTGCTCCACCAGTTCATCATCTACCTTCAACAGATCTTCCTTTACACCGGCATCGTAACAAACTATTCCACCCTTTAAAATCTTCCCTGCTTCGTCCGTGAGCCCGAATTCGGCAGCCATACGGCCAACTGTTGCACTTTCGGCGAAGGCAATATTAAGCTCCTGCGCAGCTAACAACTTTGCACATTCTTCAACTACTTTTGCTGGCATAAACGCTCCTTATATTTTCGTGGGGTCAAAAGCACCCTCAGCAGAGTCATTATTCATCGCATCCTGATCCTGATCGAACTCTTCACGCATTTCCTTGATGCTTTTATTGGAATCGATATTACCGGATCTTTTATCATCCCGGCCTTCCATCTGCTCATCATGATCATCACCAGATTCCGCGAAACCGGGATCTACACTTGGATTTTCAAAATCAGTGTCGTTGTTCAATTTTACAGACTCCTCATCCGGCGTACCGCCGTTCTGATTTTTTAAATTTTCGTTCTCCATGTCCATCTTATTTGTTTAACTTATAAACAGCAAAGCTGATACTTAGTTTGGGACCGTATTTAAAAACATATTCGCAGGTATTAATACTTTGGTACATAGATTGTTCTGAAACTGAAACATCCTATAAATTAAAACCTATGAAAAATTTAGACATCAATTTACAGATCTGTGACCACAAGAATGCGCTTCAGGCGTTTGCCCTAAAATACACTCAAGATATTGATGATGCCAATGATTTGGTCCAGGATACATTGCTAAAAGCTTTCCGGTATTCAGGACTTTTTAAACAAGGAACTAATTTACGTGGATGGTTGTTTACCATCTTAAAGAACACCTACATCAACGAATACAGAAGGATCAAAAGAAAAGAAAACGTGATCGTCCAGACAGAGGAGATCAGTAATCAAAATCTCTCCAATAATGCTGAATCAAACACCTGCAACAGCAAGTTTGTAACAGACGACATCAACAAAATTCTCTCTAAACTACAACCAGAATACTACACCCCCTTCGTAAAATACTTTGAAGGCTACAAATACCAGGAAATCGCTGAAATGCTCGAAATTCCAATCGGTACAGTAAAAACCCGGATACACCTGGCTAGACAAATCCTGAAATCCAGATTGAAAGTTTACGCCGAAAACATGCATGAAATCGTTGATTAATCCAGCGTAAATGCCAGAGGGTCCCTCCATCATTATTCTTAAAGAAATTGTAGACGCACTGGAACTTAAAGGGCAGTATGTAAAAGGCGTAAGCGGCAATACTAAGATTGATAGCGAACGCATGTTAAACCAGCAGATTTTAGATTTTAAAAGCTGGGGTAAACAGTTTTTGATCTGCTTTGATGGTTTTAGCCTTCGTGTACACTTTCTACTCTTTGGCACTTATCTGATCAACGAGCGTAAAGATCGGGAACCAAGGCTGCGCCTGAACTTTGATCAGGATGAAATAAATCTCTATGGCTGTTCTGTTCAATACCTGGAAGGCGACGTCAACCTGCATTATGACTGGTCTGCAGATGTGATGTCGCCCTCCTGGAACGCTGCCGCAGCCCTGCTGAAGCTTCATGCCAAGCCTAAATTGATGGCATGCGATGCCTTACTTGATCAGGATATTTTCGCTGGTGTGGGCAACATCATCAAGAATGAGGTATTGTTCCGCATTAAGGTCCATCCGGCAAGTGTTATTGGCGCTTTACCGGAAACAAAACTCAAGGCCTTGATCAAGGAAGCAAAAACTTATAGCTTCGAGTTTCTGGAATGGAAAAAGGAATATACACTGAAAGCACATTGGCTTGCACATACGAAAAAGATATGTCCACGATGCCAGATCCCCTTTCATAAAGCATATTTAGGCAAAACAAACCGCCGCTCCTACTTTTGCACGAATTGTCAAAAGCTATACCTCATATAACACTTGCTCATCGGTAAAATAGGTTTTCCTGGCGCCGTTCTTCTTAATTTCAATCTTGTGCCCTGTTGGGCTTTCTGGATTTTTCGACTGGTGAATAACCATAAAATCGCGCAGTTCACCAGAAATGATGTCGGGCTGTTCTGCAAGTATTTTATCAATGGCTTGTTCTAGCACCTCCTTTATAGATGCTATCAATTTTCGGAGCGTTTTATCTGGCAATGCAGCGCTGACGGAGAAGGGCGATATCCGGGCATGCCAGAGAATTTCATCCGCATAGGCGTTTCCAATGCCCCTAATGGCATCCTGGTCTAACAGGACATTCTTGATGATTGCCTTTTTACCAGATAACAGCGTTTTTAAATAGGCAACATCAAGCCTATCTGATAGCGCATCGGGCACGTTTGATGGTTCAGGGTTTAAGGTCGGACGTGCTTGTTTCTGAAAATCGGACAATACCAGCTTTTCTTTACTATCCAGCAGGAGTTCGAAAACACTAAATTTCGGCTGCTCCTCTGCTTGCACAACATGTAATTCACCGTGCAACATGAGGTGTAAACCTAAAAGTACATCGTTCGAAAACCTAAGGCGCAACTGCTTACCTTCCCGGAACACGGCCTTGATATGCTGTCCTTTCAGCACCTGCTCCAGCTCGGCAGCTGTTACATTCGACTTCTTAGAAGTTAAAATTACGCCGCTAACCTTTTTCCCAGCAAGGCGCCGTTGAAGGTTTTGGCTAAAAGCCTGCAGGTCCGGTAGCTCTGGCATATGATATTGTTTTGATGATGAATTTGAATAATTAGAATAACTTAGCTCCAAATTACAAGAATCCGATGAAGAAAATAGTACCGGTAAAATCTAAAAGTGATTTAACATCCTTTATAGATTTTCCTCATGATCTATATGCACATGATCCAAACTATGTACCCGAATTGTTTATCGCACAGCGGGATCTGCTAACAACCCACCCTTTCCATAAACATTCTTCGCTACAATGTTTCCTCTTGTTCGACGGAAACAAGATTATCGGCCGCATCGCTGCTATCCATAACACTGCTCACAATGAATTTAACGGAACCAACGACGGATTTTTTGGTTTCTTCGATTGTATAAATGATCAGGAGACAGCCAATCTCCTATTAGATCAGGCGAAAAGCTGGTTGCTGGAAAAAGGACTCTCGACAATCGTGGGTCCGGTAAATTTCTCGACCAATGAGTCCTGCGGGTTATTAATTGAAGGCTTTGACTCTCCTCCTGTGGTCATGATGCCCTATAACGCCCCGTATTATGCGACCTTATTGGAGAACTGGCAGTTGGCAAAGAAGGTGGATCTGCTTGCCTGGAAATGGAACGGCGAAAACTATGACGACCGTTCGGTTAAGTTGATGGACAGACTTGAAGAACGGCTTCTGCGCAATGACATTGTGATCCGCAAGATCAACATGAAAAAATTCAAAGAGGAAGCAGAAGCGCTACGTGAGGTTTATAACAAGGCCTGGGACAAAAACCTTGGCTTTGTGCCGCTAAATGATGAGGAATACGATTACCAGGCTAAAGATCTGAAGATGATCCTTGACCCGGATTTCTGTTTCATTGCGGAGCAACATGGCAAGGTTATCGGTTTTGGCGCAGCCATCCCGGATCTAAATGAAATCTTGATAAAAATTAAGAGAGGTCGCCTGCTGCCCACCGGTATCTTCAAACTACTATTGGGCAAAAAGAAGATTAAAGGCATCCGCATTTTGCTGTTGGGCGTGGTTGATGGCTACCGCAAAATGGGTATCGAAGCTTGTATCTATGGTTCTATTATCAAATCGTACCGTAAGAAAGGTCTGGAATATGCAGAGGCAGGCTGGACACTGGAACACAATGATCTGGTAAATAACGCCATTATCGCAATCAAGGGTACACCGTACAAACGTTACCGCATCTACGAGAAATCCATTCCGTAAAGCTTACTGCTGTAAATACGAGAGGGCCAATTGCTTAAACAATTGGCCCTCTTTTTTTCTGTTCCCTGCTTTGGATCAACCGCAGATGAGCCGCACATCAAGCCCAGATCAACCGCACATCAGCCGCACACGGTAGGTGTGTTCGTTCTGCGTTTCATCTGGGTCTTAACTGAAGCTGATCACCGTACGTATTGGATCCACTTACAGGCTTTCCTAACTTTTTACGTTACTTTCTTCGTCAGATTGTCTCGGTGCAATTCCAGCCTCTGGATCAAGTGTGAAAGAAGGCTCAGCAGAATCCATAGCTTGTTCCAGGAGTTCAGATTCTGGCATCTGGATGCCGTCGTTATCTTCATCATCTTCCTTAAGCTGGTTTAAGACGAACTCGTCACTTAAACCATTGGAATGTACGTCCTGCTGACTTGATTGTTCATCAAAGTCCTGTCCCATGCTGTCGTCTAATGGTAATTTATTTTCTGGAGTGTCCATAGCTTTTCAATTTTAGTTTCTCTTGTATAACAACCCGGTTCTAGGGTTGTTTGGATAGTCAGGAAACTTAGTCGGGAGATTAGAAATACCGTTCGAAGCTCAAGCCATAACTAAGCAACAGGTTTTCACGATTGTTGCGGTTCACACGGTTGTAATCTACCTGCGCATTTAAATTTAGCCACTTGTTAAATTTCAAACCAAGGCGGTTCGTGGTTTTGATGTTGAAGTCATTCTTATTGGAAAGGGAATTCTGGATAAAGTTAGAGCCGTTAAAAACGATCTTTCCTTTGATCACAAAGTTGTAGTTGAAACGAAATGAGTTGCGTAGTGTTTCATATTTATCTGCAGTGCCATCTTCCAAAACAAGGTCGCTATGATCAACCAGAACACCGTCACTCAGGTTCAGGTAGGCATTCTCTTTGTCAATAATACTATAGGCGATCCCCACACCAGCAAGCCATTGCTGATTGATCTTAAGCGAAAAGCTCTTATTGAAATTCGCTAGTCCCCAGTAGTTAAAGTGCGGGAAGGTCTTGTAAAGGTTTATGTCAAATGCAGAGGATAAATCATCATTGGTAAGCTGTCCGTTCTGCTTACCAAAGACGTAGGCGTTGTTAAAATTCATGGACACACTCTTTTTCTTCATGCCAAGTTTAACGGCATTGTTGAGCAGATGTGCCGTTCCATCATCCGTTTTATTGATCGATCCGGTAAAAGCATAGCCAAAAAAGTAATGTGTGCTATCTGAATATTGCGCAAAGGCGTTTATACTGAGGAATAGAGAGAAACACAAGATTAGTAGGCTTCGGGTCATAGTTGTTCGTAAAATCTAAAAACAAGTCCTCCTGCAAAAGGTTTTCAAACGAATGCCTCATTGGCTGGCTAAGCTTATTTTGTTAACTTTGTTAGAACCAAATTATATAAACAAGTATGGAAACGATCATGATCTTTTATTTTAAAATATGAATGTTTAAGATCATGATCGTATCATCAGGAAAATGAAATATGAACAAGATGAAAGAAGTTGTTATCGTATCTGCAGTTAGAACACCAATAGGCGCTTTTGGTGGTAGCTTAGCAGGATTCTCCGCCACTCAGCTGGGTGGTTTCGCCATAAAGGGAGCCATTGAACGTGCCGGCATCAAGCCGGAGGACGTTCAGGAAGTGTATATGGGAAATGTGTTGTCCGCAAATCTTGGACAAGCTCCGGCAACGCAAGCCGCTAAAAATGCGGGTTTACATGATCTGCCAGCCACGACCGTCAATAAAGTTTGTGCTTCTGGAACAAAGGCAATTATGCTTGCTGCACAAAGTATTGCTTTAGGTGAACAGAACATTATTGTTGCCGGTGGGATGGAAAGCATGAGTAATGTACCGTTCTACCTGGATAAAGCCCGGACGGGGTACCGCCTGGGTCATGGTACCTTAACCGATGGGTTGGTAAAAGATGGACTTTGGGATGTTTATAACGATTATCATATGGGTTCGGCGGCAGAACTTTGCGCCAGCACTTGTGAAATTACCAGGGAACAACAGGACGCCTATGCCATAGCTTCGTACCAGCGTGCGCAGGCAGCAAATGAATCCGGCAAGTTCAAGACCGAGATTGTTGCTATTGAGAGCAAGGATCGCAAAGGCAACATTAGCGTAATAGATCAGGACGAAGAACCATCAACGGTGAAGTTTGATAAAATCCCAGGTTTAAAGCCGGTATTTGCAAAAGAAGGTACCGTAACGGCAGCGAACGCTTCGACCTTAAATGATGGGGCCGCCGCCTTGGTGTTGATGAGCATGGAAAAGGCCCTGGAGCTTGGACTTAAGCCGTTGGCGAAAATCATCAGCTATGCTGATGCACAACAGGCTCCGGAATGGTTCACCACTGCCCCTTCCAAAGCGATTCCGCTGGCACTGAAAAGAGGAAACATCGACATCAAGGATGTTGATTATTTCGAGATCAACGAGGCTTTCTCCGTTGTGGCAATTGCTAACAATCAGGCCTTGGAACTTGATGGTGAGAAGGTAAACATCAATGGCGGTGCAGTGGCATTAGGGCACCCGCTTGGCGCGTCCGGCGCCCGTATTGTGGTTACTTTGGTTAATGTACTTCATCAGAATGATGGTAAAATCGGCGTTGCGGGTATCTGTAATGGTGGTGGTGGTGCAAGTGCAATTGTTATCGAGAAACTAAATTAAAATCTAATGCGAAAGGCTTTAAGAGCTTTTATCATAATGGGTTATCTTTGCTGCGCTGGGTTTCAAGGCCGGGCGCAGCAAAATACACCCCATACGTTATCTCAACTTCAGGATAGCTTAAGCAGGATCAGCGAAGACATTACAAACGCGACAGAAAACACTGCGCGGTTTGAGCAAAATGCCAGGTTCATAAAAACACTTGTACAAGCCCTCAGGCTGCCAGGTTCGTTCGACTTCCCATTCGATTCTTTGCGCATGATCTCTGCGGTGAAGTCCCCGGACGGCGCTTTTAAACTTTACACCTGGTTTGTACCGACCAATGAAGGCGGCTTCAGGTATTTCGGTACCATTCAGATGCCATCAAAGAATATACTACAGCTATTTCCCTTAATAGACCATACAGAGAATTTACCGGATAGCAATGCTGTAGCTGAGCCGAAGACATGGTTCGGCAGTCGATATTATGAGATTGTGCCTGTGCAAAATGGAAAAGAAACCTATTATGCCCTACTCGGCTGGAAGGGTAACAGCCCAAAAACAACCAGCAAAGTGATTGAGATCTTGTCTTTTAAAAATGGCACACCAGTATTTGGCAAACCTGTGTTCGAGCAGGCGGGAAAGCTAAGTGCCAGGAACCGCTTGATTTTCACCTACAACAAGATGAACTCCATGACACTTAGGTTCGATAAGAAAGTGAATATGATCGTTCTTGATCATCTGGCGCCTTATGATCCGGCAATGGAAGGGAATTTTGAATACTACGCGTCAGACTCTAGCTTTGATGGTTATGCGATCAGTAAGGGCCGCCTGAAACTGCTGGAAAACATCGAGCTGAACAATGATCCCGATGATCAGGATGCCTTGTATATCGATCCTTCCCGTAAGGATATTCCAGCCAAAAAGAAGTTTTAAATAGCCCCTTGCAGCACATACAGCCACGTTGGGCCAACGATTTAATATTTGCGACTTTGACAATGTCTGATTAACTTGCCCAACTTTGATAATTTAGTTTTCTACGTCTAACATATTATTTACTTATAAACACACAATGGAAGAAATTCTACAACCTGAACACCACACAGGCACCAAAAAGGGACACCCGAAGGGCTTGTATGTGCTATTTACGACAGAGATGTGGGAGCGTTTCAATTTCTATGGAATGCGTGCCCTACTTACACTGTTCTTGGTTAACGCACTCGCGTTTTCAGATAAAGACTCCTCAATTATTTACGGTGGTTTCTTAGGCCTCTGTTATCTGACGCCAATGTTGGGCGGATTTGTAGCAGACAGGTTCCTGGGTAACCGGAATTGTATTATGCTGGGTGGTCTGGTAATGGGTATCGGACAGTTGTTGCTTTTCATGAGCGGATCGACTTACGACACCAATCTTGAACTTGCCAAAAACATGATGTGGATCGCACTGGGTACGATCATTCTAGGAAATGGTTTCTTCAAACCGAATATCTCCTCTATGGTGGGGCAATTATACCATAAAGGCGATAACAGGTTGGACTCCGCCTTTACGATCTTTTATATGGGTATCAACGTTGGTGCCTTTCTGGGCATGTCAATTTGCCCGTTCTTAGGCGACGTTAAAGTTGGTGAGGTCCGTGTGGTAGAAGCTTTTAGGTGGGGATTCCTTGCTGCAGGTCTGGCCATGTTCCTGGGAACACTGTTGTTCTTCATGCTTAAAAACAAGTATGTCGTAGACCCTAACGGTAAGCCTGTAGGTGCTAAACCAGATTTCAGCAAGAATGCTGCAGGTGAAGAGGTTGAAAAAGCGAATTTCACTAAACCAGCGATGCTGGGCTGTGTCATTTTGATGGTGGTACTTTATTTTTCTTTCCACTATTTATCGATTGACCCTAACCCGATAAAAAGCTGGGTATACCCATTCATCTATGCTGCTGCAATCAGTCTTGCCGTATTGATTCTTACTGATAAGTCTATAACGAAGGTAGAACGCGACAGGATTATTGTAATGTACATCATCGCCTTCTTTGTGATCTTCTTCTGGTCCGCCTTTGAGCAAGCGGGATCTTCGCTAACCTTCGTGGCGGATAAGCAGACCGATCTAAACTTCCTCGGCTTCCAACTACCTCCAAGTTTTGTACAAAACGCAAACTCGATCTTTATCGTTGTTTTCGCACTTCCTTTCAGCTGGTTATGGCTTAAACTTCAGGCCAGGAACCTGGAGCCAATTTCCCCGGTAAAACAAGCGATCGGTTTATTCCTTCTAGCCGTTGGTTATTACATCATTGCGGTGCAGATCGCAAAAATTGGTGACACTGGTAAACTTGCCGTACACTGGTTATTTATCATGTACCTTTTCCATACCCTTGGGGAATTATGCCTTTCTCCTATCGGCTTATCACTGGTGGCGAAACTGGCACCAAAACGTTTCTCCTCATTGTTAATGGGTGTATGGTTTATTGGTAATGCAGCAGGTTATGCACTTGCAGGTACTTTGGGTGCATTGATTCCACCAACAGGTGACAAATACGAATTTGCCGCTTCAAAAGGTATCGACCTGAAAGGTATTCTGGATGGTAACGTAACCGCCACTGCCGAACAAATTGCGATCATGACCAATGAGAAAATCGACCTGGTATACCCTACTTTTGTTGGATTTACCATCCACAACCTATATGAGTTCTTTATGGTGTTTGTTACCCTATCGGGCGTTGCAGCATTGGTATTGTTCCTGATTTCAGGTTTCCTTAAAAAAATGATGCATGGCGTGAGATAATATGGCTCGCCTCTAAATACAAACCCGTAGTAAGTTTTTACTACGGGTTTTTTAATTTTTAATCAATAGTTTTGCAGGACACATTTAAACCACCAATGCCCCGCGTGAGAGACAGCTTAGTAATTATTCCTACTTATAATGAAAAAGAGAATATTGAGAAAATTATAAGGAAGGTAATTGAACTGAATTCCGGATTTGAAATTCTAATTATTGATGATGGCTCACCAGACGGCACTGCAGCCATTGTGCAAAGCCTTCAAGCGGAGTTCCCTGGCTTATTGCACTTAGAGCAGCGAATTGGTAAGTTGGGTCTTGGCACCGCCTATATTCACGGATTTAAATGGGCATTGAGCCGGCAATACGAGTACATCTTTGAGATGGACGCGGACTTTTCCCACAATCCACTTGATTTGATTCGCCTTAAAGAAGCCTGCGTAAATGGTGCCGATGTTGCAATTGGCTCCCGTTATGTGAAAGGTGTCAATGTAGTGAACTGGCCGATGAGCCGGGTGCTGATGTCCTATTTCGCCTCCATGTATGTAAGACTGATTACCAGGATTGACATCCAGGATGCAACTGCAGGATTTAAATGCTACCGCAGAGTTGTGCTGGAAACCATCCCAATGGACAAGATCAAGTTTGTGGGCTATGCATTTCAGATTGAAATGAAGTTCACCGCCATTCAGTATGGCTTTAAAGTAGTTGAGGTGCCTATTATTTTTACCGACCGTACCGAAGGTGTATCCAAAATGAGCACCAGGATTTTCAGGGAGGCGTTCTTAGGGGTAATACAAATGAAAGTTAACAGCTGGTTCAGGAATTATAAGCGTTAAAATTTAGCCTCTACACCCAAACCAAACAAAGCGAAATCATACTTCACCGGATCCTCAGGATCAAACTCCCGTAATTTGGCCGTAAGTTCTACCGCAGTTAACCAATCCGTCTGTTTTCGAGATATCAGCCCCAAAATTCTGGCTACCCGGTCAACATGTACATCACAAGGACATACTAGCGCAGCGGGCCTTATTTTGCGCCAGAGGCCAAAGTCTACGCCACAGTTGTCACGCCTAACCATCCAGCGAAGAAACATGTTCAGCCGCTTACAGGTAGATTTCTGCATTGGCGAAGAAATGTGTTTCCTGGTACGATGCGGGAAGTCCGGCAAACTGAAGAAATAGGAACGGAAATGGTTCAACACCTGTTCCCCATCGAAAGAGCCGCTTCGTGCTTTTGGATTTGGTAAAAAGGCATCTTCAAGGGAGTCGGATTGACTATAATGGAACTTAAAGAATTCGACGAAATAAAGCAGGTCCGTATCATTGAAGGTACGGTGTTTAAATCCGAGCAAACGCTTAAGGTCGGCATCTTCATGCTGAAGCATAAATTGATATGGCGCGTTATCCATTCTGTTAAACAGCTCATTACATTTATTGATGATCGTTTCGCGCTGACCCCAAGCCAAAATTGCCGCAAAAAATGCGGCAATTTCGATGTCTTGCTTAACATGGTATTGATGTGGGATGCAAATCGGGTCATTGGCGATAAAGCCAGGCTGATTGTACTCCCGCACCTTTAGATCCAAAAAGGTTTGTAATTCTAAAAACTCCAAAGTATTTAGCTAAGTGCCTGATCAAGGTCAGCAAGCAAATCTTCGATATCTTCTACACCTACACTTAAGCGTAAAAGGTTATCTGTAACACCAACTTTCTCCCGTTCTTCCTTTGGTATAGAACCGTGGGTCATGCTGGTAGGGTGATTCACCAGTGACTCCACGCCACCGAGTGATTCTGCCAATGCAAAGACTTTAAACCTGGATGCGATACGGAACGTTTCCTGGAGGTCGGCATCTTTGATGGTAATGGAAACCATACCGCCGAAATCACGCATTTGTTTCTTTGCGACATCATGGTTAGGATGATCTTCAAAACCCGGCCAGTAGATCTTGTCGATCTTAGGATGGTGTTTCAGGTAAGCCGCTATACGGGCGCCATTTTCGCAATGCGCCTTCATGCGAAGGTGTAAGGTTTTAATACCACGAAGTACCAGGAAGGCGTCCTGTGGACCTGGTGTAGCACCGCAGGCATTGTAAATGAACCAGAGATTTTTGTAAAGCTCATCATCATTCACCAGCAATGCGCCCATCACTACATCGGAGTGACCGCCGATATACTTCGTTACAGAGTGCATAACGATGTCGGCACCCAGATCCATTGGATTCTGCAAGTAAGGTGAAGCAAATGTATTGTCTACCGTTAAGAGGATATTGTTTGCCTTGGTGATGTTTGCAATACCTTCAATATCAACGATCTGCATCGTTGGGTTGGTCGGGGTTTCAATCCAAACCAGCTTTGTCTTGTCGTTGATGTAAGGCTGGATATTTTCAGGCTTGGAAAGATCAAGGAAATGAAACTTAATACCATACTTCATATAGATCTTGGTGAAAATCCGGTATGAACCACCATACAGGTCATTACCGGTAATTACTTCATCGCCTGGCTGGAGCAATTTCATCACAGCGTCTGTGGCACCCATACCGCTGGAGAAAGCAAGTCCGTATTTGGCATTTTCAAGTGCAGCAAGGCAGGCCTCTAGCGCCTGGCGTGTTGGATTGGTCCCTCTGGAGTATTCAAACCCTTTATGGTCTCCAGGTGCTCGCTGTGCGTAGGTAGATGTTTGGTAAATTGGCGTCATCACCGCACCGGTTGTTGGATCAGGTTCCTGACCAGCATGAATGGCTTTAGTGGCAAATTTCATATTTTCTTTCATCACATGATTTAATTTATAGATGCAAGTATTGTTCTAGTATGCTCTTGCAAACAGCACACGCTGGCTAGAGGTTTTGCCGGAATAGATGCAAACGCCATCTTCCTGCTTGTTATTTAACGGGATACATCTGATTGTAGCCTTAGTTTCTTCTTTTATTTTTTGTTCCGTCTCCGGCGTTCCATCCCAGTGCGCTGCAATAAACCCTGCTTTGCCATCTAGCAATTCCTTAAATTCTTCATAAGAATTTGCTTCTGTGATGTGTTCGTTACGGAAGGTTTCGGCTTTGTTATAGATATTCTCTTGAATTTCGTTAAGGAGTTGTGCGATGTAGATCTCCAACCCTTCCTGCGTTACCGTTTGTTTTTCTCTGGTATCCCGTCTCGCAATTTCTACCGTTTGGTTTTCCATATCACGAGCACCAATAGCTACACGAACTGGCACACCTTTTAACTCATATTCAGCGAACTTGAAGCCTGGTCGTTGCGTATCGCGGTCATCGTACTTAACAGAAATACCCATTGCTTTTAGCTTTGGCATCAGCTTATCCACGAAGTTGGAAATGTTTTTAAGATCTTCATCACTCTTGTAGATAGGAACGATAACCACCTGAATAGGTGCAAGTTTTGGTGGAAGCACCAAACCAGCATCATCGCTGTGTGCCATGATCAATGCTCCAATTAAGCGCGTTGATACCCCCCAGGAAGAAGCCCATACATGATCGATCTTTCCTTCTTTATTGGTGAATTTAACGTCGAATGCTTTAGCGAAATTCTGTCCAAGGAAGTGTGATGTTCCAGCCTGCAATGCTTTACCATCCTGCATCAATGCTTCAATGCAGTAAGTGTCCAAAGCACCTGCAAAACGTTCGTTTGCTGTCTTTTTACCACGTACAACCGGAAGTGCCATCCAGTTTTCGGCGAAATCAGCATAGACATCCAACATACGCTCGGTTTCTTCTACTGCCTCCTGAGAAGTTGCATGTGCCGTATGGCCTTCCTGCCACAGGAATTCGGTTGTTCTAAGGAACAGGCGCGTTCTCATCTCCCATCGAACGACATTGGCCCACTGGTTAACCAATAGTGGCAAGTCGCGGTAGGATTGGATCCAACCTTTGAAGGTGTTCCATATAATGGTTTCAGAGGTCGGCCGAACGATTAATTCTTCTTCCAGTTTGGCAGTTTCATCTACGACAATATTGCCATTTCCGTCATTCTTGAGACGATAATGTGTCACAACAGCACATTCAGTCGCAAAGCCTTCAACGTGAGCAGCTTCTTTGGAGAAAAATGACTTAGGAATGAATAATGGAAAATAAGCGTTGCTGTGTCCAGTATCTTTGAATTTCTGGTCTAAAACCGCCTGCATTTTCTCCCAAATGGAATAGCCATAGGGTTTTATAACCATACAGCCTTTAACAGATGAATGCTCAGCCAGATCAGCTTTTATAACAATGTCGTTATACCACTGAGAATAATCTTCATTTTTGCTTGTAATACCTTTGCTCATAGCTGCTTGGAACGTTTTTTGTGTTTGATGACTTGTAATAATAGCTACAAATCTATAAATTTATAGCTATTAACGATTCAATATTCAACACACACAAACAATCAGATATATGAAACCAATCTATTTATTCAGCGGTCTGCTCGCGTGGACTTCCTTGGTTGTCACATCCTGTTCGACTCCCAAGATGGCGCAGAGCGTAGACATTCAGGATGATGTTTACAATTCGACCACCACTGCGGTAGCCTATGAACGGCCTGCGCCCTCTGCAGCTGCAAGGTATCAGGATTCGATTTCTAGCAACGAATATGGCAGCAGTGACCCGAACTATGATATGGATTACTATTCCCGTATAAACAGGTTTTACTATGGCGGTCCTTTCCGCTCGTATTATGACCCATACTTCGATCCATATTTTGACGGCTTTTACGGCGCCGGTCTTTATTCACCATTTTATTCTGGGTTTTCTTTCGGCCTTGGCCTAAACTATGGCTGGGGTAATTACTGGGGTCCATATTCCTATGGCGGCTTGTATTCACCTTTCTGGGGATATCGTGTATGGCCATATGGCGGTTACATGGGCGGCGGCTATTATGGAGGCGGATTCTTAGGCGGTGGTTACTATGGCGGTGGATACCTTGTTGGCAATGGTAATGTGACCAGAGGTGGCCGACCAAGCAGAGGTCGTGAAAACGGCATTGACTATAACAACGGCTCAACCAGGATAAACAATGGTATGGGTTCCAGAGGCACCAGAAGTTCAGGTGGTGGTGTGGTTCTTGGCGGAAGAAGTGACCGTCCGGCAACTTACAACCCGAACCGTGGCGCTACTTTGAGCACCAGACCAGGCGGATCAGGTGCTGCAGTGGGTAGACCAGCAAGAACAACCAGTGGCAGAGAAGGTAATCAAAGACCTACCAGAACAGAGAGTTATACCCCGGATAGATCCAGCAGACCAACCTACACCCCAGCACCAAGCAGCGGCGGCTCAAGATCAAGCGGTAGCATGGGCGGCGGTGGCGGCGGTGCCAGCAGACCAACAAGAGGTGGAGGACGAGGCTAATTAACGTAAACTCATAAATGAAGAAATTTTTATCGACGCTGATACTAGCTACAGTAGCTGGCACAGGAACATTATATGCACAATACGCCGAGGATGCCTTGAGATTTTCTCAGGGCAACTATGGCAGCTCATCAAGATTTAAAGGTTTAGGCGGTGCTCAGATTGGATTAGGAGGAGACATGAGTTCTCTTGGGGGTAACCCGGCAGGATTAGGTATGTTTACCAGATCTGAATTCAGCATCACACCGGAATTTAATAACACTGGCGCTAAATCGAATTATCTTGGTCAAACTACAAACGAATCAAAAAGTCAGCTGAACCTTAATCAGGCTGGTGCAGTATTCTTTAGCCCGATCCGGAAACGTCAGGGTGCGGCACTCGACAAAGGTGCGCTGAGTATTGTCTGGGGTATTGGTTACAACAGAAACAATGACTTCAGTTCAAACTATAGGTATGAGGGTCAGAATAACAACAACTCTATCGCTGATTATTATTCAGAGTTGGCGAATGGTGCTGGCGTTGTTCAGGAAGATTTCCAATCGGGTTCATTGGAAGCTATGGCTTACGATAACTACCTGATCGATGCCATTGCTGGTAATGCGACGCAATATCAGCCAGCAACCAGTCAGGAGAACTTTCAGCGGAATTATGACAATAGAACAGGTTCGACCTCGGAGTTGAATATCGCTGCAGGTTTAAACATCTCCAATCAGCTTTACTTAGGTGCTTCGATCGGCCTGGTTAATGTACGTTATGACAGGAACTTCGAATACCTGGAATCAGGACAGAACATATCGACTGACCCAAATAACAAAGAAGTTGGAAAAGACTACCTTTTATCTTACCGAATAAATCAGGTTACTGATGGATCTGGTGTAAACGGCCGTTTGGGTTTAATTTTCAAGCCTACAAATCAATTGAGGATCGGTGCCACTTTCCAAACGCCAACCTGGTTGCATATTCAGGATAACTTCTCTGAAGTGCTCAACACAGATTATACTGGCAATGGAACATCAACTCGTTACACCAATAATCCGACAAACTATCCTGCGGAATATAACCTGAGGACGCCTTACAAAGGTTCATTGGGTGCAAGTTTAGTTCTGGGCAATAACGCTTTGATCTCGGCAGACATCGATTACGTTGATTATGCCAGCATGAAGTTTAGTAACTCAGACAACTATGCGAGCAATATGATGATTGCAGATAACAACGCTGAGGTTCAATCTACTTATACTAATGCGATTAACTATCGTGTAGGTGGAGAATATAAGTTAGGTCAACTTGCTTTGAGAGCTGGTTTCGGCTTAAACGGATCTCCATATAAGAATGATGACGACAATTTTTATGACACCAAATTCTATAGCGGAGGTTTAGGTTACCGTTATCATAACTATTATTTCGACGTGGCTTACCAACGTGTAGAGACCAACAATATATTTAGTCCTTACACACTTGCGAATGATAACCCAGTTGGTCCAGCACCAACCGCAGACGTAAAGCTTGCGAAGAATAATGTATTTTTGACCTTTGGAGTTCGGTTTTAGACTTACGAATGTTATTTATACAAAAAAGGTCCTGTGCAAATGCACAGGACCTTTTTTGTATATGGCTTATTGAACTTAAAAGTCTTTTGAGCTCTATTTGTTAAACTGCAGTGTACGCAATATCCTGATTGTGTTTTCCTCAACTGCAGGATCTTTAATAAGTTCCGGTGCATGGTGTGGCTTTTTTCGGGCATCAATAATAACGGGCCCCTCGCAACCCCAATGCTTATGATTGGTGCTGCTCCGGATACCATATATATCAGCTGCCGGATTACTCCGGGTAAAGGTAACCCATACCAGGTTGTTGATGTTCATCGCTGTGAAGGCACTGTCATCGCAAAGCACAATCATGGCCGTACCGCTAAGATCCAGCCCTTTGACCGCTCCGTCCAGCAGCTGTATATCGCGCTCCGCCTGTTCAGCGGTACTGAATGCATCCATCTCTAAGGTGATTACCCCAGGCATAGCAATTCGTGGGTTTTTATAGGTAACTGGCAGGCTGAGTCCTGACGGTAACTGATTGGATAATGTTCTTTTTACCGCGCCAGCCGCTGCAAACACGACTTTAGATCCTGAATTCAATCCGGTTCCTGTATAATCAAGCGTATCAATTGTGGTCTGGGTATGGAAGTGCAGATCACGTGTGAAATCTATTCTTGAGAGTACATGCATCAGGAAATGCTGAAGATCGTGTGTGGTCAACTTTTCATCATCTTCCCTGGCTGCGATGAATAGGTATTTAGCCAGGCTAAGTTGGTTTTTACCGAGGATGTGGTTTGAAATCGTAAGGATTTCTTGTGGTCTTCGCTCCTTCAAGTATGGTGTATAGCGTTCACTTCCGATGGCAAAAAGTAGCGGGTGTACACCTGCTGCGTCAACGGCATTCACCTCTTTCAGGCCATGGATCTCTTTCGGCAGTGCGGATCCTGTGATTTCATGTATGAGCGCCCCGAAACTGGTATCTTCCTGCGGTGGTCGCCCAACCACAGTGAAAGACCAGATCGCGTTTTCACGATGGTAAACATTATGTACCTTCATTACTGGGAAAGGATGTGTGAGGCTGTAGTATCCCAGGTGGTCACCGAAGGGTCCTTCAGGCTTGTTATCGTTGGGGTAAACTGTTCCAGTGATAACAAAATCTGCATCGGCAGAGATGCAGAAGCCTTCTTCATCATAGAAATACCGGAAACGCCTGTTTCCTAATGCACCTGCAAATGTCATCTCAGAGAGACCTTCTGGCAGGGGCATAACAGCGGCTAAAGGATGTGAAGGTGGTCCTCCGACAAAAATACTGACCTTCAATGGCTTTCCGGCGGCATTTGCCTTGGATTGGTGCACGCCTATACCCCTGTGGATTTGGTAGTGCAATCCGATTTCCTGATCCGGCAGGTATTCATTACCAGCAAGTTGAATGCGATACATACCGAGATTAGCATTGAGGATACCCGGTCTTTCAATATCTTCAGTGTAGACCTGTGGCATGGTAATGAAAGGACCGCCATCCATGGGCCAATTGACGATCTGGGGTAGGGCCGAGATGGTTGTTTTTTTAAAGGTAGACTTAAACAAGCTTTGTTTCATCGGCAATGCAGATAAGGCCGTAAGCCCCGCCCCTGCCGTTTTGATTGGGTTCTTGACAGCTTTAATTGGGTCCGTTCGCAAGGCTACCAATTGCTCCACATTCTTGAGACTGTCGCGGAACATGAACTTGGATCGCTCCAGGGTCCCAAAAAGGTTGGAAACCGCAGGAAACTTGGATCCCTTTATATTTTCAAACAAGATTGCCGGGCCTTGTTCCTCATATACCCGTAAATGTATAGAGGCCATTTCAAGGTAAGGGTCCACCTGTTCCTTGATACGAATCAAATGACCGTGCTTTTCTAAATCTTCAACGCATGCTGCTAAACTCGAATATCCCATCAGGATCAAAGGTATAAACTAATTATTTAGAAAAATCACTAACAAAAAAAAGCCACGCTTGGGGGCGTGGCTTTTTTTGTTAAGGTGTTATTATTTTTTGTTTGCAAAGGATCTAAGCATCCAGGTGTTTTTCTCTTTGAACTGCATGAAGCGGTTGACCATATCATTTGTGCCTTCATCTCCGGCTTGTTCCGTTTCCTCCAGAAGTTCACGTTCCATCTCGATCAGCTGTGCCATATCATCTAAAATTGCGTCGATCATAGCCATATCCTGCATGCCGATGGTGTCAATTTCTTTAATGCGGGATTCATTAATGTAATCAGCAAAACGACTGTGTGGTGGCTTACCCAAGGTTAATACACGTTCCGCAATTTCATCTATAGTCGTCTGAGCTTCGGTATATAACTCTTCAAATTTGACATGTAAAGTAAAAAAGTTCTGACCTTTGATATTCCAATGACATCCACGTAATTTCTGGTAATGTATGTGATAGTTAGCTAGATAGTCATTTAAAAGATCAACAACTGGCTTAACTTCTTGCTCGTCTAAGCTTATTTCTTTTGCGTCCATGGTTTATTATTTTTTAATTTGTAATATTATTGAAACAGGTAATTATAACAAAGCTCCATTCAAATGGTTTCCATCAGAGGCAATTTGATACAATAGAGCGGTAATTTCCTCGTTTACTATTCGGAATAAGGATCAACTAAGATTTTCTCATTCGATTAACTTATAAAAATATTAATGTATAAATATATTACTGTTCTATTGGCTGCTAATTTAATGTTTCTGGCCAATATAAAAGCTAATGCTGTTGTTGACTCTATTGGTGTAGAAAATCTGAATGGCAGCAAGGTGATCATCCACCAGATCGTAAAAAATGACACCTACTACTCTATTGGAAGAAGATACAATGTATCGCCAAAAGAGATCATGACCTTTAATGAGAACAAGTACCTTCAGGTAGGTGTTTTAATAAAGGTTCCGACCAAAATCCCCTTCGAAAACCAATCTACATCAGGCAGTGCAATCAACAAGGCTACGGGTGCTGCTAATACAACTGAACCTGCTTTCATCGAGTATGAAGTTAAGCCTAAAGACAACCTAAACAACATTGCACGAACACATGGTACAACGGTGAATGAACTTAAGCGAATTAACGAGCTAAGGACTATAAACCTAAGAATTGGTCAGGTGCTGAAAGTTCCATCAACAGGCGTCAACACACAACCTGAGTCTTCAACTACCACAGCAGTTTCAACACCTTCAGCTACAAGCAGCTATCCGGGTAAGCCAATGGAACAACCGAAGCCAATTCTTCCTCCAGGATCAAACAACGCTGCCAAACCTGCACCGAAGTCTGTAGATAGTACAACGCAAAAACCTGGGGCTGACGAAAAATTCATCGAACATACAGTAGCGTCTAATGAGACAATGTATTCCATTGCTACGACCTACCACATGACCGTTGATCAGCTGAAAGCGAAAAATAATTTACCAAATAGCTCTTTACGTGTTGGGCAGAAACTATTAATCAGCGGACAGTATCCGCCGAAAAATCAACCTGTAGCTGATAGCCTTGATGATGCAACAATCAAAGATCCCTCTTTGAGAGGTGATGCTAGCAGGTATGGTCTAAATCAAGTTGATGAAAAAGGTACTGCCATCTGGATCACGGATCAAGATCTGGATCCTGTTAAAATGCTTGTGCTGCATCGTACTGCTCCAGTGGGCACCATCGTTAAAATTACTAATCCGATGACAAACAGATCGGCTTTTGCGAAAGTTGTCGGAAAATATACCGAAAATGAGTCTACAAGAGATGTAATCCTGGTGATGACCAAAGCGGTTGCAGATTCTATAGGTGCAATTGACAAGAGATTTTTTTGCAACATAACGTACAGCGGACAAGATAATGAGCAGTAAGAAGCCTTTTATTATAGGCGTAGCAGGTGGTAGTGGTTCAGGTAAAACGTTCTTTCTTAAATGTTTTTTACACCATTTTAAACCGGAGGAGGTTAGTTTAATATCACAAGATGATTATTACCGACCTAAAGCAGAACAGAAGATCGATGAAAATGGCTGGATAAACTTTGACTTACCCGAAGGGATAGATGATCAGCGTTTACTGCATGATCTAAAAAAACTTATTGCCGGGGAATCGATCGAGAAAAAAGAATATACGTTCAATGTTAATGAGGAAAATGCCAAACTTTTGAATATTGCCTCAGCGCCGATCATTATTGTTGAAGGTTTGTTTGTGTTTCACTTCAGGGAAATTGCAGAATTGTTTGACATGAAGATCTTTATGGATGCCGATGAAGAGGTGACATTAAACCGGCGGATTTCGAGAGATGAAATTGAGCGTGGGTACACACGAGATATGGTGATGTACCAATGGGTTAATCATGTTCTACCTGCTTATAAACAGTTTTTGCTGCCTTATAAAAACAGCTGCCACAAGATTATCATGAATAATAAGCATGTGGCAGATGATATCATAACCGCTTCTCAACAGATTTCTGATGAGTTAAAGCATCTTCTTGAAGTCCGGGAAGACGCTTAATCAAGGCGCATTTCAGGTGTGTTTTCCGGCGCGATCAGGCGGCCGGCAGTGGATTGTTTGATATATTCTATGCTTACACCGGGCGCTCTTTCCAGCAAATGGAAACCTCCTTCAGGTAGTATATCGAGCACGGCAAGTTCTGTAACCACTTTCTTAATGCAGTTTACGCCTGTTAAGGGTAAGGTACATTTTGGCAATAGCTTACTTTCACCAGCTTTATTTACATGTTGCATAGCAACAATGATGTTTTTTGCAGAAGCCACAAGATCCATCGCTCCCCCCATTCCTTTTACCATCTTTCCGGGAATTTTCCAGTTCGCGATATCGCCGTGCTCGGAAACCTCCATGGCGCCGAGAATTGTCAGGTCTATTTTCTGGCTCCTGATCATACCAAAACTTAGCGCAGAATCAAAGATCGAGCTTCCAGGTAATGTTGTAATGGTCTGTTTACCTGCATTTATAAGGTCAGGATCCTCCTCGCCTTCAAAAGGGAAGGGCCCCATCCCCAGTAAGCCGTTCTCTGATTGTAGCACAACGTTGATATTTTCAGGGATATAATTGGCAACCAAAGTTGGAATTCCAATACCCAGGTTTACGTAAAAACCGTCTTTTAACTCTTTTGCAATTCTTTTTGCAATACCGTTCTTATCTAACATGTTCTGTGCGTTTATGGGTTCTTGGATCTAACGGTTCTCTGCTCAATGCGTTTCTCATAGTTCTCGCCTTGGAAGATCCGGTGTACGTACACTCCTGGCGTATGGATTTGATCAGGATCAAGCTCACCCGCCTCTACGAGGATTTCCACTTCAGCAATAGTGACCTTACCTGCGGTGGCCATAACAGGATTGAAGTTCCGGGCAGTGGACTTATAAATCAGGTTACCTGCAGTATCCCCTTTCCAGGCTTTTACCAAGGCAAAGTCCGCTTCAAAAGCATATTCCATCAGATATTCTTTGCCATTAAAAGTTCTTGTTTCTTTTCCTTCAGCGACCTCAGTGCCAACCCCTGCCGGGGTGAATATTGCCGGCATACCGTAGCCTGCCGCAAGACAGCGAGTGGCTAAAGTACCCTGAGGAATCAATTCCACCTCAAGTTCAGCTCTAAGCAACTGCCGCTCGAACTCCGCATTTTCACCTACATAAGAGGAAATCATTTTTTTAACCTGACGCTGCTTGAGTAGCAGCCCAATTCCGAAATCATCTACACCTGCATTGTTTGAAATACAGGTAAGGTCCCTTATTCCTTTTTTTACTAAAGCATTTATGCAATTTTCCGGAATGCCGCAAAGACCAAAGCCACCAAGCATTAAGGTCTGCCCGTCTTTTAAATCATGGATTGCTTCATCAGCACCCGACACTACTTTGTTGATCATATATTTGGTTTGCGGCTAATTTAATTAAAATATACATAAGAGATGCCATCTCCCCCACGGTCCTGATGTTCATCTTCCACCCGGTTTACCTGGCTGTATTTTCTAACATATTCACGGATCAGCTTTCTCAATATGCCATCACCCTTGCCATGTATGATTTTTACGTACGGAAAGCCCAGCATGATCGCTTTGTCAAGGTACTTTTCAACCTCATAGATTGCATCTTCTCCGCGCATTCCTCTGAGATCAAGCTCAGCGTTAAAGTTGGTGATTGCATCGGAAATCCGCCCTGAGAAGGAATTACTTTGCACAACTTTCTTAGCCTGCTTGTTACTGATCTTCTCTACGCGATCTTTTTTGACTACCGAGCGAAGATCACCAATGGCAAGAACCAGATTACCCCGATTGATTTCAAGCACTTGCCCGGTGGTTTCTGTATTACGTAACTGGACCCAGTCGCCGACCACTATTGGCGTGTTACTCACCACAACAGGTTCTGGCTTTTTGTCTTCTTTTACCTGATGGTTCAGCAGTTCTTTCTGAAGGTTCTGGCGCAACTGCTTGGTAACGGTCTTATCTGCCTGCTTCTCCTTGATTTGAGAAATGGTGTTCTCCACGAGCTTATTGGCATCCTTGATTATCCGTTGTGCTTCAAGCTTCGCTTCTTTAATTAGCACCTTTTTATTCTCTTCCAGGTACTGCTTCAGCTTCTCGTTCTCAGCTGCAAGATTCTTTGCTTTATTCTGTTGATTTGCAAGCTGCACTTTTTTATCGTAAATCTCCTTTTTCTCGCGCTCCAGATCTACAAGAAGGCTGTCGATCCGGTTTTGATTGGTTCCTGTCTTCTTTCTGGCAAGCTCTAGAACTTCTTTCTGCAGGCCTATATTTTGTGCAATCTCGAAAGCATATGAACTTCCAGGCTTTCCGATTTCTAGCACGTACAAAGGACGCATCTTGGTGTTATCGAACAGCATGGAAGCATTTTCCAAGCCTTCAGTATCACCAGCAAACAGTTTCAGATTGGAATAGTGCGTCGTAATTACCCCTCGGACTTTCTTATTATTTAAAACCTCTAAAACCGCTTCGGCCATTGGACCTCCAAACTGCGGATCGGTCCCTGTACCAAACTCATCGATAAGCATCAGTGATTTGGGTGTGGCATGAGCCACGAAGTAACGCATCTTGGTAAGATGGGCACTATAGGTACTTAAATCGCTCTCAATCGACTGGTCATCACCGATATCGGCGAAGATCTGGTCGAAGATTCCGACCTCCGAAGCCTCATCTACCGGGATAAGCAGCCCTGATTGAATCATGATCTGAAGTAAACCTACAGTTTTCATGCAAACAGACTTTCCTCCGGCATTTGGTCCAGAGACCAACAAAATCCGCAGGCGTTCATCCAGATGAATGTTCAAAGGGACAACAGTTCTCTGCTCTTCCCGGAAGGATAGCAGCAGTAAAGGATGGCAGGCATTGATCAGCTTCGTCTTGGCTTCTTTGAGCAACACTGGCATATCTGCTTCTACTTCAATGGCAAATAGAGCTTTTGCACGCACAAAATCGAGTTTGGTGAGAAAGCCATGGTAAGATAAGAGTAATGCCGTGTATGGCCTTAAATCTGTAGTGAGTGCGATGAGAATACGTATAACCTCTCTTCGCTTATCAAACTCAAGGTCGCGAAGTTTGTTATTGAGTGTAAAGACTTCTTCAGGCTCCATGTAAACCGTCTGTCCGCTGGCAGACTCATCATGGATGAATCCTTTTAGTTTACGCTTATTCTCCGCGAGAAGAGGGATACACATCCGCCCGTCACGTATCGTTAAGCTTCCATCAGCGACCCAGTTACGGCTTACAGCCATCTTGTAAATGGAATCCATCCGTTTACGAACCTCCTGCTCACCTTTCGCAATATCTCCGATGATCTCCAGTAAGGCAGGCGATGCATTTGGTTTGATCTTACCTTTTGGATCTAAAACTGTTTCGATCTTCTTAAGGATGTTTTTTTCCATCGGAAGATGCTCAAACAGCGCCTCCAGGTTGGGATATGTCTCTTGCCGATCTTCGAAAAAGCGAATTACCGTGAATACCGTCTGCAGCGAGATATACATCTGGAAGAGTTCTTCTTCCACTAGGTAACTTCCTTCCGCACGGATCTTGTCTGCAAGGTATTTCAGATCATAGAACGCGCTGATCTGAAGTGGCTCCTGATTTTCGAGGATACTTTTAAATTCTTTGGTTTGTCGTAAAAATTTATTGATCTGGTCATACTTTGTCATGACCTGCATTTTGCTGACCAATTGCCGGCCCATTGGACTCAGGCAGTATTGGGTTATGCGTTGTTTGACTTCATCAAATCCAAGTCTTTCTAAACAACTTTCGGGGTATATCATATAGCGGCTACCGGTTTAACGGAAACTGTGTCTTGCTTTTGTTTTGTTTTCTCAAGATCTGTTTTAATCTTCTCATACATTTCCGTTAGTAGCGCAGGATGGTTGTAATAATAATCCATGCTTTTATTATATTGAACGGAGTCTGTTTTGAACTTCTTATATATGCCTCTGTAGAATGCAGAAGAGACCTTCTTTGCGGAATCTGCATCACCAATGGTCGTGACATAGGCATCAACCACGTGGATATCATACAGGATTTTTTCCATCTGCTTTGGCGGAATGATCTCCTTTGGGATCTCTTTAGATTTGCAACAGATTAAAGATAAACTGATAAAAATTAGCGAGAGAAGTTTCCTCATTTAGTTAAAACATTACGTTTTCTTAGCCATTGTAGACTAAGGTTGTTAATTTTACCAAAAATACTGATTAATGAGCATAGCGAATAACTTATTAAAATATAAAAAAGAACTTGATGCCAGCGCCGTACAGCTTGTTGCCGTATCTAAATTTCAGGATGCTGATGCGGTACTTGAAGCCTACAACGCCGGACAACGGGTTTTCGGGGAAAATATCGTGCAAGAACTTGTCGAAAAACAAGCAGTGCTGCCGAAAGATATTGAATGGCACCTGATAGGACATCTGCAAACGAATAAAGTAAAATACATCGCCCCATTTATCTCAGTTATTGAGTCTGTAGATAGCATGAAGTTGCTTCAGGAGATCAACAAACAAGCGCTAAAAAATAAGCGGATCATTGACTGCCTTTTGCAGGTTTACATTGCTGATGAGGATACGAAATTCGGTCTCGGCTTTGACGAAGTCATTGAATTACTTAGATCCGATGAGTTCCAGGAAATGAAGAATGTGCGCATCATCGGCTTAATGGGCATCGCCAGTAACACCGACACAGAGAAGCAGATTCGGGATGAGTTTGAAGAATTGAAAGTTCTGTTTGACGGGGTTAAACTTTCTTACTTTAGAAAAGAAGATTCGTTCAAAGAACTTTCCATGGGTATGTCGTCCGACTACAAAATTGCTGTCGAAGAAGGCAGCACCATGGTAAGAATTGGCAGCAGTATTTTTGGTAAAAGAAAAACGAAAAACGATTAATGGATATTAACATCAGGTATGCTGTCGAAGCAGATTGCGAGCGATTACTAGAACTTATTCACGAACTCGCTTTGTATGAAAAAGCACCGCAGGAAGTCACTGTAACATTAGAGGAGTTTGTGACTGCAGGGTTTGGAGCAAATCCGGTCTGGAAGGCGTTCGTCGCCGAACGGGACGGCAAAATTCTCGGCTTTGCCTTATTCTATATCCGCTACTCTACCTGGAAGGGCTGCAGATTGTATCTCGAAGATTTTATTGTTACTGAGGACGAGCGCGGCAAAGGAATTGGAAAAATCTTATTTGAACGTGTAATGCAGGAAGCAAAAGATAAGGGCTACAATGGAATGTCCTGGCAGGTACTCGACTGGAATGCTCCAGCAATAAATTTCTACAATAAATATCAGGCAAATCTGGAAGCAGGCTGGTTGAATGCTTCTTTCGCCAAGGAACAATTATAAACAAATGCCATGAGGAAATTAGCAATCGGGCTTATCTGCCTGGGTATGCTTGCATGCCAGAGCGAGAATAAGGATAAAAGAAACTTAGATTCCGCTGCGAATGCTAATAGTGCATCTGCTGCAGATTCGCTGAAATATAGCTATGACTCGGTTAAAGTTGTCAGTAAACATGTAGTCTCTGGTGAGGAGCGATTTTCCGATACCACTAAAGCTGTAATAACGTTTCCAAAATTTCAGGAAGCCGACTTAAACAAGCTTGTTGAAGACCGGGTATGTCGCAATGCTTCTACGCCTGATAGGACCTTCAAAACTTACCAGGAGGTTGCTAACAATTTCGTTAGGGGTTTTGATGATTATCTAAGCTATAATGAAGATAATATTCAAACCTGGTTTCTCGATGTTAATGTGGATGTGATCTTACAAAATCAGGCGCTACTCGCACTAAAATTCACCCAGGCCGATTATATGGGCGGGGCACATCCAAACTCGAGCTTTAACTACCTGAACTACGATCGACAGGCCAAGGCGGTACTAACCTTGGATTCTATATTACAGCCAAATACTTTCTCCAAACTAGAAGCTGTGGCTGAGCAGATCTTCCGAAAAAACGAAGGATTGACACCAACACAGAGCCTCGCCGATGCATACTTTTTTGATAAAGATGTATTTCACCTGAACGCAAACTTCACCTTAACAAACAGCGGCATTGAGTTCCTCTATAACCCATATGAAATCAAGCCGTATGTAGCAGGCACAACAAAACTAGTGATCCCCTACACAGCAATCAAAGACTTAATCAAACCGAATTCAATCATTTACAGACTTAACAATAATGCAGGTATATAAATTTGGTGGTGCCTCAATCAAAAACGCAGATGCGATAAGAAACGTTAGCGAAATTCTGAAAGGCGTCGAAGAAGATCAACTTCTGATTGTCATTTCCGCCATTGGCCAGACGACAAATAAGTTGGTTGCCCTCACAAATGCTTACTTGAATTTACAAGCAAATGTAAATGACTTACTGGAAGACATTAAACAAGATCATTTTACAATACTTCAGGATCTTTTTGGTGCGGGCAACCATCGGATATTTGATGAGGTTAGCAATGCTTTTGTAGAAGTTGAGTGGCTTTTAGAAGATGAACCTGCAGACACGCCCGACTACATTTACGATCAGATCGTCTCTATAGGCGAAGTGGTTTCCAGTAAAATCATGGCAGCCTATTTAAACGAAGTCGGCTGCATGTCCACCTGGGTGGATGCAAGGAATTACATCAAGACAGACAACAATTACCGGGAAGCTAATGTGGACTGGCATAAAACCGAGCTGGAGATGAAGAGAACCTTACCCGCCATATTAAACAAGGGATACGTGATTACTCAGGGATTTATTGGCGGGACCAGCGAAAACTTTACGACCACCCTTGGAAGAGAGGGATCGGATTATTCTGCAGCGATCTTTAGTGCATGTTTAGATGCAACTGCCTTAACAATATGGAAAGACGTCCCTGGCGTTTTAAATGCAGATCCAAAGTGGTTTGAGCGAACAGAAAAAATACCGGAATTGTCTTATCATGATGCCATAGAGTTAACCTATTACGGGGCTACAGTGATCCATCCGAAAACGATCAAGCCACTTCAAAACCATAACATTCCATTGTTCGTACGATCGTTCAAAGATCCTGGAGAGCCAGGAACCAAGATCAGCAGTGTGGCTGCTCCGGTTAATATTCCATCATTCATTTTTAAGGTTAACCAGGTACTGATCTCAATAATGCCCAAGGATTTATCTTTTATCATCGAAGAAAACCTGAGTGACATTTTTCAAATCTTCCACGGCTACAAAGTAAAAGTGAATACCATGCACAATTCAGCAGTGAGCTTTTCAATCAGTGCCGACTATGAAGAAAACGAGATCACGAAACTCATCGCTGAACTTTCCAATAAGTATCACATTAAGTACAATACCGGCGTGGAGCTTGTAACGATCAGATACTACAACCAAAGTACCATCGATAGGGTCACGCTCAATAAGGACATTCTCCTGGAAATTAAAAGCAGGCATACCTGTCAGTTATTGATGAAAAACAAGCCCAGTACCGAATAAAAGCAGATTTACAGAAGTCAAACAGGCAAACTAGCGCGCTTGGCAGCCACAAACAACCTTGGCTTTAAGCCGGAAAAACCAGTATCAACAATTGAACAAAGCGATATTAGATAAAGCGGTACAAGAATATATAAATGTGCATTTGAAAGATGATGTACATAGAATCGCCATGTCTAAAAGTCCCTTTGAGGCGGTCAGTGCTCAAGAACTTGCAGGCCAGATAGCGGCTAAGAATCGCGCTGAGAAAAAACTGCCGACTTGGTTTGAAAGTTCAGGAATTTATTATCCACAGCTACTCTCGATCGAACAATGCTCGTCAGAAACTGCTGCCGCATACAAGGCAACATTGGCGGTTGGGTCTCAGGTGCTAGATGTAACTGGCGGCTTCGGTGTAGATAGCTTTTTTTTCAGCAAAGTTGCAGCAAAAGTCACTCATTGTGAAGTACTTCCTGAACTTTCCGAAATTGCGGCGCATAACGCCAGCATTCTTCTTGTCAATAACATCGATTTCAGGAATACCGACGGCATCCAATTCCTTTCAGAAACCCAGGAACAATTTACAACCATCTATATTGACCCTGCTCGCCGAGGGAAAGCCGGGAAAGTGTTTATGCTAAAGGATTGTAGTCCCAACGTAGTGGAACACCTTGATTTGTTACTGGAAAAAGCTGCAAGGGTCATTGTCAAAACTTCACCTTTACTTGATATTTCAGCAGGCGTTAGAGAACTCCGGAATGTATCTGAAGTACAGATCATCAGCCTTAAAAACGAGTGTAAGGAACTATTATTTATCCTCGATGCCGATTATAGTGACGGGCCTTTAAAGATCACCAGCGTCACGATCAACGAAGAAATAAAGAAGGTAAGCTTTCAGAAAAGCGAGAACGGTTTTCAGCAGGCACACCTAGAATTTGGCACGACAAAAAATCACAACTTAGAGCTCCAGAATACACCGGTTCCCAAATCATCAACGACAAGAGGTGTAACGGATCCTGAAGCGCCTGAGGTTCTTCCCTCCAGTCCACTCGCACACGGATTAAAAAGCTACCTGTACGAGCCTGATGTCGCATTGTTAAAAAGTGGTGCATTCGATGCTATCGCTGAGCTCTTTGATCTTGAGAAGCTGGATGTACAATCTCAGTTATATACGGCCGATCATTTTAATCCAGATTTCCCAGGAAGAATATTTAGCATCAAGGAGGTGCTTAACAAGAAAGAGCTGAAAAAACAGAAAGACCTGACCGGAAACGTCATTGTAAGAAACTTTCCAGCTAAGCCGGAAGAATTAATCAAAGCCTTCAAAATCAAATCTTCTAAAGAAGAGTTCCTGATATTCACCAAAGTTCGGAAAACAGGCTATTTGATTCTGAAAGCTTTAATTTTACAGCACTACTAACCAGATCTACCTGTTTGGCTGTGGTGTTGTTCTTAGATACGGTTTGATAATCTTATGTCCTTTTGGAAAGCGCTCCGGGATTTCCTCATTTTTGATGCTGTTCATAATTACCACGTCATCTCCATCATTCCAGTCAGCAGGTGTAGCAACACTGTAGTTTGCCGTAAGCTGAAGTGAATCGATTACACGCAAAACTTCGGTAAAATTTCTTCCTGTAGATGCCGGATAAGTCAACATCAATTTAACCTTCTTATCGGGTGATATAATGAATAACGATCTTACCGTCAAAGTCTCAGATGCATTTGGATGAATCATATCGTATAAGTCAGCAATCTTTTTATCTTCGTCAGCGATGATCGGGAAATCAACATTTGTATTCTGAGTCTCATTGATATCGTTGATCCAACCCTTGTGAGATTCAGCAGAATCAACACTCAATGCCAGCACCTTCACATTTCGCTTTTCAAACTCATCCTTCAAAGCAGCTGTCCGGCCTAGCTCTGTGGTACAAACAGGCGTGTAGTCGGCCGGATGCGAGAACAAGACGCCCCAGCTGTCTCCTAGAAATTCATAAAAATCAATGTCTCCAATGGATGTTTTTGCCTGAAAATTTGGTGCAACGTCTCCTATTCTGATACTCATAATTCTGGTTTTAAGTTTAGTATCTGAAATTAAGAATCTTATTATAAAAACAAGAAGCAAGCGGGATATTTGTTCGTGCTGTGCAGGTAGCATCAGAAGCAATCACTGCTGTATAGAATAACATCTAGAAAACACACTGAACACCTGCGACCCTACTTGGAATACCCGACGTGCCGTTCAGAAACCACAACCTCCCTATTATACGTTAGACCAACTGGCTTAAAAAACCCCGAAGATTTCGCTTCAGGGTTTTCATACTTTTTACTAGATAAAGCCTAGTTGTATACTTTGATCATGAAAACATGATCCTGAATTTTTTCGATCTGCTCCGTGCGGTGTAAACCTTGTAGAGGATTTTTCTTATTTAGTTTTACTGTACTTCCCAATGAATCCTGTGGGATCGCACGAAGGGCTTCAAGTACGTACTTGGATTTGATCGCGTATGCTGCCCCATCGATAGAGGTTTCTTTTGCACTGATCACGCCAATGATGTTGCCTTGATTGTCTAACAAGGGACCACCACTGTTACCCGGGTTTACACGGATGTCGACTTGGTAAGACAATGTATCCCCCCCGAAACCAGTATTCGAACTCAGGTAACCCTCACCCAACACGGCATCGTCTTTAGGGAATCCGAGTGTGTACACATGCTCACCCATTCCGGCATTGTTCAACTTCAATTTGTATGGTAAAGCATTCAGGGCGGTAAATTGCGAATCTACTATCTTCAAAATTGCAAGATCATACTGTGGATCCTGATAAACTACCTTCACCTTGTAAGAATCACCTTTACTGTTCTGTACATAAATCGAGTCAGCTTTATCGATTACATGATAGTTTGTACACAAGTATCCGTTAGATGTTAGTGCAAAACCGGTCCCCCCAAACTGTGCCGGATTCACGGGAGCCTTCACTGCTTTATTATTAGAGTTTACATTCCGGATCAATCGGTTTTGTGAGTTCTGGATCTTTACCAGTTCCCGGCGCATCATCTCATAACTACCGTTTTGTTTGCTGCTATGTGAAATCGAATAAATAGAAACAAAGGTCAACACCAGGAACGATGCGGCAACAGCAAAAGCAGATTTGTTCTTTCTCCAAAGATTTACAATGAAAGATGGGTGTGGCCTTAACTCTTCACTAAGCGTATCTACGTCAATCGTTGAATGTATCTTATTTAACTTGTCTTTCAAAGAACTTTGGTTCCCAAAATCACTTAAGGACTCGAGAAACATCTTATGAGCAACCACCTTATGATCCAGTTGTGGGTCTTGAGCACGTCTCAATTCAAACGCATTCGCTTCCGCTTCACTAAGCCGGCCACTTAAGTAATCCTCAATCAATACTTCTAATTCTATCTCGTTTCTCATAAATTAAATCTGAAAAAACAACTTCTTCAATCGTTGCAGGCACTTATATTTCTGCGTTTTTGCGTTATCGGTATTCGTATAACCAAACTTCTCCGAAATATCCTGCATGGATAAATTGTTGATGTAAAAATCCTGAATAATCGTCTTGCAAGGTTCTCCGAGGCTTTCCAGCGCAGTTCCCATCTTCTCAAACTGAAGGTCCTTTGCCTCATGAAGCTCTACATCAGTTTCAACAGCAATAACATCTTCAAACTCTGAAATGTTGTTCGACTTCTTACTATGCTGTGCAAGTTTCTTCAACCAGATTCGTCTGCTAACCGAATAGATATAAGTCTTTAGTTTACTCGTTAACTCAAATTCGCCAGTCTTGATCTTATTATATAATATAATAATACACTCCTGGTAAACGTCCTTAGCATCATCCTCATCCCCGTTATTATTTAAAATAAATTGTAGTACCATCGGAAAATAGCCAGTGTACAATTTATTTAACGCATCCTCAGAATCATTTAATATCCCTAATACGACCTCTCTATCTGTTGGAACTGAATTGCTTAACTTCTTATTCACTAATTAATACGTTTAAACCTGAATGGTAACCCAACCATAACAAAAATATTTTTAAAAGTTTTTTTCAAAACCTGGGTTACCTTTTACCCTTACGAGTATTAATCAGTAAAATTAATTAATTATTTAAAACAGAATTGAAATGAAAAACTTATTTAAATTTGGCTTTTTAGCTTTAGCAATCTCTTTATCAGTAGCAGCTTGTAGCTCAGAAGGTTCTGGTTCAGGATCTGATACTACAATGACTGATTCTTCAGCAGTTATCACTGACACTACTGCAACTGACACTACTATCACTGACTCAACTGTTCAAGATACTACTGTTAAAGTTGAAACTTCTACTACTGAAGTTAAACCATAATTTAACTTTACTCATAAAAAAAGAGGCTTTCCTAACCGGAAGCCTCTTTTTTTATGCATTAACAATTAATGTTACCTTTGCAGGGTATCAATAGACCCTTATTCATGAATTTCTCTGCACTTCAAGCCATCTCACCGGTAGATGGACGTTACAGGCTAACTACACAAAACCTGGCCAATTACTTTTCTGAGTCTGCACTTATTAAATACCGCGTTTTTGTAGAAGTAGAATACTTCATCGCTTTGTGTAATGCCGGACTTCCAGGATTAACTGCATTTGACAATACAAGATTCGAAGGACTCAGAAGTATTTACCTCGAATTTTCAGAGGCAGATGCACAAGAAGTGAAGGATACCGAAAAGGTAACGAACCATGACGTGAAAGCTGTTGAGTACTTCATCAAGAAAAAATTTGATAGTCTTGGTTTAGCTGAATACAAAGAATTCATCCATTTCGGTCTAACTTCTCAAGACATCAACAACACCGCAATTCCTTACACTTTCAAGTTAGCCTTGGAAGAAGTCTACTATCCTGGTATCGAACAGCTCATCCAGAAAATTACTGAACTTGCTGAAAACTGGAAAGATGTACCCCTGCTTGCACATACACACGGACAACCTGCATCACCGACCAAACTGGGTAAAGAATTCATGGTGTTCGCGGAGCGGATGAAGATCCAGCTAGAGAATCTAAAAAGAATTCCCAATGCAGCGAAATTTGGTGGTGCTACCGGAAATTTCAATGCACACCATATTGCCTATCCGGCCATCAACTGGGTTGATTTCTCAAATGATTTTGTAAACAACACCTTAGGCTTAAGCCGTTCACAATATACCACTCAGATTGAGCACTATGATCAGTTTGCTGCACAATGCGATGCCTTGAAACGTATTAATAACATCATCATCGATCTTGACCGCGACATCTGGACCTACATCTCGAAAAACTATTTCAAGCAAAAAATTAAAGAAGGCGAAATTGGTTCTTCGGCAATGCCACACAAAGTAAATCCAATTGACTTTGAGAATGCCGAGGGCAATGCAGGGATCGCTAATGCCTTATTTGAATTTTTCGCAGCCAAACTTCCAATATCAAGATTACAACGCGACTTAACGGATTCAACTGTACTACGTAATGTAGGCGTGCCAATGGCCCACACCATGATCACCATCAACTCCACACTAAAAGGATTAAACAAGATCATCTTGAACAATGAAGCGATTGACGCGGACCTTGAAAATAACTGGGCAGTCGTGGCAGAAGCAATCCAGACCATCCTGAGAAGAGAGGCCTATCCAAATCCATATGAAGCTTTAAAAGATCTGACCAGGACCAATCATAAGATCACTGCAGACACCATGGCAACATTCATCAACGGACTGGAAGTCAGCGACTCCGTTAAAGCCGAGCTCAAGCTGATCACGCCATTTTCGTACACCGGTATCTTTTAAACATAATGACCTAAAACAGACATCGATGTCTTAGATTAGAATGTTTATTAATTATTTTTGTAATAAAAAAAGAAGACAATGACGATCAACGTATATACAGAACAAACGCCTAATCCTGCTACAATGAAATTCATGGTCAATAAATTATTGATCAATGGCAGTGAAGATTTCGCTACAAAAGAAAGTGCAGAGCACTCTCCTTTCGCTAAAGAACTGTTTAAGTTCAACTTTGTAACCGGTGTGTTTTTCGCAAGTAACTTCGTTACCATTACAAAATCAGAAGACGCGGACTGGGCAGACATCGAACCAATTTTGAAGGAGTTTGTAAAAGGCGCGGTTGAATCTGAATACAAGATTAAGGAAGAGACATCTGATGAGGCACCGAACTTTGAAGGTTCCGATATTGAAAAGAAAATCCAGCAAATCCTTCATGACTATGTTCGTCCCGCTGTTGAGCAAGATGGTGGCGCAATCAGCTACAAGTCTTTCGATGAAGGTGAAGGAGTTGTTACCGTAGAGCTTAGAGGTTCATGCAGCGGTTGTCCTTCTTCTACCATCACCCTAAAATCAGGCATACAAAACCTGCTACAACGCATGGTTCCTGAAGTGAAAGAAGTTGTGTCTGAAGCACTTTAGTGCGTAACCGGTACTTAGCCTAGATATATAATAAATAAAAAAGACCCGTTCAGCGGGTCTTTTTTATTTTATAAGAAAATCAAACATCCAGTATATGCTGCAAATATTGATGCGGGAGTAAAAACGCCTGCTGAGGAACACCCCCACGCCCGAACTGAAACCGGAAAATATTATTTGAAATGCTGCTGAATATATCCAAGCAGCTCCGCATCCACCCTGCTGTTCGTCGCGAGTAGCTCTCGGGTTTCCACAAACTCCTCATCACCAGAGAAATTCATTATACGGCCACCCGCCTGTTGCACAATAAATGCACCCGCAGCAACATCCCAGGCATTCAGGTTGTACTCGAAAAAGGCGTCAAAGCGGCCACATGCCACGTAAGCCAGGTCTACTGCTGCTGAACCAATTCTTCTTAGCCCATGACACTTACGCATCAGCTCCGTAAATAGCGCCATATACTGGGGCTGCTTCTCAAAATCATAATATGGAAAGCCTGTCGCCAATAAGGTGTCAGCGATCAGATCCCGGTTGGATACACGAATAACTTTATTGTTCAGATAGGCTGCCCCACCTTTGTAGGCATAGAACATCTCTGCACGATTGATCTCGTAAACTACACCGATAACCGGAGCGCCATGTTCATAAAGTGCGACGCTTACCGAATAAGTTGGTACACCATGTATGAAATTTGTTGTACCATCTAAAGGGTCAATGATCCAGTTGTAGACCTCCCCTGTTTTATTAATGGTCTGCTCTTCAGTGATAAATCCAGATTCTGGCAGCAGTTCAGCAAGATTGTCGACCAGGATTCTTTCAGCTTGTTTATCTACATAAGAAACGAGGTCATTCAATCCTTTAAACTCGATTCTGTTGTTGTCGAAATTCATTGATTCTTTCCTGATGAAGTTACCCGCCAAGCGGACAACACCCAGGACCTTGGTACATAACAATTCATAATCCATGCTTACAGATTTAGTAGTTAGCGTGTTTTTCCTTGTTCTTGATGGCAAACAATACCATAACCAAGCCAGAAATAAAGAGAATAGTAGAGATTAATTCAGCTTGTGTAAAGGCAATATCTCCGACGTGATATTTGGTATTAACGCGAATCAACTCCACCAGGAAACGTTCCAGACCGTTAAACATCAGGTAAATCCCAAACAACATTCCAGGATAATTGATCTTGTGGCGGATTTGCCAAAGAATAAGGAACAAAATGAAGGCAGCAATTACTTCATATATCGGCGTTGGATAAACCGGCTGTGGAAGCTCAAAGCAGAACTTGCCAACGCAGTTGGGTATCTTCAGCCCTTCCATGGCAACGTTATTTGGATAGGTATATGCCCACAGCCAGTCTGGCAACCAGCTGAAAGGTTTAGGGTTCAGGTTCACAATGCCCCAGTCACCATCGCCCGACATATGACAACCGATACGGCCTACGCTGTAAGCCAGCATCATTCCGGGACCACCCACATCCAGCATATGCAAAGGCTTGATACCATTTTTTTTGGCAATGATCAAAACCGCGGCACCGCCACAAATCAATCCTCCATAAAATGTCAAACCGCTGAAGGATAACAATCCACCAATAGGGTCCTGGATAAAAGTATCCCAGTGCTCCAGGTTGTCAAAGATCTTAGCCCCTAAGAAACCCCATACCGCCGCCCAGACAATCAAATTGCCCATCAGCTGATGTGGATATTCCGTTACTTCTACCGTCTTCGGTTTATCAAGTTTGTGTTTGTTTTTTTCCTGGATATCCCAGTAGATGAACAATCCCGCAAATGCAAGACCACCAAGAATATTTCCTTTAGTCGACAGCAAAACGGTTTGGGCGTCATAAACAAATTGACTATAGTTGATTAAAGCATATACCAGTTTGTATCCGACCAGAAATCCAAAGACACCGTTCATCACAAGCTCCGTGGTGGTTGCCTTTTTGCCAATTACATATGTTTTTTTCCGTGGATGTAAGATCCCAAGCGACTCCTTACGTTGCATTTCCTTCGTAAACGCCCAGTACCCGGCAATAAAGGCCAGTGCAACAAAAACGCCGAAAGTATTAAAAGGTAGAGGGATCTGTACGCCGAAAAGGTATTCTAAAAAATGCGAGACGGTAGGGAACATATATAAAAGTAGTTTATGCGAATATAGGATTAATGATGTAAAACCGCTTCTGCTTCGGCAACTTCAACTTCACCCTCTGCAGTCATAGACAAAAGTTGAACCGCCTTAAGCTCATTCACCATCACTGGATCATATTTCGCCCTTACCTTAACATAGTTCTTGGTAAAGCCGTGCATAAAACCACCTTTCTGGTCATCTTCGAAAAGCACTTCGCCTACTTTCCCAATCTGAGATTGGTAAAACGCCCGTCTTTTCTTATCAGACAAAATATGTAACATCTTACTCCGGTCAGCACGGGTGCTGCCTGACACCACGTCCGGCATTTCAGCAGCCGCCGTTTGTTCACGTTCAGAGTAGGTGAAAACATGTAAATAGGAAACATCCAGGCCATTTAAGAACTGATAGGTATCAAGAAAATCCTCCTGTGTTTCACCAGGGAACCCAACAATCACATCAACACCAATACAGCAATCTGGCATCACTGCTTTGATGGCAGCAACACGTTCAGTGTATAACTCACGTCGGTAACGACGTTTCATCAAACCAAGGATCTTGTTGGAACCAGATTGTAATGGAATATGGAAGTGTGGTACAAAACGTTTTGATGTAGAGACAAACTGAATGATCTCATTGCTCAGTAGATTTGGCTCTATAGACGAAATGCGGATTCGCTCAATGCCTTCCACTTCATCCAATGCCTTTACCAGGTCGAAGAACTTATCTTCTCGCTGACCATTCCGTATCCCGAAATCGCCGAGATTAACGCCGGTAAGTACAATTTCTTTAACACCGCTAGCCGCAATCTGTCTTGCGCGGTTCACCACATTTTCAATGGTGTCGCTGCGACTTCCGCCCCTGGCCAAGGGAATGGTACAGTAAGTACAAGGGTAGTCACAACCGTCCTGCACTTTCAGGAAGGTACGGGTCCTGTCGCCAATAGAATAAGCGGCAATGAAATTATGATTTACTTTCTCTATATTTTGCTGGTGTATAACGGCCTTCGGCTGTTTGGTGAGGTCAGAAATAAATTCCACAATACGGAATTTCTCTGCTGCACCAAGCACCATGTCTACGCCTTCAATTTCTGCAATCTCCTGAGGCTTTAACTGTGCATAACAGCCAACGATGGTCACATAAGCGTTCGGCGAGTACTTCAATGCCTCTTTAACCACCTTACGGCACTTTTTATCTGCATGTTCGGTAACCGAACAGGTATTGATCACATAAACATCTGCACCCTCGGTAAATTCTACAACCGAGTAGCCAGCGTCTGTAAACAGTCGACCTATGGAAGAGGTCTCTGAAAAATTTAACTTACAACCTAATGTATAAAATGCAACTTTCTTCATTTCGAGTGTGCAAAGATAGGTTTTTTTCTAGTAATCAATCATTCCAGCGGTAGCTATCCTGTTCCAGGCCAGCAAGATCAATAACGCGGCTTACCACCGTTTGTGCCACCTCTTCAATCGTCTTCGGCATACTATAAAAGGAAGGATTAGCTGGGCAGATGATCCCCCCTGCTTCGGTGACGGCTTTCATATTGTTGATGTGTATCAGGCTGAAAGGCGTATCCCGCACCACTGTGATGAGTTTTCTACGTTCCTTCAAAATCACATCGGCAGCCCGCGTGATCAGGTCGATCGAGATCCCCGTTGCAATTCTTCCAAGGGTTCCCATAGAACATGGAATGATAATCATTGTGTCAAACTTTGCAGAGCCCGAGGCAAAAGGTGCATTGAAGTCCATTTTCGGATAAAAGTCAAAGTTATAATCATCGTATGCATCATTACCCAATTCAAAGCGCCAGACTTCCTTGGCATTGTCGGACATCACCACGCCTACCCGCTCAATCTGATCGGCCATTTGCGCCAAACTGTCCAACAATAATTTCGCATAAATGGCGCCGCTGGCACCGGTAACGGCAACAATGATTTTCTTTTTTCTCATCAGTTAAAATAGATACATAAGCTATGCCATAAAAAAGGGCCGAATACAAGTATTCGACCCTACATCTACCTATGAAAAACATACCCCCTAAAGGGTAAGCCCAAATGTAATTTATTTTTTTAATAAAAAAAGTTACTTTCTTGAATATTTCACACTTTCTTTCATACAATGAGCAATAATTATAACGTATAGTAGAGTAACTCTCTTTAATCTACAAATCCCTGAAGCATAAATTCTCGTAAATTTGCCGCATGATCGATGCCACACCATCAAACTTCGTTGCTGATAAAGTATTAGAATTTATAGAATACACCAAACAGAATATTTTCCTGACCGGCAAGGCCGGAACCGGGAAAACTACGCTTCTGAGAAAGATTCAATCCAGTACATCTAAAAAGATGGTGATCCTGGCACCTACAGGTGTTGCCGCAATGAATGCCAAAGGAACAACGATCAACTCCTTCTTCCAGTTGCCGCCCGGATCCTTCTTTCCTGGTGATATCAGTATGGAAAACCTCCAATCGGGGATTCTATCAATACAGTCGATGGTTGCTGACCTTAGCTACAGTAAAGAAAAGACAGATCTTTTTAGACTCCTTGAACTGCTTGTGATCGATGAGGTGTCTATGGTGCGCTGCGACTTGCTCGATGTGATAGATGCCATTCTAAGAAAAGTTCGTGGCATCAATGAAGCTTTCGGTGGTGTGCAGCTGCTGCTTATCGGTGATCTATACCAGCTCCCTCCCGTGACCAAAAGGGAAGAATGGTCATTCCTGAACAGGGCATATGCTTCGCCTTATTTCTTCGATGCCCAGGTGATCCGCCGTAGTCCGGTATTGCAGGTAGAACTTACCCAGGTCTTCCGCCAAACAGAACCAGCGTTCATTAATATTCTGAACGACATCAGGAACAATACCATCAGCGAAACCAGCTTAAATCTCCTGAATGAAAGATATGATCCGGATTTTAAAGCAAGCGAATCGCTGAACCCCATTATCATTACTTCACACAACGCCGAAGCCAATGCCATCAATAAGCAAAAGCTGGAAGAACTTCCTGGTCAGGAATACACCTTTGAGGGCGAAACTAACGGTACCTTCCGCGACCTCGGCTTACAGGCAGAGCAGAGCCTGAAACTTAAAACAGGTGCGCAAGTCATGTTCATCAAGAACGACGTGGGCGAAAACCGCAGATATTACAATGGAAAGATCGGCAAGGTCAAATCGATCTCTCTTGATGCAACTGAAATTTACATTGCCTTCCCAGGTGAAGAAGATATGCTCCTGAAGAAAAGTTCATGGCAGTCTTTCGAGTATAAAGCTGAGGGTGATGAAGACATTATGCAACAACAGGTGGGCGAGTTCAGCCAATATCCAATTAAGCTTGCCTGGGCTGTGACCATTCACAAAAGCCAGGGCTTAACCTTCGACCATGCCATCATTGACGCAGGTAAGTCCTTTATCGCCGGACAGGTATATGTAGCATTAAGCCGTGTACGAACTTTAAACGGACTAATCCTCCGATCCAGAATCAGTACAGAAAGTTTAAGGTCGAACCCAGAAGTTATTAACTTCATGAAGCCTGCGTCGGTGAAAGTTTTGAATAGCCAAATTACCACTGCCCAGGAAAGGTTTATCCTCCAACTGATCCTCAGGAACTACACTTTAATTAGTCTTAGAGACGGACTGGATAGCCTGGTCAACAACCCAGATGTAAAAAAAACTGGCCTTCCAGAGCTGCAAATCGCACTGAACCATATGGACAAGTCAATTGATGACCTGAGTACTTTGCTTGGGCGCTTCCATGGTCAGCTCATGTCCCTGCATGATAGTAAAGGCTTTGATCAGGAGCAACTCGCGAGCAGGCTGGATGCAGCATTTCAATACTTCAGCAAGGAATTAACCCTTCAGCTGTTAAACCCACTCAACAAGAGTATCCGCGTAAAATCGAAGACAAAAGTGCAGCAACACGTACAACAGCTGCTCATTAAATTCAGACAAACCATAGAACATAAGCTGATTCAAATGCAGCAATCTCTTGAGCTCTTAAAAGAACCGATTAAACCTGAAGGCTACAAAGCCTGGATAAGCAAGCAGAAAACACAACTAACTACAAAACCTGCGAACCCTGCTGGAAACAGCAATGCGGTAAACCTGCAACTTTTTTAAGGGTATTCCCTATTTGGGCACTGCGACATCTGATGGTCTGAACCGGCTTAAAATAATGATTATTAGGTGAAAGTTGGTTGATTTGGTGGACTTAACCTTAAACATTCCGGAACGATCCCGGCGTCAGATGCACATTTTTCTTGAAGAAGTGGATAAAATGTGGCAACTCCTCGAAGCCCAGACACCAGGCAATCTCAGAAATGTTCCAATTGGTATGCTTCAGCAATGCCCTGGCCTCCTGCAAAATCCTTTCTGCAATAAGCTGTGAAGTCGTCTTTTCAGTCACTTCTTTCAGCGAGCGGTTCAAGTGATTTACATGAATACACAAATGATCCGCAAAGTCCGCAGGCGTACGCAATTTCATCTGCTGCATCGGTGACTCAATTGGAAACTGCCGTTCTAAAAGCTCAATAAACAAGGAAGCTACGCGAACAGCAGCTTTCTGTTTTCCAACTGGATTGGACGTTGCAGGCTTAAACTTCAAAGCGCTATGAATGATCTCGAATACCAAACTTCGCAGCACATCGTACTTGTAAACGTAATCTGACGAGATCTCTTCAAACATCCTGGAGAAAATTCTACGAATTTCCTGACGCTGTTCCTCATCTAAACTATAAACCGCATCGGCACCAGGTTTAAACACCGGGTATTCTTTAAAGTTGCCATATTGTTGAAAGAAGGCATCAGTGAAGATGCAGAAAAATCCACTTTGTGCATCATCCAGCGACTCCCAATTATAAGGGACCTGAGGATTCGCAAATAGTAAAGCAAATTCATCAATAACCACGGTCTTATCCGCATAATAGATGTTGTTCCGACCCTCAATAAGGCTGATCTTGTAAAAGTCCTTACGACTGTAAGGAATCGGCTTTGCATGGCAGCCAACAAAATCATCCAACTCGAATACATTGAAGTGCCCCATCTCCTTCTTTAGGTTGTCAGGTATCCAGTTCAACTTGGACTGGTAAAACTCTTCTATACTCTGCGCTTTATCCATCATTCAAAAATAACTTAAATTGTTGTTAGCAGAAAGTATCCCTGTCGGCCTTCACAGGGATACTTAACCGGTTTTTATTAATCGTTGAAAGCTGTTGAAGTCGCCAGATATTTCAGCAGTTCCATTTCCCGCTCAACATTTCTAATCTTTTCGTTGACCATTTCGTAGGCATCATGACCTAAAAACAAGTGTAAAGGTGCCTGGTCAAGTTCAGCAGCTTCAATGAATACATCTGCGGCTTTTTCAGGATCATTCGGCTGGTTACCGTTTATCTGTTCCTGGTGCATGGACTGCGAAGCGCGAACAGCCTCATAGGCTTCGATTGGAGTAGATGGTGTCGCAAGCGATGAATCCAGAAAGTTCGTTCTGAAATAGCCCGGTGAAACAATGGTCACTTTGATGCCGAAGGGTTCTACCTCGGTAGCAAGCGACTCTGACAAGCCATGAACGGCAAATTTGGTCGCACAGTAAATACCAAAGCCGGGGAAGCTTCCGGTGAAACCGCCAACAGAAGCAACATTAAAGATATGTCCGGATCCTTGTTTCCGCATCTGCGGCAATACATTCCTGATCACGTTCAACATTCCAAATACGTTCACATCGAAGTTGCTTCTGCTTTCCTGGTCGCTTAGCTCCTCCAACCCACCAACCAAGCCATAGCCGGCATTATTCACCACGACATCCACGCTACCAAACTTCTCCACCGTGGCGTTCAGCGCTGCAGCTACACTGTCTTCACTGGTTAGATTAACCTCCAGCGGCAATAGATTTTCATGTTTACCGGCAGCTTTTTCAAGATCTGCAAGACGTCTGGATGTTGCTGCCACCCGGTGGCCCTGACTGATTAATTTGTTGATCAAGGTTAGCCCCAAACCCTTTGAAGCACCTGTTACGAACCATACTCTTTTATTTTCCATAATATTATGATTTGATTGAGAACAAAGGTATTTCAATGGCTGTCCGGCCTTCATGCGGCGATCAATCCGATAGTTGTAAAAATCAAACAAGCGCTGCCGTCACCGCCGCTAGTCACTGAAAAGCTGCCGGAAGTTCAAAGGTGATGGACCAGTTTTTTGCTTAAAGAGCTTATTAAAGGATTGTGGATGTTCGAAGCCCAGCTGGTAGGCCACTTCTGCGATTGTTGAAGAACTGGTAGGAAGCAATCTTTTTGCTTGTTCAATCAGTCTGTTATGAATATGTTGCTGCGTACTATGACCTATCAAGGATCTAAGCATATCCGATAAATATCTGGGAGAGACCTTGTCAGTGTACAAGTGATGTGATCCACCACGTATTCCCAAATGGATCCAACACCCCACAGGTTCTACCGTAGTTCTGGTCTGAGAGCTCCATCACGGTACTTGCGCCATGTAAAAGTGCCAAATGATAAGTGTCATCTGCGCTGTCTACATAAACAAACAGATTTGCATTGGCGAGAGGCCACTGAGCATCGGTGTCTGCAAACATGATTGTACTACCGGCAATTATGATTTCAGCGTGCATGATCAGATCAGGCCGTTCATCCCGCATTTCCTTCATGCCCTCAGTAGCGTTGAAGACGTTTCTGGTAAATCCAATAAATCCTTCGGCATTGTTTAACATCAGGTAGGGCATTACACCCTGATGGTTTTCAGGTATCCTCATAGCTAAAGTTCTTAGTTCACCTTAAGTTACTAACTTGGCATTTAAAATAGGTTCAAAAACGAAAAAAGCAGCCTTACAGCTGCTTCTTCAACCTAATAAAACATCTTATTTAATAAAAAGACTGGCAATTGCATTGACATCAGCCATAGTTAAAGTTTCATCGAAAGCCTCTGTGGCAACTTTTTCGGAATAACCGAGATTTCTGATGTTCACACCCCCTTGGGTAGTATTCTCTTCTCCTTTGTAAACGGCATCGACCTGTGGTACACCGCTGTCATTGCCACCGGTGATCCAGGGTTTCATTGCCGTTAACCCACCGCCAGCAGGTGCCCGGCGCATCTGACGAATATGTGAAGCATGCCGTGCTTCTACCGAATGAATCTGCAAAGCTGTTTGAAGTACCCCAGGACTGGACATTAAATTGCCGGCCTGCCCCTTGTAAGCCCTTACTCCAGTATCTTCCAAGGCCTGTGCGACAGCCAGGAAAGTCTTGTAGTCCGAAAATACATTTGGGAAAGTACCTTTAGCAGTATAATCAAAATCGGTCGCCGTGAAGACCACGGGCTTTTTACCCAAACCAGCTATTGCACCTTTTAACAGGTTAGCATGTTGCCACTCATGTTCACGGATTGTGGCAATCGCGCCAACACCTGGGCCTGCAGGAATTAGCCCGTTGGTTGCTGAGCCAGTTTTATAAAAGAAGTACTCCAGGTATTCCAGGGTAAGCGCAAAATTTAATACTTGCTCCACAGCTACAGGCGCAGTCTGTCCGTAAGCTTTGTTGAACATAGACCCCAGGGAAAGGGGAATAGCTGCAGCCGCAACTTTTGCACCGAAGCCGTAGAACTGCTTCATTGCTGCGCGGCGTGGACTCAGTCGTTCATAGATTTCACCATCTACTTTTTCTATCTCTGATAATAAGTTTACAATATTCATGGTTGTTGGTTAAGAAGGTAAATTGTTTGCGTTAATTTCAGTTTTGATATAGGTTTTTGCTATGGCAAGCACCTCTTTAGGACTTCGCGCTACATCAAGGCCAGTAGCATCTACAACTTCCATATTAGCAAAGCTGCCATTTTCGATCAGGTCACGTATCAATGCGGCATGCCTCGCTTCAACAGAAACAATCTTGCCGGCAAGGGTTAGATAATCGGGCGATTGGATCAATCTGCCAGCACCATTATAGGCTGATACACCCAGATCTTCAAAGGCTTTTGCAGTCCCAAGTACCGAGGTACGGTCGCTAAAGTTAATGGAGGAAAAATCTACTTCTAAGGCAGGGATTGCTTGATCACCTAAGGCCGCCTTGAAGAAATCACGATGTGCCAACTCATGGTCCCTGATGTCTGTTAAAAATACCTTCTCCGTTTCAGTCATCCCACCAAAGGGTGTTTTTACCACTGCCTCATAAAAGGCGGCCTCTAGCTGCTCCAGTGCATAAGCATAATTTAAAATGCCGATGTCGCCAGAGCCAAGGTCAACAGCCCCAGTTACCGGATCTACCATGCCATCGTTATCCTTCTTGCAGCCTGCCACAGTTAATGCAACTGCAGCCATTCCTGCACCTGCATAGCGCAGAAAGGACCGGCGCTGAATCCCTGATTCTAAAATGTTTTGATTTTCCATCGTCTGATTTTTGATTGGTTATGCAGAGACTTACGCAGCAATCCTTAGCTCGGATTTTTGAAAAGGAATTTATTTTTAGAATATGGTTTTTCTTGTAAATGGCTGAAGATTTGCCACAACTTAAATCCATAACGAACATGCCATGAACCTTCTTGAAGCGCAATACAAACTTGTACAATCCTCCCGTGAAGTTTTGCTTAACTATTGTTGCAGCATAGAACAGCCTGACTTTATCAAAGAGCATACGACTTTCGGACCTGGAAGCATCCGAAATCTGCTGGTCCACATCGCAAACACTTACGAGCAATGGATCGGCATCCATGCGCTTGAAAAGAATATGCAACTAACCAGATACGAACCTGTTCATACAGCCGTTGATGCTATTGAACTTTTCCAGCATACCGATCAGCTGATGCAGGAATTTTTCAGGGTTATCGACAGCCGGATAATGGAGCCTAAGGAGCTACGATTCAATGACCACACGAGGTTCATCGATGGACTAACATTTTTCAGTCACGTCATTACACATGAATTTCACCACAAAGGTCAGATCATGTCACTTTCAAGACATCTGGGCTATCTACCCGTTGACGCCGACATATTGCGTTAGCAACTGCTATTCCGCAAACAAGTACCCGCTAAGCGCCAGGCCGTTTGCGACACTCTTGAAATTGTCACCTGAATTCAGGTTTACCTGCGGAAAACGTTGTTTGAAAAGTTTCTGAATGCTACCTACCATGGAGGTTCCGCCAGTTAAGAACAAACTGTCGATCCTGGCTGGATCGATATTATGCTGCTCCATAAAATGGTCCAGATATGCAGCAATCTGATTGACGTTTTTAGAAATGATCTCATCATAAAGTGCAAGCGAAATTTCCTCATCGATGTCAATCTCCATCTGATGGTAACTGAAGCGAGAAGATTCTACAGCAGAAAGTTCAATTTTGGTTTGTTCAATTGACCTGAATACGGAATAACCCAGATTATTGTCGATAAGGGTAATCAGGTTCTTAAACATCCTGTCCTTGCCAGAGAAATAGTAATAATCTTCAATGTCTTTTCTGATTCTCGGACCATTGAAAAAGTTCATCTGTTCCCAGGAGCAGATGTTTGCAAACAACGATTTGGGAACCGTAAGGCGCTTACCGGGAGTCGCTTCATATTCGGTGTACTTACCGAAGTACGGTGTACCACGCTCCCACATAAACGCAGCATCCAGACTATCACCACCAATGTAAATACCGCCAGTGGCCATCATGTCATTCTTACGATCTTTGCTACCCACCTTCTCCGGATCCAGTACCAGGTAGGTGAAATCCGTCGTACCGCCGCCTAGATCGGCAACAAGTACATGTTCTGCCTTTGTTAAGCTGCGCTCATAAGCAAACGCTGCACCGATGGGCTCAAACTGGAAACGAACCTCCGAAAATCCGGCCAACTCAGCAGCTTTACTAAGCCGTGTTTGCGCCAGCGTATCCTTTTGAACGTTATGATCATCAAAGAAAACCGGCCTTCCAATGACCGCTTTACCGCAGTCCTCACCCACCAGCTTATCAGCCCGCGCTTTAAGCGCACTAATGATGATGGCTACAAGCTGTGATGCATTGTAACGTGTTTGCTGAATACGAGTTTCGATGAAACTACTGCGCGATAAGATCTGCTTTACTGACTTGATGAAGCGGCCTTTCATACCTTCGCTCAGGTAAGCGGAAATGGCTTCCTCGCCCACCACAAAGTTCGGACTGCCGTCAGCCTTACGATGCTCAAAAAAGTATATCAGTGATGGAATAATGATCGTGTGCTCAATTGCTCCAGTTTCTTCGTTGTAAACTGCTAAGGCAGAATTGGTGGTTCCGAAATCAATTCCATACATATACTTTCCCATAACGCAGCCTTAAATTTTTAAGGGGGCGAAAGTATCAAAAATTATTGCGGTTCCCGCAGCGAATTGTCAGTGAACAGTTCGTTTTTCACTTCAGAAGATAATTGGATGAAGCGTTCATACTGTTTTAAGGCATCTGCAATCACTTCCCTCTGGTTAAAATATTCAATGTTATAGCCAACTCTGTTGTCGCCGAAATAAGTCTTGGGGATATAGGTCTTATTTCCCTCAACTCCAGGAATATTATCTTCATTAACCAGAAATTCTGATATCAACTTTGACTCACTTCTTACCCCATAGGTAAAGTCCTCTATAAGATCGTGTTTTATGGTTAATGCGACATCTGTAGGTTTTTCATTAACGGTCACCGTGGCGGTGATCCCTTTGTTACTAAATTCCATAGCAAGCTCCTGCAGTGCGACCAATACCGTCTCCCGCATAAACTTATCCACAGCATCCCGATTCTTAAAGGACAGAATTTTTTGCAGCCTTTCTTTCCAGAATTCTCCGGACCAGTTGTTGGCCGCATGCGAGTAAGACCTGGAATAATAAATATCATCTACAATTAATCCTTGAACAAGGCTATAGCAGAACATGCATATCAGCAAGGAAAAAGGAAGGGCTGTAATAAGCGTCATAGTTTGCAGCGACTGTAGCCCGCCTGCATTGAGTAATACCAAAGATAGAAGGGCCAACAAAATTCCCCAGAATACCATCTGCCACTTTGGAGACTTAAGGGCATGATTCGTTGCAATGCTATTCATCACGAAAATCCCGGAATCTGCCGAGGTGACGAAAAAGACAAAGATGATAAAGATAGCAAGACCGCTACTCAAATTTGAAGCTGGAAGAAGGTCTAAGAACCTAAACAACATTTCATCTGTCTTATCTGCAATTCCGCTTAAAACACCCTTTGCAGTATTACGATCCAGCCAGGTTGCGCTATTCCCAAGCACGGTCATCCAGAGAAAATTGAAAGCTGTAGGAATAATTAGTACTGCACCGATAAACTCCCGGATGGTACGCCCACGGGAAATTTTAGCGATAAACAATCCTACAAAAGGTGACCATGAAATCCACCATGCCCAGTACAAGATGGTCCAATTGAAAAACCATGGCTGACTTTCAGGCTCGTAGGCATGCGTATTAAACGTGAGATTGAAAAATTGCGTAATGTAGTAGCCTATCCCTTCGGAGAGTGAGCCCAGCAGGAAAACGGTAGGACCACAGATGAGGATAAAAAACAAGAACAGGATCGCAGCAACAATATTCAACTGGCTCAGGAACTTAACACCTTTATTTACCCCTGATGTTGCGGAAAAGGTAGAGATGGCCATGATCACGGTTACGATGGCCACTTGGTACCGGAAGCCAGTTTCCTCCATTAAACCGAGTTCTACTAAGCCTGCATTTAGTTGCACGACCCCAAACCCGAGTGTAGTTGTAATACCAAAAAAGGTACTGCATAGGGCGAAAGTATCGATCACATCACCAGAGGGACCATTGATCCTATTTTTTAAAATTGGATAGAAGCAACTGCGAAGTGAAAGGGGCAACCTGTATCGATAGGTAAAATACGCCAGTGATAAACCTACCAGGCCGTAAATTGCCCATGCATGAATCCCCCAGTGGAAGAAGGTATAGAGTTGCGCATTTTTAGCGCGCCTGATCTCATCCAACCCCGAGAAAGTAGGGTCGGAGAAATGTGACACTGGCTCCGCCACCCCAAAATACATCAGTCCGATACCCATTCCAGCCGCAAAGAGCATGGACACCCAAGAGAAAAAAGAATATTCGGGTTCAGAATCATTATCCCCCAGGCGAATGGCACCATAGCGACTGAAAAACAAGAATATCAGAAACAGAACAAAGATCGTTACGGACCAAACATAAACCCAGTTCAGATTAATGAAAATCCAGTCCTGTACAATCCCTAAATATAAAGCAGCCTCCCGCGGAAAAATGCTGGAAATGAAGGTGATCGACAGTATGAAGATCAGGCTGGGAATTATGATGCCCTTTTTGAAAGTCGTATTCGAAAATAAACTACCGCTCCTATTTGTATTCATGTGCTTCCTCCTGTTGTAAGGCAAATATAACCTTTCTTTGCTGGGTTAGTTTTGAACCGAGATTTTGAACAACATTAACACCCATGTTTACAGTATTTTAGCTAAATTAAAGAAACTACAATGCCATGAAAAGGAATACATTTATCACCTCCATCTTTACCCTGCTCGCGACACCAGGATGGACGACTCCACTACGCACAATAAAGGTCGCTTTAGACAAAGGCTTTAAGGTCTCTGCTGGTGAGGGACGAAAACATGGACATCTAAAGCTGAAAGGCGTCAATGCAAATGTGCTGGACGTTAAAATATCGGGTACTGATACCAAGGGCGACCTGGCTGTTTTTGAACAAACGTCACTCAGCCAGGGCCGTGGAACCCCATTACACGTACATCCTCTACAAGATGAGATATTCTATGTGGTTCAAGGTGCTTATCGCTTTAAGGTCGGTGAGGAGCAATTCGCATTGGCGGCTGGCGAGACGATTTTTCTGCCAAGACAAGTCCCACATGCCTGGATTCAGGATTCGGCAGCAGGGAAAATGTTGGTTATCCTCCAGCCCGCTGGTAAACTTGAGGATTTCTTTGTCTCTATGGCAGGTCTTGATCATGAACCCACTGCCGAAGAGGTCAAACGTTTGTTTGCCGAAAATGAAATGCAGGTGGTCGGGCCTCCGCTAGAACCGCTGAATAAGTCTGTTTAGAAATCCAGGGTCATCTTCTTTTCAGACGCGCGGAGCTCCAGAGGAAAGACAGTTCCATCCAGCTTTATGAACTCTATTTTGTAGGATTGCTCACCATATAAGGATATAAGGTATTGCGCTTTTTTGAACTTAATGTCCGGCTGCAAACCTTTAAAATTCGCAGGATTGATATCCTGTGTAGCCGTTATCGAGATCTGCATCGTATTCTCTATGGTCTGGTAAGTAACCTTGTAATATTCACCTGCAGAATAGTCTTCTTTTTTGCAGGCAATAATGATCACAGCAAATAGTAGGAGCGTTAATAGTCTTTTCATACCCGCTAATATAACTGATCATTTTTTTTTAATGCAAAAATCAGTGTCATTTCCGCCCCTATCCTATTTGCCCTATTAATAATTGTTAAATTCAGCTATTGTTTCACAGATCTTAGAAAGACATGCTTGAACTCGTAATTGATTCCCGGATAGCAGCCATCAGTGCTGAAATGAAGGTCAAACGAATCCTTCCTTTTCGGCTGCGCCGGATGATCGGCCCATTCATCTTTATGGACCATGCCGGTCCCGTAGAAAACATCGCTGCACAATCCTCCAGCCTTGATGTACTCCCGCACCCACATATTGGATTATCAACGGTGAGCTACCTGTTTGGTGGTGAGGTTACCCATCGCGATAGCCTTGGTATAGAGCAAATTATCCGTCCAGGAGAAGTAAACTGGATGACTGCCGGCAGCGGCATTGCACATTCGGAGCGATTTGAGAGTCCCGCAGCACTCGCCGGTGGTCTGGAAATGATACAAACCTGGGTAGCTTTACCTGAAAAAGACGAGGAGGCTGCACCATCCTTTCTGAACTATAAACCAGCAGATCTGCCGGTATACACAGATAAAGGCGTTTGGATGCGACTAATTGCCGGAGACGCTTACGGTCTAAAAAGCAGCGTACATACCAACTCACCATTGTTTTACCTGCATGTGGTACTGCAGTCAGGTGCAACCTTCGCGCTCCCTAAGGAACATTCCGAACGCGGATTCTACATTGTAAAAGGCAGCATTGAAATTGGGGCCACAACGTATCATGCAGGACAAATGCTTGTTTTTACCAAAGGTGTAGATCCGGTTCTACTGGCTAGACAAGATACAACCCTGATGCTGCTTGGAGGCGAACCTTTGGGTGAACGATTCATCTGGTGGAACTTTGTATCCTCGAGAAAGGAGCGCATTGAGCAAGCTAAAGAAGATTGGAAGCAGGGCCGCTTTACCTTGCCGCCTACCGACGATCAGGAGTTTATTCCCCTACCTGATGACCGGTCGAGGCCGGCAGGCAGTTCACCCAAACCCGAGCCACTATCTTAGCCCGCGGGTACCTGTACCATAGATCTGTGCAAGAGAATTTTACATAAACAGAAATTCACTCAATAGATTACGTGAGGTCCAGGTGTACCGTTAAGGTAATACAGATTTGTAGTTAAGTTTAAACCACAAGCATTTCTTTGTATTACAATTTAGCAGCTACATCATGAGAAATTCAATAAGCCCAGACCTTCAAAAATTCATCGACAAATTTGAGCCATCTAAATATAAATTAATCGAAAAAGGGCTTGAGATAAGAGGAGTGCGGGACATGCACCGTAACCTCACGCAAGCTAAAGAACTGATCGCCCGGTTGGAGCTTAATTTAACAGTATTCCATGATGCCGAAATGCTAAGCTATGGCGGCTTTGAGGTACTTCCCCGTTCGCGGTAGCCTTTGCTCTGATGATCATACATACCTGATGGTGCCCATACTGCCTGTAGACCAGGCTTTGAACATTTTATAGGTGTTTATCAAAATATCGACACTTTGACAAAATCATGCTGGCACCTCGTTTCGGAAAATGATTTTTATCATGCAAAGGCCGCGACCCCAGATTTAAAAACGCCCTATTACATTTAAAATCTTGATTTACGATTTAATTTGATTTACTTCGTTCATATTAACGTAGTATGAACGAAGGATTAAGATTAGCAGCACTGAGGGCATTCGGTCAACTTCGATTAGAAGACAACACGGAGCTTCAGGATGCCTTGCTTATCGCAAAAAGCATATTCGAGACCCCAGTTGTGGCGCTTACGCTGTTCGATGAGGATAAACATACGATCAGGTTAAATATTGGACTTTCGAACACCAACCTCACCAACGTTATTTCCCTCTGCAACTACACCAGTGCTCGAAGGGAAATTTTTGTAGTAGAGGATACTCAAGATCACGAGCATTTCGCTCCACTATCCCAGTTACCGAATCAAGAAACCATTCGATTTTATGCTGGCTCTCCCCTCATCACCAAGGAAGGCCTATGTATTGGCACCTTGTGTGTTATGGATCACATCCCGCATGAAAGGTCCGGCAAAGATGATCTTAGCTTAACGTTGCTTGCTAAACATGTCATTAGTATTTTGGAGGCCAAGCTGAATCTTAGCAGGCTGGATCGTAGTTTCGCAGAACTTGAGCAGGCCAGAGCAAATGCAATCAGCAATGAAATCAAGTTACGTGCACTCTTCGAAAGCCTTACCGATGTTTATGTCTTTCTGGGCATGTCCGGAGAAATCCTGGACTTCAATCAAGCTGCATACGACTATATCCTAAAATTCAAGGGAAAGAAGATGATGAGGGGCGGCCACACCGCAGATTATCTAAACGAAGTTGACAACGCCGCCTTTATGGCCAACTTCCGGTCCGCACTAAATGGTGAGCGTATAAGTCAGGAAATGCTGAGTAACCCGGAAATTGCAGAAAGGGTCTGGTGGGATAGCATATTCGAACCTGTACGTAATAAAGATGGACAAATGATGGGCGTGTCTTATATCGCCCGGAACATCAATAAAAGAAAATTGGACTCCGAAAGGATTCTGAAGCAAAACAAAATCCTCAAGAAGATCGCCCATATTCATGCACATGATTATCGCGCACCCGTTTGCGCCATCCTTGGAATTATGAACTTAATTGAAGGCGATGGTTATATCGCCTCCAAAGACTATTTGTTGATGCTTCAGAAAGCCGTCAAAGAACTTGACGAGAAAACTCAAAGCGTCATCAGCCTGATTTCCGACCTCTCCATGGTTAGCGATACCGAAAAGACCAGATAGCTACTTTGTGGCCGTCGTATCTGCGCTGACCGGCTCCACCCGGTGCAGAACCTTCGATTTATGATTAGAAATTCTTACCCGGACCCTGGCCTCCCTGCCTGATGCATTAACCAGGCTTGCAGAAGCCTCTGGTTCAATGATCGCCTTAACACTTGCTTTTGTAATCATCAAATTGTCCAGGCCTTTTCTTTCCAATACCAGCGTATCGTTGGACTGGTTTTCAATGTCCAGGTTGAAGCCGGATTTGTCCTCCAAGGCAATCATCATCTTAGAATGCGCGGCTATGGTTTGATTGATGGTGAATGCTTTGGAATCCTTGTTCAAAACACCACATCCAAGGCCCAAAAGTGGCAACAATAAAATGATTATTCCTTTAACCGGGTTAATTTTTCTTTCCATAAAGCGACAAATCAATTGAGAAAATATAAATTAAATATAAGATAACTTGTTGGCATGATTGTTCGTAAGTCGAGTCTTGTAAAATCTACAATTCTAAATATCATCTATGCTTCTTGCACAAAATATTCGCATCAGTCGGATTTTAAAAGATACCTGGCAGGTAGATCTAATTATGATCGTATCCTGCACCGTTGCTTACATGATCCGCGAACACCTCATCGCCAACAACTATGTTATCCCTGCAATTATACCTACCCTGTTGGGAACGGCCATTGCGTTCTTCATTGGTTTTAACAACAATCAGGCCTACGATCGTTGGTGGGAAGCACGAAGGATCTGGGGATCGCTCGTAAACGACTCCCGCTCTTATGCCCGTAGCCTCCTGAATTATGTGGATGGTGACGAAAAGACCATCAAGCGAATGATTTTCCGGCATATTGCCTTTCTGTATGCCTTGAAGACAAACTTGCGAGGCGGAACCAATGATTGTAACGTGCGATATTTGAATGATGCTGATAGGCTCGCCATACAGGGTGCCAGCAACTTACACAATGCAATTTTGAATCTGCAATCCGCAGATCTTCAAAGGCTATCAAAAAATGGCCATATTGATGGCTTCCGTTTTATGGAGATCAATGCCATGCTGGTCAGATTTTCAGACAGCATGGGCATGAGTGAGCGCATTAAAAACACCGTGTTTCCTACTACTTATTCGTATATGACCAAAGTTTTTATCTGGCTTTTCGTTGTGACCTTTACGCTGGTCATCAGCGAAAGCGCAGGTGTGGTGTCTATTTTCCTGGGCTGGCTAATTGGATTTGTGTTTGTCTCTACGCAGATAAACGGAATGAACCTGGTTAATCCATTTGTAAATAACTCCGCCAGCATACCGTTAAACCAAATCACAAGAGGTATAGAAATCAACCTCTTGGAAATGATGGGTGCAGAAGAGGTACCAGAGCCGGTGAAGCCAATCAATGACGAGTATGTGTTATAGCAGCACAAACAGAATGCTGATCGCTTATCGAACAAAGGTCTCCAGGTATTCCCTTCCGGAAACCCAGGCGATCTCTTGATAGCGCCCATTTGCCAGCTCGGCATGCTGCGTTGAAAACATGGAATACATATACTGACTTTGCTGCCATTTAGCATAGAGTTCATATTCTCCTGCAGGATCGTTCGCCCTTTGTTTCTCTATGTAAGCTGCAAATTCCTCTAATGAAGACATCATAATTATACTGAAACCACTACCTGTAATTTCCTGAACCTGAGTACGCAGCTCATCAGGACTAATCTGAAAACTTGCAATCTGCAAATCCCTTGGAGCGCTGTCATCAAGTGCCACAGCTGCAGTAAATGCAGCAGTATTGTCCATTGTTGTGAAGTCCAGTTTCCAGTGAGCCTTATCACCCCAATACCCAATGCTTTTATCCTTGAGATTCAAAACCGGTATATTATATTTAAGAATGTCTGCAAATGCGCCGTTGAATATAGAGGATGCCTGGATCCCTGTACTATCAAGATAACTTTTAAAGGTTCTTCTTAAGTCAAAATTCCTGTTGTCACCAGGTTCGAGAAAGTTGTAATCCGTGCAGAAGTCAGAGGGAATAAACCTGGGAACGCCAGCCTTTAACGCAGCATCAAGCACACGAGTTTGTAAATCGACAATCACCTCGGCTAGTCCCGCAAGTGCTGACACGACACAATTAATTCCCACACATGACTCCGCGATGTCATCAACTCTGCTCAGATCCCGGACTTCAACTTCAACGCCCAAGCGTCGAAGTGTTTCAAGCTTTTCCTGGTCCGAAGAAGGTCTAACAATAGCGCGTACAGACGCCCCTTTTTTAATCAATTCACTGCAAATCCTGGTGCCAAGGTTCCCCGTTGCACCGGCTACTAAAACGTTGCTCTTCATATTTTAACTGTAGATTATTTAATTATTTCCCTAAAAAGCTTAGGACTGCCCTAAGCACCTGTTCAGGTTGTTCCTCATATAAGTAGTGTCCGCTATCGGAGATTTCAATCAGCTTAAGGTCAGGCGCAACTGCTGGCAGCCCCATCTTCATATAGTTGTAGCTGATATAACTTCCAATCGCCAAAACGGGCATGCTGAGCTGCTGATAGCTTTTGGAATCTTCAATATCTTGCCCGAAAGTTTGATACCATCCATTAGATGCCCTGATGCTATCTGCATCATTGTAAGCAGCAGCATATACCTCACGATCAAAACCCGACATCTTGCGATCATCAATCATTACATAGTTAAACAACCAGTCTAGCAAATGCTCAAACCTACCTTCCAGTAATTTTTCAGGTAATCCTTTTACCTGGTTAAATCCCATCCACCATGCATAAGGCCGTGCTGCATCCATCATAGCTCCAAAACTCCCGGGAGCAGGTACCAGTGGCATGTACAACATTCCTTCACCCGGATGTGATCCATCTAATACAACAAGCTTTTCAGTGTGTTGCGGATAATTGAAGGCAAAACTCATGGCGATCATCCCGCCAATGTCGTGCCCCATGATGTGTATCTTGTCATACCCGAGTTGTTGTATAAGCCTTAGAATGTCTGTGGCCATTGTTTTCTTATCATACCCCTCCAATGGCTTTTCAGAGCTTCCCATGCCCCGGATATCTACAATGATAACGCGGAAGGTTTTTGCGAGTTCTGAAGCAATTGGATGGTAAGAATACCAGGTCTGCGGCCATCCTGGCAAACAGATCAGTGGCATACCACTCCCGCCTTCCACATAATGTAAGCTAACACCATTAATGGTGGAATAGTTATTTTTAAAATCGGGAAAGTTTTTAATTAATTCATCGTCATCAAAAGTGTTCTGCGTCGGGATTGAGTTCTCATTCGGGTGAGTCATAATTTATGTCTTAGATTAGGACTCAAATGTAGCTCGAACTGGAAGGCTTGATTCTACCATGTGGTAGATAATGCAACTCACTTAATATTTTTCCGGATTCGGCTTAAAGCATTTGGTGTAATGCCCAGGATGGCTGCGAGTTGTTTTACAGGGATCTTCTTCAGAAATTCAGGATTGCTCATAAATTCCATATACCGTTCTTCAGCAGAAAGCGTCTGGAAGTTGATGATCTGATCAATCATTCTCACTGCAGTTGCCTCCCATATCTTTCGCCCAAACTCCTCCCATGCAGAAATATGGGCGTAAAGAAAATCCATGTCTTTCTTATCGATGACCACCAGTTCAGAATCTTCAATGGTTTCTATATTGAACCGGGAGGCTCTTTGTGGGTTTAAACTGGAGATCTCTGTAAAAAACTCATTTTTAAAAGAGATCCATGTCGTATTTTCCCGTCCATCCTGTTCATAAAAGAACCGGATTCCACCGGCAGCAATGAAAAAATACTGGTTTGCAATCTGCCCCTTTCGGAGAATGAGTTTTCCTTTTGGAACCTTGCGGTTTACACATCTGGAAAGCACCAGATCCAGATCTGAGTCGTGGATGCTTACAACAGACCTGATAAATGACACGAATGCCTCGCTACATTGCTCCATGATATTACTTCCTCATGCTACTTCTGATCTTCTCCCGGTGCTGCTCGCCCCATAAGCTTAACTCATGTAGTACCTTTCTTAGTGTCGCACTGTGTTCAGTTGCTTCGTAGATGATTGTCACTGGTGTAGTTGAATATACCTTCCGTTCTACAAATTCATTAAGTTCAAGGTTTTTCAGCTCGTTCGCCAGGATCTTAGGCGAAATGCCTTTAAGCTCATGTTGAATTTCATTGAAGCGCTTTGGCCCGTCTATGAGGCTTAAGATCACCGGGAGCTTCCACTTGCCTCCCAGCACGTACAATGCGTCAAGCACGTTTTTCATGGAGCCGGCACATTCTTGCCGACCCAGTACCAATTGCTGCTCCTTAATCATCGTTTCCATACCCAAAGCTACGTACTTTCCTCTAAGTAAGCGCTTTCCTTTAGGTAAGTACTATCTTTTTAGTAGTAGCATAAAATACCTTTGGTGACAAGAATTGCGGATGCAACAGGGTCTTAATACCAGCGCGGCATCCGCTTTTAATCACTAAATATAAAGAAACATGAAACGAATTCTTCATTTAATTTCCAGCATCCAGGGGGCACAATCCTACAGCATCAAATTAGGAAAAGCGGTCGTCGAAAAGATCATGGAGAAACATCCAGGCAGCATCGTTGAAGAGGTAAATCTTAACGATCTGGAGCTTCCACATCTGAATCTCCGGATTCTTCAATCAATGTTTACCCCAGGTGAGCAGTTGACGCCGGAAAACCGGGAATCATTACGCTACTCGGACGAAGCCATCAAGCAATTGACGGCAGCGGACATCATCGTTATTGGCGCGCCGCTTTATAACTTCAGCATCCACACCGCCTTGAAGGCCTGGCTGGACCTTATTACAAGAGCCGGAATAACCTTCAGCTATAATGAAAGCGGCCCGGTCGGACTCGTTCAGGGCAAGAAAGTCTACATCGCGATGTCGTCTGGAGGTGTATATTCTGAAGGACCTGCTCAGCAGAACGACTTTGTAGCACCATACCTGAAATCCTTCCTCGGCTTCCTGGGCATGAAGGAAGTTGATGTTTTCCGCGTTGAAGGTGTGAAGATCCCTGGCATTATGGAGCATGCTTTAGAAAAAGGCATCGCAAGCATTCAGGTGGACTAAAAGCAAACTGGCAGGTACCTCGGTCCTAAACCAAGGTATCTGCCAATTTTAAATGCGCATTATTCTTGCTCTATTTTTCTAAAGATCTTCTTCATACCCTCGGGATCGATGCTTTTCATATCCACCAGCTTCAGCGATTTTACCATCTTTTGAGTACTTGTTTTGTAATGCAGGAAATGCGGTGTTTTTAAATGGGACAGGTAGGCATCCTTATTGGCATACATTTCAACGATGCGGATCTGATTAGGATAATCATTTTGATACATTGGAAAGATTGCCAGTACACCAGGTTCAAGCTCAACCGATGCAGCAGCCTCAGCCTTCAGTATTACGAGGTATTCCTCCAGGTATTGCGGAAATATCTCAATTTCAGCAATGCGTAACATCATGCGCGAATCCGTTTTCTTTTTATCTGGATTCACCTGTGCCCAAGAGGTCTTAAAGCTGCCCATCAACAGCATTAAAAAAACGAAATTTATAATCTTGTATTTACCCATTTGTGAGGTGTTATTCTATTTTTTGGACAAATCCTGGAGTTCTATATTCCTGAAGTCAATTGGCTGACCTTCACTTTGCAGGGCGATGTATCCACGCTTTAGCAACTTTCCATCCTGTTTAATAGCCGGATCGTATCGGTTTACCACGTCACCACCAATCTGAGGTTTTGAATACTTCATAACCGTGTCGCCATTGATGATGTGGGTGATGAGCGAGTCGCCTAGCACAATCAGCTCGGCCTTCACCCACTGGTCGCCATCGTAGGTTTTTGATTTCGAATTAATGCAGTGCCGTTCGTCCAGTTTCCCTTCATAAATGATTTTTGTGCCAGGGGAACACATGTTTCCCGTAGTGCGCGGTTTACCGTCGCCCAGTCCACCAAGGAACTGGAACTCCACAGATATTGGCCAATCTTGTTCCTTAGGCATGGTCCGCGGATCTTGCGAATGGAACATCACACCACTATTCCGCAAGGTATAATCGGGCGCACCCTTTTGCAGCTCCCCTACAAAACGGTACTCCAGCTTAAGATGGTAATAGGAATAAGGCACCTTGTAATACAGATGTCCAAATTGATCATTGAAGTCTCCATATTGATCATAGCGAACCTTTATGATCCCATCCTCTACCCTGAAGGTATTTCCAAAATTCTTGCCAACTTCATGGTGGTGGATCTTCACAAACCAGTCCTGAATGTCTTTACCATTGAAGAGCTGCACCCAATCTTGCCCCCCTCTGGAAGGCTTAACCGATTTGCAGCTATTTAATGCCAGGAGCAGCAGGAATGAGAATTTTAATAAACGCATAGTCAAGATTAAAGGCTTAACCGTAATTTACAAATATTATCCTGCCAGCGAAAAAAAACATTACAGATGGTCACTGTTCTTAATTCATAGTAATGGTTGTCACAGAGCGTGGCGCCAACCTGAAGGTTCCACTGAATTTCTGTGCAGCAGATGGCTTTAGATTATCCTTTACATCAGCTGTAGTCACGTAAGTACGGTGGCTTTTAATCCCTTTAAAGTTCTTCAACTCCGGGAGGATCGTCCTTGGCTGATCCGTGTAGTTTACCAGTACCATAACCAGCTTATCAGCTCCGCCACTGAACGCAGAAACCATTACATCCTGAGCAACTTCAACTGCATCACGTCCATCATTCCTGCTCGTCGTTAGACGCGTCATACCAGGGCGCACGAACAGACTGTAGTTCCCCATAGCCCAAAGATTTTTGGTGATGCTAAATTCACCATCTGTATACTCCGGATTAGCCGGATCTAAAGCAAGCAGATAGTAACGCGTGTCCCATTCAGCACTGCCTGGTTCCCACACATTCCAAAGCTGCCATGCTGCAGCATTACCAACAGTGAGATCCTGATTGATGACTTTTGCCAGAAATAATGCACAATCCATCTGCGTACGTTTTGCTTTCGTCCCCTCCCTAAATCCATCTCCTAACATGGAGTATTCCGACTGCCAGTATTCAAGTCCATATTTGGCTGCAGTGTCTGCTAAATGCTTGCGCACCGCCACCATACTACTGTCTCCATTATCCGTAAAGTAGCTATGGCCCGCAATTATGCGAGGTACATGTTTGACGTTTTGAAGACTGTATTTACTTTGCTCCCCGAAAAATTCCTGAATCTGGTTTGAAGCAGCAGATGTTCCACTGTATAGGTAGGTAAGCATGCCTGCCTCCGGGGTCAGGATTTGAGCGCTTAGCTGTTTCTTTTGCAGAGAGGCATCCAAGGCACCTACGACTTGATGTATATCGGCATTGCTCCAGGGACTACCTTCCTGGCTGGCCTCACCAGGTTTGTTAGACCAGTCCCATTGCGGTTCATTTACAGGACTGATGTATTTGAAGTGTAGCCCCTGCTGATCGAAGTGTTTGAGCACTTCCGTCAGGAAATCAGCATAGTCGTCGTACTTGTCGGGTTTCAGATTCGTTGTATAATCTTTTTCGGTTTTGAAACCAAGTCCGTTCTTTGTAAACTGGACCGGAGGCGTATTCGAAAAAGCAATCAGGTTTTCCACGCCATAGTCCTGTGCCTTCTTAACAAACCAGATGTAGCCAGACTGTTTGTTCCAGTCATAGGCTCCATCAGGTGCAAGAAAGGATTCCACCCGCTTACGAAAATCCTTAATGCCACTGCTGTCGCCCTGTTCTGCCGTACCACCACCGATGTTGAAGCGCCATGCGGATAAACCAATGCCTTTGAAACTGCCATCAGCGGCCTGCGCTTTGCTAAAAAGCAATTCAGCCATTCTTTCGCGTTTTTCAAGCGGCCAGTATTTACCCACTCCCTCAGAAAACCAGCAGCCGGACGCACCAAAGTTGTGGATGGTTTGCGCCTTGTTATTGGCGTCGATGGAGATCACCAGGGTCTTATCCGACCGGCTTTGACCTTTGGAGCCGAGCGAGAAAAGCAATAGCATGGAAAGCGACAAGTATAGGTTAAAGTTTTTCATCTATGGGGATTTTCAACACCCAATATAATTAAAAACCTCATACATGTAGATCAATATCCAGCAATCGTCTGTGGTAATTAACCTGTCCAAGATGATAATTTAAATGCGTGGCAAGATGGACCAGAAAGTACTCGGTGGTCATTTTGTAATCAAACACTTGATCAGGGTATTCATCGCTCAGTTGCGCTTCCGTGATGCTCGGTAGTACAGCATCAATCATTTGAATCGTACGATCTAATTCGTTGAGCAGTGCTACCCTTGGGACATTCCTCCGGGAGAACTCCTCAGGTCTGTTTCGAACATAACCTGTGTGCCCCAGAACAGCGCCAATATAGGTGTTCAGGTTGCCAAGAAGATGAAGACAAAGGTTGCCTGTGGCATTGGAGATATTATTATCTACAAGCCACAGGTTTTCTTCATGATTGTACAAGCTGAGTTCCGCTTTAAGTTTCAGAAGATCCCGCTTGAATATCAAAGTCAAAGTATCAGTAAGCATCGCCATATTTCTGGTAAATTAACAATTGTTAAATCCTATTCAAACCCAAGGACCGGATGTGGCTGATAAAGTTCTTCCAATCTTTGAATATCCGCTGCTGATAGTCTTTTTCATTAGCTACTTCAGTCAACCTTTCGACAATTGCAAAATCAGCATCCGCGCCGTACAGTTTTTTGCCAAAAGCATCTGTTTTCGCACGTTCCGTTTCGTTCCGCTCCTTAGTTCTTTTACCGGTTAACAGTCCACGGGCGAGGGGCAACCATGATATTACTGCAAGCTTCTGATCTACGCAGAACGGGATCATCTCGCGTTCCTGTTCACGGTATATCAGGTTATAATGTGGCTGCATGGATACACCAAATCTTACATATTCCATAGCTGGTGTTGTTAATTCTTAATGTGTGTTAAACTTAACAACACCGGCAGGTATCCGTTTGAAAAATCTGCGTAAACTTAGCAGCAATCGTCCCTTGAAATTGTAGGCATGCCCGAGGTTGAAATTTTTCAAAGGCATCTGTATGTGTAGCCGCCATACAAACAGGCAGGGTTGTTGGTGCATATAATAAATCATTAGTTTTGTAATAGAATGAAGAAAATAGGATTCTTATCATTTGGACACTGGTCCAACCACCCTGCTTATGCAACCCGAACTGCAAGTGACACCTTGCTACAGTCTATAGATCTTGCAGTCGCTGCCGAAGAGATTGGCATAGATGGCGCCTACTTCCGCGTCCATCACTTTGCAGCGCAGCTGGCATCACCCTTCCCCTTATTGTCTGCAATCGGTGCGAAGACCAGTAACATAGAGATTGGTACTGGTGTAATCGACATGCGGTATGAAAATCCCTTGTATATGGTGGAAGATGCCGGCGCAGCCGATTTGATCTCTGGTGGGCGCTTACAACTCGGGGTAAGCCGCGGCTCGCCCGAGCAAGTGATTGATGGCTGGCGTTACTTCGGTTATGAACCTGAAGCGGGACAAAGCGAAGCAGATATGGGTCGTGCAAAAGCACTGGAGTTTCTGGATAAACTATCTGGAAAGGGCTTCGCTAAGCCAAACCCGAACCCAATGTTCCCGAATCCACCGGGTTTGTTACGCCTGGAACCCCATTCAGAAGGATTGCGGGAACGCATCTGGTGGGGCGCGGCAACGAACGCCACGGCCATCTGGGCAGCAGAAAACGGCATGCACCTGCAGAGCTCCACGTTGAAATTTGATGAAAGTGGTAAACCTTTCCATATCCAGCAGGCGGAACAGATCAGGGCTTACAGAGAAGCCTGGAAGAAAGCAGGACATCAAAGGGAAGCTCGGGTGTCGGTGAGCCGTTCCATTTTTGCGCTGGTAACCGATGAGGACCGGTATTATTTTGGACAGCAAGGCAAAGGTTCTGATCATTTTGGTTATATAGAACCTGGTACACGTGCAGTCTTCGGAAAGAGCTACGCAGCCGAACCCGACAAGCTAATCGAGGAACTCGCAAAGGACGAAGCACTGCAGGAAGCAGACACCATCCTATTGACTATCCCAAACACCATTGGCGTTGAATACAACATTCACCTGCTGTCTTCGATTCTGGAGCACGTGGCACCTGGCCTGGGTTGGCGTTAGTTGCCGGTTCCTTCAATCTTCATAATTTAAAATCTTACTGGGCAATACCTGAAAACGTTTCTTGAATACAGATGTAAAATGCTGTGGGTTCTTATAACCCACAGCATCTGTAACTTCATTCACTGAAAGCCCCCTTTTTAACAATATCTTCGCTCTCTCCATGCGAAGCTCGCTGAGATACCCAAAAACGGTATAGCCATAGGCTGCTTTAAATCCCTTTTTGAGTTTGAAGTCGTTCAAGCCGACCATTCTCGCTAACTCCAGCAATGAAAATGTATGTTTAATATTTTGCTCCAGCAGCTGCCTTGCCTGTTCCAGCTTCATCGCATCCGCTGAATTAACACCACTAAACACCGGGGCTGGATCATAGCTGAAATCCTGATTCAGATGCATCGAGAGAACTTCCAGTATCTTCGCTTCCAGATATATTCGCCGAATATGTGCTGGATGCTCTGCCCGGCAGATCTCATTAATAATCTGCTCGATCCTCTTTGGCACTAATTTGTTGCAAGGCATATAACTAAGCTTCTTGCTGCCAGCAATTCCGTGATCCATTAACATTAAACGATTGCCAGCGCGATACTTCAAAAAATTACGGGTCATGCAAATTGAAAGCATGCGCAGCTCCTCTTTGATCTCAACCTGTATGTTCAGTTCATCGCAGTAAAGGCAACTGTAACATCCCGCTTTTAACGCGTTTACCTCCCCCGCTAAAACGAAGTTCATCATTAAATAAGAGTTTTTGCAAGACACCTTCAGCATACATGCACTATTGCAATTAACTGAACTTAACAGCACCATTGCCCCATCAAACCATTGTTCCTGGATCTTTATGTTCGCCCAGGAAGCTGATGTGGTTGATAACCGTTGTTCAAATCCCTTAGAGCCAAAAAATCCATCCGGGTGCTTTAGTGCCATATCGATTTGCTCCAAACCAGAAGCGGTGAAAGTAAGCTTCATAAAATCCGTGTAACTGTGTTTTTAATCCGTTTTGCGTTAATCGTCATCGGCAGCAATAATACACATTTGTACTGTTATTTTTAATTAATCTAAATAAATGAAACACACCATAACCTTGTTAGCACTGCTTGGTATCACGCTAAACTTAAATGCACAAAGCCCCACAAGGGTGTCTGGAAAGATTTTAAGTCGTGATGGACAGCCTGCAGCAGGCATTACCGTTGTCATTGATGAGCATCACTTATTGTATACGCAGGAGAACGGAAAGTTTTTGGTTGAGCTTAAACCAGGTATACATACCCTGGAGACCAGCTTTCTTGGAGTAAAGGAGAACCACAGGAGTTTTACCGCGGTTGAAGGCCAAACGGTTTCGCTGGAGGATATCATTTTAAATGCAAGGGATTATCAGTTAAACGACGTTGTGGTAACTGGCCAATATGAGGCGCAAACACTTAAGCAAAGCGTGTATCAGGTACGTACGATTAACAGTGAGCGTATCCGCTTGAGAGCAGCGACCACCTTACAAGAGGTGCTGAGCACAGAATTGGGGGTGCGCATTGTAAACGACCTCACCTTAGGCACAGCGGATGTGCAACTACTTGGGATTAGCGGACAACGTGTGAAGATCTTATTGGATGGATTGCCGCTCTTAGACCGTGGCGACACGCGGGAAAGCCTTAGCCAGGTGGACATCAACACCATCGACCACATCGAGATCGTTGAAGGACCAATGTCCGTGATGTACGGCACCGATGCTTTAGGTGGTGTCATCAACCTGATCAGCAAAAAAGTGGCAACTGGCGACAACAGTCTGGCACTTGGATTCCGGCTACAGGAGGAAAGTGCCGGCGAGCAGTACAAAGGTTTCAGTGGAAAAGGCAGCCACAATCAAGCGGTTAACATCAAGTGGCAAAAAAGCGGCTTTTATGTGGCCACAGATTTATCCCGTAACAACTTCGGCGGTTGGGATGGCGGAAATGGAACAAACACCTGGCTGCCCAAAGATCAACTGCTGGGGAGCTTAAGCACCGGATACCAGAACGGGAAATTACAGGCCTGGTACCGGATCAATGCGGCCAACGAAGATATTTTCAGTGCGGGTATGCTCAACCCAAGCACCTCAGTTTCTAAAGATCAGAAATACATCACCCGCCGTTATTTGCACCAGATACAGGCGGACCTGAAAGCAAGTTCAAGGCTGAGCCTCAATTTGGCTGCTTCCTACACCGACTATAGTCGCCGCACGCAAACAACAGAATTCAACCACCTCACCGGCGAGCGGAGACTCACAGCCCTGGCATCCGAACAAGCCGAAGCCATTTTCGACAATACACTGCTTCGTGGTACCGCAGTTTATAAGTTATCACCGGCAATAGCTCTACAGCCAGGATTCGAAATCAACCTGACGGGCAGTTCCGGCGACCGGATACTCGGTACACCATCCATAAATGATTATGCCTTCTTTGTATCGTCGGAAATTGCATTAGGATCAAGGGTCAACATTCGACCCGGATTAAGGTTCATTTATAACTCGGTTTATGATGCACCGCCAGTAATTCCATCTATAAACGCGAAAATTGCACTTTCAGCGGCCATAGATCTGCGCATGGCCTATGCCCGGGGTTTCAGGTCGCCCGCTCTGCGGGAATTATACTTTAACTTTGTTGATGCAAGTCATTCCATCTACGGCAATGAAAACTTGGAGGCCGAATACTCCAACAGCTACAACGGTTCATTAACCTGGCAGCTGCTGAAAAGTCAACAGCTCAACCTTAAATCGGTAATTGGCGGCTTCTACAATCGCTTTCACAACTTCATTGGGACAGCCAACGTGGTAGATGATAGCCGGGGCAATGTAACCAGCTATTTAAATATCGAAGAATACAAAACGCTGGGGTTCACCTTGGAAAACACCGTTGCCTATAAAGATCTTCAAGCAACATTCGGTTTTTACTTTACCGGACGGTATAATCGTTTAAAGGACGAAGATGGCTCGCTTCCGGAATTTAGCTGGACCCCTGAATTCAACAGCAACATCAGCTACAACATCAAGTCCTGGAACACCAGCATCAGCCTTTTCTATAAACTAACGGGCAGAAGACCCAACTATGAGTACGTTCCTGCAACAACGGACATCAGGAGGGCTTTCACCGGGGCATACAACACAGCAGACCTGACTCTAAACAAAAACTTGCAAAAAGGTCTGAGCCTCACGGGCGGGCTACGCAACCTGTTCAACGTAACGCAGATTAACAACACGTCGCTTGACACCGGTGGCGCGCACAGCACCGGCGGGAGTGTTCCAGTCGGGTATGGAAGATCATTCTTCCTCGGTCTTAACTATCAATTTCTAAAATAAATAACCATTTAAAACCAAAATCAATAAAATGAAAAAATTACTATCTATTATTTGTTCGACAATCATTTTGCTTACCGCCTGTAAGAAAAGCGACCCGCCGTTGGTTGATAATACGGTAAACTTTCAAGCTGATAAACAAGGTTTCTCGGCTGAAGATGCGAGCTCAGAAATCAAGCTCAACCTGAGCCGTAGTTCAGATGCTGCTGTACCGCTGAAGATCAGTCTTCAAAGCAATGGATTGACCTATGGAACTGAATTCACCACTGAACCTGCAGCAAACAACGGCTCCATCGATTTGCTCATCCCTGCAGGAAGTAGTTCAGCAAGCATCAAAGTGATTAAAGCCGCGAATATACTCCTAAGCGGCACCGAGTCAGTTGAATTCAAAATCGCTTCCGCAAGCAGCCCGCTTATAGTCGGCTCAACGAGTCAGCTGCAGTTAAGCTTCTCCTCCATTGTATCCACAGGTGCGCAGTTGACGCTTGAGGGTGGCAACGGTGGCTCCTCCGCGGTGAACACAGTTTATGTGGACCTTAGTGCGAACAAGCAAACAAGCGTAGCTCGCGACAGTTGGGATCTTGGTTTTGCTAGCGGCACTGCGTACCGGGTAATTCTGAACAACAGCCTTGCAGCATCGGTGCTTCCAACCAGTAAAACGGATATCAATACGGTAACCGCAGCCGATGTAGATGCCAGCAAGCTTGTTTTAGGCTTCGGACAAGGATCGTTCGACATCATTGATGATGTAAATGGAGACTTAAGTAAAACAGCAATTGCAGAAATCTCGGCAAACGATGCGGATAACAAAGTATATGTGCTAAACCGTGCAGGCGGTGCTGGTAGCGTTTTGCCGGCTGCGGAATTGATGAAAATTCGAATCCTGCGCAATGGCAGCAATGGTTATACGCTGCAGTACGCAAAGCTGAATGAAACCACGTTCAAAACCCTTACCATAGCTAAAGATGATCAATACAACTTCAGGTACATCTCCTTTGCCAAAGGTGCAGTTGAAGTGGAGCCAGCCAAAGCTAACTGGGACATTCAGTGGGGCTACAGCATCTATTATACTGGAAACATCCCCTATGCCTTTTCTGACCTCGTGTTCAGTAATCACCTGGCCGGAACTGAAGTGGCAGAGGTCCTGACCAGTACAGTTGGCTATGATGCCTATGGCGAAAGTCATATCGCATCAACGACCTTCACCAATAGCCGTAACACCATATCATCCAACTGGAGGGTGACCAGCGGAGGCAGTGTGGGCGTAAAAACCGATCGTTTTTATGTGCTGAAAGATGCGGCAGGTAATGTCTACAAACTCAAGTTCATAAGCTTTGGACCCGATGGCGGAACACGCGGCTATCCGGTGTTAAGCTACGCCTTAGTTAAAAAAGCCTGATTGCTGCAAGTCCAATAAATGTATCTACTAATTATAAAATCATCATGAACTTAAAACGATTAACTCTGATTCTACTGCTTACAGGCTTGAGTCCAGCCATAAGCCGAGTAAGTGCTCAAACACCTGCAAAACAAAGAATTGTCTCCATTAACGGGACCGTCAGCGAGATATTGGCTGGTATCGGACTGGAGGAGCATATTGTTGGTGTCGATGTGACCAGTACCTACCCTGCCAGCCTAAAAAACAAACCTAAGATCGGTCATAACCGCAACCTTTCTGCTGAAGGTATTCTGGCTTTGCAGCCAGATGTGGTCACTGGATTAGCCAGCGACCTCAAACCCGAACTTGCCTCGCAGCTGAAGAGTGCGGGTGTGAAACTGATACTATTCAACCAGGAGCTTACACCTGCAGGCACCAAGAAACTGATCCGTGAAGTATCAAATGCTTTTGGAAACAAGGCCAAGGGCGAAGTGCTCGTGAAGAAGCTCGACCAGGATTTAGCTGCAGCAGCAAGGATCAGCAATGCAGCAGCAAAGCCGAAGGTGCTCTTCATCTATGCCCGCGGAACGGGAACAATGATGGTTGCCGGTCAGCACACACCCTTAGAGAAAATGATCCAGCTTGCAGGTGGACAGAATGCGGTTAAAGGCTTCAGCGATTTCAAACCTTTAACCCCGGAGTCTCTGGTACAGGCCAATCCGGATGTCATACTATTGTTCAGCAGCGGCATGCAAAGTTTGGGCGGCCCGTCAGGCTTACTCGACGTACAAGGGATTAACCAAACCAAAGCTGGTAAAGCCAAACGTTTTGTCACCATGGACGGAGAACTATTAACGGGCTTTGGGCCCAGATTAGGATTAGCAATTGCCGAGCTGGCACAAAAACTAAGATCGTAGTGCTAAAGAATTATAGTATCATTTTAACCATGCTGTTTGTGCTGCTGCTGAGCGTCATGTTGATCTCGGCATGTTTAGGGGCTGTACAGATCCGCCTTCCGGAGTTAGGTTCAATCATTGCGGCACAGTTGGGTTTTCAAACCGGACCAGGCTTTCAGCCGCAGCAGGAAGCCGTATTATTTGCGATACGCTTTCCGAGGGTATTGCTTGGTGTGCTGGTGGGTGCAGGATTAGGCATCTCCGGCGCATCGTTACAGGGACTATTCCGGAATCCGCTTGCAGATTCCGGTTTAATCGGCATTGCCTCTGGTGCCTCCCTCTTTGCTGTGATGATGATCGTCTTAGAGGCAACCATATTCATTCAACTGCAAGATGTTTTAGGCTATTACGCCCTTTCCATCGCCGCTTTTTTTGGTGCCTGCATCACGACGTTTGTCGTCTACAGAATATCTGTGCAGCAAGGTAAGTCTGACATCACCACGCTGTTACTTGGGGGCATCGCCATAAATGCACTTTCCGGCGCTTTGATCGGATTGATGACTTACATGGCTACAGATGAACAATTGCGGAACATTACTTTCTGGAACTTGGGAAGCCTGGGTGGCGCGAGTTGGAAATCCGTTACAACCTTGCTCCCCTTTATTGGTGTTCCAGTCTTGCTCTTACCCATGCTGGGCAAATCTTTAAATGCATTTGCGTTGGGTGAATCACAAGCAAGACACATGGGTGTAAACACCGCGCTGATCAAACGCTTGGTTATCGTGCTTGCCACCATGGCAGTTGGTGCTTCCGTGGCGGTGTCCGGCATCATTGGCTTTGTGGGGCTGATCATACCGCACATCATACGTATGGCATTTGGTTCAGATCACAGGCTGTTGCTACCCGCATCTGCAATACTCGGCGCGGCAGTACTTACCCTCGCGGATTTGGTCAGCCGCACAATTGTGGCTCCGGCAGAGCTGCCCCTCGGCATTGTTACCGCATTACTTGGTTCACCCATGTTCATTTACATCATCGTAAACCAGAAAAGGAGGACACAACTATGATCAGGGTAAAAAATGTGGGCTACAAAGCAGGCAAAAAAATGCTGCTGGATAACATTAGTTTCGAAGTGCGGCAAGGTGAGTTGCTCGCCATCATTGGCGCAAATGGCGCCGGCAAAAGCACTTTAATGAAGTTGTTAAGCGGCGATCAGCCGGCTCATACTGGTGAGATCTGGTTCAATGAAAGCAAGATCCAAAGCTTGACAACCGCTTCACTGGCAACACGGCGTGCCGTACTTAGTCAGCAAAATACCTTATCCGTGTCGTTCTCGGTTGAAGAGCTTGTACTCATGGGTCGGTATCCACACTTTCAGGTGAAACCAGGCGATCAGGATCTCGACATTGTAGCAGCCGTGATGCAAGAGACAGGTGTGAGTCACCTTGCCACCCGGGACTACACCAGCCTATCCGGTGGCGAACAGCAGCGGGTGCAACTTGCAAGGGTACTTGCGCAGATCTATGATATACAGGGCGCATACCTGTTCCTGGATGAGCCAACCAATGGACTTGATCTTCTATATCAGGAACAAATCCTAAGTGTTGCCCGTAGGATGGCAGATAAAGGTTACGGAGTGGTGGCTATCCTGCACGACATCAATTTCGCTTCCCGGTATTCCGACCGGGTACTCATCTTGAAGACCGGGAAAATGCTGGCCATCGGCCCGGCTAAGGATGTAATCAATGTGCAGAACATAAAGGAAGCATTTCAAATACAAATGCAGCTACTAAGCCCTGAGGGATGCAAATCCCCATTTGTGGTACCTGAGGGTATATTTTTAATTTAAAATCAAAAACAATGGAAAATACAATCACATCAATCAAAGAACAATGGGCAGCATTTAAAACACAGCACCCAAAAGTAAGAATACGTGATGCAGCGAAATCAATGGGTTTAACAGAAGCACAGTTGATCAACACCGGGATTGATGACAATGTTGTGCGGCTAAAAGACCAATTCAAGGAAATCCTGAAAGAAGTAGTTTCACTAGGCTATGTTATGGCACTTACACGAAACGATTACTGCGTTCATGAGCGTAAAGGGGTTTATCAAAAAGTTGGATTCAATGGCCATGTAGGTCTGATTGTTACGCCTGACATTGATTTAAGGCTTTTTATGAATAATTGGCAATTTGGATTTTCCGTGAACGAAAACGAACGATTAAGTCTGCAGTTTTTTGACCAACATGGCGATGCCGTTCATAAAATCTACCTTGTAGAACAAAGTAATGTTGAAGCCTATCATACATTGGTCAACAAGTTCAAGGCGGAACAACAAGCGTCTGATCTTGAAATTGAAGGATTAAGAAATGAAGTATTAGAAACCGACAACCATGAACTGGACCTTAAGGCATTTCGGGAAGACTGGATCAATCTTAAGGATACACATGAATTTCATGGCATGCTGCGGAAACATAAACTTTCGCGCACCAGAGCTTTGCAGCTTGCACCTGATGGCTACGCCGAGCAAATCAATGTAGACACCGTTAAACAGCTATTGCAAAAAGCGTCAGTGCAGCAGACGGAGATCATGGTATTTACGGGCAGTCCTGGATGCATTCAGATTCACACTGGCCAAGTAAACAAACTTGTGGAGACTGGACCATGGTTTAATGTTTTAGATCCGGAATTTAATATGCATCTAAAGCTTGACGGCATAGCTAGTGCCTGGTTGGTCAAAAAGCCTACAATCGACGGCTTAGTGCACAGCATCGAAGTGTTCGATGCAAAAGGCAACACCATCGTTCAGTTTTTTGGTAAACGAAAACCCGGACTTCCTGAAAGCGAAGCCTGGCGCAGTATCTTACTTAATTGACGTCATGTTGTCTGCGTTAGCACGCTTGATCCTGCTACCTTTTACAGGCAAAATAGTTTAAGCATAATTATGTGGAAAAAAGAGGTCAGCCATATGACCTCTTTTTTTAAGTATGTGGTTAGCAAAAGCTTAAAAAAGCAACAAATTTTGTAGTTTTTTAGATCTCTTCGATACTAATTAGAAGAATTTAAAATTTGAACATGGAAGGCACTTTGGAAACCAAATTCCTCGAGCACATCAACGAAAATATCGGGATCGCCCACAAGGTATGTAACATCCATTTCCAAGATGCCGAGGAAAGAGCCGATGTACTGCAGGAAATGTTTTATCAACTCTAGAAGAGCTATCCGGGCTTTCGTCAACAGTCAAATTTTTTCACCTGGATGTATACGGTGTGTTTGAATACGGCAATGACCATTCTGATGATTATGAAGAACAACGCAACCTGCTTCATAAACTTATAGAACGCCTGTCCCCCCTAAACAAGTCCATCATTCTGCTCTATATGGAAGGTTTCAAATACAATGAAATTTCAGCGATCACCGTAATTGCAAAGACTAATATCAGTGTCCGCCTCGTGAGGATTAAATACGAGCTTTAAAATGTGAACCTAAAGGCATTAGCATGCAGTACTTCTGGGCTGTGATGGTATTGCAGATTACTCAGCACACAGGCATATCAAAATGTCGCTACACCCTTGAGCAACTACATTCGTGAGCAGCACAGGCTGTTGCTGAAACACCATCAATTCAAGAAAAGATATGAATTCCTGCTGATAACCTGCAGTGTGGTCATCCTGACCTGGGTAATCCTAAGAATTTACTTCCCTGACGGGGTTATGGATCATCCAATCCTTGCAGCATCTATATTCTTCCCATCACTTGCAGTGTGCTTAATCGTTTCGCGTAAGGATGACCAAAAGCATTTTCATGCGCCCTTGAGAAACCTGGAAAATATAATTGCTGATCTAAATAGTTGATGAGTATCATTTATTCATTTAGATGCTTCATTTAAGATAAAAACTGTAAATTAAAGTATTAAGATCAAGAATTTAACAAAATATTAATAAAGTCACCAACTGAACAATCATTTTGTTCCCCAAATTGCAAGAATAAAGCACCTAAACTAGCTACATAAAACCTAATTAAACTTAAAACCTATGAGCATCATCAAAGTAAAAGACGGCACTGAAATTTATTACAAAGACTGGGGAACGGGCCAACCAATTGTGTTTCATCATGGATGGCCATTATCAGCAGACGACTGGGATAACCAGCTGATGTTTTTCCTCCAAAAGGGCTATCGCGTGATCGCCCACGATCGCCGTGGTCATGGTCGTTCCGGACAAAGTGGAACCGGCAATGACATGGACACCTACGCGGCTGATGTGGCTGAACTAACCGCGGCACTGGATTTAAAAGATGCGATACACATCGGCCACTCTACCGGAGGCGGTGAAGTCATCCGGTACGTTGCGAAACATGGTAAGGAGCGGGTCGCAAAAGCCGTCCTGATTAGTGCTGTCACACCGATAATGATTCAGCATGATGAAAACCCTGACGGGGTGCCGATCACCGTGTTTGATGAAATCCGCCAGGGCACAGGTTTTAACCGGGCAGCATTCTTTTACGATTTCCCAGTTGCATTTTATGGATGGAACCGCGAAGGCCAGGAAGTTAATGAGGGTATAAAACATAATTGGTGGCGGCAAGGCATGATGGGTTCGGTTTTGGCACACTATGAAGGGATCAAAGCCTTTTCGGAATCCGATTTTAGAGAAGACCTGAAAAGCGTAGAGATCCCAGTACTGGTGTTACACGGTGAAGATGATCAGATCGTACCTTCCAATCAGGCACCTAAAGCAGCGGCACTGCTCAGGAATTCGAAATTAATCACCTATCCTGGCTTTCCTCATGGAATGCCTACCACAGAAGCAGACACCATCAACAACGACATCTTAGCATTCATCCAGGACTGAAGCTAGAATTGATTCAAGAGAAAAGAGGTCAACCCTATTGACCTCTTTTCTCTTGAATCAATTTGGTTAAGCCTGCAGGTACGCTGCCTTAAATGTTTTGGCAAATTCTTCCAGCTTGATCTGCCCCCTTACTTCCCCGCCCTTATCGAAAAAGTCCCTGGTGATGATCCCTGCACGAACACCTTGTCCCATTTCGGTGATCAATCCTACCAGTTCTGATGGCAGGCCTGCAGACTGCATACCCTGTTTAAGCTGTTCGTCCGGGATGTTTGTCCAGGTCAATTCCGGTTTGCCTATCGCCCGACCAAATTTCGCCGCAAGCTCATTTCCAGTAGCAATGTCACTTACTATATATTTCAGTTCGAAGCCATTTCCCCTGACCTGTAATGCTTCCGCAATGGCTTCGGCAAGATCTTCAGGATGCGTAAGCGCCAATGGAACATCGCCACCATAATTGTTCCCGAAAATGTTCCGGCTCTTGATTAATGGAATATCCCGCAAGAAGTTAAGATAGAAAAATCCTGATCTTAAAACCGTGACATTCACGCCCTCCAATTCCTTCAGTATTTGCTCAACCCGGTGGACCCCCTGCACCGGACCCGTTCCTTCAGGAGCATCGGCCCCAACACTGCTGAGCATTACGACCCGCGGTACACCTGTAGCTTTTATGGCCTTTGCATAAGCCTGACCCGCATCTGCGATGTTCTCGATCATGTTGCTGGCACCCATTGCAGGCGGCATCATGGTGTACACTGCATCAGCTCCTGTAAAAGCTTCAGTTAGGAATGCTGCATCGCTGATCAAACCAAGGGCTGCTTTGGCACCTAATGCTTCAATTTCTGGCTGGCGATCTGCCTTAGTGCTGATCACGGTAACTTCGTGACCAGCTGCGATAAGTTTTTTTACTAAGGGTTTGGCTATGTTACCTAATGATCCTGTTGTTGTAATTTTCATGGTTTTATTTTTTTGGTTGATAATTAATTTAGTACTGGGTAGTCGGTGTAGCCTACTTCTCCGGGTGTGTAGAGCGTGTTGTATTTCGGCTCATTTAAGATTTCGTTTTTTTGTATGCGCGCAATGAAGTCGGGATTAGCCAAGAAGCTGCGTCCAAATGCGATCAGGTCTGCGGATCCATCCTGCAGTTTGGCTTCTGCGGTTTCAGCAGTGAATCCATTGCAATAAATGATGGTATTGTCAAAAGCATGGCGTATTGCCTGATGTGTTCTTTCCGGTATAGCTGGATTATTCGAGATGTGCAGGTAAATGATGCCGAGGCTGTTTAGCCTGTCAGCAAGCTGCAGGTAAGTTTCGTGTACCTCATACGCCTCATAGGCTGGCATACCATTAGATGTTAAGAAAGGGGAAATGCGAACACCAACCTTAACCGCGCCAATGGCTTCTGCAATCTGTTCTGCGATCTCCAATGTTAAACGGCTACGCTTTCCAATGGAACCTCCATAAGTGTCGTTACGGTTATTCACATGCGGGTTTAGCGATTGTTCCAACAGGTAACCATGCGCAGCATGCAATTCTACGCCGTCAAAACCCGCGGCAATAGCATGCACGGCAGCATTTACGTGATCCCGGATCACACCTGCAATTCCTTCCGCATCAAGTGCAAGCGGATACGAATACTCCTGCAAGCCACTGTCCGTATAGATCTCGCCGGCAGCTTTGACGGCTGACATGCCGATCACCTGCAGGCCATCCGGCAGGTTGGATACATGAGCAACCCTGCCGGTATGCATGAGTTGAAGAAAGATCCTGGATCCACTTTCATGTACCGCGTTGGTCACGGCTTTCCAGGCTTCCACCTGCTCCGCGGAGAAGATTCCAGGAATACGGGGATAACCTAAGCCCTCAGGACTCGGCGAGGTCCCCTCAGTAATGATCAGCCCGGCACCTGAACGTTGTTTGTAGTAGGTGGCCATGAGCTCGTTAGGCAGATTGCCCGATGCGCGGCTCCGGGTCATGGGTGCCATTACAATTCGATTTTTCAACTGTAATCCGCCTTTCTCGTAAGGCATGAATAACTTTTTCATTTTGCTATGTTTTAAATTACATAGCAAATCTGCCACTATTCAGGAGCTGAAAATAGCGCAATAAGACTTAAAATTAGTCGTATCCGACGATCGGCTTTTCATGCTTGTCTGGAATATCGTTTTGGATTAAGGCCGTAATGCCTTACAAAAACGCGACTAAAGTGGCTGAGGTTGGAAAAGCCCAGTTCATACCCAACTTCAGCAACAGAACGCCGGCCTTGTTTTAGCTGGAAAGCCGCTTCTTCCATTCGTGCCTGCTGATAGTAATTATAGATTGTGTCTCCGAAGGTCTGCTTAAACAACAGTTTCATTTTGGTCTCGCTCATGGCTGCGATTTGCGCCAATTCACTTAACACCGGGGGCACACTCAGATCGCTGAGCAGCTCATTACGGATATGAAGCAATTTTTCTGCATCTACGCTGTTGATGCTTTGGTGTACGCTACTTTCACGCGAGGCAAGTTGATGGAAAAGCAGGTACAATAATTCCTGCACTTTTATCTGCATGTAAAACGTGCTCAGGTTCTGGTCCATATCAATCGCTGCAATATGCTTGAGCAACAGCTTACATGCGGCATTCATACTTTCAAAAAAGAGAAAAGAATTGCCAGGACCCGTTATGGTCCTTAAAACAGAATTAGAGTCATTTGTGGCCAGCAAAGCCTTTAGATAATTAGGAGAAAGAGCCACTACGACATAATGAACATGATGGTTTGCAGGAAAACGGATGGTCGAACTCAAGTCGTTTGAAGTGACCTGGATGGCAGACTCATTGCGTTCGGAGAAAAGTACCAGGGGATCATCATTAAAAGCAATGCCGAGTGCCTGTTCGTTGCTGTAGAAAAAAATAGTGATCAGTTCATTACCCATTCCGGAGGTGTTACGCTTAATGATCAGGTCCTCCTGAAGCGTATAGCGGTGCAGGGTGATCTTAAACTCCGGATTAAAGCTTAGCCTGCGTATATACCCCTCGCCGAGCTTTTCAGGCATGATCAGCAGGTCATCATAAAGGGGCACTTCAATATGCCTTGCAAATTGCGTCAGAAAATCGAAACCGGGTGTAGCGGAGAAGCTGAACAACATGCCTGCTAAAATCGCGATTTAAACTTAAATTCTGCATATTACTCCAAATCTAGTAATGCGAGATAAGGATCTCCATCCAGGCCAAGCAATAATGCAAAAGCCGGTTCCGTTTTTAGACCCTGACGTTTCAGTTCAAGTACTTGCTCACGGAAATCCGCTCCATTCTCCTTCAGCAGTTTATGCTCGATCATCATGTGGCGATATGCAAGTTGCTGACGAGTAGGAAGCCCTTGACCAAAAATTTCAATTTTCAAATCGGCTATCCTAAAGCTTGCCACAAGCGCATAATCCTTTGATTTACGGGATGCACGAATGCTAAAGCTTTGCTGGTCTCCAAAGCAAGAGGTCACTGTATTTAGAAAGCTTTCCTCACGCTCAAAGCAGCAGCAGATATCAATGTCGCTGTCAGGCAGATCTATTCCAATGGGAATTGTTCCAACAACAACCGGATCAAAGGCAGTAAGCTTATCGAATAGACCATTGCTTAACAGTACTTCGTGCACCCGCCGCTGTTTCGCCGTTCCGTCTTTCAGGTATTCAATTCCTTCAAAGTTCATTTCTAAATCTTGCTTTCAAATTCACAGCCAAAACCATCTACCACTGTTGTGCTGCTAACTTGGTTGGTGCTTGCCCAAAAAGCTTTTTAAATGCAAAAGAAAAATGCGACAGATTTTCAAATCCAACCTCAAGATAGACCTCTGAAGGACGTTGATTTTTCTTCGAGATTAAGTAGTGGGCTTGTTCCAGGCGCTTGTGCTGCAACCATTTCTCCGGTGTAGTTCCGAATATTCTGGTGAAATCCCGTTTAAATGTCGAAAGACTACGTCCGGTGAGCTTGGCAAAGGAGGAGACCGGAATATTGAATTTGTAGTTATGGTTCATGTAGGCCTCCAGGTCAATCTTATGTGGTTCCTGGAAATCAAACAGGAAATTGTTCAGGATACCACCCGTTTGAAGCAGCAGCTCAATAGCTTCAGAAGTCTTTAGTTCGGCAAGCTTAGCGCTGAGCTTTCCCGGATGATCAATGTAGGGAGTTAAGGAGTTAAAAAAGGCTTTTAAAAACACATTTCCAGACAGGTTGATCATGGGTAAACCTTGATAAGCATCTTGTTTGAAAATATGATGCTCCCTGGCGTATTCATGTAGCGCTTTCTGGTCAAGAAAAAGGCTAATTAACGCAATTGGGTCCCCATTTTCGCCCAGCGTTTTCATTTTTCTAAACAGATGATTTCTCCGCATCAAACATATACCACCTGCTTTCATTACAAATGTCCCTTCATTGGTATAATACTGTGCGTCCCCCGACAGCATTATCCCTAAGGCATGCTCGGGGAAGTAATGTTCCGTACTCATAATATTCTGATCGCTACAGGAATACACAATGTTATGCTGAAGATTGATGAAATTTTCCAATTTTCTTAGTTAAATTGAATGGTCGAATGAACTTAGTAAAATATCCTGAATAAAACCTTGCTCGTACCCTTGAAAACATGCAGGAAAGGGATCAAGATCGGTTGCTTCATTTTATTACTTTGTCTGGCTCATGATCAATCGATCAAACACCCTGTCAGACAAAATGCTTCGTAAAAACAATAAGGGTTTTGCCATATTACCGCCAGCATATCGGGTTCTCGGTTTGCTTACTTCAATCGCTTTTTTAATCAGTCTTGCAATCACGATGGGCTCCGCGTTATTGGCTTCTGTCCGTCTGAAGCTTTTTTCTGCGCCTTTTGCCATGTCTTTATAGGCAGCGTTTCCCGAGACACGAACCAGGTTATCTATAGCAATGTCGCCCCATTCTGATTTTACACCACCCGGTTCGATAACGATTACGTCTATACCGAATGGCTTTACTTCCATCCGGAGGGAGTCACTTAATCCCTCAATAGCAAATTTGCTGGCATGATACCAACCACCCAAAGGCAAGGCAATCTTACCACCTACTGAGGAGATGTTTATGATCTTGCCGTATCTGTTTTGCCGCATTTTTGGTAAAACCAATTGTGTCAAATGCATGGCACCAAACACATTTACCTCCATCTGGTATTTTGCATCTTGTTTGCTTACTTCTTCAATGGCACCTTCGGAACCGAAGCCTGCATTGTTTACCAGGATGTCAATTGTGCCGGCCTCCTGGAAGATCTGTTCAACACAAGCCTCCACACTTTTGTCTTCTGTAACATCTAATGCAATGGGTTTAATGCCGTATGCTTTAAGCTCTGCCAATTTCTCAACCCTGCGGGCAGCACCATAAACATTATAGCCGTTTTCTGCTAAGTAAATTGCGGTTGCTCTACCAATTCCGGCCGAAGCACCTGTGATTAAAACTGTCTTTTTCATCTTTGCGAATTTTGTATTACAAAGCTATCCCGTTCACAGTTGCTGTGTTTTGTTGAAAGGACCAAATTCTTTTGTTGAAAGGCTTAATGCTTATAACGAGCAGATTTGGTCGAGCATATTGAAGCGCAAAGAATGGATTAATATCGTTTGAAGATAAGCCTTTAGGAAGGTTTAAACCGATTATTATCTACCTTTAGGTTAAACAAACAGCAATATGAAAATTACATGTATTGTCACAATCCTCGCGCTGCTATCATTAGCTTCAAAAGCGCAAACGCAGGGAATAAACAAAAACTATAATGCACAATTGGCTAAGGCGCTGAATGCAGATGATTATGGGATGAAGAAATATGTACTCGTTATCCTAAAAACCGGGAGCAAATCAGACCTGCCGAAAGCAACCAGGGACAGCATTTTCCGAGGCCATATGGCAAATATCAACCGGTTGGCTGATGCCGGCAAATTGATCGTTGCTGGCCCGCTGGACAAAAATGCGCTAAGCTATAGGGGTATTTTCATATTTGATGTAGAAGATATCGAACAAGCTAAGGCACTGGTCGAAACAGACCCTGTAATAAAAAGCAACCTGATGGCTGCTGAATATCTCAGCTGGTACGGCTCAGCCGCACTGAAAGAAACCCTGAAAATCCATAGTACCATTGAGAAAGTAAAGCCTTAACCGTAGCTAAGGGACGGCGCGACGATGGCAAGGATTCAGATGAAACAATATCGCTTGAAGATGAGCCTTCAGGTGTCAGTTCCGGTTGAACGATCGCCTGAATGCTAAAGGTGAAACATCGGTTTTCGCCTTAAACAGTTTGTTAAACGATTGCGGATGCCCGAAGCCTAAGGCATAAGCAACTTCACTAACCGACAAGGTTGTGGTTGATAGCTTTTCTTTAGCTTTCTCGATGACCTTATCCTGGATAAATTGTTGCGTATTCTGTCCGGTCAATGAACGAAGCAAGTCGCTTAAGTAACTTGGGGAAATATTTAGTCGTTCAGACAGGTAATGTACTGTTGGAATGCCGGATTTCAGCGTTTGCTCCGTATCAAAATACTCGTTTAGAACATCTTCAAGTTTTAGTAGCAAAGTGTGGTTCACCACTTTTCTGGTAATAAACTGCCGTTTGTAGAAACGGTTTGCATAATTAAGCAATAACTCGATTTCGGATATGATCACATCCTGGCTAAAGTCATCTATCCTGCTATTCAATTCAACTTCAATATTCTTGAAAATGGAGAGGATTATTTCGCGTTCAGTATCTGAAAGATGTAAGCCTTCATTGGCCGAGTAGGAGAAAAAGCCATATTGCCTGATCTTTTTTGCCAGGGGATAGTTCCATAGGAAGTCGGGGTGGATTAACAAGGTGTACCTGGAACATACCTCCCCATCACTGCTGCTATCATGACCAATAATCTGGTTTGGCGCGGCAAACAATAATCCACCTTCATTGAAATCATAGTACGCCTGCCCATATTTAAGTTTACCGCTGAGGCTCGGCTTGTAAGAAATTTTGTAAAACTTCAATACGTGGGTCCGGGGCAACTTTGAAGTAACCACTTGACTGCTCGCAGCATCTATCAGACTGATGAGTGGATGGGCAGGTGCCGGTAAACCAGCCATAGCGTGTATATCAGAGAGTGAATCCATTCCAGCTGACACTTCTTTTTTCATGATACATTAATTTAGTTCGATGTTACACCCATACATACGATATTCCTGAAATTGTATTAGGCCGTACAATGAAGATCCGTCGATTAAAATTAACAAATTGAACTGGCTAATGCATTCCATCAGCCAGCACAATCAGGTTTTTACCGGAAGATTATCTTGTGCTACCTTGGGCCTTTGCAGAAACTGAATCCCATTCCTCCCATATTGCTATCCTTTCTGCATAGGCTTTACGTACGGCTGGCAGATTATGACTACCCAAATTGAAGCGCAAAGGTGGATTTTCGGAATCCACAACAGCAAAGATTGCTTCCGGTGTTGCATTAGGATCACCCCTTTCTGCTTGAACAAGTCCCTTAAAGAACTCTTCCTTAAAGGCCTTATAGACATCCATGCCTCCAGCAAATTGTAAAGATTCCTGGCTGCCGAATTCCGTTGCATAAGCACCCGGTTCAATGATAGTGACTTTAATGCCGAAAGCTTGCACCTCGGCCGCAAGACTCTCATGAATCGCTTCGAAAGCCCACTTAGAAGAGCAATAATAACCAATTACGGGTACGGTTACATGGCCGAGATTACTCGATGTCCCAAGGATATGTCCCCCACCCTGCTTGCGCATTAAAGGAAGTGCGGCTTGGATCACTGATACAGGTCCAAGAATGTTCGTTTCATATAAGTTCCTGATGTCATCTGCAGTCGCTTCTTCTATCGTGCCAATCAATGAATAGCCGGCATTATTAAGCACGATGTCCAACCTACCAAAATGTGCATGCGCTTGCTCTACCGCAGCTTCAACCTGTTCCTTATTGGTTACGTCGAGCGCTAAAGTTAGGACACTGTCTCCGTATTTTTCTTTCAGATGCGCAATGCTTTCTACCCGGCGTGCTGTCGCTGCTACTTTGTCACCGCGCTCGAGTGCCGCCTCAGTCCAAACTTTTCCGAATCCCCGGGAACTGCCGGTGATGAACCAAACTTTTGTTTTGCTTGAATTAAAATCTTGTTGTGCCATGGTTTTTGTTTTTTGTTACACCACAAACTTCGATAAACCATGCCTCGCGAATGTTGCTCAATCGGGGACATTTGTAGCCGGATGAAGAAAATCCTTTTTTGTCATTTGAACATTGGTCCAATCATCCTTCGCCCATTTACTTTTCTAGGTTTTAGAATTTGGATTTACACAGTGGGGCTCAGCGAGGAGCATTATATATCACCTTGGTACCAGGCGAACACTTGTTACCGGTGGGCTCAACTTACTATATCTCATTTAGTGTTTTGCGGCTCCTCCACAAAGCGGTGCTCCAAGCATTCACATCAAATTATGTTTAATAGCGTACAATACAAGGCCTATCCTGCTCTTGGCATTCAACTTTTCCAGTAGATTGTCCCGGTAACTATCAACGGTTCTTGGGCTGACACACATGATGTCCGCAATCTCTTTATATGTTCGATCAGTGCACAAGTGGCGTAAGAATTGCCGTTCGCGTTCACTTAGATCACCTTTAATCTTTTGGCCATACTGAAGGTCTCCCATTTTGTTAATGGAACTTATCAACCTACTACTAACCATATCATTGAAATAGTATCCCTTCGTAATAACAGCATTGAGCGCCTGCTTCAATTCCTCGGGTCGACAGTTTTTTAACAAGTAACCCTTTGCACCACATTTCAGCATTCGAATTATAGCAAGTTCATCATCCATTACAGTCAGTGCGATAACCTTAAGGTCTGGATGGTGAATTTTAAGCCAGTTTGCAGTACTGTAACCATCCATTTCAGGCATTGTTATGTCCATCAGAATGATGTCTGGTAATCCCTCTTTATTTAGATTATCAATTAACTGCTTGCCATTGTCTGACTCGAAAAGCACTTTGTAATTCGGAAAGGAGTTGATTAGTGATGCTAATCCTTCCCGAACCAAGATATGGTCATCAACTAAGGCAATGGTGTACATGTTGCTGAATTTAGAAACAATTGAACAATTTAAAATAGTTTGAAAGCGATTTCGGTGCCACTACCAGGGCTACTTATGACTTTAACTTCAGTATTGATCATAGATGCACGTTTATGTAGGTTCTGATGGCCAATTCCACTTGTGTGATTTACGCAGGTGTCAAATCCCTTTCCATTGTCACCGATTACGATGGTAAAACAATCCTCATTTTTCGACAATTGAACATATACATGATTTGCCTCAGCATGCTTAATAATATTGTTTAGTACTTCCTGCGCCATTCTATAGAGGATTATTGTTTTTTCCGCATTTGGCTCTCGAAATCCAGCATCGACCTGCATATCTACACTAAACTTTCCTGACTTCTCCAAATGCTGAAGTTCAACTTCTAAAGCTTCCTTTAACCCGACCTTTAATATTTGTTCCGGATTCAGGATTTTACTTAGCGTCCTCAGATCGTTGATGGCCTTCTCAACTAGGTTTGTTGTTGAATTAAGCCGATCTACATCGGGGGATTTCAAGAGGTTTAAATTAAGGGCAACTAAACTTAAGATTTGACCAATGTTATCGTGTATTTCATGACTGATGTTTCGTAACGTTTGTTCCTGTATTTCTAGTTGTGACTTTAACAGTTCCTCGGCAAACTGTATTTTCATCAGTTCCTGCTCTCGTTCCAATAACCGTTTCCTTTTTATAAAAGTTAGAAAGATTAATAAAGCAAATACAACAAGTACCACAATGATCAAGATTGCAAGCACAATGGCTACAACGATATCTCTTTGGGATTTTTCCATAGTAGAAATGACACACACAAGCAGGAGTAAAGAATTGGGCTTAAAATTCTTGGTATGATATGATACAGGTATAAGTTTAAAATTCTTAATTCGTTCTCTTTAATATAGCCATGAAGGGAAAAGCAGATCGACACCGCACTATAGAAAATGAGTAAGCCGGAAGCCATCCATAAGCCGCTATCCCAAGCCTTCATTTGCACTACATCACTCGATGTAATATATTGATAAAAAAAGGTACAAGAGAAATAAACCTGCATCAATCCTCCCGATGCAATCAGGTAATAAAAATAAGAATATTCAGCATCGTCGTTGAAGTGCCCAAGGATGCAAATCAAACAGTAGATTGTTGCTAAGCAAATGAATACTCTTCGTTGCTTTTTGCTGGTTGTGTAGTTATAAAATATGAAGGTATAAAAGCAATGTGTTAGTGGATTTAGAATGGAGTAAAGCAAAACCGTATTGCTTGCATACCAGGCAAAGATTTCGCCCAAGATCAGAATCACTAAAAAAGGAATAAAATAAACCATAAAACTATTCTTAAGCCTTGGATAGCTAATTAAAGCTATCGCAAGGCTTAAGAATTCGAAACAGATATGGATCATTTCTAGGATCATGGTTTAAGGCTGCCAAGATTGTAGGCCGGTAAAGGCTTAGCTGTATTTGGAAACAATGCTGGCTTATTGTTTTTATAAGCTCTAAGTATTACGGTTAGTCTTGGCTTTGCTATTAAGCTATCTCGCTGAGCGTTGTTCAAATGGGTTCTTGCCGTTGGATGGTCCATAGCTTCTTTCGTGTAGACACCAAAACAGACCCGAATTTCTGCACCTTGATCTAAAGCCCTCACATTGTAAAGCCAGTTTGTTAAAGAGTCACCCTCAAACGATACAGCCCATGTGTACGCTTTTTCTAGAACCTTTAAGTCAGCGTTTGTAGGTTTACGATATAGTCTTTGGAAACCGTTCATACATAACCTTGCGAATAACGTATCTACTGGACGACTTAGAAAATCTTTCGTCAACTTATCACCTCCTTCAAAGAGTCTATGCCACTTGATTGAATCGGCCTGGAGAATAGAATCAGTCGTCGCAAGAGCAAGGTCTTGTTGATCGTCTTTGCTTGTGCAACTGAAGAAAATACAGCTGGCTAAGAACAGTACTAAAGCTGTCCAATTTTTTGGCTTTGTTTTCATATTTTTTTGTTTAATGGTTGGTTGTTATTAAAGATAATCAACCCACCAGACATAATTGCGACTACACAGAAAATTATATGTATAAAAAGTTAAAAATCAGTGTTTTAACGGCACGACCACCGTCAAAACACTGATTCAAGATTCCGTTGTTAGACCCCCATGGCTCCCCTTACTCCAAGGTAATTTTGGTCTGAATCAAATGCATGATTCACTAAACCATCAATTATGAAAACAAAACGATTATCGGCCCGGCCTCCAATGGTTGTCCTTGCCAGTTTTTTAATGTCACTTACCTTATCCGTAAGGGCTCAAAATGAACCTGGAGCTTATCCGAAGAACTCTATCAAAATCAACCTTTCGTCGCTAGCACTAAAGAATTACAATTTCACCTATGAACGTTCGATAGCACGAAAAATCACGGTGGTTGGTGGGTATCGCTTTATGCCGACGTCTAATTTGGGGGAACTTTCAGCAGTGAGCAAAGTTTTGGATAAAATCGATGATAGTGATATTGCTGATGATTTAAACAGCATTTCTGCTTCCAATAAAACCTACACCGGGGAAATAAGATTCTATAAAGGTAAACGCGATGGCAATGTAGGGCTTTATACAGCCCTATATGCCAGATACGCCAAGTTCAATCTTGATTATGATTATGACTATTCAACCAATTCCAGAACCTATAATATTCCGCTTCGAAGTGAGGTAAAAGGTTTCGGGGGCGGCATCATGTTCGGTGCGCAATGGCGAATTGCTAAAAGGCTGAACTTCGACTGGTACATCATCGGTGCCCACTGCGGTTCTTTGAAAGGGACGATTAATGGTGCTACAGATTTAAGTTCAATGACCAACGAGGAACGCGCAAACTTGAAAGATGATCTAGAGAGCGACCTTTCCATTGGCGATAAAAGTCTGGTAGAAGTAGATGTTCAGACAAATGGTGTCAAAGGTAAACCTTCTGCCCCTTTTCTCGGGGTCCGCGGGCTAGGGTTCAATCTCGGATTTACATTTTAATTCCCATAATAGCAGTCTTGAGCTTCTCACACAATCCTAGAATATTATTCAACTATTAAAAATCTTTCCTTCTCAAAAAATACAATCATGAAAAATATATTGATTTTACTACTAGCCCTTAGCATGCTATGTGGCTGTAAAAAAGATGGCAAAACACCAGGCGTTCCGGAAGAACCTGTTGTAAATGATACTTTAGCGGTAAACTACTATAAACCATCTGTTACAACGGAAACCGATGTGCCACAGTTTACAATCAAGAATAATAAGGTGCAGTTTACAGCACTCGGTTCAAACGAGAACGGCCGTTATAAAAAGATTAACCAAATCTATATTTCAGATGCTGATAGTAAAACGGAATGGGTTAGTCTATTGAATGGTCTAAATCAACCGGAGTTCTTTTATGCTGTAAATACCGATACAAAAGAAAAGCTGCCTGAGCTCTACTGGATGGAACATAAAGACGGCGGCACGGTAATACTTAGGTACTACAAGTATGATTGGACTAACAGGCTTGGTACGCTGGTTTATGAAGCAGATGTAGATGTAAACAATGAAGTCCGGGTTTTATTCGACAACACCGTTAACGCATCAGCCCCAAATACAACATCGTCGATACGATCTTCTAGAGGCGCTGGAACTGCTGTGCGTTCGAGCGAAAAATCTGCTTTTTCTCCGAAGTCCTTTCCAAGTCCGGTACTGGCATTTGAAAGGTTCAGCAGCACAGATGATGATACGTCCGTTGACGTCGATATCAATGATTTTATGGCCGAATTAAAAAAGTTAAAGGAGCAAGGCATAAAAGCATCATGTAGAGTAAGTTCGCTCCTGAATACCGCAGATCGTGGGCTTGTTTGCAAATTAGCCGACGTGCTGGACCGGTACGTCAATGCGCAATTGTTTAACGAAGTGGCCCGGCTCGATGAACAGCAGCGAAGCAGTGATTTATTCGACTTCCAGGGCGATGATAATGACTATACTGTACAAAGTTTTGTCAATTTCGAAGGTCTATCCAATCTTGGCGAAAGGCATTTCAATTCCATCAGGTCGGCTATTCCTGATATTGGATCATTCAGAGATTGGTTCACATCATTGTTAGCGACCTCTAATGCAACCGTTGATGATCTGGATGATTTAAGTGATTCAAATGGCGTAATTCAGGTTGGATTGAGCTGGGATACCGACCAGACTGATATTGACTTGCATGTAACAGATCCAAGTGGTGAAGAAATATTCTTTAGCCATCCAAATTCCGCATCTGGTGGGTATCTTGATCGGGACGACACAGACGGCTTTGGACCAGAGAACATCTATTGGATCAGTGATATTCCAGACGGCACCTATAAAGTTCATGTGGTTTACTATGGACCTTCAACTGGCCCAGCTACCAATTACACAATCAAAGTGATCAATGGATTAGGTGTTTCAAGGAACTTTACTGGAAGCTTAAGCTTTGATATTCGGAATGCCGTTCCTGTTACGTCATTCACCAAACGTGGCAATCAGCTTACATTCAATTAGTCTGGGCTTATAAGATTTTTATTCCTTAAGCTTACAGCTGCAAAAATTATAAGAACTGTCTCAATGATCATTATTACTCAATGTATGATCGTTGAGATAGTATTTTAAGTCTTTTTAGCTATTCCCAAGGCCATCCAGAAAAGAAGAGTTCTAAAACTTTGAGCCAGATTAATGTTTAGAAAATACAAACACTATTATCGACACATTTATCATAGAAGAAGAGTAATTACAAAATTGCGATCAGTCCAATGTATGCCTATGAATAACTGCAAAAAAAAAAGCAGCCCATCTGGACTGCTTTCAAAAACTGGGGTGGAATATGGGGCTCGAACCCACGACCCTCGGTACCACAAACCGATGCTCTAACCAACTGAGCTAAAACCACCATGTTTTACGATGACAAAAGTACGATTAATAATATTCGAAGCAAATTTATTTAAACTTTCTACCTTAACTTTCTGATAACCCTATCAACATCAAACAATTAAATTTCAGCCATAGGGTGGAAAGACCTACTGTTGTCTACGGATTTTATGTACGATTTGACGCGCCTAGCGAATATAAGAGGGAAAATGATGGAGATCGACCCACAACTTCCAGCTTCAAGTTTAGCATCTTAGTGCGTTTTTTTCGCATGCATTTATTTCAATCAATTTAATCCCTAGTAGAGAGTTTAATCTCGACTGGGGATTATTCTTTAACGGCAATTTTAGCACGAAGACCGATTAGCTCCTGAGTGTTGTTATCAACGTCATACATATACTCATAATTTTCTGGTTTCCTGTTCCCTGACAGGTGAATTTCAAAGACAAATTCATTACCGTCTTTATTTAGAAAAGTAGCTTCACCAATGTTAAACTCATGGTTTTCTATAATAACGTACTTTTTTCCTTCATCAGCAGTTGCATCCGAGGATATTAAACTTTGGTGTTTCATAGCTACAAAATTAAGGATTAACCAAGTTCTTTACTATGTAATTTTTTATTACTATAATCTCTACTAAGTATTATATAAAACACTTATCACTGATATCGGAAATACCGAATCGGATGGACGATGCGGGGATCGGGTTTTTATTATTTAAAATTTTAAGTATTCCGTAGTAGATCAGTTGAATATTTAAATTTTTGAGCCCCCAGTAAAGCTTAATGATCAGAAGCTTGTCTTGCAGCTCATTTTGCTTTTTGGGTACATAATCATATAATCTATAATTAGTTCCGCCATGCGCCACTTCATTCCTGATTCTGAAACAATAAGTCAACAATTCCTGGATTTTTTTTGCATCGGCCTTGCTTTCTGCAACAATAACCGACGATACCAATTTCATGATTTCTGTAGAGGTATTATTATCATAGAAACTCTCCAGGGTAAACATCAGGTCAAGAAAATTATCAATTGTAATATAATCTGAACGAACGCCCTTCAGAAACCGGTAAAAAGACCAGATATTTTTATGCCAGACTTTGGCGATTTGAGGCAAAACGGTTGTTAACGCCGGCAGCCTATCTTCTTCGATCAATAAAGGATAGGAAAAAATATCGGAGTGTTCGTCCATAATGTATTCGCCATTGCCGGAAAACGATAATAATCCGCTCGATTGAGGTTTGAAAGACTCGTGCGAGTTATTATGCGTAGGGTACGTAATGTGAAGCCCTAGCAGGAAAAAAGAACAAATATCGCTGACTAGTGAAATCATTTTACGTCTCATATCTTCAAAATCCATGTCCCAGTTCATCATTTTTTCGATGTCTGTTTCTTCCGAAGTTTTGAGATTCTCTGTATAAGAATAATTACCTTGAAACTCAACTGTGATCACCGCCAGTCCTTTGGCAAGCCTTAAGTTTCCTCTGTGAATGATATGTTCAAAATCTTTGAACGGCCCAATTTCCTGTATCACAAGCGCATTGGCTTCATGCGTATTGCTCATTGGAGCCGACGTAAACGGATGGATTACAATTGAGATACGTTCAATTAGCGATGCAAATGTTTGATCATAGCTATGCTGTGTGTCAAACTTGACCTTCTTTTCGTAATAATCAGGTTGGCTTAAAAAAATCTTACAGTCATTGATAATATCGAACTCTAACTTTGAAGTTCTGCTTCTCATCGACGTTGGTAAAAACCATCGGAAAATATGTTTTTGCATAATGAACGTTATTTTGAATTGCCACCTTTCCGCACTCGTAAGGTCTTTCCTTTTTCAACAATCAAAGAGTCTTTACAACCCACTATTTCTCCATTATCATAAATCAGGGTAACAGGGTCAGAAAAATTGAAGGTATAAAATTCCAAATGGTGCGGGTGCAGGCCATCTTTGCTTTCCGGATAATTATTATATAAAAGCCTGTTATGTTTCGGCTTTAAAGCGTTAATAAGTGCCTTTTCTGCGTCTAAATAGATTACGTTATCCTCTATAGGCTTTTCACCCATGAGCATTTTAACCGCAATATCCATTTCATCATCGTCCGGCGAGAAAGTGTTCATGAAAATATTGTCCTTGAATGACAGGAATAGAATCGCAATTTCTTCTGTAGGCAGGGTTCCGTAATGGAATGGCCTTTCGACCGACAATATATCTTGTAGATGAGAATGGCCAGTCAGCCTTTTTATGATATCCTGTTCTGTTGCCTTACCAATATAATGAACCTTATATTTCAGGAATTGGGTAAAATCGCCCTTTATCCTGATGTCCAAAGCATCCCTCAAATAATGATAAATGAGTTTCTCCGGGGAAATCCAGTAATAACCTTCTCCGGTTTTAACCACGAAATTCGCCATAGACGTGAATGGCATAGGGTGCTGGAAGACAACTTCTGATTTCGGGTAGGTATAGTTAATCGCAATATCGCACCGGCTACCAAAAGGTACGTTAAACTCATCCTGAAATAATGGGAACTCACATTCAAGTATTTCGCTTGTGCCCTTTTGATGGACTTCAAATTTCAAGACTGGGTTCTCAATGTCCTCATTGTCTATACAGAAATTTTCAAAGGTCAATACCGGGCGCTGGGCAATAATATACAGCTTTCCCGAGTTGATGAACTGCTGGATAATCGCATCGTCTTTGACCATTACAAAATCGTAATTGCTTAAAGGGGTATAAGCTAATTGTAATACATTAAATAGTCGTTGTTCGGCCATAACCTATTTCGGATTTGCTAGGTTTTTCTTTGCTTGTTCAGCAGCCATCTCCAATGGACGCTTCACCATAACATCATACCATATTTGTTCGCTTACGACCATGATTTGATTGTCGCTAACTTTCACGTTAGTGAAATCTGCCATAAAGTTACCAGCAATATCTTTTTCAGCTTTGAAAATGTAAAAGCCAAATTTGTCAACGAGTAATGAAGCTGGGTTGCCAGGATTAATAGCCGCCAGGACATTCTTGGTTTCATCCTTAAATGCCCCTGCGGTCATAGTGGCATAGGGATGGATTGTAACTTGCTTTGCTTTCATATGGGCTTGCAAATCTGCATTGGTCAAAGCCTTAAATTCCAGCAAATTACTTCTTAATGATTCAGCTAAATCTGGATCAAGCTTATAATCCTCAAATGATTCCAACGATGAGATGTCAGCTCTCCAAAACATGGAATAAACCAACAATCGGATGATCAAAGGGTCTGGTGAGTTAAGATGTACTAATTTTAAATGTGGATGGATAGGAACTATTTTTAATTCACCTTTCATAACTTTTGCCTGCCAAAATTTAAGCGAGGGCGCAGAAGCAGTTTCAAGTAGGCTAAAGTAGGCTTCGCATTCATCACAAAGAATATAATCTTCTTTCGGTGAATCTTGCACGGTTTTGGGTTTGACGGACAGTTCGTTTTTCCCATTCAGAAGAAATCCTTTTCTAGGAGTACCTTTTGCACCTAAGAACCCTGTTGATATGAACCTTGGTAAAATATGTGAATTGGTCTTGGTTGCAGCATTAATCCTGCATAATAAACATTCGTCTGTTGGCTTCCTCATTTCTTAATTTAAATTGTTTCACGCGTTGTATGAACAGCAATATATCGGCTAATTTCTTTGAACCCGATTTCTGAGAACATTCCGTTTGTAATTGGATCGCTCGCATCCGAGACGATTCCGCATCGCCCTTCACCATCTGTTGTGATTTGTCTTGTAATTTCATACACCAAGCACTTCGCATAGCCTTTTCCACGAGCATCGGGATTGGTGTATAGACTACCTATGATTGGTAATTCTGTTTTTGAATCTAATACACTTGCTATGGTTGTAATTTTACCCTCTGATTCCCAATGGCAACTGGTTTCCTGCAATATTGATTGATAGGAAAGTTGCCTGGCATAATCTAAATCTCTTCCTTCGCGTTCGCCCCACTCTTCAATCCCATATTTGTAGGTCATTTCTGCTACAGTCTCCAAATCATCAATTGTACTAAAAAATGCTGCCCCTTCACATTGCTTGGTTAAAAGCTCGACTCTTTCACATTCATATAATACCCGCTCTTTAAAAATTTGAAACTCTACACCACTTTTATTAAATAAATCAAGCAGAAGTTGGCTTGTACCACAAAAAGAAAATCGCTTGGTGTATTTGCCCACATTTATTTTGCTCAATAAACCGTCTATTACAGTGTCTGACCATTTCAGTGAATACAGGTAATAAATGGAATCGCCCCAAACTGCAATTACATTTCCACCATCATCGTCTATAATATTGTAAGCTTCGTAAACGGATTGTCTTCCTGCGTTTAATTCGTCGAAATATTGGATCAAATGGTAGTGCGCCAGTCTATTTTTGTAAATGACCTTTTTATTTTCATTAAAGAAATCTTGAACCTTCGGGTATTCAACGACCTTAAACATATTTCATAACATTTGATTAAATGTACAAAAGAAAATCAAGACCACTTTTAAAAACGCTTATGCCCCGTAAGGGGCCGCCCGGGATTTTGGGGACACCTTACAGGGCATACAATATTGGTGGGTATGTTAGTGTACTTTGCTAACCATTTAAAAATCCTTGTTGCCGAATGTTTGTTAACCATATCTCGGCAAATTCAGCGTGTTCGTACTGCATTTCATCGTCACATTTGATAGTAACACCATTTTCATTAAAAATGAAGCTTTCCTCATCAATGCCCATGTTTGCCTGTTTGAATGAATAAGGTGTTACTTGTACCTCCTCGTAAGCTTCGGTATGGTCACCCCTGTGATCCACCACGATAAAACATACTTAGGGGTCTGCCATCAGGTCGCCGAGTTGTACGTAATAATGGCAAAAACTGTAAAGTTTTGCTTCTCCGCCGTAGGCATCGCCGATATGCTCAATGGTCAACGGCATAAAAGGCTCAATTTCAATTTTAAGGTGCTGTTTACCGTTCATCTTATCAATGAGCAAACAGAATATTTTCGTAGTATCTATATTTAACGTTTTCATATCAAAATGCGCCCTTTACACGGCTGCGCCTCCGTCTAGGTTAGTTTTTCAAAATTGGCGGTTGGGTTTGTTGCTATTTAATACCTCGCTGCCATATTTAGCTCGTATCTCGTCAAGTGATTTTTTACCGCCTTTATTTACTTTATACTCAGCCGTGCGGAAGTACCAAGCCAGTTTTTTAGAGGCAAAGAAAAACCCTGCTTTTTTTAGCGTGTCTTTAACTGGTCGGGTCAAACCCGTTACCCAAATCCACCAGCCAACCAGTTCAATAGCGATCCCGTCTAAATAGATAATGGCTTCTATTGCCTTGCGGTAAGCTTCCGACGATAATATTTCGTGTTCGGTTTCTTCTTCGGACAGGTTAGCGCCCTTAATCGCTTTGGCGCTGGCAAAAGCATATTCCTTGTTGATTTCCTGCATGGTAACTGTATCGCCGCCCAGGTCGGGGTGAAACTGTTTAGCCAACTTTTTGTAGGTCGCCTTAACCTCGTCAAGCGATTTGCACTCATTAAACCATTTCATAAGCGTATTTTTTTTGTGCCGTGGATTTCCGAAAACTCCGCTAACTGCCTGTAAAAACTTTCTGGGTTGTCTTCCCTGAACTGCTCGCCGTATCCCTCAAAATAGAGTTGGTCGAGGTGTTCTAAAAATGCCTGTTCCATGATGTTGATTTTTAAATGATAAATAGCCCCTGCCGATTGGCAGGGGCGTTGATGGTTTAAGCAGGCAATACAATACCCGCTTCAACCTCGGCCAGTCTTTCTGCAAAACGTCCGCTGATAAAAGCTACTGTACCTTTGATTACTGACGGGCTTTTTGTGGTAAACCTGTTACCCTTGGTATCGGTAATCACCAGTTCACATTGCTGAAAGGCGGTTTCATCTTCCAGTTCGTCAATGTTCTCTTTTTGCTCCTGCTCGAACCCTGTAAGTTTGTCGATGTACTCTTTGTACTTATCCCTTAATGCTGTTTTTTTCGCCAGTTCAGCCACCAATTTTAAGGTCTGCTCTAAATTCATTGCGGGTTTTTCTTCCGCTAAATTTGCTTTGATTTCCTTTTTGGTCGGCTCGGCCTGTGGTTGCTCTTCCGCTTTTGGCGTTTCTGCCTGTGGTTTTGTTTCCTCGGCTTTCGGCTGTTCCTGTGGCTTGTGTTCGTCTGCTTTAGATACAGCGTTTACAGGGTTGCCCGCAACGAATTTTGGGGTTTTGTCGGCTTTAACGGTGTTGACATTTGCTTGTCCGTTGTTTTTTGCTTTCGTTTCCATTTTTTTAAAAATTAAAAGTTTAAACCGGCGTACTACCTTTCCGCCGGAGCCTTTCCTGGCTTTTTGATAGTCACCCTCACCTGATTGGGCGGGGATTGCAGACAAGGCTTTGCCGAAAAAAATACTACCCGTAGGGTGGGGATTTTTTTCGAGCAAACCCGAAGGGCCTGGCCTTGGCTGGAAGCCACGTCCCATCAGAAATTTGTGCTCAAAAAGCTTGGAAATCACTCTTTATCCATCTCAAAAAAATCTTACTAGAGACCAGGAAGGCAGCTCTGCCAACGGCAGTGCTGTATTGCAGGTTAACAGCGGCTGAAGGCTGTGCAGCGGAGCGAACAGGCAAAGTGGCTGTCCTGCCTGGCAAATCCAATTCACTTTTATCGTTCCTATAAGTAACGACGGTTTATTGTATAGGAAAATAGTAACCATTAAGATTTGATATTATCTATATTAGTATGATTTTTCGTTTTCAACCACCTGTCATGGATACAATAAACTGGGCTAATTATAGCTTTGATGAATTTGAACTTTTCTGTAGTGCGCTACTTACTTTTGAAATAGGAAAGTCATATCAGCCATTTTCTGCTCCGGGAAGAGATGGTGGAATCGATGGTTCTTATACCGGACCATACCAGCAACAGTCTGGTAAATGGAGATTTCAATTTAAATTCCATCAGGTAGCCAGAAGCCAGGGGGTTAGTTCGTTAAGGTCTCAAATGAAAAAAGAAGCGGAGAAGCTCGGAGATGAGAACTTTTTTGTCCTTTTGACTAATGTGGAATTGCTGCCACAAGAGCATACCTCATTAATTGATACATTTCAGAACGAAGCGCAACTTTTAGGAAAATCGTGCACCTGTTTTGTTTGGGACGGCGCAAAACTTTACAATTTATTTCTTCAATATCCGATTCTTTCACTCTGGTTGAATGAAGGATTTAAGACAGCCCAAATACAAGATTATCGTAACGTATTTAGCAAAAACCTATTTGCGCAAGAATTATCACCAGGATCTTTTTCAAATTTATTTATTTCACGAAAAACGGATTTAGAAAAATTAACCGGATTTCTTGGGTCAGAACAAACCATAGCATTGATTATCGGAGAGGCCGGGATTGGCAAAACGCGTTTGGTTTTAGAATTTTTTAAGCAGTGTGTCGATGTATTGGATGATTGGATACCGCTTGTTTTATTAAACAGGCACGTTGATTTTGATAAAATCAGAAAAGCGCTAACCTCGAAATATAATTATGTCATTTTAATCGATGATGCACACAATTACAGTTCAGAGGTTATTGCAGATATGAAAGCATTGGCAGAAAGTCTGAACAGTAGTGTGAAAATTATATTAACGGCCAGGACGCTTGAGGCCTTTAATTCCCTTACATTAATAAAAGAATACGAAGCTGCAAACTTCCCGAAAATAAAACTTGACGAATTATCACGACCAGATACAGAGGTGCTCTTCCGTCATTATATTACCAGTCAGCATTACCTGCATTTTATTAACGAATTAGTTCAGCTTTCATTTGGGAAACCTATAATGATTATTGCGATGCTCAATGCGATGCGTGAAAACATTCCAATAAGCGAAATTAAGGAGCACGATTTCTTAAAAAGTTATGTAAAAAATTACTTCAACAGCTATGTGCAGACGGTTAGTAAATTAACCGGGGTCAACCATTCTTCTGTTCAGCGTATTCTTCAGACGGTCTCGCTTATTGAGCCGTTTAATTTTAATGACAGCAACATCATTAACAAGATAGCTGACCTGCATGAAACCAAGCCACAGAACATTAGCGACGCGCTAAAGTTACTTATAGACAAAGGTTTCGTTAACGGCCGGTATGAACAGAGCATCAAACCTGATTATTATAGTGATATTATTTTATCGGAAATAGACTATAACGAGGTAATCAAATACATCACAGATTTTGCTGCCCATATTGATAATATCGTAATTAACTTGAGTAGTGTTGATGAAATTAATAGCAAACAAAATGACGTTCTAAGAGAAATCTTGTCCATTTATACGGCATTAATTGAGACTGCGCAGTCGATAGATGTTATCAAGAAGATTTTAGGCACCGTTTTAAGCATTAGTTTTATTCAGCAAGAGATTTCGAAACAGGCCATTACTTACTTTACGAAGTCTATCGCGAATGAAAATCATGTCATCTACACTGATTACATCGAAAATGAAAAGTATAATTACCAGTCGGGCGACGAGCCGATAAACAGAGTAATCAGTATTTTAAGTAATCTTTATATGTACCCTGTGAATCTAGATTTCGTCGTCTCAAATTCAATGAAATTGTATAATGTTACAGCGAATAAAAAGTTAGCGAATATTTTTTCCTTCTCAAAGAGAGACGCTATCGAATCATTTGCCATGACACGGCAACAATATCTCCTTTCTGAACTTAACCGAAGGGCGAAAAAGCTTACAAACAAGGAATTAGAGTTTTCGCTACTATGCGTAAGCTCTCTTTTGAATTTAGATTTCACGATATCTGAATGGAATGCGGTCAACCAAGATGCATTTAATATAACAACATACTATTTGCCGTCATCTGGCCCTGTTAAAAAACTAAGAAAGTCTATTGTAGATTTTTTGTTCCAGATTTACAGCTTGCCCAATGCAGATGGGTTGAGAAGTGAAATATTGAAAAGCATTCTAGATGTGCCGAGAGGTATTTTTGCCTCCAGTAGAAATAAATCCGTTTACAGAAATGATACCGAAATAAAGCAAGTTCTCGGATTTTTGAATGAAAAGGCTGCTGACTTCAGCATCATTGACCAAAAAGAAGTGCTTGAAAAGTTATATTGGTTTGAGAAGTGGGGCATGCCGGAAAGTATGTCTTCCTTAGTCGATGTAGTACGTTCTGCTCTCAAGCCCAAAAATTTGACTGAGCGGATTTCCCAACTATTCTCTAAAGCAGAAACAAGTATCTTAGAAATGCCCGATGTAGAGAATTATGTGGCAGGAAAGGCAGCTGAATTTGTTAATATCGCTAACGAGGACGAATTGGCTGAAAGTATTATCTCTTTTTTGGAACCACAACAATATCCCCCTCATTATTACTGGGCCTTTCAAAATGCGCTAGAAAATAATTACCCAAACTATGCCAAAGCACTCAACAATAAGATGTTTGAGCGATCATTTGCTTTGTACAACCTCTACGGTTACAGGATTTTGAGCACTATGTATTTTAAGCATAATGATCATACCTATTACTGGGAATGGGTAAAAAAACTGCAACAGTTAAAAACTCCCGAAGCAGATAACATTTTGCTGGCGGTTTATGGTCAACGTGTTCCCGGAGAAACGGAACTCACCGATCAGGACATAGAAGTGATTTTGAAGGTGTTTAACAAAAAGAAAAAGGAAAACAACTTCATGCTCGCCACTGCGCTCCAAAGTTTATTTGTCGTAAAAGATCCGCTTACGATGGATTATTGCCGGGATTTTCTAGCAAGGGCGGGGCAGCGGGAAGTTGGCATGTTCTTTATCAGGCTAAGTGATAATGTACTGGTCACGGAAGCGCAAATGGCGGATTTAATTCTCAATCATACTGTACATTTTGCATTGACCTATGAGATTGAACGTTGTTTGAATCTTGTATTAAAGACAAACGGACCCGACGACGTTTTTAATTACTTATTGAGGAGGTATCAGTTTAAAAAACAGATCGTTATCAGCAGGAGGACATTGAGTGGGTATGAATTTGTTCCTGATGGGCGGCATTCCCATCTTTTTGATCAATGTGGGCCTGAAATTAAATTGGAAATGTTTTTTAAGGCCATCGAATGGTATTTAATTGAGGACAACGTTGGCGGCCATTTATATTATGCTAAAGATTTGCTGGAATATCTTCAACCCGGAGACGCCTTAAATAATGAGGTGTCCTCCTTCTATGAGACAAAGTTGCAAGATATGGACAGCAATGGAGAAAAACTATTGAGGCTTATAGAGACATTAAGCATATTTCATGTGAAAGATATTACGCTGATGGACTTAGTGGTCAAGCTATATGATTTGGTACAGGAGAGTAACAATAACAACCCGGAACTTTATCAAAAGCTTCGAACGCAATGCTATATTGCTATTACCACAATGGGCGTGAAATCAGGCGCTGCAAATGAACCATTCCAGGTTGATCTAGATCTACGTGATTTAATTGAATCGTATATCAAAGGTCTGCCAGAATATTATCCGGTAAACCAGTTCCTGCGGGATGTGCTTAAATCGGTAAACAATGAAATAAATCGATCAATTGACAGAGACAACTCAACATGGTAAAAACCCAGACCTTACATAGTTTTGCAGCACAAAAAAATGCCCTGCTAAACGTCCTTACCAGAAAAATTGCGGCAACTAAAGTTACCAATCTGAATGTTGCTTTTGATAACAAGTATTCTGTACGGCTCGATTCAATTACCGATTTACTAAACGCAATTGAATCGAAATTCAGAAAGTGCGAAACACTCTTCTACACATATTTTCAGGACATCGATCATAATATACTTGCAGGAAACATCACCTCTTTGCCCTTTGAAATGGATTGTACATTGATTGATGGAACTTCGACATTAAAATATTATTACAAGGTTGATGATAAATCATTATATAAAGAGATGATTGATCTTAATTTTCAAAATTTCATTTTAATGTTAGCTTCATTATACGAGAATCTGGTGTTGCTTGCAGAGATTTTTATTAAAAAAGTAATGATCTATGTTAAGCAGCCTTTAAGTTCTCCATTGCACGATTATCTAACCTATTTGAAACGTCTGATAGACTTAGGCTATCGGCAAAACGATAAACTGAACAGGTGTATGGTCAGTTTTGATCCCTTCTTCACAAGATATCTTTTGCAAATCAACAACCTGAGAAACAGGTTTATCCATGGATATACCCTGAATCTTCAAACAGATGGGTTTTCATATTTTGTAAAGAAGATGGAAGGAACTGCTTTTTCCCAAACCTCACCAGAACTAATTATTGATCAATTTACTGAACACGTTTTGAACAATACAAGGGACTTTATCAGAGAGCTTTTCGTGGCTTTGAAAGAATCCAGCACTCATCACCGTAAATCTATCCCTGCTTAATAGATATGAATAATGATCTAACCTACCTCTCTTATACACTTTATAACAATCCGGGCGTACAGGCTCTGTTCTTAGGGTCTGGTGTCTCCAGAAATGCTGGCATACCCACCGGCTGGGAAATTAACGAGGATCAGATCAAACAACTAGCTGTTGTACACAAGGAAGATCCCGGAAAAGACCCAGCGCGATGGTACCGTAATAAATTCGGCAAGGAGCCAGACTACTCTGAGATTTTAGAATCAATTACCAGCACACCAGAAGAACGGATTAATCTGCTTAAAAGGTATTTTGAACCTACGGAAGAAGAATTCGAAGAAGGTCTGAAACGACCTACCAAGGCGCACCAGGCTATTGCTAAATTAATTAAAGCCGGAACCTTTAAAGTCGTCGTCACAACAAATTTTGACCGGTTGCTGGAAAATGCGTTAAAAGATGAAGGGATCGAGGCGGTTGTGATCTCAAATGCTAGCCAGATTGAAAATGTGCAACCCATTGTTCACAATAAAATCACCATAGTGAAAATAAATGGCGATTACCTGGACACCAAATTTCTGAATATCAAGTCAGAACTGACGGGTTATGACGAAAGAATGAATGTACTGTTAACGTATACGTTCAGGCTATCCAGAATTGTTTGTCGCTAGTATTGCGGAAGCCTATACCAATCAGCACCGTGCAATAAAAGAAGAAAGCGACGAACTCATCCGACAAATTGGGGAAGCCAATAGAAAATTGACAATGCAAGAGAACTATTGCTGCTACATGAGCTGGAAGCGAATGAGTATCGGAAGATTAAAGAGGAGAACGGTTCGACAGTCGCACGTTTGGAGATGCGGCTAAATGAAGTAAACGTACAGAAGTCGACGCATGTAAACATCAAAAATCTAGCTCAAATGGCTGTAAACGCGCTTTGTGAGGTAGACAGGTTATATGATATTGCCAGTATTGAGGCGAAAAGGTACCTAGTAGGTATTTTGTTCCCTGAAAAAATGATGTACGTAGAAGGGGCATGTCGAACCGGAAAAGTCAACCGGGCGGCCGAGTTAATATATCTGGAAAACAAAGAGTTACGGGAAAAAAAAATGGGGCAAAAATCTCGTTTAAAGACTTTGCCCCATAAAGGGTGGAATATAGGGCTCGAACCTTTACCAAGAAACACCAATAACGACTAAAACGTCCATTAATCCACACCAATATACGTTTTCAAACCAGAAAACTTACCTTTGCCCCTTCTATGATCGAAATCTTCACAGACGGCGCAGCAAGTGGAAACCCCGGCCCAGGTGGCTACGGTGTTATCCTGCGCTCCGGAAAACATTACAAGGAACTTAGCGGTGGCTTCCGCATGACCACCAACAACCGCATGGAACTACTCGCCGTAATTGAGGGCCTAAAAGCCATCAAGACACCAGGCGCGCAAGTGATGGTCACCTCCGATTCCAAGTACGTGATCGATTCCATAGAAAAGAAATGGGTTTTCGGCTGGGCTAAAACCGGCTTCAAAGGCAAAAAGAATAAAGACCTTTGGATGCAGTTCCTCAACATATACAAGCTTCATCATGTTGCCTTTACCTGGATCAAAGGGCATAACCTGCACCCGGAAAACGAACGCTGCGACCAGCTGGCAGTCGCAGCATCAAAAAACCGTGCAGAATGGCAGATTGACGCTGCCTTCGAAGCGGAGCGCAACGCCTCTACCCTACTTTAAACACGCTTAACCTACTTTAACTTTCAGACCGCTTGCTGCCTTGTCCTCTGCGAGGAATCCTTCCACCATCTCCACCATTTCTTTAGAGCCGATGTAAATGGAGGTGCGCTGGTGCAGATCCTTCGGTTCAATGTCCACGATCCGGCGGAAACCGTCTGAGGCCTTTCCTCCAGCTTGCTCCACAATGAAAGCCATCGGATTGCATTCATACATCAACCGCAGCTTTCCATCCTGCGAACAGGTCGTCGTTGGATAGATGTAAATACCCCCCTTAATCAAATTCCGGTGGATGTCGGCCACCATAGAGCCGATGTATCTTGCAGTATAAGGCCGGTTGGTCGCCTGATCTGTACTTTGTGCATAATGCAGGTATTTCTTTACCCCCTCAGGGAAGTTCATATAGTTCCCTTCATTGATCGAGTAGATCTTACCATTGGCAGGAATCTTCATGTCCGGGTGTGAAAGGCAAAATTCCCCAATTGAAGGATCCAGCGTAAAGCCGTTTACCCCCTTACCGGTGGTGTACACCAGCATCGTTGATGATCCGTAAACAACATAGCCCGCAGCAACCTGCTCCGTGCCCCTTTGCAGTACGTCCGCAAGCGTGGCCTTACCCTCAACAGATTTTCGCCTAAGCACAGAAAACACCGTACCCACACCCACGTTACAGTCGATGTTCGAGGAACCGTCAAGCGGGTCAATACAAACAATGTATTTAGCATCCACCGATACCGGTGAATCGATAGCAATAAACTCATCCTCTTCTTCGGAGCCAACAATGCAGCACTCGCCACCGCAGGTCAGGGCCGCAATGAACTGGGTATTCGCAAACACATCCAGCTTCTTCTGCTCCTCCCCCTGGACGTTCACAGACCCGACGTCGCCCAGGATATCCACCAGTCCGGCCTTATTCACCTCCCGGTTTACAATTTTAGCTGCAATTCCAATGTCGCGCAGCAACCTGGATAATTCCCCTTTTGCATACGGGAAGTCGGCCTGTTTTTCAAGAATGAACTGGCCCAAAGTTTTAATGCCTGCCATGATACTTAGTGTAAAGTGTACGTTATCTTTTACCTAACTCTATTACTTCTAAGTTATCAATTTTGTCGAAAGAAATGCTAAAACGAATTAATGTTCTTACTTTATGCCAGCCGGATTTACCTGCTGCTCCGGGATTTATATGCAGACAGTTGATTTTTGGGTCAAACATGACTTTCAGTATGTGCGAATGTCCTGTTATAAAAAGGTTTGGTGGCTTAGTGTATATTTCTGGTCTTACCTGTTGCGCATATTTTCCCGGATAACCACCAATATGCGTCATCCAGATATCCATATCTTCACACATAAAGCGATTATGCTCCGGAAACTCCAGGCGGATGTCTTTATCATCAATATTCCCCCATACACCTCTTAAAGGTTTGAAAGCTGCTAATGGGGCTGCTACATCTGCACCAAAATCGCCCGCATGCCAAACCTCATCACATTCCTCGAAATGTTTAAATACTGCTTCATCCAGATACCCGTGGGTATCAGATATCAATCCAATTCGCTTCAAAATAGTAGATTTAAAATGCCAGGAAAAAGTCCTTCAGCAAACTTACGTAAGCATCCGTGTACACGCCCTGCGCAGCGTAAATATAGAAATCTTCATGTACAGGCGCCACATTGGCGAAACTGAAACAAATCACCTGCCGGATCTCTGGTTTACTTTCATCGGAATGCACATGGATGATGCGCTTCGGAAACAACTTGTACAATACCGCCTGAACCACCAATTCCTCCGCTTGTTTAACGGGTAAGATCAGCCAGCATTCACCAGAAGGATTTAACAGCATGGAAACCTTCCGGATCAGCCCAACAAAAAAATCTTCATCGGCATGCCGCGCGAGTCGCTTTCGTGCTTCCGGATTTTGTAGATCATTTACAAAAAATGGTGGATTGGAGATGATCAGGTCGTAACCAGTAGCACTTTCAAAGTGTAGGATATCTCCGGTATGAACCTTAAGCCTCGAAGCAAAGGGCGATGAAGCGCAGTTCTTAGTAGCTGTAGCAGCGGCAGCAGGATCGATTTCTATGGCCTCCACAACAGCATTAGGAAACCGCTGCGCCAGCATCATGGCGATCACACCGGTGCCGGTTCCAACGTCCAGCATACGCGAGGGCGCATCAGCAGTAACAATTCCGCCAATCAGCACACCATCGGTATTGATCTTCATCGCACAGCCAGTTTGATCAACTTCAAACTCCTTAAAACGGAACACAGAACCCATCGCTAACGTTCGTAGATCTCCAGCGGCAGCTTGTCCGGATCGGTAAAGAAGGTAAAGCGTTTGCCGCTGTACTCGTCCACCCGGATCGGTTCAGTGACCACACCCCGGGCATTTAACGTTGCAACCACAGCATCCAGGTCATTGACCTCAAAACACAAATGCCTTAAGCCGACGGCCTCAGGACCTGAAGCCCGCAATGGTGGGTTTTCAAAAGAAAAAAGCTCGATCTGGTAGTGACTATTCACCGCCAGATCAAGCTTGTAAGATTTCCTGGCTTCCCGGTATACTTCCTGTACCACTGTTAATCCAAGGGTATTCACGTAGAAATCTTTGCTCCGGGTATAGTCGGAGCAAATGATCGCTACATGGTGTATTTTATTGAACATGGCTTATGCGCCTAAGATGTTGTGCAATACGTTTAAATGTACTTGTTTTGCCTCTAACACCGTTCCGAAGTTTTCTTCGTCAACAACCAATGTACCATCAGTTACGGTACCCAATAAGCTGAACTCCGTTTCTGAAGCGGCAAGCAATTCTACAAATGCTTCCTGCTGATCAGAAGACAGGGATACCACCACGCGGCCTTGTGCTTCACCGAACAGGAAGGCGTCTTTACGGATCGACTCATCGCTGCTGATGTTGAAACCAAGGTTGTTTGGCATTGAAGATTCCAATAGCGAAATGTATAAACCACCATCTGCCACGTCATGCGCAGATTTGATCAGCTTTTGAATAATCAGCTGCTTAACCACCTGCTGCATCGCATACTCTTCTTCCAGGTTGAAATAAGGCGCTGGAGATGCTTTTACTTTTACGTAAGAAGCCAGGTATTGTGAGGATGCAATATCGTTTTTAGAGGCACCGATCAGGTAGATCAGATCACCCGCTTGTTTGAAGTCTAAAGTGGTTAAAGTCTCTTTGTTATCCAGGATACCCAACATACCGATGGTTGGGGTCGGAAATACCGGTCCGTCGTCGGTCGACTGGTTATAGAAAGATACGTTACCACCAGTAATTGGCGTTTCGAACCTTGTTGCTGCAGCGCTCATACCTTTGATCGCTGATGCGAACTGCCAGAATACTTCCGGTACATAAGGGTTACCGAAGTTCAGACAGTTGGTGATCGCCACTGGCTCACCACCTGCACAGGTAATGTTTCTTGCCGCTTCTGCTACCGCGATGGCACAACCGGTTTCCGGATCTGCGTTCACGTACCGTGAGTTACAGTCTACTGTTAAAGCAATAGCCTTATCGGTTCCTTTTACAGAAACTACCGCCGCATCACTTGGACGGTTGGTGGTCATGTTTGCCGTACCTACCATAGAGTCGTACTGATCGGTTACCCATCTTTTCGAAGCAATGTTCGGATGTGAAACCAGGTGATCAGCAATGGCTTTCAGGTTTTGTGGTACCGCAACCGAATCAATGTTGAATTTCTTGTATTCCTGGAAATAAGCCGGCTCTTTGTATTCACGGTCATATACCGGTGCACCACCACCCAATACCAGGTCGTCTGCAGGTACATCTGCAACCAGTTCGCCATTCATGTAGTACTCCAGACGCTGCGTATCGGTTACTTCACCGATCTGCACCGCGTGAAGATCCCATTTATCAAATACCGCTTCCACTTCTGCTTCACGGCCTTTTTCAACCACGATCAGCATACGCTCCTGAGATTCTGATAACAGGATCTCGAAAGGTTTCATGTTCTCCTGACGGGTTGGAACTTTATCTAAGTCGATGCGCATACCGTGCTCACCTTTCGCACTCATCTCTGAGTTCGAACAGATGATACCAGCGGCACCCATATCCTGCATACCGATAACGGCACCAGTTTGAATCACTTCTAAGGTTGCTTCCAATAACAGTTTTTCCTGGAACGGATCACCTACCTGAACGGCAGGAAGGTCGTTCACAGAATCTTCTGTAATATTTTTCGATGCAAAGGCAGCACCATGGATACCGTCTTTACCGGTAGCCGAACCTACGATATATACCGGGTTACCTACACCATAAGATGTCGCAGAAACGGTTTCACCAACTTTCACGATACCCGCAGACATCGCGTTTACCAATGGGTTAACGTGGAAGCTCTCATCGAAGAACAACTCACCACCTACGGTAGGGATCCCGAAAGCATTTCCGTAATCACCGATACCTTTTACCACGCCTTTCATCAGCCATTGTGTTTTCGGGTGATTTGGATCACCGAAACGCAACGAGTTCAGCTGTGCGATTGGTCTTGCACCCATGGTGAAGATATCACGGTTGATACCACCCACCCCGGTTGCTGCACCTTGATAAGGCTCCAATGCAGAAGGGTGATTGTGCGACTCAATTTTAAACACGCAGGCAATGCCATCACCAAGATCAACCATTCCGGCATTCTCCTCTCCTGCTTTGGCCAGCATACGTGGACCGTCTTTAGGGAGTTTCTTTAGCCAGTTGATGGAGTTCTTGTAAGAGCAGTGCTCGCTCCACATCACAGAAAAGATACTTAGTTCTGTAAAATTAGGTGTACGACCCAGGATCGCTATAATTCTATCATACTCTTCTGGTAAAAGACCAAGGTCCTTGGCGGTTTCTAATGTTGTCAGCTGTGTATTTTCCACTATAATGTATGTTTAAGGATTATGGCAAAGGTAAAAAAATCCTGTAAATGCCTTGAAGTTTTATAAAGCTATATCCGTTACCCATCTGCCGGGGGGTCAATAGGGCCTCGACCCGCCCTTGACCCGGCCTTGAACCGGGGTTGACTCGCCCCCTGGGCGGATCAAGGGCCTTTCACCAGTGGTTGAATGCCTGCTCAAGCGCCGCTCAGGTAAGGGTAGATCGTCGGTATGCTACCGTTTTTTAGGAAATACAATCTTTGATCATTCATGTAACAAATTGCTAGCCTTCGGTGTTTGACACCCCTGTTTTCATCATTTTTCGATTTTTAAGTTAAAAATTCACTGTGATATTGAAAAATGAGGTAGATTTTTTGAACATTTGAGCAGAAATAAAATTAAAAAGGTCTATTTTTGGACAAATTCTAAAAAACCAATGAAAAGTTTAAGATCATTTGCATTAAACGAAGCACAATCCCGCCTATATCCAGAGGTTAAAGCACCATCAACAAAGATTTCTGACTTTTTTGGATCAAACGTTTTTGATCAGAAAAAAATGAAAGCTTACTTGTCTAAAGAAGTTTACGGCAAGTTGATTTCGGCTGTTGAACAAGGCACACTGATTAGCCAGGACGACGCAAACCATATTGCTACGGCAATGAAAACATGGGCAATGTCTAAAGGTGTAACACATTACACCCATTGGTTCCAGCCATTAACCGGCACCACTGCAGAGAAACATGACTCCTTTTTTGAGCCAAGCAGCGAAGGTCCGGTAGAGAATTTTGCAGGTAGCGCCTTGGTTCAGCAAGAGCCTGATGCTTCCAGCTTCCCGAACGGCGGTATCCGTAATACTTTTGAAGCACGTGGTTATACCGCATGGGATCCTTCTTCCCCAGCCTTCATCATGGAAAGCCCTTCTGGAAAAACACTTTGTATCCCAACCGTTTTCGTTTCTTATACTGGCGAAGCTTTAGATTTTAAAGCGCCACTTTTAAAAGCGGTAAATGCAATCGATAAAGCTGCAGTTGATGTTTGTCAGTATTTCGACAAAAGCATCACTAAAGTAAATGCTTCTTTAGGGATCGAACAGGAATACTTCCTGGTAGATCTAGCCTTATATAATGCAAGACCGGATCTTGTTATGACTGGCAGAGCTTTATTCGGCCACATGTCTGCAAAAGGTCAGCAGTTAGAGGATCATTACTTCGGTTCTATCCCGGAGCGTGTACAGGCTTTCATGGTAGATTTCGAGAATGAATCTTTGAAATTGGGTATTCCTTTGAAAACCCGTCATAATGAGGTTGCACCAATGCAGTTTGAGTGTGCACCGATCTACGAAGAAATTAACCTTGCCATCGACCACAATCAATTATTGATGGATGTGATGGAGAAAGTTGCTTTGAGACACAACTTCAAAGTGCTTTTACATGAGAAACCTTATGCAGGGATCAACGGATCAGGTAAACACAACAACTGGTCATTGATCACCGATACCGGTAAAAACTTATTGGCACCTGGTAAAACACCTAAAAATAACCTGATGTTCCTTGCTTTCTTCGTAAACACGATCAAAGCGGTGCACGAACATGCAGATCTTTTAAGAGCAAGTATCGCTTCGGTAAGCAACGATCACCGCTTAGGTGCAAACGAAGCGCCACCTGCGATCATCTCTATCTTCCTTGGTCAGCAGTTGAACGAGGTACTTGATGAGATCGAGCACAGCCGCATCAGCAAAAAGATTAAAGAAGATAACGCACTATGGTTGGGTATTCCGAAGATCCCGCAGATCTTATTAGACAATACCGACCGTAACCGTACCTCACCTTTCGCCTTCACTGGTAACAAGTTTGAGCTACGTGCCGTAGGTTCTTCGGCGAACTCTTCTGCACCAATGACCGTATTGAACGCGATCGTTGCAGATCAGTTGGTGAAATTTAAAGTTGATGTTGACCGTTTGATCAAAAAAGGCGAGAAAAAAGACATCGCTTTATTAACCGTGATCAAACGTTACATTAAAGAATCGAAAGATATCCGTTTCGAAGGTAATGGTTATGGTAAAGAGTGGGAAGAAGAAGCAGAACGTCGCGGTTTAGCAAACATCAAAACCACACCTAAAGCATTAGACGCTTATGTAAGCGAGAAAAGTGTTGAGCTATTCACTAAAACCAACATCTTCAGCAAAAGAGAGCTTGATGCACGTCACGAGATCCTTCTGGAAAGCTATTACAAAAAGCTTCAGATCGAGGCAAGGGTTTATGGTGAAGTTGCAAACAGCATGATCATCCCGGCTTGTATCGCTTACCAGAATACTTTGATCGAAAATGCTAAGGGACTAAAAGAACTTGGCCTGAACGAGGAAGCGCTATCTACACCAGTAGAGATCATCAACAAACTTTCACAACACCTTAGAATTGTGAAAAACAACGTTGATGCCATGCTGGAAGAACGTAAAGTGACCAACAACATTGAAGATACCCGTGAGAAAGCGATTGCTTATGATGAGAAAGTGAAGTCTTACTTCTTCAACATCCGTTATCACTCTGATAAATTGGAGCAAATTGTTGATGATAACGTTTGGCCTTTACCAAAATTGAGAGAGCTGCTATTTTCAAAATAATTAATCCTTCTTTTACAAACCCTTCAGCCTTGCTGAGGGGTTTTTTATTTCTAAAACACCCTACTTTAAGCGCTTTCTATATCTTTGCAACAACATGAGTGATAACAGGTATAACCAACGTGGCGTTTCTGCCTCAAAAGAAGATGTGCATAATGCCATCAAAAATATTGACAAAGGAATTTTCCCTCAGGCTTTTTGTAAGATCATCCCCGACATCCTGGGAAATGATGAAGCGTACTGCAACATTATGCATGCCGATGGTGCAGGCACCAAATCTGCCCTGGCCTATGTGTACTGGAAAGAAACCGGCGACCTGTCGGTTTGGAAAGGCATTGCACAGGATGCCATCATCATGAACCTGGACGATCTGATCTGCGTTGGTGCAACAGAAAACATCCTTTTATCCTCAACGATTGGCCGTAACAAAAACCTGATCCCAGGTGAAGTGATTGCGGCAATCATCAACGGCACGGAAGAGATTTTAGCTGAACTGCGTGAGCAAGGCATCTCCATCTACTCTACCGGCGGCGAGACCGCTGATGTGGGCGACCTGGTAAGAACCATAATCGTGGATTCGACCGTGACCTGCAGAATGAAACGCGAAGAGGTAATCAGCAACCACAACATCCAGCCGGGAGATGTGATCGTAGGCTTGTCTTCCAGCGGTAAAGCAAGTTATGAATCAGAATACAACGGCGGCATGGGTTCTAACGGACTAACCTCCGCAAGACATGATGTTTTCCATAAGGCCATTGCTTCGGCTTACCCGGAAAGCTTTGACCCTGCAGTACCGTTTGACCTGGTATTCTCCGGAAGTAAAGCTTTAACAAACGAGATCGCTGTTGATGAAAACACCACCGTGACTGCTGGTAAATTGGTGTTATCTCCTACCCGCAGCTATGCACCGGTGATCAAGAAGGTTCTGGAAAGCTACAGAAGCCAGATCCATGGACTGGTACACTGCAGTGGTGGTGCACAGACAAAGGTTTTGCACTTCATCAATGAGGATGTACATGTAATTAAAGACAACCTGTTCCCGGTACCCCCGTTATTCCAATTGATCCAGGAGCAATCCGGTACGAGCTGGGAAGAAATGTACAAGGTATTTAACATGGGTCATCGTATGGAGCTGTATGTTCCGGAGGCAATTGCTGCAGACATCATCGAGATCTCTCAAAGCTTTAACATCGACGCGCAGATCGTGGGTCGTGTAGAAGCTGGTGATAAAAAACAGGTGACGATACAAAGTGAAAAAGGTACTTTCCAGTACTTTTAACTATATTCCATAACGCAGAAAGCCCCGTTGATCGAGGCTTTCTGCATTATGGAAAATTCTGGTTTATTATTTGCCTTGCTTCTTCAGGTCATCATTCACCACTTCCATGAGCTCCTTGCTCCAGTCTTCAGTTTTGAACTCGATGTCTGGCGCAACACCTTTACCCTCGAGCGACTTCCCTTCACTGGTTGTGATCTGACAGGTCGGAACATACATCATATATTTCCCATTGCTGATCATGTTCACCGGGTTACCCCCACCGCCGGTGTTTTTGCCGATGATGGTTGCACGGTCAAGCTCTTTCATCATGAAGGCAAAGTATTCAGCTGCAGAGAAGGTATTGCCGGAAGTAACCACATAAATGGGCTTGTCGCCAAGATTGGGTCCGGCCGACAATGGTGCTACAGGTGGTTCACTGCGGCGCCATTCGTCCTCGCCTTTACACTTCTTGATCAGCAGGGTTTCGAATCGTTTGTCTTGCGGTTTAAACAGATAGTGATACAGGAAGGTGGAGATTTCACCATTTCCACCACCGTTGTGGCTGATGTCAATCACCACCGCACGGGTGTTCCGCATCAGGTTCAAAGCACTCTCCGCCGTTTTATAGGCCTCCGGGCCGGCGATACATTCATCCCAGCGGATGTACCCGATGTTTCCGTTGCGCACTGCGACTTCCCTAAAACCGAAGTTCCGCTCTTCTGGTGTAGTCACGCTCAGGTTAGGTACCCTTTCTGATACTTGTCCACGGTCTACACCAATGTAAAAGTGTTTGTCGTTGGTCTTCTTGCGGAAATATTTCACCAGCTCCCCCGTGAATTTCGAAAGGGTATCAATCTTATCAAACTGACCTTCTTTATAAAACATCCGGTTGAGATCGTCGGTCATCTCTTTTCCAACCTTCGGATCGAAGTAGAACTTATCGAGTCCCTCCAGGGCAAGCTTGAAAATTTCTTCTTTTTCTGCTTTGGAAAGTACGGCTTTACCGCTGATATATGGTGCGGAAAGCTGACGCATACGGCTTAGCACCTGCTCCATACCGCTGCTGCCCAGCGCAGTTTTCAGGGCTTCATCTTCCTTAACGCGGTTGATCGCTAAGAAACCCCGATCAATAGCCTGGTTCAGCAGCTTCAGTGCTTTTGCTTTTTCATCCGCTTGTGCATAGGTTCTTGCATAGTTGTAAAGTACTTCCTTATCTTTTTCGGCGCGTCCGGCGCCAAGTTTATCTATGGCGACTGCGGCGCCTTTGAAGTTGCCCACACTGGCAAGTTCAGACGGTGTTTTCTTATTTTGCTGTCCCGGGTGAGGTCCGGATTGCGCGTTTGAATAGTGAGGTAAGCTGATCAGGGTCAATCCTGCCAGATAAAGAAATTTTTTTAATTGCATTTTTGGTCGGTTAGCAGAAAAATATTGGCTGAATATAGCAGCGGGAAAGCACATTTACAATCTGCAAATCCCTGCAGTAAAGCAGATCATTTCCAGGCTAATCTGCCTTTGTTCCAAACACATATGGGTTCTATGGCACAAGTGTATGCTTACGAACAAAGGTTCCGCCGTTTGCCTCCTGGAACATAAATTATTTGCTTAGCATCGGATAAATTATTATTAATTTATTCGCAATAAATTATTTAAAGAAATTTGGAATATGGATAGTATATACCTATAATTGAATAACGCTTTCATCTGTTTAACTAGCCAAAGAGTTAAAAGAACCCGGGAATTACGTGCCGCTCGATAGATAAGATCCATTAATCGACATCTCAAACCAATTTGATACAAGAATATAGCTGATAAGTATATTAATATAAACACTTAGTAAATCGGTTTAGTAATTCACCTTTAAACAAAGCACCCTTCTTACGCTCTAAAGTCGGCAAGCAACACCAACAGCTCCTTCCCGTATTTCGTACAGCACCTGGTGCCCCGCGCACCTACATCAATTCTAACCAATAATAAACTTTATGAAAATCAAACATTTACTCTGTACAGGTATCCCTGTGCTCATGTTAATGGGCAACCAGGCCTTTGCAAATGGGACTTCTGCATACAGCGCCAGTCTCAAAGCTGCAAGTATCACCTTTTCCAAAAGTAATATCCAACAGATCCGTGTCAGCGGTACGGTCCTGGACGAGTCGGGCAGACCACTCGCAGGTGTTGGGATTAAGAGTGCCTCCGGTAAAACTACAGTAACCGACGGCGCTGGTAAATTCACCATTGAAGCGACAAATGCTTCAGAAACCCTCACTTTTTCTTACATCGGTTATAACCCGCAGACACGTGCTGCAGGTAACGGCGCATCCGCGATCACCATCCGTATGGCCCCAGCTGAGGGCGAGAACCTCCAGGATGTCGTGGTAGTAGGTTACGGTACCCGTCGTAAGTCGGACGTAACTGGCGCCGTGGGTTCCGTACGTCAGGAACAATTGGAAGAACGTCCCGCCGCTTCCCTGAACCAGGCACTGGCGGGCCGAATCGCCGGTGTGCAGGTAAATACGAACTCCGGTCGCCCTGGTGGACAGACCAACGTTCGTGTTCGTGGATTTAGCTCCATCAACAGCTCCAACAATCCGCTGTATGTCATTGATGGTGTGATCCTTCCGGTAGGCTCGCAAACACAAAACAGTAATGCCATTGACTTCTTGAACCCTGGAGATATCGCTTCCGTAGAGGTGCTTAAAGATGCATCTTCCATCGCGATCTATGGTGCACGTGGCGCGAATGGTGTGATCCTGATCACCACCAAAAAAGGTAGTTCTGCAGGGAGTAGAATCACCTACGATGCAGAATTCAGCGTACCAACGATTGGTCCGAACCGGGTGGAAATGCTGAATGCAAGAGAATACCTCGATACCGAAAATCTGGCTTATGCAAATGCACAAACCTATGACCCTGCAGGTTGGGCAGCAGGAAACTATGTTGATCCAAGGATCAAACGTCTGAGCCTTCCAAATTTGTTCGATGCACAGGGCAATCCTTTGTATGACACCGACTGGTTCAAAGAGGCCACCCAAAATAAGCTCTCTCATAATCATCAACTCGGCCTTACCGGAGGTAACCAGGAAACCACTTACGGGATCTTTTTAAACCTTCGTGAAGACAATGGTTTACTGCTTAACTCCTATCTAAAACGCTATTCAGGAAGGTTCAATGTAGAGAGCCAAATGAAAACCTGGCTTAAAGTGGGCGGTAGCTTGACCTATACCAATCAGGATGAAAACCTGGTCGACATCGGTACGGGTGGATTAAACTCGGTAAGGATGATCACTGAAAGTTTCCCATTCCTGCCTGTCAAGTACGCTGATGGAACCTGGGCAGATAACCAGAATTATCCGGGCGCTGAAGGTGGTTCGAACCCGGTCCACATCCTGACCGACAGGAAGTATATGCTGCAAACACAAACGGCCCTTGGTAACGTTTTTGCCAACATTAACATTGCTGAAGGATTGGAATTCAGGAGTATCCTCGGTGCCAACGTCGTAACGCGTGGACGTAACGAATACAATGGACGATCGCTCTACGGTATTGCCTTTGATCAACGTGGCACGGCCTATCTGGATAATAACCGCGAAAGCTACTGGTCGTTGGAAAATTATTTCACTTACAATAAGAAGATTGGAGACGATCACGTGATCAATGCAACCTTAGGTGCTTCCTGGTATCAAACCAGTATCTTTGGATTTAATGCAAGCGGCGAGAATTTTTCGACTGACTTTTTTGGTCCAAATAACTTAGGCGCTGCTGGTAAACCTAACCCGGGAGGTTCCCGCCGTTCAGAGTTTACATTCAACTCCTATTTCGCCAGGGTGAACTATACCTTGAAAGATAAGTATCTTTTCACGGTTACTGCTCGTGCCGATGGATCTTCTAAATTTGGAACCCAACAACAATATGCATTATTCCCATCCGGTGCTTTCGCCTGGAGAGTTTCAGAGGAAGATTTTCTTAAAGGAAGTAACACAATCTCCAATTTGAAGTTGCGCGCCAGCTATGGTGTGACCGGGAACTCTGAGATTCCAGCATATTCTTCGAAAGGTCTACTGGGTACCTATTCAGCCATATTCAACAATACGAGATTTGGTGGTATTGGAACCAACAGGTTAGGCAACAATGAACTCGCATGGGAGTCCACTGCACAATCCGATATCGGGATTGAACTTGGTTTATTCCAGAACCGCATTAATCTGGAAGCTGATGTTTATTATAGAAAAACAACCGACATGCTGCTTGACGCACCTGTTCCAAGAACCAGTGGACATCCGAGTGTTTTCCGGAACATCGGTAAGATGGAGAACAAAGGTTTAGAATTAGGTATCAGCACCGTAAACTTTAACTCTGAAGACTTCACCTGGAATACAACCTTCAACATTTCATTTAACAAGAACAAAGTACTTGAGCTTGCTACACCTGCAGATATCTTCGGTGTGGGTAACCCAGGTTTTACGAACGAAACCGGTATTATCCGCGTTGGCGAACCAGTTGGATCATTCTGGGGTTTAACCCGTCTAGGTACCTGGAGCGAGGCAGAGCGTGCTGAAGCGGCAAGATATACCTATCGCGGTGGTAAACCGTTGTTGCCGGGTGACGTGAAATATTTAGACCGCAATGGTGATTTCGCCATCAATGATGAAGACCGAAGCATCATTGGAAATGGTAGCCCTAAAGGCTGGGGTGCTTTCATTAACAATTTCCGCTACAAAAACTGGGAACTACTGGTTGACCTTCAATACTCCTACGGGAACGATGTAATGGATATGAGCACACACTCCGCGGAAGACCGCGTTGGTATTGCCAACAGCTACAAGAGCGTGCTTAATGCCTGGACCCCACAAAACCAGAATACGCCTATTGCTGCGATCCGCGATACCCGTGCAGGCTACGTAACCAACGTTGATACTCGCTGGATACAAGATGGATCATTTATCCGTGGTAGAAATGCATTGCTTGGCTACTCCTTCCCAGCTGAGGTTGCTCAGAAATTGAAGTTAAGCCGATTGAGGGTTTATGCCAGTGCACAAAACTTCTTTCTGATTACTAAATACAGGGGTAATGATCCAGAGGTTACAACTTATGGAAACGTGTTTTCACAAGGTCAAACTTTCTTTGATTATCCTAAGCCAACAACCTTCCTTTTAGGTCTTAACATCGGTTTATAGTAATATTATCCATTTCAAATAGAATGATCATGAAATACAATTTTAAACATATATCCACGCTTGTCCTGCTTGCCATGATGGTATTCGGCACAGGCTGTAAAAAGTTTCTTGAAGAAACGGATCCTTCCAACTTAACACCTGACACCTATTACACCATACCGGAGCATGCTGAAGCTGCCTTAGCGGCCGCCTATGCGCAAACACGTTTCATTGGGAGTGGTGCAGGTATCTTTGTCGCTAACTTCTCGATGCTGGAGGTTGTAACCGGCACCGCAAAAACAGAGACAGGACAGAACTCTGACCTGAACAACCTTATCGGCTTACAGTACAATGGCGACAACTTACTGGTTCGTAACTGGTGGAATGGGCTGTATAGCGTTATTGCCCAAACGAACCTGGTTCTGGAAAGAGTACCGGCAATTACACCAATGGATGAGACGCGTAAAGCTCAAATCCTCGGCGAAGCACGTTTCCTTCGTGCCTGGGCTTATTTCTATCTGGTACGTTTATACGGCGATGTACCTTTGATCACTAAGCCACAGACTACCGAGTCAGAAGATTTTCTTCCAACAAGAAAACCGATTGAAGAAGGTTACGCACTGATCGTGGACGATCTAACACAAGCTGAAGCTGCTGGCTTGCCTTGGCTCGATGCTAGTGGTCGAGCAAGTCGCGCAGCAGTAAAGTCTTTACTGTCAAAGGTATACCTTACCATGGCCGGACAGCCGCTGAATAAAGGTACAGAATACTACCGCCTTGCTGCTGATGCGGCAAAAGACGTTATAGACAATTCTGGGGCTACGCTATTTGCCTCTTACGCTGACTTGCATAGCCTTGCGCAAGAGAACAAAGGTGAGCATATCTTTCAGATTCAGTACCTGGCTACCGTTGCTGGTAACCCGATGCAGCAATTGCTTTTGCCAAACTTTAAAAACGTTTCGGCATACAGTGATGAGGTCGGCTCTACGGTACCAACTGCACAATTTTACAACTCTTATGAGCCAAATGACTTACGGGCTAAAGATCGTGAGGGCTTCTTTTACACTTCGTACTATGACGGTGGCGATGGTGCGCTGAAAGCATTGAATGCGCCCTACATTTTCAAACACTTTGACGTGGTTGCAAACGGTACTGCCGGTACAAAAGGTACCACTCAGGCAGATCTGAACTGGCCGCAGATCCGTTATGCAGACGTTTTGCTAGTCTACGCTGAAGCGCAAAACCGTGCCGATGGTTCGCCAAACACACAGGCCTATGAAGCACTGAATTCCATCAGACGTCGTGCGCAGATTCCTGTACTTTCGGGATTGTCCCAAACGCAGTTTGAAGAAGCAGTTTGGAGAGAGCGCTGGCATGAGCTGTGCTACGAAGGCGTGACCTGGTTTGACATGGTACGTTTGAGAAAAGCATACAACGAAGCAACGAATGGATTTGATGATTTCGTAGGACATAGGTTTCCCGACAACCCAACGATCGTGCTTGCCGAGAAACATTTGTTATTCCCGCTGCCTACTGCAGAGATGCGTAACAACCCGAACTTAACTCCACAGAACCCAGGATACTAATCCCTGGACTGTGTGCTGCTAAAAACATGAACAATTAGGGTTCGAACTAATGCTCTTGACCACAATACCTGGGTCGTTTATGATCCAGGTATTACTTTAGACTTCGCTTATCAATACCCCTTATCATTTAAAACAACCTCAAAAAAGAAAGAGGCCGTATCATTGAAAGATGATCGGCCTCTTTTTTTGTTGATAGTTTTTTGTTATTCAGCGGTTCTTGATCATCAAGTGTAGAAAGTGGTGCTTCGTTGAAGCTTTTGAGGACAAAACACGCAAAAGCAGGCTTTTTATGCTGCTTTTTTCCTTAAGTTTTGTGCTATCGCGAGTAAACCCCATTCGATCTCGACTTTTTCTTTACCTCGGAGCATGAAGCGGCGGAACCCATGGTTCTGTTTGATATTTGCGAAGACTGGCTCAACATCAAAGCATCGTTTCTTTCGATGCCTTATTCCCTGCTCGCTGTTGAGTCGCTCATGAGCCTGTTGTTTTTGTCTTTTTAGATTTACATTGATCTCGATGATCCGATTGGTTTTAGATTTATGGCAAGCTCCATTCAAAGGACAGCTAGTACAGCTTTTCGCTTGATATTGCCTGTAGGTCTGTATGAACCCGTTGCCGGTCTTATGACTTCTGTCACCAATATATTCCATTTGCTGGCCCATTGGGCAGATATATACATCTTGTTGCTCGTTGTAAAAAAGTCTATCAACATGGAACGGATACTTGTTTTTATAAGTCTCATTTTGGCCTTTATCGAACGTGTTGTACTTCACATATGCCTTAACTTGTCTTCCTTCCAATATGGTGTAATTTTCTTCTGATCCATATCCAGCATCTGCGGTAAGGGTATCAGGAGCCTTACCGAAGCTACGCTCATGCTGCTCCAGATGGGCTTTTAAGGTTAGTGCGTCTGTAGGATTTGGATGGATGGTGTAATTAACGATATACTGGTTGGAGGTGGATATCTGTACATTGTACCCTGGCTTTAATTGGCCATTTAACATGTGATCCTCTTTCATGCGCATGAAAGTAGCGTCTGTGTCTGTCTTGCTGTAGCTATTGCGCTCTCCCAGAGTGGCTTCCTGCTTTTCATATTTGGCAATGTTTTCCGGAAAGTTCTTATTGATATACCTCAGCTTGGCTTTAACTTTCTTATCAACCTGGTCATTTTCTGCAAGCAACTTATTGAGCTTTTCAACGGTGGCATTCACACTTTCGGGATTGATAGTAGTGAGATCAGGTGGTTCAGGCATCCGATCTTCATCAGCAGCGACATGCTGGGCGTAGTTCCAGATATCCTCCAGCTGCTTTTTCATCTTCTCTTTATTGGTCTGGATTGATTTCTTCCAAACAAAGGTGTATTTGTTGGCATTTGCCTCAATCTTGGTTCCATCGGTATAAACCTGATCTATGCTTAAAAGCCCTTCGGTGGCCAGTAATTGAACAACTTCTTCAAACACCGAGCGCAGTGCATGCTATTAGTTACATAACCATAAACCAGCACCTTCAAAAGCAATAAAGGATGATAATTAGATCCACCCCTGATGTGATAAGCTTTTAAAAGCGGCTCAAGATTGATCCGATTAATCACATCATTGACAACGCGGACAGAATGATCCGCAGAAATTAAGTCGTCCAGACTCGGGGGAAGCATCACCAATTGATTCTGGTGATAGGGCCTGAAAGTAGGTCTTTTTACTGCCATTTCCTGTATGTTTTGTACTTAAAAATAAGAAAAACAGCCCTTTAAAGCAAGTAAAAGCAACCATTTAGTGCCTGAAAAAACACCTGTAGAAAAAACCATTATATAAAAAAAGAGCCTGATCATGATTTATGATACAGGCTCTTTCTTTTTTGGAATATTACTTGATTAGATATTAGTTGAAGTTGTAACGTACTCCGAACTGCATGTAATAAGTAGAATTAAAGCTTTGTGTTGTACCGAAGGTAGATCTTACCAGATCACCACCAGATTGAGCCATGTTGAAGATTGGAGCCTGAGTAGCGCTGATTGCGTTTGTGTTTGTAGGAACTAAAATAGAACTGTTTCTAATTAAGTCATAAGTTCCCCAATTACGGTTAATCAGGTTTCCTACGTTAAAGATATCAGCAGTAAACTGGAATGAATTCTTGGTACCGCCTACGTTTTTAAATACCTCTTGTACCAATCTGAAGTCAAACTGGTTTCTCCAAGGAGATTTAGCACCATTCCGCTCTGCATACTGACCTCTACGTTTAGACAAATATTCATCCTGATCGATGTAGGCCTGGAAAGCTTCGCTCTGCTGCGCTGCAGTGAACACAACTCTCTGGCTTGTACCAGTACCTGTAGTAATGTCTGCAAACTCAATATCATTTGCATCTCTAGGGATGTAAATCAAGTCATTACCACTTTGACCATCACGGTTGAAGTCAGATGAATAAACATAAGAGAATCTACCTTGCTGCGAACCTTCATAGAATAGTGAGAACGAAGTCGCTAAGTTTCCTAACCATTCTTTACGGTAAGAAACGTTTGCAATTATACGGTCTGGTGTTAAGTTACTTGAGTAACTTAAAGTAGGGCTATTCGGGTTAGTTGATGTCGGTGGAATAGACCACAGGTTTAATAACTGGTCACCACCTTGGTCACCATAGTTACGCTGGTCTGATTTGGTATACGCAACCATTAAGCCAAGACCATTGCTAAAGTTTTTAGTTAGCTGTGCAGTAGCCATCCAGTTGTATCCGCCTTTAGCATTGGTCATCTCAATCACGTTATTGGCTACATTGCCATTAGGATCAATAATACCTGCAGAAGTTGTATTTACGAATTGCTTTGCATTATTAGAGTTTGCAAAAAATGGTCTGTTATCAGATGAATTCGGGTTGTTTAACTGAACAGGATCTTTCAGATTCACGTTTTTCGCAACGGCAACGTTGAGGTCCTTGCCATAAATACCTTCAAGTGTTCCCACAATGCCCAGTGGTAATCTGAAATCAACTGCTAAACTTGATTTCCAAGTTTGAGGAAATTTAAGGTCTGAAGAGATCGAGCTGATGGTGCCTGGCATGGTTAAACCTGCTTCAGCTTTAGGCGAAGTTAAGTTTGGAGCAATACTCGGGTTAAAGAAAGGAACATCGGTACCTGTGTAGCTTTGGGTGTATTGTAACAATCCAGCGTCGCCTGATTGAGATACAATCCATACAAATGGAATACGGCCGGTGAAGATACCAGTACCACCACGCAATTGCAGCGAGCGATCCCCATTTACATCCCAGTTAAAACCAAAACGTGGAGAGTAGGTCATTCTGGATTCAGGTAAAGAACCTGTATTGATGGTTTTACCACCTGCAAAGGTTTGTTGTGCTACCAATGGATGGGTTTTAACCTCAGAGACGTCCGGATAAGTAGCTTGTTCGAACCTGATACCTCCGGTTAATTTTAAACGGTCGGATACGTTAAATTCATCCTGCAGGTAAGCAGAGTATTGTGCGAACTTAAAGCTCGGGAATGCCTGAGAACCGTCTGCGGTTAGAGGATAGGTAACCGAATATTGTAAAGGTCTTTGATTGTTTACGAAATCATTCCAGGAAGCGAAGGTGTAGAAACCTGTTCCGAAACGTTGGAAACCATTCTTAGTCGTAGAAAACTCAGCCTGCAAACCTAGTGTTAAATTGTGTTTACCTAATGCGATATTTAAGTCGTCACTGTAGGTATAAGTCTCCACATCTCTTAAGTTTCCATAAGTGAAGGCTTCGTATCCGAATGTAGTAAGCACGCTACCAACATTTCTTCCTGAAGGTGTACCATCAAGGATATCCACCATCGGGAACAAGGCACTCTCAGAGTTTCTTGGATCATTCTGGTTTGTATAAGTAACGCGGGCAATGTTGGTAACCTTACTGCCGAAGGTAGAGTTTAACTCTGCCACTGCAGAGTAAAGGTTGGCAGCAGTAAAGTAGTTGGAATTCGAGAACGGCAAACCTGCGTTCGGGTTATTACCAGATCTGTTATTTACATAACCGCCGATTGTTGGCACTCCTGAACCAGTTACTGAGGTACTAGCTGAACTTGGAGTCTGGCTTTCTACCTGGTTGTAACGGATGCTGAAGCGGTGGTTGTTGTTAATGTTCCAGTCTAATCTTGCGAATAACTTTTCGTTATCACTCACATTGCTGTAACCTTGGTAGATACCAGGATCATAACCATATCTATTCAAAAGGTATGATTTAACCTCATCCATGAAAGATGCAGTCGTTTTGGTTACTGTAGAAACGGAACCATAAGGAAGGGCATCCGTCGCAGCAATCCTAGGTGTTCCCGGCTGTATAGTTTTCTTTTTCTCAGCGTTCACAAAAAAGAACAATTTGTCTTTAATGATCGGGCCACCTAAGCTAAATCCATAGTTCTTCTCGTCGAAGCTCTGAACTTGAGCATCAGGAATTCTGAAATCTTTAACACGTTTACCTTGTTGCTCTTCGCCACGCATGGTAAAGAAAGCATTTCCGAAGAATGTGTTTGTACCTGAACGGGTTACAGCATTCACAGAACCACCGGTGAATCCTGACTGACGCACATCATAAGGTGTTACGTTCACAGAGATCTGCTCCAATGCATCAATTGAAATTGGAGAACCGTTCGCTGGAACGTTCTGACCAATACCGAACTGGTTGTTAAAGTTTGCACCATCCACGCTAAAGTTGTTTGAACGGAAGTTACCACCGCCGATTCCGTTGTTTCCACCTGCCTGCGGTGTTAAACGGGTTAAGTCGTTTACACTTCTGCTAATGGTTGGAAGGTTTTGGATCTGAGCTCTGGTAACAACGGTCGAAGAACCGCTTTTGTTAGAGTTCATGATGGCATTTGGCTGATTACCAACTACTCTTACTTCCGCAAGTTGAGCAGCATCATCAGCAATAACAACGTTCAGAACGTAAGGCTCACCTAATTTCAGGTAAATGTTCTCGAACTTCTTTGTGCTGTAGCCTACGTAGCTAACCTCAATGGTGTAAGGTCCGCCTACGCGAGCGTTGGCAATGGAAAAACGACCGTCATTGTTCGTGGTCAAGCCATAAACAGTTCCGGTTGGCACGTGAATTGCCTTGACACTTGCCCCTGGCAGGGCCTGTGTGGCATCTTTCACCGTACCTGTTATCGAAGATGTGGTCACCTGCGCTTGCGAAACTGTGCAGAAACCTACAAAAGCGATAACAATTACTACAATCCGAGATAGTAAAGATTTCATCATACTTTTTTTTTAAAATAAGTGTGTGTTTTTGTGTTAATTGTGATAAAACGCCGCAAAGGTAATTATTTATTTATCACGCATTTAGTTTCGCATGTTAATTTTATATTAACTACACGCTTTTTTTCAACAAGAGCTTATTTTTTCAACATTCCTTCTCGAAATACTCTACAGAAATTGAATTATTATAGATTCTGTATATGTAAACAGAGAACTCCTGGCGCAGGAGGCACTTGCATCTTTCGCCTGTACCTTATCAACTCCCGGGATTTCAGAATTAGCACTTTAACTCGACTGCATTGGTTAAAGAAGCTTTTTGCTTGTATATAAAAAGCTGCAGCAGTCATCTTTTCTGTAACATCTGTATTCAAAATCACAATTCATCGCAGAACCAGATGGGCATCGCCAATTCCTAAAGTATTTTTTCTAATTTTGCGAGGTACTAAGTATTATTCCTTTATTTTAAGATATGAACTACGATGTGATTATAATAGGCAGCGGTCCGGGTGGATATGTTGCTGCGATCAGAGCTTCTCAATTAGGTTTAAAAACTGCCATTGTAGAGCGTGAATCTTTAGGTGGGATCTGCCTTAACTGGGGATGTATTCCAACTAAAGCGCTTTTAAAAAGTGCACAGGTTTTTGAATACATCAATCATGCTGCTGACTATGGCATTAAAACAGCACCTGCAGAAGCTGACTTCGGCGCAGTAATCAAACGCAGCCGTGGTGTTGCTGATGGTATGAGCAAAGGTGTTCAGTTCCTGATGAAGAAAAATAAAATTGAAGTGATCATGGGAACCGCTAAGGTTAAGCCGAACAACAAAGTTGAAGTTCGTGCTGCTGATGGTTCTCAGAAAGAGATCACTGCTCCTCATATTATCGTTGCTACTGGAAGCAGATCAAGAGAATTGCCTAACCTTAAACAGGATGGTAAAAAGATCATTGGCTACAGACAGGCGATGAACCTGCCACAGCAGCCTAAATCGATGGTTGTTGTTGGATCTGGCGCTATCGGTGTTGAGTTCGCTTATTTCTATGCGACTATGGGTACCAAGGTGACCATCGTTGAATTCCTGGACAACATCGTTCCGGTTGAAGACGAAGATGTTTCAAAACAGTTATTGCGCAACTTCAAAAAAGCTGGCATCAATGTGATGACCTCTTCTACTGTGGAGTCTGTAGATACTTCAGGCGCTGGCTGCAAAGTACAGGTTAAAACTGCTACTGGAACAGAAGTGCTTGAGGCGGATATCGTATTGTCTGCAGTAGGTATTGTTGCTAACCTGGAAAACATTGGTCTGGAAGAAACCGGTATCAAAACTGAAAAAGGTAAGATCGTTGTTGATGAGTTCTACCGTACCGGCGTAAAAGGATACTATGCTATTGGTGATGTGGTAACTGGTCAGGCATTGGCACACGTTGCTTCTGCAGAAGGAATCATCTGTGTAGAGAAAATTGCTGGTCACCATCCAGAGCCTTTAGATTACAATAACATCCCAGGATGTACTTACTGCACACCTGAAATTGCTTCGGTAGGTTATACAGAGAAAGCTGCAAAAGCTGCAGGTTACGAACTTAAAGTTGGTAAATTCCCATTCTCTGCATCTGGTAAAGCAAGTGCGGCCGGTGCAAAAGATGGTTTCGTTAAAGTGATCTATGATGCAAAATACGGCGAATTGCTAGGTGCACACTTGATCGGTGCGAACGTAACGGAAATGATCGCAGAGATCGTGGTAGCAAGAAAACTAGAAACCACAGGTCATGAAATCCTGAAAGCTGTTCACCCACACCCCACCATGAGCGAAGCCATTATGGAAGCTACCGCTGACGCCTACGGTGAAGTGATCCACTTGTAGAATTCCTGAACGAACAATAAAATAATCGATAAAACCCCCGGCCTAAATCCGGGGGTTTTCTATTTTTACAGCAAATCATAAGCAAACATGAAGTTACATACCATTGAAACCGGATTATTTAAACTTGACGGCGGTGCCATGTTCGGCGTAGTACCTAAAACCATCTGGCAAAAGACCAATCCTGCGGACGACAATAACCTTTGCACCTGGGCCATGCGTTGCCTGCTGATTGAAGATGGTGACCGGCTGACGCTTATCGATACCGGTATTGGCGATAAACAGGACAGCAAGTTCCTGGGACATTATCACCTGCATGGCGAGGACAGCATGGACAAGTCGCTTGCGGCACTTGGATTTAACCGTTCAGACATTACGGACGTGTTCCTCACCCACCTGCACTTCGACCATTGTGGCGGTGCCATTGTGCGTGATGGCGAAAAGCTGAAGCCTGCCTTTGAACGCGCGACTTACTGGAGCAATGAAAAGCATTGGGACTGGGCGGTACATCCGAATGACCGGGAGAAAGCGTCTTTCTTGAAGGAAAACATCCTGCCGATCCAGGAAAGCGGACAACTGCAGTTTGTTCCCGATGAAGAGGGTCGAACGTTTCAGGATAATGTAAAGATCAGGTTTGCCTATGGCCATACGGACGCCATGATGTTACCACAGATCAGTTATAAAGGGCATACGATTGTCTACATGGCAGACCTGCTGCCTTCTGTAGGACATCTTCCGATCCCTTATGTCATGGCATATGACATGTTTCCCTTGAAAACACTTGTAGAGAAAAAAGCATTTTTAGAGGAAGCTGTTGCGAATAACTATATTCTTTTTCTGGAACATGATGGTGTTAATGAATGCTGTACCTTACAGGAAACGGAGAAAGGTGTGCGGGCCAAAGAAATCTTCAAACTTTCTGATCTTTAGACGATAGTGTAAAGTTCGCACAATGAAATTAAATTTTTAACGTTGTGTGCGGCTGTTGTACAATGCCGCTGCAATGAACTTCTGTATGCTTTTCAAAACAATCTTGGAATAATTTTTGTTGTTTAGTGGACACACATAAATCAGGTGCAAAGTGTAACGTTTACAGGAATTTAAGTTTTAAAATGCCCGGAATTTTCATACTTTTGCACGTTCATACTACATAATAAGGCAGTAACGCACATAAATGAGACAACTCAAGATAACGCAATCCATAACCAACCGTGAGAGTCAATCCCTTGACAAATATCTTCACGAAATTGGTAAAGTAGATTTAATCACGGCAGAAGAAGAGGTAATTTTAGCACGAAAAATACGCGAAGGTGATCAGGCGGCTTTAGAAAGACTAACTAAAACCAACTTGCGTTTCGTGGTTTCTGTGGCTAAGCAATATCAGAATCAGGGTTTAACTTTAGGTGACCTGATCAATGAAGGAAACCTTGGTTTGATTAAAGCGGCGAAACGTTTTGACGAGACCAAAGGATTTAAGTTCATCTCTTATGCTGTTTGGTGGATCCGCCAATCTATTCTGCAAGCGATTGCAGAGCAAAGCCGTATTGTACGTCTCCCATTAAACCAGGTAGGTTCCCTGAGTAAGATCAGTAAAGCTTTTTCAAAACTGGAGCAGGAATACGAACGTGAGCCTTCACCAGAAGAACTTGCCGATATCCTTGAAACAACCGTAGAGAAAATCTCCGATACCTTAAGTAACTCTGGTCGCCACGTATCCATGGATGCGCCCTTTGTACAGGGAGAAGAAAATACACTTCTGGATGTATTGGAAAACCATGAGCCAAATACAGACAGCAGTCTGATCAACGAATCACTTTCTGAAGAAATCAAAAGGTCTTTATCCACCCTTACGGAACGTGAGCGTGAGATTATCGTGTTGTTCTTCGGTTTAAGCACCAATCACCCACTTTCCCTTGAAGAGATCGGTGAGAAGTTTAACTTAACCCGTGAACGTGTACGTCAGATCAAAGACAAAGCGCTACAGCGCCTTCGTCACACCTCGAGAAGTAAAATCCTGAAGTCCTACTTAGGATAGTTTTAGCCCATCCCCGGATCAGCCTATGCTGATCTTTTTTTATAAAGATCCTTTTCTAACCAGAAAACGTTGCCAGACATTTACCTATAACAAGGGCGCTCATCTAAGCGCCCTTTTGCATTTACAGGTAAATTAAAACTGTGATAGTACAGGTTTGGTCTGCATAATATCCTCTATCCTGCTCAGGACTTCCGGTGTTAACAAGGGTACGACATCCAGGGCTGTCAGGTTCTCCTTAAGCTGTTCGGCTTTAGAGGCACCCAGAATTACGGTGCTGACATTCGGATTGGTCAGGCACCAGGCCAGTGACAACCTTGCCAAGGGCACACCCAACTCGTCTGCCAGGCCCTGCAGCTGCTGTGCTTTTGCCAGATTCTGCTCGGCAAGTACAGACTGCTTTAACCATTCCATGCCTTTAAGATCCATACGGGTGTCTTTTACATTACCCTGTGTATACTTCCCGGATAAAAGCCCGGATGCTAGTGGCGACCAGATCGTTGTACCCAGCCCATGTTCTTTAAACAGTAAGAGATAATCTTTTTCTACTTTGGTACGCTCCAGCAGGTTGTATTGCGGCTGTTCCATCGTCGGGCCAATCAGGTGGTATTGTTTGGCAATGCTGATGGCCTCCATGATCTCTGATGCGCTCCATTCCGAAGTACCCCAGTACAGGATTTTACCTTGCTGCAGCAAGGTGTTCATGGCCAGCACCGTTTCTTCAATGGGCGTGTTCTTATCCGGGCGATGGCAGAAGTAAAGATCCAGGTAATCTACCTGCAGTCGCTTCAACGCGGCGTTACATGCTTCAATGACGTGTTTTCTGGAGAGTCCTATCCTATTCGGACCTTTGTTCTCGGTTCCGAAGTAAACTTTACTAGATACCAGGAAAGATTCGCGTTCCCAACCATGCGCCTTTATGATCTTTCCCATCACCTCTTCAGACTTACCTTCCGCATAGCCTTCTGCATTATCAAAGAAGTTGACACCAGCATCGTATGCAAGGCCCATAAGTTCATCAGCGACCTGGTCTGAGATCTGATTTCCGAATGTCAGCCAGCTTCCGAGAGACAGTGCGCTAAGCTGTAAACCGGATTTCCCTAATCTTCTATATTCCATATAATTAAATTTTGTTACTCGATATTACTGCAAAAGAACATACCGGTTTGCATTAAGTTTTTGTTGAGGTAGGGCGTTAAATCATAAAAATGTAATATATTAGAACAAAAGGCAATTGTAAACCATTACATTTCCAGATAACACATCAACACATAAATGAAATTCAGATTATTTATACCACTAGCATTACTTATGAGTTGCCAGACGGTGAAGAAGGTAGAAGAGGTAAAAGGCACCAATAACTTGCTTGAAGATGTTAAGACCTTGTCCTCTGAAGCTTACCAGGGCAGAAAAACCGGAACGGAAGGTGCCGCCATGGCGCGGGCCTATTTAAAAAAGCGAATCGCAGCGCTTGGATTGAGCAGTTTCCCTGCACTATCCGACTTTGAACAAAGCTTCAAAGCCAAGGAACGCAATGGCAGCAGTGTAGACGCAAAAAATGTTGTGGCTTACCTGCCAGGCAAATCATCAAAGATCATCGTAATCTCGGGGCACTATGATCATCTTGGCGTGATTAATAATGAAGTCTATAATGGCGCGGATGACAATGCTTCTGGTGTCGCTGCCCTGTTAAACATCGCTGCGCATTATAAAAAGGAAAAGCCTAATCATACCCTGGTATTTGCTTTCTTTGATGCCGGAGAACTGGACTGGCAGGGATCAAACTACTTTGTTAATCACGCACCATTTGACATGAGCCGGGTGATTTTAAATGTAAACCTTGACATGATCAGCCATAATGAGAAATATGAGCTTTATGCGGCCGGAACATTCAGACATCCGCAATTGCGGAAGTACCTCACGCATACCCAGCCCAAGGTTAAAATTATGCTGGGGCATGACAATCCGGAATTTACCGTAGACGACTGGACCAATCAGAGCGATCAGGGGGCTTTCAATGACAAGGGTATACCTTTTCTTTACTTTGGCGTAGAGGATCATAAAGATTATCACCGGGCAAGTGACGAATTCGAGAACATTAACCAGGAATTTTTCATTGATGCCTCTGAGGCGATATTTGAGATCGTAGACAACCTGGATAAGGATAGGGATATTCAGTCGATGTTCAGGCAAAAGTTACAAATGAGAAAGCAGTAGTGTTTTATGCTCCATCAGATTTTCTATCACTAAAAAGCCAGGCAAGCCTGGCTTTTTAGTGATAGCTGCGTTGATTTGACCTGCAAGCCAAGCTTACTTTATCTTTTGTCTTGTTTCGATCATGCCCACAAAGGTGTTCGGATTTTTAAGTTTTTCTGTCATTGACGGGGAAAGATTCAGCGTCACGCCGTTGCGGCCTTTTACACTCATACTGGCTTGGGTATTTGTAACCCGGCCCGGAGCAAGAATCTCCAGCGCTCTGGCGATGTAATTTTCACTTGCATCATCGAAATCACGCTTTGCATCATCAATCGTGCTGCTTACATCAGGTTTCATCCCAGCATAATACTTGCCTTCATCTCTGGAGTTCAGTGTTTCGAACATGGAGAAATAGACATCATAGCGGTTCTCTATGGTTACGGGAAAGAAGCCTACTGGTTTTCCATAAGTGGTTTCCCCTACTAGCTTCACATTTACATAGGGCTTCAGTGCGTTTATCGTTAACTCACTTGCAGAAGCGGTGTTACCGGTTACAATAAAAACGATATTCTTAACACCGGTCAGTCCGCCTACTTTTTTAAAGCTAGCGGTGTTGCCTGCAATAGAATAGTCGACATTCGCATAAGTGTACATTTGGTTTTTTTCATCAAACCGGATGTTGCCATTCGCATCGGTAAGCGGTTGGTTTCTAAGGATACTGGTGCTGCGATTAATATCCCGCAAGGTCTTGTTGTAAACTTCTTTGTACATCACCCCATTTGCCGTAGCCGGTGCAATGAGGTTGATCAAATGCTCTGCAGTATTTACATAGCCTCCGCCATTGTAGCGAAGATCTACGATCAGATCGGTCAATCCTTCCCGGGCGAACTCTGCAAAAACAGGATCCAGGTTTGTATCAGATGGGTTTGCACCCTCAGGGCTCGTCATTTTGGAGAAGCGGCCAAGGTGCACATACCCCACCTTCTTACCGTTTACTTCGAAAACCTTCTTCTTGTAAACCGGACTACTGTTATAAGAAGCCCGTTCTAAAGTAATATCGAATGCAGTTCCGTCAACTTTGTTCCCTTTTAACTTCGCGGAGCTTTTCGAGTTATCCAGGAGTTCGTTGATCAGGTCTTTTTCCGAGTTAAAGTTTGTACCAATCCGTTTACCGTCGATGGTGGTAATTTCCGCACCTCTGGTAAGGCCCTTTGCAGCAGCAGGAGAACCCGGATACACCGCTTTGATGTAAAGCCGGTAGTTGTTGTCGGTTCCGAAAGCAGAGAAGGAGTAGATGCCCAGGTCAAAGCCAACACCGTCTGTGTTCACCGCACTTTTAGTCACCATAATAGCCTCAGGATTTCTGTCCTCTAGGTCTGAGATATAGGAATATTTGGGATATTCAGGCGCAGATTTATTGTACTCGTAAGGCTGTCCAGTTTCTGCATCTGTACCGTAACGCGTGATCTGGAACAGTTCGGCTTCGTAGCTCAACAGATCTGTTCCCGCGATAAAAGATCTCGGTTTAAAATCTTTATATTCCGGCAGCGCCTCATTCCAGAGGTAGACCTCTTTTGCGTAGTAAAAAATAGAGTCTTTTGTTAGATCAGCTCGCTCGCTTGAAGAGGTGTTCGGTTTTGACGGGTCCGTAGGATCAACTTCAGCATCTGACTTTTTACAGGCTGAAAGACCTACGCATATGATTAATGCAGCTGTAAAGACGCTGCGCATCCAATTGGATTTTATATTCATTTCAAAGAGGTAGCAATGGTTACGGTTTATTAACGTACTTAAGATAAGAAAAGTTTATCTACCGCTAAAAATTTAACACCCAGCTCTGCAGCCATATGGCGATCTGCCTCGGCACGTCCAACTACCAGAACTTCACTAGCCTTCAGCCGGTGTGCGGTCACAAACTTGCTCAGGCTATCATGATCCGGGTTCAGGGTGATTTCGGACTTAAAGAACACCCGGATGTATTGCTCCAGACCATTCCACTCGATCTGCCTGATCTTGTTCAGCTGTTGCTCGGGATCCCCTGCCACAAGTAAGTATATGCTTTTCCGCTCCACCACCAGGTCCTGCATAAACTTCAATACCGGATCAAAAAGCAATAGCTTCAAGGGAAGTTTTGCCGTTTTATTCAGCAGCGCAAAGTTCTCCCTGTACTGTGCTGGTATGGCGAACTTTTCGAAAGTGCTGTCGAGCACCGCTTCTACCCCTTGCTGTTCATAGGTTTCTTTCATAAACTGCACAATGGCGCTGGCATTAAGCTGCTCCGAGTATTCGATGAAAGATGCGAAAAGGTAGTAAACCTGCAGGTGGAAGTCCTTTACGGGATATAAAACATCATCCAGCTCAAAAACAAAAGCCTCATGTTTATCAATATATGCCGATGCTGTCATTACTTAATGGTAAATAAGATGGCTGTTGGTTTATCCAATTGTTCGGGAAGGTAAAATACGCCATTCAAATCGTGTTCCCTACCCAATGCACGCGGGCTTTCATCCGCGCCTAAAGGATACTTCAGGTCGCCTTTAACGAAAATGGCCCATGGACTTTTGACATCTACATCCTGTTGTGGGTAGAAGAACTTCGGCAGATCTAATAGTGCGGGTAAGAGCACCGTAATGTTGAATTCTTCAAACAGCACCAATGATTTGGAAACTTGCGAAACTTCGAAGGCATGCAGCGGTAACAGGCAATCCACGCCATGATCAAGGCAGGTGTTCATCAGGTTATGTGCGATTGCGTCATTCGCTTCACCTAAAGAGATAAAGGTATAAGCTCCGGAACCGAAGGTTGGGGTGTCGCCATAATCGGCTAAGATGACCTCATGCCCTTCGAAAGCTTTAAGTAATTTAAGGGTGCCGGCAGATTTGCCGCCAGTAATCAATATTTTCAATGTGTTTGCTATATAATTAAACCATCTTTCATCGTAACCACGCGGTCGCTGATCTTAGCGAGGCCTTCATTATGTGTTACAATGATAAAAGTCTGTTTAAAGTTTTCACGGAGCGTGATAAAAAACTGATGAAGTGCATCGGCATTCATAGAGTCGAGGTTACCGGAAGGTTCATCAGCGAGTACCACAGTTGGTCTGTTGATCAGCGCACGGGCAACGGCAATACGCTGCTGCTCCCCGCCTGAAAGCTCATTAGGCTTATGCTGTGCACGGTCTCTCAGGCCCAGCATATCGAGCAGTTCCATGGCCTTCAGCTCTGCGTCTTTCTTCTGCACCTTGGCAATGAAGGCTGGGATACAGATGTTTTCCAGGGCTGTAAATTCAGGCAGTAAATGGTGGAACTGGAATACAAAGCCGATGTTCTTATTACGGAATACGGAAACCAGCTCCCCGCTAAGGTTGTTGATCTTGGTGCCATTAAGTTCTACGGTTCCGGAGTCCGGCTTATCCAACGTACCCAGAATATGCAGCAAGGTACTTTTTCCGGCACCCGAGGCACCGATGATGCTAACGATCTCCCCTTTTTCAACTTCAAAGTCTACACCTTTTAAAATGGGTAAACTTCCATACGATTTTCGAACTGCTGTGGCTCTAAGCATATAGCTGCAATAATACAAAACGAATAGCATTAATAAGCCCAAAGCGCCCATCAAAACGTCAAAAAAAACCCAGAAACACGATTATATGTTTTTATAACCGAACTGAAATTGTAGATTTGAAACAAAATAATTCAGCAAATGAACATCCACGAATATCAAGGTAAAGAAATACTAAAGAGTTTTGGTGTTGCCGTTCAAGAAGGCATCGTTGCCGATACAGTTGATCAAGCTGTTGAAGCTGCTAAAAAAATGAAAACTGATTACAACTCTGACTGGGTTGTGATTAAAGCACAGATCCACGCTGGTGGTCGTGGTAAAGGTGGCGGTGTAAAGCTTGCTAAAAACCTGGATGAGGTTAAAGAAAAAGCATCTGCAATTCTTGGAATGCAATTGGTAACTCCTCAAACTGGTCCTGAAGGTAAAAAAGTGAATAAGGTTCTTGTTGCACAGGATGTTTACTATCCAGGTGCTTCAGAAACTAAAGAATTCTATATGAGCGTTCTGTTAAACAGAACAAACGGAACCAACATCATCATGTACTCTACCGAAGGTGGAATGGACATTGAAGAGGTTGCGGACAAAACCCCTCACCTGATTTTCAAAGAAGAAATTGACCCTAAAGTAGGTTTACAAGGATTCCAGGCACGTAAAATTGCTTTCAACCTTGGCTTAACTGGTGCTGCACATAAAGAAATGGTAAAATTCGTTAGCGCACTTTACAAAGCTTACGATGCTACTGACTCTGCAATGTTCGAGATCAACCCGGTATTAAAAACCTCTGACGATAAAATCATTGCTGTTGATGCTAAAGTGAACTTAGATGAGAACGCTTTGTTCCGTCACAAGGATTACGCTGCAATGCGCGACACTGCAGAAGAAGATCCGACAGAAGTTGAAGCAAGTGCATCTAACCTGAACTATGTGAAACTTGACGGTAACGTTGGTTGCATGGTAAACGGTGCTGGTCTTGCGATGGCAACGATGGATATCATTAAAATTGCTGGTGGTGAGCCTGCTAACTTCCTTGACGTGGGTGGAACAGCAAATGCGGAGACCGTTAAAGCTGGTTTTAACATCATTCTTAAAGACCCTAACGTAAAAGCGATCCTGATCAACATCTTCGGCGGTATTGTTCGTTGCGACCGTGTTGCTCAAGGTGTTATTGATGCTTACCAGGAAATTGGTGACGTTCCGGTGCCAATTATCTGCCGTCTGCAAGGTACAAATGCTGAAGAAGCTAAAAAACTTATCGATGAGTCTGGCCTACAGGTTTATTCAGCTATTGCGTTACAAGATGCCGCTAACCTGGTAACTAAAGTATTAGCATAGTATTCTAATTTATATAATATGAAACGCCGGCCAGCATTAATTTGCTGGCCGGTTTTTTTATAGGGCGCTTTTGCCGGAATTCCTTATTTTTGACTGGCTCCATAAAAAGACATGATTCCATAACAAAGACATGATTAAAAGAGAAAAAGTAAAAGACTTATTAGAAACGACCGAATTTGACAGAGAAGTAACCGTGATGGGTTGGGTTCGTACCTTCCGCAACAACCAGTTTATTGCGATAAATGACGGCTCTTGTATGGGTAACATACAGATTGTGGTTGATTTCAATGATACACCGGAGCAACTACTGAAAAGAATTACAACCGGTGCTGCCTTGGCAGTTACTGGTACCATTGTAGAGTCGATCGGAAAAGGTCAGCGCGTTGATGTTAAAGCAACAAGCATTGAAATCCTGGGCGACAGTGATCCGGAGAAATTTCCATTGCAGCCAAAAAAGCATAGCCTGGAGTTCTTGAGGGAAATTGCGCACCTGCGTTTCCGTACCAATACCTTTAATGCGATTTTCAAAGTAAGACACGCACTGGCTTTTGCCATTCACAAGTTTTACAACGAGCGTGGCTTCGTATATATGCATACCCCGGTTATCACCGCCTCTGATGCGGAAGGTGCCGGAGAGATGTTCAAGGTGACTACCCTGGATTTTGAGAATACACCACGAACTGAGGACGGTAAAGTAGATTTCTCTGAAGACTTCTTCGGAAGAGCAACTAACCTGACGGTATCTGGTCAATTGGAAGGTGAGCTTGCAGCCATGTCCTTCGGGCAGATCTATACCTTCGGTCCTACGTTCCGTGCAGAGAACTCTAATACCACACGCCATTTGGCGGAATTCTGGATGATTGAGCCAGAGGTCGCATTCGCTGATCTGGAAGACAACATGCAGCTCGCAGAAGACATGATGAAGTATGTCATCAGCTATGCGCTGGAAAACTGTAAAGAAGAAATTGAGTTCCTGAACAACCGTTTACTGGAAGAAGAGAAATCTAAACCGCAGAATGAGCGTAGCGCCATGTCCCTGATCGAGAAACTAAACTTCTGTCTGGACAACGAATTTGAACGCTTAACCTATACAGAAGCAATACGGATTTTACGTTCTTCTAAACCAAACCAAAAGAAGCAGTTCAAATATCTTATTGATGAATGGGGCGCGGATTTGCAGTCAGAACACGAACGTTACCTGGTTGAGAAGCACTTCAAAAAGCCTGTGATCCTTACGGACTACCCTGCTGATATTAAGTCGTTCTACATGCGTCAGAATGAGCCGGATGAGCAAGGGCGCCAGACGGTTGCTGCAATGGACATCCTTTTCCCTGGCATTGGCGAAATGATCGGTGGTTCACAGCGTGAAGAGCGCCTGGAGAAGCTAACGCAACGTATGGAGCAGCTTGGCATTCCGCAGGATGAGATGTGGTGGTATTTAGATACCCGCCGTTTTGGATCTGCACCGCATGCAGGTTTCGGTCTTGGATTCGAACGTTTGGTACTGTTCGTTACCGGTATGACCAACATCAGAGATGTGATCGCATTTCCAAGGTTCCCTAAGAACGCAGAATTTTAAGATAAGCCGATTGGCTCATGCAAATTACCCATTAAGGGAATTTGCATGAGCATAATCAATGGGCGATACTTTATAATCTGTTGGTGCGAAACTCTTCGCTGTACTCAGCGCCATGCCCAACTCATACTTTATAGGATAAGGTGTTTTCAACAAACTGCCTTCCGGGATATACGGGAAGGTTTCGATGTAAGATTGCATCACATTCGGGCTGATCCTTCTGTTGATGTAAGCTCTTGTAAGCTGGTAAGGATGTCTCAAGCCGGCAGCACCAAGCAACTCGATTGCACTCGCCACCGTTAATCTGTGATAGTTAAATACCCTGGTCTTTTTATCTTCCACAACAAGCCCTTTCATCAAGCTTGGATCCTGAGTGGCAACACCCGTAGGACAGGTATTTGTATTACACTCCAGCGCCTGAATACAACCAATGGCGAACATCATGCCTCTTGCAGAGTTACATAGGTCGGCACCTAAAGCAATATTCTTGATGATATCAAAACCGGAAACCACTTTTCCAGAGGCAATAATCTTAATATGTTTCTTTAGGCCAAAACCTGTAAGCACATCATTTACAAAGGCAACTGCTTCGCGTAAAGGCATACCTACAGCATTGGAGAACTCCTGTGGAGAAGCTCCGGTTCCACCCTCACCGCCATCAACGGTAATGAAATCTACATAGATCCCGGTTTGTACCATGGCCTTGCAGATGGCGAAAAACTCACTCTTACGACCGATACAAAGCTTAATTCCTACAGGTTTTCCACCAGAGAGCGTTCTGAGCTTCTTAACGAAATCCATCAGCTCTAAGGGGGTTGAGAATGCGGAGTGCGCTGGCGGAGACAGTACATCATACCCTTCTTTTACCAGACGGATCCTGGCAATCTCCGGTGTTACCTTTTGTGCGGGTAAGATACCGCCGTGGCCGGGTTTAGCGCCTTGCGATAACTTGATATCAATCATTTTCACCTGCTCCATTTTGGATCGCTCAGCGAAAGCCTCGTCATTGAAGGTACCGTCATGGTGACGGCAACCGAAATATCCTGTACCAATCTGCCAGATCAGGTCGCCCTTCTCGGCTAAATGGTGATCACTGATTCCACCTTCACCGGTGTTATGGGCAAAGTTCCCCATAAAGGCACCTCCGTTAAGTGCACGGATGGCATTCTGGCTCAAGGAGCCAAAACTCATGGCAGAGATGTTAAAGATGCTGGCTGCATAGGGTTGTGTACAATCGGGACCCCCGATCATCACACGAGGGTTCGGGTCCAGTTCATGGTGACTGATGGCGGCAATGCTATGGCTTAGCCACTCGTAACCGTTTTCATAAACATCTAACTGTGTTCCGAAGGGAATGGTGTCGGTTTCTTTTTTCGCACGCTGGTAGATCAGTGAGCGGCTTAAGCGACTGAAAGGTTTACCATTCGTATCACTTTCGATGAAGTATTGGTAGATCTTAGGGCGCAAATCTTCAGCAAAATACCTGAGACGGCCGAAAACAGGATAGTTCCTTACAATGCTATGTTTAGGTTGGTATAAGTCGTAAATACCCAGCAAGACAAATGGACCGATGAAAATATAGGCCCAGAAAAATGGCGGCCAGGCCATGCTAATCATAAAGGTGGCGGTGACCAAAAACGCTGCTATAGCGATAAAAGCTTTCCTCATATTCTAATTATTCAAAACAGATTGCTACAATAGTACATTATATATCAATATGCACACCAAACAATTTCGTAAATTGACCCTATGCTTATCAAGATCTATCCAGAAAACCCTAATCCAAAATTCATAGAACAAGCGGTGGAGGTACTCAAAAACGGCGGTATCATCATTTATCCAACAGACACCATCTATGGTTTAGGTTGTGACATCACCAACCACAAGGCAATTGAACGCATCTGCCGTCTGCGCGGCATTAAGCCAGAGAAAGCAAACTTTTCTTTCATCTGCTCGGACCTGAGTCACATTTCAGATTACATAAAACCGATTGACACCAATGTTTTCCGGGTGTTGAAGAAGGCCCTACCAGGACCTTATACCTTCATTCTCAATGCGAACAACAATGTACCCAAAATGCTAAGTTCCAAGAAAAAGACGGTTGGTATCCGGGTGCCTGATAATAACATTGCCAGGGAGATCGTACGGCTGCTTGGTAATCCCATCCTCTCCACTTCCATCCGTGATGACGATGATGTGCTGGAGTACTCAACCGATCCAGAGTTGATCCAGGAGAAATATCATGATACGGTAGATCTGGTTATCGATGGCGGCTATGGTGGCAACGTGGCGTCAACGGTGATCGATTGCACCTCGGGTGAGTTTGAGGTGATCAGGGAAGGAAAAGGAAGCCTTGAAGATATCCTCTAAATCCAAAGCTTCCAGTGTCCAGTTTATTGGGCAAAGCCCTTCATGAAGTCTTGTATATTTTCTTTAAGGTCGCCACTTTCGATCGCTTTGACGAAAGCGGTACCGATGATCGCACCTCGCGCGTATTGACAAGCCTTATCGAAACTTGCCTGGTCACTGATTCCGAAACCAATCATAGCAGGATTTTTCAACTCCATAGCAGCTACTCTCGAGAAATAGTCTTCAGTAACCTGAGAAAGCGACAGGTTCTTGCCTGTCGTCGCTGAGGAAGAAACCATGTAGATGAAGCCATTAGTAAGCGTATCAATTTTACGAATCCTGTCTGCCGTGGTTTGCGGCGTGATTAGAAAGATGTTGCTGATGCCATATTGCTGAAAGGTGTCTTTGTAGAACTCCTCATATTCCACCATCGGCAGGTCAGGCACGATCAAACCATCAACACCCACTTCCGCACAAGCTTTACAGAAGTTTTCTACCCCGTATTGCAGCAATGGATTCACATAGCCCATAAGCAATACTGGTATCTTCACGAACTTACGTAAGTCTTTAAGTTGTTCAAATAAAATCCTAAGGTCCATACCATTATCCAGCGCTTTCTTACTGCTTGCCTGGATCACCGGACCATCCGCCACGGGATCAGAATACGGGAAGCCGATCTCCAGCATAGCTGCGCCTGCACTTTCCAGCTCTCGGGCAATGGTTAAAGTATCTTGCAGATTAGGATAACCTGCCGTGTAATAAATTGATAATATATTCTTGTTCTTCTCCTGGAATAATTGATTAATTCTATTCATGGTATGCTGTTATAAGCCAAAGTATTTCATGTAAGTTTCCATGTCCTTGTCGCCCCTGCCGGATAAACAAACGACCACATTTTCACCTTCTTTAAGTTCCATCTTCTCCAGCTGCGCCAAGGCGTGTGCACTTTCGATTGCCGGGATGATCCCTTCGAGCTGGGTCAACAACAAGCCTGCGTTCAGCGCTTCTTCATCGGTGATGGAGACATACTGGGCCCGCGTGGTTTTAAACAGATGTGCATGCTGTGGACCTATACCCGGATAATCAAGTCCTGCGGACACGGAAAAAGGTTCCACCACCTGGCCATCTTCCGTTTGCATCAGGATGCTCCTGCTGCCATGGAGTACGCCTTCCTTGCCCAGTGCCGTTGTTGCAGCGGTAAATCCACTGGAAACACCTTTCCCCGCAGCTTCTACAGCAAGCAGCTTTACCTCATTATCGTTGATGAAGTGATAGAACATGCCCATGGCATTGCTACCCCCGCCTACGCAAGCCAGCACATAATCAGGTTGATCATTACCGGTCTGCTCCAACAGCTGCTTTTTTGTTTCTTCAGAAATGATCGACTGGAATAAGGCCACCATATCGGGGTAAGGATGTGGTCCTACTACAGAACCGATGATGTAGTGCGTATCTACAGGATTGTTCACCCAGTCGCGCATGGCCTCGTTGGTGGCATCTTTCAAGGTTTTTGAGCCTGATGTTGCTGGAACAACGGTAGCGCCAAGCATTTTCATCCGGGCAACATTTGGCGCCTGGCGCTGAATGTCGATCTCTCCCATGTAGATCACGCATTCCAGACCACGCAATGCACATACCGTTGCGGTGGCTACCCCATGCTGGCCGGCGCCAGTCTCTGCGATGATCCGCTTTTTACCAAGACGTTCTGCCAGCAGGATCTGCCCGATGGTATTGTTGATTTTGTGTGCGCCAGTGTGGTTCAAATCTTCTCTTTTCAGAAAGATGTTGGCGTGGTATTTTGAGGACAAACGTTTCGCCAGGTATAAGGGCGATGGACGTCCGACATAGTCTTTCAGTAGTTTTTTAAACTCCTCCTGGAAGCTTTCATCATTGATGATGCTCATGTAGTTTTGTCTTAACTCCTCTACATTCGGATAAAGCATTTCAGGAATATAGGCGCCCCCAAAGTCGCCATAATATCCTTTATCATTTACAAAATAATCCATAGCTGGTGTTTTATAGCTGGTTTTTAAATGTTGTTAATTGATCAATATCTTTATAAGCCGGGCTGATCTCAAAGCGGCTGTTTACGTCTACGGCGTACAATCTTGGGTCCATGATTTCCTTTAACTGAGCAACCTGGTCCAGCCCAATGCCGCCGCTCAGGAAATAAGGAACGGGTAATTTGTATTGTTTTAGTAGCGCCCAGTTGAAGGTTTCTCCCGAGCCACCATGTGCTGCAGTCTGCGTATCAAAAAGGAAATAGTCTACGAAGCCCTGGTACTGCTCCAGCAGTTCAAAGTTAAAGTCGTCATTTACACCAAATGCTTTAATAAGCTCAATATCTGGTATCTGAGACTTTAAACACCTACAGAATTCCCCTGATTCGGAGCCATGTAACTGAATTGCTTTCAACTGATAGCGCCTGGCAATACGCAGCAATTCTTCCTGGTTTTCATTTACAAATACACCTGTAGCTTTGATACCGGAGGGCAGCATTTGCACGAGTGCCGGGTCCATCCCGCCCACAAAGCGTTTAGACTTTTGGTAGAAGATAAATCCCATGTAATCCGGTGCCAGTGCTGTAAGCGCTTCGATGTTCCCGGGTTCACGCATACCACAAACTTTCAGTTTCACCCTCATTTTAAGTGCTCAGTAAGGTTTTAAAACTATTCAGTGCCCGCTTGCTCTTCAGCGATGCTTCAGCCTCGTAGAAGCAATCTCCGAAGCTCTTGGTGCCATCAATGGTTTGGATGGCCAAAGCAGCATTACAAAGCACAACATTGTTCTGGGCATCTGTTCCTTCGCCGTTCAATATGGAGGTAAAGATTTTCGCTGAAGATTCCACCGTGTCACCCCCTTTAATGTCGGCCTCCGCCAGCTGTTCGAAGCCAAGATCGGCAACAGCATGTAGCGCCTCACCCTTTGAGGTAAAGGTCTTGAAGTCCGAGGTTAAGGATACCTCGTCGAATCCACCGAGGGCATGAAGAATGGTGTAGTTCTTGTCTGTCTCCTGATACAAATAAGCATATAACCGTGCCAATTCCAGGCTATAAACCCCAACCAGTTGATTTTTTGGTTGCGCTGGATTGCACATTGGTCCGAGCATATTGAAGAAGGTTTTAACACCTAGTTCTTTACGTATCGGTGCTACAATCTTCATTGCCGGGTTAAACAGTGGTGCATGGATAAAACATACCCCTGCCGCATCCAGTGTTCGCTTAAGCTGATCCTGATTGTTGGTAAAGGTGTAGCCCAGGTGCTCCATCACATTTGAAGAACCGCAACCCGAAGACACCCCGTAGTTACCATGTTTGGCGACCTTGTAACCAGCACCTGCCAGTACAAAGGAAGCAAGTGTAGAAATATTGAAGGTGTCCTTCCCATCGCCACCCGTACCACACAGGTCAATAAGCTCGTAATCAGATAGGTCGACCTTGATGCAAAGGTCTAACATCGCGTCGCGGAAGCCTTGCAGCTCTTGTACGGTAATGTTCCGCATGCCGTAAGCAGTGATGAACGCAGCGATCTGAGCACTTTGGTACTCACCGCGGGCAATGGAGATCAGGATTTTCTGTGCTTCAGCTCTGCTGAAGCTCTTGTTTTCGAAAAGATGAGCGAGGATTTTCTTCATGGGTATAAACAAAAAAAGGTTGCCTAATAAAGCAACCCACGTAATTTCTTATAATTAATAAACGAACAACAGGGGTTACACTACGCTTTTGCGTTGTGCCACCACCAAAATTTAAGTCCGCTTGTTTGTATCATCTCTCGCAAATATGGAATTGTTTTTATATAAATCCAATTAATTTCAAAAAATATCCACTACTATGATATTGCAGGGACATCCGCATTGCTATTTACTTGATCAACGCGTTCTTTTCTTTGGTGAAATGTTTAAATACCAGATTGTCTGCAAGTCCCGGCAACAACTTGTTTAACCATACCGTTAGTTTCCCCTGACCGGTCATTACCAGTGTTCTTTTTCTTGCAGCAATACCATCTACAATGATTTTTGCAACCGCTTCAGGGCTCATCATCTTAGCCTCTTCCATGCTCGTCTCCCCATGTGCCTTTCCGTTTTCAGACAGTGCAGCAACACGAATGTTCGAAGACGTGAAACCCGGACAGGCAACCAATACATTTACGCCTGTCTTTAACAATTCGGTCCGCAATGCTTCCATAAAGCCATTCATCGCAAACTTTGAAGCTGAATAGCCTGTCCTGCCCGGTAGCCCGCGGTAACCGGCAATGGAGGAAACGCCAACGATCGTACCTTTGGTCTTCAGGATCTCCGGTAAAGCAAACTTGCTGCAGTAAACCGTACCCCAGAAGTTCACATCCATCAGGTTCTTCAAAACACTCAACTCAAGATCAGCAAATAGCGCACGCATGGACAAACCGGCATTATTGATCAGCACGTCAATGCGGGAAAACGTTAACATCGCCTGTTTGATCAGGAACTGACAGTCTTCTTCAAGGCTTACATCCGCCTGCACAGCAACAGCTTTGATCTGGTACTGCTTTTCCAAGGTTGCGGTAAGCTCGCAAAGCTTCACGTATTGCCTCGCTGCAAGTACCAGGTTCGCACCACGACTGGCCATTTCTATTGCACAAGCTCTTCCAATCCCGGAAGAAGCGCCGGTAATGATGACAATTTTATCTTTAAAATCCATGAATATTATTTAAGTATTGAATTTTCGTAAGGAACGCGGGTGATAATAGAACGGCCAAGGGTGATCTCATCAGCGTACTCCAGTTCGCCACCAAAAGCAATACCTCTGGCAATGGTTGTAATTGGAATATTAAAGGCCTTTAATCGTTTGTAGAGGTAAAAGATGGTGGTATCACCTTCCATAGTAGGACTGATGGCGAGGATCACCTCCTTTACCGGGCCTGTAGAAACTCGTTGCACCAGAGTATCTATAAAAAGGTCTGAAGGCCCAATGCCATCCATTGGAGAAATGAGTCCCCCTAACACATGGTAAACCCCGAAGTATTGACCTGTATTTTCCACGGCCATTACATCACGGGTATCCTCAACCACACAGATGATTTCCTTTTCACGTTTTGTTGAGCTGCAGATTTCACAGATCTGATTATCAGAGATGTTATGGCATATTGAACAATGTTTAATTTCCTGTCTAAGTTTGATAATCGAGTTTCCAAAAGATGCCACTTCTTCAGGCTCCCGGTTTAAAAGATGTAGTACAAGACGAAGCGCAGTCTTCTGTCCGATACCAGGTAATTTCGAAAATTCGTTAACGGCATCTTCAAGTAATTTAGAAGAAAAGTTCATGCTGCAAATTTATATTTATCTATCGTAAAACGCTTTTTAAAAGATGTTTTATTACATTTAGCAGCTAAAAACATACGATGAGCCCAGCGATACTTCTTTCTTTTCTACTCGGTTATTTCATAGTTCTGATTATCATTGCCTTCGCAACCTCTAAAAAATCCGCTGATAACTCGACCTTTTTTATTGCGAATAGAAATTCCAAGTGGTATCTGGTTGCTTTCGGCATGATCGGAACAGCACTTTCCGGAGTGACCTTTATATCCGTTCCAGGCGAAGTTGGTGCCCCCTCGGGTAACCAGTTTCAGTACTTTCAGTTCGTACTGGGAAATGCCGTTGGCTTTATCATCATCGCAACACTGCTACTGCCGCTTTACTACCGGATGAAGCTTACCTCCATTTACAGCTATATCGAACAGCGCTTGGGTTATTTCAGCTATAAAACCGCGGCATCGATCTTCCTGATCAGCAGAACCATCGGTTCGGCTTTCCGATTATACCTGGTGGTCATCGTTTTACAACGTTTTATATTCGACAGCTATGGCGTGCCCTTCTGGGCTACCGTGCTGATTTCGCTCCTTTTGATTTGGTCATATACCTTCAAAGGTGGCTTGAAAACCATCATCATCACCGATACCCTTCAAACCTTCTTTCTGGTACTTTCGGTCTTTATGACCTTGTATTTCATCTGTGACAGCCTGCATCTAGACCTTCCGGCAGCATTTGAAACGGTCAAAAACAGCGGGTATGCGAAGATCTTCTTCTATGAAGACTTCATGACAAATGGCTTTCACTTCAGTAAACAGTTCATCGGCGGTATTTTCGTAACCATCGCGATGACTGGACTGGACCAGGATCTGATGCAAAAGAACCTGAGTATGGGTACAATTAAAGAAGCGCAAAAGAACATGTTCACTTTTACCGGTATTTTCGTCGTGTTGAACATCTTCTTCCTGAGCGTTGGTGCATTGTTATATGTTTTTGCCGCGAAAAATGGAATTGAGATTCCATTGGATCATGCCACCGGATCTCCGAGAACCGACTTCTTATTCCCGGAAATTGCTTTGAACCACCTTGCCGTTGTACCGGCAATCGTATTTATGCTGGGCTTAACTGCTGCAACCTTTGCAACGACTGACTCCGCTCTGACCGCATTAACAACATCATTCTGCGTAGACTTTTTAAACCTGGACAAAGGCGATCAAACAAATTCTAAAAAATCAGTAAACAAAAGGCACATGGTTCATGTTGGATTCTCTTTGTTGATGTTTCTCGTGATCTTGGTTTTTAACGCCTTTAATGATGAATCTGTGGTGAAGGGTATCTTCAAAGTTGCTTCCTATACTTATGGACCGCTTTTAGGTTTATACAGCTTTGGTTTGTTTGTGAGAAACCGTGGACTGCATGATAAGCTGGTTCCTTTCGTTTGCCTGATCTCCCCTGCAATCTGTTACTTGCTGAGTCTATATTCAGCTCAGTTATTTGGCGGTTATACCTTCAGCGTAGAGCTGATCCTGGTAAATGGCTTGATCACCTTTATCGGATTATTACTGATCAGTAAAAAGACAGATCAACAAACAAGATTTTAATTTAAAAATATTTATAGCATGAACAGTGAAGAGAAAATAAGAAGTGCTTTTGAGAACAAAAACTGGCAGGAGATTAAAGTTACGGACTCCTGGCAGATCTTTAAGATCATGGCCGAGTTTGTAGATGGTTTTGAAAAGCTTGCTAAGATCGGTCCTTGTGTATCCATCTTTGGATCTGCAAGAACTGCAGAAACAAATCCTTACTACCAGATTGCCGTCGATTGCGGACGTTTGCTTACCGAACGTGGCTATGGGGTAATTACAGGTGGTGGACCGGGTATTATGGAGGCCGGTAACAAAGGTGCACACATGAATGGTGGTAAATCAGTAGGTTTAAATATTGAACTTCCATTTGAGCAGTTCCACAACAAGTACATCGATCATAATAAGTTATTGGAATTCGACTACTTTTTTATCCGCAAGGTGATGTTCATGAAGTATTCTCAGGGATTCATTGTTTTGCCTGGCGGAATGGGTACCATGGACGAGTTGTTTGAGGCAATCACCTTGATTCAAACCGGAAAGGTTGCACGTTTCCCGATCGTTTTAGTTGGTAAAGACTACTGGGGGGGATTGGTAGACTGGATCACCAATACGATGCTTAAAAAAGAACACAACATCCACGCTGAAGATCTAAACCTCTTCCGTTTAGTTGATACGGCTGAAGAAGCTGCAGAACACATCTTCAGGTTCTATGATAAATACGTATTGAAACCAAACTTCTAAAACTCCTTCAGCAAATCCTTTGCAAAGCCAGGAGTTCGTTTAAGGACATCAAGCAAGTCCCTAATCATAAAAGTAAAAAGCCTTTCGCATTTGATGCGAAAGGCTTTTTACTTTTAAAGCGGTGTCTGCTGTAACATTACTCCAGATGACTTACCCCACCGGATACCACCAGTTTCATGGCATCCGCCGCACTAATCTCCAACACCTTAATATTTTCATTTTTAACAATATATACCTGCCCTGCAAAAGAGTAGGAAAAAGGGAAATAGACAATCGATTCGCCATGTAGACCAATTGCTGATAAGTCACTCTGCGTTAGAAAGCCAATCCGCTTCAAACCAGCTTCAACTTCAACCAGCACCGGATGATTGAATTTTTTCTCATCACCAACAAAGGCCTCCGTAAGATCCTTTATGGAAGAATAAATGAACTTGAGGATGGGCAGCTTGTTGAGCATTCTACTAAACCAGTTATACATTGGCTCCGTAACGAGGTTGGTCACGAAAATACCCGCAGCAAGGATGATGGTGATTACCATACCCAGGCCAAGACCAGGAATATTCCGGTTTTCGCCCGTTCTTGGGTCTACACCGAGAATGTTATTCAGGTTTAGCCAGCTGTCTACCGTCGTCACTGCCCAAATAACAATAAACACGCTGAGTGCTATTGGCAGCACGACCAACAAGCCTTTGATAAAGTAATTAATTAGGACCCTACCTACTCTGTTCATGCCGCAAAACTACTCATAAAAATACACTCGCTTTACTCTTTGAGAAATATTTGTCAGGATCTCATATGGGATGGTTTGGATCTGCTTCGCGAGCATTTCAATCGTTAGCTGATCATCAAAAACAACCACCTCATCCCCGGTTTTTACATCCAGCCCGGTGACGTCCAACATGCACATATCCATACAAATAGATCCTATGGTTGGCACCGCCTTGCCCTGTACGAGCATACGTCCAACCCCATTGCCAAACATACGGCTATAACCATCGGCATAGCCAATCTTAACGGTGGCAATACAGCCATCCTCCACCATCACACCGCGCCTGCTATAACCGACGGATTCATTCGCTTTAACCTTGCGTAGCTGCGTAACGGTCGTTTTAAGCCGGGCAACAGTCTGTAAGCCATGATTATGCTTTAAGGCAGCGTCAAAGCCATACAGTCCAATGCCGACACGTACCATATCCAGGTGAGCTTCCGGCATTCTGGAAATCCCTGAAGTGTTGGATATGTGTTTTAGCGGCGCATAACCCAGCGTATCTGAAATGCGGGAGGCAATTACCTTAAAGCTTTCCAATTGTCCTTTGGTAAAATCATCATGTATGGCATCGTCGCTTGCCACCAGATGGGAGAATATGCTATTTACCTTAATGCGCTTTGCCGTTTTTAGTTCCTGCAGCAATGCGTCGATATCCTCGGCTTCAAAGCCAAGACGATGCATTCCGGTATCTATTTTCAGGTGTATCGGGAAAGCTTCTCCTGAGGCATCTGCATCATCAAGAAAGCTATGGAATGCTTTCAGGATCTGCAAGCTGTAAATCTCCGGCTCCAGGCGATAACGTTTTATTGCCTCAAAGGCAGAAGGCTCCGGGCTCATGACCATGATTGGCAAGGAGATGCCGGCTTTACGCAGGGCAATCCCCTCATCGGTATAAGCCACGGCTAGATAATCCACTTTGTGGTACTGCAGCACATTGGCGATCTCAAAACTACCACTCCCGTAGGAAAAAGCCTTAACCATCGCCATAACCTTCACGCCAGGTTTCAGCTTGGAACGATAAAACTTCAGATTGCTGGCCAGCGCACTCAGGTCTATCTCCAATACGGTATCATGAATTTTTTGTGTAAGCAGTTTACTGATGCGCTCAAACTCAAACACCCGCGCACCTTTCACCAGAATGCTTTCATTATGGAACTGCAGGTTTTGAAAATCGTCTATAAAAGCATCCGTATTCGGGTAGTATTTAGCCTCCGGAGGAAGAAGATCCCTGAAAGTGGAAATGGATTCGCCAATGCCGATCAAGCGGCTCAGCTGCTTTTGCCGAAGCAGTTCGCCAATTTCCTGGTAGAGCGTTGCTTTACTTTTTCCGGTTTCCAACAGGTCTGATAATATCAGGGTCTTCCGCGGATGCTGGTTCTGCAGGTTCAAAAAGTCTAATGCAATGGCAAGCGAGGAAATATCAGCACTATACGAATCGTCAATGATGGAACATTGGTTGATACCGTTTTTCAGTTCCAGTCGCATGCTAAGTACCGTCAGCGACTCCAACTTATGGATCAATGATTCAGCATCATAGCCCATCGCAACCAAAGTAGACCAGCAGATCACTGCATTCTCAATCGAGGCCTGGTCAATGAAAGGCAAACTGCATTCCAGCTTGCGCCCTTGTACCAGTACCGTCAAATGTGTTCTTCCGGCACTGAACTGTTTATCCAGCACCTGCAAGTCGGCGGCTTCGCTAAAACTCCAGCTAAATTTCTGCATTCCTGGCAAGCTTTCCTCAGGCATACCCAAGGTATAGGCCGGGCTATAGATCACCAACGAAGCATCTTTAAACAGTTTCAGCTTTTCACTCAACTTCTCCTCCACCGATGAAAATCCCTCCGCATGTGCCTCCCCGATGTTGGTTAGTACACCAATGGACGGCTGAATCATCATTTGCAGTCGCGCCATCTCACCGGGCTTGGAAATTCCAGCTTCGAATATCCCAAGATTATACGTCTGGTCAATCTCCCATAAGGATAACGCTACGCCGATCTGAGAATTAAAGCTTTTCGGACTTTTTACAACATTGAAGTCATTAGCAAGCAACTGGTACAGCCAATCTTTCACGATCGTTTTACCGTTGCTACCAGTAACACCAATGATCTTAAGCTCGTACCGGGCGCGTTTGTGCGCCACGAGTTGCTGCAGTGCCTGAAGCACATCCGGCACGAGTAAAAAACTCGCGTCATCATATCGATGCATCCAAGACGGATCACTGATGACAAAACTTCGAATTCCGTTTACATAGGCGTCGGAGATAAACTGGTGTCCATCGCGCTGGCCGCTTAATGCGAAAAACAGCGAAGTGTCCGGGTCTACCAACCGGCGGCTATCAATCACCAGATGATCAATTTGATCTTCAGTGAGAAGGGTCGCAGCTTGCACCTGCAGAATCTCTGCGATTTGTTGTAGGGTATATTGTTCTTTATTCAATGTAAAACCGGCAAATGAAAACCTTCACTAAGGTAGGAAAGAGTTTGGCACGACTTTATTGCATTATCAAATTTTGGAATTATTTATCTGGTATGACGGCAAAGAATCAATGGAAGTTACTGGCACTAGGCTTGTTTATGGCATTTGGAAGATACCCAATCTCCTGGTTATTATCTTCGCACCGCAAAGTTAGAAAACCTGGGATATTGCCCTCGCGAAGCCGCGGACACCTAAGCTGCAGCAGTGGTAATATCTACTACGTCGAACTGGATGGTCCTCAGGATGCCCAAGCCATCGTCTTTCTGCATGGCCTGAATGCCAGTGGACTGCAGTGGTACTATCAACGAGCTTACTTCAGAACCAAATACAAACTGGTGTTTATCGACACCCCTGGGCATGGAAAATCACCCTTGGGAAAATCATTAGCGACAGAAGTACTTGCAAATGATCTCGCAGAGATGATGGAGATGCTTGGCATCAAAAATCCGGTAGTTTACGGCCACAGCATGGGTGGAATGGTAACGATGAAATATGCCGGTGGTCCAGGCAGGGCAAATGTAAAAGGCATTATCTTACAACATTCTGGCTACAGCCACCCTTTCAAAACCACTAAATTCCCGAAAACACTACTTTCGATAGAACATCCGTTCTTGCGATCCTACCTGGCTTTCGCGAAGCGACACCCGGTGCTCTTCCGTTTGATCAGCATGCTTAACTACTTAAACGGATTGAGCCTGCTGTCTTACCGTTACCTCTTATTTTCAGGGGAGCAAACAGCCTCACAACTCCGCTTTATGACCCGGATTGCCGCCATAAATCCGCCGGAAGGCATAGCTGATGCATTTCTTGGTATTTTGGATTTTGATGCTACCGCTGAACTCGAGAAAATCAACGTGCCTGCACTGATCATCAGCGCAGATCATGATCCGATCCTGGTTCCAGCCGCGGGCAGCTACCTCGCCAAGGCAATCAAACTTGGTACACATCAACAGGTAGATAGTGGCCACCTTAGCTTAATGGAACACGCTGTAGAACTGAACGTGATGGTCAATAATTTCCTGGAGTCTCCGGGGTTACTTGATCATCGCGGTGATTAACTTCCCCATATGCTTTTTAGCGCGTTCCTTTAGTAGCGCTTCAAACTTCTCATCTGGCAACTTCTTCAAGTCATTTACCTCACGGTAATATGCTTGGTTAAATACAATGTGGTTGATTGTACCAGTGAAGGTGCTGGTGATTAAAGAGACATCAATATCGGGGTTGAATTCGCCGGCAGCGGCGCCAGCTTCAAATACGGATTTCAGCAGATCGTGGTTCCGGTGCCGCAAATTGTTGAAGTGTTGGATCAAAGAAGCCTGAGCGTCACTCGCCTGAAGCTGATATAACAATTTATAGAAATTCTTTTGTTCAAAGACCTTGTCTATATAGAAGTCGGTGAGCGCTAAGATGTGTTCCAGGTTACTGGAACTTTTAGCCTGTAGCTGGGGAAGCAGTTCATCCAGATTTGTCGTCCGGTAGTCGAGAATAGCCTTCACCAGCTTCTCTTTTGATCCGAAGTAGTAAGATATCATTGCGGAATTTACGGATGCTAGCTTTGCTATATCTCGTATCGAAGTTTCTGCATATCCATTCTCAGAGAATAGCTTTTCTGCATGCTCCAGCAAATGAATTTTCTTGGCATTTAGTTCCATCATTATAAATTAACCCAATTTGGTTCACCTAACCCACGCAAAATATCAAATAATTTTGGAAACCTGCCAATCCCTGGGCAACTGTACTGATATAAAATCTATTGCATAGTACTTGCAGACGAGTTCTGCAAGATCGCTGCACCCAACCGGTCCAGATCTTTCTGAGTCATGTTCACTTTAGCTGCACCCTCCGTACGCCAATTTTGTTCGCCATTTCTACTCAGCACAAAATCAAAGTCGTGACTATCCACAGGTACTTCATCAGCGTCAAAAAACTCAACCAGGTTCAGTGTACACCCAAAACGACCAGCCTCCAACGGTTCTACGGTCACGTAAGTACGCACACCGCTCATCATAAATTGTGTTCTAAATGGTTCCATGTCCTAATAAGCTGATCCGGCACTTGTTTGTTTCAGCAAATTCAACGACATGGGTAAAACTACGTTTATGTTCCTGTGTATACCTGATTGCCCCGTAATCATCGTCCACCGATACCTGAATTGTTCTTTTCTACTGAAAAATGCCGCCATGCTTGTTTTTTGACCAGTGTTGTAACCATTTTACAAAAAACACGCGCTTGCAATTAGAATAGAGACTATGGAACTGAACAAGAAAGACAAACTCGAACTATGGGGTGGCATCGAATGCACCATCAACCGTGTACACGACAGCTATTTTGATCAACTGGAATATTCAGGGCACTACAACCGGATAAGCGACCTGGATCATCTCGCCTCGCTGGGGATTACCAAGCTACGCTATCCCGTGATCTGGGAAAAACACCAGCCCGAACCAGATACCATCATCGACTGGTCCAGGAGTGAACGTTATCTAAACCGCTTGAGGGAACTTGGAGTCACCCCCATCGCAGGCCTGGTTCATCACGGAAGCGGACCCAAATACGTGAACTTCTATGACGGCAGCTTTGAGAAAGGACTTGCAGCATATGCAGTGCAGGTTGCAAAACAATTCCCATGGCTGGAGTACTACACACCCGTGAATGAACCACTTACAACCGCCAGGTTCTGCGGGCTCTATGGCCACTGGTACCCACACAAAAGCAGTGACTATGATTTTTTTAAGGTTCTGCTAGCGGAATGCAAAGCTACAGTGATGGCAATGAAAGCCATAAAGGAAGTGAATCCAAATGCGAAGCTGATTCAGACCGATGATCTTGGGAAGTGCCACAGTACAACATTACTACAATATCAGGCGAAATTTGAGAATGAAAGACGCTGGGTATCCTATGAACTCTTATCCGGGAAACTTAGTCCCGATAAGATGATGTGGAAATACATGATTAAAGTAGGAATTAAAGAAGAAGAGCTGTATTACTTTCTGGAAAACAACTATCCACCGGATATTTGTGGTTTCAACTACTATCTTACATCGGAACGTTTTCTTGACGAAGATCTGCAGAAGTATCCGGAGCATTACCATGGGGGAAATGGTAAACACCAATATGCCGATGTACATACGGCGCTGGTCAAAATGGACGAAGAATCTGGCCCTTACCATGTGATTAAAGAGGCTTGGGAACGTCTTCAGCTGCCGCTGGCGATTACCGAATGTCATCTTTACAGCCCCCGGGAGGATCAGATGCGCTGGTTCTATGATATGTGGCTGACACTGAACCAGCTCAGGGATGATGGTGTCGACATCAGGGCACTTACGGCATGGGCATTGTTTGGCTTGCATGGCTGGAACCGGCTTTGTACCGAGCCCTGGGGTGAATATGAACCCGGCGTTTTTAGCCTCAGCGCTGGTGAACCCCGCCCTACTGCAATGGCGCGACTTATTCAGGAGCTCAGCAAACAGGGAAGCTTCGAGCATCCGGTACTTACCGGTGAAGGTTGGTGGAAACGCGACCTTCACAAAATACCCGTCGGCAAAAGAATCATGAGCCTTCCTAAACCGACCAAAGAAGCACAATGCTGTAGGCCACTGGTCATCATCGGCAAAAACGGCACCCTGGGCAATGCCGTTCGTGAGATTGCCGAAGAAAGAAACATTCACCATGTGGTATTAAGCAGGTCAGAGCTGGATATCGCAGATCCTGCAAAAGTAGAACAGATGATCGATCAACTCAACCCATGGGCAATCATCAATGCTGCCGGATACGCGAACATCGACACCGCCGAATCGGAAGTAAAAGACTGCCTGAAATCCAACTTCAAAGGCCCGGTAATCCTCGCTGATCTTTGTGCTAAGAGGCACATCAGGTTCCTAACCTTCTCTTCGGATCAGGTATTTGATGGAAAAAAGTCGACACCCTATGTGGAAAGCGATCGCCCGGCACCACTAAGCAGCTATGGAAAAAGCAAGGTTAAAGCAGAAAAGAAAATTCATGAACTAAACCCAGACGCTTTAATCATCCGTACGAGTAGCTTTTTTGGGCCATGGGACGAACAAAACTTTGTGTTCCATGTCTTAAAAGCATTGACTGAGCGGCAGCGATTTAAGGCGGCAAATGATGTCTTCATCTCAGCCACCTACCTGCCGGATCTAATTCAGGAGTCGTTGAACATGTTACTGGATCATGAGCGTGGCATTTTCCACCTGACCAATGTGGGCGTAATTACCTGGGCTGGCCTGGCGGAGAAAGTAGCAGCGGTCGCCGAGCTCGATGGTAGCTTTATTGAATCCATTCCTTTGAAGGAGATGGGTCTAACGGCAGTACGACCGCGGTATAGCGCTTTGATTAGTGAAAAAGGTGTACGGATGCCATCGCTCGATGACGCGCTGCAACGTTGTATCGAACGCATGGATAACAGTTATACTTATCAGAGAAGAGCTGGTTAATTGCAAGCCCGTACCCGCAAACATAACGCGAACGAAACAAAAATGCTTGCTGGTTTGTAATTAGCTGCAAAAGCAAGATTATGAAAACAGCGGTCATCATAGGAGCAACAGGTATGGTCGGTAACAATCTGGTCCAACTATTACTTCATGATGATCGCTTTTCCAGGATCATTGTCTTTGTACGTAGATCCCTGCAAATACAAGACAACAAACTTGAAGAGCATATCATTGATTTCGACAAACCCGAATCCTGGATGCATCTGGTGCAGGGCGACATCCTCTTTTCGGCATTAGGAAGCACCATCAAACAGGCCGGAAGCCAGGACAACCAGTATAAAATCGACTATACTTATCAGTACAGCTTTGCACAGGCCGCTGCAAAAAACCAGATCCCGACACTTGTGCTTGTTTCTGCTGCAGGCGCCAACCCCAAGGCTAGTATTTTCTATTCCAGAATGAAAGGTGAACTGGAGCGTGATGTCAAAACGCTGCCTTTTAAAAGCGTAAACATCATTCGCCCGGGACTGCTGCATGGCACGCGCAAGGAAGAACGTTTTGGAGAAAACATGGCCTACAAAGCCTTGAAGGCCATCAATGCCATCGGACTGTTTAAGCAATACCGACCTATAAGTGGAGAAACCGTTGCTGCTGCTTTGCGTAATGCGGGACTACAAGCAAAACCGGGCCTGAACAACTATACCCTGACAGAAGTTTTTGATCTTGCAGATCAAGCCTAAAGCGGAAACTATTAATAACTTAGGGCCATAATTTTCTGCACGATTATATGAAAGAAACGACCAGCGAGATCTCCAAAAAGCTGCGCAAAGAAAGGATACATAGCTCTAAAAACTTTAGGAACGGCAAATTCCAGAACCTGAATCTCACGCCCGCATTAACCGAAGGGTACGGCTATTTCAAAGTACTCTATGAGTTTTTCTTCAAAACGGTGAATGACAGAAGACCTTCAAGACCGCTGCCTTCTGTAAAGACCGACTTACTTGAACTTAATCCTGCAGAAGACATTTTGGTCTGGTTCGGGCACTCCTCGTATTTCATGCAAATTGACGGTAAAAAGTTTCTGGTTGATCCGGTATTCAGTGGAAATGCTTCGCCACTAAGAGGAAGCAATACTTCCTTCAACGGCTCTGACAATTACAAGGTTCAGGATCTTCCCCACATCGACTACCTCATCATTACGCATGATCATTATGACCATGCCGACTATCCGACCCTGGTACAGCTTCCCTCACAAACTGCAATGGTAATCTGCGGTTTAGGTGTTGGTCGCTATCTGGAAAAGTGGGGTTTCAAACCTGACTGCATCCTTGAAAAGGACTGGGATGAAGAAGTGGATCTTAGAGATGGATTTAAAGCTTACATCAAACCTGCGCGGCATTTTTCTGGACGAGGCCTCGTCAGGAATAATACTTTATGGATGTCTGTATTGTTAAAAACGCCATCAATGAAATTTTATATCGGCGGTGATAGCGGTTACGATACACACTTCGCTCAGATTGGTAAGCAGTTCGGAGAAGTTGACCTTGCCATCCTGGAAAATGGGCAGTATGATCTAAAATGGAAGTACATTCATATGCTGCCGGATGAGGTGCTGAAAGCTGGAGAAGACCTGAAGGCCAAAAGGATTCTCCCTGTGCACAGCGCGAAATTTGCAATGGCGAATCACGCCTGGAATGAACCACTTAGACGAATCACCACCCTCAATAAAGCCTTAAACCTAACACTTGTCACACCCATGATCGGTGAAAAGGTACTATTGAAAGATCCAGCACAGCAATTTAAACATTGGTGGGAACCGGAATAGCAGCACTAGGAGTTATCCTTATTTGATCACACTAACAGGCTGCTTAAATTCATCTATAGCGACAAAAGTAAAGTTGCCCTGAATCGCAAGTTCCCGGCCCTCCGAATACATCTGCTCAATATATATTTCTACAGCTACCTTTAGACTTGTATTTCCGATGTGTACCACCCTGCCAATAAGTTCGACAATCGTACCTGCAGGAATCGGCCTTTTGAAATCAATCTTATCGCTGCTAACGGTAACCATAATTTGCCTGCTGAATCTCGTAGCCGTGATAAAAGCAACCTCATCCATCATGTGCATGGCTGTTCCGCCAAATAGGGTATCATAATGGTTGGTGGTGTTTGGAAATACAGCTTTAAAAATTCTGGTCTCTGATCCGTTTATGCGCTCTTCAATTGTCATGCCTCTTGTTTATTATCAGTTTGTACTGGTATTTCCGCAAAAGTAACATTTATGATGCATTTACCAGCCAGAAGCCAGGGCAATCTTTGCTTTCGGCCTACTTTTCTCTATGATAATATCCTTTTGAATCCTGTTGATCACAAGCTGATGATTGCATACCGGGCAATTAAAAATATAAGCATTGAACCTGAAGTTGAGGCTTTTCAACTCATTTGGTCCCGGGACATCAATAAGTCCCTCGTGTTTACGACAAATAATTTTCATGCTTAAAATTATCACTGCAAAATGAAGTTAATTTAAGCAGAACATTAATTGTTGGTGATCTTATCTATACACTTGCTGTATTTACGATACGGCTTGCGTTAAGTTTAGATCGTAACTTCCAGATCGGATTAGCAGCAATACTGATGATCCTATTGTTGTACCTTACACCGCCATATCGAAGCTTAGCAAACATCGCCAACCATGTGCATAATCCCCGCTCCAGTAACCAGCATGGAGCATAGAAAGCGCAAGCAGCGGGAAAATATTTCGCCCCACCGTGCATGCGCCGGCCTGCCTCCGCTACGGGAACAGACAAGGCGAGCAAACCTAAAGGCATCAGCGGTGATACAAAAGCAGAGGTTATCAAAGCCGGGATCAGTGTAAAAAAGAATGATAACTTCAAGGGCTGCGCGTAATCATCATATGCCTGCCGAACGCGTTGCGACCAGAAGTGCTTGTCTGATGGTGGCAAGCGCTCAATATAGAGGTCCGGTTTGTATAGTACTTTGCCGTAGCCAGCTTTAACGGTCCGCATCAACTCCAGATTTTCAAAAAGTACGTTCCCGTCGTAACCTCCAAGATGGTTGATGAAGTCCCTTTGCACTGCAAGTGTACCAGGATAATCGTGGTGTAAGGCCCGGTTCAACAGCGTACGTGCAGTATCCCACTGTGCATGCCAGGGACTCGGCGAGAAGTAGTTCTGCGGCACAACCAGCTGTACATCTTCCAGCAATGCTGCCACCTGGCGAAGCTGCTCCGGCGTATACCGTACGTCATCATCAGCAATAATTACCTTTTCATGTTGTGCTACCCGCAGCCCCGTCATTACGCCATTTACCTTTCCATTAACGAACTGGAAATCCGGAGCAGGTGGAATATGTTTTCCGTAGCTTCCCCAAGCTTCTTTGTGCAGCAGGAAATTCGCAGGATTCGAACCGTCCACCACAATCAGTTCCACCTGATCTGCTATGCTTTCCAGGTATCCTGTAAGTTCGTGGGTATCCTGCCCTGCATCCCACTTAATTGGTAAAATGTAACTTAGGCGCATCTTATAATTTCGTATTGGATGGGTTTAAACGACCAGTTATTAGATTGTTCCGCTGAACAAGCCGTAAGGCCTACGATCAGGTCCATCTTCGCCTCAAACAAGAGATAATCACCCGCTTTGCTTTGCGGCGGATCAACGGACAAGGTACCGTCAGCACTAAACTGCACATTCATGAAAATGTTAAAAGCGGTGGGTATGTCGTCCGGTTCAATGCCGTAGGCTGCAAGATTAGTATACAAGTTCTCGAAACAACTCGGATGATATTCAGGATTGTCATACAGGATCTGAAAGGTTTCCGGACTGCAAGGTGCCAGTAAGAAATCATTCCTGCCGTTCGTGTCATCCAGTATCTCCATCATTTTCTGACTGCGATTGCTCCAAAGGTGGTGCCCCTTAGTGATCAATATGGTATTTTCAAAGTCGAGGGTCTTTCCTGAAGATATTTTCTCCCGCTTATCCCTTGCATTAAAAAGGACCATGTCACTAACCTGTTCACCTTGGGGATCAATAACTTTAAGTCGATCGCCTGCATTGAGCTTGAAAGCCGCTCCTGTTTGTTTTTGTATGGTTTCTATCATATATATTGGTTACGCTGCTACTACTTATGTGAATTTGAACTCAGATCAAGATCCGAAAGATCCATGCTACGACTTAGGAACGGACACTTCCAGCTTTCATCAACTTCCCTACCGCTATATTGCGGCGCTTCAAGTCCTTGACCATGGTCCTTAAGCATGGGGTTAATACCGCCGTCATAGTTCTTCTCCCGGCTGCGGATGGTATTTTTCATCTTTTCGTAAACACCAGATTCACGAAGTGCCTCGAATTGTTTATGCAGGTTGAAAGCCATGGCAGTGAAGCCAAATCGCCTTGCACGACGGCTTGCCTGAGGATGTAAGCCTACGACGAAAAAGGCATATCCGTTGAAGCTGAAGCTGAAGTTTTTATCTGCCGGATCGCTGCTGACGGATGGGTCCCAGTCTGCATCGGTATCTGCATCATGCAACTTCTGCAGCTGCTGCCAGAGCTTTTTTTCAAACTCCAGCTCTGAATCCACCCTGTCCTCAAACACGGCAATCATGGACATATAGTTGCAGTCTTTGCCCAGGGAGTCTTCAATGTACAATTTCAGATCGTTCGCAAGCGCCTGGGTACTGTCTTCAGCAGCCATATTGCCGTAAATACCTAAACGGTATTGTTTGGTGTTAAAAGCAGCTTTAGCACCTACACAAGGGTATTCTGTAGTATCAACTTTTCTGATGAACTCCTGGTTTACTTTCCATGCCCTGGAATGCACGTCCTCCGAAATCTGATCGGGTAGAAAGTAGGTCTCACTTTGTTTGATCTGAATATCCATATTGCTTCAAATGTTTAACTGGCTTATTCCTAATGATTAAGAAATAGAAGAACAGCTTTCCTTTTACTTTTGTTTAGCCGGTTTATACTAGACCTGCACAGTATTTATCCCAGTAGCGAAACAATAACCGCTGCCCAAATTTGCTGTAACCCTCTCCCATGCCGGGTGTTGGCGTAAACTCTCCAAAGACCGCGCCCTTGGTTGTTGCGTAAAAATCGATGCGGCAAAAGATCTTGTAAGCCCTGCTTATAACCTTTACCTGCTGTACCATTTCTTCCAGACATTCAGGTCTGGTTTTAGGCGCTACAAGGGTATAACCCGGGTGAACAGCTTCCATAGGGTTCCAGTGTTCATCGTAAAAACTTCCGAAGCCCGCCTTTGGCCCAAGCCTGTTGATCAGTTGACAACTTGCAATCTCCCCGTTGAAACAAAAGAACTTATAGTCGTTGAGAACTTTGTATTTACCTGGTTCTTCCTGCAGGAATTCCTCAATCAGAAATTCAAGTCTGGGGCTTTCTGCTAACTTCGACGCCAACAACCTACGTATGTCTTCATTTTCATAATACAGGTTATCAAACAGATTGTACCCCTTATCCATGATAAAAACATTGCCAGAAGAATGCCCGATAGTGGGACGTATCACGTATTGTTCCGGGAATTGACTGAAATCTATTGTTTCTACGTCTCGTCCATTCCAATAGAGATCAGCAACCTCACAGCCCAATTTCAATGCGAACTGCTTCGCGTTATATTTGTTGCTGAGTTTACGCTGCCAATATTCTTCCCTTTGCCAACGCTCCATGGAGTCCTCGGCATCCATAATCGTATTTCTAATATCTTCCGCATTTTCAGGGCTCCAAAAAGCACGATGCCGGTGCTTGATCCGCTTACTAAATTCATCCTGCTGTTTGAAAACCCTTCTTATTGTTCCTAACATTGAACTAACCATTCCGAGTGCATAAATTATGTAGTGCTCTGATTTGAGCACGGGCTAAAAACAGGGAGCTTTGATGTTGGTTTCACAAAACCGCAAATCAGGTAGAGAATACCTAAAAGATGCTAAAATACAGCACACTGAAGATTAGAAATCCTTCACATTTACGTATTCCGCACCGCATCATGGGTTTACTTACAACGGCTTACACGCTTTGTAGCTGGATAAGTACCCAAAAATTCAAAACAGGAAACCTCTGGCCCTCCAAATTGTAGTTATGGCAATCACCTATTAAAAACTTAAATTGAAATCTTATGAAAAGAGTAATTTTTTCGACCGCAATAATTGCACTAGCAATGAACTATGCAGTTGCACAGACGGGAACAACAGGGACTAGCGGAACAGGTACTGGTACAACAGGTACAGGTACTGGAACTACCGGAACAACTGGTATTGGAACAGGAACAACTGGTACAGGGACTGGTACAATTGGTACAGGAACTGGAACCACTGGCACCGGAACTGGAACAATTGGCACAGGCACCGGAACGACAGGTACTGGAACATCTAGCGGTACGATAGGTACAGGTACCGGAACCACAGGTACTGGAACTGGTACAATCGGAACTGGAACAGGAACTACTGGTACAGGTACAGGTACTACCGGAACCACTGGTACAACCACACCTCCAACTGAAAGAAAAGGAAAAGTAAAACCTGGTAAAACAACAGGTACTACTGGCACCGGTACTATGGGTACTACCGGAACTACTGGCACAACCGGTACAACTGGCGGAACTACAGGTTCAGGTACAACCGGTGGAACAACTGGATCGGGTACAACTGGTGGAACTACCGGAACCGGAACCATCCCTCCTATGTAATACCCAACATCAAATTAGATAATCGGGGTACGGCTTTGTCGTACCCCTTTTTTATGCCCTATCTATGACCAGCTTAGCTTGGCGCTTTGGCTCAAAAAAATGGTTTAGCGGACCGGAGCCTTCACCGGTATGGACGTCCTTACCTTGTTCAAGCGCTAAACTCAGGTAGTTTTTTGCTTTTTCAATGGCTGGGATCATGGAGTCGCCGAGTGCGAGTTGTGCGGCAATTGCAGCGGAAAGCGTACAACCCGTTCCATGCGTATTGCGTGTTTCGATGTAGGGCGCTTCAAATACAGATCTTATCCCTTTTGAAGTAACATATACGTCCTGAATCACCGGACCAGTAAGATGACCACCTTTCAAAAGCACTGCCTTGCATCCCATCCCAACAAGGAGTTCTGCAGCTTCAAGCATCTCTGCTAAGGAAGATATGGGTATGCCACAAAGCAAGGCCGCTTCATCCAGGTTAGGTGTAAGTAAATCTGCGGAAACAATCAATCCAGCTTTCAAGGCCGCGATCGTTTCATCTAAGATCAACTTGTGCCCGCTGGTCGAAACCATGACCGGATCGAAGATCATCGGTACACCGGTATAGTTCTTTAGGGTCTCGTTGATTATGTTTGCCAGTTCTGGCGTGTGTACCATACCGACCTTCACCGCCGCAGGTTTAATGTCGTCCATGACCGCTCGAATCTGGGCCGCTACAATTTCTGGTGGAATGCTGTGAATGCCATGCACACCCAAGGTGTTCTGAACCGTCACCGCTGTGATCGCGGAAGTACCATAACAGCCCAGCGCAGCAAAGCTCTTCAAGTCGGCTTGAATACCTGCTCCACCACCACTATCCGAACCTGCAATAGTCAGTACACTAGGATATCGGTATCTTAATTCCCTCTCTGGCGTCATGACATCAAACAATTATCCCAATCCTTCCATACCGCTTCATACCCCTGGGCCCGGATCATGGTCGCAATTTCCTGTGGACTGCGTTCATCGGAGATTTCAAACTGCTCCAATGATTGCGGGTCAACCACATAGCCGCCGGGATTCGTTTTCGAGCCTGCACTCACAGAAGTGATCCCAAGTTTAAGCACATTGTTCCGGAAGTGTTCTGATTCCCTGGTGGAGATAGAAAGCTCAAGTTCCTCATTAAAAAGGCGATATGCACAAATAAGCTGCACCAGTTCCGTATCACTCATCTCTACCTTAGGCTCCAGCCCGCCACTAAAAGGTCTCAACCTTGGAAAGGAAATGCTGTACTTACTCTGCCAGTATCTCTTTTCCAGGTAATTCAAGTGCAGAGCTGTAAAGAAAGAATCCGTGCGCCAGTCTTCCAGCCCAATCAAAACACCTAAACCGATCTTATGTATACCTGCGGAACCGATCCTGTCGGGTGTTTCCAGTCGATAGTTAAAGTTCGACTTTTTCCCTTTGGGGTGATGTTTTTTATAATCTTCCTTATGATACGTCTCCTGATAGACCAGCACCGTATTTAAACCGAATGGTTTTAAGGTCTCATAATCCTGCTGATCTAAGGGCTGCACTTCCATGGCGATATGTGCAAAATGCGGCCGGATGAGCTGCAGCACACTTTGAAAATAAGCAACATCAACTTTCAGATGGTGTTCACCGGTAACCAGCAGCACATGGTCATACCCCATCTCTTTGATACGTGCAACTTCCTGCATGATTTCAATAGCGTTGAGGGTTTTTCGCTTGACCTTATTGTCATAGCTGAAGCCGCAATAAGTGCAGATATTATTACACTCATTGGAAAGGTATAGTGGCACATACATCTGAATAACCTTGCCGAAGCGCTTCAAGGTTAACTCACGGCTTTGTTGTGCCATTTGTTCCAGAAAGGGCGCAGCTGCTGGTGAGATCAGCGCCATGAAATCCTCCAGTGTACGTTTCTTTGCCTGCAAAGCAGCCTGCACGTCCACAACAGTCTTGCTATAGATGCTGGCTTTTACCTCAGCCCAGCTATAGCGTTCAAATAGGTCGACAAAACTATTCATCCAGAAAAGAAGTTAAGGGGCTGCTGGCAACCGCATGTGTAACTAAAGGTGCAAGCCGCGCTTCATAGGCCATCCTTCCGGCTTCAACAGCCAGCTTGAAGGCTACGGCCATCTGCATGGGATTTGCGGAAACGGCAATAGCGGTATTTACCAATACCGCATCTGCACCGATTTCCATGGCTTTCGCAGCATCAGAAGGTGCACCAATGCCGGCATCAACCACCACAGGCACATTGCTTTGGTCGATAATGATCTCCAGGAAATCAATAGTTCGCAAACCCTTGTTGCTGCCGATGGGCGAGCCAAGGGGCATCACCGCAGCGCTGCCCACTTCTTCCAATCGCTTACACAACACCGGGTCCGCATGGATGTAAGGAAGTACGACAAACCCTAATTTCACCAGTTCTGCCGTGGCTTTCAGCGTTTCGACCGCGTCGGGCATCAGGTATTTCGGATCAGGATGTATCTCCAGCTTGATCCAGTTTGTTTCGAGTGCTTCACGAGCCAGCTCCGCGGCGAACACCGCTTCCCGCGCATTACGTACACCAGAGGTATTTGGTAACAAGTTTATATGCGGGGCATTCAGCCGCAGCATCAAATCATCCTGATCGGCATTGTTCAAGTTCAGGCGCTTGAGCGCAACGGTAACCAGCTCTGAACCGGAAGCAATTAGCGCTTCCTCCATAATGGCGGCATCATTAAACTTGCCGGTTCCGCTGAACAATCTTGAACTAAAGGTTTTATCTGCAATTTTTAACATCATTATCGATTTAAAGGATTCAAGTTTTGGTTTAATGCCTGCCTAAGCGAGGAAACTACAACTTCTGGCGTATCGGAGCATGTTATCGCCGCCGATATGGCCACGCCGTACAAGCCAATTTCCAGGAGTGCGGGAATGTCCCCGGCAATCAAGCCACCAATAGCGATTACGGGAATATCAATTGCTGACTCTTGCAACTGCTTCATTATCGTTGTGTATCCAGGCATTCCCAATATGGGGCTGAGGTTCTTCTTGGTTGAGGTAAAGCGGAATGGGCCGAGTCCAACATAGTCTGCGCCATCACTTACCCGCTGTACCACATGCTCAAAGGTGTTTGCCGTACCGCCGATAATCATTTCCGGACCAACAATACCCCGGGCAGCAACGATCGGCATGTCCGACAAACCAAGATGTAAACCATAGGCAGCTACCGCCAGTGCAACATCCGGATGATCGTTAACAATCAGCTTAGCACCATTTGCATCACAAAGCGCTTTGGCTGCAAAAGCCTGCTCCAGCATAAATGCAGTCTCGCGATCTTTAATTCGCAGCTGTATCCACTTGCAGCCTGCAGCAAGTGCCTTTTTGATGGCTGGCAGGTGATCTCCCACACCATCAGGTTGAGATATGTAATGTAGTCTATCAATCATGTCCTAAGTTTAGTACCGGGTTTTCTAATTGTTTATGAATACAGTCTTGGATGCGTAAAAAATGCTCCACAGGGGAACCGGGTTTATTCCATATGGCGCCTAAGACGGCAACGCCATCAAAGTTCATCTTCATTACCAGGGGAATTTTGTCGTAATCCACTCCGCCCAATGCAATGATTGCGGGAGTGGCTTCCGATTTTGATAGCCGGAACTCAGGAGAAAGTGTCCCATGGTATCCGAGTTTAGATATGCTGTTAAATACGGGACTAAAAAAGACGTAATCAAAGACGGACAGCGTACACGCATGTTCTAGCTTGTGAATGGAGGTACTCAAACCCATGCCACGTCGCTTCTGCGCTTCCAGTAGCTCTCCTTGTATCAGGCGTAAAGCTTCGGGATAATGTCTTCTATGCATTGAAAAACCATCGGCAAGCTCGTGCTGCTGATGTAGCACCACTTCAGACCTATAGCCCGGATCAATAGCACTGATCAGCTCAATCAATTTCGCGACGCTTGCATTGGGCTTACGCAAGTGAAAACGTTTCATACCCGCAGCAAAAAGTTCATTGATCACCCTCGCCTCGCCCTGCAGGAATTCAGGACTCGATATCACGATCAGCTCCATATCAGCCGCCTTGGGTTGCCTTGATAATCATGACCTTGTCACCCTGGACCAGCTTGCGCCCGGACCATTCGGATCTGGTAATCAGCTGTTGATTAATGGCTACAGCAATACCCTTGACAGGTAAATGTGGCAACAGGTCCAACAAAGTTGCGATACTGCAGTTTTCCTGGATCTCTAAAGTTTCTTGATTTACGGTTACTTCCATCTTGTATAGCATTATACTTTAGGAATGGTCCCGCAGGAGGAAAGAAAGGCTACACGCATACGTGTTTCCATCACTTTTCCCTTCGGCAGTACGAACTGCATCAGGTTCAAAGGGTATTATCTCAGTCCTATCGGACACCCCTAAAGTTTTATAAATGTATAAATAAAAAATTCTTAAAATGGATCGTAATAAAAAATTGACGATTACCGTCTTCTACGAACAAGCACCTTAGCAATGCGCATATGCCGGTCTGCCTTCGCTTTCAACTGCTGATGGTGTAAGAGCCATCCACCTACCCCGCCAATCAGACTACCAACAGCAATATCTGTGAACCTCGCCGAAATCAACAGATCCGAATCAACAGTAAACAGGCTTCCGATGTCGGCCAGAAAGATCGTAAGCGGCGTAATGAATATACAGGCTAAGGCATAATGGCGCACGATCAGCATCTCAATAATGAATTGCAGGATCAGGATACTTACACATACGGATAACGGCTGCATATCGAACCTCAATAACACCCAGGTAAGCCCAAGCCCTACAACCGTACCCAGCATGCGGTGAAAACTTCTTTGCCATACATGAGTCAGACTCACGCCCTGCATGATGGCCAACGACGAGATCGGCACCCAATATGGGTTATGGAAATCGAGCAGGTGTGGCACAAACAAGGAAAGTCCTGTAAATGCACCAATGGTGACTGACTCAGCTATTATAATGGTGTTTTTCTTTCCTGGAATAACCGACTGAAGCTTATCCTTGTATTTAGCGGTCATATACAGGCTGTACAGTAACGCTAGTGCACAGGCAAAAAGAACACCCAGGGCCAACAAGCCTGCTTTAACCGGAATGGCCTCCAGGTCAAAGGGCTGGCAACTAGCCATGGCGGCAATCATGATGAAGAAGAAATTTCCCGGAGGGCCAAGCTTGAAGATGTTTGTAACCCAGTTTACAAAAAAGGCAAACACCGCCATCATGATCGATGACAATATCGGATTGAAGCTGAACACCAAACCAAGTGAATAGCTCAGGATGAAGCCCAGAGAACTGAACAACATGGTACTTCGGCGATGCCGGAAATTTGTCGGCGGTAAATACAGAATGACCAATCCACCAAGACAAGACACGATGCCATATTCAAGATGACCTAACAGATAACCTGCAAGCAAGGGAAGACCGACACACAATGACGCTAACACCGGAACATGCCACAAACGCTCTGTCTTTTTCAACTGGAAAAGCAGCTTAAGTTCTCGCTTGATGATGTTATTTAGGGTATCGGCCATGCCGCAAAAATACAATTGTTCTCCTAAAAACAGCTATGCTGACCCAATGGCGCCGATTGCGGGCCGCGGAATTGTAAAAATCTGTTACAATTGGTAGATTCGTCTGCTAACCAGATTTAACTATGCAGTTCAAGATCAAGTTCCTATCCACCCTTATTCTTGTTTTTTTCCTACATCTGATGATCATCAAACAGCAGATCCTTGCCCAAACGCCCCGCTCAACTGCGGCAAAACCGCAGCTAGTATTATGGGATGATAAAGCAGCGGCAGACTGGATGACGCAGGCTTATCCTATTGGCAATGGCAGAATTGGGGGCATGATCTTCGGCGGTGTTCAACAGGAACGTATCCAATTCAATGAGAATACGCTGTGGACAGGTGACGAGTCTGATCGTGGGATGTATCAGGCTTTCGGTGATATGCTCATCGATTTCGGACAGGGCAAGCCCAATGGCCAGTCCGCTGACCGGGTGGATCATTACAGGCGTAGCCTGGATCTTGAAAATGCGGTACATGAAATTAGCTATACCCAGAACCAGGTTAAGTTCAACCGGACGTATTTCACGAGTTTTCCAGATAAAGTGATGGTCCTGAAGTTTGCTGCAGATCAAAAAGGTGCCTACTCCGCTGTCATTCGACTTAAAGATGAACATGGAAGTAAAGCCTCCATAGCGGGCCAGACCATAAGTTTTGCGGGGCGTCTGAATAATGGAATGAAGTACCAGGCAAGTGCCTTGATACAGTTGGAAGGCGGTAGTGGCAGTATTGTACCGGATCAGCAGGGCGGATCCGCTTTTAAAATCAGTAATGCAGATGGTTTTAGTATCATCTTTACGGCATCTACAGACTTCATCAATAAGCGAGATCAAAATTGGAAAGGCGAAGATCCTGCGGTCCAGAACAGCAGGGTTCTGAATGCAGCTGCAAAAAAGAAATTTCAAGCCCTGATGGAGAGTCATTTGAAAGATTATAAACAGCTCTTCGCTCGGGTGAAATTAGACTTGGGCAGTAATCCCGGTCTAAACCAAAAAACCACTGCTGCCCGTGTACTCAACTATAAGAACACCAAAGACCCGCAGCTGGAGAGCTTACTGTTTCAATATGGCAGATACCTGCTGATTGCATCGTCCAGAGCGGGTGGACTTCCGGCAAACCTTCAAGGGCTATGGAACAACAGCAATACCCCACCTTGGGGAAGCGATTACCACTCCAACATCAACATCCAAATGAATTACTGGCTTGCGGAGCCAACAAACCTTGCCGAGTGTCATGTTCCCTATCTGGACTATATCAACAGCATTCGTGAAGTCAAAAAGATGCACACCAAAAAACAGTATCCAGGTGTACGCGGCTGGACCGTACGCACCGAAGGTAATCCCTTTGGTGGAGAAAGCTTCCTTTGGAACACGCCTGGGAGCGCCTGGTTTGCTCAGGCACTATGGGAACATTATGCCTTTAACAAGGATGAAAAGTACCTGCGTGAGTTTGCTTACCCCATTATGAAAGAGGTTGTTGAGTTTTGGGATGATCATTTGAAAAGAAGACCTGACGGCACCCTGGTTGCTCCGCTTGGCTGGTCGCCGGAACATGGCCCAACAGAAGACGGCATCTCTCACGACCATCAAATTATTTGGGACCTGTTTACCAACTACCTGGAAACCGCAGCTATTTTAGAAATTGATCAGGAATATGCCAAACGTGTAAGCGATCTGCGTGAACGTCTGCTTCCACCTAAGATTGGCAGATGGGGACAGCTACAGGAATGGGAAACCGACCGTGATGACCCAACAGATAAACACAGACATGTGTCACACCTCTTTGCTCTACACCCGGGCAGGCAAATCAACACCACGGAAACACCTGAACTTGCACAGGCTGCAAAGGTTAGCTTACTGGCACGTGGCGATGCTTCAACAGGCTGGTCTATGGCATGGAAAATGAACTTCTGGGCGAGACTTCAGGATGGGGATCATGCAAACAAGATCATGCAAAATTTCATTACCCCAGCTGGGGAAAAAGGCTTCAATTATAATGATGGTGGAGGAATCTATTCGAACCTATTCTGCGCACACCCACCTTTTCAGATCGACGGAAACTTCGGGTATACCGCTGGCATTGCCGAGATGCTTGTACAAAGTCAAACTCCAACCATTCAAATTCTACCTGCACTTCCTGTAGCTTGGCCTAAGGGCAATGTAAGTGGCTTAAAAGCCCGGGGCAACTTTGAGATCACCAATCTCAGCTGGAAAAACGGCAAGCTTACATCACTTAGCATCAAGTCACTTTCGGGAGGTTTGTGCCGTATAAGTTCAACAACAGCCTTAAAAAGCAGGATGGAAAACCTGGGTGCAAGAAGTACAGGTAAGCAGATCGAGTACAGCTTCGAAACTAAACCTGGCAAAGAATACCACTTTGTAGCGCTTGAGTAAGCCCTTCAGGACCTCCGCTCCTTGATAGCCTTAAAGAAAGCCTCCTTGAAGGCGTCGCCGATGGGAATCAGCTGGTTGTTTATGAATAAGCTATTGCCGTCGACCGTGCTGATTTTTCCAAATGGAATAATATAGGATTTATGTACCCGGATAAACTCGGTGGGTGGAAGCTGGGCTTCAAAATCCCGTAATGACTGGTAAGTGATCAAACGTTGTGTGCTCGTATAAACGGAGATGTAGTTCTTCAAACCCTCTATATATATGATATCTTTCAGATCAACTTTAATGAATTTGTTTTTGCTGTCCCCTTTTAGAAAAATATAATCGGTTGCGAAAGCAGTTCCGTTAGCATGCTCCGGTTCATTTTTTAGTTTCGGTGTATCGCCCTCAAAAAGTTGTTTGGCTTTCATGATACTTCTGTAGAAACGATCATACGGAATGGGTTTCATAAGATAGTCTACTACATCATGTTCAAAGCCTTCTAATGCATATTGCTCATATGCCGTCGTTAGGATGACCTTACAGCTACGGCCACATATCTTTAAAAATTGAATTCCATTTAGCTCAGGCATTTGAATGTCCAGGAACACCAAATCCACTTCACCCGATTGCACCAGCTGAATGGCATCGAAAGGATTAGTTGTGGTACTTACAAGCTCCAGGCCGGGCGTTTTCCGGATATATCCCGCAAGGATCTCTGAGGCGTAAGCTTCGTCATCGACGGCAAGGCAGCGTATCATAGGCTAAATTTAAACAACAACATTAACTTAATGCTATGATCAAAGACGACGCATAATAGTTTTCATGTTTTTCAACGTTAAGTTCATGTTGATCAGGATAGATCAAATCCAGGCGTCTTTGAATATTAACCAGGCCGATACCACTCGAATGATCTTTCTGCCCAGGGTTGATCAAATTGGAAACCCTGAATTCAAGATGTTTCCCAATAATCTTCAGAGTGATCTCAACAGGATATTCAGGATTATTTACCACGCCGTGTTTAAATGCGTTTTCCACAAATGGAATAAGCAATAAAGAAGCGATCTTTTGCTCAGCAATGCCTTGTAAGCTGAACCGGACGTAAAAGGCTGGCTCAAAGCGCATCCTGAACAGGGCAATATAGCTCTCCAGGTACTCAATTTCTTTGTGTAGCAGAACCATCCCATCAGGACTGTCCTGCAAGGTATAACGCATCAAATCAGAAAGCTTCAACACAGCATCTGCCAGCTTTTCGGAAACGGGAATCGCCAGTGAATAGACGTAGTTGAGCGTATTATAAAGAAAATGGGGGTTGATCTGGGACTTCAAGAATGCGAGTTCCGCTTTTTTCGCCTCCGCCTGCAGCAAGCGCTGATGCTTCTCCGTTTGGAACGCATTCACGACGCCCCAGGCTGCTCCCGCAACCACAATGTAGAAGCTTCCATAATAAACATTGTCCAAAATGTAATGCTGCAAACTGGTGTCGTCCGAGTAATTGTGAATACCGAAGACCGCACGGTAGATCACCTCTTCTAGCAGATAACGACAAGTTACAAATACAAAAAAGGCAACCAGCAAACCGCCGATCAATTGTGGCACTTTTCCCCGCCGCATATACCGGGGATACACCCATAGGTAACAGATATAGAACTGAATCACCTGCACGAGGGATATCGACATGCCGAAAGCGATATCATAAAAGCTGAAATCTTCTTTGAGCAGGTAACTTCCATAACCATAAAGCAGCAGGACTGTCCAGCAAATAATGTGTATGGTTACGATGCTCAATTTCTTCATGATCTAAAACTATTGAAAGATCTCAAGGATTCCGCTTTTCTTATCCGAACATACCCTTTTTATATACCAATGCCGCTGTTTTGCAGCTTAAGTGCTGAAATCTGGAATATAGCGATTGGGATAATGTTCCAGCCATTTCGGATCATAATATTTTTCAGCCAGCAGACGAAGTTCATTTTTGAGACACAATCAAAATATAAATGAACAATATGAAAACAAACATCTGCATCTTATTAACCTTTATCGCCTTGCTTTTTAGTACAGGCGTAGTTGCACAAACGACGGAAATCCTTGTGCTGGGCTCGGACCATGAAAATAAACCGGGTGCGGAAGACTACGACATGGTCGTACGAAAACTGACCAACTTCAAGCCGGATATGGTTTTTGGTGAGTACCTCTCCCCTGCAGACTACGAAGCACTTGAGCCGGGAACCTGGGCATTCCAAGGCATGAAGAAATCGAAAGAGTTCATTGCAAAGACCTACCGACAAACACCAAAAAACCTGAACAAGAAAATCCAGGAAGCCCAAAGCGCATTGCAAAAGTTTCCTTACCTGCACAAAGTCAGGATGGATCTTACAGCCTGGTACATCATGCAAAGTGACCGTGGTAATGCCGATTACCAAATCTACCTGATAGAACATGAAATGAAAAAGCACTTTGGTAAATCAGAGATGGCCTACTATACTCAACATTTCGGCAATTTGGACAGTCTGAAGAAGCTGCGCCTTTACCGCCCATTGAGTGAGTACACCAATATCTACTTCCCCTTGCTGTATGGCTTGAAACAGAATCAGATTTATCCGATGGATTGTCAGAAGTACGACCGCCCCTGGTCTGAGGCATGGGCAAAAGCTGATTCCGCGTTCAAAGTGCTTAGAACGAAGGCTAAAGCTGACACCAGTTCAGCAGAGGCGAAAACCTACGCAGCAATTATCAAGTATTCGAACCTGACACCGGAAGACGAAAAGCACATGACAAAATCTCCTTATTACAATATGGCGCATCCCAGATATGCGGAGTTAAATGATGCGTGGAACTTTTATGGCGGTAGCCGCTTTTACGGTTGGGCAGGCTTCCCGGATCAGCATATTAAAGACATGTTTGCTCAATGGACGCTTAGAAATGAAGGGATGTGTGCGAACGTACTTCGTCAGGCCAAAGCCAATCATGCAAAAAGGGTGATCGTTGGCGTCGGTGCAGGGCACAGGAAGCTTATGGAAGATATCCTGGCAAAAGATCCAAACGTAAAGATTGTGAGTTTTCTCGATCTGGCTCCGGCTGCCAATTGAAAAAACAATGATTAGCTCCTATCTTTGCATCAGAGATATTCAGGATATTGAAATTTAGTTGACAAGTACAAAATGCATAATAGCAGCTTATGAAATTCTATTCACGTAAGGGCTTTTCGATGATGGCCATTAGTAGCTTCTTATTGTTTTTAAGCTTGTTCTGCTTAGTTAATGAGTGTTATATACCCTTTGTGGTAATACTTGCCACCTTGTTTTACTTACTATGGACAATCTTTGATACCCATTACGTGATTTCGGACAATAAGCTGCACTACAAATCCGCGCTGCTTAAGGGTTCGATCGAAATAAGCAGCATTGTTGAAATCAGAAAAAACAAAACCATGTTTGCAGGTTTAAGACCAGCTACTGCAAGCAAGGGAATAATCATAAGATACAATAAATGGGACGACATCTACATGTCGCCCGCTAATGCTGATGCTTTCGTTCAAGCCCTAATGGCTGCCAATCCGGCAATTAAGGTGCGGTAAAACCAGTTTTTTTGCTTAGTACAACGGTTCTATTCCAATTGAATTGGCCGATTCTTCGGATATTTTACCTGGTAAACCACTTCGAGCTCCTTCTTCTCATTAGGTTGCAGCTGTAGCTTCCAGGTTAACATACCTGAGTTTGCATCCAAATCGGCATTGGAAAGTTCCAGCTTCTCGACGGATACCTCACTGCTGGTGGAAACCGGTATTTGATCTTCCACATGCAGCGTTACAGGCACAGCTTTCCTGCTTGAAATCTGATAAGCAAAGGACCTGGTTGCCCGCATATTAGAGCCGATCGCCGATTTACTGTTCTGATCTTTCTGCTGAATACGTTTTACAATTAGATTTTTGTCTACACCCAAGGAAACGGTCAGTGTGTCACTAGCTTGCTGTACATCAATCAAAGTTTTACCTAGAAAAGCACCCTCGAAGAAAATGTTGGCTTCACCGCTCATTAAATTGAGGTCCGTTATTCCTGTCAATGAGGCATTCAGGTAAGCATCTTCACTCAGCTTTGGAACTGCATAATAGTTGTAATCCGTTGCTAAATGATGTTCCGCAAGTTCCACGGTCAATTGCTTTCCATCGCTGAGCATGGTATAAGGCTGCGCAACTTCAAACTGAACCGTTGTTTGGTTCTGCTGAACCGCTACTTGTAGCGGAATGGAGCCCGAAACGTTGGATTTCCCCCGGATGGCTAGGCCCGGCGCTTTCCCCTGCAGGGAGGCAAGTACCGGTGAAGTACCCTTGGCGCCGTAACCAACAACTACGACCTCGTTTAATGAAGCGGTAATTGGCTCAAGCTGCACACTTGCTACGGCTGCTGTGACCGGCCGTTCGATGGTCTCGTAACCTACAAAGGCATACTCCAGAGAAGCATTTCCCGGAGGAATCTGTATGGCGTAATCGCCATTTGCATCAGAGGTGGTGCCAATTGACGTTCCTTTCATCCGTATACTTACTCCGGACAACGCTGAGCCATCCTGCATATCCGTTATCCTGCCACTTACCCGGTTTATATTAGATGCTGGGGCATAGGATGATGTGTTATATCCAATTTGATACGGCTTCAATGTAGGTTTGTTTCCTCCCCGCGAAGGGTCGCCGGAGGAAAGCACCAATTTTACATTCTTCCATGCTTCCCCACTCTGTTGACTGATATTCGCGCGATAAATTAAATCCACCGGCTCGTTTACAGCCCTTGCGCGGATGTCGTAAGAAGGGTACCAGCGTGCGTTTTTAATAAGATAAGTGATTCTGAACGTTCCGGCAGTTGGTGCCTTTGCATTCACTTTTACGACAATATCGCTGGTGTTGTTCCTGTTCTTGTCCCTAAGTTCATTACTTTGCTTCTGCAATTTTGAAATATCTTAGTTAAGCCGCTTAATCGCTTTCTCATTTTCCAGTTGCTTTAACTTGTTTTCTGTCAATCTTGCTCGTTGAAATTCAAGCAGCTGCTTCAACTTATTCAGGTCAAGTCCTGCTCCCCCGGTTCCTACACTCTGGTTAGCAGCCAGCAAATCCTCTTCTTTCTTCAGGTTGAGAATGTTGTTTTGTTTGATATCTACCTGGTCATTCAGGCCATTCAGCCTTTGTTCAAGGATTTTCATTTCCTCATTGGCTTTCTGTTCATTCAGGTAGTTATTTTGGCGAACAACAGAAAGAATGCTGAAGTTCCCTGCGCCTTTCACCTGGATACTCTGTTCTTCGATCTCTGGTGAAAGATCATGAAAGACAATACTAGATGTTCCTGCCGGGATCGTGGCCGTTGAGGTACGTTCAATTTGTGCACCATCCAGAAAAACAATGACTCTTTCTATCTTAGAATCCGGGGTCAGTGACCTATCCTGTGCATAGTTCAAAGAAAAAGCAGTGGAGAGAAAAAGCGTGAGCGCTATTCGTAAATTCATTCGCTTGACGTTAATGTTTGACTAGCAAAGTAGGAAAAATCGTCGATATCACCTAACGTTGTACCTCTTGTAAGGCATGGTGATCGGGACTTTTCAAGGTTCTTATGCTTCCCTTTGCTGGCCAGGTTTATTTAGATATCTTGCTAGAATAAACATCAGTACACAAGAACCTAAGGCAAGTACGAAATAACCGTAACTTAGGTTCAGCTGATCTTTGGCCGGAAATACATCAATGATTTTGTAACTCAGGAAGGAAACCAGGATATATACAATACCTCCTGTGAGCCCGCCAGAGATTCCCGCATTTTTAGGAAACCTGGTGAGGCAGTAAGCGAAGTAGTTGTTGTAGGTATAACCTGCGCCAACATGGATCAGAAATGCGAAAAACAACAGCGTATAGAGGTTCTCCAAGTAGCCGAGGCTCAAAATCATCAATATCGTAAATGTTAACTGCAAGCCAACATTGACCAGCATCTTCTTCAGCATCGGACTTTTTATGGTCGCTTTTCCGATGAAACCACCAACCATCCATGCGAAGCCAAGAATGAGCGAACAATAGCCTGTCACAATAGGACTCATCTCAAAGGCATGCTCAATGATAAAGGGTCCGGACATGTTGTAAACCATCACCATAGAATACGCCAGGCCCAGCATAACAATGCCTAAGGTAAAACTCGCTGTCTTAATCATTTCGCCATAGATCTGAATAATTTTGCGGATCCGGAATTCCGTTTGCTGACGAATCGTTTCACCGCTAAAGATCAGCTCAAGCACCAGAATTATCGTTGCAAAGGCAGCAAGAAAATAGAAATTTGATTCCCAACCGAAGAAGTTCTGCAGATAGCCTCCTAAAAATGGTGCGATAATCGGTCCCGTAGACCAGACGATCGTAAATATGCTGAGATAAGCCTTCAGCTGATCACCGGAATACACGTCTACAAAAAACGCCCGTTTGGCCACTACGATACTTGCAACGGTTATCCCCTGTACAATTCGCATGAGGTAAATGAGATAAATGTTTCCGGTATTGGAAATGACGAAACAGGAAATGATAAAGAGAATTAATGCACCAAGGCTGATGTTATACCTCCCGAAGCTATCGACAATACTGCCGACAAAAAGCTGCCCGACCCCGTAGCTGATCAGGAAAAAGCTTAAGGTAAGCTGAACCTGTAAGCTGCTCACACTTAATGCAGCCTCCATAGAGGGCATTGAGGGAATGTATATATCGGTTGCAAAGCCCGAAAGTGGCAATAGTGCAAATGCCAGTATGGTGGCGATCCCCTGATTTCCTACTTTTTTATCGGAAAGTATCTTCATCGTTATCTTAATTGCTGGCAGACTAAAATGAAGTCCACAAAAAAAGCCTTCCAAATTGGAAGGCTTTAGAGCGAAAGACGAGATTCGAACTCGCGACCCCGACCTTGGCAAGGTCGTGCTCTACCAACTGAGCTACTTTCGCATGATTTAAACATCTCCGATGTTCCGGTCTTAAGTTGACCATAAAAAAAAGCCGTCAATTAAAACAGCTTTTTAGTACTCAGAGCGGGAATCGAACCCGCACGACTTTTAAGGTCACAGGATTTTAAGTCCTGCGTGTCTACCAGTTCCACCATCTGAGCAGGCTATTAACCTTCTAAATAAATGCCTCCTGGTAGGAAGACATTTAGAGCGAAAGACGAGATTCGAACTCGCGACCCCGACCTTGGCAAGGTCGTGCTCTACCAACTGAGCTACTTTCG
>NZ_JBQCME010000003.1:250935-473079 GCF_051965375.1 Pedobacter sp. SAFR-022
CATTTTGTAAAACATCTCCGATGTTTTGTCCCTCTGAAACGCGTACTTTTTTAATGTGCTTCGTTCCGTTTGGGATTGCAAATATAGTGACAAAACATTTCCTGACAAGTTTTTTCTTAAATAATTTAGAAGTTTATTGTAAGTTATTGTCTTTCAGGACAGATAAAATCACATCACTTTCAAAGCCCTTCCCCATCAGATAAGTCATGAGCTTATGCTTCCTTTTGTATGGGTCTTTCTCGGTGATCGTTCGCAGTTTTTTCTCTGCAGCAGCCTGTATCACCTGTAGATAATCATCGTAATTGATGCTGTTTAGCGCCTTAGTAATCATACGATCCGGCACTTTGCGCAACTTCAAGCCTTGCTTGATCTTAATCTTTCCCCATTTCTTGATGTTGAACTTGCCAGACACATAGGACATGGCGAAACGTTCTTCATTTAGAAAGTTGGTCGTGATCAGTTCAGAGATGATATTCTCGACATCTGCTGCATGCAGGCCCCATTCATAGAGTTTATTCCTGATTTCCTGCTGCGCACGCTCCTGGTAGGCACAATAATGCTCTGCCTTCATCAGCGCTGCTTTTTTATCTAATATAACGGGCTTTCTCTCTTCCAAGGTTGCTTATAATAAAAAAGCCATTAAATCTTCATTCAATGGCTTTCAATGTTTTTTATCCGATACGATTATCTTGATCTTCTTGCTTGTGTTCCTGCAAATTCGATTGTAGAAGCGAAAAGAATCAGGCCGATACCGAAAACGATAAACCCGCCATAAACCAAGCCTGCAGCTGCATTCAAGCTACTTGCTGAATCAAATATGCTGCGGTGATTGGAAGCTGTTAAAATAAATCCACCTGCGATTATCAATAATCCTAAGACTGTGATGCCTAATCCTAATGTTTTTTTCATCTATTTAAAATTTTCTCTGGTTGATGAAGCGATTTCTATTTGATGCTACAATGGGCAAATATATAAATTTTAGCTGGCCATGAAAATCAGAAGCCATTAATTTTCTGGAAACAAATAGTGTTCCAGCTCAGCGGAATAGGTATTCAGAAAGACGGGGAACGGAGCGGACCAATCTAAAAGACAAATATAAGACAGCGTTGGGTCAAACCCAGACCAAACGCACAACACACGCACACCACGCGCACACCGGACCCACAAAAAGGTGCCTGTGGTGTTTGTCTGATCTCTGTTTAATCTTTATTTATACTGAATGTGTATCGAAGCTTTTAACGTTTTTTCCTTTTCCAAGTGTAGGAAATTACTTGAAATACTTGTATTTTAATACCATCAATTAACGCTCAAAATGGCAAAATATACAGATGGCGTAACCGGCGCCTTTTCCGGAAAAGTAGGCACAGTAATTGGCTCAAGCTGGAACGGCATACCATACATGAAAAGTAAAGGAAATCCACGTACGACTTCTGCAACGGGCGCAGAGCAAGCGAATAGATCTAAGTTCGCTGCAGCTCATGCATGGCTGCATCCTTTGTTGCCACTACTGCGGGTAGGATTCAACAACTTTTCTAAAACATCTTACGGATACAATGCCGCGAAGTCATACCTGCTGAAACATTCCATGGAAGAAGGCCGCGTCATTCCAGAACGGGTCAAGATCAGTGCCGGCGACTTAATGCTGTCGGCAGACTTAAATGTTCACCTCAACGCCGACGACAACCTCCATTTTAGTTGGTCGCCCGATTATCTGGCGGGATCAGACGGCAAAGATCAGCTGATGGCGCTTGCATATAGCCCTGAAAATAAGACAGTCAGCTATATGGTACATGGCGCCTTCCGGGAGCTCGGTGTGCAGGAACTCCATCTTGCACCTGACTTCCGTAATACCACCATTCACGTTTATGCCGCCTTTATCGCGGCCGACAGAACCCGGCAGTCGGACAGCTTATATTTTGGCCCAATAACTGTAAGTTAAAGGCTAATGCTGGCGGAAGAACATAAAACTTTACTCAATTCATCACCTTGGGCAAGTGTCGTTTTAGATGTTAATTCGCCAAGGTTCGCCGTTGCGTGGATCAACCCACCGGGGCTGCAATTTTTTCAGGCAAACCGGGACGACTTGCTGGGCAAGAGTATTTTTGATCTGATCAATGGACATTTCGGTGAACATTCAAATGAGGAGTTAGCAGTTCGAAGCGTGCTGGAACGTTCACTTCGGTCCAAATCGCCAGAGAAGGCGGAAATTCGATACTATAAAAAGTCACCGAAAGCTGAAAACTCAGCTTACCCAGGCATATGGAATCTGGTGACTTATCCAGTATGCGATAGTTCGGGCGCAGTATTGTTCCTGGTGTTGAATCCGCAGGTGGACGCCAGTCAACAAATTAAATCAAACATTCTGGAGAGCATCACGGATGGTTTTTACGCCGTAGACAAAGACTGGACGGTTACTTACTGGAATAGGGAGGCCGAGCGAATTTTGAAACGGCCACGTGAGTTTGTCATTGGGCGCAATTTGTGGGATAGCTTTCCTGTGCAGGCTTATGAGTTGCTGTATCCATCCTATCAGAAAGCACTTTCCGATAATATCTCCATAGAACTGGAAATATTCTATCATCCGATGAATTCCTGGATAGAAATAAAGGTATTTCCTTCGGAGGAAGGGCTATCCATTTACTTCAAAGATGTTAACGAAAGAAAGCTGGCAGAAGAAGAACTTAATGACGCAAAAAAGCAATATCAGGATCTCTTTGATTTCAGTCCATTGCCACAGTGGGTTTATGAACTGGAAACCTTCCAGATTAAAGACGTAAACCAGGCGGCTATCCAACATTACGGTTATTCCAAAGCAGAGTTCTTATCCATGACCATCAGGGATCTGAAACCCCCTGAGGAGGTTGAGATTCTTGAAAACGTTGTGCAAGTAGCTTTAAATACTGGCTCTTTTCCCAAAACCTCTGGCAGGCATGTAATTAAATCCGGTGAAATCATCAATGTGCAGGTTGAAGGGAACTCCATTATGTTTGAAGGCAAGCCATGCATGTTGGTGCTTGCGGTTGACATAACCGAGATTACCAAGGCCAGGCAGGATATGCAGGCGAGTGAGCAGAAGTTTAAAGTCCTGGTACAAGATGGTTCAGACTTGCTGACGATACTAGATGAGGATGGTTATTTTACGTATGCCAATCAAACCACTACCAGAATACTGGAATATACGGAGAGTGATTTCGTTGGCAAATTCGCCTTTGATTTCGTCCATGAAGAAGACCGCGCAGGAGTAATGGAGCAATTTCGCACCCTGGATAATGAGAAAACACATAACATCTCACCTTATCGGTTTAGAAACGTGCACGGCGAATATCTTTGGCTCGAAACGATTATCACAAATATGACTGCAGACCCTGCGATAGCCGGAGTGGTGGCGAACTCAAGAGATGTGACCAGCCGGATGGAAATTGAACAGCGCATGCAGCAGAGTATTGATCGTTTTAATATTGTATCCAGGGCCACGAGCGATGCGATCTGGGACTATGATGTACCTACAGACCGAGTCATTTGGAACGATGTAGCCAAAAAGCTATTTGGTTTTAAACACACCACTTATACCCGGGACTGGTGGCGCAGCCATGTTCATCCGGATGATCTGACCACTACTGTAGAGGCCATAGATGCGTTGGTAGCAAATCACGGCAGCCGTCTCGAACTTGAATACCGTTTCCAGTGCGAAGATGGCGGCTACAAGCATATACTGGACCGTTCCTTTATGTTGTATGACGGTAATGGAAAGCTGAAACGGGTGATTGGTTCCATGCAGGACATGACAGAGCGGGTAAGGTATTTGCAGCGCGTGGAGGCTCAGAACGAACATCTGAAAGATATTGCCTGGACACAGTCGCATGTGGTGAGAGCGCCTTTAGCCAGGATCATGGGTATCGCAGACCTGCTGAGCTTTTCAGCAGCTGAAGATGATCCAAACGCAGCACTGATCGGCCATCTTGCAAGTTCTGCCGCTGAGCTGGACAACATCATCCGCGAACTGGTGAAGAAAACGGAAGACATTTACAAGGGATAAAACCTTAACTTTACCTTCCAATAAAGTCTTATTAAAATAATGTTCGAACAAACCTTTAAGAATATAGATGATATTCTTCATAAAGATGCAGGTTGTGGTAGTGCGTTAGATTATGTAGAGCAAACACTGCCGCGGAAGTGAAGATGAACTACGCGCCTTCCGGGGTGATAGCACTTGTACGAACAAGAGGTTGCATCGTTCGGAATACCAGGCTTACTTGTTAAAATATTTTTTTAAGCGATCTGCTTCCCTTGGAGTGATCGGCATCACCGTACCATGGCGTGGATGAAAATCCATGCTTACCCCATTTCCGATCACTTCGAAATGTTCCAGATCCTTGCTCCTGCACAGCTCATATTTGCCTTTCCGATAAACATCATACATCAGGATCCAGTCCTCAACGTCATTTAACTTGAACACATCTGCCCCTTCAACCGCTTCTGTGGTTTGATGCAAGTTCTTGTTCTGCCAAACGTAACCGCTGGTAAGCTTATCGGACACCGCTTTTTGGATGCCGTCTCCATGTGCCTCGGTTTTGAAGAACAAATGGTACTGTCCATCTTTGAAGGCAATGGTACCATCTATACAAGCACCGTCGCCGGGTTTGAAGAACAATTGTTTCGGCTCCGTGCTTAAGCCGCTGAAATCTTGGTTGGCATAGGCATAGTAGATCTTGTCTGGCCCTTCACCAAAGCGCATGGACCAGTAGATCATGTACTGCTTTGTTTCCGGATCATAGATGGTTTGTGGCGCCCAAACACGATTGATTTCCGCAAATGCTTCAAATGTTTTTGGAATATTCACTTTGCTTGATGTCCAGTTGATCAGGTCCGTCGATTTCAACAACACCATTCCATAGTTCGGGCCCCAGTCATTTACCGCGACATGCATGTCTGTCGCGACCATGTAGAAAGTTTTACCATCTTCCGCACGCAGGATATGCGGGTCACGAAGTCCACCGGTTACGCTGTGTGCCGCTGAACTAATCACCGGCTGATCGTCGTTTAAAGCTCTATACGCCAATGCATCATCACTCAATGCGAAATGTACTGCCTCCTCTCCTTTTCCGTTGCCCGTAAAGTAAGCGAAGAGATAAGCTGCAGGTTTTTCAGTCTTTAAGTTAGCGGACTTGTCGCCGCTGGTACAGGCCTGCAATAGGGCGCTGAGGCAAATGCAACATACCTGTAGCAGGAAAAAACCGGAACGGAATGATCTTAAAAGCATATTATCTAAACTGTGGTGTTAAAGGTTTGCGCTAGCTAAACCAGCCGATCACCCATTCACTCACTTTGATCAGACCGTATACCAGCAAGGCCAAGATAAGCACAAGAACGATTAACGCAATGATTATGGTGTTTTTACCACTGCCCTGGTGTTTTCCTTCGACAAAATATTCCTGCATCAGGCGCAGGTTCCGGGTATTGGATTTGAAGTAGAAATCGAAAATATGCCCGATCACCGGGATCGGCCCGATAATGGAATCAACAAGAATATTGATGGACATGAGGACCACCACCTTACTGCTGGCACCATTGCGGGCCATCGCTAACAACATACCCGCCGATATCAAAAAGCCCGTCATATCCCCTACAACCGGGAACAGGTTGATGATCGGATCAATACCAAAGCGGAACTTTGTGCCGGGCAGCCTAAACTGCTCATCCATCAAATACGAAACTGACTTTATCCAGCCTGTTCCAGGTCTATTTGGTATTCCGCTTTGATATGGATTCTGCGCCATGGCTTATTTTTTGAATTCGCTGATGTCGACGATCGCATTATCGTCTACATACTGCAGGAACTCAATTCCTTTGCCATTTTTCTTCCAGGTGTAATTATTTTGAATCCATTTATAAACATTGGTCATATTCCTTGGCGCTTTCGTCGGCAGTGCCGCCGTGTAAACGCTGCCTGTAGGGTAATGAACCTGGTAAAAGGAATCCTGTGTCAGAAATACGAGCGTTGTTTTATCTTTTGACTGCAAAAAGAATTTTCCCTGAATGCGTTGGTTTTCCTGCTGACGTGGGATTTGGTACACCCGGGCATTTACGGTTGTCACAAATACATCGTTATTGATCAGGTACCCTGACTTGCCCACGCGAATCATACCATTCGTAAATTCCTGATCATTCGCCCCGTTGGATGCGCGGTAAAGACTTACGACTTCAACTTTGCCATTATTTGCCGACAACAGAAAGAACGGCGCCTCTGTTTTCAGACTTCCTTCCAGCTGTACAAGTACACAGGTCTTCTGCGTATTCACAACTTCAGCAAGACTGAAACGATCTTTAAGAAAGGTTTTATCTTTTTCATCAGGCTGTATCCTGATAAGGGTGTCCTTATATTTCACCTGGAAGGTCTCTTTAACTTCTGGCCCGGCTTGTTCTCCAGGAGCGGCTAAAACAACTTTGAAAACGTCCTCAGGATTTTTGGGATAATGGTTGAAGTCTTCGTTTTGCGTTAGCGCACGAGGTACATAGCTTTGTTCTTTAGGGCTGTTTTTACAGGCACAGAAGCAAACAATAATTAAAAGGGCGTATAATCTAGTTTTCATATGGTGCCAAAAGTAATATTCAACACTTAAATCCTATATTTTATTTTTTAAAACTTCGCCTTTAGCGGGTTGTTTTCTAAATAGATAACATAAAATTTTGTGCTATGAGATTTACCTATAAAGACCCGATTACCGAAAATGAGATCGAATTGAATGCAGAACCTGAAGATTATAATGGAGAACAGGGCCTGAGGATCATTTTTCCTGAGAAAGATTCTTTCGTAATGGTGCAAAAAGATGGAAGCTGGGATGTAGTGGATGATGAAGACATCAACCCGGCAATTGTAGAAGCAATCGCCAATGGATTGAAAACCCATTCGCGGTATAATCACCTGACCTGATAAAAACCAGAAAGTCCCGGCGCAAACCGGGACTTTCTTATTTAATCCTTTTAATTAATTCTATACAGGCCCTGCTATTATGGTATGGACACTTCCACAGACCAACTTTGTCCTCTTGAGCCATCAGCTGTCCATCCTCGTAAACGCCCCAAAACCATTCTCCGTTCTGCCGGTCCAATATGGATTGCTTCACAAAGTTCCAGTTCTTGTAGGAGATGGTAAGGAAGTCATGGCAACCGCTGATCTGCCAGGCATTATAAAAGCCCACCATGGCTTCAGCCTGTACCCACCAATGCTTTTCTTTTACGATATGATTTGCTGAAGGATCTTTCTCGTACCACAAGGCACCATCATCATCCAGCCCTTCAAGGCAGGCATCAGCCATTTTTACCGCCAATTTTTTGATGTCCTCTGCCAGTTGATGATTGCCAATTACTTCCGCTGCTTCCAGCAACAACCAGGAGGCTTCAATATCGTGGCCGTAGGAAATGATGTTTGACTTGCTATTCCATCGCTCATCGAAAAATAAGTGCATTCGAGAAGTGTTGGGATCTATGATATGATGCTGGAAATCATTGAGCAGCCCGATGATCTGCATTTTCAAGCCAGCATCGGGCCAAATGCGGTAAAGGTTGGTGAAAGCCTCCAGCACATGCAGGTGGGTATTCATCGTTTTCTTTTCGTTTGCATCCTTATTGCTCAACCTGAGGTCATCCATGTCCTGCCACTCGCGATTGAAAGCTTCCAGGTAGCCACCATGCTCGGCATCAAAGCTGTGCTTCAGCAAAACCCGGTACAAACGCAGCGCATGATCTCTGATCACTTCGTCACCTTTCGCCAGAAAATATTCGCTTAAAGCGTAGATCGTAAATGCAAGTGCATAAACCTGCTTCTTGGTATCTAATGGCCGGCCTTGATAATCAACCGTCCAGTAGACGCCCCCATATTCCTGATCGATGATATGATCAACGATGTATTGATATGCCCGGTCAGCAAGCCTTAGGTCATGAACTGGATTCAGGTTGTGTGCCGCAGCGAAGGACCAAAGAATCCTGGCGTTTAGTACTGCGCCTTTGGGCGCGGTACCATCAACCGTATTAGCATTGGAAATCTTGCCATAAAAGCCTCCATTGACTTCATCCACCGTATGCTTGCTCCAATAATCCAGAGTGTTCTGCAACTCAATAGCGAGCTCATCTTTATAGTCCTGCACGGTGACGCCTTTATCGTTCATCATCTTAGTTGATTTAATCAGCCAGCGCTTTGTTGTTATCGACAATCTTGATGATCGACTGCACTGAGGCTGCGGAGCGCAGGCCATCAGCCGGTGTGTTCATCACGTAGTCCAACAGCTTCGAAATGGTACTGGTTGCAACATGCATGCGGGTATCAGAAGAGGCATAATAGATGAATACCTTATCGTCTTCATCTCTGATCCAGCCATTGCTAAAAACCACGTTAGATACGTCACCGATCCGCTCTTCACCCATTGGAGCCAAGAAGTAGCCCCCTGGTTTATAGAGCACTTTGGTTAGATCTTCAAGATCTGTCATGAACAAATATAATACATAACGCAAACCTGCAGCGGTATTACGTACGCCGTGTGCCAGATGTAACCAGCCATGTTCGGTTTTTAAAGGCTCTGGTCCTAAGCCGTTTTTGGCTTCATACACCGTGTGATATTGTTTATTGTCGACGATACTTTCTTTGTCGATAACCGCATTTTCAATAGTATCGCTCAAGCCAAAACCAATGCCACCTCCGGTACCAGACTCAATGAATCCATCCTGCGGACGGGTATAGAAAGCATATTTTCCATTTACGAATTCAGGATGTAACACCACATTCCGTTGTTGTGGGGAAGGCGTTTTTAAATCGGCAAGACGCTCCCAGCTGACAAGATCCTTGGTGCGTACAATGCCGCATTGTGCAACAGCCATCGTTTGATCAAAAGCCGGTGCTTCAGGGTCCTTCCGCTCTGCACAAAACAGACCATAGATCCAGCCATCTTCATGGGCCGTTAAGCGCATGTCGTACACGTTTGTATCCGGCTCAGCTGTTTCCGGTATCACCACAGGCTTGTCCCAGAAGCGGAAATTGTCAATGCCATTTTCACTTTCTGCAATGGCGAAAAAGGACTTACGGTCTAGACCTTCCACCCGCACCGCCAGCACGTATTTGCCATTAAACTTCATTGCGCCAGCGTTAAACGCTGCATTGATCCCGAAACGTTCCAGTAGATAGGGATTGGTTTCCGGGTTGAAGTCATAACGCCAGTTTAAAGGTGCATGATCTCCGGTGAGAATTGGATTTTGATAACGGCTAAAGATGCCGTTACTACTTGGAATTTCTTTATTCGACAAGGTAATTAAGGCCTCGTGAGCTGCTTCTAATTCTTTTTGTCTTTTATTAAAGTCTGTCATATGATACTATTGGGATTCTTAATCTTCTAATTTGTTCCACCAGGTTCGTTTCAGGACTGCAATCAACACTGCGAGAACAGCAATGGTGATCCATAGTGGGATTTGCATATTTAAAATGAAATACATTGGCAGGATGGTCAGACAGAGCTGCGCAATAATACCGAGCACCACGTTGAACATATCCAGCTTAAAGCGTTTGTTTGCGAGAAACGAGGGGTCTTCAGCAACAACTGCTGCATGGACAGGGCCCCAGAAACCCCATGGACGTACAGTCTTGTAGAAGGACTTCAGTACCTTCATGTCCGTTGCTGCTGTTGCATAGGTGCCAATGATGCTTCCTGTGAGTGAAAGCACGAATAACAGTGGCCACCAGTATAGCGGTAAACCAGTGGTGAAGTATGGCATCAATAATGCTGCGACAATTCCTACGGCCATGCCCCAGAAAAATCCGTTTGCATTGAAACGCCACCAGTACCACTTTAAACAGTTGGAAGCAACGTAGCCACCATACAGTCCACCAACAATCCACTGCAGGATGTCATTTACATTGTTGGCCATCAGGCCTAGTCCGATCCCGATGAACACCACGGCTACCCCCACGATGTAATTCATGGAGATCACTTTCCTGGTACTAGCATTTGGATTGTAGTATTTTAGATAGATATCGTTTACGATATAGGCCTGAGCAGCATTCAGCGTTCCACTGAAAGTCCCCATGAATGCACCTAAAAGGCCGGTAAGTACCAGACCTAAGACGCCTGTAGGTAGAAAAGTATTGATCGCGGCAGGTAGGATCATTTCGAAGTCTGTCATGCCACCCGGGCCTTTCAGGTTCAATCGGTCATAGTACAACAACGCCAGCACCGTTAGTCCAATGACCATGGAATAACGGATTGGAAGCAAAATAATGCTTACAAAGCCGGTCATCTTGCTGGCTTCCTTTGGACTTCTGGTACTTAAGACCTTCTGCATATCGTAGTTTGGCGCAGGTCCGGCAAGCGAAGCAAACACCCCTTTAAGCAACATCATGCCGAAGAAAAGGCTGAAAAGGCTGAAACCGTCTTCCTCAATTTTTTTGTTTGCATCTTCAGCGATGCCGGTCCAATCCAGATCCAGCCTCCATCCAAAAAATGGGTTGTGCCAGCCTTCGGGAACATTTAGTGTTTGTCCATCCAAATGCGACATGGCAATTACGGCGATAGACATACATGCAACCGTCATGATTGCGTATTTGATCATATCACCCAGCACAATGCTGTGAAGTCCGCCCAGGATCGAATAGAACATTGCAAACAAGGTAAAGGTGATACCATAAACATGTGGCACGTACTTCGGTGCAACATCAAAAGGCACGTAGGCTTTGACTAGATCCCAGGGAATAAAGATTTCCATGAATTTACCCAGGCCGATGAATCCGTAGGCGAGAAATCCGAAACAGCTTAACAAGGCAAATGCGATCACCACAATGTGTGAGGCGGTAACACCTTTCCCAGTTAAGCCAAAGCGGGTTTGCAACCATTCTGCTCCCGTGTTAGCATTACTCCTGCGCAGCCACTTACTGAGGAACATCATCATGAAGACCTGGTTGAAAACCGGCCAGAGCCATGGAATCCATATGCTCTTCAGTCCATACACAAAACATAATGCAACCATCCACATCGTACCACTGATGTCGAACATGTCTGATGCATCGCTTAGTCCCAATTTATACCAGGGCAGTGATTTGGAACCCAAGAGGTAACTTTCCTTATCAGTTTTGGCTTTCTTACGATACCAAAAGCCAATGAAAATCATTGTTGCCAGATACAGCAACAGCATAGAAATATCAATTAATTGTAGGTTCATACGGGTTTGGATGCTATGGAACTAAGACTTGATTACCAGGCGTTTGTTTAGCCTCAATGATTGGTCTTGATCCAGGCTTGTCTGCACATTCGAATAGAAGCGCATGAGGAATGGTAAGTAGTTGATCATACAGTATTGGGTTATTTGGTATAGGGGTCTAAATTAGAGATCGAAGTTACATGCGTGGTAATACTATTTTAACCAATTTACATCGATATTTTTAATGGGAGCTCTTATAATCGTGTTGCATATTCGTTATGGTTAAAAATTTTTATTTTATTTGTACCAATGATCTTTTAACCAGGAACAGAATACTTCTAGCCAAACTATATGAACAATATCATCAAAGAGATCACTCCGCTTACCCAAAATGATTGCTTTACCATTTTTTCGAGGGTAAAAAGTGAGTTTAACTTCCCCCTGCATTTTCACGAAGAATTTGAGTTGAACCTAATTGTAAATGCAAAGGGGGCCAAACGCATTGTTGGAGATAATGTGGAAGAAATTGATGACCTGGAACTGGTACTTGTAGGACCTAACTTATCGCATGTTTGGCTCAGCCATAACTGCACAAGTGAAAATATCACGGAAGTCACCATCCAATGGCACAAAGACTTGTTCGACGACAAATTCCTGAAGCGGAATCAGCTGAGCTTTATTCGCAGGATGTTTGATCGCTCGGTAAGAGGCATATTATTTCCAAGAGCAACAGCAGAGTCCGTTGCAGCCCGGCTACTTGCGATCAATCAGATGCAGGGCTTTGATTCGGTGTTGGAATTGATGAGCATTCTGCATGAGTTAAGTACTTCGAAGTCCATGCGTATACTCTCCGATGTAACCTTTAACAACGCGCAGGTTCTGAATTATAACAGCAGGAGAATTGATAAAGCTTATGAGTTTATGAATGCCAACTTTCACAAGCCAATTTCACTGAAAGATTTGGCTAAGCTGGTAAACATGACTGAGGTAAGCTTCAGCCGCTTTATCAAAAAACGAACAGGCAATACTTTCATTGACAGTTTAAATGAGATTCGTTTGGGTCATGCCACCAGAATGTTAATAGAGACCACCCACTCCATTGCAGAGATTTCCTATAACTGCGGGTTCAATAACATCTCAAACTTCAACCGCTTTTTCAAGAAAAAGAAACATTGCACGCCTAAGGAATTCCGGGAAAACTTTGCCGGAACCAGGGTATTTATATAGCAGCTATAAACAACGAAGCGCCCTGCGACTAAAATCAACCTTCGGTTGAGACCAGTTGCAGGGCGCTTCGTTTTGAATTATCGGAAGGCTATTTTGAATGGAGTTCAATCAGCTTCGCACGAATATACTGACCGGCAGGTGTAAGCTCCGCCATGCTCCATTTGCCTTTTGTATTTGCGCCAGGCATCAGGATTGCGGTAGTCTCTTTCTTATCCGTGATGTTCCAGTTTGCCCAACTTAACTGGTTTTTTTCCATCCAGTTCATCCATTTGGCATTTCTTTGCTGATCAAAAATACCATCTCCATTGGCCTCGCCTACCCCCCATTCTGTTACAAACAGCGGCAGTTTCAATCGGATGGCCTCATCAGCCCTGGCCATTAAGCCTTCCTGGTGATTATTGTCTGAGGCATAGAAGTGGAAAGAATAAGCAATATTGTTTTGACCCGTAATCGGATCTTTTGCTGCAACATCGACATGCTGGTCCCAAAAAGGGCTACCAACCACAATGATGTTCTTTTGATCGTACTTGCGGATCACTTTGATGACTTCAATTGCATAATTCTTTATGGTAGGCCATTCTTCTTTCTCTGGCTCATTCCAGACTTCATAAATCACATTTGGTACACCGGTATAGCGTTGAGCCATTTTAGCGAAAAAAACCTTTGATTGCTGAAGATTTTTATCCGCGTGATGATCGTGCCAGTCAATAAGCACATACAGGCCTTTCTTAATGGCCGCATCCACGACCCCAGTGACCAGCTTTTCCTGTGCCACGGGATCTTTCAGGTAACCACTGTCTGGCTCTACAGCCATGGAAACCCTTAACAAACTGATCTTGAAATCATCTGCCAGCCAGTTCACGACATCAGGGTTGTAGTACTTCCGCCCAGCCCAGATGCTCCAGGAGAGGCTTATACCACGCAGTTGTGGCGCTTCATCCCTGCTGTTCAGCATTAGGCCATTTTGAACTTTAAGTTGACCGTGTTTGGAAACCGGTGTTTGCGCTTGAAGGGATATACTAGAAAGGATAAAAATTGCGGCACTAACTAAGGTTCGCAAGAAGGAAACGGTATTGACTTTCATATTTTAGCAGCTATAGGTGTTTATGGTTGGATATCTAGCCTGTAGATGTTGCCTTTATTACCTGCCAGAAGAACCAGGTTGCCCGACTTTGCTTTGGTAACGGCATTGATATTCAGGTCGGAGATCTTTTTCCAGGTCTTACCGCCGTCGGTAGATGCGTCCACTCCTGAAGAGCCTGCAGCGATGCAGGTGCTTTGGTTTACATATATTACCGCAGAGCGATAACCTGACACGGAGGTCTGCGGCTTCGACCAGGTTTTTCCTCCATCTGTGGTGTACAGTGCATTGTTCGTACTTTCCTGGTCTTTCAGATAATCACCACCAACCACGATCCCGTTCTTTGCGTCAAAGAAGTCGATCGAGAAAGCACCGGTACTGTTCAATCCCTGGATGATTGGGTTTGAATAGCGCTTCCAGCGTTTGCCGTAGTTTGAAGAATAGTAGATGTTGGCTTTTGCGCCACCTGTCGCGACCCACACTTTACCATTTTCTAAGGTCTTGATGGTAGAACCACTGGCGGCAAAGCCAGCTTCACCCATCGCCATTTTGTATTTTAACTTTGAGGAGATATCATCCCAGCTTGCACCACCTGTACCGGTGTAGAGGAGCTGCAGTTTTCCTTTGATCGGATCACCGAAAATGATCCCGCGGTCTGCATTCCAAAAATCCATACCATCGAGGAAGATGGCGGAATCCCTATTCACATAGGATTGTTGCCAGTTCTTCCCGCCGTCTGCGGTATGCAGCACAAAGGCAGGTGAGCCTGCATTTACGATAATGGCTTTCTGGGCATCAAAGGCTTCAACATCACGGAAGTCGAGGCTGTCATAGCCAGCAGGTTTGATCCAGGTCCAGCTTTTACCTCCATCCAGGGTTTTACCTACATGGCCGTTGCTACCGCTCACCCAGGCTACCTGATCATCTACAACGGCAAGGCCGCGAATACTCGTGTTTGTACCACTGCTTAAAGGCACTAAGGTAAACTGTTGTGCGGTGGCGATAAAGGGAAATAAAAGAAGGATTAAAAAGGCTCTCATGATTTAACTTTTTTCCAGACTTCGGTTCTACCGATAATTGATATGCCAATATATCCACGGATGTTGAGATCACCGTTTCCTTTCTGGCTGATGTTGCAGCTATAGGTCTTGCCAGACTTTGGATCATAAATTTTGCCATCGCTCCATCTGCCATCCTCATAAACGAAGTCTTTTAAGATCTCAAGGCCTATCACAGGTTTTGTGCGCAGGCTTTCGTCGGGATTCCGAAGGTCCGTTTTAGTATTCCCTTTTTCATCCTTCGGATTTTTAAGCCAGACGATCTTGCCATAGAATTTCTCATTTTTTTTGTAGATGTCGACATGGGCTTCACCGGAGGAGTTCACCCAGCGACCAACAATGGCATCCTTAGCCTGCGCAAAGCAGGACAGCGTGATGGTAACGAATAACAATAGGAGCGTAATCTTTTTCATGTAATTGATTTAAAGCGTTTAGTTGGATGAAATATAGATTAAAGAAAGATATGAAAAAAATATTATGGTCAATTTGGTACCGGCAGCGCAAACCAAAAGATTGAACCTTTTCCAAGCACACTTTCCACATCAATCTCGCCGCCATGCACATTAATGATCTCAGCACAGATGTACAATCCAAGCCCAAGACCTGGCAACTTGTTCATATCAGGAGATTTAACACGAACAAAACGTGTGAATACCGACTTCTTCATATCATCGGGTATGCCCATGCCCTGATCCTTTATCCTGATGTACACACGGCTATCGATTTGTTCACAGCTTACATGAACGCTGGCTTTTCCTGGTGAGTACTTCACGGCATTACTTAAGAGATTTAAGATTACCTGTTCAATACGGGATTCATCCCCGTTGACCATTACTTTATCTGATGGTAAACTACAATCTAGGAAAGCTTCAGGTTCTGCAGCTTTAAATCCTTCAACACAATCGTGCAAACAACGGACAATATCAAAAGGCTCCATGTGGCAATTTAGTGCACCTGCCTTAATCCGCGTGGATTCCAGGAGATCATTGATCAAGGATACCAATTTATCCAGTTGAAAGTTCATCTTCGACACCAGGGCCATAAACTCTGGCAGCGCCTTTCCTTCAGGCTCAGCTGAGGCAATTTCCGGCATCTTGATTTTCATCTCCGCGAGTTGGAGGTAGGCTTTTAGCACCGTCACTGGAGCTTTAAGCTCATGAGTTGCCATATGTACAAAATCTTCATGGATCTTCTCACGTTCCTGAATTTCCTGCTTAGCTTTCAATGCTTCATTATACTGAATGGCACAGCGCTGTTCATTTCGGTGAAAACGATGCAACAAAGCAGTGAGAAAGATACACTGACAGAAGTAAAGCAGCACCTGTAAAAAGCTGAACACCCGGATCAACTCCTCTCCTTTCATCCAGAAGAAGTGCAGTAGCAAGGCGAAGGCAGTTGTTATTACCGTACCAATGAATGCGCCACGGATACCACCATAACAAGTTGTGAGGGTAAGAATTACGAAAAATACCAGAAAGGGCGGAGAACCGGAATCGAGCACACTGACCTTAAACCAGGTACCCAAGGCACACAAAATTATCGGCATAAGCCAGATCAGCCAGACAGGCCGTTTAGCTATTCTACCGTTATCCCAGATCTTTTGATATGAATATGCAAGCCATCTTTCAAGAGCTTTAGTGATATTCATAATCTTTTCCCTTTGGGAGTAGGTTATTGATGTGATAAACCAGCGTTGAGAATTCAATTGGTTTGGCCACGAACAGGTTACAGCCATAATCTCCTAAAGACTGTATGATGCGGTCATAGGCTGACAGCAGGATCACCGGTATATGTTGGGTGGTCAGGTCATTCTTTAACACGGAACACAATTCACCACCATTAACATCATTCATCAGGTAATCCATGATGATCAGGTCAGGGTGATGAATTGTTATCAATTCATTGATGTCGTAAGTTGGCGCTGAGGTTACAACCTCAAACCCATTGAGGGATAGGATTTCTTTCATGACGCCAAGAAGATCCTTGTCGTCATCAAGAACTAAGATTCTACTCATAGATTAGATTTCTAGAATAATTATATTACAAAATTACGGCTGTTGCGGTTAAGACTTAACAGTAATTGTACGATAATATAAAGCGGTATTTACTTGAAATCAGCCATTTAATTAATTATACCATTCAGAACAGCATAGCGGATTAGCGCAGCAGTGTTTTTTGAACCGGTTTTCTCAATCAAACTTTGTCTGTGACCTTCTATGGTACGTTTACTCAAAAATAGTTTTTCAGACATTTCACTATTGGTAAGTCCGTCGGCAATAAGATGTAAAACTTCAATCTCCCGCATAGAGAACTCAATATTGGAAACATTTTCGGAAACTGAGTTAACACTCTTCTGGCTCAGTTTTTCGAGCATCTTAATGGAGAGCTCGGAGCATAGATACTTCCCTCCTGCTTTTACATGTTTCAGTGAGAAGATCATTTCGTCTGCACTGACACTTTTCAGCAGGTAACCTGATGCACCTTCCTGGAAGGCCTGGGACACATACTTGTCGTTGTCATGCATCGACAAAATCACCACCTTGATGTCTGGTTTTAAATTGTGAGCTTCTTTAATCAGTGAAATGCCATCAAGCTCCGGCATATTAATATCAGCAAGAATCACATCAATTCCTTCGTTACCGGAAATAAAGTCTAAAGCTTCCTTTCCATTGGTGGCCTCGCCGGCTACATGGATCTCTTTATCGGAACCCAGTAACATCTTTATGCCGTTACGAACTATGTTGTGATCTTCTGCTAATAAAACTTGTATCATTCTTTGTTTAATTTATTCTTTTTTTCCTGCGGAGCGCTAATTAACCTCTCTATAACAAAGAAAGTTATTAATTGTGCGGTAAATTATCATATTTTATTCTAATTTCTATAATTGTTCCCAAACTTGAGCTCTGAAGTTCCATTTCACCATTTAAAAGAAAGATCCTGTTTTTAATACTTCTAAGTCCGGAACCGTTTAACAATGAGCGCTCTACTTTGACACCAAAACCCTTCCCATTATCTTTAAAGGTCAAATTTAGCCAACCGTCTTTTTCAAACATTTTTATTTCTGCCAGGCTCGCCTCTGCATGTTTCATGCAATTATTGATCAACTCCTGAATAATACGGAAAAGGTAAAGTTGCTTTTCTTCGTTCAGGCTGCTGAAATCCGCATTGATGTCTGTGACAATCTTAAATCCTGGAATACTTAGCCGGTTTCCGAGCTCTTGTATCCCGGCAGCGAAGCCGAAATCGCGAAGTACAGAGGGGGTAAGCTCATAGGACATTTCCCGGGTTTCGCGAATGACCTGGTCCAACAGCAGGTTCACATTTTTAAACTCTATGTTCATATTGTGGCTACGCTGAATGTTTTGCAGGTTGATCTTTATCCCGTAAAGAATCTGGCAGATACTGTCGTGCAAGGCACTGCTGATCTGCAGACGTTCTTTCTCCTGGGCCTTGAATGTAGCCGATAGAATATTTCGCTGATTTTCTTCCTGCAGCCTTACCGCCTCCTTAGCAAGATTTGTTTTTTCTGTGATATCCATGATGATACCTGCGAAATAAGACTGTTCATCTAACCCTTGGATTTCGTTACCCTGTGCGTAAATGACCTTATGTTTCCCATTTCTGGTGATAATTTCAAATTCGATATCCAGTTTACCAAACGGGGCCGCCGTAAAATCAAAAACCTGGGTGACCCGGCTTCGATCTTTTGGATGAATAAAGGAGAGAAAATTTCGAATGCGGCCATCGAAAGTACCAGGTTCAATTTCAAAGATGGAATTGCTGTATTCATCCAGGAAAATGCGTTGGCGTTTGAAGTTCATGGTCCATGTACCCGTGTCTGAAGCATTCAGGGTCATGGCTAGACGGTGACTTGTATCTAAAAGCTTTTGCTGGGCCTCCCGGCTTTCAGTAATATCGGCCACTGTGATGTAAAACTGCAGTTTTTCCGTGACGGGGTCTAGTATTGCCACCCCTTCAAGGCGTGCATAGAATGCATACTTTTGCTCCGGAAACAGGCTGATTTCCACGTATTGTCGCTGCTGGGAATTGGCAACTTTATCCAGGAAGTTGCTGAATGCACTGAGGTTGTTGCCCTCGAAAAAACTATGAAAACGTCTATTGAATAATGCTTTTCGCTGAACCTTAAGCAGGTCCGCCCCAGTTTGATTGGCCTCGGATATAAAACCGATGCTATCCAGAATGAAAAAGCCCACCGGCGCATGGTTAAAGAAGCCCGCAAGTTTTGCCCGTTCGGCTTCAAGCAGCTGGTACGACACTTTTAACTCTTCGTTCTGCATCTCCAACTCCAGTTGAAATATCTGTAGTTCATTGAGTAATACAGAAATTTCATAATCGGAAATATTGGTGTCTGCACCCTCAGGTGTGCCCTTAGAAGTTTCGATTCGCTTATTTAAAAGTTCAATAACCTGTTCCTTGTTATTTATAGTCCTATCCAATGTGATGGTAATAAAATTTTAAATAGATCCCCCGTCATGTTAATCTAAATTTATACTATAAAACGCAATCCAACAAACGGATGTAGTATTTGCCTTTTTTTTAGAAATTTAACATTCGATTCAGCGAATAAATCTTCTCACAAATTTACATCTTACTTTGCGAAGGACTTAATATACAGGGTGTAAACACGTATATTACCATTGAAATGCTGTATTTTCACCAGCCTTACTAAGGGTTCCTCCAGATTTCCTTTTTGCCTATCTTTACCCATCTATGTCGAGATCAGAATTAATAAAGTTTCAGCGCTGCAGTGTTGATCACTGTGAAATACTTCATAGCATAGCCGTACAATCTTATCATGAACACTATTCGGACATCTGGGAGGATCAGGGTCAAGCATATTTAGCACGTTTTTACACCAGAGACATCTTTGAGAATGAGCTCCAAAAATCCACTGCTGCATTTTATCTGATTTATCATTCGGAAAGGCCAGTAGGCTTTCTCAAGCTTAGGGAAAATGCACTTGCACCCTACAGCCCCAACGATTGTCTCGAATTGAACAAGATCTATTTGTTACAGGCACATATTGGAAAAGGTATTGGCCACCATGCCCTTCAGTTTGTCTTCGATCAGGCCAAGGCAAAAAGCAAGCGCATCATCTGGATGAACGTTATGGCGGAAAGTAAGGCTAGAAAGTTTTATGAGCATTACGGTTTTAAATGTTGCCATGAGGTTTCGTTAAACTACCCGCACATGAAGGCTGGGCTAAATGTACTTTCGACCTATAAGTTGGAAACCACAAAATTGTAAATAAATAACACAGAATCCTGTAAAACTGCCGCCGCCGATATACTTAATTTTGTAGAAAGATAATTGTTATGGGATCAACGAAAGACATCAATACGCTGAATTTACCAGTACTTGGTATGTCCTGTGCAGGCTGCGCACAGAGTGTAGAACAAAGCCTGACCAAGTTGGTAGGTGTGGAGGAAGCTGCTGTAAACTATGCCAACCAGAGTCTTAAAATTACCTACAACCCTAAATACATTAAGCCTGAATTGCTGCAAAAGGCGGTTCAGGATGCAGGATATGACCTTATACTGGATGATCACGATGGTGCAGCGAAACAAGAGGAGCTACAGCAACAAAATTACAAAGACCTTAAACGACGCTTGATTTACGCTGCGGCACTTACCTTGCCGATTGTCATCATTGGTATGTTTATGATGAATTTGCCTTACGCCAATTACATCATGTTTGTGCTTAGTACCCCGGTACTGTTCTTTTTCGGGCAGTCATTCTTTAGCAACGCCTATAAACAGGCGCTGCATGGGCGGGCAAATATGGACACTTTAGTTGCTTTAAGTACCGGAACCGCCTATATCTTCAGTACCTTCAACACCTTCTACCCTTCCTTCTGGCATGAACGAGGTCTGCATCCGCACGTCTATTTTGAAGCTGCAGCGGTCGTAATCGTATTCATTATGCTGGGCAAAGTACTGGAATCTGGCGCAAAAGCCAACACCTCCACGGCAATCAAAAAGCTGATGGGTCTACAACCAAAAACGTTAATACTGATCGAAGCAGGTACGGAACGGGAAATCAACATTGATCAGGTAAAACCTGGTGATGTTGTGCTGGTTCGCCCCGGACAGCAGGTTCCGGTAGACGGGCAGCTGCTTGAGGGCAGTTCCTATGTTGATGAGAGTATGATCACTGGGGAGCCTGTCGCTGTGGCTAAGCGGAAAGATGATCGTGTATTCGCAGGCACCATCAACCAGAAGGGCAGCTTCCGGATGATCGCTGCTAAAGTGGGTTCAGAAACCATGTTGGCACAGATTATCAGGCTGGTGCAGGAAGCACAAGGTTCAAAGGCACCAATCCAGAAACTTGTAGACAAAATAGCGGGCATCTTCGTCCCCGTTGTTTTGGGAATCGCCTTGCTTACGTTTCTTTTGTGGATGGTGCTCGGAGGAGACAATGCCCTAACCCAAGGCATACTTGCTATGGTAACGGTGTTGGTAATTGCCTGCCCTTGCGCACTCGGACTAGCCACGCCTACAGCGCTGATGGTTGGCATTGGTAAAGGTGCTGAACATGGTATCCTGATTAAAAATGCTGAAGCACTGGAACTCGGGCTTAAAGTGAACGCGTTAATCTTCGACAAGACCGGAACAATTACGGAGGGTACTCCGGAGGTTTCCAAGCTATACTATCTTGAACATGCCAAGGCACAGGAGGCCGAACTTAACGAAGTGCTGCTTGCCCTCGAAAAGCAATCGGAGCACCCGCTTGCAGGTGCCATTGTGCAGTTCCTCCAACCTTTAGGTACAGAAAACATCCGCATTGAAGATTTCCAGAGTGTTACCGGCCAAGGGATTTCTGGAAGCTACCATGGGAGAAAATATTTCGTTGGAAACCGCAAGCTGCTGCAGGAAAATAATATTTCGCTGGACGTCGCGCTGGTTGAACAAGAAACCTCGCTACAAGAAGCTGCTCAAACGCTGATTTATTTTGCAGATGCGCAGCAACTGCTAGGTTTTGCCTGTATTGCGGACCAGATTAAGTCAAATTCAGCAGCGGCAATTGCAGCCTTGAAGCGTCAGCATATTGAGCTGTACATGCTGACCGGAGATAACGAACAAACTGCTGCCGCCGTAGCCCGGGAAGTTGGTCTGGAGCACTTCAAAGCAAATATGCTCCCTGAAGATAAGGCAAGCTTTGTGCAGGTACTGCAAGGCCAGGGTAAGACGGTGGCAATGATTGGTGATGGTATAAATGACAGTCAGGCGCTGGCATTGGCCGACTTTTCCATTGCCATGGGCAAAGGATCAGACATCGCCATTGATGTAGCGAATATTACCTTGGTGCGGTCAGATCTAATGCAGGTGCCACGTGCGCTACAACTCTCGAAACAAACCGTTAAAACCATCCGTCAGAACCTCTTCTGGGCGTTTATCTACAATCTTATTGGCATTCCAATTGCGGCCGGAATACTTTACCCCTCATACGGCTTTTTACTGAACCCAATGATTGCAGGAGCTGCAATGGCGCTAAGCTCTGTATCTGTAGTTGCGAATAGCCTTCGACTTAAACTCGTAAAATTATAACCTTAATTCTAACAACATGGAAACATATAAATTTAAAACAAACATCAAATGTGGTAATTGTATAGCAACAGTAACCCCCTTCCTTAATGGAATCGCGGAAGTGGACGATTGGGCAGTTGACACAAAGAATCCTGATAAAACACTAACCATAAAAAGCAGCACAGCGGTTGATACCGCTAAGGTTATTGCCGAGCTAAACAAGGCGGGCTACCAGGCTGAAACAACTTTATAAGCGATCATGATCTTACACATCAAAAATATGGTTTGTGACCGATGTATCATGGTTGTTCGACAGCAACTTGAACAACTGGGATTTGAGGTTCTGAACATTTCACTTGGCCAGGTTCAAATTGAGCCGGAGCCAAGTGAAAAACAATTGCTGGATATAGGCGCGTCGCTTGATCTTTTAGGCTTTGAACTTATCGATAGCGAGAAAGACAAGCTTGTTGCTCAAATACGAAACATCATCATTGAAATTGTGCACCATAATAGTGACGGAGCTGAAATCAACATGAACTATTCGGCGCTACTCAGCGAGCGACTTCACAAAGATTATAGCTACCTGAGTCGTTTATTCTCTGAGCATGAAAACAGAACAATTGAAAAGTTTATCATCCAGCAAAAAATTGAAAAGGTAAAAGAACTCCTGGAGTATGGTGAACTGAACATGAATGAAATTGCACTGCAAATGGGCTATAGCAGTAGCGCACACTTATCCACACAATTTAAGAATGTGACAGGTATGTCTCCCAGCACTTACAAACAGGAACGCAAAGTAGAGCGTCAGGCGCTGGATAAAATTTAGAAATCAAAGATATCACCTAAGAATGACTTCTTTTTATATCCATGACGTTTCTCATAATCGCTGTCCCTACCGCCCCGCTGATACTTGTCGTAATCTTTGTCATAGTTCTCCTTTTTAGAATAATGATCCGCAGAACGATCAATGATCTTTTCTAGTTCTCCACGGTCGAGCCAAATGCCTCGACAGTTCGGACAATAATCGATCTCTATACCGGTTTTCTCGCTCATTAACAAAGTTTCATTACAGGAAGGGCATTTCATAGGCTTGTATCTTATGTTTCCTAAATAACTAAAAATTCTTGGATTTATTGTCTATAAACAAACCTTTGCCAGTTTTTTTCAGCGATTAAGCTGGCAGTTTAAAGCTGAACGAAGTCTGTTCATCTGTGGAATCTACGCTCAGTATACCACCATGGGCAATTGCAATTTGCGAGGCGATATAAAGTCCAAGACCTAGCCCCTGCTGATCCTTTTTTACCTTTCCTCGGGAAAAAGGCTGGAAGAGTTGTTTAAGCGCGGCATCGGGGATTTTCGATCCACGGTTGGTAACGGACAGCATAAACGATCCCTCTCTGCTATCAGCCAGAACATCTATCGGAGCAGTTTTATCACCGTGTGTCAGGGCATTCCCCAGAAGATTGGAGAATAGCTGTGAGATGCGTCTGGCGTCACAATTTACAGGAGTTTTCAGGTGTGCCTCAAAGTTTATCTGACATTCAGGCCAGCTGGTCTGTAGTTCGGTGATCACCTGATTTAATGGATCTTCAAGGTACTCCATTTGCATTTCTAAAGTAATGCCCTCTCCGAGCCTTCCTCGGGCAAAGTCAAGCACATTTTCAATCAGACCATTAATCCGATAGGAGCTGTTTTTAACAATCCTGGCGAGCTTGGTTAATCTATCATCCAGCGGCATCTTTAGCATGAGCTGTGCGCTGCTGGTTATTGCGCCAAGGGGATTCCTTAAATCATGGCCCAGAATCGCAATGAATTGATCTCGCAATTCGGCGATCTTTCTTTCCTCGGCAAGCTCTTTCTGCGAGGTATCGACCTGTTGGGCGGCACTTAAGTAGAAGGATATCAAGTCTGCATAGAGGCTGAACATTTCAAATACCTGCGTTTTGTCTAACTGTGCAGGTTTAGGATCTATGGCACAAAGAGTGCCGAAGAAAGCGCCGTCTTTCCGGTAAATGGGTATGGAAACGTAACTTTCAAATCCATACATCTTCGGCGTATGATGGTTGCAAAACTCCGCGTCCTGCGAAACATGATTAATGATAATGGCCTTATCATTCTGCCGGATCTCATTGCAGATTGTCGTTTCAAGTACCAGTTGTCCTCCAGGTTGCAGACCGAAATTGATCTTATCGTTCACACTACAGGCAATCCATTGCTCTGAGGTCACCCGCGCCACAGCAGCAAAGCCCATACCGGTGCTTTTACAAATTACTTCAAGAATGTTGGGAATTGCAGGGATATTCTGCACGGCATTGATATCTGCGAGGAGGTCTGGCCGGAGGTTGTTCATATTTCAACTTATTTCCCACAAATATAAGGTATGTGGTTAAATGCGAATATAATATCTCAGTTACGTAAAGGAAGTAGGTGGTTTAAGAACGCTAAAACACCAAAAGCCACCAACTTGGCGGCTCTTGGTGTCGGCTTATTTTATTGCTTGATTTTAGCGGCGAAACCGCCGTTTCTTACCATTTTGATATGGATGGTTTCACCCGCTTTTACAGGACGCTCCTGTTTTCTGTAGTCCATTGCTTGTCGGCCGGCATTGATGCCGTCCTCAAACGAAATCATGTTAAAGGTTTGGTTTGCTTTCAGAAAGTCAAGTTTAAGGTCAAACTCGCGTGTAGCTTGCTGGTTATTGGTCATACCCCCGATATACCACTGCGCTCCTTTTCGTTTGGCTACAATGGCATATTGCCCTGCTGCTGCTGCGAGTACACGAGTTTCATCCCAGGTCACCGGCACGTCCGTAATAAAGCTGGTACAATCTGCATTTTTGTAATATAAGGTTGGGTTATCTGCCAACATCTGCAATCCACTTTCGAAGATCACAAACAGGGCCATCTGATAAGCCCGTGTGCCGATGCTTGCGGCGTTTGGCCTTTTTGCGCTGTAAACTTCAGGCTGCATGCTCAGCATGGCACCAGGCGTATAATCCATTGGTCCAACGGCATTGCGCATAAACGGGAAATATACACTATTGTCAGGTTTGGCCCCACCCATCTGTTCCATGCCCCTTACGCCCTCATAGGAAAGTACGTTTGGGTACTTGTATTCCAGCCCTGCGGGTTTGAAGGACCCGTGGAAGTCCACAAACAGCTTATGTTTCGCCGCTTCTTTGGCCACCCGTTCATAATAATTTACCATCCACTGATCGCTGCGATCCATAAAGTCTATCTTCAGCCCTTTTACCCCCCAATCGCTGAAGGTCTTAAATAGATCAAAGTTGTTTTCAACCGTAAGCCAGGTCAGCCATAAAATGATGCCTACATTCTTTTGTTTACCATAGGCTAATAATTCCTGCAGATCCACCTCCGGATTAGGTTCAAAAGGATTTTTGGTATCCTTAGCCCAACCTTCATCCATAATGATGTATTTGATGCCATACTTTGCTGCAAAATCAATGTAGTACTTGTAGGTTGCCAGATTATACCCCGAGACAAAGTTGACGTCCGGCCCGTAAGGCGAGGCATCATTCCACCACTCCCAGCTTACCTGTCCGGGCTCGATCCAGGCTGGGTCTTTGATCAGGCTTGCTGCGGCAAGCTTATTCGTCATGGTATTGGTAATGAGCTGTCCATCGTTCTCCGTAACAACCATATAGCGCCAGGGAAAACTTCTTGTACCAGTTGTTCTGGCAATGTAATCTGCTTCCTTCAAGATCTTCTGACTGCGGTCTCCCTCCGCTTCAACTTCAAGCGGCACCTTCGGAAAGGTTGACTGCATGCCGTTGTGGCCAGTGCCTTTCAGAAACATCGCAGGATAATCTTCCAGATCGGATTCTGATATTAGAACCTTATGCTTGTTTCGGGTATCAATAAGCACGGGTAAAGTTGACATCTTGTCTGTTGCTTTCCATTCGGTTGATGTGAGGTGGGTGTAGGATTCTTCGTACGCAGTTTTAAATCCGCTTGCTTGCTGTAAATGCAACTGATAAGCTGCAGGGAATTGCACCGACAGTTCCTCGTCCATGACTTCAACCATGCCTTTTTTCCTGGTAATGAACCGGTAAGCGATCCCTTCATCATAGGCGCGGAATTCTACAGAATAGTCGTTCGCAAAATCTAATCTAAGCAGATTATACTGATCACTTATGGTAGAGGATTTCAGGGGCACTACAGGTCTCAAGGCCTTCTTCACCGAAGTGGTACTTTGCTTCCGGAGCTTTGGTTTAACGCCCAAGGTTGTACCTTTTAACTGGAGTGCTATCCTGGCTGCAGAAATCAATGGCTTACCGGCATAAGATACCGAATAAGAAATGTCGTTTGTAAGTTCAATATCTGCACTGAGCTTACCATTCGGGGATTTGAGCTCAAGTTTTTGAGCAGCCGACAGCTTACAGACGAGCATCAGCATCGTAAATAGGAAGGGTTTCATTCTTTTGTTATTCATAGTTGTTGTTTAAATATACTCAATTGATTAAGACCAAACACTCGCTACCAACCAGGATTTTGTACAAGAAGGCTGTTTTTTAGGATCTCATCATTTGGAATTGGCCAGAGATAATCACGTTGTCTGAAGGTTCGGTCAGCGACCGTGGTGAGCTGATAGAAAGCCGATCCATCAGCATACATGTTCATCCCTCGGACTGGCTCATTGTCAGTTTCCATCGCAATTTTCCACCTATGGCAATCGAAGTAACGCACACTTTCAAAGGATAGTTCTACCTGACGCTCTCTGCGGATGATACTGCGCATAATAGACTGGTCTGTGGATACCGGGATCTGTCCTGATGCATTTCCGTAGGCAGGCACTCCGGCACGTTTTCTGATCAGATTCAGATAAGTAAGGATGTTCGGATTTCCAGGTTCATATTCATTCAGCGCTTCCGCATAGTCCAGATAAATTTGCCCAAGCCGAAGCAACATGGATCCACGGGAGTTTGCATTGTTAGTTACGTCCTTACGAACTGTATAACCCGTAGGTGAAATGTCTGATGAACTTTGACTTCTGCCGGAGTTTCCTGAAAATTCCATGTTTGTAACTACCTCGCGATTGTTACTGCCTTGGTACAACCAGTAGCTATTGTTATAAGTAATGCCAACGTAGAACCGTGGCTCCCGGTTAGCCCATTGTGCAAAGGTACTGCGGGCTTTGATATCAAACGGAGCTTTAAATTCTACAAAACCAGCTTGTTGGTAACCCGAGCCGGGCACGTCAATCGCAAGCCCATTGCCCATAAAATATGCATCAACCATCTTTTGAGTCGCCCCAAGTGCACCAAAACCCTGAACCTCAGTCGTGTAACCTTTATGCAGCGGCGTCTTATCGTGCCAGCTATACACGCCAGAATTTGAGCGCCCGAAAATCCACTCTTTGTTCCAGTTCAGTAAGGAAATATCTCTGCATGAAAGATATGCAGCAATAAAGGGATCACCATTCTGAACAGAATATAGATCATAAGTACTGGGTACGAATTCATCTATAAAGGCCTTTGCAGCATCAGCTGCAAGCTTCCATTTATTCGGTTCGTAAGTTTGACTGATCAAAGGAATACCAGCTTTGTTTACCAGTGAAGCCATGTCCGTATTGCCATTAAACAATGGGCTCGCAGCTAGCAGCAATGCCTGTTCTTTATAGGCCTTCACAATGCCTTTTGTCATTCGTCCATATTCATCATTGATGGGTTGCAATGGCAAATCCGCATATGCGGCATCCAGTTCCGTTACCACAAAATTTACGCATTCCTCAAAGGTATTGCGCTCCACAAGCAAGTCAGACAAAGGTGCGTCCGGACTTGTCACTTTATTGATCAGCGGAACGGGCCCGTACATCCTAATTAACCAGAAGTAATACAAAGCTCGAAGAGCCTTGGCCTCGGCCTTGTACCTTGTCTTCAAAGCATCATTCACCTCTACCGGGTTAGCAGCATCTATTTTGTCGATGAAATCTGTTGCACTCCGTATGGATTTATAATAATCTGTCCAGAAATCTGAAACAGGGCCATCAGTCGATGCCCAGGTACTCTGATTCATATTCCTAGAATAATTGAAATCCCAGTTATACATCGCTTCATCCGAAGAAGCAATCCAAGGCCCGGAGTGGTCACTGTTGATGTAGCGTTGCATCAACTCGTTGGGTATATTGGAATAAATGCTGGCAAGATACTCATCGACATACTTCTTTGAAGTAAAGATATCGTCCATGGTCAACCGATCATCTGGCACCTGATCCAGGTATTTTTTACAGGATGGGGAGACAGTCACGCCGATGACCATCAAAATCATTACTAATATTTTTTTCATACTAAATGTAAATTTTAGATAAGCTCAAATCACAATAATTAAAAGTTCGCCTGAACACCGAGTGATAGGGTTCTGGTGTTCGGATACGAAGCACCATTGCCGGTGTTTAACTCCGGATCCCAAAGCTTAAACTTACTCCAATAGAGGACGTTCACGCCTTGCGCATAGATCCTTGCTGTTTTTACGCCGATACTCTTCAGAGTTCCGGAGGCCAGGTTATACCCGAAGTCCAATGTTTTCAACCTTAAGAAATCTACATCCTTGATCCACCAACTGCTGGTTGCAGCATTATTCCGGTTAGCTGAATTACCGAACGCTAAGCGCGGATACAGCGGGCTCTGCAGCGGATTTGCTTCTGTCCAGCGGTCTGTCGCTGCTGCGAACAAGTTGCTGCGCTCACCACCATTGCTGTTGTTGAATGGAATTATGCCATCACCTGTGAGGAGGCGCTGTGCCCCGGCTGTGCCCTGAAAGAATGCACCAAAGTAAAACCCTTTGTAGGAAACATTAAATCCCAGCCCATACACCCAGTTGGGAACATCACCATTGCCAATCTTAGTGATGTCGTTGGCATCTACTTTACCGTCTCCGTTTAAATCCTTATACCTGATATCTCCTACACGCTGTGTGCCTAGTACCGCCTGGCTCGCGTGATTATCAATTTCCTCCTGAGATTGAAACAAACCATCCGCTACATAACCAAAAGTTGCCAGGTAGTTCTTGCCTCGTCTCTCCATGTATGGGAAAGGCTGTACTGGATCATCATTCTCAATAACTTTGTCTTTGTTGTATGAAAATGTACCGTTTAAGGTCCAGCTGGTTTGGCCAATCTGAAAAGGTGCAAGATCAACGGTTCCGTCGAAGCCACGGTTTTCAATCACACCCAAGTTTCCGTAAGGATAATTTTGTAGGCCCAGATAATTTGGTAAACTTCTCCTTTGCAGGAATACCCCTTTGCGGTGCTCTTTAAAGTAATCTACTGTAATGGAAAGCTTAGATTTCAAGGTTTTAAACTCCAATCCAAGATCCTGCTTGTGTGACTCTGACCATACCACGTTCGCGCCATAGTCCTGAACAATCACACCGGCGTAATTTGTATTGTTCTGGCCATTACCGAAGTTATAGCCATAATCGCCGTTTTCATTGATGATCGTAAGATACCCGAAGCGGCGTCCGCCACTTCCGGAACCTACCCAGCCGTTTGAATAGCGTAGTTTGAAAAAGGGCAGTACACCAGTGAGGGGTTTAAAGAACGATTCATTAGATACTACCCAGCCAATACCCAGCGAGGGGAAAAAGCCATATCGCTCCTCAGGCGCAAAATTTTCCGAGCCGTTGTAGCCAAAATTGAACTCACCAAAATACTTCTCTTTCCAGGAATAAGTTGATCTTCCCGCTATTCCCTGTGTTCTAATCGGTAATGAAGAGGTAAGATCACCTGCGAAAGCAGTTGTATTGCTGGTTTGATTATAAAGCAACATTCCACTAACATTATGCTCCCCAAAAGCTCGATCATAGCTAATAGCACCTTCAACATAGTATTTTCTGTCACCACTATTCGAGCGAGTATAATTGAGTTGGTCCGAACCATTTGCAAGCACAACAGTTCTAAGGTTTCCATCCTCATCATACGGGTCGCCCTTATCTATGCCGTAAAGTGTCCTGTTTCTGGTCCTGCCAATAGTATGTGCGTTCCAGGTATCAAATGAGAATAAAGCTCGTGCAGAGAGCCCTTTCAGCACAAACCCAAGATCCTGATTGATGGCTGCATTGGAATATAGCTGGCTTTGAAAAGTATTGGTATAACCGGTCTGGGTTATTTGGGCATAAGGATTCGGCTGATAGTCGCGGGATGAATTAATTCCTGGAACAAGGTTCCCAGGTAACATCACCGGGTACAATACCGGATTGGTCTGCATGATGCTGTTGAATGCGGTCTGCGGCCCCACACCTGGCATATTGGTGTTGGTAATATAGCCTTGTATGCCCAGGGAGAACTTGGTGGTTTTGGTCCAGTTCATGTCGACATTTGACGTGAAGTTATACCTCCTGAAACGGGCATCGGCCTTGTAACGCTGAAGGTTGTCCGTTTCCAGCAAACTGGTTTCATCGTAATATGCCAACGAGGAATAATATTGTGTGCTTTCAGAACCACCACGCGCGCTAAAATTGAAGCGTCTATTTACCGACTGATCTTTGAAAATCGTGTTCATCCAGTCTACGTTAGGATATAGGTTCGGATCTACTCCGTTTAGGGTGTTGGCAATGTATTCAGCTGAATAATCCGGCTGTGAACCAGAAGCGATCAACGCTTCATTACGCAACGTCATATATTGCTCAGCATTTGCCAGTTCCGGTGTTTTCGTAAAAGAAACAAAGCCTTGATTGTAGTTGAATGACAGGGATGTCGCTCCTGTGCGGCCTTTTTTAGTAGTAATCAAAATCACGCCATTTGCACCCAGCGCACCGTAAACGGCTGTAGCAGAAGCATCTTTTAACACAGTAAAAGATGCGATATCCTCTGGATCAAAGGCATTAAGGTTCCTGCCTTGCACGCCGTCTACAATGATTAATGGACCGGCGGCGTTTAAAGAATTAAAGGTTGAAATACCGCGAATCCAAACATCTGCAGTATTACTTCCTGGTAAACCTGTACGTTGTACACCCACTACGCCAGCAATCCGCCCAGCTAAAGAGGCGCTAAGGTTTGCGACCGGCGACTTTAGGTTTTCAACATTAACGGATGACTGTGCACCCACCAAGCTCACCTTCTTTTGCTGACCATATCCGACAATTGCAACTTCGTTCAAGCTGTTGTCAGCAGCCTTTAGTACAACATTAAAATCTATTATGTTGTTAATTTTAAGTAAATGATCCAAGTAACCTACATAACTTATCCGAATTGAATCGCCTCGGCTGGCAAGCACGCTGAATTTACCATCACTATTCGTCACTGCGGTTGCACTCGTTTGTAGGTTTTTGACACTTACTCCGGGAAGGGGGAGATTTAATTCGTCTTTGACGGTACCGGTGATCTTGATTTGACCTTCCTGAGCCCGACCGGCATTTGCTGCTATGAAAAGCATCAGGAATAAAAATGCGGTCTTGAAATTTCTTTTTTTAGTAGTTGACTTGTCTGGAACAGGAGCGCTACACTTCATGGCTTTTAGTTAGAATTTTAAACATCTTGTTGATTGGTTAAGTATTTAATTGACTGTAGCTGATAAAATTATGGGGATACTGTATCGATTTTGTTAATGAAAACTTAACGGATTGTTAATAGGATCAAACAGTTGCTGGATTTCAGTAATTTTAGGCGATGACTGATTTGAAAAAGCACCAGATTGTTGCTTTGCTAAGCTTTATTACACTTGTGGCAGTATTATTCTACCTGACATACAACACCTATGTACTGGAAGACCAGCAATACCGCTCATATGAGAAGACATTCCTGTCTGAAGAATTCAAGGAATTAACCAGCCACGAAAACATATATCCTGGAGGGTATAAGATTGTAAGTACGCATTTGGAGAAAAACATGCGCGATTTAGAGCGCCAATATCAGAAACATCATTCGCTACGCAATCCATTTACCGACTCCGTATTGAAGAGTTTGTTCTTCCAACTACAAACGCATAGTCCAATGGATTCCATTTTCAAGGCTGTGAAAAAGAAATATCAGCTCCATGACAATCTTGAATATCTACTCATAATCAACGGCATCAAACTTCGATTTGGCCCGGGAGTGGTCACAACCTTATATGACCCTAAAGCTGAATACCCCTTTCTTGACGATCAAAGGCAATTAGATTTAGGCTATATGTTAGATGGAGCCCTGGCAAGCCCTTTACCTCAGAATAGATGTTTTAGCATTTCTCTGGGTTCCTCCCTGCAGTACTCCTATGATTTAAGCTTCGCGATTTATGTCGATAGTAATAATCGGCAGCTTGAAATTTTAAAGGCAGCCTCGCCTATTCTGCTGCTTACGCTCTTTGCGCTTTCAGCAGTAATTTTTATCTATTATGTCACTTTTAAAAACTGGATCCAACAGAAAAAGCTAACGGAAATGAAGTCCGATTTCATTAACAGCATTACCCATGAATTTCATACACCAATCGCTACCATCATGGTGGCAAATAAGAGTTTGGAGAATGAGCGGGTACTTGCCAATAAAACCAGCGTTAAAGAACTTACTGAAGTAATCTCCCGCCAGTCTAAGCGTCTTGAAATGCTCTTTGGACAAGTACTTGACATCACCAAAATCGACAGTATGACCATTGAAAAAGAAAAAACCGATGTCGTGGTACTACTTAAGGAGGTTCTCCAGAGTTATAAGTTGAAAGTTTCTCAGGAACAGGCCAATATCAAACTGTTGGATATCACTGAAGAAGCACAGGTGGTATGCTTGAATGAGTTCTGGTTTACCACCATGTTGTTTAACATATTTGACAATGCAATAAAATACAACGATAAAGCTGAAAAAACAATCTATATTCAACTGACTAAAAACCACGGTGGTCTCCAGCTCATGATTGCCGACAATGGCATCGGAATGGAAAAATCGGCAGTAAACAATATCTTCGATAAGTTTTACCGAGCAAACAAAAAAGAAATGATGCATGTAAGCGGGCTCGGGTTAGGACTCTATTATGCGCAACAATGTATTCGTATTCATAACTGGAAAATGCTTGTAAATAGCCAGGTTGGCACCGGAAGTGAATTTATAATATTTATCCCTGATGAATTCAGAACAGAAGACTAAACTCTTATACATCGAGGATGAAGTCGATCTAGGCAACGTCACCCGGAGATACCTTGAACTCATGAATTTCGAGGTAGAATGGTGTACAACGGCGAAAAAGGCCTTAGAGCTATACAACACTGCGCCCCTGGCTTATCAGTTAATGATTATTGATATTCAATTACCCGACATGGATGGCTTTGAACTTGCAGAAAAATGCATCCCCATAAACGAGGATGCCTATTTTCTTTTTTTAACTGCCCGCAAAGAGAAGTCAGACCGGCTAAAAGGATTACAAATTGGTGCTATGGACTATATTACGAAGCCATTCGACGTGGACGAGCTTGTTTTACGTATTCAGAATATCGTACGCCGCCAACAGCAGCATTCCAGGCAAAAGATGGAAAGAACGCTGTCTAACGCTCATGTTCGTATTGGAGATATGCTCTTGAACAAAGATCTACTCACTTTATCCATAAAAGAAGCAAACTCAATACAACTAACACAAAGAGAAGCCGAACTTCTAGAGTACCTGAATAATCACCAGAACATGATTATAAAAAGATCAGATATTCTGATGCAGGTTTGGGGAGAAAATGACTATTTCCGTGGCCGCAGTTTGGATGTCTTTATTTCTAGATTAAGAAAGCTGCTTCGTTCCTCCCGCGGTGTGAGGATTGAAAACGTCTACGGAATAGGCTTTATCTTTTCGGTGAAAGCTTAATGCTGCCAAGGAAGGTAGATCTGGCAAAGGAGAAGTTGTACCCGGAAGCAGATTCGAACTGCCACGCCTTTTCAAGCGCCACCCCCTCAAGATGGTGCGTCTACCAATTTCGCCACCCGGGTATATGGCCGCAAATATAAATCTTTGTACGGGTTTTCAAAATTCTTTCTACGGCTAAACGCTGCGCACCTAAAAATGTCTGTATTTATACGCAATCACTTGACAATTTCTCAGTGATGAACTATTTTACACAATATTCTCTAATTTTGCCACTGCTAAATATAAACCATGAACGATGCTCTTGATTCTCCAGTATGTCTTAGAAACAATGTAAAGGTACTCGGAAAAGGTTCCCGGGTACTCATGTTTGGACATGGATTTGGATGCGACCAGAACACCTGGAGATTAATCACCCCTGCTTTCGAAGCGGAATACAAGATTGTGCTCTTCGACTACGTTGGTGCAGGACATTCAGACCTTAGTGCCTACGATGACAAACGTTACAGCAGCCTTGAAGGCTACGCTACAGACGTATTGGAGATCTGTGAAGCCTTAAATCTCCAAAATGTGGTCTTTATTGGCCATTCGGTGAGTAGTATGATTGGTTTGCTCGCCGTTAATATGGCTCCGGAGAAGTTTAGCAAACTCGTATTTATCGGTCCTTCACCAAGATACTTAAACGATGTAAACTATCCGGGAGGCTTAGAACGCGACGAACTTGAAGAGCTGCTCGACATCATGGACAGTAACTACCTCGGCTGGTCCAGTACCATAGCAGGCCATATCATGGGCAACCCGGACCGCCCGGAGCTTGCCGACGGCCTGGCAACCAGCTTCTGCAGCACAAATCCGGAGATCGCTAAAAAGTTCGCCAGAGTAACCTTCCTCTCCGATAATCGTCAAGATCTTCCAAACCTGAAAGTACCGAGCCTTACCATACAATGCCGGGAAGATTTCTTAACCAATGATGATATTGCCAGCTATATTCAAAAGATTACCCCTGGGAACCAGATTACCTTCCTGGAGTCCAGTGGGCACTGCCCACACTTAAGTGATCCAGATAGCGTGATTCGTGCATTAAAATCATTTCTTCAAAGCTCCTAAGCTTAAATCAGTACCATGACCCATTTTGACAACTTTGTTAACCCAGAATTTATCTTTAATGAAGCGCCAATAGGGTTCATCTCCTTTGAACCAAGTGGCAACATTGTTAAAGGGAATGGTACATTTTACAGCTGGTTTCAGAAAACAGAAGCAGAACTATCTTCTGAAAACTTCTTCAAACTCTTGACCAAGGGAAGCGCGCTGTACTTTCAAATGGTAATCACCCCATTATTGAACCTCCGAAGTTATAGCAACGAAATCAACCTGACTTTTATCTCAAATGAAGAAAATTTTGATGCGCTATTCAATGGCAAAGCGTATAAGGATGAACAAGGAAAGATAATCCTGATCAATGCTTACCTGTTAAAGATCATTGATCGCAAAAAATACGAAGCAGAGTTGTTGCTGGCTAAACGCATGGCCGAAGAAAGCCTGAACTCTGCTAAAAAAATCATTGATGACAATAATGAGCAGTTCCTTAAAATTGCCATGAACCAGTCGCATATGATAAGGAGGCCCTTAGCAAATATGCTAGGCCTCCTTGCCATTCTTAAAGACATTAAAATGCCCGACGAGGGCGAAAACCTCATCAAGTTACTCGAATTAAGTGCGGAGGAGTTAGACACCCTCATTAAAGAAGTGGTAAAACAAACCCGCACGCCTGAATAACCTACCAAAAGGCAGAATACAGGGCTACAATTAAAGCAAAGATAATTAATGAACCAACCGCAAAAGAGGTAGAGACTTTAAACATCTTAGCATCAATCTCCAGACCCTTCGTTACTACGCCTTTTTTGTGCTCGTAAATACTTATCAGGTACATGCCCAGGATACACAACGCGAACACAATGGCCATCCTGTCCATAAAAGGGATCTCATAAACACCACTTGCATTCGCTACTGCCCAACCGATGCTGTACAACGGGGATAGGTCCATCCATCCCGGTAAAAACTTGAGCACTACGGAGAAGATAAACCCACCTATGGTCGCAAATAAAGCGGCATTGGATGTGGTCTTCTTCCAGAAGAAACCTAGAATAAACATCGCGAAAATACCCGGAGACACGAATCCGGTGTACTCTTGTATGTATTGGAATCCTTGTTTCCCCTCTCCCATCAACGCGTCACCAACGATCAATGAAAGTACAACCGCCAGCAGCATCGAAACCACCACAGCAACTTTGCCGACATTCACAAGGTTACGCTCAGAAGCAGCTTTATTGAAGGCCTTTTGATAAATATCCAATGTAAAAATAGTTGCAATACTGTTTGCCTTGCCTGCCAGGGAAGCCACAATTGCAGCGGTAAGGGCGGCGAAAGACAAACCTTTAAGACCAACTGGCAGCAAGCCCAACAGGGCCGGGTACGCTTTATTAGGATCCTGAACCCCCGACGCGGTTAGCAGGTTTTCACCACTAATGCCCCCCAGGTCTTCTTTAACAATGTAGTAAACTGCGATACCAGGGATAACAACAATAACCGGCATCAGCATTTTTAGAAATGCCGCAAACAAAAGTCCCGAACGTGCAACAGGCAACGAAGCACCTAAAGCACGCTGGGTGATATACTGATTACAGCCCCAATAGCTGAGATTCGCAATCCACATACCGCCAATAAGCACGCTTAAACCAGGCAGGTCCATATAGTTCGGGTTGTCTTTGTCAAAGATCAAATGGAAGTGTTCTGAAGCGCCATCGGTCAGCATTGCAAATCCTTTGGTAATGCCCTGATTATCGGAGATCAGGTTTAAAGCCAGGTAAGTTGCTACCAAACCACCAAGGATCAGGAAAAACACCTGGATCACATCTGTATAGCCAATAACTTTCATCCCTCCCAGCGTAATGAAGATCGCGAAGACGGCTAAGGCCAAGATACATAAGGTGATGTTCAGGCCAGAAATCCCACTCACCGCGAGTGCACCCAGGTACAAGATTGACATCAGGTTCACTACAATGTACAACATCAGCCAGAAAACCGCCATGATCATGGCCACCTTTTCATTATACCGCTGACTTAAAAACTGCGGCATGGTGAAGATCTTGTTCTTCAGATAAACTGGCATAAAGAAAATGGCTACAATAATCAGCGTTGCTGCTGCCATCCACTCATACGCAGAAATTGCCAGCCCCAGCTTAAATCCGGAGCCACTCATCCCGATCATCTGCTCGGCCGAGATGTTAGATGCGATCAAGGAAGCCCCTATCGCCCACCAGGTTAGTGAACCTTCCGCTAGAAAATAGTCTTTGGAATCTTTAGACGCTGATTTCTTTTTGTAGTAGATCCAGAAGCCATAACTGGAAACGATCAGAAAGTAAATGAGAAATACGATATAATCGTATGTATGTAATCCGCTCATCAATTTAGGAGTATATATTTGAAAATTTGAATATAGCAGGTTTTTTCAAAAATACTTTTAAATTCGATGTACAATTTGGGCAACAAAATATCCGTCAAGAAATCAGACAATATCTTCCTGATCCGGTGGTTTAATGATCATGCGTAACGATTGATCACGGGAAAGATAAGCTACCGTCCAATTCCAGAAGGTCCGTGCACGATTGCGGTACGTGATCAAAGACATCAAGTGAATAAACAGCCAGACCAGCCATGCGACCAAACCATTCATATGTATCTTCGGCCTCGGCAAATCTACAACAGCTTTTGCACTGCCAATGATCGCCATGGAGCCCTGATCCTTGTACCTGAACCCTTCCGGACTCTTCCCGGTAGCCATATTCTTAAAGTTCTTTGCCAGCAGCTTTCCTTGTTGTATTGCCGCCTGCGCAACCTGCGGATGGCCATTCGGAAATTCCGGGTCGGAGAGCATCAGCGCAGTATCCCCAATCGCATAGATATTTTCCGAACCAATCACCTTGTTATATTCATCCACGAGCAATCTTTTTCCACGTCCATACCAGCTCGCCGGTATACCATCAAAGATCTTTGCCGTCACACCCGCAGCCCAGATAAGGTTTTTCGACTGAATTTGCATACCGTCCGATAAGGTCACCGTATCGCCGTCAAAATCATTTACATGGGTGCTCATAATCAGCTTTACCCCTAACCTGGTAAGTACCTCCATCGTGTCGGTCTGCGACTTTTCGCTCATTGGCGATAGTACGGATTTCCCGCCATCCACCAAATAGACCAGTCCGTTACTGCCGATAAGCTCAGGATAATCTTTGCGAAGTATCCCTTTCTTCATCTCGGCAAACATCCCCGAAATCTCCACCCCGGTTGGTCCACCACCTGCAATAACCATGGTCAGCAATCTGTTCGCCTCCTGTGGATTCTTGCATATAGAAGCCTGCTCCATACGCATCAACAGTACATTCCGCATGGCGATCGCATCACTCAACGTCTTCATTGGGATTGCGTGCTTCTTGATATTTTCATTCCCAAAGAAGTTGGTTTCCGCTCCGGTCGCAAAAACCAGGTAGTCATAACTCAGTTCGCCATTGTCTAAAACTATTTTATTTTCCTCAGGCAGCACCTGCTTTAACCTTCCAAGCCTAAAAAACAGGTTCTTTTTACCTGCAAACAGCTTGCGAAAAGGATAACTTATACTGGAGGGCTCCAGAAATGCCGTAGCCACCTGATAAACAAGTGGAGGAAAAAAATTATAATTGTTCTTGTCTACTAACGTTACTTTGAAGTTGGGATGCCGGCCTAAACTTTTTGCCAGATTTATGCCAGCAAACCCGCCACCAACTACCACTATATGTTTCTGCATAATTTAATTCTGATTATAATTAAACATTGTTAAAGGTAGATAGTTTACATTTCAGACAATAAGCAAAGCCGGTTCCATGAAAAGCAAAAATCCTCTTATCCCTTTTTTACTCTTTCTCCTGATATTCTTCTTCCTAAACACCTACACATTATCCGGCTTACAATTCTTCAGCGGAAATCCCCTGCTGCCCCTTCTCTTCTGGACATTTGTACTGCTGCTCTGCGCTTCCTTAATTATCGCATTCAGGAGGATTCCCAGGCGAGGTATGGATGGCTTCTTCAAGATCATTTCACATGCCTTTTTAATCCTGCTGGTGAGTGAGTTCATCTTTGTACTTTCACTTGCTCCAGGAGATATTTACCGGCTGATCCTGCATCAACCGCGAAATTACGCCTGGGTGGTGTTCGCTTCAGCCATGCTCGCGCTCAGCATACTAACTTTCATATATGGTATGGTACGTGGGAAATATGCCTATCGGGTAATCCGGCATGTACTGGAGTTTGAAGATCTCCCGGAAGCATTTGACGGTTTCACCATTACACAGATCTCAGATGTGCATGCCGGAAGTTTCCGAAACCGTAAGGCCGTAAGTAGAGGCATTGACCTGATCAACAAACAACAAGCTGATCTTTTTGTATTTACAGGTGATCTGGTGAACAACAAGGCTTCGGAAATTGTACCCTGGGTAGACTTGTTTTCAACGATCAGAGCACCCTATGGTCAATTTTCAGTACTTGGTAACCATGACTATGGCGACTATGTAAAGTGGGAAACAGAAGCGAATAAACGCGCGAACCTGGAACAGTTGAAGTCATTGCACAAACAGATGGGCTATCGCTTACTGCTGGATGAACATGTGGTCATTGAGAAAGGCGGTCAACGAATTATCCTTGCCGGCGTAGAAAACTGGGGATTGGGCTTCGGCCAGCGGGGCGACCTGAAAAAAGCACTGCAGGGCACACAACCAGATGATTTCAAGATCCTTTTATCGCATGATCCGACGCATTGGGAATCCGAAATAAAAGTTTTACCAGCGAAGATACACCTCACTTTAGCAGGCCATACCCACGGTATGCAGTTCGGACTAGAGGCCTTTGGCATCAAGTGGAGCCCGGTGAAATATCGCTATGCGCATTGGGCAGGTATCAAGGAAGAAAATGGACGCTACTTGAACATCAACCGGGGATTTGGCTTTCTTGGCTTTTCCGGACGTGTTGGAATCTGGCCTGAAATTACGGTGATTGAACTCCGGAAAAAACCCTAACTGCTACGCTTTTCCTCCAGCAACAAGTCTAATGCGTGTTGCATGGTGCCTGCACGAACAAGTTTACCAGAGTTCACGAAAAAGATCTCATCCGCATTTTCAATGGTATTCAGTCGATGCGCAATGATGACCACGGTTGTTTCCTTCGACAGGTTACTTAATATCGCCCCTAGCAGTTGCTCGGTGATGGTATCGATGTTTGCAGTAGCTTCATCCAGAATCAGTAACTGTGGATGTCTTAGTACCGCACGCATAAAGGCGATCAACTGCTTTTGCCCCAGGCTGATGTTGTCTGAGCCAGAAGTAACCGCAGTTTCCAAGCCTTCATCGAAAAGGTTCAACAAGGTCTCTAGTCCAGATTGCTTGATCACCTCCTCCAAAGCAGCATTATCAAAATCCTTGTATTTTGGATTGCCGTAAAGAATGTTGTCCCGGACAGAGCCCGTAAACAAAAATGGTTCTTGTAAAATAAACCCGATCTGGCTGGTCCGTTCCGCTGCTGAATAGGTACGGATATCACGGCCATTCAGTAAAACTGTGCCTTGTGTAGGATCGTACAACCTGGCAATTAAAGAAGCGGTAGTCGTCTTCCCCCCACCTGTGGGGCCGATAAGCGCATAAGTCTTGCCCTTTTCCAGCTTAAAGTTAATGTCGTGCAAAATTTCCTTTCCCGACTCATAACCAAAGTGAACATGTTTAAATTCCATGAGGCTGCTTTCCGCAGCAGCTGTTCCCTGGGGTAAGACGGCAAGATCATTTTCCAGGTTTAAAATGGCGGAGATACGATCCCATCCAGCCATGGCCACTTGGAAGTTTGCCCACAATGCAGCCAACTGCCGCAGCGGATTGTAGAAGTTCGTCGCATAGGAGAAATAACTGACCAACAGTCCTACCGTGAATTCACCATTGCTGATCAGGTAAATGCCATAGGCGAGTACCACAAGCTGTGCCATACCGGAAAACAGGCCATAAACCGGTACAAACACGTTATTGGCCAGGCCCGCCCCAATCGCAGACTTGTAGTTATCCTGATTAGCCTCGTCAAACTTTTTCCTGAAGTAATCGCGGCGGTTGAAGGCAATGATCACTTTGAAATTGTTCAGGCTTTCCTGAATCTCTGCACTCAGCCCACCGACACTCTTCAAATTTTTAGCATTTTTTCTTCTAACCCAGGGCGACACAATGCCTGTAAAAACCAAGATTAGCACTGCAGGTCCTAATGCTGCAGCCCCTAGCCGGGTATTAATCGAAAGCAGAAAAGCCCCGGCACCGATCATGGTCACCATGCTCCCTAAAAACTGCATGAGCGATTGAGAGAAAAACTGATTGATCTTGTCTGTATCATTATTCACCCTGGAGATCAGATCACCAGCTTTGTTCTGGTTAAAGAATGCGACCGGGAGCTCCTGGATCTTGTTGAAAATTGCATTTCGAAGGGTGTATAACATGCGCTGTGCCACACCTCCCATTAACTTAGACTGGAAGTATCCCGTAACAAGCGCTGTCAGGTACATCCCCAGTAGCAATCCCGAATAACGGAGTACCCCCTCGAAGTCTTTGGTACGCACATAATGATCGATGGTATAACCGATGATCAAAGGACCGACCAGCAACAACCCGGAATTAACGAGTATGGTGACCAGCGCAAGAATTAAGGTCTTATGCTCTGCGGAGATAAGTTGTAATAGTTTCCTCAGGGCAGCAACTGTAGAGCCTTTCGCCGGTTTGTTGTTGTCCTGATTAAGATTGTAATTCATAATTACTTGTACTCTGTTGTGAAGTATGGATCTGGACGTATTCAGGACTGCTCTTCAATAGCTCCTTGTGGGTTCCTTGTGCAATAATCTCCCCCTGCATCATCACAATGACCTTATCATAGTTTTCTACAGAAGCCACTTTTTGGGTCACAGACAACAAGGTAAGTCCGGGATAGTTCCTGGCGATATTATCCAGGATCTTCTTTTCCGTCAAGGTATCCACCCTCGCCGTAAAATCGTCCAGCAGCAATATCCTGGGGTTGATCGCCAAAGCCCGTGCAAGCATAATACGCTGCTTTTGCCCGCCGGAGAGGCTTGAACCTCTTTCAGAAACGATGGTATCGAGCTTTTGCGGCAGGGCATCTATGAAGTCCTGCAACTCTGCAGTTTCTATCGCGAGCTTCAATGACTCATCGGTTACGGTGTCGCTAAAGGCTATATTTTCCCGAAGGCTCATATTGAAGATGATACTGTCCTGGAAAACAAAACCTACCTGACGGTAAAATTCTTCCTGGTTGTAGTTTGCTAGTTCATTGTTGTCGAACAATATCCTGCCGGAGCCAGGCTTGATCAAACCTGTCAGGAGATATAGTAATTGACTTTTGCCCGCAGCGGTAGGTCCTATTATGGCCGTTCTAGACCCCGCTGGAAGCAGAAAGCTGATATGCTCAAGTGCTGGCTTTTGCCCGAAATACAAACTAATATCCTGCATTTCTACGGTGCCGAGCATATCGCCGCTAATTGTACCCTGCAGAGGTTCCTCTACACTGTTCAAAACCGCTTCTATCCTACCATAAGATGCGGTTGCCTGAGCGATAACATTGCTCATAAAGCCAATAACCAAGATTGGAAAGATAAGGATGGCCAGATAACTGTTGAATGCGGCAAATTCTCCGAGGCTCATTGAACCGTTAATTACAAAGTGGCCGCCCAGAACAAGTATGGTTAAGCCAGCAAGATTGGCTACAAAGATGATCAATGGAATAAGCCAGGCAAAGAGTGCCAGAATGGAGAGGGAGATATCGCGTGCCCGGGCATTCGCCTCTACAAATTTATAAGCCTCCAGCTGCTGGGAATTGATGACCCGGATAATTGCCGAGCCCAGAATACTCTCATTAATTACTTTATTCAGCCAGTCAATAACTTCCCTGCTCTGCTTGAATAACACCTTGACCTTACGCAAAACCAGGTAAAATGTAATGCCGATCACTGGAATGATCGTAACGATGGCAAGCCCTAGTTTCCAGTTAATCGACAGCAATAACGCACTTGCCCCAATAATCAGAAAGGCAGAGGAAACCATTGAAACGATGGCCTGTGAAACAAACAACTTAATAGAATCTACATCAGCCGTGAGGTTTGTCAGCAACTTAGAAGGATTGGTTCTTAAAACAAATGCATGGCTTTGCCGGGAAATTTGATCCGAAAGCCGCGTCCTAAGATCCCGCGCCACACGCTCAGAAGCATACGTCTGAACGATGCTTTGTGCATAGGTAAAAACAAAGATCAGGACAATAGCCAACAGGAACAACAATAGTGTACGTTCCATATCAAATGTTCCTGAGGTATAGGTATCTATGCCCTGGGAAATCAGCGTTGGTAAAAGCAGGTTCACCCCGTTGCTGATCAACGCGAACAGCACCAGGCATATAATCAGGTTTCTATAAGGCCCTAAGAGGCTAAAAATATTTGGCTTTTTAACCACTGTCGATTTCTCCATTTGGTCCGTATGCTTTCGTGGTATGATGACCAAAAATACACGAATATTTAACAATAAAAAGAAGATTACGGGAACTAAAGGACCCGGAAGAGCGTGTTTAAACAACAGTTTTATATATTAGTGACCGAAACCAAATATAATTGCATGCGTAAACCCTATATTGTTGGAATTGACATCGGTACAGGCAGCACCAAAGCTGTTTCCATGGATTTGGAAGGAAATGTATTGAATGTGTCACAATGTGGATATCCCACCCTAAACCCCGAACCAGGCTATAGTGAACAAAATCCGGAAGACATCTGGGAAGGTTTTAGGGGCTGTATCAAAGACACCATGCAAAAAATGGGCTATGCACCTGAAGCATTCAGCTTAAGTAGTGCCATGCATAGCTTCATACCGGTAGATCAAAATGGAGGGGCGCTGCACAACATGATCACCTGGGCTGATGCCAGAAGTGAAGCGCTGGCGGAAATACTTCGTGAAAGTGCGGAAGCGGAGTTCATTTATAATACCTCCGGAACCCCGATCCATGCCATGTCTCCCTTGAGTAAACTGCTCTGGCTAAAAGGCAGCAACAAGGATCTCTTCGAGCAAAGCCATAAATTTATCTCCATCAAAGAATACATTTGGTTTAAGCTCTTTCGCACCTTCGAAATAGATTATGGTATTGCTTCTGCAACCGGGCTGTTTGATATCATCAAACTGCAATGGAGTCCGGAGATCATGGAGATTGCAAGCATTACAGCCGATAGGCTTTCCACTCCGGTAAACACCAGTTTCTCCAGAAAAATCGACGATCCTGAAGTCTTAAGCAGCCTTGGGCTGGATAAGGGAATTTCCGTAGTGATAGGTTCCAGTGATGGCTGCTGCGCCAACCTGGGCAGCGCCGTGACGGACGATTACAAAGCTGCTTTGACTATAGGCACCAGTGCAGCCGTCCGCGTTACGGCAAATGCACCGGTATACAATTTCAAAGCAATGACCTTTAACTACCTGCTCGACGAGCAAACCTATGTCTGCGGTGGTCCGCTGAACAATGGAGGTGTTGCAGTTGATTGGGCAATAGAGAAATTTCTGAATAAAGTAGAACCAGACGAAGCGGATTATGAATACTTTTTCAAACAGATAGAGGCGACAGCGGCAGGTTCGGGCGGACTGATCTTTGTCCCCTACCTCACCGGGGAAAGGGCACCAATCTGGGACACTGCCGTAACCGCGAATTTTGTGGGTCTGCAACTGCACCACGGTCAGCAGCACTTTTTCAGGGCTGTACTCGAAGGTGTTTGCATGGCTATCAATGAGGTACTTCTTGCGGTTGAACAGGCCACCATGCCGATCAAACAACTTAATATCAGCGGCGGCTTTCTCAATGCGCCCGTGTGGATGCAGGTACTGGCCAATGTAACCGGCAAAAAGCTGGTTGTGGTTCAGGCCGACGATGCCTCCGCTATTGGCGCAATCATACTGGCGGCCCGGGTGCTACATCCAGATTCGGAACTGGAGGAGAAGCTCTCCCAGGAAACACAAACCATCATGCCCGACTACAGCCAGCATGAGGTGTACAAGAAACTTCAGCCTGTTTACGGCAGGCTTTACGACGACCTGAAAACAGTTATGCATACCCTTAAAAGCTTAGCCCTCTAATATGGATTTCCTTTACGTTCTTGCAGGCATCATCATCTTGCTTATACTGATCATCAAAAAGATCAACCCCATGCTTGCCCTCCTTATTGCCTCCATTGCGACCGGACTGATGCTGGGCATGCCAATACTTAAGGTGATGACCTCGGTAAACAATGGCATCGGCAGTACGCTGGGCAGTATGACCATGGTCCTTGCACTTGGAGCCATGATTGGTAAACTTGCTGAAGATAGTGGTGCCGCGAAGAGCATCGTGGTGGTTTTAATCAGATTGTTTGGCGCCAAACATATTCAATGGGCTGTATTGATTACCGGGATCCTGGTCGGCATTCCGCTTTTCTACAATGCCGGTTTCGTGGTGCTCATCCCACTCGTATTTGCAATCGCTGGTGCCGCAAAGCTGCCGAAGCTCTATGTCGGTATTCCAATGGCGGCGGCACTTTCCGTTACCCATGGCTATTTACCGCCGCACCCTGGTCCGGTAGCACTTGCTGGTATCTTCCATGCCGACATTGGGAAATTGCTGATTTATGGATTTATCCTCAGCATCCCCATCGCTATAGCAGCTGGAATTTTCTTTCCGCGAATGATCATCAAGAGGGATAAAACCGTCGATCAACATCAGCTCATTACCTTTGATGACCTGCATCTGCTGCCACCGGCTTTTAAAAGCTTTATCATTGCGCTGTCACCCATCGTGTTGATCACCGCAGGTACATTGGGTACACTAGCCTTTGCAGATGGACCTGCCAGAGCTTTCTTCATCTTCATATCCGACCCTACCATAGCATTATTGATTGCCTTGTTCATCACCTTGCTGATGCTAAACCTTCCTATCGCTAAAGCAATGGACTCCTGCACCGACGGGGTTAAGGGCGTTGCCATGATCCTACTGATCATTGCGGCCGGCGGTGCATTTAAACAGATATTGGTAGACAGCGGTATCGGAGACGATGTAAAGACCCTTGCGAACAGCATCAATGCTTCACCACTCTTCCTGGGATGGCTAATCGCTGCATTACTGCGGGTAACACTTGGCTCGGCGACGGTTGCCGCACTTACAGCCTCTGGCATGGTGGTGCCGTTGGTTGTTGCAGGTGCATCACCAGAGCTGATGGTGTTGGCTGTAGGTGCGGGTAGTTTGATGTTTTCACACGTTAATGATACGGGTTTCTGGATGTTTAAAGAGTATTTCGGACTCAGTCTTAAGGAAACATTTAAAACTTGGACCCTTATGGAAACCATCGTTTCGGTACTCGGCATTGTCGGTGTTCTGATCTTAAACTACTTCATTTACTAACGTATCAAACTGAATAGATTGGCCGATTTGGCCTTAAAATTGCTCAATAACAGCCGTAAAGCGCAAAAACAGCCTTTATCTATATCAAAGATGAAAGACAACTCAAAAGTGATTGTAAATCTTTTAGCGGGAGTGGCTGTAGGTGCAGCCTTAGGAATTTTGTTCGCGCCAACGAAAGGCAGAAATTCACGCCGTAAGATAGATCTCTTTTTTACCAACTTTAGCGATACCCTGATTGACAATGCAGAAAACCAGTACAACCTGCTGGATAACTTCAAGGATGGACTGAAATACGCCGTTCGTGAACGTCTTGAACAACAACGCGCCAAGCTTATTGGCAAATAGCCTATGAACCTTTCTTTACTAAACAAAACTGCTGTTATTTGTGGAAGCTCACAAGGAATTGGTTTTGCCGCCGCCGTTGAACTCGCCGAGCTTGGTACAAACTGCATATTGATTGCCAGGAATGAGGCAAGCCTCCAGCAAGCGTTAACAAAAATCCCAGCAGCATCTGGTCAGCAACACCAGTATAAGGTGGCGGACTTTTCAGATACGCGTGCCGTGCAGAAAGCCATTGAAGAAATCATAAGCAACCAGCCTGTTCATATACTGGTGAACAATTCCGGAGGTCCGAAGGCAGGTCCGATAGAAAACGCCGCCTTGGACGAATTTACAGCGGCTTTCCAGCAACATTTGATCAATAATCAGCTCTTGGTAAATGCTGTACTTCCAGGTATGCGCGAGGTTAACTATGGCCGCATCATCAATGTGATATCGACTTCTATCAAAACACCCCTTGCTGGTCTGGGCGTTTCGAATATCATCAGAGCTGCAGTTGCCGCCTGGGCGAAAACCTTGGCAAATGAAATTGGTGCTTATAACATTACCGTGAATAATATACTTCCTGGCCTTACGGAAACTGCACGACTAAGCAGCCTGGTTGCCGGGACAGCAGCAAAAGAAAATAAGAGTGAAGCCGAAGTTGAAGCGGCTTTAAAAGCAAGCATACCTTTGAAACGATTTGGTCAGGCTTCAGAGTTGGCCAACGTTATCGCCTTCTTAGCAAGCCCGGCGGCAGCCTATGTACATGGGGTCAGTATACCAGTTGATGGTGGAAGAACACCTAGCCTGGCCTAACCGCTGAGGAAATAAAAAAAGCTTAAGAAAACAGTGCGGGATTCAAAGGGCAGTTTTTACAACGCTTGCCCTTTTTATACTTTTCACAGCACTTTTTCTTAAGCTTCTTAATTTTTAAATCTTTAAGGATCTCCTTGGTAAGGACCTTTTTCAATTCCTTCTTGGAATCCTTTTTTTCAGATTTATCTTTCTTTGACAAAATCGCTCTGGTTATTCAGCCTCACTGGTATATTCAATTTTACCAACATGCTTATCAATTTCCCATCTTCCGGTACCTTCTTCGCCAATAACTTCGAATAGTTCCAGCGCACGTCTGGCTTTATATTCTTCCTCACGTTGCTCTTTGAAGAACCAGTTCAGGAATTCAAGGGTCACAAAATCAGATTCTTTATAACAACGAGCTGCGATGTTCTTAATAGACTGTGTAATGTTAACTTCTTGTTCCAATGCTTCTTCAAAAACCTCTCTAAAGCTGTTAAATTCATTCTTGATATTGGTAATTTCGGGAGAAATTGCTACCCCACCCATGTCAAGTACATATTTATAGAACTTCAATTGATGCATTCGCTCTTCCTCTGCTTGTTTGAAGAAGTAATCTGCTGAATAATCAAATCCATTGCGATTACACCATGAAGCCATTGCAAGATAGAGTGATGATGAATGTGCTTCTTTTTTTATCTGTTGGTTTAGCAATACTTCTACATCTGCAGAAAGCAAGCATTTAATGCGCATGATATCTTTCATATTCCTTGTGTTTAAAACTGATTTAAACCAAAAATAGTGCTACAAATCTATTAACACGTTTTTATTAGAAATATGGAAGCAGTCTAAAGAAGATTAAGCAATCACGCGGTGTAACCGGTCCTGGATAATGTGATTTAATTCCAGCATTACAAAAGTACCTTGCAGCAGATCCTTAATGGCAATGATCTCCATCAACGATAACACATAACAATGGTCGCAGGCACAAATGAAGATGATTTCAAGATCCCCAGACTTATCATTGCTCAGGAGCAAGGCCTCAATATCAATGTTATAAACTGCCTTTTTTAGCTTTAAGATGTTACGATAATCAAAACGTGCAATTTTCCCCGCAAAATCAATAAACCAGCATTTCTCCTCATCGGATTGATAGATGGTTCCGGAAGTATTTCCGTACACTTTATTCCAGTTTAAAGAAGGGACGTATGTATTTGGCTTCATTAAATGTGATTATGTACAAATGTTAGCATTATTTAGATTTAATCCAAACTAAAGATCAATTATCTGAAATTCTATCTGTAACAATTCTAATTAAGAAAAACGCGAGGTAAAAAACGTAGGTGCTGCCAGGCCCCTGATTTCTTACGATATGATAAGATCTCGCTGTCTTACAAGCCGTAAATTTGAATATCAAAACAAAACAACATGGAAAATCAAATCTTAGGCATTCATCACATCACCGCTATTGCGGGGAAAGCCAAAACCAATTATGATTTTTACACCAAGGTACTTGGGCTTCGTTTCATTAAAAAGACAGTGAATTTTGATGATCCAAATACCTATCACTTCTATTACGGTAACGAAGAAGGAACACCGGGCACCATTCTAACCTTCTTCCCTTGGGAAGGGATCCAGGCTGGGCGTAGAGGTACCAGACAGGTCACTGAGATTGGGTACAGCGTTCCTGCTGGTAGCCTGGAATTCTGGCAAAAGCGCCTTGATGATCACCACGTCATATACAATAAGGTTGCAGAGAAATTCGGGGAGCAGTATCTCACCTTCCTTGATCCGGACGGCTTGAAGTTTGAGCTTACCGTTGCAAAGCAGCAGGATACCAGAGTGCCATGGACTACAGCTGACGTTTCGGCGGCACATGCCATCCGCGGCTTTCACCACATTACCATCACCAGCAATAAGATTGAAAAAACTGCTGCTGTCTTAACTGAACTTCTGGGCTACCAATTACAGGAACAAGTGGTGAACCGGTCCAGATTCGTTACTGATACAGTTGCAGAAGCTGCTATAGTCGATCTTGTGGAAGCAACTGGTGAAGCAGCTGGACTTGTCGCAGGCGGTTCTGTACACCATGTGGCCTTCCGGGTAAAGGACGAAGCAACGCTTATGTACTACCGGGATAAAATCAGCGCCATGGGTTTAAACATCACGGAAAAAATTGACCGAAACTATTTCTATTCGCTCTACTTCCGCGAACCTGGAGGTGTACTCTTTGAGCTTGCGACAGACAACCCGGGCTTTATGATCGATGAAAGCAAGGAGGAACTAGGCCAACATCTGCTGTTACCGGCACAATATGAAGAACACCGGTCTGCTATTGAAGCGGTCTTGCCAAAGCTCGACTAACACAATTTTCAAACGATCTTAAATGAGTAAAATGGAAGTTAAAAATAATCAGTATGCTGCAGCGGGAACCCCGCTGGCAACGGCTAAAAGTGCATTGATCATGATCCATGGTCGTGGTGCGAGTGCTACGGGCATATTGCCACTGGCGGCCGAACTTCAGCTGCCCGAACATACCGCGGTGTTTGCACCGCAAGCGCCCGGGAATACCTGGTATCCGGCAAGTTTCATTGCGCCGCTGTCGTTCAATCAACCGGCACTGGATCTGGCACTCGCCTCGATACACCGCCTCGTAGCGGAAATAACTGCCGCCGGCATTCCGAAACGAAACATTTACTTTCTGGGATTCTCCCAGGGTGCTTGCCTGAGCTTGGAGTATGTCAGCAGAAATGCCGAACGTTATGGAGGTGTGGTTGCGTTTACCGGCGGACTGATTGGTGAAGTTTTGGAACAAACCACCTATATGGGTGATTTTGCGCAAACACCGATCCTGATCTCTACCAGTAACCCCGATCATCATGTGCCGCTTAAACGCGTCAAAGACTCTGGTTGCCTGTTAGAAAGGATGAATGCCAGGATTACAGTGGTTGCTTACCCCAACAAACCACACAACATCACTGACGAGGAGATTGAGCTTGCAAACAAGGTGATCTTTCAAACGCCTATCCAGCACGTTTAAATATACAAGTACAGCAAAAAAGGCCAACACTTAAATGTTGGCCTTTTTTAATGATTGGGTATGCAGCTTAATGACTTAGATCCGGCTGAAAAAGTGCAAAACACTCATTTGCAATTTCAAGCTCTTCATTCGTCTTCGCTACAAGTATTTTGACCTTTGCATTCGGCTGATTGACTTCAAAGATTTGTCCGCCAGCAACTTTATTCTGCTCTTCGTCGAACGCTATGCCCAGGTATTCCAGTGCGTCGCAAACCATGGCCCGCATAACCCTGTCATTCTCTCCTACGCCGCCGGTAAACACCACCGCGTCTATGCCGTTCAATACCGCCGCATAAGCACCGATAAACTTCTTGATCCGGTAAGCATACAACTTTAAGGCAAGTGCGGCCTCTTTCGAACCCTGGTCCGCAAGCTTATGAACGTCACGCAGGTCGTTTGAACCGGCCATACCTAGTAGCCCCGCCCCTTTATTTAATAAATTACTCACCTGAGCCACGGTAAACTGCTCCTGATCAATGAGGTGAAATACCACCGATGGGTCAATATCGCCCGAACGGGTGCCCATAACGAGTCCACTCAAAGGCCCGAACCCCATGCTGGTTTCTATAGACTTTCCTGCTTTGACCGCGGCTACACTACAGCCGTTGCCCAGATGCAAGGTGATTAACCGCGCATCCGGATTGCCAAGATATGCCATTGCCTGCTTGGATACGTTTTTGTGGCTGGTACCATGAAAGCCATAAACCCGAACACCATAATCCTCGTAATACGACTTTGGAATAGCATAACGATACGCGTAATCTGGCAAGGTATGATGAAACGCAGTGTCAAAGACAGCAACCTGCTTCGCTTTAGGAAAGGTATGTTCAGCAACTTCAATGCAGGTATAACTTACCTGATTATGCAGCGGTGCAAGTGAAAATAAGGCTTTGATCTGTTCTTTTACCTCCGGCGTGATTTCCGTGGCACGACAGAACTTCTCCCCACCGTGTACCACGCGGTGCCCCACCAGATCAACATCGTCAGGGCCATGTATGATCCCTTTCGCACTTAAAGCATTCAACACTTCTTTGAGCGCCTCACCATGGTTTGTTACCGTAGAACCCGGCAGACCTATTCTTTCTACTAAACCCGTGGTCAGGGGGTCGGTAGCAGGCATATTAAAAAATTGATATTTTAAGGAGCTGCTTCCTGAGTTAATCACAAGGATCTTCATCTAACTTATTATATTATACTTCCTGGCATTGAATTGCAGTAATGACAACGGTATTAAAAATGTCATCCACGGTACAACCCCTGCTTAAATCGTTAATTGGTTTATTTAATCCCTGCAACATTGGCCCTATGGCCAATGCACCGGTTTCTCTTTGAACTGCTTTATACGTGTTGTTACCGGTATTTAAATCCGGAAAAATCAGCACACTTGCTTTCCCGGCAACTTCAGAGCCTGGAAGCTTTTGCTGTCCTACATCGGGATCTACCGCGGCATCATACTGTATAGGTCCTTCAATCTTCAGATCCGGCCTTCTTTCGCGTACAATGTTTGTCGCCTCACGTACACGTTCAACGTCCTCTCCTGCACCGGAACTACCGGAAGAATAAGACAACATCGCAATTCTCGGCTCTATGCCAAACCGGATGCTGCTCTCCGCAGAAGAAATTGCAATCTCTGCCAACTCCGTTGCTGTTGGATTCGGGTTTACCGCACAATCCCCGAATACGGCGACACGCTCAGGTAAACACATGAAAAACACCGAAGAAACGACAGATACACCCGGACGCGTTTTAATAAACTGCAAGGCTGGTCTGATCGTGTGTTGCGTGGTATGTACCGCGCCAGACACCATACCATCCGCATGCCCTTTATACACCATCATGGTGCCGAAATAGGAAACGTCGGTCATCATATCCGTAGCCATCTCCAGATTTACATTCTTATTTTTCCTCAATTCATAAAGCGTCTGTACGTAGTCGTCATAGTGCTCTGAAGTTTTTGGATTTACAATATGAATGGTACTTAAATCCAAGTTCAGGCCCAGTCTTTTCAGCGATAAGCCTATTTCTGTCGGATCTCCAAGAATGGTCAATTCTACCAGATCCTGGCTCATGATCCTGGCCGCAGCTTTCAATATCCTGTCGTCATTACCTTCTGGTAATACAATATGTTTTTTAATGCTTTTCGCTCTTTTAACCAGTTGATACTGGAACATATGGGGTGTGATGCCTTCCGGAGTAAAGGTAATGATCTTATCATCTAATGCCTTCAGATCCACATATTTCTCGAACACCTGTATGGCAAGCTGAATCTTCTTCTTATTGTCTTTTGTAATTCTGGAGTGGATATGCCCGATAGCATTGCTGGTTTCGAAAGTCCCCGTTTTTACGCTGATGATCGGCATCACCGTTTGCAGACCTTCTATCAATTTCATAACCGGTTGGTCCGGAATACTGCCAACTGTTAACACAATTCCAGCGACTTTAGGGTAATTTGTCGACTGATTGGCCTGTAAAGCACCTATAATGATGTCACCACGGTCGCCTGGAGTCACAATCAACACATTTTCCTTGATGTGGTTCAGAAAATTAGGGAGCATCATTGCGCCGGTCACAAAGTTGTCGACCTGGTTAGACATCAGCTCTTCCCCAAATAATACGTTTCCGTTTAGCGCTTCTGTGATCTCCTGCATGGTCGGACTTTGTAATCCGCTTTCCATGGGGATCACCGTTAACATGATATCTGCAGGGACTTGTGCAAGCAACAACTGTCTAATATCTTCCACATTTTCCTGCTTCACCATGTTTACCACCATCCCAAGCACCTGCACATCGCGGGAAGAAAAATTCCTGAAGATGTTGATCGCGGTGTTCACCACCTGGGCCGTAGATTTATGTTCACCGGTTACTACGATTAGCACCGGTGCGGCCAGGTTTTTAGCTATAAGCACATTCGACTCAAACTCGAAAGCGGTGCCCTCACCAAGGAAGTCACTGCCTTCAATTACCGTAAACTCATAGTTTTCTTCTGCCTTTTTATATTTGCTGATGATCGTGTCGATGATCTCACTGCTATTTTCCGTTTGCGGCTGGTGCAATACTTGTTGGCCAGTAAACGCAAAAGTGTCGCTGTAATTAATTGGTAAATTAAAGAAATCTAAAATTGCTTCTATGTGTTGTTCTTTGTGATCAGCATCTTCCTGCGTGATGATTGGTTTGAAGTAGCCAACCTTCTGCGTTTTTGAAAGAAGCATGTTGATTAGGCCAAAGGCGATGACGGATTTTCCGGTATAAGGCTCTGCGGAAGCTATAAAAATGTTCTTAGTCATTAGAAGATGTTTATAGTGGGCAATATGCATTTTTTTTGCCACTCCGGCCAGCTTAAAGCAGGGATTTCCCCCCATCAGCCATTATTAGGTTCAAATTACAATGTTTTGCAATACTGTTAATATATTTACCGATTCTTGGCGCATGCTTTGATAATGGCGTGTAAGGATAAAGAAAATTGATTGAATGGATAACACTGAAACTCCCGTCGTACCGGAGCAGGTTGATAAAAAACCCGGAATTTTTTCGAGGATGTTTATCACCCTGGCTGAGGTATACAGCTTTATTGCCCGGTTCTTTAAAGAAGCATTTCTACCACCATTTGAGGGCAAAGAGCTACTGCGACAATGCTTCGAGATTGGGTACCGCTCTGCCCTGCTGATTTCAACTACCGGCTTCATCACTGGAGTCGTATTTACCAAACAGTCCAGGCCCTCACTGGCAGAATTTGGCGCCACCTCCTGGCTACCCTCCCTTGTAGGTATTGCGCTGTTGCGAACACTTGCACCCCTGTTAACCGGTTTAATTGCCGCTGGTAAGGTGGGCTCCAGCATCGGTGCCGAACTTGGTTCCATGCGCGTAACCGAACAGATCGATGCCATGGAAGTCTCCGCAACCAACCCTTTTAAATTTCTGGTTGCAACCCGCGTACTTGCCGCCACCATCACCGTCCCCATTCTTACTTTCTATACCGGATTGATCGGCATGCTTGGTGCGCTCCTGAACGTTGCTATGTTTGAAGAAACCAGTGCTAAACTGTTCTTCCAGTCCTCTCTAGAACAAATTACCTTTCTGGATATAACGGCATCAACAGTGAAGGCCATCCTCTTTGGATTCACCATTGGGGTTGTGGGCTGCTACCAGGGCTATAATTCCTCCAAAGGCACCGAAGGCGTGGGAAAAGCCGCCAACTCTGCTGTAGTTATTTCCATGTTCCTGATCTTCATTGAGGAAGTGATTTCTGTTCAGTTCTTTGGTTTATTCAGATCCTAATCCGCAGTTATGACATCAAGACCGATTACAGATACTAACCTGGAAAAGGTTATCGAGATAAAAGGATTAACCAAGTCTTTCGGAAATTTTCATGTACTCCGGGGTGTAGATCTAAACCTTCACCGCGGTGAAAACCTTGTTGTACTTGGAAAATCCGGAACTGGAAAATCAGTGTTGATCAAGATTATTATAGGTCTCCTGAAGCCCGACAATGGCATGGTGAAGGTTTTGGGTAACAACGTCGATGAGATCAGCTACAAGGAATTGCTCGCTTTGCGCCTCGACGTAGGCTTTTCCTTCCAGAACAGCGCACTATATGATAGTATGACGGTTCGGGAGAACTTGGAGTTTCCGCTGGTACGTAACCGCAAAGGTATTACCAGAGCTGAAGTAAATCGCGCTGTGGAGGGCACCCTGGACGCCGTAGGATTACTGCAGGCCATCAATCAGATGCCTTCAGAATTATCCGGTGGGCAGCGCAAGCGCATTGGTATAGCACGTACGCTGATCCTGCAGCCTAAAATTATGCTGTATGATGAACCTACAGCAGGTTTGGATCCAATAACCTGCCTGGAGATCAACAGTCTGATCAACGAAGTACAGGAACGGTATAAAACCAGTTCCATAATTATTACCCATGATTTAACCTGCGCAAGAGCGGTGGGTAACCGCGTGGCCATGTTGTTGGACGGACAGTTTCAAAGGCAAGGTACTTTCGATGAGGTTTTTGACACAAATGATGAAAGGGTAAAACCTTTTTACGATTACAACTTTATAAAATAATAGCATGGCACAATCAGATAACCGTAAACAGATCACCACAGGCGTATTCATATTCGTAGGCCTGGTGATTTTTGTACTGGCAATTTTCACCTTAGGCGGGCAGCGTAAAACCTTTGTTAAAAGCTTTACTTTGAACGTCGTATTTTCAGACATTCAGGGTTTAAAAGCCGGTAATAACGTATGGTATTCAGGTGTTAAGGTCGGTACGATCAAGAAGATCCAGTTCTATGGCAAGTCGGAAGTGCAGGTATTCCTTAGCGTCGAAGAAGAAGCACACAAGTATATTCATAAGAATGCAACTGCGAGCATAAGTTCTGATGGACTGATCGGAAACAAGATCATTGTAATTAATGGCGGTGATCCGAAATATCCTTTTATTGAAGATGGTGACCGCCTGCAGGTGGCTACAACACTTTCCACAGACGACATCATGAAGACCTTCCAGGTGAACAACAAAAACCTGGTAGACATCACCGGTGATTTCAAGACCCTTGCAAGGGGCCTTGTAGAAGGAAAAGGTTCTGCCGGCGCACTACTCTCTGATGAAAAAATTGCCAACAACTTCCGGAAGATTGTTAGCAACCTGGAGCGTACCACAACTTCTACGGATCGTATGGCCAGAGAGCTGGATCAGTTCAGCAAAACATTAAACACTAAAGGTGGCCTTGCGGATAAACTCCTAACAGATACGGCTGTATTCGCACAATTAAGCCGCTCGGTCAATGAGCTTCAACGAACAGCGCGTGCTGCAGCTGAAATGACGCAGAATCTAAATGCGGCATCTGCTAAGTTGAACCAATCTGACAACGCTGCTGGTCTTCTACTTAATGACAAACAAACGGCTGATCAGGTTCGATCCATTATGACAAACCTGGAAACAAGTTCTAAGAAACTCGACGAGGATCTGGAAGCCTTGCAAAGCAACTTCCTCTTCCGTGGGTTCTTCAAAAAGCGCGCTAAAGAAGAAGCTAAGGCAGCCAAAGCACAACAGTAAGGCAATTTTTTCCAAACCATTCGATATGCAGGTTGTTCTAAAATAAAACAAACAATCGTTATGGCAAAGCAAACAGATGGTGCGAAAGGCACTACAACAAGCGAAGAGAAAAAAGATACGAAGAAAGCCAAAGGCACCGAGCCTCAAGATGTCATTTCTTCGAAGGATGCTAAACCGGTAAAAGTCACCAAGAAAGAAAAGTAATAAGCCCAAGCCCTGGTCATCTGAATGAACCAGGGCTTGTTCGTAATACCCCTCCCTTACATGCTAAGCAAACAGCACCCCCGCGAAAAGCCCGGCATCTTTGCCGATGCATGTTGCAATTAAATTCAAGCATTAGAAACAACAGACCAGCACCTGACGCATAGCTGCAACACAGCTTACACACAGATTGCGTGGGTGAGGTGTGCTTGAGGTGTGGGTAAGGTGTGGCTGAGCTGTGCGAAAAGTACAAGCAAAATAAAAGCCGGTCAACTTGGTTGACCGGCTTTATAATTGAACCGTTGGTTCGTGTATTTAGAATCGCATAAATGCGGCGACTTTACTGTCTGCGGGCATTTTTTCCTGCTCCAGCACGTGCACTGCACCTCCATTTTTCAAGGTTTTGATCGCAGCCTTATTCAACAGGCAGGTATCTCCTTCCTGTTTTTCCTCGTGGATCACCAACTCGTTGGAGGCCTCGTCGAAGGTGCCCCAGATGTGTGCATCTTTCACGATGAACAAGTCAGAGATCTGGCTGTAAAAACTTGCAGGGATCACATCTTCTGGAATGGAAGATGTTAATTCGGTCGTTGAATTATCGTAGTAGGTTTTCAATGCCTTGCGTACATGCTCCTTGAAGAACGGTGCCGCAATTTCACGCACCTTCTGGTATACCGAATTCTTATCTTCGTGATCGAAGTTGCCAGTAAGACTTTGCTCAACAACATTATACTTGGAGATCTGGCGGTATAAGCCTGTGATCTGCTCAGTTCCGGCAAGGATTAGCGGCGCAGACTCCTGCGACAGCAGTTCCGTCCACAAGGTTTGATTCACCTCTTTAAGGTATTGGATCACCCATTCCGTTTCATCTGCAAGCCCAGGTCCATGTCCGTGAAAGTTCGCGCCTGAAATAGCACCTCTTCCCGCACCAGCACCAGCCCTGCGCATGGTTTGCTGCGTATCTTTCTCTTCGAAGTGAATCACATCATCCATACCGTTAGGTAGACCTTCAACTTCCAATAGTTCCATACCATAGGCATCACCACGGAAGATCTTCGCGTCTTTCTTGCTTAGCATCAGCAGGAAAAAGTATGCGTCGTCAGTCATGAGTGGCAGCAGCGGCAGGATATTGAACGAAGAGTTTACAAACAATTCCTCTTTCAATGGCATAGGTGTTTTGATGACCTTACAAAATCCTTCCGCGAGAAATAAAGCCAATCCTTGCGATTGCGTATTCCAGAATTCGCGATTATCTACCAGCGCTGAGCCTTCTTTTAAAATCTGTTCAACAGCAGCCTGGCTTTTGCCTTTTTCCGTTAAAATTCGTTTTGCTTGCTGCAGGTTATTCTTTAACAACAGTGCATCGTGTTTCTCATTTACTTCTACACCCGAACGATGCGCGGGTATGTAGATAGACACACAGATATCCGCTTCAAAGCCAGTTATCTCCGTGATGTCTTCCTTTAATAATACTCCCATAGATCCTAGTTATTAGCGTCGTCGTTGTAATCTACCCCTTTATTAACATTCCTGTTCACGTGTCTCATCTGAATGAGTGCTTCCTGACTGTCCGTATCTGAGATATATTTTTCCGTAATTTCATTCTCCTTATCAGGATCAATTGCCGCGAAGGCATCTTTCAATCCAGCTGTTTCATTTCCTTTACCTGAAGGTTTGCCCTTTGGAGGTACAAAACTTCCATTATTGTTTTTAGCCATAGGTTTGAATTTTAGTTTTATTAAGGTATTGTTATCTTAATAATGATTCCGGGCTAAAAATTGTTTGTAAAAATAAATCTTAGAAACGCATGCGCAGGCCAATACCCAGCTTAAATACGTCTTTAATCGACACCTCAGGCACATTTTGAAAGAAATTGACCAGATACCATTCATTACTATTGAACTCTGAATAGAGACTTAAAGACTTCAAACCAGCGGCTTTGATAAACTTGGGCTCAGAGAATTCAATTTCATTGCTGAAGGATAAATGCGGGCGGAGGGCTTCCGACCAGTAGTAATATCCTTTCGGCCAATTGTCTTTGGAGAACTTAAATTGCAGATCCTTATGCGCCGTATAGCTCAGGAAAAACCCTGGATTAAATGGATAAATGGTGCCAAGCTTATTCACTTTAATCACAAAAGGTTTGTAAGCGAATTTGGCGGTAATGATATGCAGTTCCCCCCCTTTGGATGCGGGTACATAGCCATACAGCAGGTCCAGATTCCCACGTTCATTTTTGAACAACTTATAACCTGCGCCGGCACTTAGGTAACCGATACTCCCGGCATGTTGCAGGATCAATTCATCAGGTACAAGAAACTGTTGCGCATTTGACCGGAGTCCGTTAAGTAAAAAGAGAATGATCAGGGATGGAATCTTAATAAAATACGCGTTCATGAGTCAGTTTGTTGTTAATTACAGTTACCACGATGAATTCTTTGCTTTCGATGGAGCCGGTTACGACATACCGGAAGGAATCTTCAGGCGCAGAGGTAAGGTAAGTATGGGTATGCCCGTACAGGGCAGCAAGAAAGTTAGGGGTTTGTTCAAATTGCCTTGTATATTGTGGCACGAGTTTCTGGTCAAAGTCGTCAGACAGCGGCGGCACATGGCCAACGGTAATATAGGATTGTACGCCGGCGCCAGGCTGAAGCTGCTGCGCAAGCCAACCTATATCGGGTACACGACCGTCATACCTGTACTCGCGACTATTGGTATCATGGCAAATGAACTTTGTGCCTTTATATACGAAGCTAAAGTTCAGCTCGCCAAACATCCGTTGATAAGATTCCCTGCCGCGCCCGGTTAAGTCATGGTTGCCGATCACGGTAATCACCGGCACCTGTGCTTTCTTCATCCGCTCGGCATATCCTTCCATCTCCTGCGAATTTCCGAACTCGGTGATATCACCTGCAACGAGGATAAAATCGACATTGTCAAATGAATTTACTTTTTCAATAAAGCCGGGAATTTCTTTATAAGAACGTTGCGTGTCACCCGAAAGAATGAACTTCAGCGTATCATTTGTCGGTTGAACGGACATCAGCCTGCTTATGGCAGTTTTATTAAGATTTGTAGGTGAATTGCGATCAAAGGTTTGGTTCGGACTGTATTCGAAGGCGTTACAACCAGTTAGCATTACTGACAGAACGAGTAAATTAGTAAAAATCTTCATACTTGCTTAAAAGAAGTTGAGATGACCAAAAACAATGCCTTTCGCGCTTAGAGCCTGTCACATGGAAGCAAGGAATACGAAACTAAACTGTAACTTGTTCATAAATTTAGAATTATGAAGATTGCCGTTTTTAGCACCTACACCTATGATGAAGTTTATTTGAGCAGGTTTAACACCGGGCATGAGCTAAACTTTTTTGTATTACCCTTAAATGAACAAACCGTTGCCTTAACTAAAGGATACGACGCCGTTTGTATTTTCGTAAATGATACGGTGAACAACACGGTTGTGAAAGCATTACACGAAAATGGTGTTCAGTTGATCGTGTTACGCTGTGCGGGTTTCAACAACGTTGATGTTGCTGCAGCAGCAAAACTGGGCATCCCGGTTGTCCGGGTACCGGCTTATTCTCCCGAAGCTGTTGCTGAGCACGCCATGGCGCTGATCCTGACATTGAACCGTAAAACACACAAAGCCTATAACCGTGTCCGTGAAGGAAACTTCTCCCTGGAAAAGCTGATGGGCTTTAATCTACACAGCCGGAAAGTAGCCGTCATTGGCACTGGAAACATCGGCAAAGCGTTCTGTAACATCCTTCGTGGTTTTGGATGCAAGATCAGTGCCTATGACATCTATCCGGATCCGGAGCTTATTGCCGCGGGGGTGATCTACGGTACCCTGGAAGCAACGCTTTCCGAGGCCGACATCGTTTCACTACACTGCCCTTTGATGGACAGCACCCACCAGATGATTAATGCCGACACGCTACGGTTGTTCAAAAAAGGTGCAATGCTGATCAATACCAGCCGTGGCGGACTGATCAATACCATGGACGTGATATCGGCCTTAAAACATGGTCAACTGGGTTATCTCGGACTGGACGTGTATGAACAGGAAGGCAAATTGTTCTTTCAGGACTATTCCGAAGATGTCATTCAGGATGATGTCATCTTGCGTCTGATCTCTTTTCCAAATGTGCTGATTACCGCTCATCAAGGCTTTTTTACGCAGGAGGCTATGGAGCAGATCGCAGGCACCACTTTTCAGAACATTGATGCCTTTGCTGCGAAGGCGAGCTTACATAATCAAATTAAAACAGGATAAATTAAAGTTAACAAAGCAACTATGTTAAATAAAAACGAAATTTTCGGCTATACGCCAGATGAGAAATATGCAAAGTCAGTTGCATATTTCTCCATGGAATTTGCCATTGATCAGGCACTAAAAACTTATAGTGGCGGCCTGGGCTTTTTAGCAGGGTCCCATTTACGCAGCGCTTACGAACTGCGTCAGAACCTTGTAGGTATAGGTATGCTTTGGAAATATGGGTACTATGATCAGGTCAAAACGCGCGATGCCCTGATGAAGCCTGAATTTGTGGAAAAGCAGTATTCTTTTTTAACTGATACAGGTATAGTACTCACCGTTCCGGTACATGACTATCCGGTAAAGGTTAAGGTTTATCTGCTAAAGCCGGAAGTTTTCGATTCCGCACCGCTGTTCTTGCTATCAACGGATATTCCAGAGAATGATGAAATGTCCCGCAGCATCACCTATCATTTATATGATGGGAATGAAACAACAAGAATTGCACAAAGCATTGTACTGGGCATCGGTGGCGCCATGTTGCTGGACGAGCTGAATATGACGCCGGAGGTCTATCACATGAACGAGGGCCATGCGGTATCCTTAGGTTTTTACCTCTATGCGAAGCATAAAAGCCTGGAGGAGATCAGAAAACGAGTGGTTTTTACGACCCATACGCCAGAGATGGCAGGCAATGAATCGCACCGCTTCAGTTTACTTAAAGAGATGTCGTTTTTCTATCACTTGCAGGAGCATGAAGCTAAATTTATTCTGGGTATGGAAGGTGAAGACTTCAACTACACGCTTGCCGCGTTGAAGTTTGCACGCAAAGCTAACGGGGTGTCCAAACTACATGGCGAAGTAGCACGCCAAATGTGGAGCAGTAATCCAGGGGTCTGTGAAATTACATCCATTACCAACGCGCAGAACAAGAATTTCTGGACCGATCCGGAAATGCATGCAGCCATAGAGGCTTCTGATGCTACAGCCATCCGTTCCCGAAAGCAGGCACTTAAAAAACAACTGTTTAAGATTGTCGCAGATCAGACGGGGAAACTTTTTGACGAGCAGGTACTGACCATTGTCTGGGCAAGGCGGTTTGCCGCTTATAAGCGTGCAGACCTGGTGATGCAAGACTGGGAAAGGTTTGCGCGCCTGGTTTCCAATACCACTTACCCGGTACAGTTTATATGGGCCGGTAAACCCTATCCTGGCGATTATGGCTCCATAGCCCTTTTCAATCACATCATGTCCCGCGCGAAACCACTTGCGAACTGTGCGGTACTCACGGGCTATGAACTTTCACTTTCTGATGCCTTAAAGAAAGGTGCGGATGTTTGGTTAAACAATCCAAGAATGTACCGCGAGGCCTCTGGAACTAGTGGGATGACCGCAGCAATGAATGGTACCATAAATTTATCGATGCCCGACGGTTGGGTACCCGAGTTCGCAGTAGATAAACAGAATGCCTTCGTTATCGAAACACTAAGCGATCAATCTGCTCCTGAAGAGGTGGACCGCTTCGAAAACAAGGCTTTGATGACGCTACTTGAAAGGGAAATTTTGCCCATGTACTATAAGGATCAGAAAAAATGGGTAGAAATACTGGAAAATTCGGCAAAAAGTGTGATACCATCGTTCGAATCGGCTAGAATGGCACAGGAGTACTATGAAATTCTGTATAACAAATAAATTTATTTCTCAAATCTTCACATTAGGGTAATATATCACATTTTAAGGCGGAACAAATATTGCATTATTAGTATTGTGAGCAGACAAAACACAGGATTTCACCAGCTTAGGAAATTTTTGGGGAACTTGTGTGTATATTCAAGAAACAAACTGTGTAGTTTTTAAGACGGTTGAACAAAGAATACACAATAATCTTCTCACGACATTTTAAAACAGTAATCAAATTCGTTTATATGGATATACATCACGGAGAAATCATTGAAAAAGTAGTCAGAAGAAACGGTCACTCTATAACAGATGTGGCGAGATTGACAAACGTAAACCGAAGATCAGTGTATAACTGGTTTAACCAGCCAAGGCTGAAACCCGAGATCATTTATAAGATCGGGTGTGTTATAAACCACGACTTTTCGAAGGAATTACCACAGCTATTTACCCCTGAAGATTTTGAAAAAGGATTTAAGGAGCATTCTCCGGTTGAAAGACGAGCAGAAGAACAAAAGGATATCTGGAAGGATAAGTATATTGATCTGATGGAACGCTACAATGCATTACTTGCTGAGTGCAACATGGAACGGGAGATCAATAATATTCTGAACCCGGTTAGCTAATTTAGCCAAAAAAAAGAGACTGGTACCTAAAGCGTACCAGTCTCTTTTTTTGTTTGTGGTTTGAACCATCCGTAGGTATGGCTGAACTTAAGCACAATGACAGCCAAAGGCGGCAGCTTCAGGGAAACTGAGTGAGTTTGGCGGTTATACGGAATTGGTGAGGTTTCCAGTTCATTAAGGTTCCTCAGGTCACTACCACCATAATAAAGGTTATCAGAATTGAAAATTTCCTTATAGTAACCCATCTTCGGCACCCCCAGTCTATAATTCTTCCAGACCACAGGGCTAAAATTGGCAACAAATATTAGGGTGTCCTGCTCATTCTTTCCTTTACGTGTCCAGGAGATCACAGATCTCTCCGCATCATCGGCATTGATCCATTCAAAACCTTCTGGTGCAAAATTAGCTTCATACAATGCGGGATGGTCCTGATAAAGTTTATTCAGATCTTTAACCACGCGCTGAATACCTTGATGATCTGGATTGTTGATCTCATGCCAGTCCAGGCTGAAATCATGTCGCCATTCATGCCTTTGCGCAAACTCTCCGCCCATAAAGATCATCTTTGCACCTGGATGCCCAAACATGTAGGCATACAATAAGCGAAGATTAGCAAACTGCTGCCAGTTATCCCCCGGCATCTTATTGATCAGAGAGCCTTTTCCATATACCACTTCATCATGCGACAAAGGCAAAGTAAATTTCTCAGAAAACGCGTACATCATGCTGAAAGTAAGCTGTCCATGATGATACTTTCTATAGACGGTGTCCGTTTGCAGGTAACCGAGGGTATCGTGCATCCAGCCCATCATCCATTTCATGTCGAAGCCCAGTCCACCTTGCGAAACCGGATGTGTGACCCCGGGCCAGGACGTAGATTCTTCCGCAACGGTGAAAACATCGCTGTATTCTGTATGGATCACCTGGTTGAGCTCCTGTAGAAAACTGATCGAATCCAAATTCTCCCTGCCTCCATGAATATTCGGAATCCACTCACCTGGTTCGCGGGAGTAATCCAGGTACAACATGGAAGCTACCGCATCCACCCGCAGTCCATCAATATGATACTTCTCCAGCCAGAACACGGCGTTGGAGATCAGGAATGCGCGAACCTCATGTCTGCTCAGGTTGAAGATAAAGCTCTTCCAGTCTGGATGAAAGCCTTTTCTAGGATCGTCCCATTCATAAAGATGTGTACCATCGAAATACCCGGGACCGTGTTCATCAGTAGGAAAATGTGAGGGTACCCAATCCAGGATCACTCCGATACCGGCCTGATGCAATTTATCGATCAGGTACATAAAATCCTGCGTGGTGCCATATCGGCTACTTGGCGCATAAAAACCAACCACCTGGTATCCCCAGGAACCGTAAAATGGGTGTTCCATAACCGGCATGAATTCGACATGTGTGAAATTCATATACTGGCAATAGGCTGGCAGTTGTTCAGCCAGTTCCCGATAAGTCAGAAATGCATTGGGTTTCTCCTTATCCATTCGCCGCCAGGATCCCAGATGAACTTCGTAGATCGATATAGGCTTACTCAATGGCTTTTCCATTTTTCTTTTTGCCATCCAGGCCTCATCGTTCCATTCATAACTCAGGTCCCAGGTAACACTTGCTGTGTGTGGTGGCGTTTCCCAGTGAAAAGCATATGGATCGCCTTTTTCCACCTCATAGCCAGAGTGCGACTGGATGAAGTACTTATAGTATTCGGCCGGACCAAGTCCTGGTATAAAACATTCCCAAATTCCAGAGCTATCCCAACGCACAGACATCGGGTGACTGCTACGGTTCCAGCCATTAAAGTTCCCGACAACACTTACCTGTTTTGCATTGGGCGCCCAAACGGCAAAGTAGGTGCCTTGGCTACCCGCATGTTCCACTACATGTGATCCGAGTTTGTTAAACAGCTTGTGGTGCTTCCCTGCTTTAAACAACTGAATGTCCTCGTCGGAAAACAAAGAAAACCAAGCCGGTGCTTCCACCGGCACATTGCTTTTTACCGCTTTTATCTTCGCCATACCTCTATAGTTAAACTGCTACTACGCTCCTATTCTTTTCCACAATTGCCTTGATTCCGCGCAATGGTACAATGACCCAATCCGGGCGGTTGTTTAATTCATAATTTAACTCGTAAATCGCCTTTTGCAACAAATAGGTTTGCAACAAGGTTTCAAGATCAGCGGCGTTATCTGGTACAATCGCTGCCGTGCCAACTTTCTCCATGTATGATTTGATGAAGAAACCACTCATATAATGGTACCATTGTTCAACATAAGGTAATAACACGGTGATATCTTCTTTACGAATCTGGTTGTCCAGGAACAAGCTACCAAATGCCGCATAATGGAATGACCGGATCATACCAGCGACATCGCGGAGTGCCGAATACTTCAATCGTCGTTCACTGTAACTTCTGGATGGTTCACCTTCAAAGTCTAATATCAGGAAGTCTTTACCGGTAAATAAAACCTGTCCAAGGTGAAAATCGCCGTGAATCCTGATCTTATTAACATCTATCTTGCGGCTATAAACCTGCTTTAATATGCTGAGTATCTCGTTTTTCATGCTGAGCACCTCTTCTGCCTCTGCACGGATCTCTGGGTTCAGCGACTTCAGGTTCTTACTCAGGCTGGAGAATGCTACCCTTACCAATGATTGTAAGGAAGAGAACAGCGAGCGCTGATAGTGCAGTGAGAAAGGCTCGGGCGTGAAAGCTGGATTTTCAGTGTCAAGTGCAAGCGCAAGATGCATCTCAGCGGTCCGCTGCCCCAGAAGGTGACAATTCTCGGCAACGTTCGCTTCCAGTAACTCCTGAAGGGCAGGAGGAACTTCCTCAAATACTGCCGGTGCGGAGAGGGAGCCAACCAAATCCGGCATCACAAAGCCTGCGTCGGTATTGGAGAGTATCTTTTCATTGAAATCATCAAGCCTGTCGAGCATATACGCCCAACCATCACTAGTACTTTTTACCATCTCCTGCATCATACCCAATACCATGGTCTCCTTGCCGAACTTCCATTCGATGGCCCCGATATATCCAGGTGTATGTTTGAAACCTGCCGTTTCACTTAAGTGGCGACTAAGCTCTACATCAGGGTTGATTGCACGGTCTACTTTCCGGTATATCTTGAGGTAGAAGGTGTTATCATAGGTGATTGAGGTGTTGCTCTGCTCCGCGGAGATTACACGGGGTTTGGTTTTTGGATTTTCCTGCACATGCTTTCGAAGCGCCTTGTTGCCGTGGAATATCAACTCCGAGCGGTTTTGCGGCACATGATGGTTACTCGCCATGTTGGTCAATATGCTTTGCTGCAGGTCAATACCGTATATGGCGTCGTACAATACCGCTTCTTCACCATCAAGGTCAAGAAAGGCGATAACCGATTGCGGACAATTATCCTGAAGTTTGTAGGAGAACTGCCCTAAGCCACAGGCTACGGGAATCTGGTACATATCGGGTAGCCCATCACGATAAGAGACCTCCAGCAGCAGCACGAACGCGCTATTTTCCTGCATTGGCACAATGGCATGATCAATGATCTTTACGTTCTCCATCCCCCTGCCCTTACCGCCGAACCAACGTAAGCGCATCATGTACTTAGGCAGGATTTCCGTTTCCAGCTGTGCAAGGATCTCAGGTTTAAGCAGATCTTTCCACTTATTCATCTTGATGGTATGGATCTGCACGTCATTTTCCAGCTCCGGATGTACTTTCTCTAAAATAAAGCTTTGCGTAGCGTAGGCGCCAAGCGTAAAGAAATATGGGATATCCTCCCGGATCAAGGGAAAACGATTACGGCTTAAGATTTCTACGGGAACATAACCTTTAAAGGTATCAAGGTCAAGTTCAGCCACCTGTGCGAAACGTGAAAGGTTAGCAACAATAAGCATGGTTTCATCCTCAAAGGTGCGGGTGAAAGCAAAAACCTTTGCATTTTCACTCTGAACAAACTTCATATCGCCGCGGCTAAGTGCCTTATATTTTTTCCGTGTGCTGATCACCCGCTTCATCCACCAGAGCAGCGAAGAAGTATTGCGGGATTGCAGTTCTACGTTCACAGATTCATAATGAAACTGTGGGTCCAGAATCAGTGGCAGGTACAGCTGTTGAGGATTGGCTTCAGAGAAGCCGGCATTCCGGTCGGAATGCCATTGCATTGGTGTGCGAACGCCATCCCGGTCCCCTAGGTAGAAGTTATCTCCCATACCGATCTCATCACCATAATAGATCACTGGTGTACCAGGAAGTGTAAACAACAGGGAGTTCATCAGTTCGATCTTACGGCGGTTGTTTTCCAGCAGGGGTGCCAGGCGGTGCCTGATACCAAGGTTGATTCTTGCTTTAGGATCTTTTACATAGACCTTGTACATGTAATCACGCTCCTCGTCGGTAACCATTTCCAGGGTGAGCTCGTCGTGGTTCCTGAGGAATATCCCCCACTGGCAATTCTCCGGGATGGCTGGCGTCTGATCGTAGATATCAGTTATAGGGTATTTATCTTCCATCTGTAAAGCCATGAACATCCTTGGCATCAACGGGAAGTGATAGTTCATCTGACACTCGTCGCCATCGCCAAAGTATGCTGCTGAATCTTCGGGCCACATGTTTGCCTCCGCAAGTAACAGCGTACCCGGGTAATGGTCATCAACATATTTACGAAGCTTCTTAAGGAAGGCGTGGGTCTCTGGCAAATTTTCGCAGTTGGTTCCATTACGTTCAAATAGGTATGGCACAGCATCGAGCCGGAAACCATCAACACCCATTTTGCACCAGTAGTCCATGATCTTGATAACTTCCTGCTGCACGGCAGGGTTATCGAAGTTCAAGTCGGGTTGATGGTGGAAGAACCTGTGCCAGAAGTACTGCTTGGCCACTGGATCCCAAGTCCAGTTGGAGGTTTCATAATCCTGGAAAATGATCCTTGCATCCTTGAAATTTGTAGGGTCATCTGTCCAGACGTAATAGTCGCGGTAATTGGAGCCCTTTGGTGCTTTTCTCGCACGCTGAAACCAGGGATGCTGGTCGGAGGTATGATTGATGACCAGCTCGGTGATCACCCGTAAGCCTCTTTTATGTGCTTCTTTTAGAAAAGTTTTAAATTGTTTGATATCCCCGTAGGAGGGGTTGATGTTGTAATAATCGGCAATGTCGTAGCCATCATCACGTAATGGTGATGGATAAAAAGGAAGTAGCCAGATCGCAGTGACACCAAGATCTGCCAGGTAAGGAATTTTTTCAATAAGGCCTTTAAAGTCGCCTATACCATCACAATTCCCATCGCGGAAAGCCTTGATGTGGAGTTCATAGATGATTGCGTCTTTGTACCAAAGTAGGTTTTCGTCAATCCGGTTATTTTTTTCAGCCATGGTTGTATATGCTTATTGTTCTATTCTAAAGATGTGTGCAGGCATCAGGTATGGGTTTAGCTCCACATACTGCCACTCGCCCTGCCAATGGTATTCGTCGCCACTAAGGAGATCATGCACCCGGTAGGTCGTTCCCGGACTGATTCCAATTATCGCTTCCGGTATTCTGACCATTGCAGCATGGGTATTCCAGAAGTCCATATTCACTACTACAATAAGCCTGTTCTTCGTTATTGCATCAACTTTAACATAACAGAGGATCTGATCGCTACTGGTCTCTGCAAACTCGATATTCCAGGTACTTTGAAGTGCAGGATTCTCTTTACGGATCTTATTTATCCGGATCATGATTTCTCTGATGCGGGTGTATTTATCCCAATCCCAGTGCTGGATTTCGTATTTTTCATTATCCACATATTCCTCCTTGGCGCCATGGGGGGTGTTGATCCCGAACTCATAGACAGGACCATAAACGCCGTAACTGGAAGAAAGCGTTGCGGCGAGGATCAGCCGGGTGATGTGCGCATTTTCGCCACCCGAGATCAATGCAGGCGGCAGGATATCGGGGGTATTCGGCCAGAAGTTCGGCCGGAAATAATATCTCATCTCCGTCTTCGTCAACTCAGTTAAATACTCCTCCATTTCCTTTTTGGAATTCCGCCAGGTAAAGTAGGTGTATGACTGGTTGAAGCCGGCTTTTGCAAGGCGCTCCATTACACGTGGCCGGGTGAAAGCTTCTGCGAGGAATAAGACCTCAGGATGTTTGTTCCGCACTTCGCCGATCGTCCATTCCCAGAAACGGAAAGCCTTGGTATGTGGATTATCAATGCGGAATATGGTTACACCCGCATCTACCCAATATTCAATCACACTCTTAAGCTCGTCCCAAAGGTTTTCCCAATCGTCGGTTTCGAAGTTAAATGGCAGGATGTCTTCGTACTTTTTCGGCGGATTCTCGGCATATTGAACCGTGCCGTCGGGACGCCAGATAAACCACTCGGGATGTTCCTTGACGTAAGGGTGGTCTGGAGCACACTGAAAGGCGATATCCATGGCGATCTCGATGCCCATCCCCTTTGCAGCTACGACCAGCTTTTTGAAATCATTGAGGGTGCCGAGTTGGGGATGTATCGCCTTATGCCCCCCCTTCCGATTGCCGATCGCCCAGGGCGACCCAGGATCGTCCTTTGTCGCAATGAGGGAGTTATTTTTGCCTTTACGGTTCTTTTCGCCGATTGGATGTATGGGCGGGAAGTATAAAACATCGAAACCCATCTGTGCCACCCGCGGCAATAAAGTGATCACGTCTTTAAAAGTTCCATGGCGCCCGGGTTCTTTCGCTGCTGAGCGGGGAAATAGCTCGTACCAGGTGCTAAAGGCCGCCTTTTTACGTTCGATTTCGATCTGATAGACCGGCGAAGAGCTGATGATATCTGCCGGTCGATATGGATACATTAAAGCAGCAAGTTCATTATCCAAAGCCAACTCCAGGGCTGCGGCAGGTGTTTCTGCATGAGCGATACGCGCTGCCCAATTCTGGAGGGCTGTTTGTTGCTCCGGCAATACTGCCGCCGCCTTTTTAAGCAGAATCAACCCGATCTCCAGCTCCACATCAATGTCCTGACCAGCATCAAATTTCTTCTTCAGTCCTTTTTTCCAGTTCGTATAATGATCCTCCCAGCCTTCTATCCAAAAGCTGTGTTTTCCGATTGCAGTGAAGGTGTGTTCAACCGTCCAGAAATCATTTATCTGAAAAACCATGGGAACTTCGGTGACCTCATTTACGGCCGCGTTCCTGATATATAAGCTTGCTGAAATGGCATCGTGCCCGTCGCCAAAAACATCTGCTGAAAAAGTGATGGTGTCGCCAATGACCGCCTTTGCCGGGTAGCTGCCCGCTTCCACAACAGGCTTTACATTACTGATAATAACTCTTGTTTTACCGCTTGCTTTTATCATTTACTGAAAATTGGTTACTATATAAATCCGATACCCAGTTGAATGTTTTACAAAGACTCGAAATCTTAACTAAACCGAATTTATACTGTTAACAAGCAGGTTTTTAATTGGTTAACAACGTATTAAATTTCGTATTTATAACACTGTATTACGTGATCAACTTCAAGTACGGTGCTTTATTCAGGAAATTGTCATCTCTTACAATGTTTGGTTATATCGGAAAAAATCGATATACCTTTGTGCCATGGATCAGGTAGACATCTTCAAAGCGCTTTCAAATAAAACCAGGCTGCAGATCTTAGCCTGGCTTAAAGCGCCTGAGATCAACTTTGCGGAACAAACTGAGGCTGGCTTTGCGCACGGCGTTTGTGTAGGACAGATACAGAAAAAGGCAGGCCTGACACAATCGACAGTGTCTGAGTATCTTGCTATGCTGCAGCGTGCCGGCTTGGTTAGCTCCGTCAGGGTTGGGCAATGGACGTATTATCGTCGTGATGAAGCGGGGATCAAAACCTTGATGGATCGCATTAACAAAGAACTTTAATAAAGTATAAACAACAACACACATATGAATAACGATAGCTTGTTCAAACCTTTTCGTTTGAAATCTTTGAATATCAAAAACAGAATTGTCATGGCACCCATGACGCGTTCTTTCTCACCGGAAGGTGTGCCCACAGCGGATGTGGCGGCATACTATAGCAGGAGAGCAGCAGGACAAGTTGGCCTGATCCTCTCTGAGGGTACCGTCATTGACCGTGCTGCCGCTTCCAACGATCCTGCAGTACCACATTTCTATGGCGCAGCAGCCCTAGACGGATGGAAGCAGGTTATTGATTCGTTGCATGCCGAGGGTGGACAAATGGGTCCACAGATCTGGCACATGGGCATCATGGATAACCATCCTTCCGGCTGGTTGCCATCCACACCATTTGAAGGTCCTTCAGGTTTAAACCGTCCGGATTTCAACAACGGCAACACCATGACCGATGCCGACATCGCGGATACGATTGCTGCCTTTGGCCGTGCAGCAGCAGATGCAAAAAGACTGGGCTTTGACTGCGTGGAAATTCATGGTGCCCATGGTTATTTAATTGACCAGTTTTTCTGGGATGGCACCAACAAACGTACCGACATCTACGGCGGCAAAACACTTGCTGAGCGCAGTAGATTTGCGACTGAGGTGATTAAAGAAGTACGAAAATCGGTAGGTGAAGATTTTGCCCTGATTATCCGTTTATCACAATTTAAGCCTTCGGCATACCATAATAAACTTGCAGCAACACCTGAAGAAATGGAGCAATGGCTGAATCCAATGGCAGATGCCGGTGTAGACATTTTTCACTGCTCACAACGCCGCTTCTGGGAACCTGAATTCGAAGGATCAGATTTGAACTTTGCAGGCTGGGCGAAAAAAGTTACCGGCAAAGCGACCATTACCGTAGGTTCGGTAGGTTTAACCGGGGAGTTCCTGGCTGCATTCGCAGGAGAAAGCTCCGCACCATCATCATTGGATGAATTGTTACGCAGGATGGATCGTGGTGACTTTGACCTCGTTGGTGTGGGACGTGCTATACTCGCTGACCCGAACTGGACGGAAAAGGTAAAGGATCACCGTACCGCTGAGTTGAGAGGATTTACTAAGGAGGCATTAGCACAGCTGCTATAACACAACAACGATAATGATGCGCTATTCGACTGGATAGCGCATTTTTTATGCAATAGTTTTATCTTTGATTATGAAGAAAATTAAGTCTATACTACTATTCGTATGCATGGCAGCTGGTTTAGCAGCTTGTAAAAAGAATTCCAGCAACGACAACTTTGATGTAGTTGCGCAATTTAATGCAGATACAACCGCCATCCGCGCTTACATCGTTAAAAACAGCATCCCAGCAACAAAACATGAATCTGGCGTTTTTTACCAGATCATCACCCCTGGCACCGGATCGGTAGAATACAAGCCAAGTACCACGGTGACCGCGCACTATTCTGGTCGTGTTTTAGGAAACACAGCAACGTTTGATTCTACGGAAGGTAAAGCTCCCGCTGCATTTCCTTTAGGTGGAGTGATTACAGGCTGGCAGATTGGTGTACCGCTGATCCAAAAAGGTGGTACGATCAGGTTGATCATTCCTTCTTATCATGGGTACGGAAACCGTGCCACTGGATCAATTCCTGCGAACTCCATCCTGGACTTTAACATCACCCTGGTTGACGTTAACTAATCCAAAAGAACAAATCAGAAAATTATGGCCACTTATCCGGAGTTAGAACAGCTCCGGATAAGTTGTCTTAAGCGCCTTCACGGCAATCTCTATAAGCTGTAAGTTTTGCAGTTGATGTCCATGCTGCACTTCGACATTGATGTAAGGAATTTTATTTTGCATGGCATAAAGCGAAAGCGAGCCATCATCAGCCGCATCCCGGCTCTGTAACACCACATTAACATCCTCTTTCTTTAAAGCATTAAATAACTTTAAATCAGTTACCAGGATCAGATCGTCCGGGTCCATATTAAAGTTAATATGCAGGGAATCTGCAACCAGCTCCAACTCATGTCCTTTCAGGTAGGAGTTAATGCCGAAAGCGCCGTCAGTATTGTTATGCAAGGTAAAAATGTAATCCGGCTTACCGGGATTGTAGAAATTTAAGATCATTTCAGCAGCCGTATTCAGGCTTGCACTCACCTCGTCGTTAACAGCACCATAAAACTCCAAGCCCTCCATTACACCATAGCTCGAATAAATTTTGTTCGGATCAATTTGGTACTGCAGGCCTTGATAATTGATGTTGTAATTGCGCAGGTCACCATATTGAGAATCAAAAACACTACCTCCACTAAACCTGATGTATTCAAATGCGGCTTTCACCCCGGTATCCTCATTGTCGTGAATGACCAGGAAGTTTACATTGGGTTTGCCATAGCTGTATTTAACTACCTTTAATGGTAAAGAATACATGTCCACAAACAGCGTATCCATCTTCATGCCTTCAAATACCGGAGGGTGTTGTGCATGAACCAGGCCAGGGAAGGAAAGGAGAATACTAAGCGTTAAAAGGCGAGGTAAGTTGATTAAAAGCTTATAGATCATTCATTCACAGGATAAGTGTCATCATTGTTGTTGCTACCTGAATGCCTCAACAGGCGCAAGCGATAGCAGTTCATAGCAGTTTCGCCAAGCTGTGCCACGAGTTTATAGTTGGCGATGGCGCCCACAGCGGCCCCTATTACTGGCACCAGTTGTGCCATTTTTGCCAGATCGATATAGTCGCGGTATTCCTGTTGAAAACTGCGCCAGTTAAAATCCTCAGCATGTTCAGGCAGTGTTTTGGCAAAGTCCTCCCAGGTATCTATCATTTTATAAACCTCATTGCGCCACTGTTGGCTGGAGAAAGCGAGTTGAAAAATGTAGAGGATATACAAGCGCTCGCGGTAGTCTTTTACGTCGAAGCCGTACAGTGCAGCGATATCAAATAGCAGCTTCATCTTCAAGCCGATGAGTACCGGAAAATCTGCAAGCCCCATCAGTAGCCCACCAGCTCCGGTGACTGCACCTTCGAGCGACGCGGTTTTCTGATAGAAAGCAATTTGATTTTTGATGTAAGCTTCACGATATACCAATGAACCATTTGTCATTTTCCGGCCAGTGGTGTATTCAGCGCCAAAAAGAACAGCCTTGAATAGTTTCTCCATGGTGAGGGTAATTGCTTTGTGCACTTTCTCGGGGATATATCCATTGATCTTATCCTGAACCTTCTTCGACAGGCGATCTGTAAAGGAAGGCGCACTGGTCATTTTACGATGCCAAAACAAAACTTCGGTACGTACCTGATCCTCGTAGCTGTTTAAATGATGATGCTGCATATTTAAGCCATTAAGCTATGTAATATTTTTATCTTACCCATTTACAGGCCAAATAATTTTGTTACTTAGGTGATAAATCCTTCAAATTTCATGCAAAGAAGAAACTTTTTGAAGTCAAGCTCCCTTGCTGCGCTCAGCCTGGGTACCCTGACCAGCTCATCCTGCAGCATTCTTGTTGAGGAAAGCAACAATTCTAATAAACCAACCAAACTTCCGGGCGACTTCGAGCTTAATGAAGCCAGTATAAAGCTGCTGCAGGAGAAAATGGCTGACAAATCTTTAACTGCCCATACAATCACCAGCTTATATCTGGATCGTATCGCCGCCATCGACAAAAAAGGTCCCACATTAAACTCGGTGATCGAGCTAAACCCTGATGCCCTGGAAATTGCTGAACAGCTGGATAAAGAGCGTGCCCAGGGGAAGGTCAGAAGCATGATGCACGGCATCCCCGTACTGATCAAAGACAATATCGATACTGCGGATAAGATGCATACCAGCGCAGCTGCGCTTGCACTTTCGGATAACATCGCCAGCCAGGATGCACACATTGTTAAACTACTGCGTGAAGCTGGCGCGGTGATCCTGGGGAAAACAAACCTCAGTGAATGGGCAAACTTTCGCTCCTCAGATTCGACAAGCGGATGGAGCAGCCGCGGCGGACAAACAAAAAATCCCTACATACTGAACCGTAATCCAAGTGGTTCAAGTGCAGGCTCCGGTACTGCCGTTGCTGCAAACCTCTGTGCCATTGCTATAGGTACGGAAACAGACGGTTCTATTGTATCCCCGAGTTCTGTGTGCGGTGGTGTAGGCATCAAGCCAACGGTCGGATTGTGGAGCCGAAGTGGTATCATTCCCATCTCCAAAACACAGGACAGTGCCGGCCCAATGGCGCGGAATGTCAGCGATGCAGCGATACTGTTGGGAGCGCTTACGGCTGAAGATCCTAAAGATCCTTACACCAATTCGGCTCGTGGAAAGAGACATCAGGATTATACGCAGTTTCTGAATCTTGATGGGCTGAAAGGCAAGCGATTGGGTCTGGAGCGGTCAGCCATAACGGCAGGAAACGTCGCGGCCCAGCAGCTGCTGCAAACCGCTGTAGACCTGATGCGCAGTAAGGGTGCTACGATTATTGAGATCGACCTGCTTAAGGAATTACGATCTCTCGGGAATGCAGAATACACCGTCTTGCTCTATGAGTTTAAAGCCGGCGTAAATGACTATTTAAGTCATGCAAACTCCGCCATGAAAAGCCTGGCAGACGTTATCGCTTATAATAAAAACAATGAAGCTAAGGCGATGCCATTTTTTAAGCAGGAAACACTTGAGCTGGCGCAGTCGAAAGGCGGATTAGACAATAAGGAATATCTGGATGCGCTAAAGAAGTCAAATCTGGAAAGTCGCAAAATCATCGATGGCTTGATGGACAAACATCAACTGAACGCTATTATTGGTCCTACCAATGGATTTGCAGTATGTATCGATCTGGTAAATGGTGACTATGGGAATGGATTTTCGTTCTCCTCTCCTGCTGCGAAAGCCGGCTATCCGCATATCACCGTACCCATGGGCAGCTGGCACGATCTACCGGTGGGTATCTCATTTTTTGGGAAGGCTTTTACGGAGCCAGAACTGATCAGCATCGCCTATGCCTACGAGCAGGCAAGTATGAAACGCACTGCCCCCAAATATATTCCGGCCTTATTTGGTTAAAACCAATGGAGGCTGCTTTTGTTAGGTTAAAAAATTGTTAAGCATGAATGATGAATTTCTGCATTACCCGGCTGCGCCAATAGCTTTGAAGATGGCTGTGTCGCTTGGCATCGGGATGCTCATTGGAATGGAACGTAAATGGTCTAACAAGGAGATGGGCATCCGCTCGTTTTCGATGGTAGCCATGTTGGGTATGCTCTCTTCTGTTATTGGTACAAACTTCGTAATTGCCTCTTTAGCCGGCGTGCTACTGCTGGTTTTACTGAACAATGGCCGGAACATCCTGGTCGACCGCACTTTAGAGATTACAACATCCGTTGCGCTCATCGTGACCTATGTGCTGGGCGTGCTGGTGGGCTTGGGTCATATATTTCTGCCCGTTGCCGGGTCCATCGCCATTATGATGCTCCTAGCATGGAAGGCAGAATTGAATAAGTTTGCTGGAGGCCTGAAACCTGCTGAAGTTCGCAGTGCAGTACTGCTGGGGCTGATCGGCTTCGTGATCTATCCGATTATGCCCGACCGCTATGTTGACCCCTGGGAGCTTTTCAATCCAGGTGATGCCTGGGTCAGCGTTATTGCAATATCCGGCATTGGATTTTTAAACTACTTTTTGCTTCGTGTATTCAGCACGAACGGACTTTATCTGGGCGCCATATTTGGTGGACTGGTAAACAGTACGGCTACCCTTGCGGAAACCAGCCAGCGCGTACAGCAGGCTGGCCTGACTTCCCGGATAAGTACCCTTTGCCTGTTAACGACCATCGCAATGTTTGCACGCAATCTTATTCTGCTGTTAATTTTCTCCCCACTTTCCATCACCTCAACGCTCCTGCCGATCCTGGCGATGTCTGTGGTATCCGGATTATGGATATGGAAGGATTATACGGAGGAAAAGTCAGATCCAAATAAAGTACCAGCATTACAACTCGCCTCCCCGATTTCACTGATGAATGTGCTGACCTTCGGATTGATCTTCGTTATTATCGCCATCGGCGGCACATTGCTTACGAAGCTATTCGGAAACTACGGCATCATGGCTACGGGCTTTTTTGGTGGATTTGTAAGCAGTGCCAGCACAACAGCTGCCGCTGCTACCATGGCCAGCCACGAGAAGATCAGTGCTGCGCTTGCCGGAAGTGTCACTATTGTCACTTCACTCACAAGTGCCTTAGTAAGCTTACCGATTGTCTGGAAGATCATAAAGGACCGGGCAGCTGTTAAAAAACTAACCTTTCAGCTTTGTACTGTACTCGCTATCGGTATTGCAGTTGTGATGCTCGACAGGTACTTCGAGTTTTCAGAACAACTGATCAATTTCAACCCGGACATGTTCAATAAACAGGCAGCGCGTTAGCTATTTCTGCTTTTTCAACAACAGCAAGCCTAATGCAGAAGTTAGCACGAAAGCGGCTGCAAGGTATTTTTGATGTGCTCTTGGCCGCCCAGGCAAACCCCAACCACCGAAAACGGAATTGCCAAAGGCAAGCGTATTAAACAGGTTCCCATTGGTTTTGCCGGCCTGCTTTGCCTGCTTCAAATAGGTGGCAATTACTGCTTTGGTTACTGTGGTGGTAATACCTGGAAATAATCCATATGCCAATCGAATGACGCTCGATACGCTGCCGATCATCAATTCGGATTTCGGATTTTCGGCAAGTTTCACAATCGCCATTGCCAATCTTCTTGGATCGTATACAGGCGGCGCTGGCTTAAGCGCTTTTCCGGTGCAGTTTGCTGCGTGTTGGATGCCCGGTGAATCCAGAAAGGCAGGATAGGCATCGCAAACATGAATATTAGGGAAGCCGCTTAACTCTGCTTTCAGCGCTGAGGAAAAACCCCGGATGCCGAACTTACTGGCAGAATAGCCCACCCCATAAGGTACAGGCATAAAGCCGCCAATGGAAATGTTGTTGATTAAAGTACCATATTGCTGTTTTTTGAAGTACGGCATTACCGCATGAGCCCCATAGATATAGCCGAGCAGATTGGTTCGTACAACTTGTTCCGTTACTTCAATGGGTGTTTCCGTGAACGCTCCCACCGCAAGTACACCTGCATTGTTCACCCAAACATCTATTTTACCCCCGAAGTCATCCGCTTCGCTGGCCAGGTTGATCAATGCAGTGGGTTCCGTTACATCGGTGACCACACATTTAACGGCTGCACCAAGCACTCGACACTCCTCAGCGGTCTCTTCCATGGCGGTTAGATTTCGCGATGCAAGCACCAGCTTGTGCCCTCCTGTTGCGAATTCAAGCGCAATAGCTCTACCGGCACCACTGGAGGCACCAGTAATGACAATTGTTTTTTGATCTAGCATAATAAAGGTTTTGTTAATACAACTTATGCAAGCGCATTATGTTTTTGTCTATTTGAATTTGCGCCAAACTGATCAGGGTCACAAAAAATTAACACGAGGGTCATTCCTGCTTACACCGATTTTCACGATCTTTAGCTAAGCAACAGGAATAAAGAGGATTAAAATGAAATGTTATGAAAAAGATTATAGTATTTACAGACTTCTCGGAACGCGCGGCGCATGCCGGTGAATATGCCTTCCAGCTTAGCCGTGAACTGCAGGCCAACATTATCCTTTACCATGCCTATCTCAATCCTGCTTCACAACCTTACGCCGCACAGGTTGCCTGGCCCATGGAAAATGCTGGGGCGCTGGAAATAACCAGCAGAAAAGAGCTGGCGCTTGCTGCCTCCAAACTCAGCAAGACTTCAAGCCTTAGCGCCGCCACGGGCTTTACTCCAAAAATAGAAACGCGTTGTGACGAGGGAGAAATCGCCGATCATATAGATGAACTGCTTAGTGATCGAGACATCGTCCTTTTTGTTATGGCTAATCATAGAAAAGGCTTTAGCAGCCTGATTACGGGCAATCACATGAAGAAACTACTGGAACAATCGAAAGTTCCCGTGCTGGTTGTTCCGCAAGGCGCTGCTTTTAAGGGCATCCATAAAATTGCATTTGCAACAGATCTGCAACTGCAAGATATAGATGCCCTGCATTCACTGTGCAGCCTTGGCAGACATCGAGAGGCAAGTATCATGCTTGCACATGTATCTTCGGAAAGTGAACAAGAACAGGGCAAGGAAAAACGGGATCAGGTGCAGCAGTTTTTATGTGCGGTAAGCAGTAAGATCAACTATCCTCACGTTTACTACCGCCACGTGCAGGATGCCCAGGTATCCTCAGGCTTGAAATGGGTATCTGAACATGTTAGCTTTGACCTGCTCGTGATGGTACATCATCAAAAGCACTTTTTGCAGCGTCTATTTAGCAGTAGCAACACACATGAGGTTGCTAATGACATGAGCATTCCGCTGCTTGTATACCCCTATCCAGCCGAACATTATCCGGTATTCTGATTATTTGATAGAATGCGCAAACTGGGATGGGCGCATATTGGTAAGCTGGTAAAAGGTATTGCTAAAAGCTGCGATACTTTGATACCCGGTGCGATAAGCGATTTCACTCAGGGTGAGTTCCGTCTGAAGCATCAGCTCTACAGCTTTCACCATCCTGAGTTGCTTTAAGTATTGTAAAAAGGAGATGCTAAGTTCCGCCTGAAAGATCCTGGAGAGCGTACGTTCGCTTAAGGAAAATTCTTTACTGATTCTGGTTAAACTAATCTCCTCTCCGACATGGGCTTCCATGTACTTCAGTATCGGCACCAGGCGCTCGTTTCTCGTCACTGGTAATACCGTATGCAGGTGATTATTGCTAATTTCCGGCAGGATATTGAACAAGGCTTTCAGGAATGGATAGTATTTGTTTGTCTTGCCGATCTCCCATTCGAAGTGTTCCGTAAACAAGAGCATTTCAAGTAAAAGTGTGTCTACCGGGTAAATGCCCATCTGCTGGTAAAAAACTTCCTCAGTGTCGAGTTCAAAATACACCGTCCGGATGGCGGTCGCTGAACTTCTAACGGTTAGGAAATGTAGAAGTCCTGGAGGTATCCAGATGTAATGTCTTGCAGGTATCACCAGGATTTTTCCCTGAACATGAACATAGGCAATTCCCCCATCTACGTAAGTTAACTGCCCTTTGGTGTGCTGATGGACTGGGAAGCGGCGTTCCAGCTTTTCATGTAATACAAAGATTGCATCAGGTGTCGCATCTATATACTGTAAATATTCTTCTGAATTCCGGACAACCTCAACTTGGCTCATTTGATATAATTTTAGGCAAATTACATAAAGTGCAGCAAAAGGCATAGCGGTACCTTTGTGTTGTTATTATGAAGAACATTTTTTCAATCCCCAGGTACTTTGCATTTACCTGTTTTTTAACCTTTCTTGGCTTTGCAGAAGCTCATGGGCAGCATACTCCCGATAATGCCATTACCTTAACCATCAACCAGGTATGGGAAAAGGCCACCGCAGAAAATAAGATCATCAAGATGCAGGATTTGGACGTCGCAGTCAGCGCTGAAAAGATCCTGGATGCGAAAGCAGAGCGCCTGCCAGAGATTAGTACAGAGGCCGAATACGGCAAAGTCAGTAATTTTCCACTCTTTGTCGATGGTTTATTGCATAAGCCCGAATTGCTGCCCGTGGAACATACATTTTATAAAGTTGGTGGCGACGCTTACTTGAACTTGTACAACGGTCACAAAACCGGCACGAACATCACACGCCAGCAAATTTTGCATGAGATCCATTCGGAACGGAGGAACCAAACGGTTTCTGAAATCAAGCTGCAAGCGGCAGCCTACTACCTCGATTTACAACGTAGTATTGCTTTCAAGGCACTGATGGAAAAGAATATTGAAGATCAGGAGCGTCAGCTTAAAGAAATCCGTCAGCTACTGATTAACGGCGTTGTCCTAAAGAGTGATGTGTTACGGGCAGAGTTACAGCTTTCCAGACAAAACCTCAGCCTTAAACAGATTAATAATGACATTGCTATTGCTCGTCAGAAACTAAATATTCTCATGGGAGAACCTGATGCTCAACACACTTTACCAGTGGAGCTGTCGGCTATGCAGGAGCTTCCTGTTAAGAACTATGAGGAATATCTCCGGGAAGCAATGGCCAGATCATATCAGAACAAGATCTCTGAAGAAGAAACCCGTTTAAGCAAACTGGAGTTAAAAGATGTAAAAGCAAACGTTAACCCAAAACTAGGTCTCTTCGCCAACTATGCCTACTCCTATCCACAGATACAGTTCTACCCTTATAGCAACTACCTATATGGACTGGGAACAGCAGGGATCAAGGCCAGCTTTTCCGTTGACGCTTTGTATCACAACAAACACAAGGTTAAGGCAGCACAGCTTGAGCTAAAAACACAGGAGCTGGAGCATCACCATACCCAGGATCAGATCAGGCAAAGGGTAAATGAAGGCTATCTGCGGTACAATGAATCCTTGAACAGGATCAAGGTCGCGGAAACCAATGTCATTCAGGCCCGGGAAAATGCGAGGATTGTAAATAATACCTACTTCAACCAATTATCATTGGTTACCGACCTGTTGGAATCCAACACACAGCTACTCCAGACGCAGTTTGACCTTGCTGCAGCGCGGATCGCGGCACAACTACAATACTATCAATTACAAAACATTATAGGCAATCTCTAAATATGACGACAAATACTGACCATTCCCGCACAGATAAGCTAATCACCCGTGTTACGGCCTGGATTGCCGGAATTATCTTGCTGGTTTTAATGATCTGGGGCATTTTTAGCCTTTGGGATCTTTACCGATACGAGGAAACCAATGATGCACAGGTGCAGGAATATATCAACCCGGTCACTTCCAGAGTCGGGGGATTCATCAGGGAGATCCGGTTCGAAGAAAATCAGGACATTAACATGGGAGATACCTTGCTGATCATTGACAACAGTGAATATGAATTACAACAGCAGCAAGCCGAGGCGGAACTCGCCAATGCAAGAGCGCAGCTCGAAGTTTTAAAAAGCCATGTGGAAAGCAGTTCAAGCAGTGCGCAGGTGAATGAGTCGCAGATCATTGCTGCTAAGGCGAAGTTACACCATGAGGAACAGGAATTTGCACGCTACAAAAAGCTGTATGATGTGGAATCTGCCACCAGGCAGCAGCTTGAAAATGTACAAACCGCCCTTGAAGTGGCACGTGCAAACTACCAGACAGCACTAAAGAACTACGAAGCAGACAAGCTAAAGGTGAAAGACACGAAAGTGCAGACCGCTGTGGCTGAATCGGAGATAAAACGCCGGGAAGCCATGCTGAACCGCAACAAACTAGATGTTGGTTACACCGTGGTTACGGCACCATACAACTGCAAAATGGGACGGAGAACCATCCAACCCGGACAGATGGTTCAGGCTGGACAAACCTTGGCCTACATTGTAAATCAGGAAGCCGGCAAGTGGGTGGTGGCAAACTTCAAAGAAACACAGCTGCGCCACATGCATGTAGGCGAAATGGCGGAGATCAAAACGGATGCCTACCCCGGTAAAATATTCAAGGGTAAAATCGAATCACTATCGCCAGCAACAGGTTCAAGTTTCTCGCTGCTGCCACCGGATAATTCTACAGGCAACTTCGTGAAGATTGTACAACGTGTGCCGGTAAGAATCCGTCTGGTAGATGAGCCGGCTGAGATCGCCGTGCTGCGCTCGGGCATGAATGCCGAAGTGTTGATCCGTAAAGAGAATTAATATGGCAAGGGGTTCATCAGAAGAAATAAAAGACTGGGTACCTGGTTGGCTGACCAAGATCACATTATTCATGGTGATCCTGCCAAGTATGGGGCTGTTTGGGCTCTCGAGTGCCAACAGCAATGCCGCAGCTGGATTTTATGGGTTTGAACCAGCAGATGTTCAATACTCGATGATTGTCTTTTATGCTGCAGTAACAAGCTTCTTTGCGCTAGAGCGCCGGTTTTTCAATTACATCGCCGTAAAAGAATATCTTTTGTTGGGCGCCATCATCCAGGTTGCAGCCAGTTACATCTGCTATATCACCCAGAACCTTCACACACTATTTATCTTCCGCTTCATTCAGGGGATGGCCAACTGTTCGATCACAAGCATCTGTCTTACCCTGGTTTTCAGGCAACTTAAGGGGGAACGAGCCAGGGAAATTGGCTACTCGGTGTTCTATGGCATGTTGCTTTGTGTATCACAGATCAGCATGATGCTGACCTCACCGGTCTTGGAGAGCTTTGACTTCAACATCCTGTACAAAGGCATCATGTTCCTGTTTATCCCAGGCACAATCTTGTTGTATAGCATTCTTAAAAATGTAAGACTCAGCAATAAATCACATTTGTACAAGCTTGATTGGCCAAGTTTCGTGATCTATGCAGCCTTGCTGCTGCTTATTGGATACATCCTGATCTATGGACAACAATACTACTGGTTTGAGGATAAGCGAATTTCCCTGGCCACGGGCGGCGTGGTAGTTTCCCTTGTTTTACACCTGTTACGACAGTGCCATTTAAAACGACCGTACATGAGCCTGGAGGTATTTAATTACCGGAACTTCAAGGTCGGCGCAATCCTGATCTTTATACTCTATATCTGCAGAGGAACAATAAACGTGACAAACAGCTATTTTGCTACGGTGATGGGTATGGATCCCATTCATGTGGCATATATGTTACTGGCGAATTCTCTTGGTATTATCTTAAGCGCTTTTGTCACCTCACGTCTAGTGGTGCTGAAGAAGCCGATGCGCTTTATATGGATTGCAGGATTTGGCTTTCTGTTAATTTTTCATCTTTGGATGCGAGTGTCTTTCACCATACAGGCGAATGACTGGTCCTACTTGCTTCCATTGTTTATACAAGGCCTCGGTGCCGGTACGTTGATGGCACCACTGATCTTGTATATGGTATCGACAGTACCTGCGCATCTCGGCGGCATGGCTTCTGCGTCAGGCGTTTTTTTTAGATACCTCGGTTTTTGTTGCAGCATTGCAATCATTAATTATTATGGCCTGCTGAAACAAAGCGTGCATCTGGATCGGTTTAGTCAGCATGTCAGCGCATTAGATCCCGCAGCCCTGCAGAAACTGGCTGGGTATAAACAGGCTTTTCTAGCGAAAGGGATAGATCCTGAACAGGCAAATAAACTCGCCAATGCCATGCTAAGCAGGACCATGAAAGTTCAAAGTCAGCTTCGATATGCCATGGATTATTACGAACTGATCAGTTGGTGTATCCTGGTAATCATTTTACTGATCGCGATCTATCCTTATCTAAACCGTACCATAGTAAACGTAAAATCCAATCAACCCGCTCCCGCCTCTTTTTAATTTACACAAACTATTTTCTAAGCCAGCAGTTTTATGCTTGTATAACGCCGATAAAACAGCCTGCTATGAAAATACAGAAAACACTAATTTACAGTTCGATTTTTGCAATCGGATTAGCTGCTTGTGGTGGTGGCAATACGCCATCTAACGTTACCGCGCCAGGTGACGAAAAATCATCAAAGGATAAGGTTCTGAACACTGGTGCAGACCTGATGCAGGATAAATCACCATTGAAAAAGTTCAATGCCTATCTGGATGGTTTCCACTTTTACAATGGCAATATCAACGCACAAATGGAGGCACATCATTATGTGAACCAGTTGAACGAAGATGTTTATCAGGCGATCATCTTCGACGGAAATGAGGGTAGTCCCAAGATTATGGGGATAGAGTACATCATCACGCCAAAGTTGTTCAAAACACTTACTGAAGAAGAAAAGAAGTTATGGCACTCACATGTTCACGAGGTGAAATCGGGCACGCTCATCGCGCCGGGCATCCCCGAAGTCGCAGAGAAGGAGCTGATGGAAAAGCTGGTTAACACCTACGGCAAAACGATACACACCTGGCATACGGATCAGGAGCGAACACTTCCTGTGGGCTCGCCCATGATCATGATGGGATTCACCAAAGATGGTCAGATCAACAAGGAACTCGTGGATGCCAGGGATAAGCGGTTTAACGTGTCGACTGCAGAAAAACGTAAAAATCGGGCAGATATCAAAGCATTACCGATAGATCCAATGGCAAATGCCTGGGAAAAAGGCGAGATCAGGCAATTTGTCATTTCTAAAAAGGCCGATAGTGCTGTACACAAACATCAGGGGAAGCCGGTCCAGCCGCAACACCATTAATACGCCATATACTGCTGATAAACTTCCTGCATAAAAGATTTTCCTGCAATAACTTCAGGGGCTTCAACGCTGCTTTTGTTGTTGCCGATAACCTGATTACTGACCGCATCGTACGCAATGGTATCTTTTGGCGTTATAAATCCAAAGCCATGGTCCCAGTTGAAGAAGGCAAATTGCTTCGTATCGGGATTTAGAAGATCCTTGCTCCAGGTAAAAGCACTTGCATCCATACCGAGCTGTGTTAACAAGGTGTTTGCGATGTCGGTCTGTCCGCCAATATGGTGGATGGTCTGGCCCTTGAATTCCTTTTTAACTGCAGGCCCAAAGAACAACAGCGGAATGCGATAACGCTGTGGATCAAATATTTCCAGGTCAGTGCGCGGCAGAAAATGACCATGGTCAGCTACTACCACAAACAAGGTTTTTGGATACCAGGGTTGCGTTTTTGCAAAATCTACAAAGGCGCCAAGACAAGAATCAGCATAGAACGCAGTGCTACGGAATTTATCCTCGTTACTGGCACCCTTGAAATGCGGTGGAACAGGTAATCCGAAAGGTTCGTGATTGGTTAGCGTGAGCATTGTTGCAAAAAATGGTTGCCGCTCCCCGGCAAGCTCCTGCCCCATACGTTGGTAAACTGGTCCATCAAATGCACCCCAGCTAGAATTCAGGTACTTCTTGTCGAAGCTGCTTTTTTCGATAATTTTCTTGATGTCGTGGCTTAACAGGTAAGACTTCATGTTTGCAAAGCGAGACTCCCCTCCATAGAAAAAGGGTGTCGAATAGCCGTATTTTTGAAAGACCTGGCTGAGCGCTGGTAGTCTGGCCTGCTTACTGTTCTCCTTCATAATACTTCGCGAAGCCTGGGCTGGAAAGGCGCTTAAAATAGAAACAACACCTTTGTCTGTTCGGCCTGCCGAGGAATAGATCTGATCAAAGAAGACCCCTTCCTGCTTCAGGCGCTCAATAGCATTGGATATGCCGGGCTCTCCGCCTAATGATTCGACCACGTTTGCCGTATGGCTTTCCATAATGATCAGGACTACATTGGGCCTCTCTGTAGATAAGATCTTCATGCCGGCACTATCCGGTTTATGATAATACTGCTTGACGTTCTCCCGGGCTACTTCAGCCTCAAAGTATCTAAAAGGATTTTTGGTGTTGTACTTCGCGTTCTTAATATCGGTGGCTAATCCCCATTCTGTATTTACAGCCGCAATATTCAAGGTTTGGTTGCTGGAGTAGTAAGCCATGCTTTCATTCATTGGCGCATCCTGCAGGCCACCCCGAATGGCTATGACCGTTAGGCCGATGAGCAATAAGGTGATTAGCGCCTTGCCAAACATATGCCCTTTTCTGTTAATCGTCCAGCCTATCACCTTTGTGGAGAGTAAAACTCCGGCAGCTATTAACGCAACGAGTATCAAAAAGCTCAGAAATAATGGAGAGGAGCCACTGCTGGCCATGGCCTCTGCTGGAGAATTTATCGCAAATTCAAAGGCACGATAATTCACCTTAGTACCCCATTCACGATAGATGTTGAAATTAACAACCGTCAATAATGAACAAATCACCAGGAATGTCCAGGTGTAATACTTCAAAAAGCGGGTTGATAGTCGCAGTTTAGGGATATACCAGGTTACCAGGAAGAATAACAAAGGAATGGCACATAAATATCCTGCCATGGATGCATCCATCCATAGGCCATACTTAAATGCAGGAGCAATTTCCGCAAAGGGCTCAGCAGAAAGCTTGTTTAGGTTGTACAAGATGAATACCAGGCGTTCCAGGAAAAAGAAAATCAGCCAGAAACAGAAATACCTGAGTAAGGTCCAAACGGTCTTCAATAACATATTGAAGCAAACCTAGAAAATTTCCTTAGAAATTTTCATCATCCGTGTCCAATTCGGCGGCATTGAACCAGGCGCTTAGGCAGGAGAAAATCACAAGGATCGTTAATATAATTAAGAGAATTTCCATAATGCTGACAAAAAATGAATGGGCAACGAACTTAGGTATTAAGAACGTGAAAATATGAGAAAAGTTCACATCTCTTCACATTTTATTTTAACCACCTTTGCCAACTGTGGCTTCATTTCAGCTTAAAGACCTTTTTACTTCAATTTTTAAGCTTGGGGCTTTACTGAATTAACCTGCGGCTTTACCGAATTAAGCGGCAGGAAAGCGCCTCTAATGGGAGCAATAAAAGTGTAGCTAATAATTGAATGTCATGGGAAACAAATAGTTTCAATGGTAAATTCTCTTTCATGTTCTGCTTCATGAAACGTAAAATATTAAGAACATAGCTGGAAGATACCTGTTACCCATATGTTCGTATATCGATCAAATTAACCTTTAAATAGCCCATGGAACATCTCCACTTAAAAATATTCAAGAACAGATTTACCGAGCAATTTCCCGGTGATCATTCCGGAAGTACCAAACCGCGGCAAACACCTGGCCAGCTCTACAGCAGTACAAAGCCCACTGCAGTAGCACAGCCCCAGTTGATTGGGTGGTCGACCGAACTTGCTGCTGAGCTGGGCATAGCAGAACCCGATGAGCAAGATGTTGCTATCCTTGGCGGAAACCTGACTACACCTTCCATGCATTCCTATGCTGCTTGCTATGCTGGTCATCAATTTGGCAACTGGGCTGGACAACTCGGCGATGGACGAGCAATCACTCTTGGTGAATGGGAAAGTCCTGATGGTAAAAGTTGGGAGCTACAGCTGAAAGGTGCCGGACCAACGGCTTACTCGCGTCGTGCTGATGGAAGAGCAGTGCTTCGTTCTTCTGTGAGAGAGTTTTTGATGAGCGAGGCGATGTTTCACCTTGGCGTTCCTACAACCAGGGCGCTAAGCTTGGTTTCTACCGGCGACAAAGTGGTCCGTGACATGTTTTACAATGGGAATCCGCAGTATGAGCCCGGTGCAATCGTTGCAAGGATGGCACCTAGCTTTCTGCGATTTGGGAACTTCGAAATGCTTGCCGCAAGGCAGGAACTGGATCAGTTGAAAGCCCTAACAGACTGGACAATTTCAAACTACTATCCTCACCTAAGCGGTGAAAACAACATATTGGACTGGATGGCGGAGGTTGTGGATCGTACGGCAAGTATGATTGTTGAATGGATGCGGGTAGGATTTGTCCATGGTGTTATGAACACCGATAACATGTCTATCCTGGGCCTCACTATAGACTATGGGCCATATGGATTTGTGGACAACTACGATCCGAACTTCACCCCGAATACCACAGACCTTCCTGGAAGAAGGTATGCTTTTGGCAAACAAGCATCAATCGCCTACTGGAATTTGGGTTGTCTGGCAAACGCCATCGCGCCAATCGTAGAAGACACTCAAAAATTGGTAGCGGTAATTGAAGCTTACGAAGATATTTTCTGGTCCAAATACAGTTTAATGATGTCCAGAAAGCTTGGTTTGGATGAACTTGTGCCTGAAGACCATACCCTGCTGCAGGAACTCGAAAAAATGCTGATCTCGATCCAACCGGATATGACGATCTTCTATCAGCTATTGATTAGCCTGCCACCGGATATGACGGACACGGATGCACTGATAGCGCATTTTCAGGCTGCCTTCTATCAGGAAGAATTATTTCCTGCAGAACGCGATGGCTTTCAGCAGTTTATTTCTTTATACCAGGCACGGATCAGCACCAATAGCATATCTGATGAAGCGCGGATCGAAAAGATGAAAGCAGCAAACCCTCGCTTCATACTGCGGAACTATCTACTGCATATGGCCATTACGGACCTTGAGAAAGGCGATGACAAGCTGTTCCACAGCCTGCAACAGGCAATCAAAGATCCTTATTCTACTCAGGCAGACCAGTTCTTTAAGATCCGACCAACATGGGCTAACGAACAGCCAGGGTGTTCCATGTTGTCTTGCAGTTCATAATCAATTAATCATAATGCACTTGAAACAAGATTTTTCCTTCAGTTCGATTTTAGATAACGACTTCTATAAATTCACCATGCAACAGGGCGTGGTACGACTTTTTCCGGATGCGAAAGCAAAGTATGGTTTTATCAATCGCGGCAATCACGTCTTCCCGGAGGGGTTTGCAACAGTACTTCGTGAAGCGGTTGACCAAATGGCTAAGCTAAAGTTAAGTCGACAGGAAAAGCATTTCCTTCAGGTTACCTGCCCGTACCTGGACGCGGTTTACCTGGACTTTCTGGAGGGTTACCGGTATAACCCGGAAGAAGTACACATAAAACAATCTGGAGGTACGCTCGAGGTTAATATTGAAGGTAACTGGTACAGGACCATTCTTTGGGAGGTGCCATTGATGTCCTTGATTTGTGAATTGTACTACCGCATGACTGATCTGCAGCGTGTTCCCGACGAAGAAGTGGTCAGTCGTACAAGGGAGAAAATCGAAAACTATAAAAAGCTTGGTGTAACCGTGGCCGACTTTGGCACAAGAAGGCGTCACTCCTATGCGGTGCATCGCTTAGTGCTACAGGCGCTGTCAGAGTTCGGACAAGGTTCGTTCATAGGGACTAGCAATGTCCATCTTGCAATGTTACACAACACTAAACCTATCGGGACACATGCCCATGAGTGGTTCATGTTCCATGCGGCACGCTATGGTTTTAAAATGGCAAATGCCATGGGTCTGGAACACTGGGTTGATGTTTATCGTGGCGACCTCGGAATTGCACTTTCTGATACCTATACAACTGAAGTTTTCTTTAGCCAGTTCGACAAAATGTTCTCCAAATTGTTTGATGGTGTACGACATGACAGTGGAGACCCGCTGGAGTTTGCCGATAAAGTAGTAGCCCATTACCAGAAAATGGGCATCGACCCAAGGAGCAAAACCATCATTTTCTCCGACTCACTCAACTATGATAAAGTTGCAGCCATTGCCGATTACTGCCGGGATAAAGTAGGCATGTCCTTCGGCATTGGCACAAGCCTGACCAATGACGTCGGACTAACACCAATGAACATCGTGATCAAGATGACTGCAGCGCTTCCTAAAGATGGCGCCTGGACGGAAGTCGTTAAACTATCCGATGAACATGGTAAATATACCGGAAGCAAGGAGGTCATCGCCTTGGCAAAAACACTATTAAGTATTCACTAATTAAGCCCTGTTATGCTGAAAGAGATTGAAATTACCAGCATTGAAGCATATCTGAAGATCATCAAAGAAAGTAAGGAAACAAATGCTGAGCAGACCCATGCCGTTGATTTTCTATTCAGGGGACAGACCTTGGACTATCCCTTGATCCCGAAAATCTGCAGGCTGAAGGCTAAGGGGGATCTCCTGGAAACGGAGAATTTACTGCTACAGGAATTTAAAAGGACCAATCCTTTGTTGATTGAACAACATCGTCCAATGGATGATTGGGATTTTCTTACCCTTGGTCAACATTTTGGGCTCCCAACGCGATTGCTCGATTGGTCAAACAACGCCCTTACCGCACTTTGGTTCGCAACGGCAGAAAACTACGGTCCAAATGAAGAGCAAAATCCTCCGTATGCTGTCGTATGGATCCTGATGGCTGAAGCCAAGGATTTTAATCTGAATATCGCCGAAGTAAAGCCTTTCGATGTAAAAGAAACCAAGATCTTCAGGCCAAGGATCATCAAGCAACGTATCAATAACCAGTCAGGGGTGTTCAGCATCCATTCCACTGATGAGATGCTCCAGATGCGCTATATGAACGAAATTGATTCCTTTGATCAGAAGCTGATCAAAGTGAAAATCCCCGCAGGCCATGTTCGCGAGATCCGTACAGACCTGGATACCCTCGGCGTGAATGCCTTTACCATATTCCCCGAACTCGAAGGTTTGTGTAATTACCTGCAATGGCGTTATTTTGAATAATTCCAAACTATGCATTGAGCATGTATTTCTTAGGTGATTGAAAAACATTTAATCATCTTCAAGTGTAAAAGAACCAGATAAAACTTTACTATGGAAAAGGAAAATGCTACCCCTAATCCGCGCCGGGACTTCCTAAAAAAATCGAGCCTGATCACTGCGGTGGCGCTCACCCCAGCCGCTGCGATTAAGGCTGCTGATAACCAACTGGACGAGCGGATTGCGCAAGCGATTGAAAACGTACCCTGCAGCATCGAAATCAACGGCACCAAACACAACTTAAAGATCGACCCACGCATTACCTTGCTTGATCTATTGCGCGAGCGACTACACCTCACTGGTACTAAGAAAGGCTGTGACTACGGTCAATGTGGCGCCTGCACGGTACACGTTGACGGACAACGTGTAAATTCCTGTCTTACCTTAGCCGTAATGAATGATGGAAAGAAGGTCACCACGATAGAGGGTTTAGCAACAGGTGAGCAACTTCACCCGATGCAAGCTGCATTTCTTAAACACGATGGCTTTCAATGCGGCTATTGCACCCCTGGCCAGATCATGTCTGCGGTAGCCTGCATCCGTGAAGGACATGCTGATAATGAAGATGAAATACGGGAATTCATGAGTGGTAACATCTGTCGCTGTGGCGCCTACCCTAACATCGTCGCCGCCATTCAGGAGGTTAAGAAAGGAGGCAAAAACGTATGAAGCAATTCCAGTATATCCGGTCGGTCAGCCAGAAAGCTGCACTGAGCGCAATCGCTCAGGAGCCTACTGCTAAATTCATTGCCGGAGGCACCAACTTACTCGACTTGATGAAGCGTCATGTGATGACACCCGAACGTTTGGTCGATATCAACAAACTGCCGTTACGGGAGATTAAAGAGGAAAACAAGCGTTTAAGCATTGGAGCGCTGGCACTGAACAGTACAGTCGCTGAGCAGTCGACCGTAATGAAGCGTTTTCCGCTCCTCTCCCAAGCCCTGAATGCAGGTGCTTCTGCACAGCTCCGCAATATGGCGACTGTTGGTGGCAATCTGATGCAGCGTACCCGCTGCCCCTATTTTTATGATACCGCGACGCCCTGCAACAAGCGGGAACCTGGAAGCGGATGTAGTGCACTGAAAGGATTTAACCGTATGCACGCCATATTCGGTGCAAGCGAACACTGCATCGCTGTAAACCCAAGCGATATGAACGTCGCCCTGATTGCACTTGATGCTTCGGTGCATGTATCCGGTCCAAAAGGAGACCGCATTATACAGATGCAGGATTTTCATAGGCTACCAGGTGAGCAGCCTGAAAAGGATACGATTTTGGACAAGAACGAACTTATCACTGCAGTGAGTATCCCCGCTTCAACGCTGACACACAATCACTACCTTAAAGTGCGGGATCGCAGCTCCTATGCATTCGCACTGGTGTCGGTTGCGGCAGGGCTGGAAATCGAAGGTAAAAACATCCGGCAAGCGCGTCTGGCAATGGGTGGTGTGGCACATAAACCATGGAGGCTTAAAGAAGCAGAGCAGAGTCTAGCCGGCAAGCCTGCATCCCTCGAGAGCTTCCACCAAGCTGCCGAAATCGCCATGCGCGGCGCAAAAGGATATGGAGACAATGACTTCAAGCTTAAACTTGCACCAAATACAATTGTCGAAGCTTTAAAGATTGCTTCCCGCATATAACCATTCATCAAATACCATAATCTTATGAATACACTATTTAAAGCGGATGAACCCCTTCAACGGGTGGATGGCAGATTGAAAGTAACAGGTGCCGCCAAATATGCCGCTGAATATGTTCTGCCAGACTGCAAATACGCGGTTCTGGTAACCAGCAGTATCGCTAAAGGCCGGATCAAATCATTAGACACCAAGGCCGCAGCCAATGCGCCGGGTGTCATCGCCGTGATATCATATCAGAATGCCATTCGTCCGCCAGGTTACCCCGCGGACAATGAACATCCTACGGAGCCACCGACTGGTGGACAGCCGCACCGGGTGTTTTACGACAATAAAATTTACTTCAACGGGCAGCCAATTGCCATGGTGGTGGCCGACACCTTCGAACGTGCTACCTATGCCGCACACCTGGTGAAAGCACAGTACACGGTTGAAGAGCATCTGACCGACCTGAACAAGAACCTGGATAAAGGTGTGCTTCCTCAATCTGCAAAGAAGAACCCTAAATCAGCTCTTGCTGATTATGATCGCGGTGTAGTTGATGGCTATAAAACTGCAGCGGTAAAGCTGGAGATGGAGTATGAGCATCCTGCGGAGATGCATAATCCTATGGAGCTGCAGGCCATTGTAGCGCATTGGGAAGCAGATGATAAACTTACCCTTTATGATAAGGTACAGGGTACACAGCCCACCCAGCAGAATTTCGCCAAGGAGTGGAAGCTTTCGCCGGAAAATGTGAAGGTTATTGCGCCTTTTGTGGGCGGTGCATTTGGAAATGCGCTGCATAACTGGCCACATGAGACCGCAGCAATTATGGCCGCCAAGATGATCAAAAAGCCGGTAAAATTGATGCTTACCCGCGAGCAGATGTTCTTCATGGTGGGCTATCGTCCACGTACCTATCAGCGCATCGGCATTGGTGCAAACCGGGATGGCAAACTCGTCGGGATCAGCCATTTCTCCATAGGGCAGACTTCAAGCTATGAAGAATTTACCGAAAGTGTATTACAGCAAACCCGAATGATGTATACTGCGCCTAATGTAACCACCAGATACCGCATATTGCCGATGGATGTGAGTACACCAATCTGGATGCGCGGTCCGGGAGAAGCTACAGGTGCTTTCGCATTAGAAAGCGCTATCGATGAAATTGCCTATGAGCTGAATATCGATCCATTGGAATTAAGAATTCTTAATCATACGGATCAGGATCCTGAAAAGAATATGCCTTGGTCGTCCAAATATCTGAAAGAGTGTTTTAAGCTTGGCGCCGAAGCGATTGGCTGGGACAAACGTCCTTTGAAAGCCGGTACACTCAGCGATGGTCCCTGGAAGATCGGCTATGGCATGGCGGTAGGTACATTTGGAGCAAACCGCAGAAGTGCTAAAGTGCGTGCAAAGTTGTTCGCGAACGGTGCGCTGCTGCTGCAGAGTGCCGTAACCGATATCGGTCCAGGTACCGGAACAGCAATGGTCGAGATTGCCACTGACGCCATTGGTATTCCTGCCGACCAGATCACTTTTGAGTTGGGCAATTCGCAATTCCCAACGGCAGGTAATCAAGGTGGCTCGTCTACGGTTAACAGTGTCGGCTCAGCGGTACTTGCTGTCTGCAACGTATTGAAGGAAAAGCTGGTTGCTCTGGCTGCAGAAAATATCCCTGATTTTAAAGGCGCCACCCTGGAACAGGTAAGCTTTGAAAACGGCGGCCTGCAACTTAAAGGTAAAAATGCTAAAACATCCATCGCCGAACTGATGAAAAAGAGTGGATCTGCAGATCTGGACCTCATCGAAGAAGCTAAGCCGGGAGAAGAAGCCGGGAAATACTCGAAATACTCCTATTCAGTACATTTTGTTCAGGTACATGTACATTCCGTTACCGGAAGGGTTAAAGTTACGAAAGCCGTGACTTGCGCCGATGCCGGAAAGATCATCAATCAGAAAACTGCAGGCAACCAGATGATTGGCGGCGTAACTGGAGGTATAGGCATGGCGCTACATGAAGATGCTGTCATGGATCATCGCTTTGGCAGATACATGACTAAAGACCTGGCCGATTACCATGTACCGGTTCATGCAGATGTACCGCACGTGGAAGTTAAGTTTGTGGATAAACCAGATTATATCGTAGACCCGATGGGTACCAAAGGTATTGGGGAGATTGCAATCATCGGGGTTGCTCCTGCCATCGCGAATGCGATCTTCAATGCTACTGGAAAGCGTATCAGACAGCTGCCGATCACACCAGATAAGCTGATTTGATACAGGTTAAATAACCTGTATCAAATCGCCACCTTCAAATTCTTTTAATCTCCCAAAAGAATTTGAAGGTAAATTTAAGTCCCGAAGCAGTTGCTCGAACGCTTCAGATGATTCTTCTGTAACTGCAACCAGTAACCCGCCACTTGTTTGTGGATCCGCCAGCACATAACGCTGCTCATCAGTAAGCGTTCCAATTTTATGTCCATAGCTGTTCCAGTTACGCTGGGTTCCGCCGGGGAAACACTTTTGTTCCAGATAAAAACCTAAAGATTCAATTACTGGTACTTTATCAAACGCAATCTCCGCAGCCAGATTACTGCCTGCACACATCTCTGACAGGTGGCCTAACAGACCAAATCCGGTCACATCAGTCATGGCCTTTACACCTTCTAGTTCTGCAAACTGCGCCCCGGGGCTATTTAAAGTAACCATGCTCTTCAAAGCGATAGCAGCGTCTTCGGCCTTTAGAATACCCTTCTTCTGGGCGGTAGACAAAATTCCAACACCCAGCGCCTTGGTAAGGTAGAGTTTACAGCCAGCTGTTGCGGTCGAATTCTGCTTCAACTGGTTGATGTTCACCATGCCATTAACAGCCAGACCAAATACAGGTTCAGGACAGTCAATGCTATGACCCCCGGCCAGTGTTATTCCTGCTTCAGCGCAAATTGAACGTGCACCTTCAAGCACTTTCTGCGCCACTTCTGGTGGCAGTTTATCAATCGGCCAACCCAATATCGCAATCGCTAAAACCGGCTTTCCGCCCATAGCATAAACATCGCTGATGGCATTGGCAGAAGCGATACGCCCAAAATCGAATGGGTCATCAACAATCGGCATGAAGAAGTCGGTAGTTGAAATCAATGCGGTCCCATTACCGAGGTCGAGAACGGCTGCATCATCTCTTTTATCGTTACCTACCAGCAGGCGTGCATCCGGTGCTGCAGCGAGCGGACTATGCAGAATCTTGTCCAGAATTGCAGGGCTGATCTTGCAACCGCAACCAGCACCGTGGGAATATTGTGTGAGTTTTATTGTAGAAAGTTCCATGTTTTAAGATAGGCTTTGCTGTGGAAGCGCCCCAGCAAAGGATTTTAGTTCGTTTGCAGTGGTCTGTATATCGCCCCTGCGCTCAAATGGATGTAGTTGTTCAGGATTTCTTTTTGCAAGCCCCCTGCGGTAGTTCTTATCATAGTATACCAGCAGCAGTCGGATAAAATCTGCCATCCGATCTTCTCTGATGGCCTCTATGGCGTGCTTAGTTTGTTCGGGGCCAAGCCGCTTCCGCACGCGTTCAGTACACTCGATCAAAAAGTCTTTGTCGAGGCAGCCGTATTCTTTAACCAAGAATTCAAGTCTGCACTCCTCAGAAACGAGAAGGTTGATAAGCATGGAACTGCGCATATTGCTCCAGAAAGCGCCTGGAATGATCCGCTTGCCGATGGTGAGGCTTTCATCCTCCACCCATATGGGTTTGGCAGCATCCAGCTGATAGAGTTCAAAAGCAAAGTTGTTCTCAAATTGTTCCTGTGTAGGCTGAATGAGCTTGTTCATCGTTCCGAAGGTCGAGCCCTGGTGTTGTGCCAGATCCTCCAGATCTATAACCTGCTCAGCCTTTGCCCGCAATTCCCGAAGGATTTGGGTCTTACCCGAGCCGGTCATTCCACCGAGGACAATCAGATTAAAGGGCTTTTCGAATTGGGCAAGTGCCCACCTGCGATAGCTCTTATAACCGCCGGCAATCGTATAAACCTCAAAGCCATACAAGTCCAGTACCCAGGCCATTGCGCCGCTACGCATTCCGCCGCGCCAGCAATGTACTGCAATACGCTTGTCCGGTGCGATCTTCAAGGCCTCCCGGATAAATCCCGACCATTTAGGCCCGGTTAGGTCGAGTCCCAGCAGTATCGCTTGCTCCCGACTTTGCTGTTTATAGGTTGTACCCACCTGCACCCGTTCCTCATTGCTGAAAATAGGTAAATTGAATGCGCCGGGCACATGGCCCTGCGCAAATTCCAATGGTGTCCGTACATCAAGAAGCGGAATATTTAGCTTGAAGTATTCCTCGAAATCAATTGCCTTTGTCATTCAACAGCTTTTGTTCGAATATACCGCAAATATATCGCTAAACCATATCCTCCAGGCCATACTGCTTCAGCACATCTGCAGGTACGCCTTCCCAACGATTGGGTTTATTCCCGGCATAGCCGATATCCTTCACACCCATCTCGCTGGTGAAAAATCCGGAGGCGGTCAGGTCACGCATCAGGTTGAAGAATCCGGCGCCTTGCAACATGCCTGGTTTAAGCTTGTTCGGATAAGCAATATCATCAACAATGTTGATGCGTTGTTCCGGACTTGCATCAGCGAATGATTTCTCAAAACGCTGCAATGATTGCAGATCAAGCCAGCGCAATCCACCACGCATTGGCGTTTGGTAACTTGGAATATCTTTAACAATAAATTCTATAAATTCCGGCACCTTAGCATCTGTCGCAGAGCCCGACTTCTCATCCTTCGGAATGATAATGTCCGCCAGGATACCTATAGTGGTCATTTCATGTTCATTAAAGAACTTAGCTTCCTGTAAGCGCTTGTCGCGCTCAATTTCAAAATCCTGCCGTCCAGGTTGTTTGGTGCTATCCATTCCGGCAGCTTGCTCTTTTTCCGGGCCAGACTTACAGGCTTCCAGCAAAACGGCAGAGCTTATAGCGGTAAGGCCCAGGGCCTTGAGCGAATCACGTCTATTCATGACTTAACAATTTAAATCTGCATTAATGTAAATAACCTATCCTACGTTTAACTTTTTCTTCTGCGCAAGGATATACTCAGCCGTACGCATGGAAAGTGCAAGAATGGTCCAGGTTGCATTCTTGTCTCCTTGTTGCACAAAAGGTGCAGCATCAACCACAAACAAGTTTTTGCAGTCGTGCGCCTGGCAGTACTTGTTCAGCGCAGACTTTTTAGGGTCGTTACCCATCCTTACGGTACCCACTTCGTGAATGATCTTTCCTGGCGCTTCCAGGCCGTAGTTGGTGTCTGCTCCCGGTAGTGGAGAGGTGATGATCGCACCCATTCCATGCATAATCTCTTTGAAGGTCTCCTGCATGTGTTTGGCTTGCTTCACCTCTTCCGGCGCCCACTTGTAATGAAACCGCAGCACCGGAATTCCGTATTTATCAACGGTTTTTGGATCAATCTCACAGTAATTGCTTTCGCGTGCAATAGCGGTACCACGGCCCGCCATACCTACGCCGGTGCCGTAAAAACGTCTGTAGTCATCCTTTAATGATGCACCGTAACCACCGGCTTCTTTCATCTTCCCGTCTCTTCCCGGTACCAGTCCGTTCATGCCTTGCATACCTCCGCCGAAGCCATAGGATGGCATGTGCATGCCACCACCATATTCAATATGATAACCTCTAGGGAAATCCAGACTCTTGTTGTTCAGCCACCATGGCGAGTAGATGTGTACACTACCTACCCCATCCTCATTGTATCGCTTACGGTCCATCAATTGCGGCAGAAAGCCACTTAAACTTGCACCAGTAGAATCATGCAGGTATTTACCAACAACACCAGAGCTATTCGCAATACCATCCGGGTGAGCTGAAGATTTGGAGTTCATCAGTAACCTCGCCGACTCACAAGCACTAGCGCCCAGAATCACAACTTTACCCCTAACCTGGTGCTCCTGCATATCTCTGGTATTTACATAAGATACCCCTGTTGCTAAGCCGCTTTTATCGGTAAGTACCTCACGAACCATTGCATTTGTGATCAAAGTCAGGTTACCGGTCTTTACTGCCGGGATAACCAAACAAGAAGAAGCAGAGAAATCGGCATAGACCTTACAGGCCCTGCCGCATTGTCCACAGAAAAAGCATGAACCGCGATCTTTATTGCCCGGCAGTGCTTCCGTTAACACGGAACCCCGGCCTGGGATTACCGTCACGCCGGCTTTCTTTGCGCCTTTGCGAATGAAATATTCGTGCAATCTAGGTTTCGGCGGTGGAAGGAAAATGCCATCAGGTTCATTTTCGATACCCTCTACCGTACCATAAACGCCAATGAGGCGGTCTACTTTATCGTAAAAAGGTTTAAGGTCGTCATATGTGATGGGCCAGCTGTCTGTCAGGCCATCTTTAGGTTGGAAATCCTCCGGACCCATTCTGAGCGAAATGCGACCCCAGTGATTTGTTCGTCCGCCGAGCATCCTCGATCTGAACCAGGCAAATTCCGAATCATCTTTCTGGGTATATGGCTCGCCATCCAGTACCCAGCCGCCGTAAGAGGCATCGAAGTCGCCGAAAGGCCGGGTGGTACTCGCACCACGTCGGGGAGATTCCCATGGCCATTTTAATTGTTGTGCATCCGTACGCGGATCAAAGTGATCACCCGCTTCAAGCATCAGCACTTTCTGTCCGGCATGTGCCAGCACATAGGCTGCCATCCCTCCGCCGGCACCAGACCCAATCACAATCGCGTCGTATTCAGTGTCTGATTTCTTTATTTGAAAATCTTTCATGTCACACTATGTATTTTAAGGTTTACATTGGTTTGTGGCTGTAATTTAAAGATAATATCGACACGATGAAGCGATTACAACAATATTGATACGAATTTACTAAAACGTTTTCGCAGCAAGTGGAGGCATAATCCCGGTAAAATGCAAATGTCTGAGCTTCGCTAGCGCAGTAGCATTGCACAAGCTAATTCCTAAAGTTCTGCGTGATCATCAAACCATAGAACCCACCATCCTGAATGCCGATGCCTACCCTGCCGAAAGTACCATTCAAAATGTTCGCCCGATGCCCCGGTGATTTCATGAGGCCATCATGTGCGATCGCCAGGGATTGCGCCAGAGCCAGGTTTTCACCAGCCGTAAGAAAGGACACATTTTCTTTTGCCATACGATCGAAAGGGTCAAGTCCTTCAGGGCTATGATGAGAAAAATAGCCCCTAGAAAACATGTCCATAGAATGCTTTCTGGCAACTACCCGCATTTCCGGATCCGCTTTCAAAAGCTGCAGGCCCATCAGCTTACGCTCTTTGTTGATCAGCACCAGCATTTCAGCCTCTAGCGCTGCATTAGGCTTTGAATCTGTAACCTTAAACGGCAATTTAATAGTTTCCTCGGCCTCAACATGTGGTGGATGTTTAATAAAGTGCTGCCCACCAGAAAATACGCTGGTAAGCTTCTGTCCCAGCCAACTGATTTCGGATACCAAGGGACCTGCGATCCTGCTTGATTGTACATGCGCGGGAATTCTGCTATTCAATGGAAGCAATAGCAGCAAGGTTGCAAAAAAAGCCGCCCACAAACTTCCATTCACCAATCCCGGAAGCAGGCCAAAAAACCTGTTATAGGCGTTTGTATGTACCGATGCCGGTATATATCTGAAAAGCTGAACAGCGATTGAATCAAGGATGAATTTAAACAGGATCGCAGAGAAGATGAATGCGAAAGGTCTTGACCATACCACCTCCGACCCGATGAGCATTTGAAGCCCGGTGTTTATCAGATCATTTGAAATAAAGGCTAGCACCAAACTGGCCAGCCAGCAAACAAGGTCTGCAGTGCTCCACAAAAATCCTTTCTGTATAGCAACATAGACAGGCACAAGCAAGCTAACGATTAAAAGAAGGTCGATGTAATTCATAAATCTTGTTTATCCAGGCTGAGGCGAGAAACACTGAGAAATAATGCAATAAGTTTTGTGTAATTACGTAAAATACTGTCACCATTCTTTCTATTACGCATTAAACATCAAATTACCTGCGTAAAATCACAGGCGTTTTCATAGACCTTACCATTAACTTTCTTAAATCCGTATCCCCTTGCCGCTCATCTAAAATAACAAATATTTAATTGCAGGCCTTCAAGATTAAGGCAGCAGCGCATAACCTGACACTGATCAAGCGTAAATTGAAGAAAAACTTCAGATCCAAGGCTTTTAGAATAGGCATAAAAAAAGCCGGCTAAGCCGGCTTCCCTTATGTTACTTCGCCATGGAGTGTTGATGTTCCTGATATCTATGGTGTAAACTTTCGCTGTTTGTCATCACTCCGGATGCAACCGCAAAGAGTCCCATGATCACGTGAAACAGATAGGTTTCGCCGCTGAATCCAAATACCCAGGGAGAAATTAAGAGGAAGATTCCAAGCATGATGTCGGCATAAAGATGTATCTGCATCGGAATCACTTTAACCATCCCTATTTCATAATTTGTCATAAGCGACATCGCAAAGATCAGGATACCAGCGCCAATGGAGATAGATTTTGCAGGTTCCACATCGCTAAAAGCAAATAGCCAGGGTGCTGCGATCAATAAGATCGCTGATCCATAATCTAATGCACCGTGCATTTTTCTACTAATGATTTTCATAGCCTTAGTTCATTAATTTAAAAACTTGTTAATTAGGCAATTACCAACAAAAACCAGGCAACAGCGGGTCAAAATTAAACATCGCGTAGATGTTACCCGCACTTTCAGGTATTTGTTTAAGTCCCGCTCGTAAATACCATAAGTAGGTTACTCAACAGCTTTCAACGATGATTCGGGCAGTTCTGTAGACATTGCCTCCAGCTATAAAGATCTGGGTATTAATATTTTATTAACCTTGGAAAACTTAAAGTATTAAGGGTACTTTTTTTTGTGTTTTAGGGGTTTTCCTTGTAAAATTTTCATTATGGTTCAACTAAATTTGGTTAACCTATATTTTTTGTTTAAAACCTATGATTATGTTCAGACTTGTTTATTTTGATCCTGCTCAAGGATATGGAACCTTTGATTCCCATCGTTACAACCAGATTATGGATACCGACAACCACCTGAAACAGGAAGGTAAAGAGGTCATCTGCATTGTTGATTATGATCAAAAAATGATTGATCATAAAAGTCCCGACTATAGGGACCATCGTGATAACATCGATAATTATATTTTTGACTATGAATTTCTAAACAGTTAGGCCCGGCCCGACTGTTTAGAAATTGCTCATTTTAAGGACACCCGCTTACCGCTTTTTGCAGACGCTTTTGCAGCCTCCAGAATTCTGACTACGATCAGGTTATTTTCAAGCGAGGAGAGATCGTCTTTGGCAGTGATCTGTTTATTGAGCAAGGCTTTAAGGTAGTTAAGATGATTACGGAATGTCTCGGGCAACGGCTCCGCAGTCTTGATGCTGTACGGTGCTTGTTCCTTTTCCTTAATCCGCAATGTTTGCGGATCTACGGCCTGTATGTAACCGGTTTCACCGAATACTTCCATGTCTTTTATTGCGAAAGGCCAGTTCCAGGAGGCTTCGATGATACCGGTTGCACCTGGGTATTCGAGCAGAATGGTCGCGTCGTCGTCAACGTTTGGATAAACTTCTTTCTTAATCTGGCGCGTGATAGCTGTTACCGCTATCGGCGCCTGACCATCCATTAGCCAGGTCATTAGATTTGCGCCATAACAGCCGAAATCGACGATCGCACCTCCACCGTTTTTAACCGGATCGGTGAGCCAACTCAGAAACTCCTTGCTCACGTTGATTTCTTTGGGTCCCTGATGGCCATCATGAACGACCATTTTGCGGATTGATCCGATTTCTCGATCTTCTTTGATTCGTTTATAAGCTTCCTGATTGCTGGAATACCAGGTCGTTTCATAATTGGTAAGCAACTGAATACTATGGCGTCTGGCCAGTGCAGCCATGCGCTCAGCATCTTTCACAGTTGTTGCAAGTGGCTTTTCCACCATTACCGAAATTCCAAGAGGCGCTGCCGCTTCAACTACCGCAAGATGGTCGTTAATGGCGTTATACGCTAGAACGATCTCAGGTTTGCGGCTTTTAAGAAGCAAGGAAAGATCTGCACTAAACAATGAATCATGAAGTTTGTACCTGGTTTTAAACCTGTTGATCAGGTTAGCATCGGATTCAGCAATCCCTAGAATATTCACTTCCCCCTTTTCAAAACTGTTCATGATCAGGTACACGTGGTCGTGGTTTAATCCTGCAACTACAACATTGAGTTTGTTTTGTCCATGCACATTCATTGTGAAGCAAATTAATAGTAAGCAGCAAATTGCCGCTAATCCTGATCGTACCTTACCTAATCTCATAATACTGGTTTATTCCAGCAATTTAGTAAATCCGGCGCATTAACTTTGCTTTAATCCAGGCTTGTTTTGTTCTATAGCTAAAAATATGTAAGCTTACGGAAGAAATATTTTATACTGATGATCCCCAATTTTTTAAGACCTAAACCCACCGCGACACACCTTTTACCCTACCTATGCTTATGCCTGCTGTCTGCTGGTTCGAGCCATGCCCAGGTTAAACAAGCTGATCCATTTAAAGGTTATGAACATCTCTTTACGCCTCCAAACCACTACCAGGCGAAACTAATTGAAACAAAGCCGGAGATCGACGGTGATTTAACAGATGAAGTCTGGAAAGACATCCCCTGGAGCAGTGCCTTTGTTGACATCGAAGGCGCGAAAAAACCAGCAGCAGCGCTGATGACCAGGTGTAAGATGATCTGGGACAAAGAATTCCTTTATATTGCTGCAACACTTGATGAACCACATGTATGGGCGAATATGAAGGAACACGACGACATCATCTTCTATGACAATGATTTTGAGGTTTTTATAGATCCAGACGGCGACAGCCAGAACTACTTTGAAATTGAACTCAATGCCTTAAACACCACCTGGGACCTCTTCTTAGCCAAGCCTTACCGGAACATGGGCCATGCGCTATTTAACTGGGAAGCCAAAGGAATGAAAACCGCGGTGAAAGTGGATGGAACAATCAATAATGCTGGTGATGTTGATAAAGGATGGACGGTAGAAATGGCAATTCCTTATCGGGCACTGCAAATCGGCGACCAAATTAAAACGCCAAAACCAGGAGATATCTGGCGCATAAACTTCTCCAGAGTAGAATGGGACACAGAAGTGGTCGCAGGCAAATACCTAAAAAAGAAAGATGCTAATGGGAAAACACGCCCCGAACATAACTGGGTTTGGTCACCACAAGGGGTCATTAACATGCACCTCCCTGAACGCTGGGGTTATCTGCACTTCGGAACAGGCACTAACGCTGTTAAGCAGCTGCCCTTTGATGAACAGCTCAAAAAATATCTTTGGCTCGGCTATTACAAGCAGGTTGATCATTTGAAAAAGAATGGCCGCTATACCGAGAACCTGAGCGAACTGGGGCTCTCCAGTACCTATCAGATCCAAGGAAAAACCTTTAGTCTTTCGATGGAAGGCGGCCGAAGGCAATTCCTACTGCTGATAAAATCCGGAAACAAAACCCTAAGCATAAATCAGGATGGAATGCTAAAAATGCTGTAAATTTAAATACATCAAATTACAAGGATGGTAAATCAACTTTTAAATGTCGGCTGGACTATAGTTGGATTTTTCCCGGTAGGTTACTTCTGGTTCCTGCAGGGCATACACTGGCCATTCTATGTTTTATTACTGCTCAGCGTCGCTAGCTGCTTTTTCCCGGAAGCCATCTACCGAAAGTTAGACGTTAGTAAAAATCAACGGGTTTACCGGCGATTGGGTGTCAAATTTATTCGCAGGTTTGCGCAAGACGGAGACTTCCAGGCGGGTAATGGCATTGGTATTAAAAACTACCTTAAAAAGACCCAGATGTTTGAACGTTATCATTTCTGCTGTTTGATTTTCTTCCAGGCCAGCAGCGTGTATGCATGTTATAACGAACAGTATATACTGGCCTTTACCATCTTCATTTGCAACATTATCTATAACGTTTATCCCATCTTGCTGCAGCAGTATAACCGCATAAGGATCGTTAAATTTCTCAGGCAGCATAACCTTTAGATGTAAAATTGCCATGCTTGGTTGATCTTTTCTGAAATTTTGACATCTATGCTGGCTTTGCACCATTTTTGATCCACAACAAAAAAGCAATGTCGCTTAGATATAGACTTTAAACACACACAAATAAAGATAGAGATATGGGACTTATGGGATATTATCTTATTGCCGGCATCATGTTCCTGGTGGGCATGATTGTCAGCAACAGGCTGAAAAGCAAATTTACCGAATACAGCCAGATCGGCTTACGAAACGGTCTAAGTGGCCGTGAAATTGCCGAGAAAATGCTTCATGATAATGGCATATATGATGTACGGGTACTGTCTACACCTGGCGAACTAACAGACCACTACAATCCTGCGAATAAAACGGTGAACTTAAGCCCCGATGTATATGCCGGGCGAAGTGTATCGGCAGCTGCAGTGGCGGCTCATGAGTGCGGCCATGCCGTACAACATGCCACGGCGTACAGCATGTTGCAATTCAGAAGCGCAATCGTGCCAGTGGTGAACATTAGTTCACAGCTGTCACAATGGGTAATACTGGCGGGTCTCGGCCTGATGTTCGGCCGTTCCAATCCCACCATTCTTTTAATTGGAATTGTACTATTTGCGGTAACCACATTATTTACCCTGATCACCCTTCCGGTAGAATATGATGCCAGTAACCGTGCATTGGCATGGTTGGAGAACAACGGCATGACCACTGCGGCAGAACATGATAAAGCTGCTGATGCTTTGAAGTGGGCGGCAAGGACATACCTTGTTGCAGCGATAAGTTCCGTAGCAACACTGTTGTATTACATTCTCTTGTTTTTAAACGCACGAGACCGGGATTAATCTCGGACTGCAGAGCAGGGTGAATACTTTAGAATGAAAAAAGCGGATCATGGATCCGCTTTTTTCATTCTATGGCTGGCATTTGCTTGTATCAAATATTTTTAACTATTTTTAAGTGCTAACCTAATAAACCAATGCATATGAACTCAAACACCCGCAGGTCCTTCCTTAAAAATCTGGGCATGCTGTCCGCAGCCGCCGGCCTATCTCCTTTGTTACCTTTTGATGCCTTCTCCCTGGAGAAAAAGCCATTTTTCGAAATCTCCCTTGCAGAATGGTCTTTTCACAAAGCCTTGTTCGCGAAAAAGATGACGAACCTGGAATTTCCTATGAAAGCAAAGAAGGATTTTGGCATCAACATCGTTGAATATGTAAGTCCGTTTTTTGACAAGAAAGAATCCGATCAGGCCTACCTTAAAGAGTTATTAACCATTACAAAAGGCGAAGGCATACGAAACCACTTGATCATGATTGATGGTGAAGGTATGTTGGGCGATCTGGATGAAAAGGCAAGACAGCAGGCGGTTGAGAAGCACCACAAGTGGGTTGCTGCAGCCAAGTACCTTGGTTGCAATAGTATCCGTGTTAATGCGGCCGGAAATGGTACTGCCGATGAGGTAAAAACTGCTGTTGTGGACGGACTTGGCCGATTAGCAGAGTTTGGAAAACAACACAAGATCAACATCATAGTGGAAAATCATGGTGGCTATTCCTCCGATGGCAGCTGGCTGGCATCCGTAATGAAACAAGTGAATAATCCATACTGCGGTACACTGCCTGATTTTGGTAATTTCCGCATCAGCAAAGACAAAGAATACGACAAGTATCAAGGTGTAAAAGACCTGCTTCCTTACGCCAAGGGCATCAGTGCTAAAGCCTTTAACTTCGATGCAAAAGGCAACGAAGACACCATAGATTTTGATCGTATGTTCAAAATTATCAGCGACGGTAAATGGAGCGGAGTCGTAGGTATAGAGTATGAAGGTACAAAGCTTTCCGAAGAAGAAGGTATCCGCAAGACCGTAGAACTGCTACGCCGCATTCAACAGCAATACGCCTAAATCAAACTGGCGAATCGCCCGATAAGGGCACATCCTTATAAGCCTGATACCCGCCCTGAGGGTCAGGCTTATAATATATTCTCAAGGCAGATACCATAAATCGGACATCATTCTCCAACAGGTACCCTTCCGCCGTCTTTTTCATACTTTCAAAGTCATCTACCGTAAACCCGCACCAGGCACGTCCAAGCGTAAGGTGAGGATGGAAATCACCTACCCTTTCTTGTTTAGCTGCTACAGGTTCAAGATCCTTCAAGGCAGGGATCAATTCGGCATGCAACTTCAACAGGCCAGAAGATTCCACCCGGACAAACATCACACGCTTTCCAAAGGTACCTGTTCCAGGCAGCAACACCTCAAAGGGCGCTGCTGCTGCAGCTTGCTGCTCCACAACCTGCAACCAACCTCGCTCCGGCGATGGAACAACCGGCGGACGCAAAGTAATATGTGGCTCCAGTCGGTTATCTCCGTGTTGCGTTTGTATGTCAAGTAATTTCTGGTATATATCCTCCGGTGGAACAATTCCTATAAAATACTTCATGATAGGTCCTCCTAGTTTTCTGCAACATAACGTTCCAACACCGCTAACAAGTGGTCGTATTCTGCCTGCCAGACGTTCTGCAAATTTTTAAAATGCGTACTAAGCTCCTGATTTAATTCAGACAGCAAGATCTTGCCCGCTTTATATTGCGCCTGCGCCAGCGTGATGTTCTCGGTTGATAAGCGCTCGATAGCTCTGGCGTTTTCAAGGGCTTTTTCCGCCTGCACGATATTTAGCGCCTGCTGCTGGAAATTGGCCGCCTCCATCGCTGCCTCTTCACGATACTGAGAGGTTATCAGCTGATTCTGCAGGCCAAGTTGCTTTTTCTTCAATGCCCGGTCTATGTTTTCAGAAATTGGAAGCCGTACACCTATATTAACGTAGCTATTGCCAAACCAGTTATTGTTGTTCCATAACGACAAAGTATTGTTATAAAACTGGCTTCCATAGAAAGCATTCAGGGTCAAGGACGGTAAAGCCTCTTTTTTCAATGATTGAAGTTGCAACGCGATCTTCTGCTGTTCTATATGTATATGCTCCAGTTGAACATTCCTCGCGTCTGCTTTTAGCTTTGCAACAATATCCGGAATGGAGCTCGAGAGTTGTGTAAATCCTTTTGTATCTGCATATTTAGAAAATTCGATATTCGCCACTTCAAGCACCCGGAAAGCTTCATGCAGCTGTGTCTGTCTATTAATAAGTTCCTGTTTGGCTTTGTTAAGTTCCATCAAAGTCGTGCGGCCAGCTTTCTGCCGGTCCTGCGTGATGTCAAGGATTTCCGCATACCTGAGGGAGTCTTCAACGGCCTCAAAATACTGTCTGGAGGAGATCACCACCTTTGCATAAGCAGATGTAACCTGTTTTTTCCAGTCCTGTAGGGTTTGATCATAATCGAGTGTAGCTGCTTTACGTTCCAGTTCAGCCGTTTTCAGTGCGAGCTTCTGTTGTGGATTAAAGATGTCCATACTAAACTGAATACCAGCTTTAGCGGACCAGTCTGTGGCAAACTTTAAAGGCAGGATCTCACCGGGTGCAGCATCCGGATTGAAAGCTATTGCAGGTACCGGTGTGGAAGGCGTGATCAGATTGCGCTGCAGATTTGCTTCGCCATAGATCAGTGGTAAGCGCCCGAGCTGCTCCGCTTTGATGTTCAGAGTAGCAAGAGATACATTGGTATTCGCCTGTCTGAGTTTTTCATAAGAACTTGCCTGCGCCCAGAGCGAGTCAATGGAAAGCCCTTGTGCATAAGCGCCTAAACTGCCACAAACGGCTAATATGGTAAGGACTATTCGATTCATAATTAAAATACAGATGCTGGTTCCAGTTTGGAGATCTTACGAACAGCGAACAGCGAGCCGCCGATGGAAATCAGCAAGGTTAATCCAAAAAGGAACGCAATAAACAGTATACTGAAGTCAATAAATAATCCGCTGTTCTTAACACCTTGTTGGAATCCGAGCAGTAGCACCATGGCTATGAGAAATCCAAACACGGCATATAAGAAAGCCTGGGTAACAATAAGCCGGTTTACATAGCCCTTTTTTGCACCAATTGCCTTCAACGTACCGTAATCTTTTATACGATCCAGCGCTGAAGAATATAGTGTCAGGCCAATAATGAAAAAACCACTGATCATCGCAAATACCACCAGCGTACCAAAGCTCATGCCCATGTTGGAGGATATTAGTATCTCCTTCACCGTCGAGTTCCTCAACTTTTCTACGTCCCATGCCCTCAATTTAGGATATAGCCTATTGATTCGCGCAATTACCGCTGCTTTGTCTACCCCCTCCTGAAGTCTTACAGATACAATGCTTACCGTAGAAGGATCTAAATTTCCATAGAAGCGGGCATTCTCGATGGTGGTATACATAAAATCGCCCCCAAAAGCCTGGGCCTTTTTGGTGATTAGTTTTATCCGCGCGCTTTTACCATTGATCTCGATGGGTTTATTTAAATAGAGATCTGTCTTCCAGGAAGATGCATTGAAGAACTCAGCAGACAAAGCTTCCGGTGTAGCCAGGTCGGCAAGCTTGCCTTCAAAGATGCGTTCCTGTCTGGGCCCGGTGATAAACATCGGTGCTTCACTGCCGACCAGGCTCACGCCTGCAGTTTTGCCATCGAGAAAGGAGGCCTGACAATTGACGATTAAAATTGGATAGGTTTGTTCAACCCCTTTTATGCTGCGCAGCTCCTGTACATAACGCTGATCAATCCGGTTCAGCACATTAACATTCTCGGTTTGATTTTCGATCACCCAAATGTCGCGCTCATCAAGATTGGCATTACTCACAAGATTGCCCATCAGCCCCATCAAAAAGCCAAGCAGTCCCAGCTGCTGACCTATTAAAAAGATGCTGATCACAATGGCAGTGACGATCCCGATGCTCTTCGAGCGATCAAACTTTATGAATTTCCAGGCCAGCAGGATCATAATCAGTTCAACATAATTTTACATTCAACCTTATCATTGATCAGCAGCGGACGTTCAGATTTGGTGATCTTCACCGTCATGCGCCGAACCCGCCTGTCTGTACCCTCCCCAATCTGTTCGTACAAAATGGACTTGTCCTGGAGCGAGGCACCTACGAAGCTGATCTGACCTTCGGCTATTGGATTTGGATTGCTGGTTGGATAGATCAGTACCCGCTGTCCAAGTTTTATTTTTGAGGCATATAGTTCATCTACTTCACATTCCGCAACCAGTTCTCCTGCAGGTGCAAGTTCAGCAAAGGCCTTACTGGCTTCAAGCACCTGCCCCGCTTTGGCATCCATATTCAGAATAATGCCCGCTGTAGGCGCCTTGATCCTTCGATCCTTCAGGTTCAGCGCCGACAGTTGCTGTCGCTGCCGCAGCTCATTCAGCGATTGTTGATTGGCGCGCTGGGTTTGTTTAACCTGAGCTACTTTTTGCAGTTGCTGCTCATAATTGATGTAGTCTGTATTCAAAACCTCTTGTGTTTCTGCCCCTTTTTCAGCCAGCGACTTGCTGGTCTGGTATTTTGCTGATAGTTCCTGAAGCTTAAGTTCGGCGATGCGTACCTCATAAGCATCCGCAGCATTGCTGGCAAGCTGCGCCGCAACTTGGGCCTGGCTTTCTGATGCGGCAAGCTGTTCCTGCGCCGCGCCAAGTTGCAGAATTAGATCACCCTTCTTTACGCTGTCGCCCGCTTTCACCTGGATGGCTTCAATAGTCCCGCTTATGGTGGCCGACATGCTGATAATGCCATCTCTAGGCAGGATTTTACCGACGCTAATGACCTCCCTGGCTTCTGCAACAACCTGCTCAGGCTTCAGCGGAGCTTCCTGTTTTTTGTCGCCAGCACCGCAGGCACTTAACAGCATCATCAGCGCAAATAAGGTATTACTTGTATTCCTCTTCATTCGAAATTGTATTAGATACTTTGCCTTCTTCCACATAAATGATGCGATCGGCAAATTTGCGTAATCTTAAATCATGTGTCACAATAATAACCGCTTTTCCTTCCTGCGCCAGATCCTTAAGCTCCTCCATGATCACGGCGGCACTCTTCGCATCCAGTGAGGCTGTAGGTTCATCACACAACACAATTGGTGGATTGGTGACCAAAGCTCTGGCGATCGCCACACGCTGCTTTTGGCCACCGCTAAGCTTTTTAGGAAGATTGTTCATGCGGTCCAGCAAGCCTACCTTCTCTAGTGCGCGCTTAGCGCGTGCCCTTACTTCGTCTTTGGGCAAACGCTGAAGCACCATGGGCTGCATCACGTTTTCCAGCGCATTTAGTGGTTCGAGCAGGTTGAATTGCTGAAAGACAAACCCGATCTGATCAAGCCGAATGGCAGCAAGTTCATTTTCCCTGAGGTCCGTTACTTTCCGGTCTAAAAAGTACACTTCACCCGCTGTTGGATAAATCACGCATCCTATAATGGAGAGCAGGGTTGTCTTTCCAGAGCCGGAGGGGCCCATAATTAAGGTAAGTTCACCTTTTCTAAGCTCCAGGTCCGTTTGATCCAGCGCCGTAATCGTCGTGTCGCCTGTTTTATAGATCTTATTTACGCCTTTTAAGGATATTATGGTCTCCTGCATTGAGTGCTTAACAAATATTTAGCAATTAAGGTTGGTAATTTAGCGGTTTTATAATGATAAATTTGGTTTATGAACCGATTAGACCGGCTGTCCGCGATTTTGATTCAGCTGCAATCCCGAAAAGTAGTTAAGGCACAAGATCTTGCATCACGATACGACATCAGCCTTCGTACCGTATACCGCGACATGCGTTCGCTTGAGGAAGCTGGGGTGCCCATCATCGGTGAGGCCGGCGTAGGCTACTCCCTTGCCGCAGGTTACCGCCTGCCGCCTGTAATGTTCAGCCGCGAAGAAGCTACAGCTTTTCTCACCGCGGAGAAACTCGTCAGCAGCCTTACTGATGCCGCGAACAGCGCCAGCTATCGCGCTGCACTGGATAAGATCAGGGCGGTGCTGCGCAGTACCGAACAAAACTACCTTGAACATATTGATACCCGCATTGAGGTACTTGAAAGCAGACGACCAGCAAACCATCCTGGCGAAAATGCCATGCAGACCATTCTAAAAGCAATTGCTGAACGTCGGCTGTTGGAAATCGACTATTTCGCCTATTACCGCCAGGAACATACGAACAGGCAGGTTGAACCCATCGGGGTCTTCTTTCTGGATAACTTCTGGCACTTGATTGCCTGGTGCCGTAGTCGAAAAGCCATTCGTGACTTTCGGTTCGACCGGATCTTAAACATACGCTTGCTGGAACTTCAGTTTGATGATATACACGAGCCCTTCATGAACTATGTAAGAAGCCTTTACCGGGAGATGGCGCTGCAGCCAGTGCAAATTAGCTTAGATCAGCATGCCTATATTCATCTGGGAGAACAAAAATATTATCAAGGATTCGTATCGGAAGAAATTACACCTGAAGGTGTAATCATGGACTTCATGACGATGTCATTAGAGGGATTTGCGCGTTGGTACATGAGCTTTTCTGATTGTGCAACCATCCTTAGCCCAAATGCCCTAATTGAAAAAGTAAAAACAATCCATACCGCTGCAGAAAAAAAAATGCAACAAATGCAATGCTGCTGACATAGGGTTGTCACCACCAATTTGCTTCTTTGTCTAAAACTAATCAACAAGCATATGTCAACACTTAAAGAATTTCTAAAAGAACTTGATGAGGAATCAATTGTAACCCGTAAAATGCTGGAGCGTGTTCCTGATGATAAATTGGACTGGCAGCCACATGTTAAAAGCATGAAAATAAAAGATCTTGCGGGCCACGTCGCGGAGCTCACAGGTTGGATGAGCCTGGCTTTTGTAAGTGAGGAAATGGATTTTGCCGCGACACCCTATAGTCCACCGGTATGGAATAACAACGCTGAATTACTTGCCCTGTTTGAAAAAGAACTTGCAGGTGCAAGGGAACATTTGATGACTGCAAAAGAAGAAGATCTGGATCCACAATGGACCTTGAGGAACGGCGATGCGATCTATATGTCCATCACCAAACGAGAATTGGTAAGACATTCTATGAGCCAGATCATTCATCACCGTGCCCAATTGGGTGTTTACCTGCGACTATTGGATATTCCAATACCAGGAAGCTACGGTCCTAGCGCGGACGAGCAGTAGGCATATAAATCTGCCTGACTGAACTACTTTTGATCCAAAAGGATTATTTAGTTCAACCAGGCAGATTTACATTATTGTGCTGACATAAAATCGAATGCACCTTTCCGCAAATGAACACCATACTCCAACCAGGCTTTCATGCAGGCCAGAAAATTTGCCCAACCCTCCGTATTACCTTTAAGCCATTTGATGTCTGCTGTTTGTTCAGATGAGGGCTTTTCCGTTACGGTTACAACACTCGCATTTTCTCCAATGGGCTGGAGATTGATCTCCACCAGGGTCTCCCCCACTTCAGTGTCCCAGTAAAAAGCAACATATGTCTCTGGTTTCACTTCCTTTACCCGCACGGTAAACCCTTCTTCAAATTCAGGGAAATGCCAAAATGGCTCCGCACCGGTTTCCATGCGCATGGATCCTTTAGAGATGAAGTAATTTGACATCTCTGCTGGTTCTACAATTGCCTGGAAAACCACGGATGCCGGTTTTAAGATTTGAATTTTTGTTTTGATTGATAGTTCCTGATCTTTCATCGCGTAAAAGTTGTTACTTGGGAAAGCCCGGGCTTGATTTGATTTCATCAATCTGCCCGGTATGTCTTGCCATATGACCTGCAATGTACAAAAAGGCATGATATCCGTCTGTGGGTCCAAAGGGACTATCGCTGATGTGATTGCGCAGGTCTGCAATGGGGCGGGTATTTAGATAATCAAACACCAACTTCCTGCTATGCGTAAGCTCTTCAAGGGCCTGTGACACATTACTATACTTGCCTTTACCGGTCAGCGCCTCTGGTGCCTTAACTTTATGGCTACGATCGCTCATGCCTTTGATTACCTCTTCATCACTAACTTTAACATCTTTCCGGCGTTTAGGGCTTGCTGGTGCCTCCATAGTTTTCTTGGCTTCCTCAAACAGCACTTTCTCTGTCAGCACAATGTGCTCCAGACATTCGTTGATCGACCATTTATCCGCTGCCGGTTTAAAATTCAGTTGTTCACTCGTGAGTCCCGAGGTACTTTCTTCAAGTTTCGCATAAGTCTGCATGAAGTAGTCGTTCAGGAAAGCTTTGTCATTTTCCTTCGTTGACGCTGCTGCAGCAACGTTTACCTGCTTTGCTTGCTGTGCACATACTCCGGTAACGACCGGAGCAAGCAGCAGAAGAATTAATATCTTTTTCATGTCGTATTATTGAGATTCATAAAGTTGACCGGCTTCCTCGGAGACATTCGTCGCAGCCGGTGTCGTCTCGTACATAATCATCCAGTACACACCATATTTATCCTTGAAGGAACCGAAGTAATCGCCCCAGAACATATCCGCCATCGGCATTTCCACCTCACCTCCGGCCGAAAGCCCATTGAATATGCGATCCGCCTCATCACGGCTGTCTGGTGATAGCGCGATGTAATTGTTGTTTCCAAAAGTCAGCTGCTGTCCTTGTGACTCCAGGCAATCGGATGCCATGAGGAATTGTCCATCACCGATAGGAATAGACACATGCATCGCCATATTGCGCTCAGCTTCCGACAACTTATCTGCACCGGGCGCATCATCCATCTTCATCACCCGGAGTTCACCACCTAAAATGGACTGATAAAAGCGGAATGCTTCTTCCGCATTACCGTAGAAATTTAAATAAGGATTTAGTTTCATGATCTTGTTGTTTAGAGGTTTACAGTTGATTAATAACTCCAAAGCTAAGATGAAACAGATTCAGATCACTTGTCTTAAGACAAGAAATCCAGGCAATTATTCAGGCAAATCTCAGGCTATAAAACTGCTCGGCGATAATTCTATGGCATCAGAGGCTTGCCTTACAGCGCTCCTTTCGAATACGGCTAAGCGAAGAATCCGTGATACCAAGATAGCTGGCAATAAACTTCAAGGGTGCCTGTTGAAGGATTTGGGGATGTTGCGCTTCGAGCCGCAAGTAGCGCTCCGTTGCCGATTCGGTGATCATTGCTATGGTACGTTGCTTCAACTCGAAAAGACTCCCGGACATCCAGGCTCTCCCCCATTCATTTAGTCCCTTGATGGAGTGGTATAGCTCCTGGAAGGTCTCCAGGTCAATCCGGTAACATTCGCAGTCCGTAAGCACCTGAAAATATTCTTCTGAAGGTACCCGGGTAAACAGTGATACCACGTCAATGGCGATTTCATTTTTACCAATAAAACCCGTAGTAATGTCATTCCCACTGTAATCATATACAAATGAGCGTATGAGCCCCGTCTCGACACAGAAGTAGGCATTCGCTATTTGCCCCTTTTTAAGCAAAAAGTTCCCCTTTTTGAATGATATAGGCTCATGAGCATCTATTATCACCTGCAAATCGCGGGGTGTTAGAAGCGGATGCTGGTACAAGGATTTTAAAGCTAAAGCCATAACCTTAAGGTAAGAAAAAAGCAGGGAATGTCTGCCCAAAAAGATGGGCTTTTTACAAGCGAATCGCCATTGTTTCCCTTACAGCAAACATTGGAGCATGAAAATTAGTTATTAATGGGCATCAAATTGCTAAACATAAATGGCCCAATCTGAAAAACAAAAAGCGGAAGCTCAGGAATTTTATCTGGAGGTTTTAAGAATTCTTAACGAAAACGAGTTAAACTATATGCTAGGTGGGGGCTTTGCAATGTACAACTACACCGGCATTGTAAGAGATTCTAAAGACCTGGATATCTTCTGCAAACCATCCGAATATCCGAAGATCCTGAAAGTTGTAGCCGAGCACGGTTATGAAACGGAACTGACAGATATCCGCTGGCTGGCAAAAATCCATAAGAACGGTGAGTACATCGATATCATTTTCGACACCGTAAATAACATCTGCACGGTAGATGATTCCTGGTATGAACACGCTATGGAAGGGGAATATGCAGGGGTTCCCGTGAAGTTTCTTCCATTGGAAGAGCTGATCTGGTGTAAATTGTATGTGCAAAACCGGGAGCGATATGATGGCTCCGACATCAACCATATGCTGCTGAAACAAGGTAAGGACATGGATTGGAAACGCTTGTTGTTCCGGATGGACCAGCACTGGCACTTGCTACTTGCACAGCTCCTGATCTTCCAATTTGTTTATCCGGCAGACTATATGGATATCGTTCCCAAATGGCTTTTTGATGAACTTATAGACCGTGCGAAGGAACAGTATGACATTCCTTTTTCCACAGAAAAGGTTTGCAGAGGCCCTATAATTGACCAGACTCAATATGAAGTCGACATCAAGTTATGGAACTATAAAGTGAGTACAATAAAAACCACATGATGATGGAAGAAACAGCAGAAAACAAGATACGAATTGCAGCAATGGCGGATATCCACGTTAAGGAAACGGACAAAGGCCGGTTTGCCGATTGCTTCAAGGAAATTTCCGGTAAGGCTGATGTGCTGATCATTGCCGGAGACCTCACAGACACTGGCGATGAAGGTGAAGCAGCCATTCTGATTGAAGAATTGAAACAATGTAGCATCCCTGTGCTTGGCGTGCTCGGTAACCACGACTATGAGAAAGGCCGGCATAAACTCATCCGGCAAATGCTGCAGGATAGCGGAATGACCATATTGGATGGAGAGTCAATTGTCGTTAAAGGTGTTGGCTTTGCCGGAGTGAAAGGGTTCGGTGGGGGTTTCGACAAATACATGTTATCAATGTTTGGCGAAGGCGCCATGAAAGCTTTCGTTCAGGAAGCCGTTGATGAAGCGCTGCATCTGGAGCGTGCTCTGGCGAAGCTGGACCAACAACATGAAAATATTAAAAAGATTGCAATCCTGCACTATGCCCCGATTTTCCAGACCATCGTTGGCGAGCCGGAAGTGATCTATCCTTTTCTTGGTTCTTCACGCCTTGCGGAGCCGTTATCAAGACAAAACGTGATCGCTGCTTTCCATGGCCACGCACATGCTGGAACCCTTGAGGGGGAAGCGCCAGGCGGTGTCAAAGTTTTTAACGTCGCACTGCCGATCTTACGAAAACATGGCTATCCTTGTGGGTATTACACCTTTGAAGTATAGTTTTGATATATCATAGGTATACCGGAGCGCATAAACACGCTCCGGTATACAAAAACGCTAAAGGTTGTTCTTCGCTAAAAAGGCAAGTTCTGCCTCGCTAAAATGTTCATCATCTATCGCAGGTGCGGTACCATAGCCTTCCACCTTCGGCAGGCTTTTGCCTGGCTCTCCCATGTACCAGGGCAGTTGATTATTTCTGCCAAGCAAAATCGTCATTGTCCTCGACGCCGGCAACTCAAGCCTGGTCTCAGGATCAACTATTGGTTTTGCAATGTCCATTGCTACTGGTTTAGACAAGGACGTCGTAAGCATAAAAAAGGTGATCAGCAAGAATGCAAGATCCACCATCGCAGTAAGATCCACTTTTGGTACTGCTTTTCTGTTAGAGGAAGTCGTTAGTTCAGCCATGATGGGTGTTTATTTCAGGATGACTTAACCTCGGTGATTCCACAAATTCCTACGACAATTACAGGTTAAAAGTCATAACACCCTTAAAAACTGGGGATTAAAAAGGCATGTAGCAAGGGTTGGACGGGTGTTCACCCGCCCCTAGCCGGTTCAAGGGCGGCTCAAGGCCGGGTTGAGGGCGGCTTAAGGCCGGGTCGACCCCAAAGCGGCTGCATCGCCTGACCCAGCTGTTCCTACTTATGTTGCAACAGCTGCAACACTTCATTCCAAATCTTTTCATCTACTGGAATACCTTGGGCCTGGTTTTCCCGGCGCGTTTTCAAGGTATGCTCACCTGGGTAGCTTACCGGGTTTTCGGCATCTTCAGGTGTACTGCTCTTGGTATATGTGATGATCTGTTCCGTCAACGTTTCGCAAAGATCTGGATCCTCCGGTTTTATGCAGATAAATACCTGGGAGATTCCGTATTCCTTACCAGCCGCTGTAATCTCCGCGGTAGAACGTCCTCCACTAAGAATGGTTGCTAAAAGATCCAGCATCAAAGACAGGCCAGACCCCTTCCAGAATCCAACCGGGAGCAGGCGTTGAGACTGAATAATTGCACCAGGATCGGTACTCAGCTGACCTTGCTGGTCATACCCACCGGCAAGCGGCAACGCATTCCCTTGAGACTGGTATTGAAGTAACTTGCCGAAGGAGAATTGAGACATGGCCATATCCAGCACAACATGGCCTTGCTTACGCGGCACAGCAATGACTAAGGGATTATTACCTAACCTGGGATCTGTACCAGCCCAGGGGGGCATATTGGCAATCGTATTGGTGAAACAGATGCCAATGTAACCACGCTCCGCAGCCTGCCAGCCATAGGTCCCGCCCCGCATCCAGTGACTGGTGTTCCTGATGGCGACACAGCCGATCCCCGACTGTTCAGCTAAAGCTATCGCCCGCCCCATGCAATGTTTCCCGTTTAACATGCCAGGCGCCAGTTTTCCGTCCCATTGTTCAATAAGACCATTTTTGCTGATCAGCACTGGTTCGGCTTTACTGTCAACTAAACCTTGTCGCACCATTTCAACAAAGACGGGGAAACGGTTCAACCCGTGTGTGTAAACGCCGTCACAGCTATTTTCAGTAAAGATTGTTGCACAAGCATTAGCTTTTTCAATCGAAAAACCGGCTTGCTGTAAAACGGTAGAAAAGGTTTCCCTCATCTTGTCGGCTGAGATTCTCAACATTGTTCCAGATTAGTTTCTAAGAAAGATAACAGTTGATAGGTAAAGATTCAATACACATATATTTCACACATTTTCTCAAATATGAGGACAGCTGTAGCTAAGAATGTGAAAGTTGGAGGGCTAAGTAGCCTGAGAGATGCGATACATCGTTTTAGATGCGCGGGCTAAATAGGCAGTATTAACAAAGGATGTTGAGCAGCGAATCGGATAGTTCGGCTTCAACATTTGAAAATTCTGGGGAGCTATTTTTAATTAAGCCATTTTCCAGAATACAGAAGATCTTAAAGGCGGATCCCTTCGTGCTGTCAACAAATGCAGCAGCATCCATGTTGTGCAGTTTTAACTGCTGGAGCTGATTGAATGTGTTGTAGTAAAAAACTTCAGTCATTGTTAAAAAATTAATGATCAATCTTAAAACCAGATCTATACCTGTGGAAACTTTCCCCGAATTGGGGATATATTCTGCCCCGGGTTGACCCTCTATTCTGCATTTAAGCTCGATTAAAGGCTTTCAGAGCCGGTTACCTGGACAGCTGGTCTATTTCAATACGTATGGTGCAATGATCGGCCCAGCTTCGAGGACATCTCCATTTAGTTTAGCAGATATAACAGAAGAATATTGCCGAAAATGCAGGAAAAAGGCTATTTTTTTACTATTTTGGGGGTCATCTGCAACAAAATCCCCAAAAAATGCTATTTACTGTACTATCAGGATTAATAACATCGGGCCTTTTAATTCCCTTCGGAAAGTTCTTCCGGACAAAATGGTGTGCCGTTTTAATTTTAATTCCGCTGGCCATATTTTGTTATCTCTTACAACAAGTTCCATTGATGTCCAACGGCGGGGTTGTCTATGAACACTACCGATGGGTGCCATCATTGAACATCAACTTCGACCTTCGCTTAGATGGGCTTTCCATGATATTTGGATTGTTAATCTCAGGAATAGGGACGCTGATCTTCTTGTATGCCAGCGCATACCTGAAAGGACATCAATATCTGGATCGCTTTTTTGCATACCTCTGCTTGTTCATGGCTTCCATGCTGGGCATTGTCCTGTCCGATAATATACTGCTGCTATTTATATTTTGGGAACTAACCAGCATTAGTTCGTTCTTCCTGATCGGTTTTAATAACGACAACGCGGATTCACGAAAGAGTGCATTAACAGCCTTAAGTATCACCGGCCTCGGCGGTTTTTTCCTGCTTACCGGCATGATCCTGATTGGCACCATCGCTGGTACCTTTAGCATTTCAGAATTAATTCGATCAGCGGATCTCATAAAGGGACACGAGTTGTATCCCCTGGCTATCGCTATGGTTTTTGTTGGAGCTTTTACCAAATCTGCCCAGTTCCCTTTTCATTTCTGGCTGCCCGGCGCCATGAAAGCACCTACACCCGTATCGGCTTACCTGCATTCCGCGACCATGGTGAAAGCAGGCATATTTCTGCTCGCACGTTTTACACCTATTCTGGGCGGTACGCCTGCATGGTCCTATACGCTGATGATCTTTGGTGGTTTTACGATGATATATGCTGCAGTACATGCTTTGTTCAGAACAGACTTAAAGAGTATCCTCGCTTATTCAACCATTGCTGCACTTGGGATCCTCACCTTTCTGATTGGCCTTGGCACCGAAGCAGCTTTGATTGCAGCGATTACATTCATTGTTGTACATGCGCTTTATAAAGCTACCTTGTTTATGACCACGGGAATTATAGATCACGAGACGGGCATCAGGGAGCTTACAAAACTAGCCGGACTGAGAAAGGTACTCCTACCCGTATTTATTGCAGCTTTGCTTGCAGCACTCTCCAGCGCCGGAATGCCCTTGCTTTTCGGATTTATATCCAAAGATCTCATTTATGAGGCAACATTACATGCAGATCAGCAGCTCAGCATCTATCTGACCATTGCCGCGATCATCACCAATGTGTGTTTAGTTGCTGCAGGATTTATGGCTGGGATTAAGCCATTTATGGGTGCACTGCCGGAGAAATATAATAAAGTTCATCTACCCCCAAAAGCTATGTGGATACCGCCACTAATCCTGGCACTTCTGGGATTGATCTTCGGGCTGCTGCCACAGCTTGCCGGCACGCAACTGGTCACCGCAGCGCTGCAAACCGTCAAGGCTGGCACTGAGCCGGTAAACTTGAAACTATGGCATGGCTTCAATATGGTACTGACGCTGAGCCTCGTCACACTGGCTGCTGGAACCTTGGTATACCTGTTTAATAAGGCCGACGAGAAGAAGCTGGCATTACTAAATCCACTTCAGGCCTTTGCGCCCCAGGCGTTTTTTGGAAAGCTCGGTGATTGGTTCATTGATCTTTCAGAATGGTATACCAATATTATGCATAATGGCTTTCTAAGATCGTATCTACTGAAAATCATCCTCTTTGCAGAATTACTGCTTGCCTACGAATTGCTCATTGGCGGACCGATCTATATTGATTACAGTAAGCTATCCGCAATCAGCATTTACGAAGCGGTAAATGTTCTTATTTTAATGGCAGCGGTAATCCTGACGGTAACGACATCTTCCAGACTAACAGCGGTGGTAGGCACAAGTGTAATTGGCTATGCCATTTGTCTGATGTTTGTGTATTACAGCGCACCAGATCTTGCCATGACGCAGTTTACCATTGATACCTTAACCGTGGTCCTGTTTGTATTTGTGCTATTTAACCTGCCACCTTTTATCAATCAGGCGAATAACCGGGTTGTCATCCGGGATACCGTCGTCGCCTTAGGCTTTGGAATTATCCTCTCGATCATCGCGATCCGGGTGTTACAGGTACCAACGGACATCGCCATCAGTAAATACTATGGTGACTTCGCTTATACGCTTGCCAAGGGTAAAAATGTGGTGAATGTGATCCTTGTTGATTTTCGCGGTTTTGACACCATGTTCGAGATTGTGGTGCTCAGCATTGCAGCGCTTGGCGTTTATAGTTTAATTAAATTGAGGTTAACATCTTCAGAGAAAGAATAATATGAGAAGTGCAATTTTACAAACAGCATCGAGGTATTTGCTACCCATTCTGCTGCTATTTTCGTTTTTCCTGCTCTTAAGGGGGCACTACTATCCTGGTGGCGGTTTCGTAGGAGGCCTAGTCGCTTCCATCGCTTTTGTGCTGCATAGCTTTGCTCATGGAACCATCAATACGATGAAGATCCTTGGTTATAAGCCACTTGCACTGATTCCCCTGGGGCTGGGGATCGCTGCCCTGGCCATGTTTGCACCCGTATTCTTTGGCTATCCGGTTATGACAGGCTTGTGGTTTGAAGAACCTATCCCGGTCATTGGGATGTTGGGCTCTGCATTGTTTTTCGATCTTGGTGTGTACCTGGTTGTTATCGGTGTGGTATTAACCATTTTGTTCACGATTTCACTGCATACACATTAATATGGAGTTACTTTTAGTCTTTATCATCGGTGTGCTGTATTCCGCTGGCGTTTACCTGATCCTGAGAAGAAGTATGGTACGCCTCCTGCTGGGGATTATGCTCCTTGGTAATGGCACCAATCTGCTGATCTTCTTATTAGGAAACATCACGAAAGGCAAGCCGCCGATCATTAGAGCTGATTTAAAAGTGTTTGAAGATATCTATGCCGATCCCGTACCGCAGGCGCTAATTCTTACGGCCATTGTAATCAGTTTTGGATTAACCTCCTTTGCAATTGTACTATTAAAGCGGGTCTATGCTTTGATTAGCTCAGACGACCTGGATGACCTAAATACCCCGGAAGAAGAAGATTTATGATTGATAACCAGATAATAGCAACTGTACTGATTCACCTGTTCACGGCTATACTTCAACTTGCCTTTTGGACCAGAACCGTTACGCAGCGTGCCTTGAGTATCGCAGGCGCGGCCATAGGCTTAGTATTTTCAGTGAGTCTGTTTATCAAAGTTTATAACGGTGAAATCCTGATGATGAATGCCGCGAATTGGCAGGCACCCTTTGGTATTGTGTTCGTAGCGGATCTGTTTAGCAGCACACTTGTACTATTGACCTCCATTGCTGCACTTGCCGTTTCCATCTTTTCGTCTGTAGGTGTTGGAAAACCGAGGATGCTCTACGGCTATTTCCCAATTTTTCATTTCCTGATCATGGGGCTTAATGGTGCATTCCTTACTGGCGATATCTTCAACCTTTATGTTTGGTTCGAAGTGATCATTATTGCATCGTTCGTTCTGCTGACGCTTGGTGGGAGAAAGGAACAGCTGGAAGGTGCAGTGAAATACATGGCTTTAAATATCTTGGCTTCGACCTTTTTCCTGACTGGTATTGGCATTTTGTATGGTATTACCGGAACCTTAAATATGGCAGATTTGTCGCTGAAAATACCGCTGGTTGAGGACCAATCCATTGTAAACCTTACAGCGATGTTCTTTATTATAGGGTTCGGGATCAAGTCAGCTGTATTCCCCTTATATTTCTGGCTTCCCTCCTCCTATCATACACCACCTTCGGCGGTTGCCGCGACCTTCGGTGGCTTGCTTACCAAGGTAGGTCTTTACGCGATGTTCAGGGTTTTTACATTGATCTTCATACCTAATGATTTTCTGCGGACGGTATTAATCGTTCTGGCCATCTTAACCATTCTTACCGGCGCATTTGGCGCGATCATCAAACACGATATCCGCAGGCTTTTCTCTTACCTGATTGTCTGCCATATCGGATTTATCGTAGGTGGTTTAGGCCTTTACACGAAAATAGCCTTCATGGGTGCCGTCTTTTACCTGATTCATGATATTATGGTAAAAACGAACTTATTCCTGATCTCAGGGTTGATCCGCCAACTAAGAGGTACACTGGACACCGCAAAACTCGGTGGGCTGTACTCGGAATACCCGAAAATATCATTGTTAATAGCGTTGGTATTATTTTCTCTTGTCGGCATTCCACCATTATCAGGATTCTGGCCTAAAATTTACCTGTTTGAAGCTGGCTTCAATGCAAACAACTACTTTTTTATCGCCAGCTTAATCCTGGCCAGCTTTATCACCTTATATGTTATTGCTAAACTCTGGGCGGAGGTGTTTTGGAAGGAGGCCTCCAAAACCGATCCGCTGACCGATACCTTTGTTACACTTGGTTTACTCAGAAAAATACTCCTGGTCCTCCCTATAGGGATTCTTGCCGCCGTTACACTTTTTATTGGCTTAAATGCAGAATTCATTATTCAGGTTGTCGACCGGATATCAAATGAAATGTTGGACACAACTCCTTACATCAAGGCAGTTTTAGGAAAATAGAAAGCTATGATGAAACACTTTTTGATGAACCTGCTGCTATCCTTCATTTGGGTAGCACTTACCGGTTCGATGTACTACTCTAATTTTCTGTTCGGATTTCTGCTCGGCTTTTTCATCCTGTGGGTCATGAACAGGCATGAAGAAGACCGGCGTTATTTCAACAAGGTACCTAAGACAATTGGCTTCGTCCTTTATTTCCTGTATGAAATGCTGGCAGCAAACGTTCAGGTGGCTTATGATGTAATCACGCCGAAATACTTTTTTAAACCAGGCATTATTCGCTATCCCCTGGAAGCTACAACAGATATAGAGATCAACCTTTTATCAACCATGATCTCGATGACACCAGGTACCTTAATTCTGGACATCAGTGAAGACAAAAAGTCGCTCTTCATCCATGTAATGTATCTCAAAGACCGAGAACATTTTATTGCCCAAATCAAGAAAGGTTTTGAACATAGACTATTAGAAATTTTACGATGACATTAAATACTTACTTCGATTACGTGATCTTCCCGATCTTAATCATTTCGATTATCCTGGTGATGATACGTCTGTATAAAGGGCCACAGGTTGTGGACCGGGTAATTGCACTGGACCTGATCATCACCGCAGGTATTGCTTTGATTACAGTTTATAGCATCCGTTCTATGGAGTCGGTGTTGCTCGATGTTGCAATGATCTTTGCCCTGATTGCCTTCCTGGGTACCATAGCATTTTCGTTTTACCTGGATAAACAAATTAAAAAATGACAGATCTGCTAACAGCCATATTCAGCACGATTGGTGCACTGGCGATACTCTTTGCTTCCATCGGCATTCTACGTATGCCGGATTTCTACCTTCGGCTGTCCGTAACGGTAAAGGCCTCTACCCTTGGCGTCGGCTTGCTTTTAATTTGTGCTGCATTCACCTTTTCGGATGTTTCGGTAACCACCAAAGCAATGGCGATCATCTTCTTTCTCATTTTAACGGCACCCGTTGCTGCCCACATGATTGGCAAAACCGCATACCATACTGGCGTATCGATCTGGAAGGGTACAATTATTGATGAATTAAGTGGGTTTTATGAGAAAAAAGATCCGGAATCTGGGGAGAAGACTGAGGTTGAACAGCAAGGTAAGCGACCAGAGGGTACTTAGCCTCATCTAACTGTCAAAATGGTATTACATTTAACGATACAGCCGTAAGATTTATAACTTTGCCGCGTATGTTATTCAAATTTTTCCATTTTATCGGGTTATTTGCATATCTGAACATCATTGTTTACGAGGCTGGCTTTAGTGCAGTAAGTAAAGATACGACGTTGGACGGCCACTCTATTGTAGAGTATTTTGTGGACGACCTGTTAAATTTGCCTAAAGCTAACATTCAAGACATCAAAGTTCCCAATGAGGAATATCGCTTGGTAAAAGCAGCAACACCGGTGATAGGTGCCATCGCTTTTGTCCTCTGCTTCTTTTTATACCGACAGTTTCAAACTACAAAAGTAACTGATCATCCTTTTTACCGGGCGAGAAGCTTCTGCCTGCCTGGCTACTATTCCTTTCTTTTCCGGCTTAAGCCCTTCTAGCATTTCTGCTGCTAAAGTATTGTCGTGCTGCGCTGTTTTTGTTTCAAAAGCTTAGTGTATGCTTTTGCCGTTTATCGGCGCCTTAACCTGTTTTCGACACCAGGAACCCCTGTTTCTATATTATAAAATTTAATTAATTCATCTAATTAACATGAAAGTCAACCTTTTAGCGAATTTCCTTTTTTTAAGCACCATTGCCTTTGTGGGCTGCACTGTACAGAGCAAAGAAAACGCGGAAACCGCAGCACCCAAGTCGGTACCTGTAACTGCAGTAGCCGAGTTAGACACCGTAATTTATAACGAGTACATCGCCGATATACAGGCTGTAAAGAATGTTGAGGTCAGATCCCGTTTAGCTGGCTTCTTGGATAAGATCTACGTTGAAGAAGGCGCGGAAGTAAAAGAAGGTCAGGTGTTGTTTAAGATAAATGATGAAGAATATAAAGCGGAATATGCGAAGGCAGAAGCAGCGCTGAACAATGCTATTGCAGATGCAAAGACCGTACAACTGGAAAAAGCTAGAACCAAGATCCTGGTCGACAACAACATTGTGTCTAAAACCGATATGGACCTTGCGGCTGCCAAACAAAAAGCGGCAGAATCCCGGGTAGCTGAAGCACGATCCGTACTACAGCATGCCAAAACCAGGCTGGCGAATACCCTGATCCGTGCACCATTTTCCGGCCGAATAGACAGAATTCCACTTAAAGCCGGAAGTTTGCTGGAAGAAGGTTCACTACTGACTTCAGTATCTGACCTGACCGCAGTTAATGTTTATTTTGATATCTCGGAAAAAGAGTACTTGAACATCGTTTCCGACTCGAGCTACAACAAAAACAAGTTTAACAAACGTGTCAAACTGGCACTTGCAAATGGACAGATATATCCATATCAGGGCGATGCCGTGTTTGCGGAGAGTGAGTTTGCCCAGAATACTGGTTCGCTTTCCTTGAAAGCGCGTTTTCCAAATCCATCAGGCCTGCTTAAACACGGCGCTTCCGGAAAGATCAGTGTACCTATGGAAACCGGTGAATTGCTTGCGGTACATCAGAAATCAGTGTTCGAGATTCAGGACAGAACTTATGTCTATGTACTTCAAGACGACAACACCATTAAAATGACGCCGTTTAAGGCCGGTCAACGTGTTGGACACTTCTACACCGTTGTAGATGGTTTAAGTACAAACGACAAAGTGGTTTTTGAGGGAAGTCAGAACTTGCGTGACGGGTTAAAGGTGGCGCCGAAGACGATGAGTATGCCCCAAAGCACCATGATCGCGAAGAACTAAGGTCCCTACAATCAACAAATCTTTGATGTGAGCCTCAATTGCAGGCTCCACTAAAATTACTATGCACAATTATGTTTGAAACATTCATAAAAAGACCAGTTTTATCGCTGATCATATCGCTCTTTATTACCCTACTGGGTGTACTGGCGTTATTTACCTTGCCTGTAACCCAGTTCCCCGACATTGTGCCGCCTTCGGTAGTTGTGACTGCAAATTATACAGGTGCCAATGCTGAAGTAAGTACGAATGCTGTAGCCATTCCGCTGGAGCGGGCCATCAATGGTGTAGCGGGAATGACGTATATGAACTCGGTATCCACCAACAACGGTACCACCCTGATTCAGGTATTCTTTAAAGTAGGAACCGACCCGGATATCGCGGCAGTAAACGTCCAGAACCGTGTGACCACCGTACTGGATGAACTTCCCGAAGAAGTAATTAAGGCCGGGGTAACCACAGAAAAGGAAGTTAACAGTATGTTGATGTACCTGAACATCTACAGTGACGATAAAACAGCCGATGAGCGTTTTATATACAACTTCACCGACATCAACATTCTAAAGGAACTTAAGCGTATTGAAGGGGTGGGTTTTGCGCAGATCATGGGCCTAAGGGATTATGCCATGCGGGTTTGGCTAAAACCGGACCGCCTTGCCGCCTATCAGATTTCCAGCGATGATGTGGTTGCCGCATTGAGAAAGCAAAACGTGGAAGCTGCACCGGGCCAAACAGGTATCGGCTCGGACAAGTCCATCAACATGCAGCAATATGTACTTCGTTATCCTGGTAAGTTTACAGAGGCTGAAGAATATAAAAACATTCCAATCCGGGCAAATGCAGATGGATCGATCATCCGGATCAAGGATATCGCCGATGTAGAGTTCGGCTCGTTAGATTATGAAATGGTATCCAAGACGGATGGTCGCCCTTCCGCATCCATCATGATGAAGCAGCTGCCTGGTTCAAACGCACAGGACGTTATTAAAAATGTGAAAGACCGTATGGCGGAGCTCAAGGAAAGCTCCTTCCCTCCGGGCATGAAATACACCATGGGTTATGATGTTTCACGTTTCCTTGATGCTTCCATCTCCAGTGTATTGATGACCTTGCTGGAAGCATTTATTCTGGTGTTTATCGTCGTTTACATCTTCCTGCAGGATTTCCGTTCCACCTTGATTCCGGCGCTTGCCGTTCCGGTTTGTTTGGTGGGTGCATTGTTCTTTATGCAGATGCTGGGCTTCTCGATCAACCTATTGACCCTTTTCGCACTCGTGCTGGCCATCGGTATCGTGGTGGATAACGCTATCGTAGTTGTAGAGGCGGTGTATGCCAAAATGGAAGAAGAACACATGCAACCTATGGAAGCAACACTTTCGGCAATGAGCGAAGTGGGTAAACCCGTAGTTGCAATCACGCTGGTGATGTCGGCGGTATTCGTGCCGGTGGCCTTCCTTTCCGGTCCGGTTGGTATTTTCTATCGCCAGTTCTCGCTAACGCTGGCTTCAGCAATTGTAATTTCAGGTATCAATGCCTTGACCCTTACGCCCGCTTTATGTGCCATTATCCTGCGTTCGCCGCATGATAAACCTGCTGCAAAGGGTTTTATGGCCAAGTTGTTTAGTGGCTTCAATAAGGGATATAACCGAACATCAGGTGGCTACCAAAGTCTGATCGGCAGAATTGCCGGCCGTAGAGTATTGACTTTCGGACTATTAATCGGGTTCTTTGTGGCAACCTGGGGTATGGCAAGTGTGCTGCCGTCAGGCTTTATTCCGACAGAAGATCAGGGAATGATCTATGTAAACGTAAATACGCCGCCAGGTGCAACGGTAGATCGTACGGAAGCGGTGTTGAATGAAATAGACGCGATCAGTCGTAAGATGAAATCCGTAGAAACGGTTTCTACACTTGCAGGTTATAGTCTGGTCAATGAGGTATCCGGCGCTTCCTATGGTATGGGCATGATCAACCTTGTAGGCTGGGGCGACCGTGATCAGTCCGTAACCGATGTGATTGCGGAACTTAAAAAAGCGACTTCGCATATCATGGATGCCGAAATAGAGTTCTTTCCTCCCCCTACTGTTCCCGGCTTCGGTAACTCTTCCGGCATCGAGATGCGTATTCTGGATAAAACCGGACAGGATGACCTAAATAAAACTGCTGTGGTGCTGGACAAGTTCATGGCAGATCTAACTGCTACGCCGGAGCTCGCCAGTGTGTCGAGTACGTTTGACGTTAGCTTTCCGCAGTATCTGATCAAGGTTGATTATGATCAGGCAGCTAAAAAAGGTATCAGTGTGGAGAATGCGATGAATACTTTGCAGACATTGATGGGAAGTTTCTATGCGACGAACTTTATCCGTTACGGACAGATGTATAAAGTGATGGTTCAAGCCGGACCAAATTACCGCGAGAAACCAGAAGACGTACTTAAGCTGTTCATCAAAAATGATGCAGGGGAAATGCTGCCGTTTTCGGCTTTCATAACCATGGAACGGGTTTACGGACCGGAGCAGATCACCCGTTATAACATGTACTCTTCAGCAATGTTGACCGGTGAGGCTGCAGCAGGCTTCAGTAGTGGTCAGGCCATTGAAGCTGCAGAAAAGGTTGCTGCCGGATTGCCGCAAGGTTATGAAATTGAATGGTCTGGTATGACCCGCGAGCAGATCCTGTCGGGTAACCAGGCGGTTTATGTATTTGCACTCTGTCTGGTGTTCGTTTACATGATCCTTGCTGCGCAATATGAAAGCTTCCTGTTGCCACTTCCAGTGCTGCTTTCACTTCCTGCGGGTGTATTTGGTGCCTTCCTGTTCCTTAAAGTATTTGGTCTGGAGAACAACATATATGCACAGGTAGCCTTGGTGATGCTTATCGGCTTGCTGGCGAAAAATGCGATTCTGATCGTGGAGTTTGCAATTCTAAAACAAAAAGAAGGCATGAGCTATCTTCAGGCCGCAATTCAAGGTTCGGTAGCACGTTTGCGTCCGATCCTGATGACTTCCTTCGCGTTTGCAGCGGGATTGATCCCCTTGATGCTGGCCAGCGGCGCCGGTGCATTGGGTAACCGTTCCATTGGTACCGCAGCTGTTGGTGGTATGGTTATCGGTACCATTGCTGGTGTTATTGTAATTCCGGGGCTTTATGTTCTTTTCTCTTCATTTATGAAAAAGAAAAAATCTGCTCCCGGGAATGGACCCGATGGCAACCATGATTCCGATTCAGGTTCCGGAGGTCCCGGTCCAGATCATGATCCGGACCACGGTCCTGTAGCAGTGCGGAGAAAAACGGCTGTAGAGCTGGTTGCCCTGCCGCTGGTTGGATTTATCCTATTTTTAAGCAGTTGTTCGACAAAGAAGGACCTGCCCGAATATAAACATCGCGACGTTCCTCAGGCATTTCAGCAGCGTTTGGATACCAACACCGTGGCTAATCAAACCTGGAAGACCTTCTTTAAGGATGAACATCTGGCGGCATTGATTGATACGGCACTTGCGAATAATCCGGATATGAAGCAAACGCTGCACCGTATAGAAATTGCGGCAGCTAATCTGAAAATTCGAAAGCGGGCTGCCCTACCTAATCTGGACCTGTCTGTAGAAGCTGGATTAAGGAAATATGGATTTTACACCATGGATGGAATTGGTAACTATGACACCAATTTCTCCGATAATCTGAAGGAAGACGAGCGTTTGCCAGATCCCCTGCCCGACTATTTTGTCGGGCTGAGGACAGCCTGGGAGCTGGATCTATGGGGTAAGCTGAAGAACAGGAAACAGGCGGCATTGAACAAATTTCTGGCATCCTATGAAGGTCAGAAGCTGGTGCAGACCGAATTGGTAAGCAATATTGCCGCAGCTTATTTTGAGCTGCTGACTTTAGATGAAGAACTTGAAATCATCAACAGGAACATCGCTTTACAGCAGCGTAGCCTGAAAATCATTGAAGTACAGAAATCTGCCGGTGCGGCAACCGAGCTTGGTGTGCAGCAGTTTAAAGCTGTTCTGGCCAATTCCAGGGCAAGGCAGCAGGAAGTATTGCAACAGATCAGCATTATGGAGAATCACCTGAACTTCCTTTCTGGCAAGTTTAACACTGCCATCGTAAGGAAAGCTAACGGACTGGAGCATAGTGCGCTGAGCGATTCGCTGGCGAGTGGTACACCGATACAAATGCTTGCCTTGCGACCAGATATCCGTCAGGCTGGCTTGGAGTTGATCGCCTCAACGAAAGATGCAAAAGCTGCAAAACTGGCCTTTTTACCTGCAGTTGTCCTTGCGCCATATGTTGGTTTTCAGTCTTTTGACCTGGGTAAATTCTTTAACACCCCAGCATCGGTGGCTTATGGTTTACTGGGAGGGATCACAGCGCCGATTTTTAGTCAGCAACGACTAAAGGCCGAATATGCCAGCTATGCGGCGAGTTATGGCATTGCATTTCAGGAATACGAAAAGGTGGTATTAAAAGCCTACAACGAAGTGCAGGATGCCTTGAAGTCAGAAGATTATATCAAACAAAAAAGAACGCACATTACAGATGAGGTGCAAGCGCTGAACGCATCTGTAAAGGCCTCGAACGATCTTTTCCTGGCCGGTCGCGTAACATACCTGGATATCCTGAATACACAACGTAGTGTATTGGATGCAGAGCTTAAAGAAGCACAGGCAAAGAAAGAGCAGGTGCTAAATCATATTTCCTTATACAAAGCCCTCGGTGGCGGTTGGAAATAAAACGCTAGTTAGGTTGGTTGAAAACATGGGTGCTTGCTTTTGCAGGTGCCCTGTTTTGTTTATACCCATTCCTTCACCGGTACAAGTACCGGAATTTCAAATTTGAACGTTCAACGGCTGGATTTGGCCCGTTAATTCGTGCAGCCAGGTGATCTTGGAACACTTAAGCGACCTGGAAATGAAAGTGCCTGCAGCCTTTAAGTACATTGTTGGACTGTTAACGCTACTCGCAATTGCGTGCAAAGGTCCGGCGGTTGTTGAAACGCCGGAAATCCAAATACCATCACAGCCCTTACAAAATGAAAGCGACCTGGATGTTTTAATCGATCAGATTGGTGATCGGAAGATTGTGCTGCTTGGCGAGGCATCGCATGGCACTGCCGAATACTACAGCTGGCGGGCAGCAATATCCAGACGGCTTATACAGGAAAAAGGCTTTCGAATGATTGCCATTGAAGGCGAATGGGCGGATAGCTACCGCGTAAATCAGTTTATCAAAGGAGATCTGAAAGACAGTTTACAGATCGTTTCTTTATTAAGGCAATACGACCGCTGGCCCACCTGGATGTGGAATAATTATGAGATCGCAGGACTGGTTGGCTGGCTTAATCGCTATAATCAGGAAAAGTTGGCTAAACAGAAGGTAGGCTTTTACGGGATGGACGTTTATTGTCTATGGGAGTCGATGGAGGAACTGATGCCCTATATACAGGGGAACGACAGTTTAACCCGGATGGCCGAGGCCGTTCGGAAATGCTTTAAGCCCTACAGTGCGGATGCAATTCAGTACGCGATCGCGGTCAGGGATGCGTCTGAAGATTGCAAGGCACAAACTTTACAATTATACCGGTCCGTATTGGCCTATACCGCTAGTCAGGCTTTAGATGAGGAAACCAAGTTAGTTATGCAGCAGCATTCGCTGGTGGCACTGAATGGGGAAAAGTATTACAGTGCCGCGGCAACGAGTAATGCTGCATCCTGGAACATTCGTGACAGGCACATGGGGGCGACGGTGAAAAGACTTATGGACCATCATGGATCTGATGCTAAGATGATCATCTGGGCACACAACACCCATGTGGGCGATGCCCGTTACACCGATATGGCAGCAGCGGGTATGACAAACCTGGGGCAGATGATCCGCAGCTTTTATGGTCCGGAGCAGGTGTATATTGTCGGATTTGGTTCTTACAGTGGTAAGGTGACCGCAGCGGATACCTGGGGTGGAAGTATCAGAACCATGCGGGTACCCAAAGCCCGTCGTGGTAGCTGGGAGGATTTGTTGCATAGCAACGGAGCTTTTAACAAGCTTATATTTTCGAATGCGCTTCGAGGCAACATTAAACTTATGGATGCAATCGGGCATCGTGCGATCGGCGTTCAGTACAATCCAGCTACCGAGAGCCGGAATTATGTACCTTCTATCATGCCCAACCGGTATGATGCTTTCTTGTTTTTTGAGGAGACAAGGGCACTGAAGCCGCTTCCAGTCTTACCAAAAAACGAACCACCGGATACTTATCCTTCAGGTTACTGATTATGAAGATAGCAGGTGACGGAGATACAGGCTTGGATTATCTAAAAACGATTTGGTCAGGTTATAGTGCTCGGTCTTCTGATAGGTTGTTTCCTCAACGCCCTCGCTGCTGAACTCATATATTGTTGCACCCGGATAACATATTAGCATTGGCGAGTGGGTTGCAATAATAAACTGTGCACGGCCACTTTGTTCAAGTTGATTTATCACAGCCATAAAAGCGAGGATTCTTGCGGGCGACAAAGCTGCTTCCGGCTCATCAAGAATATAGATTCCGGCATCAAAATGGTTGTTAAATAGTGAAAGGAATGATTCCCCATGGGACTGTTTATGCAGAGAACGCCCGCCATAAGCTTTTAAAATCGCCGGGTCGGCACTTGCAAGATCATCCACATAAGAAGCGAAATTGAAGAAGCTTTCTGCTCGCATGAAAAAGCCATTAGTTATTCTGCGAGGTGACCATGACAGTCGAAGGTATTCCGCTAATATAGATTCGTAAATTCGCTTGCCACTTAGATTATGATTTCGGTTACCTCCCCGGAGGCTAAATCCACAATGCGAGGCAATGCCTTCCAGTGAAGTAGATTTTCCCGATCCATTCTCACCAACAAAGAAGGTGACACTATTCTTCAGCTGAAGCTGTATTCCTGAGCTTAGACTCGGTATGTTTTTAAGATAATTGTCATCCTGAATTTGGGAAAGCGATATCTGGGATAAAAATGGCATGCGCAGTAAGGATTGGTATCTGGTTACAAAGTACAACCTTATGCGCAGACATCCCTAAGGGTATAGGCAAAAAAAAACATCCGCCTAAAAAGACGGATGTTTACCAATTTATGAAGGAAATCTAATTAGCTGATCTTAACATTAATTGCGTTTAAGCCTTTTTTACCTTGCTCAACGTCGTAGCTTACTGAATCGTTTTCACGAATGTTATCCATTAAGCCTGAAGAATGAACAAAAATTTCGGCGTCACCATTAGCTGGCACGATAAATCCAAAACCTTTTGTCTCATTGAAGAATTTTACTGTTCCTTGTTGCATTATATTGTACTTTAAATATATACAAATGTAATAAAAATATTTAAACATTAGTAAAATTACAACCTGATTTTTAAAATATGGTTAAATTATAGCCTGATGAAATTAAATTACCTCTGTGAATCCTGAAGTTACGGCATCCGACGATAGTTTATCTCAGTTGCTCTTTCCTCTGCCCCACCCGGTTCAATATTGTAAGCTGTTATGAGTATCTGGTCGTCACTTTTGACCTCAATAGTAGTTCTCCAGCCCCATGGTTCCGGCATTCCTCCGCCTCCGTAGCTACCTAAAACAGAATGTCCTGCCGGAGTTGCATCTCCTTCAGAGAACATTATGCCTGTTCCCATGTGGAAGCTATCAACCCAGGCTGTCTGATATCGCTCATACGGGAAGCTGTAGCCGATGACTGCCAAGCCTTCCAGCGGCTTACCTTGTAAACTACTTTGATATTGGTGGAGCAAGAAGCGGCCACCTAAAATCGAAGTGATCGTACCCTTAACGGGGGATTCGTCTGCGAGCAGGTCTTTCTCGAACCAGGTTCGCGATGTGCCTTCCCAGCTGCCGCACAGCTTTCCGAGCTGATGATGAGGGCCATCTTCCAATGACATCTCAAATTTGCTTTTTTTAGGTTCCATATAGGATAAGGTTAAGTTTCGTATTCATCTTCTTAATGAATGCAATTTGGTTGCATCACCAAGTTAAAGAAGAAAGTTGAACTACCCATGGTTTATAGAAATTCAGCAGCTTGACAAGGGGGAGTTTATAAGTCGACGACACCTCCGCCCAAGGCCCGGTATAGTTCCACAGCAGCGATCAACTGCGATGTTTTGATTTCGGCCAGGGCCAGTTCACTTTGCAGGAAGTTACTTTGTGCGGTTATGACCTCCAGATATGTTGCCATTCCGTTTTTGAACAAAAGGTTTGCATTTGAAACCGCTTGCTGTAAGGTTACAACCCGTCTGGAAGAAATTTCATACTGCTGTTGCAGCTTCTGGATTCTTGTCAATTCATCCGATACCTCAGCCGTTGCATTGAGCACCGTTTGTCTGAACTGAATCACTACCCGCTCGCGATCAACTTTCGCCAGTTCATATTGTGTTTTCAGTTGGCGGCGTTGGAAGATTGGTTGCGTGATCCCCCCCGATACCACACCAAATAAAGAGGCTGGAACTTTAAACCAGTTACTTGCTTTAAATGCATTTAAGCCACCGTTTGCGGTGATGCTTAAGGTTGGATATAGATCAGCCTTGGTGATGCCTACCGTTGCATTTGCCATATCTAAAGCCAACTCCGCACTTTTAACATCCGGCCTGGCACTTACCATGGCGGCTGGATAACCGCTTGGTAGTTCAACAGGCGCTTTAATGTTGTTCAGGCTGGTTTGCCGTTCTATCGCTGAGGGCAGCTTTCCAGTAAGTACACTCAGCGCATTCTCCTGGATGGTGATGGCTTGTTCCAGCTGCGGAATCAGCTGTGCTGCGACGAGTTGCTGCGCCTCTGCCTGCTGGATGGCCAAGGAGGTCACCTGGCCAGCATCATACTGCATTTTGATGATCCGGAGTGTGCTGTCGCTCAACTGAAGGTTTCTTTTTGCGACGTTCATTTGCGCATCCATCATCATCAACTGGTAGAAACCTTGTGCCACATTGGCCACAATCCTGGTTTGTAAAGCTTTTCTGGCTTCTGCGGTTTGCAGATAACCAGCCAGCGCAGATTTCTGTTGATTTTTAATCTTGCGCCAAATGTCTGCTTCCCAACTTAAGCCGAGACCTGCATTGAAATCTTCAATGTGCCTGGTACCCAGAAACTGGCTGGTGCTCAATCCATTTAAGCTGTTGTCTGATGGCCGGTTGGAACTTGCGGTGATCTGCATATTGATCACCGGCAGGTTACCCAAACGTGATTGTTTGAACAGCAGTTCCGAAGCTTCTATATTCTTCATTGCGAGCTGCAGGTCGTAGTTCCGGATCAAAGCGGTATCAATCAGCCGCTGAATATCGGGCTCCCTGATGAAGGCTTTCAGTGGCAGTGCAGCGATACTGCTGGAATCTTTGGGCTGAGCGCCGCGGAAGGTCTCCGGTATTGCGGTTGTGGGTACCGGGACATCCTTAGACACCTTACAACCCGCAACCAAGGCGCTGAATAAAAGGAGATAGAATATGGTTTTATGCGTTTTCATGAACAAGTTCTTTAACGTGATTTTCACTGGTTGGAACAACTACTTTAATTTTTGAGACCTTTTCCTGCAAATACTGGAAGAAGATGAAGAGTACAGGGATGAAGAATAATCCAAGCACGACGCCGAATACCATTCCTCCGGCGGCACCGATACTGATCGAGTGATTACCCAGGGCAGACGGCCCTTTCGCGTTCATCATCGGGATCATACCCACGATAAATGCAAGTGAGGTCATGATGATCGGTCGGAGGCGGAGTTTAGCAGCTTCAATAGCGGCAGCAGACAGCGATTTGCCCGCACGTCGGCGTTGGACGGCAAATTCGACAATCAGAATCGCGTTTTTAGCCAGCAAGCCGATCAACATCACCAGCGCAACCTGCACATAGATGTTATTGGCGATTCCAGTGAGGCCAATGGCAACGAATACGCCGAGGATACCAGCCGGGATCGAAAGCACAACCGCCAGAGGCAATATGTAGCTCTCATATTGAGCTGCTAACAGGAAGTACACAAAGATCAGGCAGAGCGTGAAAATGATCACTGACTGTCCACCAGAAGAGATCTCTTCCTTGGTTAGTCCGGTAAACTCATACGAATAACCGAAGGGCAGCTGTTTTTGGGCTACTTCTTCTACTGCGCGAATCGCGTCACCCGAACTATATCCTGGTTTTGGAATCGCATTGATGCCTATAGAGTTGAACAGGTTGTACCTGGATACATTCTCCGGTCCATAAACCCGCTTTAACTTCACGATCGTATTTATGGGCACCATATCACCTTGATTGTTTTTGACAAAAACACCATCCATAGACGCTGGTTCTACCCTGTCGGCTTTATCGGCCTGCACCATCACACGGTAGTACTTACCGAAACGGTTGAAATCTGAGGCTTGTGAACTTCCAAAATAGGTCTGCATGGTTTGTAATACATCTTTAACACGGACACCGAGCTGATCCGCTTTTTCGTCATCAACCTGCAGCTCAAGCTGTGGATAGTCTGACCGGAATGAAGTGAATGCCATAGCGATCTCCGGGCGCTTCATCAGCTCGCCGATAAACTTGCTGCTGATTCCGCTGAACTTATCCAGACTGCCACCGGTACGATCCTGAAGCACCATATCCAAGCCGTCTACATTACTAAAGCCGGGAACAGTTGGGAAGGTGAACACAAAGAAGCTGGCACCTTTGATGGTCGCGAGTTTTCCACGCACTTCATCCATGATCTCGTTGATGTCCTTCAGTTTACCTCGCTCAGCTGTTGGCTTAAGCAGGATAAAAGACACGCCCATGGAAGGACTTGAAGATTGCGTTAGAATATTGAAGCCTGATAATCCCATCAAGGTTTTCTTGGACTCCATGTCGCCAAGTTTGTCCTCAAGCTCCTTAATGGCTTTGGTGGTCCGGTCTAAAGAAGCACCTACAGGCATAGACAAGGAAATGGCGATAAAACCCTGATCCTCTGAGGGGATAAATCCTGAAGGTGTTCTTTTCACCAAAATCCCCGTGATCAGCATGACCACCAGCAAACCTGCAACGCTAACCCACTTGTAACGAATCAGAAAACGTAAGGAGCCCAGGTATTTATTGGTGAGTTTTTCAAATCCTGAGTTGAAGCCAATGAAGAACTTCTCTTTAAAGGTTTTCTTCGCCATCGTTCCGTTGGAGTGGCTGTGATTTTCTTTTAAAAACAGCGCGGTTAATGCGGGGCTCAGGGTAAGGGCATTCACCGCGGAGATCACAATGGCTATCGCCAGGGTAAAGGCAAACTGGCGGTAGAAAACACCTGTAGAACCTTCCATGAAACCTACCGGTAAGAACACCGCCGACATCACCAGGGTTATGGAGATGATTGCACCTGTGATTTCCCGCATGGCGGAGATGGTTGCCGCTTTAGGGGCCAGGTTTGAATGTTCCATCTTGGCATGCACCGCCTCGACAACGACAATGGCGTCATCGACGACAATACCAATGGCTAACACGAGTGCAAACAATGTGAGCAGGTTGATGGAGAAACCAAATAACTGCATGAAAAAGAAGGTTCCCAGGATGGCCACCGGTACGGCAATTGCTGGAATTAAGGTAGACCGGAAGTCTTGCAGGAAGATAAACACCACAATAAACACGAGGATAAATGCCTCGATAAGCGTCGCTTTCACCTGATTGATCGAAATATCCAGTGAATCCTTAGTGTTGTACAGGATCAGGTGTTTCACGCCTTTGGGGAAGTCTTTGGAGGCTTTTTCCATCAGCTTGGCGATGGCAATCTGGATTTCATTGGAGTTGGAACCGGATAATTGCATCACGGCGATATTGATCCCCGGCTTTCCATTCACCCTGGTAAAGTTGCTATAGGTGTATGTTCCGAACTCTACGCGGGCTACATCTTTTAACCTTAGGATGGAGCCATCTGCATTTGTTTTTACGGCAATATTTTCATAGTCACCAGGTTTGTTCAGCTTACCCTTGTACTTGATCACGTATTCAAAGGACGCTGTACTACTTTCACCAAATTTACCCGGCGCAGCTTCAAGACTTTTGTCCTGAATTGCAGCCATAACTTCATTAGGCGTAAGCTGATAAGTTGCCATTTGCGCAGGATTCAGCCATACTCGCATAGAGTAATCTTTATTTCCGCCAAAAATGATGGACTGCCCTACCCCCGGAATCCTTTTAATCTCCGGAATAATATTGATTTGAGCATAGTTGGCAAGAAAGGCCTGGTCGTAGTTTTCAGTATCTTCTGCAAACATGTCAACAACCATGATCAAGCTGTTCTGCTGCTTTGACGTGGTGATCCCTGCTTGTACCACCTCCGCAGGAAGCTGGCTGGTCGCCTGGGAAACACGGTTCTGCACGTTCACGGCTGCCTGATCGGGATCGGTGCCCAGCTTAAAGTAAACGGTAATGACCAAAGAACCATCATTACTGGCGGTGGAACTCATGTAACTCATGTTCTCGACGCCGTTTATAGATTCTTCCAATGATGGTGCTACCGAGCGCAATACGGTTTCCGCATTTGCACCTGGATAAAGGGCCATCACCTGCACCGCGGGCGGCGCAATGTCAGGAAATTGCTGCAAAGGCAGTTTAGTTAGGCCAATCACTCCAAGAATGACCAGCAGAATGGAGATCACAGTAGCCAGTACTGGTCGCTCAATAAATTTCTTAAACATCTTTAACGTATTATTTGATATTAGCTGCAGTTAAGTCTTTTGATTGCTCCGGTTGGATAAGCTCGCCTTCTTTCAGGTTTTCCATTCCTTTTAGCACGATCCTGTCCCCGGCTTTAATGCCATTTCTGACCAGGTAATTTGTACCGCTGGTACCAAGTACGGTGATGGGTTGTTTGCTTACTTTGTTTTCTTTATCTACCGAAAAGATGAATATCTTATCCTGGATTTCTACTGTTGCCTCCTGGGGCACGGAAAGCGCGTTCTCATGGGTCATGATCAGCTGGATCTTGCCAGTGTTTCCAGAGCGCAACAGCCCATCCTCATTCGGGAAAGTAGCTCTTAGCGTGATTGCGCCGGTTTGCTTGTCGAACTGCCCGTCTATCATGTCAAGTTTACCTTTTTTCGGATATACAGTATTGTCGGCAAGTAATAGCGAGACACCAGGAATGTTTCGGATACGCTCTGCTACAGTTTTACCCGCATATCTTTCATTGAAGTTGATGAAATCGTCTTCGCTCAAGGAAAAGTAAACATGTACCTCGTGGGCGTCAGACAAACGGGTAAGTGGCACAGGATCGTCGGCCCCAACTAAACTTCCCTGTTTTTTAGGAAGTCTGCCGACGTAGCCGGTAACTGGCGCTTTTATCAGCGTGTAGCCAAGGTTGATCTCTGCTGTGGCAATGCCTGCCTTTGCCTGTTCAACACTCGCCAACGCAGCAGCATGTGCAGCTTTAGCACTTTTTAATTGGAAGTCCGAGACCACCTTGTTGGCAACTAGCGGCGTGAGCTTATCAATTTCGAGCTGCGCATTCTGTGCCGCGGCTTTGGCCGACTGCAAGGTTGCTTTGGCATTGTTCAAAGCCTCTCTAAATGGTAGTTCATTGATCTTAAATAGAGGTTGACCTTTTTGGACCAGCGCGCCTTCATTCACAAAGACCTTTTCAATGGAGCCAGATACCTGGGGGCGAATTTCAAGATCCACTGCCCCTTCGATTAAGGCTGGGTATTCGAGCAGTGTATTTTCAGAGCTGCTATTGATGGTTAAAACAGGTAGTGCCTGAACAACCGTACTGGAGACTTGAAGCTTCTCCTGTCGCTGACAGGCAAATAGCAATAAGGCAAGAGCCAGGCTAAAGACTTTCATAACGTTATTAGATCGTTTAACAGCGTTAGATGGTGGGGTGCAGTTAAGGTGATTTTCCATGATTTTAAAGTTAAATTGTTGGTGAGATAACGGTTATAGGTAATCTAACACCGTTAAGTGAAGTTTTTAAAAAGAGGGTTCAATGATTGAACCCTAAATTTTTATTCGTTTATATATTTGATAATTCCTTTGATGGCGTCTTGTAGTATCTGTTGATTCATTTCTTGTCCCCTGCCCCGGTTAACCAGGTTTATGGATATCAAACCGTGTATCACAGACCAAAAGGTGTAGAACTTCCTAAATACCAGATCTTTGTCAGGTTCCTCTGCCGTCATCACTTCTTTGATCTTCTCAAAGAACAGGTTGAGCGATAGTTCTGCCTCGGGAAACTCATTCTTTCGATAACAGCAATTCATTTCCACGCCATACATGAGCTGATATAATTCTTTATGTTCAAATGCAAAGTTCCAGTAAGCAATCCACATGGTTTCGAGTTGCTTTACAGGGTCTGCATCCTTCTCCATAGATTTCTTGACCTCTTGTCCCAGGATCACGTATCCCTTGCGGGTAAGTTCAAAAAGGATTCCTTCCTTATTTTCAAAATACTCGTAGATGATGGGTGCAGTATATTCTATCTTGTCAGCGATTTTTCGCATACTTAAAGCCTGCCATCCATCTTCTTTTACAATCTCTAAGGCTGCATCCAGGATGTTATTTCTGGTTTCTTCCTTTAATCTTGCAATCCGCTCTTTACTTCCCATATTTCAATCTGTTATATCATTTAACAGTGTTAGACAAATGTAGAACCGTTTTTGCAAATAACAATCATCCATTTGTCAAGACTATTTTGGTGCTTATACAAAATACCAATGCACAGACAATCCGAAGGATTCAAACAGGATTTGAGATCAAATGGTAGTTCAGGTTTTTGATACGCTTAAGCATCGCGTTATCTAATCTGCTGCGTGATAAAGCATTAAGTCATATGTTTTTATTAAGTTAGTATCATACAAGCCAGATATGAATTTTAGAACCTTGATCTTATTAGCACTGACCATCTTTTCCCTGGGTCAGGTAAAAGCGCAGCAGAAACTAGACACCAGCTTATTCAATTCCGATGGCGGTGCAACAATCACACAGAATGGGCAATTGATTGAACTCACCTGGCCGGCAGGAAAAGACACCAGGGGCAAAATACAGTTGGATATGTCTGCTAGCAGTCCCTTGTTTAAGTACATTGGTCTAAGTTCCAAATCTAAGTTTCACACTGTCGCTGAAGATCTAGATCCATCATTTCTGTTGAGCATTGGAAAACGGGATCTCTTGTCACAGAACAGCTGGAATATTTTTTTTGACAAGGTGCCCGCCCGCCCGCATGCTACCTACCCGGTGGTATTAAAGAAAGATTCGATTTCAGTAAAAACGATCGGCAGCCGGACGGTTGTCTCTTTGGGGAGCCTTAAAGCGGACCGCTTTTCTGGTAAGCTGGAGCTTACGTTCTACAATGGCAGTCCGCTGTTTAATATAGCTGCGGTAATGTCTACGGAGGCTGACGCCACGGCAATCGTCTATGATGCAGGACTGGTAAGCCGGTCTAAGAAATGGGAAAAACTAACCTGGGTGAATACCAGTGATCAGTTCGCTACTGCAGCAGTCAACTATGGGGATTCTGCCCGGAATCTGGCCCTGAAGTATCGTACGATTGCTGCACAGCGCAAGGGCGGTGCTTTGGCCATCTTTCCTCCGCCACATCAGTATTTCTATCCACTTGATGAGGCGTTCAATTTGAAATTTATCTGGCATGGCGCCAATTATCGTGGGCTGGTCGACGGTTATGGCATGGGCATCAGGCAGGAACTGGAAGGTGACAGACGTTTTGTTCCTTGGTTCAACGCACCTCCGGGAACGAAACAGCGGCTTAACTTTTTCTGCCTGCTCGGGAATTCAGGCAGCGGGGATGTGCTTGAAGCAGTGAAAAAGTTTACCAATGCGGATCGTTACGCTAGCCTCCCGGGATTTAAAACCATGTCCAGCCACTTTCATAATGAATTTATCATGAATGTTGTGCTCGCCGGCAAAGCTGTTCCAGAGAAGCCGGAGTTTGTAGATGTATTTAAACGCCTTGGTGTGGATATGGTTCATTTGGGGGAGTTTCACTATACCGCACATCCCAAGGGGCCGGATTCGCTCCGTCTGAAAGAACTGAAAACGTTGTTCGAGCAATGCGAACGTTTATCCGATGACCATTTTCTGCTGATGCCTGGTGAGGAGCCAAATGAATTTTTCGGGGGACACTGGCTTCAAATATTTCCCAAGCCGGTATATTGGGTAATGGCCCGGTCGAAAGGTGTACCGTACGTTCAGGAGCAACCAGGTTTTGGGAAGGTGTACCATATTGGGGATAAACACGATATGCTCCGTTTGCTTAAGGATGAACATGGACTTGCCTGGACGGCACACGCACGCACAAAGGGCTCGGTGAACACACCTGATATTTACAACCACGAAGAGTTTTTCAAGTCTGATCGCTTTATGGGCGCTGCCTGGAAAGCTATGCCGGCTGATCTTTCTCAACCGCGACTCGGCAACCGTGTGCTCGACCTTTTAGATGATATGAACAACTGGGGAGAAAAGAAGACCGTTATCGCCGAGGCTGACCTTTTTACCATCACACAGGAAAACGAGATGTACGCCCACATGAATGTGAACTACATGATGATGGACAAGCTTCCTAAGTTCAGCGAAGGCTGGAAGCCCGTTGTCGACGCGATGAAGCGGGGTAAATTCTTCAGCAGTACCGGAGAGGTTTTGATGCATGAACTGCAGGTAAACGGCAAGCTTTCCGGTGAGACGCTGAAGCTGAATGCAGATGCTACAGCTGATATACGGCTAAAACTCAGCTGGACCTTCCCAATGAACTTTGTCGAGATCATTTCCGGCGACGGAGAGAAAGTTTACAGGGAAAAGGTAGACCTGACAGATACCGAGGCCTACGGAACAAAAACCTTTGCTCTTAGACCTGAACTGAAGGGCCGCAAATGGTTGCGTGTGGAAGCCTGGGATTGTGCAGCTAACGGAGCATTTAGCCAGACGTTTTACGTGGAGCAATAAATGTTATGCCAGCGACTGGAGCGGATGAAAAGCTTTATAGGTTACTTTCTATCGCTCCCACCTGCTCACGATGCAAGTCTAAAGGTTGGTCAAGCAATATTGCAATCACCGTAATATGCTTGTCCAGTCGGGATTCTGGTATTGGAATGTAAATGATGCCGGGCACCGCACTCCAGTAAAGCTTATTATAGATTTGCGGTTCGATCATCGTACCCTCGCCAACAACTCTGATTCTGCTAATCTTGTTTTTGATGCCTTTTAATGCAATAGGTCCGGTGGGTGTCCCTTCGACAAAAAGATACAAGGTCTGCTTGTCTGCTGCTAGTGTGCTGTTGCCCTGATAGTGACCTTCAGGTAAGCCCTTGCCTGTTTTGTATAACGCCTCAGCATGCTTTGTAATCCATCCGTACACGTCTGGAGATAAATTATTCTTTTCTTTTTCCAATCCAAGTCCGTCGACTTCGAGTTTAGTATCTAGAAATGGATTGTTACCTTCATGTAGCGCATTGGTGAGTCTTTTCAGTTGAAGCGGATTAGCTATCTTTTCATCTTTCAAGTGTGCAAGATTAATGTTTGTGGTTCTTGAGTCGTGCAATTCTAAGGGTTGATCAAATCTTAAAGCAATAACCGTTACTTCAGTATCTGCAGCCGAGGGAGGGATGTTTAATAAGAGATCATTTCCATCTCTGTCAAAGGATGCTCCTGCTTCACTGCCGACAATTTTGACACTAAGAGGCTGCGATTTTACATCCCTCAACAACAAACTCTCATCATTTTTAGGAATCCAGTCGACATAAAGATAAAGTGTCTTTTTATCCTTAGATAATGCAGTTTTCCCACTAAAGTGCTTGCTGGGAATACCAGCTCTTGTACCGTAAATAGCTTCGCTATGCTTGTTTGTCCATCGCCCTAATTGTTTAAGAATATGCACCTGCTCTTCAGGAATGGTGCCGTCGGCCTTTGGACCAATATCAAGCAATAGGTTACCACCCATGCTGATACAATCTACCAATGTCCTGATAATCATATTAGGCGACTTGTATTTATCGTCGAAAGGCTGATATCCCCAGGAATCATTCATGGTATAGCAGAGTTCCCAGTAGTCATTCTTAGGCTTTAGAACAGGAATACCTTGTTCTGGTGTTTCGTAATCGCCATGGTCGTTTAATCTAGAATTGATAATAATATTAGGATTGTATTTTCTTAGATTATTCAGCACTTTTTCACTCTGCCATTCTTCAGCCGTATGCTCCCAGTCTCCATCGAACCACAGGAGGTCAGGTTTATAGATCTTTGATATTTCATTAAGCTGGGTATGAAAGTAAGTAAGGTACTTGTTCCAACGAGCTGGAGATTCAATCACCTGATATCTTTTACGTGCTCTTGTGAATACATCATAATCAGGATGGCTCCAGTCTGGCAGGGAAAAGTAAATCCCTGTTTTTAAGCCTGACTTTTTTAGTTCAGCGACAAAGGGGCTTAGTAGATCTTTTTTCGCAGCACTATTGTTCAAGGTTGTAATCGGATTGATCGCTTTTGTATCCCATAAAGCCACACCATCATGATGTTTACTGGTAATTACGGAGTACTTTGCTCCACTCTCCTTGATCAGGTTTACCCATTCCTGCGGCTTGTAGTGCGTGGCGGTTAAACCATCAAGCTGCTTCATATAGCTGTCATGACTCAAATAGTTGTTGAAGAAAGACCAGGATTCAGAAACTCCGTTCACGGAATAGATGCCCCAATGAATGAAGATGCCAAGTTTTGCGTCTTTAAACCATTCCATTTTCTTACGCTTTTCAGCTGATATTTCTTTAGCCTCTTGCTGAGCAGAAAGTTTAATAAATGGAAATAAGATTAATAGAAAGAGTAACGCTTTGTTTAACGAGCCTTGATACATATCTAAATTTAAGGTACAGTGTTGGCAAATTTAAAACTGTTTTTAGGATATGTATCATCAATTGTTAAACATCTTAGTGCTCATATCACGGGGTGGTTCTCCTTTTAGTTCCGAAAACCTCCTTAACTTCTACTACTTTAATAAGCTTATTACTACCAGAAGGTATTCTGAACCATTTTTAGGCTAAAAAAAACGGCCTTAACAAGGTGTTGAGGCCGTTTTTAGGTTGTTCCCTCTAAAGGTATCAGAGGGGGTGTACCCAGCGCCGGAGTCGAACCGGCACGGTTTCCCACAGGTGTTTGAGACCAGCGCGTCTACCAATTCCGCCAGCTGGGCATTTGCTTGTTAGCGGGATGCAAATCTATTCATTGTCTCCCAAACTTCCAAGATTAATTTTCATTATCTTCTTTTAATTTTTTGTCCACCCAGAATGGTGCGAAAGGTAAAAATGACGAAAGCAGGAACATCGCTGCTTTACTTGCCTTCCATCTGCTTTCCTGCCAGGTCATTAGCCAGAAAACGATGTATAAGACAAACAGCAGTCCATGCGCCCAACCTGTATATTTCACCGCTAGCGGCATGTCTGCCCAATACTTCAATGGCATCGCGATAAACAATAAAAGGATGTAAGAAATCCCTTCTGCAACGGCTACTTTTCTGAAAATGGCGGAAGTATGCATCATATCTATTTGATTTTGGCCAGGCTTTCCCTGATCCGGTATAAGTATTTACTTCTGTAATAAAGATCTTTGATCGCCAGCAATGTTGCTTCCTGCGCAGCAGGATCTTGCTGGTCGTAAGAAGCTGCAAGCGATGCGGATTCCTGGTTCAGTGAAGCTTCAATGTTATCTATTTCCTGCTTCACCTGCGACAAGCGCTCCGGATCTGGATCAAACTGCAAGTCCATCAAAGCTTCATTTACCTCCATCATCTCCATCAGGAAGCTTTGCGGAAGTTTATAGTTCTCCCCTTCTTCCAGCAAGCCTTTCAACGATAGTATATAATGAACTCGCTTCTGTGGATCATTAAGCACCTGAAAAGCTTTGTTGTTTAATGTCGACAGCTCCAGTACCTCCTGCTGTTTTTCTTCACCTTCATTGATAAAGAAATCCGGGTGGTACTTTTTACTCAGTTCATAAAACTTCTGCTTCACGAGCTTCAAATCGGGGTTGAAGCTAAGCGGAAGGCCGTATAATTCAAAGTAATCCATAAACGGTGCTACTTAATGAAATTCTTAAAGATATCGTTGCCGAGCACAAAGACCATGAGTGATAGCAAGATCACAAAGCCGACCATCTGTGCACGTTCCATGAATTTGTCCCCCAGCGGCTTTCCTTTTACCATCTCCACTAAAAGGAATACCACGTGTCCGCCATCCAATGCCGGGATCGGCAATAAGTTCATGAATGCTAAGGCAACCGAAATAAATGCCGTAGAAGCCCAGAATCGAGCCCAAACCCACTCACCACCGTAAACTTTGCGTGCGATATCCACAGGGCCGGAGAATGCCTTATTCGCCTTTATTTGACCTGTAAATACCTTACCAATACCTTTTGCATTGTCGCTGAAAGTTTTCCAGGCTTGTGTAGCACCGATAGGCAATGCTTCCAACAAGCCATATTTGATGGTCTCTTGTTTAATTTCACTTACACGGAACCCAATGCCCACCATACCGGATGTATCAGCCGGCACATTCAACGCCAATGTCTCCGCACCGCGTTTTACATCGAAAACCATGGGCTTCCCTTTAGACTTCTTTATCTGTTCAACAACTTCGGTACTAAATTTAACAGGAACATCATTGATGGCAGTTATCACGTCACCCTTCTGCACCCCTGCTTTAGCCGCAGGTTTACCGGTCATAATGGAGTCCACAGTAGAACTAATCAGCGGTACGCGGTCTACAAAGGCCTCAATGCCCTCGTCCGATATGTCGTTCAGTATGTTTTCAGGAACCTTTACGTACAAGGTTTTGTTCCCACGTAGTATCGTTAACGTGGTGTTGCTCAGTAATACTTTTGAAGAAGTAATTTCTTCGAAGCGGATTACCTTTTTACCGTTAATGGCAAGAACCTTATCCCCCTTCTGTAGTCCGATGCTTTGTCCTACTACACCGGGATTGATGCCGCTATGGGCGGAATTGTTCGAAATATAAGTCTCTCCGTATTTGAACGTCAGCATCCAGAAGATGAAAATACCGACAATCACGTTTACGACCACACCACCGAGCATCACGATCAATCGCTGCCAGGCCGGTTTAGAGCGGAACTCCCAAGGTTGTGCAGGTTGTGCCATCTGCTCGGTGTCCATCGACTCGTCGATCATACCTGCGATCTTAACATAGCCCCCAAGTGGCAGCCAACCGATTCCGTATTCACAATCGCCTTTTTTAAAGCTGAAAAGCTTAACGTTCCAGGCATCAAAGAATAGGTAGAACTTCTCGACCTTGATGCCGAAGGCCCTTGCCGCCAGGAAGTGACCCAGTTCGTGTAAAATTACTAATATCGATAGTCCCAGTAAAAGCTGGGCGGTCATAATCAGTCCATTCATATATTACTTAATGTTTTTATTTATGATGAGATAAAATCTATTTTGTTACCAGTTGACCGGCAAATATACGGGTATGCTGGTCCGTTTCTAAATAATTGTTCAGGGTAGGCGCTGCAATGAATTGAACATCACTCATACAACGTGCAATAACATCGCTCATTTCCAAAAACCCGATCCGGTCTTCCAGGAATGCATTCACCACCACTTCATTGGCTGCATTGATGATGCAGGGCATATTACCACCCTGGTTCATCGCCTGATAAGCGAGTTCGAGATTACGAAATGCCGTCCTATCCGGCTGCTGAAACGTAAGCTCCGGATAATCCATAAAGTTAAAGCGAGGAAAGTTCGTTTGTACCCGTGCCGGATAAGCCATCGCATAGTGAATCGGCAGTTTCATATCCGGCAGCCCCATTTGCGCCTTCATCGAACCGTCAGTAAACTGCACCAGCGAGTGGATAATCGATTGAGGATGTATGATCACGTCAATCTGATCTTCCTTCAGGTCGAATAACCACTTGGCTTCAATCACTTCCAATCCCTTATTCATCATTGACGCAGAATCAATCGTGATTTTAGCGCCCATCACCCAGTTCGGGTGTTTTAGAGCAGCCTCTTTGGTCACAGATGCCAGAAATGAAAGATCTTTACCCCGGAACGGGCCACCTGAAGCGGTTAAGTAAATCTTTTCCACCGCGTCTCCGGCTTCACCCACCAGGCACTGATAGATGGCGGAATGCTCAGAATCGACTGGAACAATATTGACACCATGATCCTTCGCCAACTGCGTGATCAGCTGCCCAGCCACAACTAAGGTCTCCTTATTGGCAAGACCAATATCTTTTTTTGCTTTGATTGCTGCTATAGTCGGCTTTAATCCTACAGCCCCCATAATTGCAGTTACTACGAAGTCTGCGCTATCCAGGCTGGCTGCTTCCTCTAATGCCGCCTCACCAGCAAGCACCTTTATGGCAGTACCTTCAAGTGCCGTCCGCACCTGCTGAAATTTTGATTCATCGCAGATCACAACCAATTCCGGCCGGTGTTTCATGGCCTGCGCAATCAACAGCTTTGCATTCTTCTGCGCTGTCAGCGCAACAACTTTATATAACGAAGGATTAGCCTCAATAACTTCCAACGTTTGTGTCCCCACAGACCCAGTAGAGCCCAGTATCGATATATTCTTCAATGATATTCTGTTAAATTGTAAAGCTACTCAAACGATCCGCAATCTGTCTATCGTTAGACAACCGAGGCACCTTATTCTGGCCGCCAAGTTTACCTGCAGCACGCATGTAGTCTACAAATGCATTTTTATTTAATGACCGGATCAAGAGCGGTTGCAATACCTTCCCCGTGATCAGATCATGGTAATATATGTTTTTCTTTTGAAGTGCCTCATCCACTTTCCTGCTAAAAGCAGTTAAATCCTTTGGTGCAGTACCAAATTCCACAAACCACTCGTGATATGGCAAGCCTCCTTCCGGTGGCGTAATCTGTGGCGCTACGGTAAATTCGGTGATGCTAACTCCTTCCTGTTCAGCTACACTCCATAGTGCCTGTTCTACTTCTTCTCCGATCACATGTTCCCCGAAAGCTGAAATAAAATGCTTGATCCTTCCAGTCACCAGGATCTTATACGGATGCTTAGATACAAACTTCACCGTATCACCAATGCTATATCCCCAAAGTCCCGCATTCGTATTCAGGATCAACGCGTAGTTCCTGTCCAGCTCCACCTCTTCCAAGCTTAAACGTGTCGGACGCTCATTATGATATTCCTCAGCAGGAATAAATTCATAGAACATCCCTGCATCAGCCAATAATAACAGACTTTTATCCTGCTGACTATCTTGATAAGCAATAAAGCCCTCCGAAGCCGGATAGGTTTCGATCGAGTCGATTTTCCTCCCAATACTACCCTCAATCTTAGCACGGTAGGGTTCATAATTTACCCCCCCATATACGAAGAGCTGCAGGTTTTTGAATATATCCTTGATCTTCTTACCACCACTCTTTTCCGTCAAACGGTCGAAGTACATCTGCACCCAGGGTGGAATACCCGAGATCAAGGTCATATCCTCCTGAATCGTTTCGTCTACAATGGCGTCAACTTTAGTTTCCCAGTCCTCAATGCAGTTCGTTTTGTACGATGGCATCCGGTTTCGCTGCAGATAAGCAGGCACCAGGTTAGCTACAATCCCTGAAAGACGGCCAACTTTGATCCCATTTTTTATGCTCATCACCGGGCTACCTTGCAGAAAGATCATCTTCCCGTTGACAAAGTCAGCTTTCCCGGTTTCATGTATATAGGTCAACAGAGCATTGCGTGCAGCTTTGAGATGCTCCGGCATGGACTCCCTGGAAATTGGAATATATTTAGCACCAGAGGTTGTCCCGGATGTTTTAGCGAAGTATTTCGGCTTGCCCTTCCACATGATGTTTGGCTCCCCTGCAACCACACGGTCAATATAGGGTCTTAGTGCTTCATAGTCCCGCACAGGCACCTGTTGCTTGAAATTGGCATAGGTCTTTATGGCTGAGAAATTGTGATCCTTGCCAAAAGCAGTATCAGACGCTTCGCTGATGAGCTGCTGAAAAACCTTTTGTTGAGCCGCTGCTGCGTTATTTTTCCATTTGTTTATGCCTCGTACGATGAAGGCAGCAAAGGGTTTACTTAATGCCGCTTTTAATCCCATAATTTGCTAAACAATATTGTGAATGATGTCTGGTTCTTCGTTCCCATCGTATTCAGCCATCATTTTACGATAAACAATCGTTAATGCCACGCTGGAAAGCGGAACAATGATGAAAGAGCTCAGGCTGATGACCAGCAATGATATCACCGACCAGTGAAGATAGTTAAAAACCAAAGAGAGCAGGTGAAAAAAGCCAAGCACCAGTAACAGTAACAAGATCTTGGTAAAATTACCGCGAGTGGTGGCCAAACTGTATTTTATCGCTTGGAAAGGCTTAGCCTGCCTATCGATAATGAAGAATTGAAAAAATGAAATCCTGATGAAGGTGATGAAGATTGCCACAATGGCAATAGCAACGGAGACATTGGTCACTACCCTGCCAGCTGCAGCGAGGTCGCTGACCAAACCCATTTTTACGGCGTAACGCAAGATGGGATCAAGAATAAATAACACCGGATAAAGCAAGACACCCACGAATACGATACAAAGTGCGAAGTAAAATGTAGCTATCAAGAAACGAATGATCTGTACGCGGGTAGGTAAAGTGCTTACAATAGTGATCTGTTCGTTCTCATTATCCAACAAATGGAGAATGTACTTAAACAAGGATAGATTTATCGTACAGTATAGCACGATGAAAAGGAACACCATCAGGATCCGCAAGCCAATGTTTACGTCCTTTAAAAAGAAGGCCATTAAACTCGAGGTCGTAAAAGTAATGAAGATTAAAAAGCACAATGTCGCGAGCGAGAAGTAGTTGTCGTAAGTAACACGCCAGGCTTTCCCGATTACCTCATTAACCGTAAAGGTGCTTTCTTTTAAAAAATTAATCATGCCGATTTTAAAACTACTCTTTTAACAAAATCCTGTATAAAGCCCATCCCATAAGCACCCAGCTGAATGAACGCTGCAATGATGCTTAAAAAAGCCACATGTACAGACCTATTCACCTGCCAGGAATGACAAAATATCAAAAAGAAAAATAAAAATATACCCGCATCACAAAGATAAGCTAATGGCGGATATATAAAATGGAGAACTATTGTCAGCAATGTACCCACCGTAAACACCGCCGGAAAAAAATGCACCAGCTTAAGCTCTGAAGGGAAATGTTTATAGATGTTGATCCTGGCCCTGCCAAAGAAATGCAGCTGTTTATAAAACTGCGCAAAACTTGTTCGACGTTTATGATAGACCTTTGCCGCAGGAATCAGCCCGATCTTGAAACCATGCTCATGGATACGGATGCTATATTCGATGTCCTCCCCAAGCCTGGTCAGAATAAATCCCCCAACTTTTTCCCAAACTACTCTGGAAACCCCCATGTTAAAGCTTCTGGGATGGAACTGCCCGATGTGTTTAGCATTTCCCCGGATGCCCCCTGTGGTGAAAGGCGAGGTCATTGCATAGCTAATAGCCTTTTGTACCGGTGTAAAACTATCATGAGCAGCGTCAGGACCACCGTAAGCATCCAGGCCCTGGGCCAGTAAATAATCTTTTACGATCTCCAGATAGTCTTCGGGAATCAGACAGTCTGAATCGAAAATTACAAAGTAATCGCCTTTTGCACGCTCAAAACCATAGTTCCGGGTAAAGCCTTGTCCTTCGTTTGCTTTTACGTAGTATTTAAGATCAAGCTTGTTGCTATACTTTTCAACAACCGCTTTAGCGTCGTTTACAGATCCGTCCTCAATCACCAGCACTTCAAACTGCGTGTAAGACTGCCGGGTTAAAGTAAACAGCAGCTCATCAATCTCCTGTGGACGATTATATAAAGGTATAATGATAGAAAAAAACATTAGCGCAGCTCTTTTTCTATTAAGTATTGATTTCGCTCAGGTGCATTTCTTGTCACCAGCTCCGCAACGAAACCCGTCAGGAACATTTGTGAGCCGACAATGATGGCCACTAAGGCAATGTAAAATAATGGCTGATCGGTAACCTCCCGTTTATACGGCAGGTGCACAGCGATATGGTAAAGTTTAACGCCAATCATCCATAAGGCCATAAAGATCCCCAGGAAAAAAGACAGAACCCCAAGCGAACCAAAGAAGTGCATCGGTCGCTTTCCAAATTTACCAACAAAGAAGATTGATAACAGATCCAGGAAGCCATTGATAAAACGGCTCATCCCAAATTTGGTTACCCCGTATTTACGTGCGCGGTGTTCCACAACCTGCTCCCCAATCCTCGTGAAACCCGCCCATTTGGCAATTACCGGAATATAACGGTGCATTTCCCCGTAAACTTCAATTGTTTTGATCACATCTTTACGATAAGCTTTAAGACCGCAGTTAAAATCATTCAGCGCAATGCCAGACATTTTCCGGGTTGCGGCATTAAACAACTTTGTAGGTATCGTTTTAGTGATCGGGTCATACCGTTTCTTCTTCCAACCAGAAATAAGGTCAAACTTTTCTTCCTTAATACGGCGAAAAAGCTCAGGAATTTCATCCGGGCTGTCTTGCAAATCGGCATCCATAGTGATGATAACATCACCCTCCGCAGCCTCGAAAGCTACGTTTAGTGCTGCAGACTTTCCATAGTTACGTCGAAACTTAATACCCTTAACTTCAGGCTGCGTAATTCTGAGCGATTCGATGATGCTCCATGAGGCATCTGTACTCCCATCATCCACGAACAGGATCTCATACGAAAAACCATTTTCAGCCATCACCCGGGCAATCCAGACCGTTAGTTCTGATAAAGATTCTTCTTCATTATATAAGGGAATAACAACAGATATGTCCATGTGTGCTCTAGTACGCTTAATCTGGTCGCAAATTTTGTCAAATTAAATGACATTCTTCTGAATGCTTAAAACATTGACACGAAAATGTTCCATAAAAAAGCCAATACCGTCCGACCGATTTCATCGACCCAAACAGTATTGGCTTAAAAAATTATGATTTCTATTCCTCAGTTTTGAAGAATATTGGACGCTCTTTTTTAAAGATTGCAGCAAAGATCAGTGCACCGATAAAATATAAGGTCGCGGAAATACCGAAGCCAACAATGATCTGCGAAAAGTTCGGATTCAAGGTCTTATCTAGTTCAGTAGACATTTTACTCATCTCTTCATCCAGTTTCGCAGCATCCAGACCAACACTCTTATAGGTAGACTCTACACTGGACATCATCGTCTCTTTCATTTTTATCGCATACTCCGGTTCAATGTACTTACTGAAGATGATCGTGAAAAAGTACGAAAGTGCCGTGGAAACGAGGAACATGATAAAGATGTTTAACAGTGCCTGTGAAAAATTCCAGTATCCTCCAGCATGTTTACGTAAATCCAGGCAGAAGAAAACCGCCAGACCTATACCAACTAAAAAGGTGATGGTAGAGCCGATCCATGAACCCATAAGCTCTGGTGCAATGTAATAAATGACCAAAAACAACACGATACTAATCGCGCCCCAAATGATTCCGTTCTTCAAGGCAGCACTTCTTACCGCACTGGTGTTGATCGTTGTAGTTTCCATGTTTAACAGCGTTTTTATTTAATTACTAAATTCTATTTTCGTTAAAATTAGCAATTAAGCTGTAAACCGCAACATCAAAAGCAGGGTTTGCACTATTTTCTTCCAACTCTTTTAAGGCCTCCGGTGTTGCCCGTGGCTGATGGAAGAAACTCATGAAAGGAACAAACAGCTCCTCCATCTCTTCACCAAGATCGATCATGCCTGCATGACTGCAGATATCCTCGATGCTGCTCTCAACCAGCTGCTGATTGCTGATCAGATCTTCATAAATATGAAACTCATCCTGGAACTCGTCCTCTTCAACCAACAAAAACTCTTTCAGGAAGTCATTGAGTTCAGGCTTAATTTTCTCGTCATGACACTCGTTGATGTACAGCAGCAAATTCAGCAACTCCGTACCACGATCAATGGTTTCTTCTTCAATGTTCGCCCACTCATCGGTTTCCAGGTAATCTTCTTCCAATTTCTTAATGTCACTTGCAAAGAAGTTGATCATTAATAAGTCAAAGAAAACCTCGCGAAGTTCCTCGAATGCAGGATATTCATCGAATGCGGCATCAAACTCTTCAACTTTCTCAAGAAAACCAAGATCCTTACTGAACACCTCAACAAGGTTTTCCTCCAGTTTAACCGAATCTTCACCCGATTGTTCCGCAAATTTATCCAGTGCGGCGACAAGTGCGCTTTTTACATTACTATCCATAAGTTTCAAGTTTATTGTTGTTGTATACCAGCTTCACTTTTCCGCTAAGCTGTTGATTTAATAGGGCTGAATTCTTAGACTTGCTTTTATTACTATCCTGGTTATATAACCAGGTCTCTTTCAAACTGTAAACACTGAAATTGGCCTTTTCACCGACTTCTATGTTAGGAACTTCAAGATTCAACACCTTTCTTGGTGCAATTGCCAGCTTCTCGGCAATCTGCTGTGCATCCAAACCTGCTTTCACTAAAAATGGCAAAGCCGTTTGTAGCCCAAGCATGCCGTAGGCTGCAATTTCAAACTCCACGTCCTTATGTTCTATTTCATGTGGACGATGTTGACTGGTTACGGCATCAATCGTGCCGTCTTTCAACCCCGCTAAAAGTGCTTTGACATCACTCTTACCTCTTAACGGTGGTTTAACCTTATAATTGCTGTCAAAATCGTTTAACTTGTCTTCAGTAAACACCAGGTGATGTGCCGCAACGTCGCAGGTCACCTTCGCGCCGTCACGTTTTGCGCGTTTTATTAAAGCAACAGATCCGGCCGTCGATATTGTACTAATATGTATTGGTGCATTGTGGTATGCCGAAAGGAACAAATCACGTGAGATCTGCATTTGTTCTGCCAGGGCAGGAATTCCTTTCATACCAAGCAAAACGCTGGTGCGACTTTCGTTCACCTGAGCCTTACCTGCTATTGCTTTATTCTCCGGATAAACCATCAGGAGCGCATCAACACCCTTTGCATATTGAAGCGCACGGCTCATAAAGCCATCATCAGCTACAGGTTTATTGCCATCAGAAAAAGCAACTGCGCCTGCTTGTTGCATATCGTAAAGCTCCGCAAGTTCCTTTCCTTCCAGGTTCCTGCTAATTGCTCCAATCGGATGGACATCAACCAAACGATCTTTCGAACGGTTCAAAATGTACTCTACTTCTGCTTTGGAATGCACAACAGGTTCAGCGTGCGGCAAAACGGCAATGCCAGTAAAACCTCCAGCTGCGGCAGCAGCCATTGCAGTTTGAATATCTTCCCTGGTTTCTAAACCAGGATCACCAACTGCGCAATTCAGATCAAAAAATCCCGGACTAATGTAACATCCAGTTCCATCAAAAACCTCGTCACCGGCTTCAGGGCTCAAGCTTTCGCCTATCGCTACAAGCTTACCTTCTTCTACACGTACATCACAAGTGCTTTGATTAAACTGACTATTGGGGTCGGCAATAGTTACGCCTGTGATTACAAGTTTCATATTGTTTTTTTAAACAAAAATAAGGATTTAAATGGAATCTGTTCGGCTTTTTATAAGCTAAGGGCTGCTGCGGCCGCTTTTTCAATGTATCATTTCTTAAACATACCGTCAATCCTGGTGTTTCCATGTTAAACTTACATTAACAATACAATTTTTGAAGCTGATATTCTTTATTTTATTTCCAAGCCTATATATTTGCCGCATCCCAACATGCATTTGCAGATTGAACGGACGAAATAAATGAGAAAACACTTGAACCACCACTTACATTTGCACCATCGCCAGTTATGGCGATAGATATGTAATGTTTTGTACTTCAAGACTAGTTTCCGAAAATTTTATTTTTATTCCATTCATTCAATATAAGCAAATTGAAAACACTCAAAATAGCTATCCAGAAATCGGGTAGGTTAAACGAAAAATCCGTAGAGATCCTTAAAAATTGTGGTTTATCATTCGAAAACTACAAGAGTTCCCTTATCTCAACCGTTAGTAATTTCCCTTTAGAAATCCTCTTTTTAAGAGATGATGATATCCCCGAATATGTACAGGATGGTATTGCCGATCTCGGTATTGTTGGTGAAAATGTGATCACAGAATCTGGTGCACAGGTATCGTATTTACAAAAGTTATCTTTTGGAAAATGTACCCTTAAAATTGCCGTTCCGAACAATAGTGACATCACTGAAATCTCAGAATTAGAAGGCAAGGCCATCGCCACTTCCTACCCGGTTATTCTAGAAAAATATCTTCTCGAAAACAATGTAAATGCTCAGGTCAGAACCATCTCAGGATCGGTAGAAATTGGTCCCGGTTTAGGACTAAGTGATGCCATTTGTGACATCGTTTCCACCGGTGGAACTTTAAAAAGTAATGGCTTGAAACCATTTGCTGAAGTGATGAAATCTGAGGCGGTTTTAATCGGGAGGGAAGGTGCAGAATTCGAGCCCGAAGTGCTCGAATTATTACAGCGTGTGCGTTCCGTTCTGAGAGCAAAAGAAACCAAATACGTTGTATTAAATGTTGCCAAAACAAACCTGGAAAAAGTTGTTGCACTACTTCCGGGCGTGAAGAGTCCGACAGTAGTTCCATTGTTCGACGAAGGTTGGGTGGCCTTACACTCCGTGATTGCTGAACAGGATTTCTGGGAAAAGATTAATGCGCTTAAAGCTGCAGGTGCCGAAGGTATTGTTGTAATGCCAATGGAAAAGATCATCGTCTAAATAGGTATAAACGCCTAAACATCTCAATTTTAACATTAACCTTTAGTTAATTACTAAATATAAAACATTGAAAGTCTACACATTAAAAGACCTGTCTAAACAAGATATTCAGAACCTCTGCTTACGACAACTGGAGGATGACGGCAGCATCAAAGCACGGGTTTCAGCAATTGTAAAACAGGTAAAACAGGATGGAGATGCAGCATTGAAAGCCTTTTCCCTGCAGTTTGACAAGGTTGATCTTACTAAGCTGTACCTGGACAAAACTGAACTTGCGGAAATTGCATCAGCTATCCCGGAAAACGTTAAAACAGCTATTGATACAGCATACAGCAACATCAAACGCTTTCACGCAGCACAAATCCATAAAGAAGCCGCAATAGAAACGATGCCCGGTGTAACATGCTGGCGTGAAAATCGCCCGATTGAACGCGTAGGCCTTTATATACCTGGCGGTACAGCCGTTCTACCAAGCACCTTCCTCATGTTGGGAATTCCAGCAAAGCTTGCGGGTTGTAAGGAAATCATTGTATGTTCTCCGCCTCAACAAGACGGAAAAACGAACAGCTACCTGGCCTATTGTGCCATGCTGCTGGGTATCGACAGGATATATCTTGCAGGAGGTGCTCAGGCCGTTGCTGCTATGGCTTACGGAACGGAAAGCATCCTGAAAGTTGATAAAATCTTTGGTCCGGGAAACAGATATGTGACCCAGGCGAAGCAATTAATCCAGGGCACAACGCTGACGGCCATCGACATGCCGGCCGGACCTTCCGAAGTTTTGGTGCTCGCAGACGAGACTGCCAATCCGTCATACGTTGCTTCCGACCTCCTTGCTCAGGCAGAACATGGCGTTGATAGTCAGTCAGTACTGGTTGCTACATCAAGCAAAATTATAGCAAATACAATCGCTGAACTGGAAAAGCAGATTGCTGTGCTCCCACGTAGAACCATTGCGGAAAAGGCAATCCAAAACTCTTATGCTGTGCTGGTGGACGACCTAAACGCAGGTATGGACTTCAGTAATGTCTATGCTCCTGAGCACCTGATTCTGGCTACCTCGGCATACGAAACGATAGTTCCCCTCATCATAAATGCAGGCTCCGTATTCCTTGGCAACTTAACGCCGGAAAGTGCTGGAGACTATGCCTCAGGCACCAACCATACCCTACCCACAAGTGGTTATGCAAAAGCCTATTCGGGGGTTTCAATTGATTCTTTTATTAAGAAGATCACATTCCAACTAATTGATAAAACAGGTTTAAATAACATTGGCAATACTATTGAGACGCTTGCAGAAGCAGAAGGCCTGCAGGCACACAAAAATGCCATCACCATTCGTTTAAATTCAGAAAATGGATATTAACAGTTTACAGCGGGAAAACATAAAAAACCTGCGCCCCTACTCTACTGCCCGCGATGAGTATAAAGGCCAGGCCAGCATTTATCTTGATGCCAATGAGAATAGCTTCGGATCACCACTGCCTGCAGATTACAACCGGTACCCGGATCCACTGCAGCTCGACCTTAAAGATGCTATCAGTAAGATCAAGGGTGTACCCATTGAAAACACCTTCTTAGGTAACGGAAGTGATGAGGCAATTGACCTGCTTTACCGCGCCTTTTGCGAACCCGGAAAAGACAACGTTATTATCCTTCCACCAACTTACGGAATGTACGAGGTTTCGGCCAATATAAACAATGTTGAAGTACGCAAAGTAAACCTGCTTCCGAACTTCCAATTAGATCTTGATGGTATTGCTGAAGCGATCGATTCGAACACCAAAATGATCTTTATTTGTTCGCCGAATAATCCTACCGGAAATTCAATTATCAGAACGGATATTGAAACTGTTTTAGCGAATTTCCAGGGCTTAGTTGTGATCGATGAAGCGTACATTAATTATGCAAAACAAAGGAGTTTTATTAAGGAATTAACCGAGTATCCAAACCTGGTTGTAATGCAGACTTTTTCCAAAGCATGGGGCCTTGCTGCACTACGTTTAGGGATGGCATTTGCTGCCCGCCCAACCATCGACATTTTGAATAAAGTTAAACCTCCTTACAACATTAATCAGGCAACACAGGACCTTGCATTAGCTGCATTGAAAAACATAAATCAGGTAAACGAATGGATCAAGGTTACCGTTGAAGAACGTGACCATTTAAGTACTGCATTAACCGGACTTGAAATTGTAAATAAAGTTTATCCTTCTGACGCCAACTTTGTGCTAGCCGAGGTGACCGACGCAACCGGAATATACAACTACCTGGTGAACCAAGGCATCATCATCCGGGACCGCTCCAAGGTTACTTTATGCGAAGGATGCCTGAGAATTTCTATCGGCACACCTGCAGAAAACCAAACCTTAGTTACTGCCTTAAAAAACTATCAAGCTTAAACCACGATAAACCGAATTAACCAACAAATGAAAAAAGTATTATTTATAGATCGCGATGGTACGCTGATCCTGGAGCCAGCAGATGAACAGATCGATTCCTTTCAGAAGCTGAAGTTCTATCCAAAAGCACTGTACTATCTATCTAAAATCGCCAATGAATTGGATTATTCACTGGTGATGGTGACCAATCAGGATGGTCTGGGTACAGATTCGCACCCGGAGGCCAACTTCTGGCCCGTGCACCAGTTCATTTTAGATACCTTCGAAGCTGAAGGCGTACGATTCGAGGAAGTCATCATTGACCGGACCTTTGCACATGAAAATGCGATTACCAGAAAGCCAAATACCGGATTGCTCCAGCATTTCTTCGCCGAGGGCTTCAATTTGAAGGAATCTTTTGTGATCGGCGACCGCCTTAATGATGTGATCCTTGCGAAAAACCTGGGTTCGAAAGCCATTTGGTTGCGCAATAACGATCTTCTCGGCCAGAATGAGCTGCTTGAAAAAGCAGAAAGTCTGCAGGAAGTTATTGCACTGGAAACGCAGGACTGGGCGGACATTTACACCATGTTACGCGCAGGCACCCGTACCGTGCATCATGAACGCAATACCAATGAGACGAAGATCAGCATCGATATTGACCTTGACGGCATCGGAAAAGCATCCATCCATACCGGACTGAACTTCTTCGACCATATGCTGGATCAGATCGCCCGCCACGGCAGCATCGACCTTAACATTAAAACTGATGGCGACCTGCACATCGACGAACACCATACCATTGAAGACACTGGCATTGCCTTAGGCGAGGCATTTGCAAAGGCCATCGGCAATAAGCTCGGTCTAGAGCGGTACGGCTTTTGTTTGCCTATGGACGACTGCCTGGCACAAGCTGCGATTGATTTTGGTGGCAGAAGCTGGATTGTCTGGGATGCAGATTTCAAACGCGAGAAGGTTGGAGATGTACCAACAGAGATGTTTTACCACTTCTTCAAGTCCTTCAGTGATGCAGCAAAATGCAACCTGAACATCAAAGCGGAAGGTCAGAATGAACACCACAAGATTGAGGCAATCTTCAAGGCTTTCGCAAAAGCGATAAAAATGGCCATCAAAAGGGATCCAGAAAAATTAGTACTACCAAGCACAAAAGGCGTTTTGTAAATGATTGGGATTGTAAATTATGGTGCAGGGAATATTTTTTCACTCACCTCAGCACTTAAGCGACTAGACATCCAATATGGTATGATCAATGAAGCGGCAGACTTCGAGCAGTATAGCCACATCATCATTCCTGGAGTTGGCCATGCAGGCGCAGCCATGAAAAAACTCGAAGAAACCGGCCTCGTAGAGGTTATAAAAGCACAAACGAAGCCTGTTTTGGGCATTTGCGTAGGTATGCAACTGCTAACGGAACACTCTGAAGAGGGCGACGCAAAACTCATGAACATCGTGCCGGTCAGAACCAGGCTTTTTGACAAAGCCGGAAACATTAAAATACCACATATGGGCTGGAATAATGTATCTCCAAAAAACAATAAATTGTTCGAAGGTGTTGAGGATCAGGCACAATTTTATTTCGTACATTCCTACTTTATTGAATACAATCCTACATTTGATATTGCTACAGCAGAGTACGGAGCACCTTTCTCCGCCAGCATTCAAAGGGATAATTTTTATGGCGTGCAGTTTCACCCCGAAAAATCCGGCGCAGCCGGAGAACTTGTATTAAAGAACTTTTCAAAAATTTAAAGATAAAATGTATATAATTCCAGCAATTGATATTTTAGATGGCAAGGTTGTCCGTCTCAGAGAAGGTGATTACAACCAGAAAACAGTATACGACGTTTCCATCGCTGACATGATTGAAATGTACCATTCCAACGGTACCGAATATATACATATTATCGATCTCAATGGCGCCAAAGGCGACTTCAGTAATCAGGAGACCCTCTTTGAAATCATCCGCAAAACAGAGATGAAGGTTCAGTACGGTGGTGGTATCCGTACCATTGACCAAGTAACTAAACTGCTGGATGCGGGCATACACCGAGTGATCGTGGGTACACAGGCCATCACCAATCCAAATTTCCTTTCCGAGCTAAGTGAGGAAGTAGGCAAAAAGTACGACTATGCCAACCGCATCGTTGTTGCCATCGACGTTCTGGACGAGGTGATCAAGTACTCGGGCTGGATGGAAAGCTCTCCAATTAAACTGCTGGATTACGTTGATAAGTGTTTGTCACTTGGCTTCTTCCGCTTTCTATGTACCGACATCAATAAAGATGGTAAGTTAGGCGGAGCGGCAGTAGATCTTTACAAAAAGCTTTTAGATCACTCTCCATTCATTAAGCTGATCGCTTCGGGAGGAATCAGTTCTATGGCCGACATTGAGGAACTTGCCAAATACAACATTCGCTCTTGTGTAGTTGGTAAAGCGATTTACGAAAACCGGATCAGCATTGACGAGATTAAACAATGGAACCTTAAAGCGCTGTCCTCATTGTAAATATGCTGAGTAAAAGAATTATCCCCTGCCTGGATGTAAAAGACGGCAGAACAGTAAAAGGCGTAAACTTTGTAAATCTTAGCGATGCCGGCGACCCGGTGGAGCTTGCCTGGCAATATGGCCAGCAAGGTGCTGATGAACTGGTATTCCTGGACATTACCGCCACACATGAACGCCGTAAGACCATGATTGAAATGGTAAAAGCTGTGGCCAGCCAGCTAAACATCCCTTTTACCATTGGTGGCGGCATCACCTCAGTCGCAGATGCCGAAGCGCTACTGAGTGCCGGCGCTGATAAGATCAGCATCAACTCCGCAGCAGTAAACAATCCCCTGTTAATTGAACAACTTGCAAGCGCCTTTGGCGTACAGTTCGTTGTGGTAGCGGTAGACACGAAAATTGTGGATGGTAAAAATCTGGTGCACCTGAATGGCGGCCGCAAGGTTACAGAACTGGAAACGGAATCCTGGATCAAACAAGCAGAATCAATGGGTGCAGGAGAAATCCTGCTGACCTCCATGGACCATGATGGTACTAAAAACGGCTTTGACTGCGGACTACTGGCTACTGTTTGCAGCAGTGTTAACATTCCGGTTATCGCATCCGGTGGTGCCGGCAACAAGGAACATTTCGTAGATGTATTTAAACAAACTGGCGTAGATGCTGCCCTGGCGGCTTCGGTCTTCCATTTCGGAGAGATCGCTATACCAGATCTGAAACAAGAATTAAAAAAGAACGGCATACCGGTAAGGTTATGAATATAGATTTTGAAAAAAGTAATGGCCTTGTACCTGTAGTTATACAGGATGTACAGACCTTAGAAGTGTTGATGCTGGGTTACATGAACGAGGAAGCATGGACCAAGACACAAAACGAGGGTGTTGTAACCTTCCTCTCCCGCACTAAAAACAGACTGTGGACAAAAGGTGAAAGCAGCGGAAACTTCCTGCATGTAAAAGAGACTTACCTGGATTGTGATAACGATACCTTATTGATTAAGGTAACCCCTATTGGACCTACCTGTCATACGGGTAATCGTAGCTGTTTTAATACGCCTTACAACCAGAACTTCATCTTCCAGTTGCAGAACATCATTGCAGATCGTTATGCAAACCCCTCAGAAGAATCTTACGTAAACAGCCTGCGGAAAAAAGGCATCAACAAAATTGCCCAGAAAGTTGGTGAAGAAGGTGTTGAAACCGTAATCGCCGCATTAGCAGAAACGGATTTTGATTTTGTAAATGAAAGCGCTGACTTAATCTTTCACCTGCTCGTGTTATTACAGGAAAAAGGCAAGACACTAGAAGATATTGCGTTAAATCTGGAAAGCAGACATAAAAAGTAACATGCTGGTACTCGAAGAAACCCTTGTTGGCCACTCAAACCCAATTTACGCACTGAGCAGTGCTGTTGATCCAGACCGCTTTTATAGCGCCGGAAATGATAAAGGTGTTGTAGAATGGTCGCTAAGCAGCATGACCTATGTAAAAATACTCCTGCCTGTGCAAAGCTCCGTTTATGCTTTGCACAGGTTCAATGATCTTTTATTCATTGGCCAACGCAGTGGTACCATCCTGGTTTACAACACCCAGACCGCACAACTGCTGGCCAGATTAGACCATCATAAAAAAGGTGTTTTCGACATCAAGACGATCCCTTCTAAAAACGAATTGATCAGTACGGGTGAAGAAGGTAATGTGGTGATCTGGTCTTTATCAGATTTCAGCTTCTTATATGAGTTCCCGGTCATCAATAATACGCTACGTGTTGTTGAGCTTAGTAAAGACGAAAAGATCATCGCCATCGGCGCAAAGGACGGATTGATCAGGCTGTATAATTCGGAGGACTATTCACTGTTTAAAGTGCTAGAAGGCCATACCCTTCCGATAACATCGATCCAATTTGATCCTACAGGTACGTACATGATCTCCGGCAGTCGCGATGCACAGCTTAAGGTCTGGAGCCTCTTAGATTTTGAGCTACAGAAAAACATCCCTGCACACCTTTTCAGCATTTACAGCATTGTGTTCCATCCTACGCTGCCCTATTTCGCAAGTTGCAGTCAGGACAAGAGCATTAAACTTTGGAGCAGCCGTGATTTCCGGCTTGTCAAAATTTTGAGCAATGAAAAGAATACCGGCGGGCACTTTCACTCCATTAACCACATGATCTGGAGTGCAGATGGAAAATACCTGATTTCCACCGGAGACGACAGACACATCATGATCTGGCGTGTGGAGGATTAGTCATGTTCACAAAGCATTATGCAGGCCTAATGAAAACGCTTGATGATGCGGAGTTTATGGGTGTAGCGTTTTAGTTCCTTGTTGAAAATGCCTTGATCATCAATCGGATCTATTCGTACCTGTCCGGAAGCATGTATAATCTCTTTTTGATTCAGGAGAATACCAACATGGATAATTCGACCTTCATCATTGTCAAAGAAAGCCACGTCACCAGCTTGAACCTCCGGCAGAAAATGAACGGTTTCGCCTTGCAGTGCCTGCTGTGAGGCATCGCGTTGGAGCTTGATACCAGCTAATTTATACACGATCTGTACAAAGCCTGAGCAGTCAATTCCAAACAATGTCCGCCCGCCCCACAGATAAGGCGCATGCTGGAAAAACAAAGCGCTAGTGATTACGCGCTCAAGCCGCTGATCCGGGTTCGGCTGCAAGGGTTCAAAGTTGACTTTGTAAGTTATATCACCAATCTTGCAAGAGCCTTGCTCATAGGCTGGGAGATTACTACCTGCAGCCAGGTAGATCTTGCTGCCATCTTCGAGCAAGAGGCTGTTTATGGGCGCTGCAGGAGCCAAATACTGGTGTTCAGCGGTCGCAGCAGCCTCATCTGTGCCGATAGTAGTCAACTGCTTAAAATCCATGAAACCTTCATAGCCCTCAAACAAGTTCCGCACCTTGAGCCATTTATCCAATACTTCAAGAATGATCACCTGATCTCCAAAAAGTAGTTGCGAGACAATTTCTGCCTGATCCTTCGGAGCAGATCTTAAAGGGGCAATCGACACCCGACAGATTCCAAATTCATTTTCCATTCAGGTATAAAACTAGTGAAAGCCTGGTAAAAACGTACATTAAACATTATATAGATGGAAATTGTTATAGGTGTACAAACCAAAAACCAGCAGATATGAATGTTAAGAAAGTACTAATTGCAGTAGATAACAGCACCGCCTCGGAGAAGGCAGCGCGTGTAGGCTACGAAATCGCACAAACATTCGGTGCTGAAGTAGCTTTGGTAAATGTTATTGAACCGCTTCCCGCAAACGTAAATCCTGATATGACACTGGCACCAGTGTTTTTGGAAACTTATGATAATAGTGAAGACAATAGCCACATCCTGCTTAAGGAAATGGAAGACAAATACGGCAATGGCATTTCTACCACCTATTTAAGTGTAATGGATAGCGCCGCTCATGGTATCATTCAGCAATCCGAAGAGTGGGGCTCCCACCTGATCGTGATTGGTACTTATGGCCGTACAGGCTTATACCATTTCCTGATGGGTAGCGTTGCTGAGCACGTCGCGAGAAAATCTGCCTGCCCGGTACTCATTGTCCCAAACAAGGCAGATGTTTAATCCCCTACGATGCAGCAGTGGTAGTCATGTCCTTTACTTCGTGGCTGCTGCCAATGTCAGAAGAAAAACGGAGTCTTCTAGGGCCAGAACACTGTGCGGAATTCCGGCATGAAGTGTAAGCATTTGAGCAGTTTTACGTGGTGATTTCTGCAATTCAGTGCTAAAATCGATGTACCCTTCAAGAACCTGCACGCTGATTATACCCGGAGCAGTATGCGTTTTTAATTCTGCACCTTTTTTAAGGGCCATCAATACGATCCGCATTCCATCGGTTTTGAAAATGGTAATTGCATTACGGTCACTCTTCTTATAAGTGTCTTCTTCCTTAATTTGTATTGTTAGTGACGATAAATCCATTGTCACCATTGCTGCGTCGAGTGAGCGTGCACCTTCAGGACGTAAGGACGTTGACTCGTTGGTTTTACGTTCCATAGTCAAAGCCTTAATCATGTTGTGCGTAAGCTTGCTGCTCGACGTGCCATAACCATCCACTAATGTTCCCTTCAAGTTATGCTTTGCAGACGAGATTGCATATACAATAGCGGCATCAGCCGGATCAGACGGTCCTTCAAAACGGTAGTGTTTGTCTACTACAAAATCCTCCGGATAAATCTTTAAGGCATTTGAGTGACAAACAACACAGTTATCATCCAAATTGAAGTCGACAGTATACCCCTTTGCTTTAAGGTTATTTAGAACTTCCGAAACGGTGGTCATTGTGTCCATAATTTGCTTTTTTCGAAATTTACATATAATTATCCGGCTTTCTAGCCCCTGCGATAAATACGTCTATGCTGCATATGCTCCGGATGCCCTAAACATCAGCAACAAAAACAAACCATGTATAGCCATATCAGGACAAGACAACTTCGGGTCAAACGCACATCAACCGCACATCAAACCCAGATGAAAGGCACAACGACCGCAGGAATCATGTGGGTTCCATCTGCCTTTGATCTGCGGTTTATAACGCCCTCTTGTGTGTTTTACCAAATGCGACAACTGAGCTGCCTTACCAAACGTAAGTCGCTACCGCACCTGCCGGCAGACTGGCTTCGGCTACTTTCCCCTTATGTTTAATATTAAAGCTGCTGGCTGCCGAAGCAGTATTTACAACAATTAACACCGTTTTTCCATCTGGCCTTTTAAACGCTACATTATCCAGTTTATCAACAAGGTTAGATGCAATTCGTACAGATCCCGCCGGCACAAACTTACTAGCATGACCAATAATGTAGTAAGCGACATTTCTGCTAACGCCATCACCTATAGTTAGTGCGCCTAAGCAACTGGTACATCCTCCAACTGTGTGTGGCTTGTACTGCGGATCGGCAGCCAGGTTCCACTCCAGCACGTTTTTGCTCCAGTTCCTGGTTGCACCGATGATCAAAGTGGATACATGCCATTTCAAGTCTTCAGGGAAGTTTGAAGGACCACCAACCCACTGTTCTGTGAAGTACAGGTTCTTGTCTGGAAAAGCTTCATGAACGGTTGATAGTGCCTCTATTTTACCACCGTATAAGTGGAAAGCCGAACCATCAACGTATTTAGCCGCTTCAGGATCTTTAAGAATGGTGATCGGGTAATCCGGCCGGTCTGCATTATGATCATACACGATGATTTTGGTTTTTACCCCAGCTGATTTAAATGCAGGTCCCAAAGCGGTTTTGATAAAGTTTGCCTGATCCTGTGCTTCCATATACATACTCGGTACGTTTCCGGGGTGTAAAGGCTCATTCTGAATGGTTATGGCGTCAATAGTGATACCTTCAGCTTTCATCGCTTGGATGTATTTCACGAAATAATTCGCATAAGATTGATAAAATTCAGGCTTGAGGCTTCCCCCTTTGAAGCTATTGTTATCTTTCATCCATGTTGGTGGCGACCATGGAGAACCCATGATCTTTATTGCCGGATTTATGGCCACAATTCTTTTCAGGACAGGAAGGAAATCCGTTTGTTCCATCGCTAAGGAGAACTTCTCCTGATTAGGATCGGTTTGCCCTTCAGGTAGATCATTGTAACTGAAAGGTGCTGCGCTCAGATCAGACGCCCCTATACTAATGCGTAAATAACTTACACCGATGCCGTTATTCTTCGTGGAGAACAGCTCTTTTAACAGGGAATCTTTAGTGACCTCCGGAAGCTTGTTAATTAACGTGGCACTACCGCCGGTAAGGGTATAACCAAAACCATCTATAGACTGGTATGTTTGCTTGTCATTGATTTCAATCACTGGCCCGGCAGTCGCCGTCGCTGTTGATGTAAATGACAAGCCTTGGTTCTGTTTTGCAAGCAAAGATTTTTGATCTCCAGTGGTTAACCAAATACCGGTCTCTGCGTTAGTAGAAGCGCTGTTTATCATTTTTGTACCGGAGCAAGCAACTAACATGGCGCCAGCCAGCAAAGCTGTATACGGCAACGCCTTTATACTTTCGAACTTTTTTATGTTCATATTTTAGGGGATTTATGTTTTTAAACAGGTTATTAGAAGGGCATAAATGATAAAGGCTGATTGCTCAGCCCTTACCCTTTCTAAATTCTATCTCATGTTTGGATTTCTGTCGACTTCAGTTTGTGGGATTGGCCAAAGTAATTTCGCTTCAGTAACATTGTAGTTCAGCGGATTACCGTTGCCATCCTTTTGTGCATTCATGACGGTGACTGCACGTCCGGTTCTAACCAGGTCAAACCAGCGGTGCCCTTCGAAGGCTAGTTCGAGTCTGCGTTCTTTTTCAATTGCCAGTCGCATGGAGGCTTGATCGGCTGCAGCAGTTGCAGGCAGGTTTACGCGGCTCCGGATTTGATCTACCAGCTGTTTAGCCTGAGCCCAGCCGCCGGCAGACAGCTCGTTTTGTGCTTCTGCTTTAAGCAACAGAATATCTGCCAGACGTAGAATGTAAGTGTCTGTCTTATCATCTGCGCGGTACTTATTAATGTGTGGATACGTTTTTGGATCCTTCCAGTAGTCATCATCCCAGCCAATACCATCGGTGAAGATGCTTGAGCTTTTGCGAACCTGGTCCTGCTCTGCATCAAAGGTATTCACCAGGTCGTTGGTTGGTGTATTGAACTTCTTCCAACCCGCGCCAAAGAGTTGGCTAGGCATCCAGTTACCGTGTGCGCCACCCCATCCATCATATTGCATTTCCCAGATTGCCTCTGAATTATTGTCGTGCTGCGAATCCCAAAGCTGATCGTAATTAGCCATTAAAGCATAACCATTATTGATCGTCGCATCCGCGTGTTCCAACACTTTCGCCCAATCCGGGTTTGCCTGTGTAGCATAAACCTTGGCAAGCAGCGCATTTGCTACACCTTTCGTAATGATGCCTTTGTTGGCGGATGTTGCACGTGCATGTGCCACACCATACTCCAAGTCTTCCTTTATCTGTGCGTAGATCGCTTCTACAGACGCTTTGGCGGGTTGAAATTCTGCATCTGTGGATGGAATTTTCAATACCAAAGGTACTGATCCCCATAATCTTACGAGGTTGAAGTACATGTAAGCACGCATGGTTCTTGCCTCTGCAAGGATCTGCTCACGTCGTCCGCCTTCATCCAGTTTAGGGTCCTGAATGTTGGGTACGTTGTCGGTCACCAGATTACAGTTCTTAATATCGCTGTACAGCGAGTTCCAGTCGCGGCTGATATTGCCGTTCGTAGCATTAACAATGAAAAGATCAATCTGTATGTTGGCTGGGTTATCCCCTCCTGCATAGGCATTGTCTGCCATCGCATCACCATTTACCAGGAAATCGTTGATGTGATAGTCGTTGTACATGCCATCATATACACCCTGAATGAGTTTTTCGGCTGCCGCTGCGTCTGCAAAGGCTACTTCCGGCGTTACCTGACTAATGGGTTGTTTATCCAGGAAATCTTTTTTGCAGCTTGCAAAGCTAATCGTAACTGCAGCTGCTGCTATAATTGAGTATTGTCTGAGTTTCATTTTTGTTCGAATTAAAATCCAACATTTACGCCAAACAGGAATGTTCTGGCTTGCGGGTATGTTCCGTAATCAATACCCATAGAAGGGCTATTGCCGCTATATTGCTGCACTTCTGGATCAAAACCGTCGTATTTGGTGAAGGTAAGCAGGTTGTATCCAGTTGCAAATACCGTTAATTTGCTCATGTTCCATTTGCCAAGGGCAGCTTTACCAAAGTTATAAGACAGCGTGGCAGTCTTTAAACGTAAGTAAGAGCCATCTTCTACGTATCTGCTTGATGTACGTGAGTTGTCGGTATTTCCGCGGTCTGCTTTTGGAATATTGGTTACCTGCCCTGGTGTTGTCCAGCGGTTTAATACGGTTGCAAGTTGGTTTTTGGAGTCATATAAACCTTCCAGTTCTATACGCGAGGCATTGAAAATGTCGTTGCCCTGAACGCCCTGAAAGAATAATGATAATGCAACAGGCCCGTAACTCAAGTTATTATTGATACCGTAGGTAAATTTAGGCTGCGCATTACCGATAAAAGTACGGTCACCTGCATCAACGCTACCGTTATCATTAAGATCTGCATATTCTGCAGCACCTGTTTGTGAATTTACTCCTGTAAACTGATAGCCATAGAACGATCCCAGTGGTCTACCAACTTCAACCCGAATGGCATCATCGCGCTCGTAAACGCCTCCGAAGTTTATTGAGCTAAGTGAATTACCAAGGCTGGTCACCTTGTTCTTATTGATGGAAAAGTTTAAATCTGTTGTCCAGCTGAATTTCTCGCGTTCAAAATTCTTCGTAGATAATACAAACTCCAGTCCCTTGTTCTCCATAGAGCCAACGTTTCTCGCCTGACTGCCGAAACCAGTTGCCTGTGGCAAAGGAACATTGATCAAAAGATCATTAGTTTTCTTCAAGTAGGCGTCTGCGGTAAAGGTAATCCTGGAGTTAAACATGCTTAGATCCAAGCCGATGTTGGTCTGTGTAGTTTTCTCCCAGGAAATATTCCTGTTTTCCAGCTGTGAAAAGTTGTATGAGCCCTGTGGTGTAGGCTGATACAATGCCAGGTAGGCATAATCTCCGATACCTTCATCATTACCAACTTTACCCCAGCTACCCCTGATCTTTAGATCATTGATCACTTTCGAGTCCATCATGAAGTTCTCGGCGGAAATGCGCCAGCCTGCAGATACTGAAGGGAAGTAACCATAGCGGTTTTCCTTAGCAAATCTTGAAGATCCATCTGCACGCATGTTAGAACTAAACAAATACTTGTTTGCATAAGCATAGGTGATACGTGCTAAATAAGAACGCTTGGTCCATTGCGCAAAGGCTGGTAGTTGTGGAAGTATAGACGTTCCATCCTGCAATAGGTTTTTGTTCGCATCTAAAAACCGGGTAACTTCATATGGATAGAACTTATAATCCGAAGATTGCAGGGTCATACCACCGGTAGCGGTAAATGCATGTTGTGCGAAGTTTTTGGTATAGTTTAGAATATTCTCGTTCAACCATACTTTATCATAGGCCTGATTGTCCCGGTAAATACCTTGCTGTACCCGTCCGTAGTCCGTGGAAAATGGATCAAGGAAGTAGCTGTAAAAGTTGTTGCTGTTATTAGTGCTGATGCTGGATTTGAAATAGAAATCATCCGTAAAATTCACCTGCGCGGAGAATGCGCCCAGAAAACGGAAGTTCCTTGTGGCATTTTTTGCAGCATACGCATTGGCAATCGGGTTCTCCCAGCCCCCGGCATTTGGATTACCGGCATACTGTCCATTTTCATTGAAGACCCCAATGTTCGGCGGAGTTGTCAAAGCTGACAAGATCGTTCCACCACGTGCTACACCTGCATTATCACTTACATCAAATGACTTTCTTGAGGTCAAAGATGCGGAACCGGTTAGCGTTAACCACTTTGTTAGTTTCTGCGAACCATTAAAGTTGGCGGTATATTTATCCAGCACAGCTGGTGCAACAGTACCCTGGTCACGTTGATATCCGGTAGAGAAATAATACTGGCCGCCTTTGATTCCGCCGGCAAGTGAAAGCTGATAGCTATGCTGTTTTCCAGTACCGAAAGTCAGGTCCTGCCAATCCGTTTGTTGGTTTCCGATACTTTGGTAACCAAGCTCCTCCATTAATGCGCCGTACTGTGCGCTATTCAGGACTTTTTGTTGCTGCCACAGGTTAGAAAAACCGGTAAATGCATTGAACCCAACCTGCAGTTTTCCTGCGGTGCCCTTTTTTGTGGTGATCAGAATTACCCCGTTTGCACCGCTTGAGCCATAAATCGCCGCTGCAGACGCATCCTTCAGGATCGTCATCGTTTCTATATCGTTCGGGTTAAGGAAATCTGCATTCCTCGAGGTTACCCCGTCAATAACATACAGCGGACTGTTGGAAGCGGTGATAGAAGTATTACCACGAATACTTACCGCTACTCCAGCACCGGGCTTACCCGACTGCGAAGTAATTTGTACACCCGCTGCTTTACCCTGAATGGCTTGCAATGGATTGGTAACCGGCTGGTTTTGGATGTCTTTAGATGATACAGAAACAACTGCGGTGGTAATGTCCTTTTTTGTTGTTGTTCCGTAACCGATCACGACAACTTCATCAAGCTGATTATCGTCTTCTGATAGTACGACGTTCATCGACGTTTTTCCTGCTACAGGTTGCTCGATGGTTGTGTAACCGATAAATGAAAATGTTAGTGTTGCTTCGGCTGGTGCCGATAATGTGAATCTTCCTTCGGCGGAAGTTACGGTGCCTCTTTGTGCACCTTTGATCTGAATAGATACTCCAGGTAGTGCAATTCCCTGCTTGTCTTTTACGCTCCCGTTAATTGTAATCTCCTGTGCAATCGCGATTGAGAAACCATACAGTAGAAAAACAACAAACAACGCAATCTTCTTTGTCATCATTGCTTTTTGTAGTTTATAATTGGATGCTGTAAAGTTGAAGCTATTTCAGCTCATATCAAAGCAAACCAAGTAAAATACTTTATATAACTTATTGATAAACAAGCTATTGTAAAAATTTGATACGCTTTAGTACCGCAGCGCGATTTTTGGGTTATCGCTGAATATCAGCCTCAAAGACCAATATAGGGGTGCTGTTATTTGATGTCCTGATACGCTTCTATACCCCAGTAACTTTTTTCACGCTATCGGACAAAGACAGCAGGTTTAATCCAGAATGAGCTGGCTCCAGCCTTGTTTACCGGATCTTTTAAGAATGGTTTTCTTCTCTTCCATGGCTGTTTTTACTCGTGAACTGTAAGTCCAGCATGTACTTTGGCGCATATTCAACACCTCCGAGATCTTATGTGATGAGGTCTTCCCCTTGGTTGTGTAAATCAGATAAACCATGTAAAAAGCTTTGTTGATCGGAATCCTGGTGTTGTGAAATATACTATATGAGGTCACAGATTCCTCGTATCCACATTTGCTGCATCTTCGGCTATAAGGCGCGTGACCAGTATAGAACTGGGTCTGCTTACACTTTCTACAGGCATAACCATTCTTCCATTTTAAATCTGCCAAGAACTGGTAACAGGTTTCTTTATCGGGATAGATGCGGCTAAACTCCTCGAAGTCCATTTCGGCCGACATGACCCGGGCGCGGGTTACCTTTTCTACATTGGTATTTAAGGCCTGGTTATCCATCTCCAGCAGCACGTTCATCCGGCTGATGTCTTCGGCTTGCTTTTTCAGTAGCGTGTTCATCTCCTCCAGTTCTGCATTTTTGGCTTCAATAATCAGCGACTTATGGGATACCTCCTGGGTCCGTGCAGCGACCTTAGATTCGAGCTCCCGGTTTATCTTGTCTTTTAACAACCTTAGCTGGTCCGCTATCGCAAAGGAGAAGAGCACCATTTCAGCGACGAAGGAAAAGCTTAAGCTGTAGTAGCTTACTACACCGAAATTCAGCCATCCATAACCAAGCATGATCAGGAATTTCAAACTAAAGCCAATGAACAGCACGCTATAGCCCAGAACAAAAAACCGTGCGGCTTGATAGCCCTTCAGGTAAACGTAGATACCTGCGAAAAACGCAAGACTAAGTGGTACAACCTCCAGGAACTTAAAGCTGAATAAAGCATGGTCGAATAACAGGCAGTATAGAAAGAACAGGAGTCTTAAACCTACCGCAGCGATGATTATTCTGTTGATCTTCGGCGCTTTCACATTTAAATGCAGTAGCTGTCGGGTAAATAGCAGCGCAAATACACTCGTACTGCAAAGTGCTACCGCATAGGCGATCTGGTTGAATTCGGGGTGATTGGGCCAAAGGTACTGGTAAGCGATCCCGTCGGTGCTCATTTCATAAACACCGACGCTTAGGATATAGAGCACATAGTACAAGTACTCTCGTTGCTTCATGGAAATGAATAGTACCAGATTATACAAGCTGAACACGAGGATCATGCCATAGAAAACACCAAAAAACAGGTACTCATTGAGCGCATAAGCGATGAAGAAATCCACCGAACGAAGCACAACGATTGCATCAGCAATTTGTGTGGACCTAATTTTTATATAATAAGTGTTTATCTCCTGGCCTGAATTCTCAATCGGTATTTCAAAGTTCTTGTGCTTCAACCTGCGTTCGACGAAAGGGTATTGATCTCCAAGTACCGTTTCCCGATATCCTCCCGCAGGTTCTGGCATGTACACGGTTATCGCGTCAATGGTCTGGTCGAAGAATTCAAGCAGGTAGTGTTTCTCCGCAGCAGGATTGCTCTTGATCTTAATTTTAAACCAATAGTTCGAGCTTAAGTTCAGGGTTTGCGGCGTACTTGCGGTGCTTGCTTTGAACCGGCCTTCATGATCGGCCCGGCGAATCTGATCGATGCCCAGACTACCCGAGGGGTCTTCAAGCATCTCTATTTCCTTGTAGGTGAATATATGCTGGTTTACATCATCCCGGATCACTACAGGTGTTTGTGCAGCAGCGGGGGAGCATGCAAGTATAATCAGGAACAGGAAAAGAAAGCCTTCGCGGCAATGCTTCAAATCAATTTGGATCATGGGGAAGTCCAAAGTTAAGCATTTAGCCAGAGCAGGGCATAAAAAAAGCCACTACAATTACTGTAGCGGCCTTGTACGAATATAGATAAATATTATCCTTCCTGGTGCAACCAAGCTTTCTTTTCTAGCAATTCAGTCTCCGTTTCACGAACGTCTTCATCATCTACACAGCAGTCTACCGGGCAAACTGCAGCACATTGAGGCTCATCATGGAAACCTTTACACTCTGTACACTTATCGGAAACAATGTAATAGTACTCGTCCGAAATTGCCTCCTGAACGGCATCTGCATCTACCTGGGTTGTACCGAAGTCGATAATTCCTTTTAGGTTGGTACCATCGGAGAACCTCCATGCAGAACCGGCATCATAAATTGCATTATTCGGGCATTCCGGCTCACATGCTCCGCAGTTTATACACTCATCTGTTATTTTAATAGCCATGTCTTCTTTTATATCTATGCTAAGTTTACCTTTGCGGTGCAAATATAACAATCTACTTTTAATTTACCGGAGATATGCCATTCCTTAGCGCTGAAAAATTAATAATTGCTTTCACGAAACTGGGCGCCTTTATGGCTGCACCAGATCCTGCCTTTAATGCAGTGATCGAAGGTTCAAGCAATCATAATGCCTGGTTCACGCCAGAGGAAGTAAAAAGAGCGGTACTATCCCTCGGTAACATGCTCAACAACAACGATCTTGAGAAATGGTTTGAGCACATTGTTATTTCTGAAACGCCGAAAAAGGTAGGTTTAGTACTTGCCGGAAATATCCCGCTGGTCGGCTTTCATGATGTACTTTCCGTATTAGCTACTGGAAACGTCGCATTGATAAAGCTTTCCTCCTCAGATGATAAGCTGTTACCTGCCCTGTTGAAGGTGCTGGTTAGCTTTGAGCCAGCGTTGGAGCAGCAGATTCAGTATACAGAACGTTTGAAAGATTTTGATGCCATCATTGCAACCGGCAGCAACAACTCGTCCAGGTATTTTGATTATTACTTCGGTAAGGTTCCCAACATCATTCGTAAAAACCGGAATAGCGTCGCGGTACTAACAGGTGAGGAAAGTACAGCATCTATTGCGCGGCTCGGGCACGACATATTCGACTATTTTGGTCTGGGATGCAGGAATGTTTCCAAGATCTACATTCCCGAAGGTTATGAGATCAAGCACTTTTTTGAGCCGCTGGAGACCTTTCAGCCGATCATCAATCATTTTAAGTACAACAACAATTACGACTATAATAAATCCATTTACCTGGTAAACCAGGTGCTGCACTACGACAATGGCTTTTTACTTTTGAAGGAAGATACGAGCATGAGCTCCCCTCTGGCGGTATTGTACTTTGAGCAATACAAGAACCTTGAGGATGTAACAGCAAGTTTAATCGCGCAGCAGGATCAAATTCAATGTGTGGTTTCAGAGGCAGCCCTAAATTTGAACATTGCAGTGCTACCCTTCGGGCAAAGTCAGTCGCCAAAGCTTTGGGACTACGCAGACAACGTCAATACCATAGAGTTTCTGAAATCGCTATAGGTTGACTAACGTGGTGTACAGCTGCAGAGCTACTTCTTTGCGGTAAGCTCCGCACGGATATCTTTTACAAAGGAAATGGAAACCTGGGCAACTTCAGAAGCTTGCTCATCCGACATACCCAACTGGGTAATCAGGCTAAGCACAAGCTTTTTCTTCTGCTCTTCCTGCCCCACTTCTTCTCCTTTTTCGAGGCCACCTGGTGCAACCTTTTTAATTGTTCTGATCAGTCCCATATTATTTATCTTTTGAAAAGTTCGTTATTTAAAGAACAGCCATTTTAGATGATTATTGTCATCAGGCCTGCCTTACTGCCATCTTCTATTTTCAAACGACAATTGTCGGCATGAAACATTAAAGTTCCCTGCATTGGCTTGCTTCTTCGAAATTACATAATGTACGGCTATTTTCCGCCAGGGAAGCATGGCTTGCAGGAATTTCAATTGTAAATACTATTTTTGAACAAAATGTATATTATTAAAGTAAAAGGCATCGCCAAAATTCCGGATTATGTGCAGTTGAGGGATGATAAGTTTACCTTGCTGGCATATTTCAGGCTAGACCGTCCGGACAAATCCCTGGAGAAACTCGGCCTTACCGATAAGATACCTTATATAATGAGTGAGATCAATGATTTGCCTTTTGGTGAGATCAAGAAAATAGATATTTAAGCATGGCAGGAAACGCAGTTATAAATCTAAAGAACGTTGATGTTTATCAACAGAAACACCTGGTACTAACCAATGTAAACCTGAATATCGATAAAGGTGAGTTTGTGTTCCTTATTGGCCAAACAGGATCCGGAAAGAGTAGTTTGCTGAAGATCATTTATGGCGACCTGCATATCGGTAATGGTGAGGGCAGTGTAGCGGGGTTTGATTTGAAAAAGCTTGCCATCCGTGATGTACCCTATCTACGCAGAAAGCTTGGCATTGTGTTCCAGGATTTCCAGTTGCTTACCGATCGTACCATTGAAAAGAACCTGGAGTTTGTGCTGAAATCTACCGGCTGGACCGATAAAAACCTGATTCAGGAGCGCATTAAGGATGTGCTGGAGAAGGTAGGCTTAAGGTCGAAGATCCGCAAAATGCCGCATGAGATTTCGGGAGGTGAGCAGCAACGCGTCGTAATTGCCCGTGCATTGCTGAACAACCCGGAGATCATCCTTGCCGATGAGCCTACAGGGAACCTTGACCCGGATACCTCTGAAGAAATTGTGATGCTGCTGAAGCAGATCAGTCAAAGCGGAACCGCGGTTTTGATGGCTACACACGATTACCACATTATACGCACCTTCCCTTCACGTATCATTAAATGTGAAAGCGGTGTGGTTCACGAAGATGCTACCATCAGCTAAAACCAAAGCTGACATAATTATTCCTTTTCAGCCATAATGATCAGCAATTTTCAGGAACGCTGACAGCATGGCTGATATTCTTTCATTGGCAAACCTTTTGAGTTTACCACCAAAAATTCTATTCTACCATGTTTAGCAAGAAGAAAAAGAACGATAACGATACCACGAATATGGAAAATAAGGCCGAAGAGCAAGTAACAAACGAACAGACTACTGCAGCGCAAACCAATGCAGAAGAACAAAGCGGAGCAGATACAGGTGCTGAAGAGACCAAAAATGAAGCTGCGCCAGAACTATCTGTAGAAGAAAAACTTAGACAAGAAAATGCTGCGCTGAATGATAAATATCTGAGATTATTTGCCGAGTTTGACAACTACAAACGCAGGACGCAAAAAGAGCGTATCGAGTTATTGCAAACCGCCGGAAAAGACGTTATTGTATCGCTACTTACTATTCTGGATGATTTTGACCGTGCAAACAAAGCTGCGGAAACTGCGGTTGAAGTTGGCCCGATCAAAGAAGGTGTACAATTGGTACATAACAAACTAATAAGCGTTTTAAGCCAAAAGGGCTTAAAAGTAATGGAGAGTATCAACACACCGTTTGATACCGATTTACACGAAGCAATCACAAAAATTCCCGCTCCAAGTGAAGAACTTAAGGGCAAAGTAATAGATGAACTTGAAAAGGGATATACTTTGAATGACAAAGTGATCCGTTTTGCTAAAGTTGTTGTAGGTAGTTAAAATTATGAGTAAGAGAGATTATTACGATATTCTTGGTGTTTCCAAAAGTTCTTCGGCAGACGAGATCAAAAAGGCCTACCGGAAACTTGCCATTAAATATCACCCGGATAAAAACCCGAACGATAAATCCGCGGAGGATAAGTTCAAGGAAGCTGCTGAAGCTTATGAAGTGCTTAGCAATCCGGAAAAGAAACAGCGTTATGACCACTATGGCCATGCAGGTGTAGGTTCTTCTGCGGCTAGTGGCGGTGGCTACGGTGGTGGCGGCATGAACATGGAGGATATCTTCAGCCAGTTTGGAGATATTTTTGGTGGCGGTGGCGGCAGTCCTTTCGAGAGCTTCTTCGGCGGACAGCAGCAATCACGAGGCGGCCGACGTGTTGCCAAGGGATCAAACCTTAGAATTAAAGTTAAACTGACACTGGAGGAAATTGCCAACGGTGCAGAGAAAAAGATAAAAGTAAACAAACAGGTTACTTGTAAGACCTGTGATGGCAGTGGCGCTAAGGACCGTAACTCGGTAAGCACTTGTAGTACCTGCGGTGGTAGCGGTGCGGTAAGAAGAGTTACCAACACCATTCTTGGCCAGATGCAAACCTCTTCTACCTGCCCTACTTGTAATGGTAGCGGTAGTCAGATTACCAATAAGTGTAACTCCTGCCATGGTGAAGGTACCGTTAGAGGGGAAGAAACCATCACCATTAACATCCCAGCGGGTGTAAGTGACGGTATGCAGTTAAGCATGAGCGGTAAAGGTAATGCCGGTCCTAACGGCGGTATTCCAGGCGATCTGATCATTCTTATCGAAGAGATCCCACACGAAACGCTTAAACGTGAAGGCAACAACATCGTTTATGATCTTCACATCAGCATTATCGATGCAGCACTGGGCTTCAGCGCTGAAGTACCGACCATTGATGGTAAGGCAAAAATCAAGATCGAGCCAGGTACACAAAGTGGTAAGCTTTTACGCCTAAAAGGAAAAGGTATTCCAGAAATAAACTCTTACCAACGTGGTGATGAGATTATCCATGTGAACATCTGGACACCGAAAGCGTTGAGCACTGAAGAGAGAGATCTTTTAGAGAAATTAAGAAGCTCTCCCAACTTCAAGCCGCAACCAGGTAAAAACGATAAAAGCTTCTTCGAGAAGATGAAAGAATACTTTGAATAATTAATTTTTTTATTTTTTTTCTGAAAGCCATCCATAGTGATGGCTTTTTTTGTGGCGTGTTGATAAGGCCTGTTGATAATTATTAATGGATCAGCCTGTAACTTTTAGCGGTTCTAACTTACTAACGTATTATTATATCTAAATTAATAACATGCTTAGCGTAAGAAACATTGTTAAACAGTATGCCAGCCACCGGGCATTAGACGAGGTAAGCCTCGAAGTACCGGAAGGAAAGATCTTCGGCCTGTTGGGCCCGAATGGTGCAGGCAAAACTTCCCTCATCCGGATCATTACACAAATTACCGGCCCCGACAGCGGTGAAGTATTCTTTAGTGGACAGCGCCTGAATGCTGACCATATTGCTCAGATAGGCTATTTGCCTGAAGAACGCGGGTTGTATAAGAAGATGGAGATTGGTGAACAAGTTCTTTACCTGGCGAAATTAAAGGGGCTGAGCACTCAGGAAGCTACTAAACGCATCAAGTACTGGTTTGAAAAACTGGAGATGCAGGATTGGTGGAAAAAAAAGGTGGAAGACCTGAGTAAAGGCATGCAGCAGAAAGTGCAGTTTGTTGCTACGGTGCTTCATCAGCCTGAGCTGATCATTCTGGATGAGCCATTCTCTGGCTTTGATCCTGTAAACGCAGACATCATTAAAAATGAGATCCTGGAGCTGAATAAGCAAGGTGCGACGTTCATCTTTTCCACCCACCGCATGGAGTCTGTAGAAGAGCTGTGTGACCATATCGCTTTGATACATCGTTCAAAGAAAATTTTAGACGGCTCTGTAGGTGATATCAAGTCAACCTACAGGAGCAATACTTACTGGGTGGAATACGAAGGTGACTATAGTTTAACCCAGGCAGACCCAATATTCTCTGTACTGCAAAGCCAGCAACTCGGCAATACAACCAGAATAAAGATTCAGCTTCGCCCTGGGCAATCTGCTAATCAGGTGCTCCTTGCACTGCTTCCTCATGTGAGCATTCAACGCCTGGATGAAGTAATCCCTACCATGAACGACATATTTATTGATAAAGTTAAAAACGTAAACTAATGGCCACAAACAAGACCTTACTAATTATCGAACGTGAATATATGTCGAGGGTTAAAAAGAAGTCATTTATTGTAATGACTTTACTTGGCCCGCTTATCATTGCGGTATTCTATGGTTTAATCATTTACTTTTCCATTCAGGGCGTCTCCGGCACATCAGATAAGATTGCTGTGGTGAATGAAAACAAGACGATTACAGAAAAGCTGAAGTCGAACAAGAACATTCAGTATGCCTACGTTTCGACCCCACTTGCTGATATGAAAAAATCGGTAAAGAATTCCGGTTACGACTATATCCTATACATTCCTGATTTTCCGCTGGACAAGCCTGAGGGCGTTCAGATCCTTGGTGAAAAGCAAGCGGGCATGAACCTCAGCGGACGGGTATCCGACCATATTGAAGAGCTGATCCGTAATCAGAAGCTGAAAGCCTCCGGTCTTCAACAGGCAGATCTGGATAACCTTAAATCCTCGGTGAACATTAGTGTTAAGAAAATTGCTGAAACCGGTGAAGAGGAGGATTCCAGTGCAGGCGTAAGCACGATCATAGCTTATGTTTCCGGAATCCTGATGTTTATTTTTATTATGCTTTACGGGATCCAGGTCATGCGGGGCGTTATTGAAGAGAAAACAAGCCGGATCATTGAAGTGATGATCTCTTCAGTGAAACCTTTTCAGCTGATGTTGGGTAAGATTGTCGGCATTGCATTGGTTGGCCTGACCCAGTTTTTATTGTGGATCGTGTTGACCACTGCAATTTCAACTGCGGTGATTAAGGTTTTCGTATCAGACGAGGATTTAAAGCAAACCACCATGGTGCAGAACGACGGTGGTAAAGTTACCTCAGCTGCCGCAGTTAAGGATAGCCCTTTTGGCGATATCCAGAAGAGTATGGCAAACCTGGAAGTTGGAAAGATCGTGGTGGTATTCTTATTCTTCTTCTTTGGAGGTTACCTGTTCTACAGCGCCCTGTATGCCGCCATCGGCTCTGCCGTAGACAATGAGACGGAAACCCAACAGTTTATGATGCCCGTCATGATGCCACTGTTTTTGGGCTACGCTTTATCTTTAAGTGTGGTGACCAATGATCCATATGGCTCAATTGCCTTTTGGTTGTCGATGATTCCTTTTACCTCTCCTATCGCCATGATGGTGCGATTACCTTATGGCGTTCCGGATTGGCAGCTGGCTTTATCCATGGCAATTCTGGTGGTAGGCTTTATTGGCACGGTTTGGGTTGCATCTAAGATCTACCGTGTCGGTATTCTGATGTACGGTAAAAAGACAAACTTCAAAGAGATGGTAAAATGGTTTACCTATAAAAATTAATTCATGAAAGCAGCTGTTATAGATCTTGGCACAAACACCTTCCACCTCATTATCGCTAATCTGGAGGCTGGGAACGGAGAAATGATCTATAAAACCACTGTTCCAGTGAAGTTGGGAGAAGGTAGGATCAATGAAAACATCATTATCCCTGCGGCCTTCGAACGAGGACTGGCAGCGCTGGAAGCTTTCGCAGCAACAATCAAATCACACGAGGTGGATGTAGTGAAAGCTACAGCCACCTCTGCTGTACGTAGCGCTTCCAATGGGAAGGCGTTCGTTGAAGCAGCCCTTGAAAGATCCGGCATTGCCATTGATGTAATCGATGGAGATACTGAAGCAGCCCTGATCTACAAGGGTGTGCAGGCGACCGGGCTGATCACAGCGACGAGTTTGGTCATGGATATCGGTGGTGGTAGTACAGAGTTCATCCTTTGTACGCGGACTGAAGTGCTCTGGAAAAAAAGCTATAATATCGGTGCTGCACGTTTGATGCAGGCATATTTTAAGTCAGACCCGATCAGTGAAGACGAAAAATCTGCCATTTATCACCATTTGGCAGCGCTAACGGCTGAGCTGCTGCAACAGTGTGAGCAGCACAGGCCTCAGAAACTCATCGGCTCGGCAGGCGCCTTTGAATCCTTCGCCGGCATGCTGATGATTCAGAACAACAGGCCCGCGAATGATATTGCCTCTGGAGAGATCAACTTCATGCAATATCTGCAGCTGTCCAGCCGTCTGATTGACTCTACACATGAACAGCGCTTGCATATGGAGGGGCTTATTCCGCTCCGGGTAGACATGATCGTGATCGCAGCGCTACTGGTGAACTTTGTGCTCGAAAACACGCGCATCAGACAGCTTAGCCTTTCCACATACGACCTGAAAATGGGGGTTCTCGCTATGCTGAAAGAAGATTACAACTTAGACAATTCTGTATAAAGCTTTTCTGTCGGCAGTCCCATGACATTGGTGTAGGATCCTACGATCTTCTCTACCCCAATCATGCCAATCCAATCCTGCACGCCGTATGCGCCAGCTTTATCAAAGGGGTTGTAATGGTTCACGTAATAGTTGATCTGTGCGATATTCAAGGGCCGGAAATAGACCTCCGTTACATCAAAGAAGGTGTGCAATGCGCCGTTATAGGCCAGGCTTACACCGGTAAACACCTCATGCATATTTCCAGAAAGCTTAGTGATCATCTCCACTGCATGTGCCGCATCTGTAGGTTTTCCAAGGATTTCATTTTGAAAGGAAACAATGGTATCTGCAGTAATCACTACGGCTTTCAGTTGGTCGGGAAGGAAGGCTTTAGCTTTCTGCTCACTGATATATTGTGCAACCTGATGTGGTTTTAAGCCTTCAGGGTAACTTTCATCGATATCTTTAAGCAGTACCTCAAAATCAAGATCCATGAGCTTTAAAAGCTCATGGCGACGTGGTGATTTTGAAGCAAGTATAATTGGATGATTTTGAACAAGCATGGTTTTTAAGTTTTTGCTAAAATAAGAAAAGCGGCTGTAAGCCGCTTTCATAATGATAATAATGTCTTTTATATTGCTGAATCTGCTGCCGAGGGATTAGGATCAAACCACTTCCCCTGGATTTTAAGGACTTTTTCAATGACATCTCTAACGGCAGTTTTGCCACCATTATAAGGGGAAATGTAGGTTGAAAGCGCCTTAATCTCCTCTACCGCGTCCGCCGGACAAGTTGGTAGACCCACAAGCTTCATGATCTTGTAATCAGGGATATCATCCCCCATATACAACACTTCTGCGGGCTGAAGCTGGTACTGCGCTAAGATCTGTTCGAAAACTGCTACTTTATCGGATACTCCAAGATAGATATTCTTGATGCCCAGGCCTTCGAAACGTTTTTGCATGGCCTCACCACTCCCTCCGGAAATGATGCAGACATGATAGCCCTTTTTAACGGCAAGCTGAAGGGCATAGCCATCCTTGATGTTAAAGCTGCGCAGAAACTCTCCGGTATTTGAAGCCAGGATATCCCCGGTCGTTAACACACCGTCAACGTCAAAAATCAGGGTCGTGATTTCCTGTAGCTTCTGCAGAAACATTAATCCTGGTTATCGCGCCATTCGTACACCCATGCCGACTGGATTTGCTCCAGATGGCCTTCATTGCTTTCTTCTCTTGTACCTTTGAAGTTCGGCAATGTAAGTACCCATTCCAATAGTTCGGTGAACCGTACACGGTAGATTTTACCTTCATTAAATTCATCTCCGAACTTCTCATAAAGTTCTTGTGCGATGTCTTCATAGTCGTTCCAATAAATTGGAAGCGCAAATTTATCCTGCATATTCGTTTATTTAAATTTGATTAGTGACCAAGGAATTCCGACTGATCCGGAATGGTAACGGAGATATCTCCTGATAAAACTACACACTGACAACCCAATCTGGAGGTGATCCTCGGGCGAACAGCTCTGTCAATAAAATCCTCTTCCTTGTCTGAGATTTCCTGAATATTATCCATACCAGCAGTTACATATACATGGCAGGTACTGCAACCGCAAACACCGCCACAGTTGTGTTGTAATTGGATTCCGTTGTCCAGGCAAACGTCAAGAACGTTTTCACCTCCGGCGATCGGAAGCTCCACAGGTTCTTTAGTTTTATCTTCGAAGTTTATTTTTAATTTATAAATGCTCATAATCGTGTTCAAAAATAAGAAGCGTAAACCGCAATATTGTTATAGGTGCGTCTTTTTAATACTTTCACTTAAAGTTTTGTAGATCTCCTGCAAGTCCGGCCGATCATCTAAAAGCCGCAAATGTTTTACCATAGTCTCCTGATCGCCTCTAACTGCAGGGCCGGTCTGGACGTCGAAAGGCACAGCATCCTCTATCTTGCGGGCAGTTTCGGCAATCAATGGTTTCAATATCTCGAAGTCAAGACCACGCGCTTGCAAAAGGGAATGCCCTAGATGATATAGGTGATTGCTGAAATTACAAGCGAACACTGCGGCAAGATGTAGAACTTTGCGCTGTTCTGAATCCAACGTATACCGAGCAGTACTGATCAATTTTGCGGCAGCTTCTAACACCTGCATGGCAGCGGTGGAATTTGCCTCCAGGCACATGGGGGTATCTGATAGGTCGAGTGCTTTTTGCTTAGAGAATGTTTGCAGAGGATAGAAAACGCCTTTGTTTTCAATTCCTTGAAGTACATCTATGGCGGTAGCACCAGAAGTATGTGCCACCACACCATGAAGGTGCTGCAAGAACGGTACAAGATCTTGAATGACATCGTCTTTCACGGCAATGAGATACAAGTCCGCATTGCGGTCTAATGAAGAAAGATCATCAATTGCTGGTGCATGCAGCCGTTCGGCCAGGTGCTCCGCATTAGCCTTGCTCCTGCTCCAAACCTGCGTAATCTGCTGTCCTGATGTACTTAAAGCTATTCCCAAGTGGGTTGCTACATTCCCTGATCCCAGAAAAACGATCCTCATTTGATTTACATTAATTTAAAAAACAAAACCTGCAGCTTCATGCTGCAGGTCCTGATTAGTTTGTGGTAAGTTCTTTTTTCCTCCTGATGATCGACAGCATAAAGCCAACAACCATCACAATCGTACCCACCCAATATAAGTTGATGTAAGGGAACTCAATAGATTTAAATACAACCCAGTCTTTTGCTTGCTGTGGTTTTTCATAAACCTGAAGTTCAACCGAATTCTGTTCCGGTATGATCTTGGTAAATCTTACCCGAATACCGAGTTCATCAATATTCCTGGCGAAGTCGAAGGTGTTATTCCCTTTAACCAGGAATATCGGCTCAGCTTTATAGATCTTTCCATTTAAGTTGATTTCGATAGGCAGTCCTACGGCAACATCTTCTTTAGCAAGCACCAACTGTTTAGCCGTAGGCTTGAAGTTCAATGGCTTCACCGTAAGAATACCACTGCTGGTATGAACGGTGTCACCTGGCTTAACGCTCAGAATTCGAGGTGCCTTATAGTTCTCTTCAGGCGAGTGCCCTTCGTGATCTTCATGCTCTTCCTTCTCCGCAGGTGCACTGGTGATGTGTGTGTAAATGTCTGAAGTCAGGTAATGCTTGGTATCTGGCGAGGCGATCAGGCCCATCTTTTCGTTCGACTGAACGTGTGGGTTCAAATCGAAATCTTCTTTGATCTCACCAGTCTTAGGATCAATAACCTTAAAGTTTAACTTATAGTAGGTATTCGGTGCTATGGTGCTATCGCTAACATAAGTAACCGTGTAGCGGCCCATGGTTTTAGGCTCATTCTTATAAAGCACCATGTTTTCGCCAGGCTTTTCGGCCTTTTCAAAGTCCTTCACCGGGATGAAGTTACTTGCGTTAAGTGATATCGGCTGACTGGTTGCCGAAGCTACCAATGCGCCCACCAATAGTAGCGCAAAGCCCATGTGGGCAACTGCTGCACCAACAAGCTTGCCTTTACCACCGAAGCCCACAACCAGGATCTTCGCATTCGAAAGAATGGCAAATACACATGAAAAGGTCAGTAAGATGTACATAAGATTGGTATAAATACCCGCGATGTACACATACACTCCAGTAACAACAACCGCGAATACTATGCTACCGACCAAATTGCTATAGAACTTCCTGGCATTGGTGCGTTTGTATTTGAGGAACTGTGAAAATCCGGAGATAACCGTGATCAGAATGGCAAATGGTGCCTGCCACTGGTTATAGTATTTAATAGGATCAATTGGTGGCGCGAAGTTGGTACCAAAAACCTTGTTGAATACCGGTACTGATGTCGTGAAGATCACCTGAATACAAGCCACGGTTACAACCAGTGCACCAATGAACATCCAGAACTCCCGTGAATAAGTCTCTTCATCTTTATTCGTGATCGGCAATTCCTTCCATCGTAGCGCCATAAAGATCACCGGGATGGCAAGGAACACCACGTTGTAAAGAATCAGGTGCCCAAACATCCCCAGGTCAGTAAAGGAGTGTACAGAAGTTTCACCCAGAATACCACTTCTGGTCAGGAAAGAAGCATATAGTACCAGAATAAAGCTTAATACAACCAGCGTAATCGCGGTAAAGAAAGCGTGTCCCGTGTTTTTAAATGCAATTAGCACGTGAACCCCTGCAATCAGCATCAGCCATGGAATAAGCGAAGCATTCTCCACCGGATCCCAGGCCCAGAATCCACCAAAGTTCAGCGCTTCATAGGCCCAAAATGAACCCATGATAATCCCTGCGCCAAGAATCATTACTGCGAACAACGACCAAGGTAGCGCTGGTTTAACCCAGTCCTTATACCTGCGCTGCCATAAACCGGCAACGGCATAAGCAAAGGGAACAACCATACTCGCAAAGCCAAGGAACAAGGTAGGCGGGTGAATAACCATCCAGTAGTTCTGAAGCAAGGGGTTTAATCCGCGGCCATCAGTTATAAATTTCAAATAATTTTTAAAGTTTTCCGGATCAGCGAAGACTACCGGTGCCATCGCTTTCAGATCTACGGCATCACGCAAAAGGATGAAAGGTGAACTACCAACACGGGTACCCAGGATATCTACTCCAAGTAACATAGAGGTTAAAAACACCTGTGAAAACGCAACAATGGTCATCACCCCATTTTCCCAGCTCTTTGCTTTCCAGATCAGGATTAATCCAAGCAATGATTGCCAGAATGCCCAAAGCCAGAAACTTCCCTCCTGTCCTTCCCAGAAAGCCGATACAATGTAATACACCGGCAGTGCTTTAGAAGAGTGGAAGTAAACGTAATAGTATTCGTTATAATGATTTAAGATCAGGTAAAACAAAGTTGCACCGATAGCGATAATACTCACCATGTTGGTGATGAAACCAAGGCGACCTAGCCTGGTCCAGGAATTATTATCTAGTTCTTTGTTTGTAGTCGCAAAAAAGTAGGAGATGGTTGAAAATAAAGAAGCGGCAAAAGCAAGGACAATAAAAAACTGTCCGACTTTCCCGGGGAGGAGGGTTTCTCCAATAAATTGTGTATCCATTAAGGGCTTTAGTATTTTGAATCTATTGAGGTTGTTCTACAGTTCCATCTTGCTTTACTTCAACAAGATTGTCATTATATTTTGAAGGACATTTCATCAGAATTTTAGAAGCATAGAACGTATCTTTCTCCATCTTTCCAATCAGCACGAGTTTCTCGGAACGCTCGAAATCCTGAGGTTTAGTGCCATTATAAACAACTTTGTTCACTGCACCTTTCTCATCTTTCATATAGAATGCAAAATGATTCGCATCTTTCTCCGCATCGTAGTACATGCCTTTCTCTTTTTCCCAATAACCCATTACATGGAATTCACGGGATTCCTTTGCTGCATCCTGAAAAGTTGAATAACTGCTGGTATCAGCATTCAAACTCACCAAAAAACAAACACATAAAGCAATTGTGATTAAACCTATAATTGCACTTTTTTTCATGGTATAAATAAGATTTAAAGCTTCTCACAAAGATAAAAATTAAACCCACCTATTAGACCGCCGCTTTCTGCTATTCATGTTCTTGACGATATATTGATAGTTCTCTGACAATGGATTGGGGTTTTATGTAAGCAAACTGCCGTTTCAAAAAATATTATTCTAAGTATTGGGTTTTAATCATCGAAGGCATGGTTTTTTGCATTTTCAATACCTTCGGTTTCGACACACGTCTGATGTATGGCTCCCAGCCATGACGTTTATAGTAATCCTGATGCTCCATCTCCGCCGGGTAAAACTTATCCAGCTGTATCAGTTCAGTAACGATCATATTTCCAAACCTCGTGCTGTCCAAGACCTTTCTCAAAGCAAGCAATGCTTTATACTCTCGCTCATTGCGGTAAAAAGCTATGGAACGATAGTCGGAGCCAATATCGGGACCTTGTCGATTCAACTGTGTTGGATCATGCGCCTCGAAAAAGGCATTCGCCAGCTGTTCAAAGCTGATCACCTTTGGATCATAGTATACCTGCACCGCCTCTGCATGCCCTGTCGTTCCCGATAACACTTCATCGTAGCTTGGATTTGCAGTGCTACCACCGGCATAACCACTAATTGCTTTATTAACGCCTTTAAGCTGAATCATACACTCCTGCATGGCCCAAAAACATCCGCCGGCAAAGGTTGCCACCTGCTCCTTAGCTTGAGGCTCAGGAAGCACCGCAAAACCATCTAGCTCCTGGATCTCCTGCATGCTGGAACTTGTGCAGGACAAAAAGATGCTGAGCAGCAACACAACAAAAAGCGGAGTTCTGATTTTCATATCCTTCGTTTGTAATATATACGCCACTGTCGCTGAAAACGTATGTTTCTGATCTTCAAACAAAAGTCATATAAACGACAAAGCCGCAGCAGTTTGAAACTGTTGCGGCTTTCCATATAATTTATTTCAGCTTACGGCCAAATACCAAGGTTCATGTAAGAAACGGCGATCTTGTCAATAGAACCAACAAAAGCAGCCATTCTTAAGGTATCAACACCAGGCTTAACCTTTAAAGTCTCTCTGATCTCGTGGTAAGAATGGATCATGGTATCCTCAAGACCAGAGTTTACCAATTCCATTTCAGAAGCTCCTTTTACCAACATTGAGCGGTGTTCTGCAGGAATGCTCTTTCCAGTTAAGCTTTCAAGAGTATTAATCAGATTTGCATTTGAGTTTTCCGCATAACGGTTTTCCATACGACCAAAAGCAACGTGTGAAAGGTTTTTCAACCACTCGAAATAGGAAACGGTTACACCACCAGCATTGCAGTACATATCCGGAATAATGATACCACCCATTTCAGTAAAGATCTCTTCCGCACCTGGCGTAGTTGGTCCGTTTGCACCTTCAGCAATAATTTTTGCTTTGATGTTTCTGATGTTTGCTTCTGTGATCTGGTTTTCCAAAGCCGCTGGCACAAGGATGTCACATGGCTGCTCTAAGCCTTCCATCGAGTTTTTAAACTCCGTAGCGCCTTTGAAGCCAAGGATTGAACCGGTTAACTTACGATGAGCAAATACCTCATCGATGTTAAATCCATTCTCGTTGTAAATTGCGCCTTCAAACTCGCAAAGACCTACGATCGTTGCGCCCATCTCAGAAAGGAATTTCGCAGAGTGGTAACCCACATTTCCTAACCCCTGAACAATTACACGTTTATCACCAAGACCTGCTTTCAAGCCAAGCTTAGCCATATCTTCACCTACGCTTACACATTCTCTGATTGCAAAAGCAACACCGCGACCGGTAGCTTCCTTACGCCCACGGATACCGTGCAATGCAATCGGTTTACCCGTAACACAACCTAACGCGTCCAGAGAACCTGGATTCATGGTCATATAGGTGTCGGCGATCCAGCTCATTTCACGCTCCCCTGTTCCGTAATCCGGTGCAGGAACGTCAATACCAGGACCAATGAAGTTCTTTTTTATTAATTCGGTAGTATACCTACGGGTGATGTTCTCCAGCTCACTTACCGTATAATTTTTCGGATTGATCCGGATACCACCTTTTGCACCACCAAAGGGAACGTTTACGATGGCACATTTATAGGTCATCAATGCAGCTAATGCCATCACTTCATCCTCATTCACCATTTCACTGTAACGGATACCACCTTTAGTAGGGCTCATGTGGTGAGAGTGCTCCACACGCCAGGCATCAATAACTTCAAAACCATTTCCCCTTCTAATTGGAAACTGGAAACGATATACACTGTTGCAAGCTTTAATTTGATTCAGTAGACCTTCCGGATGGGAGGTGAATTTTGCGGCGTTGTCAAAATTCGCACATACGTCTGTAAAGAAGTTTGTTTCGTTTGCTAGATTAGCCATTATTTGTTTTTTATGTTTTTCGTTAGTTTACCTCATTAAGGCTGCAAAATTGCATTAAAAAATATCATTTATGCAAATGGCCATGAGCTTAGTGTATTCGTCACACCTAAGCATTTAGTCGTACAAAACAAGGATTTAAGAGGATAGAATTAGTTTTTCGGATCAGAATATTTTTCTAATTTTTTTAATCTTCTGTCGATTGAAAATAAAAATAAGATCAAACCGATGAGGATTATAGCCGCACATGCCACGACCACGTAGATTTTACCTGAAGCATAAATACTTTCTTCCAGGGAAGATGATGCGCCCTGCGCAAATATCTGAAGGCTTACTGTTAACATTAACAGTGTGAATAATATTTTTTTCATGATTATAGCGTCGTCGTTTTATCTAGTGCACGTACCCGGAATTTAAGCGTGTATATCCAGTATCCAATCAGGATCCAGCCCAGACATGCAGGATAGAAAACCGTACGCATACGACTGTCCAGGTCATAGGAATTAAAGCCAGGGTTCCCGCCATTCCCCGGGTGCAGCGAATCAGACAATCTTGGTAAAACAAAAAGCAGCACCACCATCATTGGAAATGCAAATATGTTATAGATGGCCGAAATTTTAGCACGCTTTTGTTCCTCATCAATGGCGTTGCGAAGTACCAGGTAAGCAAAATACAGCAGCAAAGCAATTGCAGCAAAGTTTTGCTTTACGTCAAAGCTCCATGCCTGCCCCCAGGTGTACTTTGCCCATACCGCGCCTGTCACAATTCCAAGAACGCCAAAGACAATCCCCACGTTCACACTCTCTACCGCTTTCAAGTCGTTTGTAGGATTGCTGGATAACAGATATTTGATGCTGTGAAAAACCGAAACGCCAAACAAAATAATCATACTGAACCACATCGGAACATGGAAATACAAATTCCGGATACTTTCATGTAGTATGGGCAACTTCGGTACACTATTCAAAAAGCCGGCAACGGTGGCATACAATACCAACACAGAACCCAAAACTTTCCACCAGTCTTTATACATGGATAACAGATTTTAATCGCGCCAAAGGTAAGGAAATAACAGTAAAGAAACGGCGCAGACCAGTACATTAATGACCAGTAGCATACCAATTTCATCTATGCTAACGCTCCGGTCTAAGCCGTCAATGGCGTTTTTCGTTAGTTTGATCAACACAATCAGCACCGGAATGATCACCGGAAAGCTCAATATGGCCATCAACATTCCGCCATTTCCAGCCTTGGAAGAAATCGCGGAGATCATGGTAAATATGCTCGAAAAGCTTAAACTGCCCAATATCGTGGCAAGGAAATAAAGGCCGAGATCCGCGGGCACGTAGCCAAACACCATGATGTAGAATCCGAGTGCAATGACCGTGAGCAGCATCATCAGCAAAATGTTATACAATGTTTTGGAAATAATAAGCGCAAGCGGACTGGCAATGGTGTAAATATAAAGTTGCCTTCCCTTACTTTCCTGCAAAAAGCTCTTTGAGACCGCATTTATGGAGGCAAAAAGCATGATGATCCAGAACAGCGCATTCCAGGTTACCGGGTTAGCGCTAACGCGCGACAGGAAACACACGAATATGGTCGACACCACGTACAACAGCACACCGTTCAACGCATATTTCGAGCGCCATTCTAAAAGCAACTCCTTTTTTACCAAAAACTTTACCTGATCAAATAACGTCATCAATAAAGCGATCTAAACCGACACTGCGTTTGCCGGAGGAAACACCTTTTTAGGACTCCGCACCGTAATGAGCGCTAAAGCACCTGCCAGGATTACAAACCAACCCCATTTGTATTTCACCACACTCGCGGCGAAGTTGATGGCTTTCTTAAAATGAATGAAACTGAAGGCGTCGTGAGATTTGAAATACACGCCCGCAAGCGTTACCAATACAAGCGTAACGCCCAGCCATCCACATATACGCATCAGCCTGGATCTTTCCATGAAGGATGCAGCAAACGCAACCAGCACTACAAGGTAGAATATGGTTGCTATGGAAACATCAAGATCGAAATAGTTCCAGTTGCCGATGATCGGAAGGTGAACCAGGGGGCACATACCCCCTACCGCCATAAGCGCTGCTCCAACAACCCCTTGAATTTTCATACTAGCCTTGTGTATTGATACCCATTTTATCTGCAAAATGCGCACAGTAATCACGCAGATCCTCAACAATTAACTGCTCTCCAGTTGCTTTAAGGAAGGTATCACCCATGGTTTGCAGGGTCTCGTAGAAGAAACGCTTCATTTCATCTACCGGCATATCCTTCGTCCAAAGGTCAATACGCAAAGAGTTTTTGTAATTATGATCCCATAATGCCAGCATCATAGATTTTACAGGCATCTGCTCCTTATTCTCTGCATCAGTAGACTCCCATAAAAGGTTCTCAGGCACATTATTGTCGTCCAGCTCTACGGTAATTTTAATTTCAGCTTTTTTCATCGATTCTATTATTATCAGGCAAATGCATTCGCCTGCGGTTTATGTTATGGTTTTATTAGCTATTCAGCACACTTAACTTCAGTATAAATACAAATACAAGCGTGAAAATAATGAAAGCACATTCGATCACCCAAAGGTTCAAGGTTGAGGGAATGAACTTTCTGAAGATCTGATCAGAAAGAAATGATATCACAACAGCCAGAAAACAAACTGCTATCCACAGCCCGTTCACCTGGTGATCAATGCCGTTGGATATTTCAGGTTTACCGAAAATAAGCAGGCCAGCCATTACCAGACTTAAGGCAGTTACAATATTCAGCGGCGTCAGTTTAAAATTCAAGTCCTTTACCGTTTAGTTTTCTTTCTTTTCCAGGCTGGTGTTTTATCGGTTTTCTTCTTTACCTCGAAAACACGTTTTTTCTCATGAAAAGCACCTTTAAAATCCGGATCTTCTTTTCTCTTTTGAGCATCGATTTCCCTTGCCATCGCCTGGCGCTCTTCGTAAGGCGTCTCTTCCACAAATACCTCCGGTGGAAGCGGCATTACCGGGATGGTCTGTCGTATTAACTTCTCGATCTTCCGGATGTAATACTTTTCGGCTTCTGTATAAAATGTTAATGCCTCACCCGTTGCCAGAGCACGCCCGGTACGACCAATGCGGTGTACATAATCTTCTATAATTATGGGCACGTCAAAGTTTATGACGTGACTTACGTCAGAAACATCTATTCCTCTGGAGGCCACATCTGTAGCTACAAGCACGCGAATATTGCCCTCTTTAAATGCACTAATGGAATTGATCCGGGTGTTCTGCCCTTTGTTCGCGTGAATCACACGAACGTTCTCCGCACCAAAACGACGGCTGATAAATGCAAAAATGGAATCTGCAACAACCTTCGTTTTGCAGAAAATGATCAATCGTTTAACCGCGTCATCGTTCTTCAGCAAATGCTGCAGCAAGTTTATCTTAGTTTTGAAGTTCGGAACTTCATAAAAGGTCTGTGTAATGGTTGCTGCAGGCGTTGCACGCTCTGCCGCCTCTATAACCGTCGGATTTTTCAGGAAATCACCTGCAATTTTTTGCACCAGATCACTCATGGTCGCAGAGAAAAGTAAATTCTGCCGCTTTCTTGGCACAATTTCGAGAATCCGGTGGATGGAGCCAATAAAGCCCATATCCATCATCTTGTCGGCCTCATCAAGTACCAGGAAACGCAGACTTTGTGTGTTAATGTGTCCTGCAAGATAGATATCCAGGAATCTTCCTGGAGTAGCAATGATAATATCCACGCCGGCTTTCACCTGTTCAATCTGGGTCTTTGGACCGATACCGCCATAAACCACCACAGCCCGCAAGTCAGTATATTTAGCAAACATCTTTACATGATCTGCAATCTGCATGGCAAGCTCACGTGTTGGCGAAAGGATCAGTGCACGCGGATTTTCTCCCTGTGCATATTTCAGTTGCATCAGCATTGGCAGCAGGTAGGCAGCTGTTTTTCCAGTGCCGGTTTCTGCAATACCAAAGATATCCTGTCCGGATAATACCGGAGCAATGGCCTTTTCCTGAATCGGCGTCGCTACGGTAAAACCGGCATCTTCTACAGCATTTAAAATCTGTCGGTTGAGTTTAAACTCTTCGAATTTTTTGGACATTCGGCAAATATAGGCATTAAAATAGCTGTGCGAGGCCTTCGGCCAACTATTATACATTTTGACCCCTGGCAGACTTCCAGCGGGCACCGTCCACCTTTTGCAGCAGGTGCTGTTCTACTGCTTAGCTCTGCTCCAGGAATGGCAGCGCAATACACATGGAATCCGACTCCGAATGGAAAAACGATTCAATCTTATCAACGGTCCGCTCGGTAGCCAGATTCGTGTTGAAATATTCGATCACAGATGCTTTCATGGATTGCACTTGCTCCTGACTCATGGCCAGGGCGCTCTGTATAGCTTCGTCAAGTGATTCATAACTGGTATAAGTAATGCAGTTTTTCAGATGTTCTAAGGGTGGATAGAATAACTCGTTATATTGCAGAATAGGTATCGTTCCAACGGCCATAGCCTCAAACGCATTATGCGACCATGGCATTCTTACGCCTGGCAGGCAGAGATAAAAATCCGATTTACTTAAAATCGACAACCAGTCGTCATCCGGAGTTCTTGCTTCACTAATGATAAACTTTTGCCTTGCAGTTTCAGCACTCAGAAGACCATATAGGTGTTCTTTACTACCTGATCGTAAAATTGCGGGATCTTCTGCATATTTAGCATCAATGTGGTCGAGTACTTCAACCCTGGAGATTGTACCTGCAAATTTCTCCTTTAGGACGGATTTATTATATAACTTGCGTTCGAAGTTGCCGGCAAAAATAATCCGGGCACACCTACGCTGCCTCCGGAAAATGGCAAAGTCCGATGCCTTCAGATAACCCTGGTAAAATCTCGGGTGAAGCGTGTAAGGCATGTAATACCCATCTATTTTATGCCTGATCAATGCATATCCATAGCTAAACTTAATTAGTTTCTTCCTTTTGCCTCCTTCTTGAAGCACTACCGTGTCTTCTTCCTCCTCCGTATTACGAACCAATTTGAAACCTTGGTCCAGCAGCATTTTCTTGTAGGGTGCATCGTCAGCAAAGAAACCTTCATTGACCCGGAGCACCGGCTCAAAGCCACTGAATTTAAAAACCTGACTTAGGATAAATGAATACCGCCCCATATCCTTATTCAGGATACGGTCTGAAAAGGTAATAACCGCGGTTTTATGATCCGCATGAAGCGGCACCTTGCCTTTTGTTTGGGAAAAGTATTTTAAAAGCCGTGTAAGCTTGCTCGGAATGTTTTTAAGTTTTCGCTCAATGTACATTGTAAGATCTAATTTCGTCTGCTGCGCATATCGCATATAAGGTAGAAAATATTCTGTAAAAAGAAATGATTAACCGTTGCTTCGCTTAAGGCGGTTCACAATCAGTTGCCTATTAAAACAGCTCGATAGAATTACTTTATTCGTTTATTTACTGCAGCTTACATCAACATAAACTCAAAATGATACTTTATTCAGATTTAATCCACCATTAAAAATGTGCATCATTTTGATTAGCTTTTTAGGCCGGAATGACTGAAAATAGTCAACAATTGATACAAATATCTTTAGCCTAACCTGGAAACTCTTAAGTTTGAAGCAATGAACACGATCCTCCTAAAAAACGCGACGCTCGTAAATGAAAACCAGGTTTTTGTTTCTGATGTACTCCTGAAAGCTGGAAGAATAGAAAAGATTGCCAGCACTATCGAATATGCAGGTGCTATGGAAATCAATGCCGAGGGATTACACCTGCTGCCTGGCATGATCGATGACCAGGTACACTTCCGTGAGCCGGGTTTAACGCACAAAGCTGATATCTTCTCAGAAAGCATGGCGGCCGTTGCTGGTGGCATCACCTCCTTTATGGAAATGCCAAATACGGTACCCAATACTTTGACCCAGGAACTGCTAACAGACAAGTACAGCATTGCTGCTGAGGTGTCGCTGGCAAATTATTCCTTTTATATGGGCGCCTCCAACAACAACCTGGAAGAAGTGTTAAAAACAGATCCCAAAAATGTATGCGGCATTAAAGTTTTTATGGGTTCCAGTACTGGAAATATGCTGGTGGATAATGAAAAAGTATTGGAAAACATCTTCCGCGAGGCACCGATGCTTGTTGCTACCCATTGCGAAGATGAGGCAACCATACAGCGTAATCTGGCGGCCTATAAAGCACAATACGGCGATGAGCTAACGATAAACATGCACCCCAAGATCAGAAGTGAGGAAGCCTGTTATCTTTCCTCCTCTTTAGCGGTATCGCTTGCTAAAAAGTACAATACCCGACTACACATCCTGCACATCTCCACTGCCAGGGAAGTTGCCCTGTTCGATAATACACTTCCTCTTCAAGAGAAGCGGATTACTGCTGAGGCATGTGTGCATCACCTGTGGTTTGATGACCGGGATTATGCAAATAAAGGCAATTGGATCAAGTGGAATCCTGCAATCAAGACTGAAGCGGATAAGAATGGTGTACTTGCAGGACTGCTGAACGATCATATCGACGTTATCGCAACCGATCACGCACCCCACACCATTGAGGAGAAAGAACAGCCCTACAGTTCCGCACCTTCTGGCGGACCCCTGGTGCAGCATGCATTGCCTACGTTGCTAGAAATGTACCACCAGGGCAAGATCTCCCTTCAAAAAATCGTGGAAAAAACCGCCCATAATGTTGCAACGTGTTTCAACATCAAAGAAAGAGGCTTCATACGCGAAGGATACTGGGCCGACCTGGTATTGGTAAACCTGAATGATCCCTTTAAGGTAACCCGTCAGAATGTGCTTTATAAATGTGGCTGGTCTCCTTTTGAAGATCAGACGTTCCAGTCGGAAGTTGTCCACACTTTCGTTTCAGGAAATCTGGCCTACTCAAATGGTAAGTTTACGACCAATGAAACTGGCAAGCGTCTGGAGTTTATTCGCTAAACCCTAACATTAATAACGATCAGAAATAGGAATGCGTGCAGGAAAGCAAAGCCTTAAACGACAATTGATGATAAACGGCCTCTTGGCCGTTTTAATCTTTTTCATCGGCTTAAACAGCAACATTGTAGAGCAGCTCTATTCCGGGTTTTTCTACAAATATCTCTCGCTGGTGCTAAGGAGCATCAGCGGCCTGTTTCCTTTTCCGTTGGGTGACATACTCTATGTGCTGTTCATAGGTTTTATTTTATACCGTGCGTTCAACTACCTCAGGATATTAAAAACTGCCAAGCCCAGACGACCTATGCTTCTTGCAGCGCCACTGCATCTGTTAAACTTCAGTTTAATCCTATACATTGCCTTCAAACTGCTCTGGGGCTTGAATTACGCCAGACCTTCCATTGCAGAACAACTCAAGATCGGTAATGAAAAATATAGCCCTGAGCAATTAACCGCACTGGCAAAATTTTTAATCAAACAGATCAACGGCATACAAGTCGAGCGCTTAACGCAACAGGATCCCGAATCACAACATTACACGACTGCAGCGTTGGAGCATCTGGCTGCTTCCGCATACCAGGAAATGCATGCTAAAGCCCCATTCTTCAGCTATCGTCAACCCGCATTGAAAAAAGTCTTAAACACTTGGGCAATTACAAAAATCGGGCTTGAAGGCTACTACAATCCCCTATCCGGGGAGGCCAATGTTAACATGAGGATTCCGGCACACGGGCTTCCCTTTGTTGCTTGCCATGAAATTGCACACCAACTTGGTGTTGGACGTGAAGATGAAGCAAACCTGGTCGGCTATCTCGTTGCATCGAACAGTGGAGATCTGAATTTTAAATATTCAGCAACCTATAGTGTGCTCCGCAACGTTCTGTTTGAGGTCCGCATTAAGTTGCCAGAGGAATACGAAGAACTTGCCGCAAGCATCAATGAAGAAACAAAACTGGATTTTAAGCGTGACCGGGATTTTTGGATGAAATACAACAGCGACATGTATGCTTACATGGATGTTGCCCTGGACAGCTTTTTGAAGTTAAACAATCAACAAAAAGGCATTAACAGCTACCAGGACATTGTGATCTGGGTATACAACCTGCACAAACACGAATTATAACACAGGTAATCCATCGGCACGAGACCGGATCACCATCATGATCCTTGCAATACTTGCTGCCCGCAATTTCGCGTTTTCTGCAACTTCTCCGGCAAAAAGGGCATCCAGCGTTTCGTTGAAGAGGGAGAGCCAGCGATCAAAATGCCGCTGCTCAACAGGTAACTGCAGGTGTTTAGGCATGGGATCATCCTTGTACTTCCTGGTATATAGCAAAATTGTAGACCAGAAATCCACCATCCTGTTCAGATGCGGCGCCCAGTTGTCCTTTATGATCGGCTCGAAAATAGGGCCCAGCAAGTCGTCTGCACGCACTTTAGCATAAAAGGTATGCACGAGGAGGGCAACATCATCCTCATTTCCAATATCAGTTCTTTTTTCCATATCCATCTCAGCTCAATTCTACAAAGCTACGAACTTAAACACCATTTATGATCTGAATTGCTTTCTCCAGAAGTTCGTCTTTCCCCGCTTTGATCCCCTGGATCGTTGGTTTGATTTCATAGTCGATCCGAATGCCTTTGCGTTGAGTCTCCGTACCATCAGGGTACAATACGCCGATTCCAGAGATCATCGTCGAAATTCCGCCCGGCAGCGTAATTGCAGACACATTACCATCAGCTGCAGCCGTCGTACTACCGATAACGGCTACGTTTGGTGAGCCGTCCTTATCTCCATGCTGTCTAGCGCCACAGGTGCACCGCCTTCGGCACTTTTACCCGGTTTAAAGCCCAAAACATTACAGCGCTAAAACAAATAAAGCCTAAAACATTTCTAAATTTGCAGTTATGGCAAAGATATCCATCAACCTGGCTACAGGTTCTTTACAAAAGGAAGAGATTATTGTTGGTATAGACTTAGGTACAACCAACAGTTTGGTTGCGTTTATCAACCCTGAAAATAATCCACAGGTCATCAATGACACAGGTAAAGGTTTATTGGTACCATCTGTTGTACATTTCAATGCCAATGGCGATGCTGTTGTTGGTAATGAAGCCAAATCTTTCCTGATCAGTGATCCTGCGAACACGATATTTTCCGTGAAGCGACTGCTTGGCCGTTCTTACAAGGACGTTGCAGCTCACCAGGACACTTTTTCTTATAAAGTTATAGACGACGATACAGAATCACTGGTAAAAATCCAGGCCGGCAATAAGTTTTATACGCCCATTGAATTATCCGGATTGATCCTTAAAGAATTGAAAGACCGGGCAGAACACGCCTTGAAAACACCGGTAAACCGGGCTGTGATCACAGTGCCTGCTTATTTCAATGATAGTCAGCGTCAGGCCACACGGGATGCTGGAAAACTTGCAGGGCTTGATGTGCTAAGAATCGTAAATGAGCCTACCGCAGCAAGCTTAGCCTACGGTATCGGACTTGACCCGACACAAACAAAGACCATTGCTGTCTACGATCTGGGTGGTGGTACCTTCGACGTGTCGATCCTTGCGATCCAGAATGGTATTTTCGAGGTGCTTGCAACGAATGGAAATACTTTCCTTGGAGGTGATGACTTCGACCGTGCGATTGTACACTACTGGATAGAGCAGAACAAAATCAGTGCTGAAGCCTTAGCGGCAGATGCCGGATTGATGCAGACACTTCGTCTGAAAGCAGAAGCAGCAAAGATTGCCCTGAGTACTCAAAACATTTACAATGAAAAGCTCGAACTAACCAACGACCAAGCTGCGGAGATCTGGTGCAGCATCACGAGAATCAAGTTCGAGGAACTTATCGCCGCCAAAGTACAGGAGACCATCGATTCTTGTCAACAAGCACTAACGGATGCAAAGCTCAGCATAGCAGATATCGACGAAGTGGTAATGGTTGGTGGTTCAACAAGAACACCGTACGTGAAGCAACAGGTTGCCGCTTTCTTCGGCTCAACACCACATGATCAGATCAACCCGGATGAAGTGGTTGCGCTTGGTGCGGCTATTCAAGCGGACATCCTTGCTGGTAACCGCTCCGATATCTTACTGCTTGACGTTACACCACTTTCCCTGGGTATCGAAACCATGGGGGGATTGATGGATGTTATCATTCCACGAAATTCAAAAGTGCCCACCAAAGCTGGCCGCCAATATACAACGTCACTGGACGGACAGGTGAACATGAAAATTTCTGTGTTCCAGGGTGAACGTGATCTGGTTTTTGAAAACAGGAAATTGGCAGAATTTGATCTCAAAGGTATTCCATCAATGCCTGCTGGATTCCCGAAGGTAGACATCAACTTCATGCTTAATGCCGATGGTATCCTGACGGTGCAGGCGATAGAGCTACGCTCGGGTGTAAAGCAGGAGATTGACATCACGCCATCTTACGGGCTGTCTGACGAAACCGTTGAGCAGATGTTAATCGATTCCATTACGCACGCAAAAAGCGATGTAGAACAGCGCATGCTGATCGAAGCCAGAAGCGAAGGTGAACAGTTGGTGTATACAGCCGAACGTTTCATCGAGAAGAATGGATTCGTGCTAACTGAATCTGAAAAATCGGAAACCTTAAAATACATCGCCGCTTTGAAGGACGCACTTGCTACTGCAGAGAAAGACAACATACTTAAGAAGGCAGACGAGTTGAATGAGTTCACCCGTCCATTTGCAGAACGTCTGATGGACATTGCAGTTTCTCAAGCGATGAAAGGCAAAAGCATAGAATAATTTAACAGCAACCTTGTTGCCTGATATATACTGGCGTAAATGAAAAGATCTTTTATTTACGCCATTTTTATGTTCGCCTGGTTTACGCTAAGCAGTTGGGGATTTTTTGCCCACATGCAGATTAATCAGCTCGCAGTTTACACGCTGCCGCAAGGCCTCAGCAGGTTCTATAAGAACAACATAAAGTATATTCGTGACCATGCCGTTGACCCCGACAAACGGCGGTATTCAGACTCTTTAGAGGCGCCAAGGCATTACCTTGATGTTGAGGTTTATGAAAAAAGCATTGACAGTATACCATATAAATGGGAAGATGCACTGGCTAAATATGGCCGGCCAAGGCTACAAGAAAGCGGTACCCTACCCTGGCAGATACAGATCAGCTACTACAAACTGGTTAATGCCTTTAAAGCCTGTGATTCCATACGGATTCTCCTGTATTCCGCCTATCTCGGCCATTACCTGGGCGATGCACACGTGCCCCTGCATACAACAGAGAACCATAATGGCCAGCTAAGCAATCAGTCCGGAATTCATGCATTCTGGGAAAGCCGGCTGCCCGAACTTTTCGCGAAGGACTACAACTTCCTGGTTGGCCGGGCGAGTTACATAGACAATCCGCTTAAAGCAGCCTGGAAAATCGTAAAGCATAGCCATGGGCTGGTCGATAGTACGTTATCCCTGGAGCAGGAGCTTAAGAAAGCTACGCCCGCATTCAGCCGCTACAGCTACTCCAAAAGAAAAGGTCAGGTGTTAAAACAATACTCCGCGAAGTACTCCAGGGCCTATAACCTGAAACTAAATCACATGGTTGAAAAGCAAATGCGATCCTCGATCAAAGCCGTCGGCGATTTCTGGTTCTCTGCATGGGTAGATGCGGGACAACCAAAAATGGAAAACATGATCAGAGTACCTGACTCCGAACTGGAAAGGCAGCGCGAAGAAAGACTTAACAACAAGTACGAAGGCGGAAAGATTATCGGACGAGAAAACTAAACTTCCGTAACTTTCTTCTTGCTGAATTTAGATTTCAAAGCCGCAAATATCGCAGGGAAGAAAGTTACTACGGCAATCACAAGAATCACAATATCAAAATTCTTCTTTACCACTGGAATCTGGCCTAAAAGGTATCCTGCCAATAGCAAACTGGCGATCCAGGTTACCCCACCAATCACATTGTACATGGTAAACCGGCCAAAAGGCATCTTTGCGACACCTGCAACAAAAGGTGCTATGGTGCGGAAAATTGGAAGAAAACGGCTAAAGATTATGGCTTTACCACCATGTTTCTCAAAGAACTCATGAGACTGGTAGTAATATTCCAGTTTAAGGATTTTGTTTTCTGCTTTGAAGACCTTCACGCCGAGCAGACTGCCCAGTTTGTAGTTTACAGTGTTCCCCAATATAGCAGCAACAATCAAGATTACAAGCATCACCCAGATACTCAAGCCAGTTTTCTCACCAGCGATTAAAGTTCCCATAGCAAACAGCAGGGAGTCTCCAGGAAGAAACGGTGTAACGACAAATCCGGTTTCCGCAAAAATGATCAGAAACAGTATCAAATAAGTCCAGGTCTGGTATTCGCTAATAATGATCTCGAGGTGCTTATCTATATGCAGCAGGAAATCGACAAACTGTGATAAAAATTCCAAAATAATCTTTTTTGTCAAAAATATAAATTTACGTGTGATTCCGGTCCACTTTATTCTTTTTATCGGCTTTCTTACTTTCCCGTAACAAACCTGTGTGTTATTGACGGCACAGGTTCTCGGTTTTTGTGTCAGACAAGGTTTAGGTTGACAAGGGGTTAACAAGGGGTTGACAGGGGGTTGACAGGGCCCTTACCCGGCAATGATCTTGTCAACCCCCTGCCAAGCCCGGGCAAGCACCCTGTTTATGCCATGGCTTGATCAAATCGAGCCAGTATGCTGTTCGGAACAAGCATTTTAGTATGTTTACACCATAAACCAGCTATTTTGAAAACAACCTTGTTAGCGTTCCTGATCTTGGCCATTGGTTTTGTTGTTCAGGCCCAATCACCAAAGCTAGAACTGAGCCCCGTGACTGATCAGAAAACAACTGCGCTTTTAAGCAGTATTGAACAGTTTGAAACCTTCGAGGGAACAAAATTATACCTAAAGATTTTTGTGCAAGGTAATCCGCCAGGTTCGGCGAAAATTCCGGGAGGCCATGAGATATCCCATAATCTACTGTTGATCGTCGGCGAATATGACCTGTACTTTGATGGAAAGCTGTTTAAGGTGGGTGAGTTCTATAGGCCTAGAATAAAGGCTAAATACGAGTCTCAGGGTAAGATTAAGCTTAAAGTTGAACATGGCCTGGCAGCGAATAGAAAAGAAGCTGAGATCACCGTTGATCTTGATCAAGTCACTTTAAACTAAAAAAGCCTGGTTTTACAACCAGGCCTTCTCTTGTATCCGTTTAGGAATTAATTATAGCTGTTTAGCATAACTGGCATAACCAGCATCAGCACATCTTCATTTTCGTCATTGGTTTGTGGGATCAGTAAACCCGCTCGATTTGGTGTAGATAACTCTAATGTTACCTCTTCACCCGATAAGTTGCTAAGCATCTCAATCAGGAATCGTGCATTGAAGCCAATTTCAAGGTCTTCACCTTCATATTGACAGCTTAGGCGCTCATGTGCTTCATTTGCAAAGTCAAGATCTTCAGAAGAGATGTTCAACTCGCTGCCGCTGATCTTCAATCGTACCTGGTGTGTTGTTTTGTTAGCGAAAATCACAACCCTTCTCAAAGTGTTTAAGAATAATGCACGATCAATGATCAGCTTATTAGGATTGTTAGCAGGAATAACCGCTTCGTAATCTGGATAGCGCTCATCAATTAAACGGCAAACCAGATTAATATTCTCAAACTTGAAGAAAGCACTGGTGGCATTGTAGTCAACCGAAACGCTAACCTCGGTATTTGGTAAAGCAGCTTTCAATAGCGTTAATGCTTTTTTAGGTAAGATGAAAGAAGCAGTCTTATCAGCTTTGCTGTCTTTACGTCTGTATCTTACCAGCTTATGCGCATCCGTAGCTACGAAAGTGATGTGCTGGTCCGAAAGCTGACAAAACACGCCAGTCATCGCTGGACGAAGTTCGTCATTACTCACCGCGAATATGGTTTTGGTAATCGCCTCGGTCAATACCGCAGCTGGAAGTTCAACAGAAGAAGCATTCTCTACCACTGGGATCTTCGGGAAATCGTCGCCGTTTTCACCACTCAATTTGTACTTACCATCACCTGCACTGATTTCAATAACAAAGGAGTTATCATCAATATTGAAAGCAATAGGTTGATCTGGAAGTGTTTTTAAAGTATCTAACAAGATCTTGGCCGGGATAGCAACTTTTCCGCCTTCTTTAGCTTCAACCGGTAGAGCGGTGGTCATACTGGTTTGTAAATCAGTAGCAGAAATGGTCAGGTTGCCGTCGCTGATTTCAAAAAGGAAGTTCTCCAAAATTGGCAAAACAGTACTGCTGCTTGAGGCACCATTTACTGTTTGTAAATGTTTAAGTAAAGTAGATGTGGATACAATAAATCTCATAGTATGATCTTGTAAATCTCAAAAATATACAATTTTACCTTGTATACTTATATTTGCGATAATAATGTTGAAAAATGCCGAATAATATCAATAGCCCTATCGGAAGCAGTACATTCATTATCTGCCAGGTTAACTTTTCGGTCCTGAGCCGTGTTTTATCAAGTAGTCTGACCTTAACATCTTTGTTTCTCAGCGCAATTAAGTTATCCTCACTCGACAGGTAATCAGCAATATTCAGCAACAATGCCTTGTTACCGAAATTCTGCTGTGTAAAGCGGTCAAAGCCTAGCGGAAAGACCGAATTGTCCGTTGCACTTACCTGATTTTTAAAGATATCGCCGTCGCCAATCACGATCATACGTGTTGTTTTGCTCCTTTGGAAATTTCCATAGGAGCTAGTGATGCCTTCTGGAAGTGCCCTGTTATAGAATACCGATGGGAAGTTACCCTCCATCAACACTCCTACGGGTTTAGCAGTACTGGCATAATCTCTAGGGTCTGGTTGCTCTGCCACCATCTGTAAGGATAAAAGCTTGGGTGTACTGTGCAGTTTGTTATATGGTGAGGTCGATAATATGGTTGTTTTACTTATACCTTTAACACCTATGGTGTCAATGGTGCTCACAAACTCAGCCCTCACACCATCAATATTCTTGACGAGTGCTGATGAAGTATCCGGTAAAAGGATTGGATAATATAGCCATGGTGCCATTTGGATCTGATTTTGATTTCCGTCGCCCATCGCCAATGGGATTTCAGCACAATTGGCATCCGCAACCAGATTGTAATTGATCCTCGCGCCGTAAATAAACAGCATATCATCAAGGTTCAACGCTTTGTTAAATGCCAGCTGTTCCGTTTTTCCGCGAAGGCTATCCAAATCTGCACTTACCTGATCGATGCTCCAAACCAGACTACCGCCTTTCATAACAAAGTAGTCGAGCTTGTATTTCTCTGCTTCAGTAAAAGGTTGCTGGGGTTTGGTTATGAAAAGAATCTTTAAGCGATCAAGCCCGGCCTTGTCGATAACCTTCAGGTCTACACGTCCGGCTTCATAGGTGGTCGATAATGATTTTAAGGCATCACTAAGCTGAAGATCCGAAAGCTCCCCATTGCCTTCCGTAAAACCTATTCTTGGATTCTCCCCGGTTACCACTTTCTTAATTGCCGAGGTAAAGGTGTATTCCAGGTTTTGTATGGAGCTGTTGATGTTATCTTCATAACTTCCCGCGGCATCCATATTCTGGAGCAGCTTCACTGGTAACTGCCGTCCTTCACAAGAGACCACTGCCATCGGGAATATCGTTTTCTGTGCAAAGCCATTGTCATTCTTGATATTCAAGGTAGTTGGCTCTACGCCGACACTATAAAGTCTACGAATTACAGTATCCTGTTCATTCAGTGGTAATCCAGAAATCGGATCGCTGAACACCACATTTATTTTAACATTTGCAAGTGCCTTATAGTCGTTCAGGAGATCTGATGTGGCAAGCTTCAGCCGCTTAAAGGCGGCGGGTAAATCACCATCCAGGAACACCGTGACGTTGATCTCCTGTTGGGCTTCGCGGAGAATGGCCTCCGTTTTCGGGTTCAAAGTATACCGTTTTTCTTTGGTGAAATCAAAACGTGTATAGATGTACTGTGAGGCAAGATTTAAAAGCACCAGTAAAAGTAGGCCAGCCAGCAGCTTAAAGCCTCTATTTTTGAATACTACCATTTACGTCCTCCTATCACAAACCGGGTTAATAGTAAAAAGAAGCTTACCATGGAAAGAAAATAGATCGCATCCCGGGTATCCAATACGCCCCGACTGATGGACTGATAATGTTCATTCACACTTAGAAATACAAAGAAATCCTGCAAAACAGCAAGTACTTCCATCCTGGCCATGGCATCGAAACCATTATACATGATGAAACAAAGGAACACTGCAATTGCGAATGCGATAACCTGGTTTTTGGTCACCGAAGAGGCAAATACGCCAACTGCGGTAAAGGAAGCACCAAGGAACAATAGTCCGATATATGATCCGATTATGGCACCGGTATCTACATTACCCGAGGGCATGGCGAGATTTGAAATGCTATAATAATAGATGAAAGTAGGTATCAATGCGCAAAATACCAGCACCAGACAGGCAAAGTACTTTGCCAAGATGATCTGCCAATCGGTTAGCGGCCTGGTTGCCAAGAGGATGTAGGTACCCTCCCGTCGTTCTTCAGCGAATGAGCGCATACTGATTGCGGGAATGAGGAACATGAATAGAAATGGTGCGAGGCTAAAGAAGCCCGTAAGTTCTGCGTAGCCATAATCCAGCATTGAGGTATCTGGAAAAAACCACAGCAGCAATCCCGCCGCCAACAGGAAAATCCCTATGGTAATATATGCCATCAGGGAATTTAGCAAGCTAAATAATTCTCTTTTAAATACTGCGTACATGCAATTTCAGGGTTGCCGAGGTTTAAAAATTAATGGTCAGGAAGTAAGCTTTCTGAAGATGTCCTCCAGGGAATTGGTGTTATGACTGGCCTTTAATGCTTCAATTGTCGCATTAGCAACAATCCGGCCTTTATTAATGATGATCACCTCATCACAAACAGCTTCCACTTCCTGCATAATGTGTGTAGAAAGAATAACGGTTTTATCTTTTCCAAGCGTCCTGATCAAGGCCCGGATCTCCGTAAGTTGATTCGGATCAAGGCCTGAAGTCGGCTCGTCCAGGATCAGCACTTTTGGATCGTGAATGATAGCTTGTGCCAGTCCTACCCGCTGTTTATAACCTTTAGACAGCATGGCAATCTTCTTGAACTGCTCTACTTCCAGCCCTACAGCTTTTATGGTTTCCTGCACCTTAAGCGCTGGGTGTTTTAAGCCATAGGTATTCGCAACAAACAGCAGAAATTCTTTAACATACATGTCTGCATACAAGGGTGTTTGTTCTGGTAAATAGCCCATGATGCGCTTTACCTCGAGCGACTGGGTCTGCACATCTAAACCGCAGAGTTCTGCAGTACCTGAAGTCGGCTGTAAGTATCCTGCAAGCATTTTCATGGTGGTTGACTTACCCGCACCGTTTGGCCCCAAGAATCCAATAATCTTCCCGGCAGCTGCAGAAAAGCTGATGTTGTCTACCGATTTCTGCGTCTCATAATGTTTCGATAAAGCCTGAACCTTTATACTCACTTACTTGATCTTAAGATATTTAGTGCTTAACTTTTTGTCTGCACGGTACTGATCCAGCGCTCTGCCAGACTGCAGTATTTCATCCGTTGATAGAATATCAGCGCCATCAGCAATAAGCTTGTAATACACCTGTTTATTCGGGTTGGCTGCAGCGCTGCGGTCTAAGTTGCCCATAGTTCCAAGAATGCAGCTGATACCTTTACTGTGCAGATATTTATAGACCGCTTTATCTGGCGCGGATACGCCTACAAAGGCCACGATCCGGTTGTTGGGGACACCCATACGGTTTAATCTTTCCAAATCTTCCTTTCCTCGTACCGAAGCAGAGATCATCAGGTCCGGCGCGAGTTTATGTACCTCAGCGGCCTGGTTTGCATTGTAAGTAATGATAATGGAGTTGCTTTCTGACTTCGTTTGTCGTACCGCATCTATGATCCTGCTATATGGAACACCCTTTTTGATGTCGATCGTAAAGATCACTTTGTTTTTCCCCCAGGTAAGCACCTCTGACAGGGTAGGAATTTTGAAGTCAGTAACGGTACCTTCATCATCCTTCAAGCGGATCTGCTGAAGTGCTTCATAGGTGTAGTTTCCAATTGGCCCCGTTCCGGTGGTGGTACGATCCAGTTTATCATCGTGCATAATCACCAATGCAGAATCTTTGCTTAAAGCAACATCAAACTCCACCACAACCGGTTGATAGGTAATTGCATTTTCAAAGGTTTCTATACAATTCTCCGGAAAACCTTTCATCGGACCTCCACGGTGTACACTAATCAAAGGATAAGTTCCTTTTTTAGCATTTAGAAAATCACGAAGTTCTGTGGTATTATTGAAGGAGAGTAGATGTTTTTGCTGAGCCCCTGCAGTAAGTGATAGAAAGCAGGCTGCAATCACCAAAAGATTGAATCGTTTCATGTCCAAAAGTAACCCCAACTTTCTATATTTGCAATATTATGGCTAAAACTAATCACGACGAACAATTTAAAAATGTAATATCACATGCCAAGGAATACGGATTTGTATTCCAGAGCAGCGAGATTTATGATGGGCTGAGTGCTGTATATGATTACGGGCAACTGGGTGCTGAATTAAAGAACAACATTAAAACGTATTGGTGGAAAGCCATGGTACAGATGCATGAAAATATTGTGGGGATCGACTCTGCAATTTTTATGCATCCAAAAGTATGGAAAGCCAGCGGTCACGTGGACGGTTTTAACGACCCCATGATTGACAACAAAGACTCTAAGAAAAGATACCGTGCGGATCAATTACTGGAAGATAAAATTGCCAGATATGAAAAGGACGGCAAAACAGATAAAGCTGCACAATTACAGGCTGACATGGATGCTGCTTTAGCAGCAGACGATCTGGAACAGTTAAAAACGCTTATTGAAGCGCACGAAATTGTTTGCCCGGTAAGCGGCACCAGGAACTGGACCGAGGTACGTCAGTTTAACCTGATGTTCAGCACGCAGTTCGGTGCAATGGCGGAGGGTTCTGATGAAGTATATTTACGTCCGGAAACAGCTCAAGGTATTTTCGTAAACTTCCTTAACGTGCAGAAAACTGGTCGTATGAAGATCCCTTTTGGTATTGCCCAGATCGGAAAAGCCTTCCGTAATGAAGTCATTGCACGTCAGTTCATCATGCGTATGCGTGAGTTTGAACAAATGGAAATGCAATTCTTCGTCCGCCCGGGTGAAGACAAAAAGTGGTTCGAATACTGGAAAGAAGCACGTCTGAAATGGCACCTGGCACTTGGATCAAATGAGGCACAATATCGCTATCATGATCATGCTAAACTTGCGCATTATGCTAACGCCGCAACAGATATTGAATTTGAATTCCCATTTGGCTTTAAAGAAGTTGAGGGTATTCACAGCCGTACGGATTTTGATTTAACCCAGCACCAGGAGTACTCGGGTAAGAAAATGCAGTACTTCGACAACGATCTGAATGAAGAAGGTAAGCCATATGGCAACTATGTGCCATATGTTATTGAAACCTCCATTGGCCTTGACCGCATGTTCCTTTTAACCTTGATCAATGCCTTAGAGGAACAAGATCTAAGTGAGGGTGATAAGAAAGATAGCCGCACCTTATTGCGCCTGCACCCTTGTTTGGCACCAGTGAAAGTTGCCATCTTCCCTTTGACCAAAAAAGACGGGTTGCCGGATAAAGCCAGAGAGATCATGAACAGCTTGAAATTTGATTTTAATTGCATTTACGAGGAGAAAGATGCGATCGGTAAGCGTTACCGCAGACAAGATGCAATTGGTACGCCTTTCTGTTTAACGGTAGACCACCAGACATTAGAAGACAACACCGTTACGATCCGCCACCGGGATACCATGGAGCAACAACGAATAGAGATTAAAGACCTTCAGGAAATCATTTCCAACAAAGTAAGTTGGAAAAACCTGCTTAGATAATTAGCAAAGCCCTGGCAAACCCTGCCGGGGCTTGTTTGTTATACCCCTTTAACATTCCAGATGGTTGCGAAGCTGATCAGGTTCATATTTTTCGGCAATTACTTTATTGGCCTGCTTGCAATAGCGCTAACCATAGAATCCGCTTTGCAATTGGGGGTACCATTAAATTCAACACCTTACTATATCCTGATTTTCTGCGCGCCAGTAGTTTACTATACACATGCCTATATGGGGGCTACACGATTTAGCCGTTCTTCAAACCCCAGAGTAGCCTGGTTTATCAAACACCAACAATACCTTCGATGGAGCCAGTGGGTACTTTCTGCAGTGGCATTACTAGCTTTCCTCTATCTATTTATAACGAACAGCAGTGCAATCCGAAGCCTACCCTGGTTCTACTGGGCGGGGGTCAGTTTCATGCTTATCGTAGCCTTTTTGTATTACGGGCTACTTCCCGCCTATTTTTTTAACCTTAACCTGCGAAATACAGGCTGGCTTAAACCTTTTATCATAGGCTTCATCTGGGCCTGCACCGCAAATGTGTTACCGCTGATTCTGTTGAAAATCGAATTGGGTATGGCTTTTCCAGTGAGTGAATTATGGCTTTGGTTGTTTGTCAAGAACTGGATGTTCTGCACGGTAAATGCGATCATGTTCGACATCAAAGATTATGAGATTGATGCCAATAAAGAGTTGAAAACCTTCGTTGTGCGATTTGGAATTCATAGAACGATCTTTTTTATCCTTATTCCCCTGCTAGCGATTGGAATGTTGAGTTTGCTCGCTTTTACAAGTTATGAACGCTTCCCGGTGAAGCAGGTGTTGATGAACCTCATTCCCTTTGTGCTCACACTCGTTGTGGCATTTTCATTACATCTTAAAAAACCGATACTGTATTACCTCATTGTTATTGACGGTCTTATTTTACTGAAAGCCTGTTGTGGAATTATCGGTGCCAGCATATGAGAACAAACAACTACGATGCCGTTGCGGGTGCCTACGATTTTCTAAGTAGACTGGTGTTCTTCAAAGCCCAGGTAAATGCACAAATCGACCAACTTCAGTACATTCCGGCAGGTTCATCGGTACTGATCGTAGGTGGCGGGACAGGCTGGATTCTCGAGGAAATCGCGAAAGTCCATCACGCTGGCTTGAAGATCGTCTATGTAGAACTATCCGATAAGATGCTGGAATTGGCAAAAAAGAGAAGCTGTGGATCTAATCAGATTTCATTCGTGCGCAGTGACATTGAGCATTATATTAATTCCCATTTGTTTGATGTCATACATACCGCATTCTTGTTCGACAACTTCGGAGAAAGCCGGGCGACCCGCGTCTTTCAACGACTTGTAAACCAGCTAAAAGTTGAGGGTATTTGGTTATATACAGATTTCAAGATTGAAGCTGGAGTGGGTTCAGGTTGGAAACAGGCGTTGCTACGGCTGATGTATAGTTTTTTCAACATCATTGCACATGTAGAAGCAAAAAAACTGCCGGCGATGGAGCGACTATTCAGCAAGTCCGGATGTGGGGTTATTGCCCGCAAGCAGTACTACAAGGGCTTTATTGAATCAATTATTTTTCAGAAATCCCAGAAATTGCCTACCTTCATGGAAAATTTAGAATCATGAGCAACACAGATTTAGCCCTTCTTTTTGGAATTTGCAGTATCATCATCTTTATTACTGCCTTGTATTTAACATTTGTGAAGAATAGAGTACGCTAGTTCCTGAGGAATTAATGGAAGAAACAAGAGGCATCATCCTGCTCAATCCTGAAGAGCAGCGTGTACTTGGTACGCTGTTGGAAAAGAGCAGGACAACACCGGACTATTATCCGATGACCATCAATTCCCTTACGGCAGCCTGCAATCAAAAGACTTCGAGGAATCCCGTTGTAAACTACGATGAGGAAACCGTTACGCTTACCCTTAATGCTTTAAAGATTAAGGGATTGGCGAGTACCGTTACTGCATCGGGTAGCAGAACAGTTAAATGGAAACACAATCTCGCAATATATTACCCCCTTTTACCTTCAGACCTTGCTATTATTTGCCTGCTGCTACTGCGCGGACCACTTACACCAGGTGAGATCAACACCAGCGCTGGCAGGCTTTATGAGTTCGAGACCATTGAAGAAGTGCAGGAAAACCTTCAGCGGCTTGCAAGTGCTGAGCCTGCTTTTATAAAGCAATTGCCGAAACGGCCGGGCCAAAAGGAAGCACGATTCCTGCAGCTGTTTGGCGGGGATAAACCGGACGAAATCTTTGAGCCAGCAACGGAATCAAATAGCCCAGTCGCTAATGATCTGGAAGAACGCCTTGCTAAACTGGAAACAGAAGTTGCTGCGATGAAAGCAATTCTTGATCAGCTTCTATAAAGATCAATAAACTTTAGGATACAAATTGAGTCTTAAATGATGGGCAGTGTATTAAATACTGCCGATTTACGTTTAGGGAACATGAAATCTATTCTTTTCGCTTTTTTATTTGCCTTTCCAGCCTACGCCAGTGCCAGTCATACCGGCGACTCCACGATAAAATCCAAACATCTCTCCTATTATTCTGAAGAACCAGCCGCAGCCAAATGGAGCACAGCGGAATTGGAACGCGCCAACACCGCTAAAAACGTAAAGTACCTGAATGCAGAAGAAAAGAAGATCATATTCTACATGAACCTGGTACGGATGAATGGAAAGCGTTTTTTTGATACCTATTTCCAGCAATATATCGACGAACACAACCTGAAGATGAAACAGTACAGCAATTACCGTGAAGTTCGGGTAAGTCGTAACGACCCCTATTATCGTGGCTTGGAGCAGGATCTACGAGACATCAAGAACCTTGGCCTGTTGTATCCCGATGAGACTTTGACCTATGTAGCGCAGCAACACGGCAAAGACATGAACAAACACAACCTTGCGGGTCACAACTCTTCCGATGGGCGGACCATGGTGGATCGCATTAGAAAGTACTATCCCAACAACGGCATGGCTGAGAACCTCGCCTTTGGCTTTTCCTCTGCATTGGCAAACGTCAGTTTATTGTTGTTGGATAAAGGTGTTCCCGACCTCGGGCACCGTAAGAATATCCTGAATAGAACGTTGGGGATCAATATTGTAGGCGTAAGCATTCAACCGCACCCGCATTACAAATACTCGGCTACAATCGACTTTGTCGCGGTCAGGAACTTGAAGATTCCAGAATAAAAATTCCGAATTGCTATGAAATTTGCGTGCAATGGCTACTTTCGTGCAGAATTAAATTATGCGTAAAGCGATATTAAGCCTGATAGACTTCTTTTATCCTCCATTTTCGCGATGGATTCCACAGCACACCTTTAGATACCTGGCGACAGGGGGGTCTACATTTGCCGCGGGAATTGTCATTTACTATCTAGTATATAACTTCGTGCTGCATCAACAGGATATCCGGGTAGCCGGACTGCTGGTTACTGCCCCTATTGCAGCCTTGGCTATTGAGTCCATCATCACGTTTTTCATTGGATTCCTGTTGAATAAATACCTTGTCTTTACGCAGTCCAATCTAAAAGGTCGCGTGCAGCTCTTCCGTTATGGATCTATCGTCATTACGAATATCATGCTTAACTATGCCTTCATTAAGGTCATGGTTGAGGCCTTTGGGTTTTACCCGACGATTGCTAAGATTGTAACCTCAATAATTCTTGCTGTTTTCAGTTACTTCTCTCAAAAACATTTTTCTTTCCGGGTAAAGAAATAGAGCTGGCCTGATCAATTCTATTTTTTACTTGTGTTCCTTTGATTTAGCCCCTATATTAGGCACAATCCCAATTTTAGATAGTGATGAGCGATTTTAATGACTTCAACAATCCACAGGTAAGGAATTTACCCAGGCATTTAAGACAGTTTATTGTAGAGCAGCATTACGAGAAATATACGCCAATTGATCAGGCGGTATGGCGGTACGTAATGCGTAAAAACTACAGTTATTTAAAAGACGTTGCCTATTATCCATATATCAAGGGACTTCAACGTGCAGGTTTGAGCATTGAGCACATCCCTGACCTTCAAACCATGAACGATAACCTGGCCAAACTGGGCTGGGGTGCTGTCACTGTGGACGGCTTCATTCCGCCTGCCGCTTTCATGGAGTACCAGGCTTATCGTGTGCTGGTCATTGCTGCAGATATCAGGCAGCTGAACCACATTGAGTACACCCCCGCCCCTGACATCATTCATGAATCCGCAGGACATGCACCGATCATTGCAGATGCAGCATACAACAGTTATTTGAGTTATTTCGGCTCAATTGGCGCCAAAGCGATGTTTTCTGCCAAGGATTTCGAGCTGTATGAAGCGATCAGACATTTATCGATACTCAAGGAAGCGGTCCATGTAAGCGAAGAAGAGATTGCCGCAGCAGAAAAACATCTGAACGACGTGGCGGAGAATATGGGTGAGCCATCCGAAATGGCCCTACTGGGAAGGTTGCACTGGTGGACGGTAGAATATGGTCTGATCGGTACCCTGGAAGACCCAAAAATTTATGGTGCCGGATTACTTTCTTCTATCGGTGAAAGCGCAAGCTGTATGTCTGACGAGGTAAAGAAGATTTGGTACACTATAGATACCGTAAACTACCAGTACGATATTACGAAAACCCAGCCACAACTGTTTGTGACGGAAAGTTTCCAAAATCTGATCGACGTGCTGGAACAATATGCAGACACCATGGCGTTTCGCCGTGGCGGTGCGGAAAGCGTACAAAAAGCAATTGATTGTAAGAATCCGGCAACAGCCGTTTACAGTTCCGGTTTGCAGGTGACGGGTATATTTACCGAAATGAAAACCAATGCCGAAGGCGAACTTACATTTGTAAAAACCTCCGGCCCTTCTGCTCTTGCTTTTGAAAACAAGCAGTTGCCAGGCCATGATAAGGTTTACCATAAAGATGGGTTTTCTTCACCTGTTGGACGCCTAAAAGGAAGCATCACGCCTCTCGAGAACTATGATACTGCAGCGCTGGTGGCAGCAAACATTATTGTAGGGCAAACCTGCGCATTGGAGTTTGAAAGTGGAATCCGGGTTGAAGGCGAAATCGAGAAGATCCTTAAGCCAGGGAATAAAGTATTGCTAATCAGTTTCAAGAATTGCAGGGTAACGGATGCGTCCGGGATAGTTCTGTTTCAGCCTGACTGGGGTATGTACGACATGGCTGTGGGAGAAAAAATTGTCTCCGTGTTTAATGGAGCCGCAGATAAAGATGCATACGAAGAAATTACCTACGTGAGTCAGAAGCAGACACACAAAATCCAGTACGACGAGGCTATGCAAAAGTTGCATCAACTTTACCAATCGGTAAGAGCCATTCGCGAGTCCGACAAGAACCATCAGCAACTGCCAGAAATCTTCAAGACGCTAACGTTAGAATATCCTAATGATTGGCTCTGCGGGCTGGAGATACTTGAAATTCTGGACCATAAAAAGCTCTTTCCTGAACTGGAAGCTGAGATCCGGGAATGGCTGGTGGAAAAAGCTGAACACGAACCTGAACACAGAAAACTGATCGTTGACGGGCTGCATGTAATTGCAAATCCGGTGACTCAACTGATTATACAAGAATAGACTAATGAATATAATATTAACTGGTGCAAGCAGCGGGATAGGCTTTGAAGCAGCACTTGAACTTTCCCTCAGTAACGACAACAAAATTGTTTGTATTGCCCGTTCGGCAGACAAGCTACGCAAACTGCTCGAGATTGCACGTGGCATCAATCCCGATTGCACCATTTATCCGGTCGAATTTGATATTGTAATGGATGACTATGCCGCTCTTGTTCCATTTTTAAAGGAAAGACTTGGGCATGTCGACATCCTGATCAATAACGCAGGTGCATTGATAAATAAACCTTTTCTGGAAACTACAGGGCAGGACTTAGCGGACATGTATCAAAGCAATGTACTGGGTCATTTTAACATGATCAAGCATATCCTGCCTTTGATGCAAAGTGGAGGACATATTGTAAATATTGGCAGTATGGGTGGGTATCAGGGAAGCGTTAAGTTCCCGGGACTTGCTGCCTATTCGGCCAGTAAATCCGCACTACATACGCTTACCGAATGCCTCGCCTTTGAACTGGCTGATACCGGCATAAAAATCAACTGTCTTGCTTTAGGTTCTGCGCAAACGGAAATGCTTGAAGCAGCTTTCCCTGGTTATGAGTCGCCGGTTATGGCATTTGAGATGGGTAAATATGTCGCTGATTTTGCAAGAACGGGGCACAAGTTTTTTAATGGTAAGGTGCTGCCCGTAGCAGTGACAACACCTTAGAATGACAGTCAATTAGTCGAGCAACACAATTTTTAAGGCATCGGATACACGCCCCTGCCTTAAAAATTCTTTCGCCAGGCCATGAAGTTCACGCATTCTGGTACTTGCGTCGCCGATGGTGGCATCCAATACCTCTTTAACGGCAGCATCGCTGCGCATGTCATCAATTTCTTCAGGTGTAGGTAGTTGCTCCACGTTTCCTAACATCCCCAGATCGTTTCCGCTGAGTTCTCTGGAGTTACGAACCTCATGCGGTAATGCATCAACCCCAATGCCGAGTGTGGTAAGTGGTTTAGCAACTTTGAACAAATTGTCTGGAGTAACCCTGCAGTACCAGTCGCCACCCAATCTGGCTACCAGATCTATCTTCTCCTGATCGATCTTTCCACTTTCATCCAGAATCTCTTCATTGATGTGCATCAGCTTAACCTCTGCTACAATTAAGTTCCCCGCTCCTGCCTGATCACCGAGCGAAATAACCTGTGTAACCAGGCATTCCATTTGTACCGGAGCTTCCATCACCCTAGGTGGTTGTACGAGTTGTGAAGCCTGCATGGTAAAACCAGCCTTTTCAAACTCGTTAACGCCCTTGGCATACTCTGTACTGGAAAGGCTCATTTGCTGCACCATATCGTAGTTGACGATATTGATCACGCATTCACGCACTTCGAGAATGTTTTCCAGCGTATGTTTAGTAGTGTTATCACGAACGCGCCGGGCTGGTGAGAACACACATACCGGTGGATTGGTGCTGAACATGTTAAAAAAGCTGAAGGGGCTCAGGTTGATATTCCCAGCTGCATCGACCGTGGATGCAAAGCAGATTGGCCTCGGCGCAATGGCATACTGCATGTAATTTTGCAATTGCGCCGGGCTCAATTCTGAAACATTTATCGTCAGCATTATTTTTTTAGCGCAAGTATTGAAAAATCGGTATCTACCCTGCTTATGGTGTTGCTCAAGATACCCAAGCCGGTAACCGTCATTTCCACGATATCTCCCTCTTGTAGCCATTGTGGCTTGTAATCGGGATTCTCAAGCAAGCCTGTGCCATTCAACTCCAGAAAACAACCTGTGCCAACGGTTCCTGATCCGATGACATCCCCAGGCAAAATATCTACGCCATAAGCACAGCGCTCAATGATCTCGGCGAAGGTCCAGTCCATATCGGCCATATTACCTTTAGATACCGCTACCCCATTTACGGTACATGCCATTTCCAGGTTGTAAGCATTTCCAACATGACCAGCTTTAGGCGTTGTTCGATATGGCTCGAGCTCATCTGGTGTAACCAGCCATGGACCAATCACGGTCGAGAAGTCTTTTCCTTTTGCCGGCCCGAGGTTAAGCAGCATTTCTTCCATTTGCAGGGTGCGCGCGCTCATATCGTTCATGATCATGTATCCCGCGATGTAGCGGTCAGCTTCTGCTGCCTTGATGTTTCTGCCTTTAGCACCAATTACTACTGCCACTTCCAACTCAAAATCAAGCTTTTGAAAATGGTCGGGCATACATGGGATTTCTCCTGGCCCCTGAATGGCGTTATGATTGGTGAAGTAGAAGATTGGATATTGGTCGAATTCGGCGATCATGCCAACACCACGGTTTCGGCGGGCAGCTGCAACATGTTGCCGGAAAGCATAAGCATCTCTGCAAGATGTTGGGTGTGGCACTGGCGCAAGGAGCTCATAGAAAACCTCTTCCTTAGCTTCTATCTCTGCAGCCTTAATCTGCTGATCTATCTTCTTGGCCCGTTCCATCATGACATCGCCTTCAGCTAAAAAGGCATTCATCTCATCAGGAATCTGCTTATCGCAGGAATGCAGGTTATAGATATGTCCGTTTACATAAACACCCAGGTGTTCCCGGTCTTCCGTCTTATAAGATACAAGCTTCATACGCTATTGGTTTAGGTTTTTAGATTGGATAAAGCTAAGCAGATGTTCTTAAATTTAAAGAAATAAAGCATTTTATATCTTTTGGATGGGATTTCATGAAATTATTTGTCAACTTTAAATAACAATACATACTTTAGCATAGCAGATGAATAAGCGACTACATAGCCTTAAACAGATCTCCCGCCAGGTGTTGGCTGGTTTCCGGTATGCTATGCTTTCCAAGCTGATCTTTGCACAATACTCCTTTTAAGCGTTACTACGGCTTACCAATAACGGATTTCTGATCGTTATATCCTTTTCTAACCAAATTCATGTATTATGCCCATTTACCACACTTTAGGAACTATTCCTCATAAACGCCATACCGTATTTCGAAAACCTAATGGGGAACTTTATGCAGAAGAACTTGTTTCCACGGAAGGATTTTCCAGTTTGTACTCTCTGGTTTATCACTGCCACCCGCCGACCATTGTAAAGGCTTTAGGTGAGCCGTATTCAGTGGAGCCTAAAATCGCCCGGGAAAAACACCTCAAACATACCAGTTTGATCGGCTTCAACATCAAACCCGAAGACGACTACCTGCAGAGCCGAAAACCTGTACTGGTGAATAGCGACCTGCACATCAGCCTTGCCGCACCACGTAAATCCATGAGGGATTACTTTTATAAAAACAGTCAGGCAGACGAAGTGGTCTTTATCCATGAGGGCCGTGGAACCCTGAAAACTGGTTTTGGAAAGATCAGATTTGAATATGGCGATTATCTGGTGATCCCACGCGGAACGATACACCAGTTTGAATTTGAGACAGAAAGCAACCGTTTGTTTATTGTTGAAAGTTTCAGCCCCATACGCACGCCTAAAAGATACCGGAATGAATACGGACAGTTGATGGAACATGCACCCTTTTGTGAAAGGGACATTAAACGTCCTGTGGATATGGAGACCTTTGATGAGTTTGGAGATTTTAAGGTGCTGATCAAAAAGCAAGGACTGATGTATCCATACACTTACGGCACACATCCGTTTGACTTCATCGGTTGGGATGGCTTCCATTATCCATGGGCATTTTCGATCCATGACTTTGAGCCGATCACCGGTCGCCTGCACCAGCCACCACCCGTGCACCAGACATTTGAAGGACACAATTTCGTAATATGCTCCTTTGTACCCAGGAAATATGACTATCATCCGCTCTCCATACCAGCACCTTACAACCACAGCAACGTGGATAGTGACGAAGTGCTGTATTATGTGGATGGCGATTTTATGAGTCGCAAGAGTGTGGTTAAAGGGCAAATCACCTTGCACCCCGGCGGAATTCCGCATGGCCCTCATCCTGGTACAGTCGAAAAGTCGATAGGAAAAGAGAAAACAGAAGAGTTAGCCGTGATGATTGATCCTTTCAGACCATTGATGCTTACCGAAGATGCGGTAAATATAGAGGATGAAAGCTATCATAAAAGCTGGCAGATAAACATCGAATAATTAACGAATACAACCAAATATAAAGTTATGTCAACACAAACATTTGCAGAGAAAATTGCCAAGGCACAGGATTTCTTACCCATCCATGGTACTGATTATATTGAATTGTATGTTGGTAATGCAAAACAGGCTGCACATTATTATAAGACTGCCTTCGGCTTTCAGTCGCTTGCTTATGCCGGTCCGGAAACGGGTGTTAAGGAGTATGCTTCCTACGTATTGCAACAGGGTAAGATCCGTCTGGTACTTACTACAGCATTGAAGTCGGATCACAAGATCGCAGAACATGTCAGGAGACATGGGGATGGCGTTAAAGTATTGGCCCTTTGGGTTGAGGACGCCTATAGTGCCTTTGAGGAGACTACTAAGCGCGGTGCGAAGCCTTATCTGGAGCCCGTGACCATCAAGGATGAATTCGGCACAGTGAAGATGTCTGGCATTTACACCTATGGCGAAACCGTACACATGTTTGTAGAACGTAAGGAATACACCGGCCCCTTCATGCCAGGTTATCGCGCATGGAACAGCGAGTATAATCCCGAGGAAGCTGGCTTACTTTACATTGACCACTGCGTGGGAAATGTGGGCTGGAACAGGATGAATGAAACCGTAAAGTGGTATGAAGAGGTCATGGGTTTTGTAAACATCCTTTCTTTTGACGACAAGCAGATCAATACAGAATATTCTGCACTGATGAGTAAGGTGATGAGCAATGGAAATGGGTATTCGAAATTTCCAATCAACGAACCTGCTGAAGGCAAAAAGAAATCGCAGATTGAAGAATATTTGGAGTTCTATGAAGGCGAAGGTGTTCAGCATATTGCGGTAGCAACTAAGAATATTCTGCATACCGTGCAGACCTTGAAGGCCCGGGGTGTAGAGTTTTTGAGTGCGCCACCTGAAGCCTATTATGAAATGATGCCGACCAGGGTTGGGGAAATAGATGAAGAGGTGGAACAACTTAAAGCCTTAGGCATATTGGTGGATCGTGATGAAGAAGGCTACCTGCTTCAAATATTTACGAAACCGATTGAAGACCGACCAACTTTGTTTTTTGAAATTATTCAGCGTAAAGGGGCACAATCTTTCGGTGCCGGGAACTTCAAAGCACTATTTGAATCGCTGGAACGCGAGCAGGAGCTGCGAGGAAATTTGTAGCAGCCTCATCATAGCATAGCCCGGCGGTTTAACCTCCGGGCTGTTTTTGATTTAGCGGTAAAACAAAAGAAGGCGACTCATCGCTGAGCCACCTTCCCTATAAGCATTTATTAATGTTTTCTTTTTAGAATGAACCTGGATATCTGTTCAGACCTGCT
>NZ_JBQCME010000004.1:0-455178 GCF_051965375.1 Pedobacter sp. SAFR-022
AAAGCTGGTGACAGCATAGTCGAGTAATACTAATCATCCGAAGCTTTCAAAAGCAGAATACTGTTGTTTGTTCTTCAAAACTAACTTCTTTCAATAATATGTCATTGTTATAAGATTGAAACATAAAATATCGAGAGATAGAATCTTAAATAACATTAAAAATATTTAGGTGCCTATATCGGTGGTGTCCACCTCTTCCCATTCCGAACAGAGAAGTTAAGCCCACCAGAGCCGATGGTACTGCGGTAACACGTGGGAGAGTAGGTCGGTGCCAAATCTTAAAGAAAGCCTGTAAGTTAAACCTTGCAGGCTTTTCTTGTTTATACGGGTTTTGCTAAAATTAGCTATTGAGTTCACAGTTCCGATCTAAACATCTACCGGTGATCAGCGCATAATTATCACGGGCTATTCCTAAAATATTCAGATTTATTCTATCTGTTATTCGGAAATATTTCATTTAACAAATAATCTTTGGAAATCAGGGCATGTTATTTGCTTTTTCTTCATTATACAAGCAGAAAACCGGTTTTTGTGATTCCGGTTCTTCTCAGATAGGCAGATATTTGTTTATCTTTACACACAAATAAATTAGATATATAATGAGGTTTTTTGTAGAAAGAAGAAGGGAAGTAATGTTACATATCGAGAACTATATGCTCGAAGTAATGGACACTTACCTGAAACCAATTGATACAAACTGGCAGCCTTCAGATTTTCTGCCTGATTCTACGAGTGAGACTTTTTTCCAGGATTTGAAGTACTTGCGTGAGAACGCAGAAGGACTTTCTTACGATCTTGTTGCTGTTCTTATCGGCGATACCATTACAGAAGAGGCTTTGCCTACATATGAGTCCTGGCTATCCATGGTAGACGGTGTAAACAGGGACGAACAAGGTGGTTGGATGAAATGGGTTAGACATTGGACTGCCGAAGAAAACCGTCATGGTGATCTTCTAAATAAATATTTGTATTTATCGGGCAGGGTTGATATGCGTCAAATGGAGATCTCTACGCAGTATCTTATTGCAGACGGTTTTGATATCGGCACCGGAAACGATCCATATCGTAACTTCATCTATACAAGCTTCCAGGAACTTGCTACTAATATTTCACATAGACGCGTAGCTTCCTTAGCTAAGCAGAATGGTGATACCTCATTATCTAAGATGTGTGGTGTAATTGCTTCAGATGAGGCCCGCCATGCCAAAGCCTATAAAGATTTCATGAGCAAGATCTTCGCGGTTGATCCCAACGAAGCAATGCTGGCCTTTGAGGATATGATGCGTCATAAGATCGTTATGCCTGCACACTTCCTACGAGAAATGGGACTGAAGATCGGTCAGACTTTTGGTCACTTTACAGATGCCGCACAACGACTTGGCGTTTATACTGCCGTTGACTATGTGGAGATTATGCAGCAGTTGATCGAAGAGTGGAAGGTTGAGAGTATGGTTGACCTGAATGAGGCTGGTGAAAAGGCTAGAGATTACTTGATGGCTTTGCCGAACCGCTTACTTCGCGTGGCTGAACGTATGAAAAATCCATCAATGGAATATAAATTTAGCTGGATACACTCCTAATTTGTAGTTATCCATCCAGCCTAAACTTACTTTCCCAGTACCTTCTTTATTCGTTGGTAAATCTCCGAATTCTGACCTTTAGTGCAGGGTTGCCCTGATAAACAACATACGCATCCAGATTTTTAACTGCAGTTGAACCTGCAGTTAAAACTGCATGTGATGCAGCCCTTACTCCTGGGGTAACTAACGATTTTGCACCAATCCATACCCCATCTTCTAACACGATCGGCTTTGTGACCAAATCAAAGGTGCTTGATTTATAGTCGTGATTTCCAGTCATCAGCATTGCTTGTTGCGAGATGCACACATTTTTCCCGATACATACAAAATCAAGGTTGTCTATATAACAATCAGCCAACCAGGAATGATCTCCCAATTGTAGTTTCCAGGGATAGCGGATGTGAATGCCGGGTTTGATACGCACATCCTTCCCGATCTCGGCTCCGAATACCCTCAGAATTCCCACCAGAATACTACTAAATGGAACAAGCCCGGATTTAAAGCATAGTACATGAACGAGGTACCAGCAGTAAACCTTGGTACTTGATGCGCCGACTTTGAATTCCTTTTTATTGAATTTCTTCCTTAATGTTGTGTTCGACATGGCTGTTCGTATTAGGCTTAGCGTTCGTCCATGCATAAAGTATTATTACGACAATCAGGTAAATGCTAATGTTAAACATGGTATGGTGATCTATCCAGCTGTTTTTGCAGCTAGGTTTCCAGTAGATGCTGATTAGTACTAGTCTGGCAATATTGGTCGCCTGAATCATCATTAAACCGCTTATTAACATATAGAGCCTGCTTGCCAATCGCTTGGGATAGCTTATCACAAAAGCTGCGAAGAAGCTCATGATTCCATAACCGAGGCAACTATAAACCAGCTTGAACCCGCTAAAACCGATTACCCTCAGACTCAGTTCCGTCAGCTTAGTGCGGAAACCCAATATATCGAGCAGCGAGGCAGTTGTTTGAAGGGTAAATGCACGCCATTGCTGTATGTAGTTTGCGTGCTGCTCTAACCCAGGTACATAAATTCCATCTGGAGTTGTTAGTCCGATGAATAAAATATTGAAGCCATAAAGAATAAAGAATGATAGCAGGAATTTAATGATGAAAATACCCTCAGCCGGTAAGCTGACCTTCCGTGGTTTGATATTCTCCGCTTTTAGAATTTCCTCAATCTTGAGGTCAACGATTAAGCGAAACCAGAATCCTTGCAGGAAGTGAAAGATTATACCGGTACGTCCATCGAGAAACCCGCATTGGATGGTCATACGATAGCTGAAATACAGCAGGGGACGAAGGAACCTCGGTAGCTTCCACCACAGCATTTTTAAAATGGCCTTTCGCTCATCGGGGTTTCCTAACAACCTCGGTTTTAGGACCTGCGATCTAATCTTCATCATTCGATCTACCTCTTCCCGTGCAAGCAGGTCGCTATAACGGCCGTGCTTATCCAACCAGAACTGTATTTTACTTTCTTTAAGGTTCTCTTCAATGAGATAGCCTCGCTTCCATATTATGGTCTTGCCTGGTACAAGGAAGCGATGATCCATGTTTTCATTCAGGTCAGAGCAGCCCAGGCTTCGACGGAACATTTTGAGCATGTAGAGGGGATAGTAGCCACCATGACGTATCCACCTGCCTTGGTAATAGTTCTTCCGGTTGAAATAGATGCCATTTAAGTCAGGATCTTCGTCCGGATCGAAGTGTTCGAGCAGGTTCAGGAGTTCTGGGGAGAGTACCTGATCTGCATCAAGGGCCACAATCCAGGGCGTCGTAATTTCAAAGCAATGGAGTGCTTTATTCCATTGTTTGGGATGATTTTCAAATGGATGATATTGAAAGGTTGCTCCGTGAGCAAGGGAAACGTTCAAGGTGTTGTCGGTACTTCCAGAATCAAGGATAAACACTTCCGCTCCAAGGGGTCTGATGGACTCCAGTAGCCGGCCGATGTGCATTTCATCGTTGAACGATAATATTAAGAAAGAGAAAGCCGGGCTTGCTTTGAACATATTTAGTTGATTAGGTTTAGGGCAACTTCAAGACCTGAGCCTAAGGATGTTGCTGATCAGACTAGTTCTAATTCATCCTTGATAAGACCTTTTTATATAAGCTTAGGTAGTTTTCCATAATATCGGCGGTATTGAAATCTTTTCTGATTTGTTGGGGCGCCATGCATTTTATCCTTGACCGTTTGTCCTGATCGAGGTTTATGAGCGATAGCGTGCTTGCAATTTCCTTAGGTTCAGCTTTGCAAATCCAGCCTAGATCTGCTTCCTGAATGTAGTGTGCTAATCCGACCTGGTCTGAAAGCAATACGGATGTACCGGCAAGGAGGGCTTCAAGTACGACATTCCCGAAATTTTCATTGCTGGAGGTAAGGGTCAGCAGGTCATGCCTGTTCAGGAGTTCAAACTTGTCTACATCTTCTACCTGTCCTATCCAGCTGATGTTACTGCTGATCTTCAGGCTTCCTGATAGTTGTTTCAAGTAACGCAGGTAAGCGGCTTTGCCCATTCCTGCAATCGTAAGAGTCCATGGGAAATTCGTGATTGCCAGCGCTTCAAATAAAACTTCCAAACCTTTCTTAGGATCTATTCTGGAAAGAAAAATTAGCCTCAGTTGCTGCTCGTTCGGCTTTGATATAACGATTTCCGGGATCCTTTTGGTTAAGCCATTAATCGGGTTGCTAAAGGATTGGCAACGGTTTTCTACAGTGTCGAAGGTGAGGAGGTTTGGGATGATGCTGATATTGCCTGTCGGAAGGTATTGCAGCAGGTTCTTTGCTTCCAATGCCGTTGTTGCATGTAAATGTGCAGTCTGAAGGAGCAGGCGGCCGACTATGGAATGGACCAGATACTTAGCTGCTTTATGCCTGAATGATAGGGTGTAAGGCGTGATCATCCCCCTTGGCGATATTACCATGGGCATGCGATGGCATACCGCGAGTGCCGCAGAGAGTATAGCCACAAGGTTCCACCAGGAATGAATGTGGATGATCAGCTCTTGTTTATTTCGTCTTACGCTTTGTAGAAAGCGGTGTAGTGCAAAGAGGAGCGCTGGGGAGAAGTGTGTGTGATCCTTGCTGAGTCTGGAGTAATAATAAACATCAACACCATCAACATTCTGTTTGACTCCTGATTTAAAGTCTAATTCCCTGTTGCCGTTTGCAGTTGTTGTAAATACAAGAGCTTCAATTTTAGCACTCGGGACATTTGCGGCTTCGCAGAGCATGGCAATTGATCGTGTAGGTCCACCATAACAATAAGCGGGTTTATATGATGGTGTAATGTGCAGCACGGTAATTCTTTTGTTCAGCATCTTGAATAATTTAACAACTCAGCTATTATTAGGAGATCTTTGTATGATGATTGTAGCTGGGTATCAGCAAGCCCAGATACCTAAGGATATTGAAGATTATGAGCATCAGGATGCATCCATAGAGGATGTTATTCAGAATGAACTCAAAGTTGTTACCCCGCCATAACTGCTGAAACATTCCATTGAAAACGACGATGCAACCACCTTCATAGCCACCGAAAAGTCGTTCAGCCATATTGCACAAAGCCTGGCAGATACTACCATAGCAGATCATCGTGATTAAAATTCCAAGCAATCCAGCGCTGAGATAGCCATCTACAACGGTTCTCGTTTTTGCGGATGCATCCGAGTTGTTGCTTATTACACCGGCATCATAAACACGTTCCATCGATTTCTCCTCGGTATTAGGTTTTGAGGGCCAAAGTGCGCGGGGAATTAGCGCGTACAGCGCGTTCTGCAGGATTTCTGTATGGTAGAAAGGCCGGTGTTCAGGTACATGGGATACATATTTGCTAAACATATTGATTTCACTAAATCTGTTGGTCAGGAAGTCCCAGCTGTTCTGCTTCACTGCTTCCTGATGCTGATCTTCAACCATCTGGCTGTAAGCGTAGTTTGCTGCTTTTTCTATCGGTAGCTCAGCTTGCCAGGATTCTGCGCGGATGGTATTGGTCCAGATGGGCAGAAAATAGATGAAAACCAGGAGTAAGGGGAGGCCGAATCCGACGACAATGGATCTGTAATAAGGGTAAAGAATGAATGCCATTAAGATCAGATGAACAAAGAGGGCTTCCTTGTAGCCGGAATAAACTGCTTGATACAAAGTGAAACAAAAGAAGCAAATGCCGCATGCAGTAATTTTTGGTAGATGTTGTCGCAGGCCTATCAGGATCATGATTCCGGCAAGGAAGCTTGGAACCGGCGCCAGGAGTACTGAAAATTGATTCAGCGCCGCAAAAAAGGAGAGGCAATACACTGCCGATAGTATTACCACCAGGATCGGAATTAAGTGTTCTTTGATATCCGGGATCCAGATATAGGCAGCTGGGTTCCTTGGTTTCATTGCTATGATCATCCCCAGCACAAGGGAGGCATGCGCAAAAACGTACAACCTTTGACAATAGGCTAGCTGCAGGGTATGCTCGTTGACATTAAAGCCATCGTTTTGTATAGCTGACCAGAAGTAAAAACCTAGATGATCAAGAAAGTAAAATATTGAACTTACTGACATTAAACCTGCAAAGACCACTTGAATAAGAATCATGGGGCGCATGACCTGTATGCCTGCTGGAAGGTCTGAAGCCAGCGTTTTTACAGGGCCACGTAAGGAATAGAAAAAGATAAAGAACGAGCCGAGCCAGGCAAGTGCATAGGAGCACAAGGGGTTATGGCTGATGATGCAGGATAGGGCCCAGGGAAAATACAAGGGCAAGATCGTCTTCAGTTTATACGTCGCAAGGCCTTGATAATTAAGATATCCCATATATGGCTTCTATTTGATGTTGGAAGTTCCAGTACTTTATCCTTTCACTTGAGGCCTGTCCCATGTGCTCCAGTGTCCTTTTACTTGCGAGCATGATCTGCAGTTTAATGGTGAGGTCCCTAAGATCGCCGCTGGTAAATATCCGGCCATTGTTGTCATCGATCAGGTCCGCTGCTCCGCCTACCTTGTCTGAAGATAGGATTGCTTTTCCGGCAGCCATTGCCTCGTTTATCGCGAGTCCCCAACTCTCACCAGGACCGCTGGAGGGGATGCAGAATAGGTCGCAGGATTGATAAATTACTGGCATTCGTTGTTGGTTTTGAAAAGAGAGAAAGTGTATGCAAGCCTGGTTTGGAAGTACCAAAACATCTTTCTTTAAGGAATCTTCCAGGATTCCATTGCCCACAAAAAGCAGGTGTGCACCTGGAGGCGTAAGGCTTCCAAAGGCTTCTAGTAGCATTTCGGGTCTCTTTTTCGGAATCAGCTTGCCTGCAAAGAGTACTAATACCTCCGTGTTGGCGATACCCAGTGATGTTCTCAGTTTGACTGCCTGCAGTTGTCGGTTGGCAGCAAATCGCGTATTATCGACAGCATGCCGGGCGTAAATCAGTTGCTTACTTTTTAATCCGTAGTGTTCAAAGTAAGCCTTGTTGTTACTGCCAACATATAGCGCAAAATCAATCCTGGTATATACTTTTCTTAATAGGTATGACTTCAAAATCGAACGCCAAGGGCTTATCGGGTCCAAAATCGTAGAATCTCCTCTAAACAATACAGTGATCCTTTTGCTAAAATGCAGGATGATTTTCATGTGGCTTGTGTACGCCCAGCCGTATATCAAGATTGCTGTTGGACAGTAATCGTTAATGTCTTTTAACCGATGGCTGAAAAGATGCTCGTAGCCCTGCAGCATTGGGATATCCCAGTTGATGTTACGCCCGAAACCTTCATCAAACTTGTTTCCTGTAGCTATTGGAGCATAAAACACCTTTATATCCTGCTGTTGAGCCATCACCTGGAACAGGGGCGCATAGTATTGCACAGGGTGCTGACAGATTATGGCTAGCTTGCTTATTTTTGGAGTTTGCATACCTGGTTAAATAGTTGGGTTTGAAGCCGGGTTAAATGTTCTGACGTAAATTCCCTGAGCTCTGGAATTGAAATCTCTGTCGTAGATGCAGGTAGCGTCATAGCATTTTGCAAATACGCTTTGATACCTTGCACGATCTGCAAGTCGTCCTGATCTAAGCTGACGATCTTTACCTGAGAAAGTCCCGTCAGCAAGGAAGTGGTAGCAGAGGCTCGGTGGACAACAGCGAGTATTGGTCTTTGCGCCAGCAGGTATGGGAAGATTTTACTTGCCGTGTATTCGGCTTGCACTGAACCTGGAATAAACAACAAACTAGCCTTTCGAAGTGTATTCAGGCTATGATAATAGGGCAGACGATCTGTAGATTCGCTAAAAATATGGTTTAGGCCCTGTTTTTCAACTTCATTCTTAAGGGTTGATTTTCCTGTACCGTTAGCTGCATAGCTTGTCCCAAAGAGCCGGACCCGTAAGTTCTTAAATAGATCAGGATCCGATTGCAGACCCAAATCGATGGCCTGAAAGAGATGCTTAAAAGCCGGAAGAAGGTCATAGCCTCCACGGCCAACGTAAACCAGATGGAAGTTATTACCCTTACTCACAACAGCTGAATGCGCTTTGGCATTCTTCTTTGCAATTTCTAAGTCCATACGGTGCAATCCGAAAGGAATAACAACCGCAGGTACGTGTTTTAACCAGGGATATCTTTTCTGCAGCGTGGTGATGTAGCTGGAGGAGACGCTGATGATACCATCAGCAGCGCGCATTGCGATAGGCTCTAAAAATTTATTCAGCTGATAGGAAAACCAGAACTTCTTTGGGCGTTCCTGCTTCGGGCGATGTTTGTAATAGTCCGTATGCCAGGGATCCTGCAAATCAAACAAAATCTTAACTTTGAACTTCGACTTCCATCGGGCTGCAAGAACCAGAACTGGAAACTGGGTTGTGGAAAAGAAGATGATATCATAGTGCTTCTCCCGCAAAAGTTTGTTCGCGGCAAAAAGGTAATATAACATCGACCGGAGTGCAATGCTGCCAAGCCCAAGTTTTGATGTCCAGCGTTTATTCAAAGCTTTTACATAGTGAATCACCGTACCCTTCGGTAAGCTTTGCATCAATAGATTATCCGTTATAAAATCGGTATAACATGGGTATACCGCCAGGACTTCAGCATCCCAGCCATATTGTGCATAATAGGGCATGCTGGTCCTAATCCTATGAATGTCTGCTGCATTGATGGGAGCGAAATATGGCGAGATAATTAGCAGTTGCTTGTTCAATTGATGGTTTGTCTAATTTTGTTGATGAAATGCTGGCTTTCCCGGTCCCAGTTCAAGGTATGTTGCCCAAGCAGGAAGTTCGCTCGCTTGGTATGCCGCAGTTCCACATCATTATCTATATAGTACTGAATGGCCTGACCTAAGTCAACGGCGCAATCCTTTTTGTAACATATTCCGATTTGTGGGTATTGATCGTAAAATGTTTTCTGAGCCTTGGTGTCACTTAGCAGTACCGCCAGTCCAGCCTGTATGTAGGTGAATAACTTGTTGCTTAATGCAGCATCGTTGTTTGTGCAGTGTCCAGGCTCCGATGCTAACCCAATGTCGAACTTGCAGCAATACCGGAACAACCTACCTGGAGGTACAGGGGGATGAAAATGCAGTTTAGTTGGAGGTATACCATGCGTTGCTGCAAGATCAACGATTTGTTTGAGGTATCCGGTCCGGGGTTCCCCGAGCAAGTGTAACTCATAGCGTGGTGTTTTCAGGTATTTGAGTGCTTCAATGATCAGTTCAATGCCCCGGTTCGGTCCGATGGTTTGTGAGAACCAGAAAAGCTTTAATGTTTTTGGGCCATCAGGCAGCTCCTTTTTAAATGGCAGTGGCTCTAAGGGTAAAAGATTCCTCAGCACCATTGGCTGATATTGATAATGCGATTTATATAAGTCAGCTATTGCCGTACTACTTGTGCTGAAATAATCCAGCTGGGGAATGTAGCGGTCTTCCAGCATGACTTTGAGTTGGCGGATTAAACTTGAGGGGTTGGCCTCTGTTTCACCACGATGGTAGTCTTCAGCATCAAAGCCGGCCACTGCCTGCTGCGCCCTGGAAGCTTCAACTGCTGCCGGAAGAGCGGCTAAATTATGCGCAAGATAGAAATCGCCGATCGTTTTCTTAGCCGCTTGTACTAAGGGGAAAGTAGCCCTTGAGAGCGCATAAACTCCCACCTTGTTGTTCGAAGAAATTCTGGATAGGCAAAAGGCAAGTTTTTGAATTAACTTTGAAGTCATGTATGTTAACGGACTTTCTGTAGGGGAACCACCTACACGAATGATTTTCCATTTTCGTCCTTGCATGATGGCAACATCTGCAAGGCTGGCCCATTTATTCCAATAGCAGCAGAGTACGGTGACACGATACCCCTGAGCAGTTAAGCAATCCGCCTCTTTCACGAGCCGGGGATTTGTTGCAGGTTGACCACTAGTGATCAACACAATATGTTTGTAATACATAGATCCGCTTTGTAGTTTGGTTATCTTGTGGTTATTGTGATTTGACCTTTAATGGTGTGATTCTGCTAAAGCTAGGTACTGACCGGTAATCACAGAGATGTCGAACTTTGCCATGGCAGTATACCGGCAGTCTAGACGATTTATTCGTTGAAGCTTCTGGATGGCACTGCACATTTCGCCGGCGCCATTTACAATAAAGCCTGTTTCGCCTGGGGTCACAACTTCTGGTACGGAGCCTCTGTTAAAGGCGATCACCGGTGTACCGCATGCCATGGCCTCGATCATTACGATGCCGAAAGGTTCATCCCAATCTATGGGAAACAGCAATGCGGCTGATCTAGCCAGGTAATGGTTTTTCTGCTGGTCGTCAAGTTCACCGAGATAGATGATTTGAATACCGTCAATATGCTTGGCAATTTGGTTTTGAAAGTAGCGGATTGCATCTAGACTATCCGGAATATTTCCGGCGATCCACAACTCTCTGTTGGTGGTTTTAGCGACCTCGATGGCTATGTGTACACCTTTGATTTGCTCTAGTCTACCTAGGAACATTAGCGGCGCATCATCATCAACCGTATAGCTGGGCTCGTATTTAGAAAAGTCCACTGCGTTGTAGATTGTTCGCCAGTTGTTGAACTTGCTGGAACTAGTTGATATACTGCCATGGTTCTGCATGTTTAAATCTTTGGAGAAGCCGCGGTTTTGATCGCTGCAGGCAGTAAACCAGAAGTTTTTCGGGCTCATTAGGCGGAGCAGCTTGATGTTCCTCAGGGTAATTTTCCGCTGGTAGCTCATAATTTTTACAACTCGCTGTTGTAGCATCGGCAATAGGTAGAGCAGTCTGCCGAAGTTGTGTATTACATCATATCTGCCCTTAGCTGGAGTATGGTATATTCTATTTTCGATTATATGCTTCCAGACGTAAAGGACTTCTTTCCAGATCACCCATTTTGAACGATTGAGTTTGTTCGCTCCAAAATGGATGGTTTTTCCAGTGCAGCTGGAACCAGGACCGGCCAGTAAAGTGACCGCATGTCCACTGGCTTGATAGGCATTCGCCAGTAGGTACACAATGCGTTCTATACCGCCATATTTGACAGGGGGCACGGGTATTCCAGGATCCATGATGATGAGAATGTTCATGTCTTTACTTGCTTAGATGTGTTTATCCGGTTTAATAATTCCTCGACCTCAGCTGTATATTTTGAAAATGAAAATCGCCGGGTTACACGATCCTGCTGAAGGGTAGCTGCAGTATCATTGTACGTTTGTGTAAGATGCTTTCGTAGCGCAGCGGTTAGCTCCAGTTTGGAACCAGGATCTATAAGGGTGGCAAGTGCACCCTCCATGACAGCATCCATGGTACCGTCTTTATTGCCTGCAATGATGCTACTGCCGCAAGCTGCTGCCTCCAGGAAAACCAACCCAAAGCCTTCTTTACTGCTGGGCAGCACGAAGGTGTCCGCTAGTAGATGATGATCTGTGAGTTCTTCTTGGGTAATAAACCCTGGCATTATGACGACCCCCGTAAGTTGTAAAGCATCTACTTTCGAACGAAGACGTTGCTGCTCTGCCGCAGAGGGCCGCCCCGCCAGAATATATATCGTGCTTGGAAACTGTTCCAGTAGCGTCGGAAGGATCTCGAGCACCAGATCATAGCCCTTATCGTGTTCATAGCGATCTAATCTGGTTAGGGTAAGCAATACCTGGTGGTGTTGCTTCAGGCCATAGCGATCTAGCAGATAGCCTGGCTTATCAAAATGGGGTGGCACCTGGAAGAAGGGGTCAAGGCAGTTATTCAATACTTGTATCCTATTTAGGCTAACCTGATGTTTTGTCACAAACATCTTTTTTGTAAACCTGCTCACTGCCCAAACCTCGGTCTTTCGGTTTATGAAGCGGGCTTTCCAACGCGGCATCTTGCCCCAGACTTCTTTTCCATGTGCAAGTAGAACTATCCTTGTACGCGGCCAAAGGCGTTTGATTAACCAGGCTATGGGTAGCAAATTGGCATGGCCAAGCAAAACGACTTCGCTTGAAGCTGCATGCCGTAAAGCGTAAGCACAGAATCGCAAGCGCTGGTATGAAAAGCCTTTAAATGCACTTGCAGGTACATATTTGTCGTTGGAATTGTGCGGGCTATCACACAGTGAAAGCACCTGAAATAACCCAGCTTTCTTCATTTGAATATCATGAAGGGCTCTGGCCATCGATCTGCAGACCATCTGTACACCACCGGTTTGGCTGAATGTTGCGAGTGTAAGAAAAAGCATATCAGTTCGTTTTTGACTTGATCCTGTGCCACCATTTCTTCCTGCCAGTACCTTCTAGATAGCCCTGTAAGGTTTCTGGTATTTCTGAATCTTTGTAGCGGTTGTAGCTGTAGTACGGGCTATGCAGCTTGTCCTGATTAAACGCGTTTAGTACGATGTGAAAGTTCTTCAAGCCCAGTTCCTGTGAAAGTCGTTCAGGCACTTTCGCAGCATGATACCTGGACACGCCCGCGCGGATGATGAACAAGTTTACATCAGCAGCTTTGATCATTGGCATAGCATCTGATACCAATCCGATCGGCGCAGAGTCTATAATTATGAAGTCGTAAGTTAATTTGATCGTTGCCAGCAGGTTTGACATGCGCTGCCCATATAGTAATTCTGAGGGATTAGGTGGCACAGGTCCGCCGCTGATAAAGGAGAGTGTGTCTGAGTGCTGGATGATGATTTCTGCTATCTCGGCTTGATTGGATAGGTAGTTGCTGAGTCCAAGCTGATTATCCGCATTAAATGCACGATGTAGAATTGATTTTCTAAGGTCCGCGGCAATTACAATTACACGTTTGTCAATCAGGGAAAGTGCGTGCGCCAGGTTCAAGGCATTAAAGGATTTACCTTCACCGGATGTTTCTGAAGTGATACAAATGACTTTTCTTTGGACATCAGGTGCCAGAAAGCTGATGTTACTACGAAAGGAACGGACAGATTCTGCAAACATGGTATCGCCGTATGGCAAGAGAAGCTTTTCCGCGGAAGGCAGTGCGGCAGGATATTTCCGGATGATGCCAATGATCGGGATGTCTGTGAGCTGCGCCAGCGTTTCACGGTCGAATATGTATGGGTTTAATGCCCGGACAAGGAAGATTAACATAATTCCAGCAAGTAAACCAAGCAAAACCGCCATCTTATAGACATTGCGATCTATAGGTGCAATCGGTTTGAACTGGGCGGTCGCTTTATTGACAATTGTCGCGGCTGGTGTGATGGAGGCCCGACTTATCTGTGCTTCTAACTTTTTTTGGTTGAGATAGGCGTATACTTTTTGATTAACTTCAAATGTAGATTGTAGGTTGACAAAATCTTTTTCCGCGTTCGGCAGCCGAGTTAAGTCGGAGCCGTTCCTCGCAAGCTGTTTTTGCAAGAACAACTTCGCTTCCGTATTCTTTTGCTGTTGGGCCTCCAGGTTGCTTATCAGCGATTGCCGAATAATCCTAAGCTGCGCTTCCGTATCTGCCACCGTTTCTGAACCGGCCTTATAGGTACCCAGTTGACCTTGTTTTTTTAACAATAGCGCATTAAACTGGGTTAGGAGGTTACTGAGGAAGGGGTCTTTAAGATCCTGAAGATCAAAGCTGATCATAGCAGATTGGTCCTTTGAAGCCAGTTGTTTAACAAGCAGGTTTGTTTTTAGTGATTGAAAATCAAGATCAGCCTTCTGCCGTTCTGATGTCTCCAATCGTTCCAAAGCCTGGTTTGTAACGCTTGAAACATTTATCATTTTTGAACTCGTCTTAAACCGCTCCAATGCTGTTCCGGATGTGCCAACTACTTGCGCTAATCTGTGCTGTAGGGTATCAATAAACGAGATTGTCTGATTAGCGGATTGCGTCTTTTGTCGCTGATCATAATTGATATAGGATTTTAGGGTAGCATTTAATATGTCTGCCGCAAAGGCAGGATTTTTATCGGTCTGGGTAAAACTTAGGATATTGGTGTTTTTGTTTTCTGTCATCGCCAGTCCATTGTTAATCCTGGTTAGTAACTCATCTGGACTGTTGAAATGTAAGTTGTAGTGAACGCCAATTTGTGAGGGTTTAAACCGATCTGTTATCATGAATTCGACATTCCCGATTGCTAAGGTTCTATTGATCCTGTAGGTCCTTTTAAAATGCTTGTCATGGTGTCGAAAAGTCAAAACAAAGCGGTCGCTTTCAGTTGGTGTAACACGGTAATCACGTATTGACAGATCTCCTTCATGGGACTTCAGAACAATAACTTTAAAGGGAATCAAGGGATACAGTTCAATATGATTGATATAACCCTGTTTGTAAAAGGCTAAAGGATAGTTCAAGCTCGAGGCCGCATTCAGCAGGACTTCACGGGAGCGAATGACAAATTGCTCCGACTGTAACTTGTTGCTTCTTTCATAGACGTTTCTAACATTAATCAGCTCTGATATTTCCGACCGCTTTTCTTCAAACTTTAATGTTGCCTCCGTTGCGTATGATTTAGGTGTTAAGTTCAGGTAAATATAGCTCAGGGTCAAGCCTAACAGTACCATTGCAAGGAGCCAATACCAACGACTATAAATAATCGTAAATATTCGCCTGTAGCTGAACCTCAGGGTATTCTCATGCCATATCTTTCCTCCAGCTTCCATTATTTCGATAAGTTAATAATCAGTAGTATGGTGTTAAGCAGTACAAAACCGATTTGGAAAAAGGTCGTATATGCCTGTGCATTGTGCGCCTTTAAAGCCGCTGACCGGGGCTCCACATAGATGATATCTCTTGATTTCAGCCTTAGCTTTTGATCTTTTAAAAAGGCATAATTCGCCAGATCTACGATGATAACTTCCGGGTTTATCCGGTCCCCTCGGATGATCTTGACCAGATGTTTGTTTGCAATAGGCGTTAAACCACCTGCTTCTCCCAGTAAATCGATAAGCTCGTAATCTTCCCTGTTGATGATGTATTTCCCTTGTTTAGCTACTTCGCCGAGTAGCACCACGTACAGGTTGTTTATTCTTACGTCGATCAAGGGTTTTTTCAATTCCTTTTCTTTGTACTTAAGCTCAATCAACTCCGCAGCCTGCACCCGGTTTAACCCAGCTACCATCACCTTCCCAATTAAAGGCAGATTGATTTCACCAGATGCATTTACTTTGAAGGTGGCGTAGCTGTCGTTTTTTAGATCGTTCCTCAGGTTCTCCTTTCTAACTAGAATTGTAATGTCCTGCAAGTCCACAATAGCAAGTTCGTCCTCGGGTTTGATCAGGTTATAGTAATCCTCCGGACTGGGAGTAATTGGAACTACATAAGCTTTTCTGCTGGTATCTGCATCAAATGGTGTCTTGAGTATCACGTCCCGATTGACAAACCCACATGATGTTAGTAATGGCAAGAGAAGACAAATAATGCAAGTGACCTGGTAAGGTTGAGCGTGTTTTGATTGCATACTATTTGGTTAGTAATATAATACAATGTAAAAATATTATTTAATAAAAAACTATATTACATAGAAATTAATATTTTAACCGATATGAAAGTAAGTTTGATTACTGTTGTATTCAATTGTGAAGACTTTATTGAACAATGTATCCAGTCGGTACTTGCTCAAGATTACCAGGAATTAGAGTACATTATCATAGACGGAAAGTCTTCCGACCGTACGCCGTTGATCATTAAAAAATATGAAGATCAAGTCTCACACTATGTGTCAGAGCCTGATACCGGTATGTATCATGCCTTAAACAAAGGCATTGCCTGGGCAACTGGCGAATTGGTAGGCGTTCTAAATGCTGATGATTATCTCGCTGGTCCCACAGTTATTTCGCAAATGGTACTTTTTCTTAGCCGGCATAATGCCGATGCGGTTTATGGCAATCTGAATTACGTGAATCGACATAATACCAGGATTATCGATAGAAAATGGCGTTCAAATGCATTAAGCCGGCTAGATTTAAAGCTTGGTTGGATGCCTGCACATCCGACTTTATTTATTAGAAAAATATACTTCATGCGCTATGGAGGATACTCGCTTCAGCTCGGCACTGCGGCAGATTACGATCTCGTACTCAGATTTTTCTTTAAACATCGGCTAAGGGCTGTTTTCCTGGATCAGCTCATTGTGCATATGAGAACGGGTGGAATGAGCAACCGGAATGTACGAAATGTGCTGAGCGCAATTGGGAACGACTATCGGGCAATGGTTTACAATCAACTGCCATTTCCGGCTGCTGCCCTAGTTTTTAAGAAGCTTAGGAAGCTTAAACAATTCATCTAATTATCTTCTTATCGTTAATAATACAGAAAACCACCCGTACAAAGAGATGAATAGGAGAAAATGGGGTAATTTTACCACCTAGAATTTTGAATATGAATATCTCAATAAATGGTTTCGGCAGAATCGGACGCAACTTCCTGCGAGCTGCAATTGAACGTAACCTGAATGTTGTTGCAATTAATGACCTTACCGATCCCGCCACTTTAGCGCATCTTTTTAAATATGACACCGTACACCGTGGCTTCAAGGGGGAGGTTACTTATGATGACCAAGCCATAATTATAAACGATAAACGAATCCTGATCTTTGCGGAAAAAAATCCTGAGCAGCTGCCCTGGAAAGCCCTGCAAATTGATCTCGTGATAGAATCGACCGGGAAGTTCACGAACCAGGCCGGCGCTACACGTCACCTCAAGGCAGGGGCAAAACAGGTGATCATATCTGCGCCTGCATCCGATAAAGATATTCCTATGGTTGTACTAGGGGTGAATGACCACCTGGTGGATCTGCAGTCTCCGGTACTTTCAAACGCTTCATGTACTACAAACAATGTTGCCCCGATGATCAAGATCCTTGACGATAATTGGGGCATCTTAGACGGCTACATCACCACCATCCATTCCATGACCGGTGACCAAAGTTTGCATGACGCTCCGCATAAAGACCTCAGGAGAGCTAGGGCAGCTTCAGCATCGATTATTCCAACGACTACCGGAGCAGCGAAGGCAATCACAAACATTTTTCCGCACCTTGACGGTAAGCTGGGCGGGGCGGGTGTGCGCGTTCCTGTTTTAAATGGTTCATTGACAGACCTCACCTGCATACTTAAAAGCCCAACAACAATAGAAGCAATAAATGCTGCTTTCAAACAGGCTGCAGCTAATGAGCTAAAGCATATTATGGAATATACAGAAGATCCCATTGTATCGGTAGATATTCTTGATAATACGCATTCATGTATCTTTGATGCACAGTTAACCTCTATCGTAGGTGACCTGGTTAAGGTTGTTGGCTGGTATGATAATGAGTCTGGATACTCCGCCAGACTGGTTGATCTCATCCAAAAAATCGAAGAGTATGATAAAGTTTATCAAAGCTGAGAAAACACTTCCGCTGAGGAGTAAAGTGTTGAAAGGGAACATGCCTTTCGAACAATGCATTTTCCCGACAGATCACCATGGCTTCCACCTCGGCTATTTCCTAGATGAAAATATCGTCACAGTTGCTACGATTTTCGAGGAAGATTTCCCAGCCCTTGGGCCAGGCGGCTATCGCCTAAGAGGTATGGCAACTGAACCACAGCATGCCGGCAAAGGATATGGCGCTGCGGTAATAAAGTTTGCAATAGATGAATTGAAAAAGCGGGGTGCTGCTTATATTTGGTGCAACGCCAGGAGTTCGGCACTAGGTTTTTACCGGAAACTGAACTTCGAGATCCTCTCAGAAGAAAATGAGCTCTCCGGAATTGGAGCACATTATAATATGTCACTACAACTAAACAACATATGAATACAGTAGATCAATGTAATTTTAAAGATAAAAAGGCACTAGTAAGGGTCGATTTTAATGTTCCTTTGGATAAGGACTACAATATTACCGATGATAAAAGGATGCGCGCTGCTTTGCCAACCATCCACAAGATCATCAATGATGGTGGTTCCGTGATTCTGATGTCGCACTTAGGGCGTCCAAAAGGTGGACCTGAAGAGAAATATTCGCTTAAACATATTTTAGGTGACCTTTCGAGGATGCTGGATATCGAAGTTAAATTTGCAGATGATTGTATTGGTGAACAGGCTGTAAACAAAGCTAAAAACCTTAGCCCTGGACAAGTGTTGCTTTTAGAGAACCTCAGATTTTACAAGGAAGAGGAGAAAGGTGAACGTGCCTTCGCTGAAAAGCTTGCGAAGCTTGGAAATGTTTATGTAAATGATGCATTCGGAACAGCACACCGTGCACACGCTTCAACTGCGATTGTTGCGGAGTTTTTCCCTACAGCGAAGTATTTCGGTTACTTAATGGCTGAAGAGCTAAAAAATGCGGAGAAAGTTAATGAAGGTGCAGATAAACCATTTACTGCAATAATGGGCGGTGCAAAGGTTTCTGACAAGATCCTACTTATTGAGAGCTTGCTGAACAAAGTGGATAACTTGATTATCGGCGGTGGAATGGCTTACACCTTTGCAAAAGCACAAGGTGGTGAAATTGGTACCTCGCTGCTGGAAGAAGACCTAATGCCGCTTTGTCTTGAACTTGTTGATAAAGCTAAAAGTAAAGGTGTTAACCTGATCCTGCCGATCGACACAGTTATTGCTGATAAATTTGATAACAATGCTGCCAAAGATACTGTGGACTCCGGACAAATTCCTGCAGAATGGATGGGCCTTGATATTGGTCCAAAGACCGTAGCACTTTTTACGGAAACCATCAAGAATTCTAAGACGCTACTTTGGAATGGTCCAATGGGCGTGTTTGAGATGGATAACTTCGCTGTCGGAACTCGCGCTATCGCTGATGCCGTTGTTGCTGCAACGAAAGAAAATGCCGCTTTCTCGCTTATCGGAGGCGGTGATTCTGCTGCTGCAATCGCGAAGTTCGGTCTTGAAGATCAGGTTAGTTTCGTATCAACCGGTGGTGGTGCACTTCTGGAATATATGGAAGGAAAAGAATTGCCAGGTGTTAAAGCGATAAATGCATAACGAACACCGCTAAGAAGACTTCATTAAATGCACAAGCCCGACGATTTCGCCGGGCTTTTTTTGTGCAATTCTGAGAATCTTTGTGTGTGAACATCTGTGATTAGAAAAAACTATGCCAGTTCCTGATTACTTGGACAAGAATTCGCAATTATACGTTTTGTTTCTATTAAATAGATAGGCAGAAAACGCCACGATGTTCATAACTGAAACGATAAAATCATGTTCAATGGTTAATGATCTAAACTATCTGAAGATCACTTCAATATCAGCGCCTCATCAGCTGCAATTTTTTGTTTTTGCATCCTAACAATAAACTTACAGTAGTTGTTGTATTCGTTATATTGTTTGTAATTTCGTTGCGAAATATGAGGAAAAAACTACCCGCATTAGTCGTTCTGTTGTTATCATTTTTTCCCATGTTGGGAATCGCACAAGTTAACACTGAGCAAGTTGATCCCGGACCTTATGGAAGGGGAAGTAATATCACCGTTCCGAACCCACTTTCCGCAGGAACGACCAATTTTCAATCAAACAATACCTTCACTTTATATCTTTCTGATGCCACAGGTAACTTCCAGAATGAAAAGTTGATTGGGTCTTATGAAGGTTTTTTTTCCAGGTTTATCAATGGTGTTATTCCCACAGATGCTACACCGGGAACTGCTTACCGGCTGAGAATCAAAAGCAGCAGTCCTGAACTCATACATGAGTTTTCAACGCCTGTTCAGGTGCTGGCTGCACAGGGACCCATTGCGGGCGTCACTGCGCCTGCTAATCTTACCCTGGGGCAAGATGCATTTGGCTGGTGTACCGCCGCTAATAATAATAACGACAGGTCAATAATACTGAACGTCGCTCCAAATGCAGCGCCTAACCAAACGCTAACGTATAAAAATGAGGTCACCGGGGAGCAAGGGCCAACGCTATCACAGGAGACCGTCGGCTACAGGCTTAACGAAATCAAACGCGGGTATTACACCGTTCTTGTAACATCAACCCGCACTGAGGCTGGCCAAACCCTAAAATCTCAAAGATCTTATTTACTTTTAAATCAGCCTTCCAGCATCAGTTTCGGGGGAGAAGGTGTTGTTGCCTGTATAGATCCGGCGCTTGGCGTCGGCGTAGATGTTAACTTTAGCATTGGTACTGCAGGTATTCAGAACAACTACCCCGGTTCACTTTACAACGTAACCTGGGGCGACGGCGAAAATAATCTTTATACCCATGCTGATGTCATCAAGGCAAATGGGGTGCTTAAACACAATTACAAGAACTCCTCTTGTGGCGAGCCGCCTATTGATCTTGGAAATAGTGGTACACGATACAACTCCTTCAAAGTATCCGTAACTACTGGTACTACTTTTTGCCAGGCTGATCCGGTTTCGGTAACCATGTACGCGCAAGTCTTCACCAAACCCATTGCTAAAATTGACCCTGCAACGGTGACCGCAGCATGCATCAATACGCCCATTGTGCTAACCAATAGAAGCACTACAGGCAACTGCTCTAGCACCAGCTATGAATGGTATGTGGATGGTGAACTTACTTCTAATCAGGAATCTTTCGTGTATCCTGGATTTAGTAAAACAGGTAACCACACCATTCGATTGGTTGCGATTAACGATGCCGGAGCTTGTGACGCCACTGACGCTACCTGGACCATCTGTGTGCAAAACCCGCCAAAGCCAAGCTTCAACATCGACGGGAAAGTTGGTGCTACAGCATGTGTCGGCACCGTATTCAAACCGAACAACACCTCTTCTATTGATGAAAGCTGCAATACAAACAACAGCTTCAGATGGGAGATCACCGGAGGTCCTGTAAGCTATTTGAATGGTACATCAGCCACAAGCAAATCGCCTGAATTCAGCTTTAACGCAGCAGGCATTTACAAAATAAAGCTAGTTGCACTTACCGCATCCTGCGGAGAAGTTGCTACCGAAGAGCAGACCATTGTTGTGAATAGTACACCTATTGCGACGCTCTCGCCAGATGTTCAGCTTTGCAGTCTGGGTACCTATAAGTTCTGCGACTGTGTAACAGGACCTACCTTAACCAAATTCTCCGGCACACAACAAGAAACTGAAGGAACCTACACATGGACGGTTACCGGGGGTGAACATGAATTTGAGGCTTCCACTCCAAACACAAAGTTCCCCAACATCAAATTTCTGGAATATGCGACCTACACCGTGTCGGTAACCCACACAAACAGTTGTGGCTCTGTCACCAAAACTCAGAAAATCTCCTTTATTCCATCCCCAACAATAGAGATACAACCAATCAATGAGATCTGCTACGATGATCCGATTGCTTTAAATGCAGTGATTACGGGTGATGTAAGTACCCACACCTGGGTTGGTGGCAACGGTACCTTCAGTGTTGGTCGTAATGCATTGGTCACCAATTATATCCCAACTGCCCAGGAACGGGCAGCCGGCAGGGTAGAACTGATCCTTCGCGCTACAACAACCCTGGCCGCACCATGCGCAGTGATTGAACGTAGCATCGCGGTGATCATCAGACCAAAAGCAAGCATCACCAGCCCGGCCGCTATTGCAAACTGTAACAACGCGCCCTTGAACTATACCATCACGTCAAACCTGCCGGGAACAACCTACAGCTGGACCGCCACAGGCCCTGCAAGCGTTACTGGCTTTACCTCCGGAACGGGAAACGTGATTAACGATGTGCTGATTAGCGCCAATCCAAATGTAGATGCCGTGGTAACTTACACCATCACCCCGGTAAACAACGGTTGTCCCGGTGTTCCTTTCACCCTGAGCGCCACTGTTGGAAACATTCAAAATACAATTGCCAGCACTACAACCACCATCTGCAGTGGACAGGAGATCACCATTACCGGAAATGATCTATCTACATTGGTAGGGTACAGCTACGTTTGGGAACGTAGTATGGATAATGGGGCTACCTGGGCCGTGGTTCCAAATCAGACCCAGAGAGACCTTAAACTTACACTCACAGACACGCAGCTATTCAGACGTTATGTAGCGGGTGGGAACTGCTCGTCCATAAGCGAGCCGATTAAAATCACCGTATTACCTCCACTTGAAAACAATATCCTCAAAAACGTGCCAGCAGTTTGCGAGGGTTTTGCCCCGATGCAATTGACTGGTTCTGTACCTACCGGAGGAGATGGAAGATTCAACTACCAATGGCAGTCGAGCATTGATGGTGGCAGGACCTGGAACAACATCGATGCCGCAGTATTGCCGGCCTACCAGCCTGGAATACTTCCGGTGTCAACCTCGTTCAGGCGTCTGGTAAGTACCAATATCTGTTCCGGGCCTTTCCAAAGCATCAGTAATCCAGTTACCGTAACGGTCAATCCCAAGCCCAAAGCAGAGTTTACCTTTGTTGCCGATAAAAGCTGTGCACCTTTTCTGATCAACGCTCAGAACGTTGTTGCCAAGGCCTATCCAGACCGTAATGATGTATATTCCTGGTATGCAAATGATGTGCTGATTGGTACAGGCATCAGCTTTCCAAACTATACCATTACCACCGACAACACTTTCATCAACATCAAACTGGTGGTAAGTAGTCCCTTCGGTTGTACAACCGATAGCATGACCCATGTATTCAGCACACAGCAAACTGTCAAAGCTTCCTTCACGCAAAACCTTAAAGAATCCTGCGGCCCAGCGCAGGTAACTTTCCGTAATACCACACCTGCGTTGACAGGTTCCAGCTTTGAATGGGATTTTGGCAACGGGCAGAAATCGAATGCTGCTAATCCAACAGCAGCGGTATCATACCCGGAACATCCAGCAGGGCGGGACACTACCTACACGGTAAAACTTACGGTAAAAACAGCTTGCGGCGAGAACACCTTTACCTCAGAGGTTCTCGTGAAAGCATTGCCCCGGGCGGTATTTTCACCTAGCAAAACAAGCGGTTGTTCGCCGATGGTTGTGACATTTACGAATACCTCACCAGGAACCGGCAATACCTACTACTTCGATTTCGGCGATGGTACACCGCCGCTACGGAAAACCGACAATTCTCCAGTAACGCACACCTTTTTATCCGGCAGCATCAAAGAATTCGAGGTAACCATGATCACAGAAAACAGTTGCACCAGGAGTCTGCCAACCAAGTACACCATCCGCGTTTCTCCAAACACCATACTGCCAGAGCTGGTGGTAAACAGCAATGAGCTGGCTGGCTGTGCACCTTTTACCGTGAACTTTCATAATAATTCCAGTGGTGCTACTTCCTATATCTACGACTTTGGCGATGGCACAAAAGCAGGACCTACGCGTACTGCTCCGGAAACCGTTACCCACACCTTTACTAAAGGTGGTATCTATGTTGTAACACTTACCGCATCTAACGGCTGTTCTGATACCACAACAACAGAAACCATCACTGTCTATGACCAACCTATGCTGCAGATCGCTGCAGATCAGGTACAGGGCTGTCCTGGTCTAAATGTGAAATTCAAAAATCAAAGTGTAGGCGGAATATCCTACGTCTGGGATTTTGGTGATGGCACAACTTCTACAGCATTTGAGCCTGAACATGTTTACACTGGCGATCAGGAATTTTATACCGTAACGCTTACTGCTGTCAATTCGCTTGGCTGCAGCAACACCAGGGTCTTCAATCAGTACATCCACATCATTCCGCCTGCAGTGGCGAACTTTAACGTAGTTCCGGGAACAACCGTTAACATTCCGAACTATACTTTCCAGTTTGAAGATGAAAGTGAGAACAATCCGGACAGCTGGACCTGGGATTTCGGCGATGGAACAAGCTCTAACGCGAGAAGTCCGAAACACACCTATCCAGACACCGGCAGTTACAAAGTTACCTTAAGAGTCACCAACCAGTTCAACTGCTATACAGAGATGAGTAAAACGGTGAAGATCGTAGGTGTACCAGGCTACCTGTTCGTGCCTAACGCCTTCATGCCAAATAGCGGTACCGAGGAGCTACGAACCTTCAGGGCCAAAGGATCTGGACTGGCTTCCTATAGGCTGAGCATCTTCAACAAATGGGGCGAATTGCTATGGCAGACAGATAAGCTGGAAGACGGCAGGCCAGCAGAAGGCTGGGATGGCACATACAAGTCGATACTTGTCCCACAAGGCACCTACATCTGGAAGATCGATGCTGAGTTTATCAACAAGATGCCATGGAAAGGCATGAGTTACAATGGATCTGTGCCTAAGCGTACCGGTTCTATTAATTTAATAAGATAACAATGAAGAATAATTTCAGCCGGATCTTAATGGCTTGTCTAAGTTTTCTTTCGCTGGAGAGCCAGGCGCAAGATCATATATACTCCCAGTTTTTCAATGCCCCAATTTACCTGAATCCTGCCCTCACAGGCCAGTTCGAAGGAGACCTTAGGCTTAACCTCATTTACAGGAATCAGTTTACAGGCATGTCACAAAACCTGAATTACATGACTGCTTCAGCCGACCTTAACATACCTGACTTTGGCGGTGGGATAGGCCTGCTATTTAATCGCAGTAGTGAAGGTACTGCCTACCTGGTAAAAAACAACGTTGCCGCCACCTATTCCTACAGCGTAGGCGGAGATGACTTCATCGCATCCTTCGGCATCCAGGCTGGTTTTACAAACAGATCCATTACCTGGAACAAGCTTGTCTTTGCCGATCAGATTGATATGCGGCTGGGTTATATCCCAGGTAGTGTTTCCGCGGCGGAACTTCCTGATGTCTCGAACAAGTTCTTTTTTGATGCAGCAGGTGGAACCAACATCGTCTACAAATCCATGATGGTAGGTGCTTCATTTTTCCACATCAATCAACCTAACGAGTCATTTAGTGGCGCAGAAGCAAAATTGCCGGTACGTATGTCAGTAAATGCCAGTTACATGATCCCGCTCGTTTACAATGCGGGTTATACCAATTACGACGGTGCATTTCTAATTCCATCTATAATTTATCACAAGCAGCAGAAGTTATCTTCAGCCACCTTTGGAGCGCAAATTAAATATCGTAACCTCAATACCGGACTTTGGTACAGAACGGCGGGGCAGGGTGGACCAGACGCGATTGTGTTGTCGTTTATTGTAGATTTAGGAAACCGCAGATCCGGAGAGAAGTTTCGCCTGGGAATCAGTCATGACGCAACAACGTCCAGGCTTAACTATACCAATACCAGCGGCACCACAGAGGCGAGCATAGGTTACCAATCTTTTTTCAGGAACAGCGGCAACTACGAGAAGTTTAAAGGACTACAGAGCTACTATTTCTATTAATGATGGTACTACTTTGCTAATTGTCATCTAAGCTCCCTAATCGCTAAACCTTCACACCTTTCAATATCGGATTAAAGAAAGGCTATCTAACCAGATAGCTTTTTTCAATTCAAGGCAATTGGAACCTCATTTAGTGTTCTGATGTACGCTCCAACAGGCTGTCCGGTCGACCAGCTATTTCTTAATGGAGGCAGCTGTACTTCTCAAAAACAAACCGTTATAGCAAAAAAAAAGCTATCCGATTGGATAGCTTTTTCTATGTAGAGATTAGGAGAACTTATTGTTTGTTTTTGTTCTCTTCACCTTCCATTTGTTGTTTCAATTGAGCAAGAACATCTAAATCTCCTAGAGTTGATTTCTCAACAGAATCTTTAACTTTCTTTACTGCTGTATTAGAAGCTTTAGCTTCTTTTTTCTTGGTAGCTCTTTCTTCAGCAACTGCTTCAGCTTTAGCCTCTTCCCAGATACGGGCGTGAGATACAACGATACGTTTAGCATCTTTGTTAAACTCGATGATTTTGAAATCATTGGTTTCTTCAGCTTTGATGGTAGTACCGTCTTCTTTAGCCATATGTTTTGTAGGTACGAAACCTTCAACACCATAAGGTAAAGCAATAACAGCACCTTTATCAGTTACTTTCACAACTGTACCCTGGTGAACTGAATCAAGGGTAAAGATGGTTTCGAAAGTATCCCAAGGGTTTTCTTCTAATTGTTTGTGACCTAAGCTTAATTTACGGCTTTCTACGTCTAGTTCAAGAACAACTACATCTAAGGTATCACCAACCTTAGTGAATTCGTTAGGATGGTTAACTTTTTTAGACCATGAAAGATCAGAGATGTGAATTAAACCGTCGATACCTTCTTCAATTTCAACGAATACACCGAAGTTAGTCATGTTTTTAACTACTGCTGTGTGTTTGCTGCCGATTGGATATCTTTCAGCCACATTTTGCCAAGGATCTTGAGTTAATTGTTTGATACCTAAGCTCATTTTACGCTCGTCGCGGTCTAAAGTAAGTACTTCAGCCTCGATTTCGTCACCAACTTTCAAGAATTCCTGAGGGCTGCGTAGGTTTTGAGACCATGACATTTCTGACACGTGAATCAATCCTTCAACACCTGGAATGATCTCTAAGAAAGCACCGTAATCTGCAACAGTAACGATTTTACCTTTAACTTTTGAACCAACAGTTAAGTTAGCGTCAAGGCTTTCCCAAGGGTGTGGAGTCAATTGTTTAAGACCTAAAGCAATACGTTTTTTCTCGTCATCAAAGTCAAGAACAACAACATTGATCTTCTCGTCTAAACTTAATACTTCTTTTGGATGCTCTATGCGGCCCCATGAAATATCAGTAATGTGTAGTAAACCGTCTACACCACCTAAGTCGATGAATACACCGAAGTCAGTAATGTTTTTAACAGTTCCTTCCAATACCTGACCTTTTTCAAGTTTAGAAACGATTTCAACTTTTTGACTTTCTAAATCGTCCTCAATCAGGATTTTGTGCGAAACTACAACGTTTTTAAATTCGTGGTTGATTTTAACAACTTTGAATTCCATTGTCTTACCTACGTAGATATCGTAATCACGGATAGGTTTGATGTCAATTTGAGATCCTGGTAAGAAGGCTTCAACACCCATGATGTCAACGATAAGACCACCTTTAGTACGGCTTTTAACAAACCCGTTGATGATTCTGTCGTTTTCAAGCGCTTCATTAATAGATTCCCATGAACGTTGAGTTTTAGCTCTTTTACGAGATAAAATTAACTGGCCGTTCGCATCTTCAGGGGCTTCCACGAAAACGTCAACTGTATCGCCAATTTTTAAATCCGGCATATCACGGAATTCAGAACTTGATACTAAACCGTCAGATTTAAATCCTACGTTTAATACAACGTCCTTGTTGTTGATAGATACAACAATCCCACTGATAATCTCACCTTGATTGATTTGATTAAAAGTATCGGTATACATGCTTTCAAACTTTTGACGGTCTTCTTCTGTGTAATTACCGAATGCTTTGTCGTCTGCATCCCAGTCAAAATCCTGATCTGGTGTCGCTAATGATGATTTGATCGCTTCGATCGACACTGTATCAGCTTCTGATTCAATGTTTTCTTTCTCGGACAGACGAGCGTCTGCGCCTTGGAATTCGGCTTTTTTAGCCTCTAGTTCTTTTTCTGCTACTTGTTTTTTTGCCATTAAAAATTTAATCTCCTTTTTCCCGTGAGGGACTACAAAGATAGAAATATTTATTTTTAATGAAAGAAAATATAATAAAGTTCTTGATTTAGAACTTATTAACAATTAACACCCGATGTGGAATATGTACGAAAATACCAGGAAATTTGTCGCTTTTTAATGTTCTACCAGAAAAGGTTGCACCTTGCTGATCGCAAATTCCAGTTGCTCCTGTTCAGAGAGTTCGGTATTGTCTAATATGATTGCATCTTCAGCTCTAACCAGCGGACTTTCCTTACGTGTAGTGTCTGCATAATCGCGGTGTGCAAGGTTTTCAAAAACATCTTCCAGCGTCAAATCAGTATTTCCTTTTGCTCTAAGCTCATTGAAACGTCTTTCCGCGCGAATCTTTGGATCTGCAGTCATAAACAACTTTACCTGCGCATCAACAAACACTGCGGTACCGATATCGCGACCATCCATAACAATGTTCTTTGATTTACCCATGCGTTGCTGCTGCTTCACCATCTCCACACGTACACTTTTGTTTGCAGAAACTTCACTCACCCGTTCAGATACTGGCATCAGACGGATTTCCTCAGACACCTCTTCGCCATTTAAAGAAATGTGGGACTCGTAATCACGGGAGTGGAAATTCAGTTCGATGTGTTTCAACGCTTCCGTAACCGCTGCCGGGTCATTTACGTCAATGTTGTTTCTGAGAAAATAAAGGGTAACCGCCCGGTACATCGCCCCACTGTCTACATAGATCAGTCCGAGTTTCTTTGCTAATGCTTTTGCCAATGTACTTTTACCGCAGGACGAATATCCATCAATCGCTACTACCAGATTCTTTCTCATTGCTGCAAAGTTAAGCTTTTGCCCAATTTCCAGTCTAAATTGTTCAATAAAACTTAATTTTACCTTCATGATTCCTGAGAGACAGCAACTTTTAGAGCACGTTACTTTTAAGACTTCCAGAAGTGGGGGTAAAGGCGGGCAACATGTAAATAAGGTGTCTAGCAAGGTGGAGGTTATCCTGAATATCCCTGCAGCAGCTTTCCTGTCGGAGGAGGAGAAAACACTATTGATGACCCGTTTGGCGCACCGCCTTGACACCGGAGGGAACCTGCATGTCATTGCACAGGAGGATAGAAGTCAGTTGGCAAACAAGGAAACCGCAATTGAAAAACTTCAGGCGCTGATCACAAACGCACTTAAAGTTGAGAAGCCGAGAAAGCCGACCAAAGTGCCGAAAGCGGTTATTCGCAAAAGATTGGAAAATAAACAATCGACGGCACTTAAAAAGGAAATGCGTAAACGGCCGCGCTTGTTTTAAGGCAGCCGAGCGGTTCTACAACCTCGATATTCCTGGTTAATTAAACCGGTAATTGGCCGTGATGCTTCCGAATTGGTGCGCAGAAGCAGAACTCTTGATCTCCTTGGTTTTAAAGATCACGTTGAAATCCAGGCTGAGTCTGCCGGTACTATAGTTGACGCCAAGCTGTTGCGCAAAGACAACAGGTTTAACGCCATAGGTAACCGGACTATTGTTCGAAAACATGCTGCCTTGTACGGTAGCATCATACGCTACAAAATTAAGCTGCGGTTTAGTATAGAAGAAAAGCTCATGCCTTTGTCCACTAACCGTTGAACCTGCAGTACCCACCCTTGCGTCATAGCTGGCGGAGTTAAACAGCTGTTCCATATTCCCTGCCCTGAAAAGCACCGCTGCACCAGCGCCGCTAAAGGTTGTGCCTGCATTTGCATAGCCTTCAAAACTAAAATCTGTCTTTGTATTTTCTGCCCTTTGTAACAGTCGTACATACTGTACCGATGTATTTACCGCAGCCTCATTTTTGATCTGGTAATCCCAGCCCTCCGGTTCGTAAAAGCCTATGGTACGGTGCAGTAATTCCTGTCCATCTTGTGCCAGTGAATTCGGTCCGGTGGTACCGATCTGTACTGCCGCTTTCAACATCTGCTCATCGCTGCGGAACCAGCTCATTGCGCCACCAAGGAAAAGGTATCCTGCAAAGGGACGATCCTGAGTGGCAGGGTCTGGGCGAAAGCCTGAACGTGGATTAAAAATCATCTGCCCGGCAGACAACTCGATAATCTTCTTTTGCAAGCCTGGCTTCAATTTCCGCTCATCCGTTGCAAAGCGATAATTTAAGAATAAACCATTGGTATAGTATCTGTCAGACCCCTGCGCCAAATAAGAATCATTGTCGCTTTGGAAACCAACTTCGTGTTTGTACTGTTGGGCACTCGCTTGAAATCCTAAAAGGAAAACACCAATTGTGAATGCCAGAAACTTGCTTTTAGCCATAAAATGAAAAACCCGGATGAAATCCGGGTTAATTTAGTTTTTTGTATGCTGATATTAGTCTTGTTTTTTGTTTTTCACCGTAAGATCCTGTGCGTTTTTCACTTTCTCAGCGGTCAAAGCTAAATCAATCACCTCGCGCATCTCCGTCACATAGTGGAAAGTAAGGTCTTTGATGTAACTTTCTTTAATTTCCAGGATGTCTTTCTTGTTCGATTTACATAGGATAATTTCCTTGATGTTCGCACGTTTAGCAGCAAGGATCTTTTCCTTGATACCACCAACGGGAAGCACTTTACCTCGAAGCGTAATCTCACCGGTCATCGCCAGATTAGGTTTAACCTTTCTCTGCGTAAATGCGGAAGTTAAGGCGGTCAGCATGGTAATACCCGCTGATGGTCCGTCCTTCGGCGTAGCACCTGCCGGCACATGTACATGCACATCAAAGTGGTCAAAAAGCTCGTAGTCAATGCCAAACTGTTCCGCATGGGAGCGGAGGTAAGCCAGTGCAATCACTGCCGATTCCTTCATTACATCACCAAGATTTCCGGTTAAGGTCAATTTTCCTTTACCAGGACTCAAGCTTGCTTCTATAAAGAGAATGTCGCCGCCAACCGAGGTCCATGCTAAACCTGTTACCACACCGGCAACTTCGTTGCCTTCATAAAGATCCTTATCAAATACCGGAGCACCTAAAATGCGTTCCACGTCTTCACTGGTCAAGGTCGGTTCGTAGCTTTCTTCCATGGCGATTTTCGTCGCAACGCCACGAACAAGGGATCCGATTTTTTTCTCTAAGGAGCGTACACCAGATTCCCGGGTATAATCTTCAATCACCTTTTCGATCAATCCTGGTTTAAGCACAATATCCTTGCTCTTAATACCATGTTGTTCTTTTTGTTTAGGTAAAAGGTATTTACGGGCAATTTCCACTTTTTCTTCGATCGTATATCCATTAACCTCAATAATCTCCATACGGTCTAATAGCGCAGGTTGTATGGTGTTAAGGGAATTTGCGGTAGCGATAAAAAGCACGTTAGAGAGGTCATAATCCGCCTCCACATAATGATCATTGAAAGCATTGTTCTGCTCCGGATCCAGCACCTCCAGCAAAGCAGAAGATGGGTCACCACGATGATCGGAACCAACTTTATCAATCTCATCCAATACAAACACCGGGTTTGCTGCCGCGGCCTTTTTCAAGGACTGAATGATTCGGCCCGGCATTGCACCGATATAAGTTTTCCGGTGACCGCGAATTTCGGCCTCATCTCTAACACCGCCGAGGGCAATTCTCACATACTTGCGGTTCAGCGCCTTTGCAATAGATTTACCGAGCGAAGTTTTACCAACGCCCGGAGGGCCTACCAGACAGATGATCGGCGCTTTCATATTGCGCTTCAGCTTCAATACGGCAAGATATTCTATAATGCGCTGTTTAACTTTCTCCAGACCAAAATGATCTTTATCCAGCACACGCTGCGCACGTTTTAAGTCGAAATTGTCTTTTGTAAATTCATTCCATGGCAGGTCCAGCAACAACTCCAGATAGTTCATCTGGATCGAGTAGTCTGGCGCTGCAGGGTTCATCCGCCCAAGCTTTTCAAGCTCTTTGTTAAAATGTTCTTTTACTGCGGCAGTCCATTTTTTCTTGTTTCCGCGGGCTTCAAGCGCATTGTACTCCATATCGGTGGAGTTGCCACCCAATTCTTCCTGAATGGTTTTAAGTTGCTGGTTCAGAAAATAGTCCCTTTGTTGCTTATCCAGATCGGTACGAACCTTAGACTGGATCTGGTTTTTAAGTTCCAGCATCTGAAGCTCAAGGGTCAGCAGCTCCATCACCTTTTCCGCACGGTCGCGCAAATTGGCCATCTCCAGCATTTTCTGCTTGTCGGCCATTTCGGCATTCATGTTTGAAGAAATAAAGTTGATCAGAAACGATGTACTTTCGATGTTCTTCAGTGCCAATCCTGCTTCACTCGGGATATTGGGAGAAAGCTGTATGATCTGGGCCGACATCTCCCGGATGGAGGCGATCAAGGCTTTAAATTCCTTATCCTTTTTGTATTTGGCTTCGGCAAACTTGGTAACTTTAACTTTGATGTAGGGCTCGGATTGTACCAGTTCTTCCAGGTTAAAACGTTGTTTACCCTGAATGATCACGGTCGTGTTACCATCGGGCATCTGCAAAAGCTTGATGATGTGGGCAACAGTACCTACGCTGTTAAGCTGCTCGAAAGTTGGATCTTCAATAGAAACGTCTTTTTGAGAGACAACGCCAATAATCCGATCACCTTTATATGCTTCCTTAATTAACCTGATTGATTTATCCCGCCCAACAGTTATTGGTATCACGACTCCCGGAAAAAGAACTGTATTCCGCAATGGTAAAATGGACAATACTTCAGGGGTATCTTCACCGTTCATATCATCCTCGTCCTGCTGGGACATTAAAGGAAAAAATTCGGTATCCTCATTTATTATTGGAAGTGCATTACTAAAATCAAATTGATCTTTTATACTCATTAAATTAGGCTCTTTTAAAAACGACAGTATGACAGTGTGTCGTTTGATAATATTAGATTTCGTAGTGAGAACATTAAATTCAACTCTTATGCCAAAGAAGAATAAAAGCGATAGTCTGTTAAAAAGTCCGAATTCTAAAAAATATTCCAAAATTAACATATTTTGAAATATTAAGCGTTAAGTGTAATATTGCTACCAACGGGGAACAATTCCTTGCTTAGCGTTCCAACTTATCTTTATTTATAATTAATGAAATATCTTAAACAGACCTTAATCATCTTATTTCTTAGTGCAGCTGTTAATAGTTTTGGTCAGGGTGGAGGTTACTATAACCTCGGAATGCAGCTGATGATGAAGAATGATTTCAAAGGAGCAATCACGCACCTTGAAAAGGCTGAAGCTAAAAGTCCTGATAATCCGAATGTTTCAAGATTACTCGGCTACGCTTACTTCCAGTGCAAAGAATATGAGAAATCCATTACGGCTTACAGCAAACTTATCGCATTGAAGCCTACAGATAATTCTGCATATTATTACCGAGGCAAAGGTAGGTTGAATATTGCTAACGATCCGAAGGAATCGCTGAACACCATGCGCGATAATTTCTACTTGTCTGCGATCAAAGATTTCAGCAAAGCGCTTGAACTTAACGGTGAAGAAGATGTGCAATTACTGCAAAACCGCGGCATCGCCTATAAAGACTATGCGATTTTTAAATCCTTTAAGATTAAGAAATCAGCGGATAAGGCTGCCTGCAACACTTTGTTCAACAACGCGATCTCCGATTTCCAGAAAATTCTGGTGTTGCAGCCGCAACGTAAGGACATCATCGATCTGACAAAATACGTTAAAGCACAAATTGCAAGCTTGAAATAAAAGACCTTTCCCATTTTACCTTGAGGCTGCCTTTTACGGGTGGCCTTTTTTGTGTTGGTACAAACACATACCAACACCAGATTAAATATAGACCAAATGCACATTACACGCACATCTCCTGTGCGGTTGATGTGCGTGTGATGTGCGTTTGATGTGGGTCAGGTGTGCGTTTGATCCGAAGCTGTCCTATCCTTGTCTTGTCCTAATATAGCTATACGTGTTCAGCTGTTAAATCAAAATTTGCTATACACTTTCGATTTCTTATCCCGGCTTAAACTATACAACCTCGCGCCGGCGTAAAATAAAAAGAGCCACGTCATAAACGCGGCCCTGGTTTTATAATCTTCCTGTAATCTGGTATCGTTTGGGAGACATCAGCTTAATTTGCTGTGACTTCTTGATCTCGTATAGGCTGTCGGGATAGTAACGCAGCGTATCTGATGAACGATATAAGTAGTTGCTGTTTTCCAGAACAATCACGATGCCTGTTATGGCTTCGTTCTTTTTGAAAATCTGCAGGCGCTTAACAGGCACTTTCTCATTTGTGGAAGTGTACAGTAAACCAGCCTCGTTCGTTCTGGTGTTGAATGCGCCTTTCCATGCCGCTTTATTGATGTCTGCATCTACAAATGCGGAAAGTTCCTTGTCCCAATTGCTGATCTTTACCTGCTTTCGTTCGGCACTGTCATTGACAATCACGGTCTTGTCAACCGTGTTTGCACGACGGCTTAAGGAAGCCGCTTCTTTGCCGAAATAGCCTTTTAGATCAAAGTATTCGAGCTTTGTGCTACGCTGTTCCTGCTCGGGTGTTCCGCAGGACAATAAAAAAACGGCAAAAAGCAAGGCGTACTTCCTCATTACACCAATACGTTTCCGGTCATGATTGCAGGCGGTTCGATGCCCATAATTTTTAAGATCGTCGGTGCAACATCGCCCAGTTTACCATCTTTGATCGATTTGAAATCATTGTCGATCAGTATACATGGTACCAGGTTAGTGGTGTGTGCGGTATTTACCGAACCATCATCGTTCAGCATATACTCGCTGTTTCCATGGTCAGCAAGCAGGATGAAAGAGTAGCCGTTTTCAATACCTTTCTTTACAACAGTTTCAGCACAACGATCAGCTGTTTCAACAGCTTTCACTACGGCATCAAATACACCGGTATGGCCTACCATGTCTGGATTGGCAAAGTTTAGACAGATGAAGTCTGCCCAGCCTTTTTCGAGTTCTTCCGTAATTGCATCTGTGATGCCTTGCGCGCTCATTTCGGGTTGCAGGTCGTAGGTGGCAACCTTCGGCGATGGGATCATGATGCGCTTTTCATTCTCAAACACCTGCTCACGGCCGCCTGAAAAGAAAAAGGTTACATGTGGATACTTTTCCGTTTCCGCAATGCGAATCTGGTTTTTATGGTGCTTGGCGAGTACCTCACCAAGGGTTTCAGTTAAATCATCTTTGGTGAAGATCACGTTCACATTCGAGAAACTTTCATCATATGCCGTCATGGTTACATAATGAAGCGGCAACTTGTGCATCTCAAATAATGGGTAGTCTGTCTGGCTTAAAGCAGAGGTAATTTCCCTTCCGCGGTCGGTTCTATAGTTGAAGCAGATCACGACATCACCTTCTTTGATGGTTGCCACCGGCGAACCGTCATTGTTGGTTACCACAATCGGATTGATGAACTCATCAGTAACGCCATTTTCGTAAGACTTCTCGATAATACTTTCAGGATCCTGTGTAGCAAGGCCGGTACCTTTAGTAAGCAGGTCATACGCTAATTTCACCCGTTCCCATCTCGAATCGCGGTCCATTGCATAGTAGCGGCCAATTAGGCTGGCAAGTTTCCCTGTGGAATTTGCTAGATGCGCGTTAAGATCTTTAATAAAGCCCAGCCCCGACTTTGGATCCGTGTCACGGCCATCCAGAAAGGCATGTACAAAAACATCGTTTACTTCACTTTCCTTTGCGGCATCACAGAGTGCTTTAAGGTGGTTGATGTGGGCGTGAACACCACCATCAGATACCAATCCGATGAAATGCACGGCTTTATGATTTGCTTTTGCATAGTTAAAAGCATCCACCAAGGTTTCATTTGAAAATAAAGTACGGTCAGAAATGGCCTTGTTGATACGTCCAAGTTCCTGGTAAACCACTCTTCCGGCACCAAGGTTCATGTGTCCAACTTCAGAATTGCCCATCTGTCCTGCGGGTAAACCCACTGCTTCACCTGAAGCTTCAAGCTTTGAATTGGGGTAGGTCTTTAACAGCGAATCAAAGAAAGGTGTATTTGCCGCATAGGCAGCATCAGATTCATCTTGTTTACCGTAACCCCAGCCATCAAGAATCAGGAGCATTACTTTTTTATTATTCATTTGTTTCTTTTTATTTTGTAAGAAAGTTCTGGTCTTGTTCAACAAATATAAAGCAATTGAGTTCTGTTGAACGATAGAAATCCATTTTGTGAAGGCCAGATGGCATAATTTGTGGGGTAAAGCTTATATTAGCGAAAATTAAACATGATCAGGTCACTTCTTCCAATTCTTTTCGTTATTACTGGATTGTTTATACCCTTACAATTCCAGAGTAACCTTGTTGGTGAAGTTTCAGGCCATTTCCGTACCGGAAATTCCAAAGAAATTGCAAAGCATTTCAATGCTTCTATCGAGTTAAATATTGCCGAGGAAACAGATACTTATTCTAAGGCGCAAGCCGAGCAAATTTTAAGAGACTTCTTCAATAAAAACATGCCTGTAAATTCTACAGTCATTCATTTGATCAATACAAATCCAAACTATCAGATCGGTATTTTGTCTGTACTTACTAAAACGATTAAATACAGAGTTACGGTTACTTTCAAAAAGACATCGGGGGAATTTCTAATCACCGAGTTGAGAATAGAGGGTGACAAAACTTAGCTGTATTACGCTAAAAATGCTATTTTTGGGTAAATATTAATGTTTTGGACAAACAGATTATAGAGCTATTCATCAAAAATGCCATCGCCGAAGATCTTGGCGACGGTGATCATACATCGCTTTCTACCATTCCCGCTGATGCGGTTGGCAAAGCGAAACTCATTATAAAAGAAGAGGGTATCCTTGCAGGGCTGGAGCTTGCCTTGGCGATTTTTAACCATATCGATCCATCTTTACAGATCAATGTTTTCCTGAAAGACGGCGCTGAAGTAAAATTCGGTGATATCGCCTTTACGGTTGAAGGTAACACCCATTCTATCTTACTGGCCGAACGATTGGTATTAAATTGTATGCAGCGCATGAGCGGCATTGCGACGAAAACAAACCGCATCGTGAAGGTACTGGAGCCTTACCATACCAAGGTGCTCGATACCCGTAAAACCACCCCTGGTTTGCGATACTTAGAAAAGCTTGCGGTTAAGATCGGTGGCGGTGTGAACCATCGTATTGGACTCTATGATATGATCCTGATTAAGGACAATCATGTAGATTATGCCGGGGGCATCGCAAATGCGATCCATGCGGCAAATGATTACCTGAAACAAAAGCAGAAGCAGCTGGAGATCGAGATTGAAGTTCGCAACTTCGATGAACTGGAAGAAGTGCTGGCAACCGGATCGGTTAACCGGATTATGCTGGATAACTTTAAACCTGATGCACTTAAAAAGGCAGTGGAAAGAATTGGCGGGCAATACAAAACAGAAGCGTCGGGTGGCATTGTGGAGTCGGAGATTCCGGCATATGCAGCAACCGGTGTAGACTATATTTCTATGGGCGCATTAACGCATTCCGTGAAAAGTTTAGACATGAGCTTAAAGGCGTTTTAAGAATGTTATCGATATATTCTATTTCTGCTGTGATCCTGGCCTATCTGTTTGGGTCCATCCCAACTGCGGTATGGCTCGGCGGTGCCTTTTATGGTATCGATGTTCGGGAGTACGGTAGTGGAAACGCCGGTGCAACAAATGTTTTTCGTGTGCTTGGTAAAAAGGCCGGCCTTGCTGTAATGATCATTGACATTGCAAAGGGCTACACGGCAACCAAACTGGCGTATTTTATAGGACTTTCCGTAACTGGGCCGCATAATTCTTCGCAATTTATCAACTATGAACTGGCGCTCGGCGTTACCGCGGTGATGGGCCACTTGTTTCCAATCTTTGCTGGCTTTAGGGGTGGTAAAGGCGTTGCTACGCTTTTTGGAATGATTTTGGCAGTTAACTTCCCGGCAGCTATGCTTTGCGTTCTGGTCTTTACCGTTGTTTTATTGGTTACAAAATACGTTTCACTTGGTTCAATCTGTGCTGGATTTACCTTCCCGCTCAGCATTGTGTTCGTATTTCACTCCTCCGTTAAATCGGAGGTCCTTTATGGTATGTGCGTCTGCGTGCTCATCCTGATCACGCACCAGAAGAACCTCGAACGACTGTTAAAAGGCAAAGAATCCAAAGTGTATTTGTTCAAAAGCAAAAACAACTAAATCAAACATTAATGAAAAAAATGAAACTATCAGGCCTTGCTCTTGCAGTGCTGCTGTTCGCGAATGCGTGTTCTACAGTGCCCTTGACCGGCAGAAATCGCTTGAGTTTTGTGAGTGAAACGGAGATGCAATCTGCCGCTGCTCAAAGTTATAATTCACTGCTTAAGGATCCTAAAACAACGGTTCTGAATAATGCAGATGCCACAAGGGTAAAAAGAATCGGCCAGCAGATTGCCAATGCAGTAACCAAATACATGAATGCGAATGGCTATGCAGAGCAGATCAAAGGCTTTAATTGGGAATTTAACCTGATCAAGAGTGATGAGGTGAATGCCTGGTGTATGCCTGGCGGTAAAGTTGCCGTATATACCGGCATCCTGCCTGTAACGAAGGATGATGCAGGTTTAGCGACGGTGATGGGTCATGAAATTGCCCATGCTATTGCACAGCATTCTTCGGAAAGAGCTTCTAAGGCTGCAGTTGCGGAAGGTGTTGGAAGTTTGATCGGCGCTGCTGCGGGAAACCAATCTGCGACAACACAGACCGTGATCAACCAGGTTTATGGCATCGGTGCACAAGCTGGTGTACTTTTACCAAACTCCAGAAAACAAGAGCTTGAAGCTGATCATCTTGGATTGATCTTCATGTCAATGGCGGGTTATGATCCTGCAACTGCCGTTTCTTTCTGGCAGCGTATGGCTTCTGCCAGCAATGGTTCCAAACCGCCTGAGTGGATGAGCACGCACCCTGCAGATAATACCAGGATCGCTCAGATCCAAAAGGACTTGCCAGAAGCGCAGAAATACTATAAATCTACAACGGGTAAACCGGTTAAATAAAGTATAAAGGGACTGCTACTGCGGTCCCTTTATCGTTTCTATGATTGCTGAAGCTTTCAGCAAACACTCTTCATATTCTTTCTCCGGACTTGATGCTGCGGTAATTGCACTTCCAACTTGAAAGGAGAGATACTGATGATCTTTTGCGTAAAGCATACTTCTGATGACTACGTTGAAGTCGAAGTCCCCTTCAGGATTCAGGTATCCCACAGCGCCAGAGTAGGCGCCCCGTTTGCTTTCTTCATATGTTTCAATCAGCTGCATGGCTCGCACTTTAGGTGCGCCTGTCATCGACCCCATTGGAAAAGTATTGCGGATCGCTTCTATAACATTTATTTCCGGGTCAATCTCACAGGTGATGGTTGATATCATTTGATGTACCTGTGCGAAGCTGTATACCCCAAACTGCTCTGTCACCTGCACAGATGCAGGAACCGCACTTTTGGTAAGATCATTCCGTACCAGATCTACAATCATCACATTTTCCGTTTGCTCCTTGAGGTCGGACTTTAGTTTTGCTTTGATGTGCTCATCTTCCAGCGAATCCTTACTTCGCTTTGCTGTTCCCTTAATCGGCTGCGAGATCAACTTTGTTCCTTGTTTGCGCAGAAAGCGTTCCGGACTTGCGCAGAGCAGGTACTTGTCTTTCAGTTTCAGGTATCCGGAAAATGGGGTAGGGGAATTCGCATTTAGGCGTTGGTATGTTGCCAGTGGATCAATGGCGTTGTTAGTTGCATAAAACTCCTGGCAGAAGGTTACCTCGTAAACGTCACCACGGGCGATATGCCCCTGTAGCTTTTGAATTTTTTCCAGATACTGGGGCTTTGCTATTCGGGGCTGGATCTCGATACTCCGCTCGCTTGTTGGAGGTGCTGGGAGAACAGTCTGATCAATATGTTCCAAAATTTCAGTACTCCCGAGAGCAACACGTAAGTTTCCGCCTTCTGAGATGATCAGATGTTCAGGGCTGAAGAAACATAGGTCGGGAAAGTTAAGGCCATCAGCGTTGGTTGAATGCAGGGATTCCAGCTCATTCTTCAGGTCATACCCAAAGATACCGAATAACCAGTCTCTATTGTCTGCATAGCATTCCCGGAGTCGTTTGAAGGCATTACCGCCCTCGTCTTCAACGAGCACCCGGGCCCCTGCAGCGATCAGCAGATCGTATTTGCCATAAGGGTCGGCATAGCCGTTCGAATCCAAAACACAGCAGTACGAAAAGCCATCAGCCCATCGTAGTGCTTTGTGTTTAAAGTCTTCTGTTAATCGCATAAATTCCGGATAAACAAAAAAGGGCGGTCAAAAACCACCCTTCAAATTTAATATTTCTGTTGTATTATAATGTTAAGGTTTGAACCCTGTCTGGACCTACAGAAAGAAACTTCACCGGCACATTAAGTTCTGCTTCTAAGAAGGCAATGTAGTTGGCCAAGGATGCAGGAATTTCCTCATTCTTGGTGATTTTGGTGATATCTGTTTTCCAACCCTCAATAGCTTTCAACACTGGTGTCGGTTTGATCGAGATGATGTCGTAAGGCATATAGTCAATCGTTTCACCATTGTACTCGTAGTGTGTACAAGCATAGATCGTATCAAAACCGTCCAGAACATCAGCTTTCATCATGATCAGTTCTGTAACACCATTCAACATGATCGCATATTTCAAGGCAGGAATATCGATCCATCCGCAACGGCGTGCACGTCCGGTTGTAGCACCGAATTCATGACCTACCTGACGAAGTGTTTCGCCGGTTTCATCATCAAGTTCAGTTGGGAAAGGACCACCACCAACACGGGTACAGTAAGCTTTGAAGATTCCGTAAACGCTACCGATCCTGTTTGGTGCAATACCAAGTCCGGTACAAGCACCGGCAGTAGTGGTGTTGGATGAAGTTACAAAAGGGTATGAACCGAAGTCGATATCCAGTAATGTACCTTGCGCACCTTCTGCTAACACTGTCTTACCTTCTTTCAGGTAGCCATTAACAAAGTGTTCGCTATCTACGTGTGGAATGGTCTTAATGTATTCTATGGCCTCAAAGAAAGCTGCTTCTTTTTCTGCAAGATCATACTCGAACTCATAGTGAGACAGGATCTCTTTATGTTTTTGTACAAGTTTATTGTAGCGCTCTCTGAAGTCTGGAAGGGTAGTATCACCTACACGCAGACCGTTACGACCAGTTTTGTCCATGTAAGTCGGGCCAATACCTTTTAGTGTAGAGCCGATTTTGTCCTTTCCCATTTTCTGCTCATTGGCAGCATCCAGTAACTGGTGGGTAGGCAAGATCAGGTGTGCCTTTCTGGCGATAACCAATTTGTTTTTGGCTACCGGATCATGACCTGCAGCTTTCAAATTGTCCAATTCACGTTTTAGAATAATTGGATCGATCACAACCCCATTTCCAATCAGGTTCATGGTTTTCTCGTTGAAAATACCCGACGGGATGGTGTTCAATACAAACTTTTTGCCATCAAACTCTAAAGTGTGACCAGCGTTTGGTCCGCCTTGGAAACGAGCGATTAAATCATATTGCGGACTTAGCACGTCCACAATCTTACCTTTGCCCTCATCGCCCCATTGCAGGCCCAGAAGCACGTCTACTTGCGTCATTATTAAAAATTAGTGAGATTATATTTATAAATTAATTTGCGTGTTGAACATCGGCATTCACGACCGGAAGTGACTTGGCTTTGCAATCGAAGCAAACGCCATATAGATTTAAAGAGTGATGTTTGATATCAAACTTTAAAAGATCGCCCACCATACTTTGGATCTGGTGAATGCGTGGGTCACAGAATTCCACCACCTTACCGCAGTCGATGCAGATGATGTGATCATGTTGGTGATAACCGTAAGATTTTTCAAATTGAGCCATGTTTTTACCAAACTGGTGTTTGGTAACCAGGTCGCAGGAAACCAGTAATTCAAGGGTGTTGTATACTGTAGCACGACTAACCCGGTATTTCTGGTTTTTCATGTGGATATACAGTGTTTCTACATCGAAATGATCGTCCCTTGAATAGATTTCTTCAAGAATAGCGAAGCGTTCAGGGGTTTTTCTCAAACTCTTATTCTCAAGGTAAGCTTCGAAAATCTTCCTTACCAGCTCGCTGTTGTGGTTTGTTGACATACTTTTTAAACTCCTTTCAAAGGTACCAAATTTTAGATAAAGTTTAGATTTATTGATACTTTAAGCGTCAAATCTGGTCACACCAGTAACACCTTTTACTTCCAGCAGATTTTGAATAAGCTTATCCAGGTGTTCCTTGTCATTTACATAAATCATTATGGAACCATCGAATATACCGTTGTCGGTGTCGACCGTAATGGATCTCATGTTCACTTTGAAATCATTGGAGATCACCTTTGTGATGTTGTTGATCAATCCCATATCATCAATACCAATGATGTGCAGGCCGGTTAGGAAGGTTAATTCTTTCTGTTTATTCCATTTGGCTTTCACAATACGGTAGCCATAATTGGCCATCAGCTGTGCGGCATTAGGGCAGGTGGTACGATGGATCTTTATACCATCATTGATGGTTACAAAGCCAAAAACGTCATCACCGGGGATCGGATTACAGCAAGGGGCAAGGGTATAGTCAATGCGCTGCATGTCCTCCCCAATAAGCAGGATATCTGATTCCGGGCCTTTAACCTTGCTTAATAATGCTTCGATCTGTTGATTGTCGTTGCGTTCAGCACCACGGTTTTCAATTTCTTTTTCGCTAACTACATAGTCTTTAAGGTCTTTAAGTTCTATTTTACCCTGGGCTACAGAGATAAATAGTTCCTGCGTGGAAGGCAGTTTAAAGAAGTAGCTAAGCTTATTCAGGTTGTCCGTATTGTAGGTGATCTTAAGCGATTTCAGCTTGCGCTCCAGCATTTCCTTACCTTCTTCCGCGATTTTGCGTTTCTCTTCTTTGAGTGAACTTTTGATCTTGGACTTGGCTTTTGCAGTAACTACGATATTCAGCCAGTCTTCCTTCGGCATCTGCTTGCTGGAAGTGATGATTTCAACCTGATCGCCATTCTGCAGCTTGTAGGAAAGTGGTACCAACTTGTGGTTCACCTTTGCACCGATACACTTTGCACCAACGTCCGTATGGATCTCGAAAGCAAAGTCCAAGGCTGTAGCACCCTGGGGCAATTGTATCAAGGCACCTTTAGGTGTGAAGATGAAGATCTCATCAGAGAAAAGGTTCATCTTGAAGTCGTCCAGGAAGTCGAGTGCATTCGCTTCAGGATTGCTCAACATCTCACGCACTTTCATGATCCACTGGTCAAGGCCGTTATCAGAACTGGATTCTTTGTATTTCCAGTGTGCCGCAAAACCTTTCTCCGCAATCTCGTTCATACGCTCGGTACGGATCTGTACTTCTACCCACTGCCCTTTAGGACCCATTACCGTTGTGTGCAGGGACTCGTAACCGTTCCCTTTAGGAGAGGACACCCAGTCGCGCAACCGGTCCGGATTTGGGCGGTAAAGATCCGTAACAATGGAGTACGCCTTCCAGCATTCGGCCTTTTCCTGTTCAGGTGCGCTTTTCAGGATGATCCTTACTGCGAAAAGATCATATACCTCTTCAAAAGGGATATTCTTTTTCTTCATCTTGTTCCAGATGGAATGGATGGATTTTGGACGGCCGTAAATATCAGCATTCAATCCTTGCTCTTCCAGTATTTCCCGGATTGGCTCTACAAAGTTTTTGATGAAGAGATTACGCTCCGCTTTCTTTTCATTCAGCTGCGTAGCAATGTATTTGTAGGTATCTGGCTCCAGATACTTCATGGAAAGGTCTTCAAGTTCAGACTTGATGGCGTAAAGCCCAAGGCGGTGGGCCAGGGGCGCATACAGGTAAATGGTTTCTGAAGCAATCTTCAGTTGCTTTTGCCGCGGCATAAAATCCATGGTGCGCATGTTATGCAAACGGTCAGCAAGTTTGATCAGGATCACCCGTACATCATCAGCAAGGGTCAACAACATTTTACGGAAGTTCTCTGCCTGTAGAGAGCTGTTATAATCAAATACCCCGGAGATCTTGGTGAGTCCGTCGATGATCTTAGCCGTCTTTTTACCAAATTCCCTTTCAATATCCTCCAGGGTCATGTCGGTATCTTCCACCACGTCATGCAGCAATGCGCAGACGATGGAAGTTGTACCCAGCCCGATCTCTTCCGCAGCAATCTGCGCAACGGCGATAGGGTGGTATATATAGGGTTCTCCAGATTTCCGGCGCATATCTTTATGGCTTTCCAGTGCCATGTCAAATGCCTTACGGATTTCCTTCTTGTCACCCCTTTGCATGGTCGGCTTGCACGCACGCAGCAGGGCCCGGTATCTTTTCAGGATTTCCTGCTTTTCAGCTTCCAAATCAATCACCAACGTGTTCTTCATTTGTATTATTTTCGTAGTATCGGATTTCATTATGTATTAAACACTTATATTCGGATAGATGGTATGCTATCTGACAATCTATTAACAAATTAAAGTGCTGATGCCAAACCTAGTATATTTATTTAGGTTTAACTTTGTGGGATTATAAATTTATGAAATTTTATAGGTTAATTTTTCTGCTGATTGTCATTATTACAGGCTCGGAAAACGCTTCTGCGCAGCTTACAGACCAGGTAAAGTTTCCGCCAAGGGGTAAGAATGACACACTTAAAGTGGCCGGAACAAACGTCGATGGCGAAATGATTCCCTGGATACCGCTTCATGAAGTTGCTATCTATGGGGTCAGGATCTTCAAGACTCCAGAAGAACGGGCCGCTTTTAACCGCTTGCGTTATAATGTGCTGAAAGTAATGCCTTATGCCTTGTTTGCCAAGCGACGTTATGAGCAGCTGGAGAAAGATATTGCGCTAACCAGCAATAAAAAGGAACAGAAGAAGCTGATCAAGGCTTGTGATGCTGAGATCAAGCAGATGTTCAACAAAGAAATTAAAGAACTTACCATAACACAGGGAAAAATATTGACAAAGCTTGTGGATCGGGAGCTCGGACGTACTACATTTGACATCGTTAAACAAACAAAAGGCGGTTTGACCGCATTTGTATACCAGTCGGTCGCACGTGTTGTGGGACATAATTTGAAGAGCACCTACGACCCACAGGAGGATAGGGATATTGAAGCGATCATTGCTTCCTCGGGTTATTACAGATAAGAAGCATGATAGAACAGCCTCAAAGTATTCACCAATTCAAGGTAAACCTGCTAAATGGAACCAACGTAAATTTAGATACCTATAAAGGGAAAGTTCTTTTGATCGTAAACATTGCTTCTGCATGTGGTTTTGTGGCGCAGCTGCAGGAACTGCAGGAACTTAGGGAAACTTATAAGGACAGAAACTTTGAAGTCCTGGCATTTCCATCCAATGACTTTGGCCGGCAGGAGCCTCTAGAGGGTGAGGAGATCAGCAACTTTTGCCAGGCAAATTATGGTGTTTCCTTTCCCATATTCGAGAAAATGATGATCCGTGGTGCGCATGCACATCCCCTGTTTAAATTCCTGGCAGATAAAAAGCTGAACGGCTCGCTCACATCAACACCGCGCTGGAACTTCCATAAATATTTGATCAATCAGAATGGGGAGCTTGTCGACTATTTCCTTCCATTTACCAAGCCATTGGCCTCAAAAGTTAAAAAGAAAATCCTGCGCTTGTTGTAGCCAGGTATACACATTGAATTCATGAAACTAGATATACTCGTTTTTGCTGTACACCCCGACGACGCAGAGTTGGGCTGTTCAGGAACCATCTTAAAGAATATTGCTGCGGGAAAAAAGGTAGGGATCGTAGACCTGACACGGGGCGAGCTCGGTACTCGTGGCACCGCAGAAACACGGGATCTGGAAGCTGCAGATTCAGCGAAGATCCTTGGCCTGCATGCCCGGGAAAATCTCGGTATACGCGATGGCTTTTTCAGAAATGATGAAGCGCATCAGCTGCAGATCATCCGGATGATCCGTAAACATCAACCGGAAATTATCTTGAGCAATGCACTTCGTGATCGCCATCCGGATCATGGAAGGGCAGGAGACCTGGTAAATGATTCCATTTTCCTATCCGGCTTGGTAAAGATCGATACACAGCTTCAAGGGATCCCTCAACAACCCTGGCGGCCAAGGTTAAGCTTACAGTATATTCAGGATATGTACATTAAGCCCGATATCATTGTAGATATTACGCCGTTTATAGATCAGAAAATCGCTTCCATAAAGGCCTTTAAAACACAGTTTTATAATCCAGACCACCATGAAGCGGAAACCTACATTTCTTCCCCTGAGTTTTTTGAAAGTGTACTTGCACGTGCAAGGGAATTTGGGAAATCTATCGGTGCCACGTTTGCAGAAGGCTTTACCTCCCGCAAACTGCTTGGTGTGGATGACATATTCAACCTGAAGTAGGTTACTGCTGGCTGGGGTTATCTGTTAAGCTAACGTTACCCATTGCACTTTTTTCATATAACTTGATCCAGGAGCTGTTGAATGCCGGGGAGAAGTTTTGTTTGCCTCCGGTAACCGTTGTAGGTACTTTGCTGCCTTCCAGGAAAAAGTAAACTTTGGTGTTCCCACCTTTATGGTGCGGTTTGAAATTGCCGTAGCTGATCATTTCTGAAGATAGAGTGTCTTTCATGGTCACGGCAAATACATACTGTATGGGGCCTGTGTTGTTGTCATTTCGATATCGTGCTACTTCTTTAAAGCCGCTTTTAAGGTCTTCAATGCCCGGTTGTGTGAATGTTCCTTTGATCATCCAACCCACCAATAGCAATACCAGTACACCGATAACGATGTTTATTCTTTTGTTCTTCATTTGTGTGTTTCAATCGTGACTATAATTCACGAAGTATCTTTTCAATAACGTGCATGCCTTCGTCTATGTGACCTTTTTCCATGTTCAATGCCGGCCGAAAGCGTATACTCTGCTTCCCACACCCTAAAAACATCACCTGATGTTTGAGACCTGTGTCTATAAATTTATTCCGGAGCTCAGTACTTGGCAGATCGAAGGCGCAAAGCAAACCCCGGCCTCGTACATTACTCAATTGTTCAAACTGTTTGCCAAAGCTTTCAAGATGATCCAGAAGGTAGCGACCTACCACTGCGGCATTTTCGCAGAGTTGATCTTCCTCGATGATATTTAGAACCTGTGTACTTCGAACCATATCCACCAGATTGCCGCCCCAGGTTGAATTGATTCTGGAGGACACCCGAAATACATTGTTTTCTACTTCGTCTACTTTTCTGCCAGCAAGAATGCCACAGACCTGCATCTTTTTACCAAAAACAAGGATATCAGGCCTTGCCTGCTCCGAATAATGCTGGTGACACCAGAACTTGCCCGTAAGACCAACGCCGGTTTGTACTTCGTCATAAATGAGAAATGCCTCATGCTCGTCCGCCAGTTTCTTGAGTTCAATCAGAAATGCTTCTCTGAGGTGGTTGTCGCCACCTTCTGCTTGAATCGGCTCAACGATAATGGCGCAGATATCATCTTTATGTTCAAAGAATGCAGCCTTGATCTGTCTTATCGATTGTTGTTCGGTTTCTACCGCTGTATTCAGGTTGTCACCGCTCAGCGGGTACCTTATTGTTGGCACGGTAACCCTGGGCCAGTCGAACTTCGCAAACCATTTGGTCTTCTCGACAGAAGTATTGGTGAGGCTTAAGGTATATCCACTGCGACCGTGGAAGGCTCTTTCGAAATGAAGGACCTTAAATCCTTTCTCTTTCTTATAGCCTTTCGCAAAGTTCTTTTGTACTTTCCAGTCCATTGCCACTTTTAGCGCATTTTCAACCGCCAATGCGCCACCTGCGATGAAAAAGGCGTGTGGCAGATAGTCGGGTATACCGCATCTGCTAAAGGTCTTCAGGAATTCCGCATATTGTTGTGTATAAACATCAGAGTTGGAGGGGTTGGTCATCGCCGCCTGCAGCAGGTTCTTTTTAAAACCCTCGTCATTAAGCATCTTTGGGTGGTTGTAACCCAGAGGAACGGATGCAAAGCAGGTGAAGAAATCAAGGAGTCTGCGGTTATATTTGGAATCGTAAATATAACACCCTTCACTTTTCTCCATGTCGAAGGTTAGATCCAGGCCGTCAGCTAGAATGTGTTGGCTCAAGATATCTGCTACATGTTGTGGATCAACTGATAATTCATACATAGGCAAGTTTCTGGTTCTCTCAAATGTAACGAAAAGGCATTACGATAGCAACTGCATGAAAGGTGTGATCAAAATCACCTCAAAATGTGTTTCTTTACATGAAAGATGCCGCTAGATTGTCGATCTTTAGGAATAAGCATTTCTGGTTTAACGACGAAAAACTACTTGATCATGGAACAGATATTAATAACAACAGATTTCTCGGAAAACGCCGCTGCCGCAATTCGATTCGGTTTACAGCTCGCGACTCAAGGCGGATTTAAGCTGGTATTTATGCATGTTACGGAGATTTTGAAACCCGTAAAATGGACAGAGGAATTTTTCAGGGACTTTGAACAGAAGGAACTTGCCGGATTGGAGCAGCAGCTCAAAGCACAGGTCATGGAGGTATCGGCAGGTACAGGCAGTACGGTCATCGATCCGAAGTATGTGGTGCACAATAGTTCTTCCGTGTCCGTAAACGTTGTTCATTATGCAGAAAAGCATAACATCAAATACATTTGCATGGCCCGCAAGGGGGGAGGACATTCTATGAGGCTTTTTGGGTCTGTAGCCTCGAACTTAATTGAAAAATCCAGTGTACCTTTTATTGCGGTTCCCGAAAATTATCAGGTAAGTAATATTGATACTGTATGTTATGCTTCGGACCTTGCTAATTTAAACGATGAGCTGAAGGAGGTGCTGGAATTTTCGAATGCAGTTAAAGCATCCGTAGAATTACTTCATTTCAGTAGCCCGGTTGATGAGATATCGGGAATGCAAGATCTTGCTGAGCTACAAGAAAACCTTGCCGGGCAGCAGGTGGTAGCACATATTGAAGCGCTTGATTTCGAGAAGCCGCTTGCCGAGCGCCTCGGAGAGGCCGTTGAGCGGTTTCATCCCTCGATCTTGGTCATGTTTACCCGTCAGAACCGAAGTTTCTTCGAGCGCTTATTTCTGTCCAGTGTATCGGCAGAATTTGCAGCAGCCTCGGCTATACCGCTGCTGGTATATAGAAAAAAGATATAGGCGATCAATTTGCTGCGAATTTTCAAAGTTTAAGGGCTACCTGTGCATACGTTTTCTCAGATTGCGCATTAATTGTTAATTAATGTTAAAGGCTTTGTTTACGAAGAACTTGTGTTTAAATTAACTTCTGCAAGCAAGATCGGCTTGCAGGAAAACTGATTTACATGACATATTCTCGCATCAACAACCTTACCGGCTGGTTTTGTTTTCTAATTGCATTGGTAACCTACATCCTCACGCTGGAACCCAATATGAGCTTTTGGGATGCTGGCGAATTTATTGCAGCTGCACATAAGATGCAGATTGTGCATCAGCCCGGAGCTCCTTTATTTCTGATGATCGAGAAGTTCTTTTCCTTGCTTGCCTTGGGCGATGAAACCCGCGTAGCCTATTTTATGAACCTCGGCTCTGCCCTGGCAAGTGCATTCACCATACTTTTTCTCTGCTGGACCATCACCGCGCTTGCTAGAAAGCTGCTGGTTAATCGCCGCTCGGCGCCTGGGAGGGAACAAACGCTAATGATCATGGCTGCGGGGATTGTTGGCGCAGTCGCCTATACTTTTTCCGACAGCTTCTGGTTCTCCGCAGTGGAGTCGGAAGTTTATGCGCTTTCCTCACTGTTTACGGCTATTGTCTTTTGGGCCATGTTAAAGTGGGAGGCTGCGGCGGATGAACCTGGCTCGGACCGATGGTTGCTTTTCATCGCCTATATGATGGGTCTATCCATCGGTATACACCTACTGAACCTGCTCACCATACCAGCGCTGGCCTTCATCTATTATTTCCGGAAGACAGTCCAGCCCTCAAGAACAGGTATGCTGAAAACGCTGATCATTGGTATTGTTATCCTTGCGGTTATCCAATATGGAATTATCCAGTACCTGGTTGCTTTCGGCGCATATTTCGATTTGTTCTTCGTTAATACGCTTGGCATGGGTTTCGGGACGGGCGTGATCGTATTTGCGCTGCTGCTTATTGGTGGACTGGTCTATGCTATCCGATATTCAATCCGCACCCGGAAGCGACTGCTGAATCTCGGACTGCTAGCTGCTTCTTTGCTGATCTTTGGCTATTGTTCATTTGCCATGATCGTAATCAGAGCACAGGCAAATCCAAACTTGAACAACAATGACCCCGATAATGCCTTTTCCTTTCTGGGCTACTTGAACCGGGAACAGTACGGCGACAGGCCGCTGCTATCTGGACCGAACTACAATTCGCAGATCACCGAAGTTAAAGAGACTTCAACGCTTTACCGGAAGGGCCCCGAACGCTATGAGCCTGCAGGAAAAAAGATCGTATATGGCTATGACCGGACCACCTTATTGCCGCGGATGCACGGAGACCGGAACGGTCATCCAGACTTCTATAAGGAATGGATGCGTTTTGATGACAGCCATTTTCCCACGTTAATTGACAACATAGGTTTTCTTTTCTCCTACCAGATCGGTCACATGTATTTCCGCTATTTCCTCTGGAATTTCGTAGGACGGCAGAATGACACCCAAGGCTTTGGGAACTACTTCGAAGGCAATTGGTTGAGCGGAATTAAGTTTGTAGATGGCTTACGGCTGGGTAATCAGGAGCACTTGCCGCCTTCGATCACCGAGAACAACGGATACAATCGTTTCTATTTTCTACCCTTGATCTTGGGAATCATTGGGATGGTTTGGCACTTTAAACGTAGGAAAGATGATGCGGGCATTGTGGCATTGCTTTTCTTCTTCACCGGAATAGCCATAGTATTGTATCTGAACCAGACACCACTTGAACCCCGCGAGCGGGATTACGCGTTCAGCGGTTCATTTTATGCTTTTTGCATCTGGATTGGCCTAGGTGTTCTGGCACTTTGGCAATGGTTGGGCAAAAAGTTGAATGGCAGGTTAGCCGGACTTTCGGCTATCGTGCTAGGCTTGTTGGCCGCACCTGTATTGATGGCGGCAGAAGGCTGGGACGATCATGACCGCTCAGGCAGGTTAGTGGCTCATGATCTATCGAAAAATTACCTGGAATCGCTTGCGCCAAATGCCATCTTGTTTACCTATGGTGATAATGACACCTATCCGTTGTGGTATATTCAAGAGGTAGAGGGAATCCGCCCCGATGTACGTCTGGTTAACCTCAGCCTGTTCGATGCGGAATGGTACATCAATGGCATGAAACGGCCGCAAAATGCCTCAGCACCCTTGCCGATCTCCATGAAGGAAACACAGTATGCCAAGGGTACCCGGGATGTCATGTACTTTCAAGATTACAAAATAGCGGGAGATGTAGAGCTAAAAACCATAGTAGATCTTTTATTGTCAGACAATCCGGATGACAAGCTGCAGCTCCAGGATGGGACATGGGAAAACTTTCTACCAACAAAAAACTTTAAGCTTACTGTAGACCGGGCTGCAGCTTTAAAGCATAAAGCGGTCACTCCAAAAGATTCCAGTCGCCTGGCGCCTGCGTTAACCTGGACTTATAACAAAGGTTTTGTTACAAAGGGGACTTTAGCAATGTTGGATATGCTGGTACAAAATAACTGGGAGCGCCCAATATACTTCACCGCGGGCATGCCTCCAGAACAGTTCAATGGCTTAAACAACTATCTTTATAATGAAGGGCTGGTTCTCAGACTTACACCACTTCAGCCGGACACCGCAAGACAAAGACCCTTAACCAACCCGGATGCTTTGTTCGATAATCTGAACTCGAAATTCATGTTTGGCAATTTGAAAGCTGCAAAGTATATAGACCCGGAATCCCGCAGGCAAGTATCTAACTTAACAAACATTTTTAATACGGCGATCAGCGGTTTGCTTGACGAGGGAAAGCCTGAAAAAGCAAGAATACTCCTGAAGAAGTACTTCGAAGTGATGCCTGAAGATATACAAAGTATGTATACCGCAGGCGGTAAAACGATGCTGGCAGAAAATATGTATGCCTTAAATGATGCCAAAGGCGCAGCTGCCATGATCAGGCAGACTGCGGATTATATTGAGAAAGAGCTCATTTACGTTGCAGATGTATGCACGAGCAAAAACAGTTTCGTCGGTGGCCAGGAAACCCAGCTTGCTTTTTCACTTTGGAACCAAATGATTCAAACCGCAAAAATAAACCATGATGATGTGCTTGCTGCAGAACTGGAACAGCGGTATAAAGGTTTGGAGGCACGCTTTTCAGCATTCTTTGGAACTTAAGATCAGGAACTGCAGGTAAAGCAGCTACTTCTTGCCGGTAGCTGCCCAGAATATTCCAGCATAGAGATGATTTAGAAATGCGGGCTCAGAGAAGTTAGTTGGCAAGTGACCCAGGCCGGTATAAAAGGCACGTCCGCCATCAAACTCATGGTACCATGCAATAGGATGTGATTTCCCCATTCCAGCGCCTTTTCCTCTGCCACCCCAGTCTGCTTTAGGATTGTAGGTCGACTCATCTACGCCTAGGATATAGTTTAGTCCGCTTACTTTCTCCGGTCCGTACTCGTACCATTCTTCCGTCCAGAGCTTATCATTTTCAAACCCCTGCAATCCTGGGAACTTGGGATCCATGATTTTTGTCTTTGCAGTTTGCACTTCCGGGTGAATTTGAAACATCCTGCCGACCAGTTTATTGTACCATGGCCAGTCATATTCCGTATCGGCAGCACTGTGGATGCCAACAAAGCCCTTGCCGGACTGAATATATCTTTCCATCACCTGTTGTTGCGCAGTATCGAAGATATCACCTGTGGTATTTAAAAAGATTACCGCCTGAAATTGCTTAAGGTATTCGTCCGTGAATCCACCAGGATTTTCCCAAAGCACAACATCAAAGAAGTTCCTGGCGCCGAGTTGCTGGATGGCAAGTACACCTGCATGAATGGATTCATGATGCCAGCCTTTGGTCGTGGTAACTAAAAGCACCTTGAACTGCTTTTGAGCGAACGTGTTTGTAAGGAAAATAAATTGAATAGCTACAAAGAGCAAAAAGATTTTGGAACGGTTCATTTGGTTAGTTTTGGTGACTATGAAGATAGTGATTTGTCGTAAAACAAAAAACGCGCTTGCTGGGCGCGTTTTGTACTTTATTCATGAGAAGCTTGTTCGTCCTGATCATCAATCTCCTCGTCTAATAAGGTGCCGTGTCCATCAGCATATTCGACTTCGTTTTCTGTGTATTCCAGGTCGCCGTTTTCGGTGTTCGGCTTGCCTTCAGATTGTTCATTCAGGTTGTCGTCTCTTTCAAGGTCTTTTTGATCTGTTCCGTTTTCCATAGTTCAGGTTTTTAGAGTAAAACAGGCACTGTGGCACATATGTTTTTACAAATATGCTCCGGTTATGATGATGCATCACGAAGAGGTGGCTGGACCAGATGAGTTTATAGGTTCCTCACATATAATATATAATCTGTGTTCACAGGTTCTATATTATTTGCCCTCAAGGCCGTTGCAATCTGAGCACGGTGATAGCTGCCGTGATTTAGTACATGGATCAGTATGTCGTGTATATTGTTTGAAAATGGATCTCCAGTGCTGGTGACATAAGAGATCACACGTTCTAGATCCTGGTCCCCTTCCATAATGGCCCACAATTGCCTTGCACTTCGTGCATGAAGGATCAGGCAATCCGCGAGTGGTCGCTCTTCCCAAACGCCAACAACAGGCTTTTCACCTTCAATCCTGCTGAGCCATATGGATTCTGCATTTACGATATGCTGCATCAGCTTCAAGCAGGTTTGCGGAACTTGGGGTAGTGCTTCCAGATACTTCAACAGGCGATCCATAGCCCAGAAATGGTAATCGGATAAGCGTTTTAGTGTAGTGTCCATAATCGTTATTTAATGATTTGCTGTAACTTTTCTCTCATACCCAATAGCCCTAGTAATCCGCCGGTATGCAGGGCAACAACTTTTGCGTTCCTGTCTATCAGGTCTTTATCTGCAAGGTCGAAGATCGCAAAGAACATCTTGGCCGTGTACACCGGATCGGTAAGCAGGCCATAATTGCTGGAAAAGTGATGTAGAAATTCTAGCAAAGCAGGTTGTGTTTTCGCGTATCCACCAAAATGGTAGTCCGGATGCAACGTCAGCTGTTTATCTACAGCAACATATTTACCCATCTCCGTACGGATGAACATACCGCCCTTGAGGACGGGGATTACGTGTAATGCTGTATGTAGGTCATGAGCCAAAATGCCCTGCAGCAGCCCGGCAGCAGTTGTACCAGTGCCTGCAGCACAGAAGAGCAGATCGGCCTCAAATGGCAGTTCAGTGATAATCTCGGCACAACCTTGAACGGCTTCTGCCGAAGCGCCACCTTCATCAATGAAAAGGGCCTCTGGCCTGGCTCCGAAATGCTGATCAAAGAGCAGCAGTTTGTCTTTATAGCTTTCGCGGTCGGTGAAGATCAACTGCATGCCAAATAGCCTGCAGAGCAGCAGCATTTCATTCTCCACAGGTTCTCCACGAACAAAGGCAGTAGACTTAAGTCCAGCGCTGGCTGCGGCACTAGCCGTAGCAACCAGGTGGTTCGAGAAAGCACCACCAAAAGTTACCAGATGTGTCTTACCTTCCCTATTTGCCCGTTTAAGCAGGTACTTGAGCTTACGCCACTTATTTCCTGAAATATATGGATCAATTAAATCGTCCCGTTTAACATAGAAGTTGTTGAGTAGGGGGTGATCGATCTTTTGAAGCGGACTGTATACCTGTTCAAACATGAAGTAAAGATAATTCCTGCAGGGCAAAATATTGAGGGTTCGCAGCCAATCCGCTCCAATTTCTTTTACAAGAATGTAATTCTTAAAGTTTAGTTTTGCAAAATGGAAAATACCAACGTAGAGGCAGACTTAGACGAGCAGGATTTATACGAACATTTCAACATTGTTGTCGATAAAGGTCAATCACTGTTGAGGATTGATAAGTTCTTGATGGGCCGGATTGAAAATGCCTCAAGAAATCGTGTTCAGAATGCCATTGATGCCGGAAATGTACTCGTTAACCAGAAGACTATCAAGGCGAGTTATAAAGTTAAGCCTGCGGACGAGATTTCCATTGTATTTGCCCATCCGCCACGTGATACGGAAGTTTACCCGGAAGACATCCCGCTGGACATTGTTTATGAAGATGCCGATTTGCTCGTGGTAAACAAACCTGCTGGCATGGTAGTGCACCCTGGTTACAACAATTATCATGGTACACTTGTTAATGCACTTGCTTTTCACTTTGAACAATTACCACAGCTTCCAGGAAATGAGGGCAGACCAGGCCTGGTTCACCGAATCGATAAGGATACTTCGGGTTTACTGCTGATCAGCAAGAACGAAATTACCATGACCAAGCTTGCCAAGCAGTTCTTTGATCATACCATCACCAGAAAATACATTGCACTCGCATGGGGCGACATTGAGGAAGATGGCACCGTAACCGGGTATATCGGCCGCAGTGCCAAGAACAGGATCGTAATGGATGTTTATGACGATGAAGAAAAAGGTAAGTGGTCGGTAACACATTATAAGGTACTTGAACGTTTAGGCTATGTAACCTTGGTAAGTTGCGAGCTTGAAACCGGGCGCACCCACCAGATCAGGGCACATATGAAGCACATTCACCATCCTTTGTTTAATGATGCGAATTATGGCGGTGACAAGATCCTGAAAGGTACCACTTACGCTAAGTACAAACAGTACGTGCAAAACTGTTTTGATCTAATGCCAAGACAAGCGCTGCATGCACAGACATTAGGATTTATTCATCCTACAACAAAAGAATATATGGAATTTGAAGCCCCATTGCCAGCGGATTTTGCTGCAGTGCTTCATAAATGGAGAAACTACATCGTACAGCCACAATAATAGATGCAAGAATATATATTACACAACGACAACTTCATATTATCTAATCAGCCGGTACTTCCGGTATCTAACCGCTCCTTTAAGTTTGGAGATGGTCTTTTTGAATCCATGCGGATGTGTAATGGTAAACTGATGTACCCCGAGCAGCATGCCGACCGCCTGATGGCAGGTATGAAGGCTTTAAAACTTGACGGCAGCAGTCTCATGGATGAATACTTCCTCAAGCAGAAAGCCGTGGAGTTGGTGAAGCGGAACCGCTTACGTGGTGATGTACGTTTGCGCCTGTCAATTTACCGCGAAGGGGATGGATTGTACACCCCGGAAAGCAACTCCGCTGGTTATGTCCTGGAAGCAACACCACTGCCGGATACAGATTATCAGCTCAACAAAAGGGGGTTGATCGTAGATGTTTATGATGAGATCACCAAACCGATCAATAAACTTTCAAACTTCAAAACCAGTAACGCACTACTGTATGTAATGGCCGGTTTACACAAGAAACAGAATAATCTTGATGACGTATTCATGCTTAATCAGGAAGGCTTCTTATGTGAAAGCATGACCTCCAACATCTTTGTCGTTTATGAAAAACAGATCTATACACCAGCGCTGTCTGAAGGCTGTGTTTCCGGGGTCATGCGAAGTGTGGTGATGGAAATCGCCAAGTCTAAGCGTATCTCCATAACCGAAGCACAGCTAAACCCTGAAGTGCTTAAACAAGCAGAGGAAGTATTTATTACCAACGCCGTGGGCGGCATCAGATGGGTAATGGGTTACGGTCGTAAAAGGTATTTCAACGAAAATGCTAAAATGCTAAGTGCACTGCTGAATGAGACCATTCCGCTTTAGCGCAAGCTAGAGCACTACGTATATAGCAGCGCCAACTCAGAAAGCACGGTAATATCAATTAAAGGGTTGGCGTTATAAGCGCATACCCCTCAGAAATTCGCCTACCTGCATTCTTTTCTTGCCTTCGTACTGAATGTCTTCAAGGGCAAGATACCCGTCTGCCGCAGCAAACTTCAGGAAGGTTTTGCCATCGGTTACAAAGCTACCGGCATCTTCCTTAGGGTTGCCTGGCTGTAACGCTGCCTTAAAGACCTTTAAATTCTTGCCCTGCAGTTTCGTGAAAGCAGTTGGATAGGGGCTTAGTCCACGGATGTGATTATGGATCTGTTGTGCTGGCTGATTCCAGTTGATCTCGCAGAATTCTTTAAAGATCTTGGGTGCATGTTTTTGCTCGGCAGTAATCGCCTGCGCAACTTCCTGGTAGTCATTCCGCTCAATAGCGTCAATGGTTTTTACCAGTAATCTGGCGCCGGTTTCCATCAGCTTATCATGCAAATCCCCCGCAGTTTCATCTGGACCTATGCTAACCTGTTCTGAAAAGATCACATCACCAGTATCAATTTCGTGTTTCAGGAAGAATGTTGTTACACCAGTTACGGTTTCCCCGTTAATGATGGCATGGTTAATTGGCGCGGCACCTCTGTAGTCTGGTAAAAGCGAGGCATGTAGATTAATGGTTCCTTTTGGCGGCATGTTCCAGACTACTTCCGGCAGCATACGGAAGGCCACGACAACCTGTATCTCGGCCTGCAAAGCCTCAAGCTCGGTGAGAAATTCAGGATCCTTTAACTTAAGGGGTTGCAGGACCTTCAAACCCTTTGCTACAGCGTATTGCTTTACCGCACTTTCATGGATTTTCTGACCTCTTCCTGCCGGTTTATCTGCTGCAGTAACCACTGCTGCGATGTCATGTCCTGCTTCCAGTAAAGCATGCAAAGAAGCGACCGCGAAATCGGGTGTACCCATGAAAACTATTCTCATAATCCTGTGTTGTAAATGCGCAATAAAGAACAAACTTAAATCAATTTTCCTAAAAAACATGGTAGAGACGGAGGAAGAGATCAAAATGAGCGGATTGGTGTACCTAACTGATCAGATGCCAGGAATATACAGGAAAGGCGAACCCGGTAACTTTTACTACGAAGACAAAAGAGGTAACCCGATTGCTGACGAGAAGACCCTGGAGCGAATAAAAGCCCTGGTATTGCCGCCTGCATGGACCAACGTCTGGATCGCAAAGAAAAAGAACGCCCACCTGCAGGCTACAGGGATTGATGCAGCCGGACGTAAACAATATCGCTACCATCCAAAATGGACATCCAGACGCTCCGACAGTAAATACTTCAGGCTGCTAGAATTCGGTAAAGCGCTGCCGGAAGCCAGAAAACGCATTGCGAAAGATCTTAAGCGTAAGGATTTCGATGAACGCAAGGTACTTGCCATCTGTGTGCAGGTAATGCAAAAGACGCTGATCCGTATTGGTAATGAATCGTACAAGGATCTTTATGGTACCTATGGCCTGAGTACGCTGAGGGATAAACATGCTAAATTTACGGATGATAAACTCACCCTGAGTTTCGTAGGTAAGAAGGGCGTAAAACATGATGTAAGCCTTACCGACCGGTCTTTAATTAAACTCGTGAAAAAATGCAAGGAGATACCTGGACAGGAATTATTTCAGTACTACACCAAAGACGGAGAGCGGCGTTCGGTAGATTCTGGTAAGATCAATAACTATATCAAAGAGATCACTGGTGCTGATTTCACCGCTAAAGACTTTCGTACCTGGGGTGGTACCCTCGAAGCACTAAGGCAGCTGGCCATCTGTACCGCAGATCCCGTAGAAGTGCTCAAGAAAAAGAAAGTGGTTGTACAGGTGCTTGATTGTGTTGCTGGTAAGCTTGGAAATACCCGTGCCGTTTGCAAAAGCTCCTATGTTTATCCGCTACTTTTAGAAGCTTTTGAGAACGATCAGCTGGGCAGGTATCTGAAAAAGATACACCGTGAAAAACCAAACTCCATCACAGCGATGGAGAATGATGAAAAGGTACTCATGAAGTTTCTTAAACAGGCGCAGCGGGATATTAAGAAGCGGGAGGCGTCTTAATTGGATTTACCGGCTGTTCATCAGTGCCTTTACGTTTGGCAGGGCCCGACATGTCCGCATTTTCCGCCTGGTAATCTTTGTCCTCCGGCTGCACAACCGCATGATCGGATGATGGCGCACCATCTTTAGGCACTTCCTCTTGATAATTGCTGTCAGGTCGCTCGTTTGTTTTTTTAGGGGTGTCGTTATTCATAATTCTTGCTTAAGGGTAAAGTAGATACTTCAGTCGCATTTCTTTGTAGGCGCTTAGCCCAGGTTCCCAGCTTGCCCGGATTTCCTTTTCAGACTTCCCTGCAATGATCTGCTGTTTTAGGGAGCTTACACCTGCAAGCTTATCAAACACCACCATTTCCTTGCTTAGTTTATTGTTAAAGAAGTCTGCTTTGTTCGGATAAGCCTTGTACAAATCAATTAACCACTTAAGCTTTAACGTTTTTTCCTTTCTAATGTTTTCAATGTCGTACTCACGCAAATCAATACCGTAGCAAACTTTATCCATGTGTAATGGTGTTTCCGCCATACCTTTAATGCTTTTTGGAGTGAAAGAAAACTTGTACTTACCTTTCAATGCCGGTGCACCCAAAACCGTGAATGGGAACATGGTGCCACGACCCTGACTTACATAGGTGCCTTCGAACAAACACACCGTAGGGTAGAGCATGATGGACTGTTGCGTATTCAGGTTCGGAGAGGGTTTAACCGGTAATTCGTAAGGCATATCATGATTGTAGTTTGCTACCTTAATGATGTTGATCTTACACTTAACCTTGTTCTTCATCCAGCCTTCACCATTTAACATCTGTGCATATTCGCCCACAGTTAAACCATGTACAATTGGAATGGGCTGTAATCCGATGCCCGATACTAAAGAGGGGTCAAGGATAGGCCCGTCAATATAAAAGCCGTTTGGATTTGGCCGATCCAGGATCAGTAACTCCTTATCGTTTTCTGCACAGGCCTCCATAACATGCTGTAGTGTGTTGATATAAGTATAAAACCTAACGCCCACATCTTGTATGTCGAAAATCATGATGTCGACATCTGCGAGATCTTCCTTGGTAGGTTTTTGATGTTTTCCATATAGCGATACCGCTTTGATACCGGTTTTGGTGTCTACATCATCATCAACCTTTACACCCGCACTTGCATTTCCACGGAAACCATGTTCCGGGCCGAAGATCTTCACAATATTCACACCTAAGGACAAAAGACTGTCTACCGAGGTTTGCGATCCAATAATCGAAGTGGGGTTTACAACCATGCCGACGCGCTTTCCCTTAAGTAATGGGAGGTAAAGTTCGGTCTGCTCTGCACCCGTCCGAATACCCGCAGTGTTTTCCTCATTAGCATTGACATCCGTTTGCGTTTGCGTTGCGGGTGGTATAACCTGCTTTACTGGTGTATTTCCACATGTTTTCAATGCGCTTAGTGCAATACTCAGGTTCAAAAGGCAGCAAAGGGTGATCTTCATATTGTGTTTTTTAGATAATATACTTTAAATCGAAATGTTATGAGCATTTTTGCTAAGGTAATCATATTGCAAAAATTTGAACACAGAATATTTCATTGCCAGGCGCATCGCTATAAAATCTGAACGTACGTTCTCCAAGCTGATTGTCCGCATCGCCATATCAGGTGTAATGCTCAGCCTTGCCGTAATGATGCTTTCCATTGCCATCATCAAAGGATTTAAAACTGAAATCCAGGAGAAAGTTCGAGGTTATGTAGGCGACATCCGCATCTATAAACTGGACCTGAATAATTCCTTTGAACTCTCCCCATTCGTGCCCGAGGCCAAAACCTATGCCGACCTAAAGGCCAACAAAGACATTGTTTATTTCCAACCCTACGCAACCAAGCCAGCCATCATTTCCGCCAATGAGGAAATTGAAGGCATCAACTTTAAAGGTGTAGATAGTACCTATAATTGGGACTACCTCAAGCAGCACCTGGTAAGTGGCAAGGTGCTCGACTTTTCTGATCCTTCAAAAACAGGCAGACAGGTGATGATCTCGCAGTACACCGCTAACCGGCTGAAGCTGAAAGTTGGTGATGATTTCATTATGCACTTTCTTATGCAGGACAGCAATGAGCCGCCCAGGAAGCGCCCGTTGAAAATTGTGGGTATTTATTCCATCGGGGTGGATGAAGTAGATAGAAGTTTTGTACTTGGCGATCTTAACCTAATCAGGCGGCTAAATAAGTGGTCTCCGGAAGAAGTTGGTGGCATTGAAGTCCGAATCAAAAAATTCCAGGAACTGGATAAAGTCACTGATGAGATCTACGAAAACCTGGAGATGAAGCTAAAGGCGGAAACAGTAACAGCTTATTTTCCAAATATCTTTACCTGGTTGTCGCTGCTTGATGTAAATACGAAAGTATTATTGGTCCTGATGATGACCGTTGGGGTGATCAACATGATCACAGCCTTACTGATCATGATTCTGGAAAGAACCAACATGATCGGGATGTTAAAAGCATTCGGTATGACCAACTACAGCATCATGAAAGTATTCCTGTATAACGCGATGTACCTGGTCGGCTTTGGTCTGCTGCTCGGCAACATCCTTGGTCTTGGACTCGGCTTCCTGCAGCAATTCACTCATGTGTTTAGTCTGGAACAAGGTTCATATTACCTGTCCTATGTACCTGTAGAATTCCATTTTCTGGACGTATTCCTGCTGAACCTCGCGACATTACTGATCTGTCTGATTGTGCTGATCCTGCCTTCATTGCTCGTGAGCAAGATCTCTCCATTAAAGGCCATCAGGTTTAAGTAAGTCCCGGCGTTCCTCTTCTAAAAACTTTCTGATGTCTGCTTTTGGCTGCTCCAGAATATAGATCTCGGTTTTAAACTCTCTCGCATACTTATTGTCAATTTGCCCGGCTAAATACACCTGTTCGAACAAGGTGTGTTCACCTTCAAGCCGTGTTGGATCATCATGATATTCTTTGATGCGGATGATCCTAACTACGGGTTCACTTTTGTACCAGTTGATGTAATCCGCGTTGAAAGATTGCGCACGGTAGGCCTCATTTTTCTTGTAATAGTTAATCGCGCCAGCCTGACCATAGTTGTCGCAGAAGACAAGAACTGAACGCTTATCCGGTATGCTTGCATAAACACTATCTACCTTCCTGGCCAGCTCCCGCCAACCCAGCATATCGGCGAAATCTTGTTGCAGTGTGTATTCTTTTCCATCTTCCCATCGGTGCATCTTACCCCTGCGAGCTGCGGTTTGCTCCAGGGTCTGAGGTGTATAAATTGGAAATGCCTCCTTTACCAAAGGGATAAAAACCAGTACTGGAAGCAATAGGCACAATGGCCGGAGATATTTTAACCAGTTTTTCTTAAGCACTTCTTCCAGGTAAACGGATCCAAATGCAAGTAAAACCGGGTACAATCCTATGGCGTAATAGCTTTTCGCCCGGAAATACAGGAACAGCAATGTCGTGAAGAGAAAGGAAAAGAATACAAAGCGATACGGCTTAAAAGGCTTGTAAATCAGTAAGGAAATTAGACCGGCAATCAACACGTATATGGTGCCTGCAAAATATAGAAACTGGTCGGTCAGATAATCGCTTATTCGTACATTCACCAACTGTGTGCGACTTAGTTCTTTCATGTGCCTGATCACCGGGAAATCGTTGTTGTATTGCCACAGCAGGTTGGGCAGAATCACGAGCAGAGCAATACCGATTGCAATGTAGAAATCTCTTTTCAGCAGTATCCGGTGTTGTCCCGTGATCAAAAGTGCAGGCAAGGTTCCAAGCAGAAGAAATAGAACATTGTACTTGTTCAGGAAGCCGAGCGCAAAGCCTGCGCCAAGTAGCCACAACCATTTTGGAGCGCCTGTACTGATGTACCGGATGAGCAAAAAATACATCAGCGTCCAGCTCAGGACATCAAAGGAATTGGGCTGATAAAGAATATTTACCCTGCTAACCACCGAAAATGTTACTGCAATAGCGCCCAATACTAAGGCAAAAAGGCCACCCTTAAGGGTTTCTATGATTTTCCAGACCAAGACGGTTGTAATTGCACCAAATAGCGCGGGAAAGAACTTCACCCAAAAAACGGAATTACCCAATGCTTTTATAATCCAGGATACCCAGGAAGTAAATGGAGGCACTGAAGTGTAACCCCATGCCAGATGGTTCGCCTGATCCAGATGCAGATACTCATCGCGTTGTAAATCATAAACCGGATGAATCAGAACATAGGTCAAAACAAACTTGAGAAGAATAAAGCCGAATAGCAGGTACTTCCTGTTAATAGCTGTAGTTAGTTGGTTAGAAAGCGGGAATTCCATGTCAGTTTAGATCAAGGGACACCGATAATGTTACAGCTGCAGGAGAAGCCTCCAGCATTACATCCGGGCTGCCAATATTCCCTGCAACGATAGTTGAGGGAATTGTGTAATTTTGCAGAAATACTAAAAAGAAAGAAGCGTGTCGTTAGATAAATTAAAGTTAAGTAAGTCGCTGGTAATCGCCATGACTGATGCCGGATACCTTACACCGAAGGCTATTCAACTTAAAGCAATGTCAAGGATCCTTGGTGGACAGGATATTATAGCAGTTGCGCCAGAGAAATCCGGTAAAACAACCACCTATGTATTGGGTGTATTAATGCGATTGAAATATACTAAAGACGACGCGCCCAAAGTGTTGATTTTAGTAGCGGATAAGGAGCGTGCAATTGCAGTGATTGATCAGTTTGTTTCTTTAAGCAAAAACCGGGATTTGAACATCATGGGTCTTTACGGCACCGGCGGGACAGATGCTGAAGTGAGTGAACTTGCTTTAGGTGTAGATATCGTTGTTGCAACACCAACGAGAGCGAGGGCGGTTTACCTGAAACTGGGACTGAACCTGAGCAAGCTACAGACCTTCATCGTAGATGATGCCGACCTGATCGTTAAACAAGGCATGCAGCTACCTGTTGCGGAACTGGCCCGCAGTGCCGGAAAATGTCAGCACCTGGTATTTACTGAGGTGGTGCATGATAAGTTGTTCAAGCTAACGGATCAGTTTATGAACTTCCCAACCCTGCTTGAAGTGGAAGAATTCGAAAATGATCAGGCGGAGGTCGTGACTCAACTGCTTTATCAGGTTCCAAACTACAAAACCAAGGTAAATCTCTTACATAGCATGTTGCGGGATGATGAGGTATTCAGCAAAGTAGTCGTATTTGTAAATACCAGATTGAATGCCCAAAAGCTGGCGAAGAGCCTGGAGAGCCAGAAGGAAGGTGAATTTTCAATGCTGAAGCCGCTACACTTTGATGAAAATGGCTTCGACGATTTTGAGGATTTCAAAGCCGAGCCTGCAGCAAGGGTGATTGTGGTCGCAAATGAGGGTGCAGCGGAGCTGGATTTAACCGGCATTCCCTTCATCTTCCACTTTGAAGTACCTGAAGAGAAGGAAACTTTCTTAGGCCGGATCATTAAAAACCAAGACAGTGAAGAGGAGGTGGTCTCCATTACCTTTGCAACCGACCTGGAGCTTGGCCTTATTCGGAAAATTGAACAATCTATCGGGCAGAAGATGGAAGTGCTTGAGTTGCCAGACGACATCCTGATTGATAAGGGCAGTAAACCTAAGAAGCCACTCAACAAAAATATGGTATCCGGTGAAAAAGATGTTGCTCCATCAGGCGGAGGTGCTTTCCATGAAAAGAAAGACAGCAATGCCAAGAACTACAACCTGGGTATCGGTCAAAAACTAAAGATGAATATGAAGAAGAAGCACAGCTAGTGCTTCTTTGCTTCATTCCAGTAAATATCCATTTCGGCAAGCGTCATATCCTGTAGGGCCTTGCCGTTTTCTTTTGCTTTCTCTTCGAGGTACTGAAAACGTTTAATGAATTTCTTATTTGTTTTCTCTAAAGCATTCTCGGGATTGATCTTAATAAATCTTGCATAGTTGATTAATGAGAACAGCAGGTCTCCGAATTCTGCTTCCGCTTTTTCAGCATCAATAGCGCTGTTGTCCTCAACGTTGAACTCCGCCTTAAACTCCTGCAGCTCTTCTTCAACTTTCTCCCATACCTGTGTTTTATCCTCCCAGTCGAAGCCAACGCCACGAGCTTTCTCCTGTATACGTGCAGCTTTAACCAATGCCGGGAGCGATGCGGGTACGCCGCCTAAAACGGATTTATTGCCTTCTTTTAGCTTAATCTTTTCCCAGTTACGCTTAACATCGTCTTCATTCTGCACATCAACGTCGCCATAAATATGCGGGTGACGGTTAATCAGCTTCTCGCAGACACCATTTAGCACATCCAGGATGTCGAAGGCACCTTGTTCTTCCGCAATGCGGGCATAGAACACCAGGTGCATCATCACGTCGCCGAGTTCTTTTTTTACCTCCTGCATATCGCCTTCCATTATGGCGTCAGAAAGTTCATAGGTTTCCTCAATGCTGAGATGGCGCAAGGTTTCCATGGTTTGTTTTTTATCCCATGGGCATTCCGTACGAAGGGTATTTAAGACTTCCAGTAGTCTGAGGAAGCCAGCGGCTGGATCTTTTGCTACTGCAGGGGGTATGAAATTTGGCATAATCTTAAAAAATGACGGCCTGTTCATTCAACAAGCCGGCACTAAAGGTAAAAATTTTAAACTACTTCCAGTCGCTTGCCTGATCCAGCAGCTGGATGTCTTCGGCACTAAGCTTTAGGTTTGCCGCATGCTCCAGGTCTTTAAGCTGCTCCATACTGGTAACACTTGCGATTGGAGCGGTTACAGATGGTCTTGCGATCAACCAGGCAATGGCAACACTTGCAGGCTGACTAGCCCGGCGCTCCGCAACCTGATCCAGGGCTTCGAGAATCTTAAATCCACGCTCATTTAAGAACGACTTAATTCCGCCACCACGCTGGCTCTTATTCAAATCTGCTTGAGACCTGTACTTTCCAGTTAAAAATCCACTCGCCAGGGCATAGTAATTGGTAACACCCAGCTGATATTCCTGTACAATAGGTTCGTATTCAACTTCGTACTGCTGTCGGCTGTAAAGGTTGTATTCCGGTTGATATACCTCGTACTTCGGCAATCCTGACGTTTTACTCGCATCCAGGGATTCCTTTAAGCGGGCTGCGGAAAAATTCGAAGCCCCGATGGAGCGTACCTTTCCTGCTTTAATCAACTCCTGATAAGCATCAAGTGTCTCTTCGACTGGTGTTTTCTCATCATCATAATGTGAGAAGTAAAGGTCGATATAGTCCGTTTGCAATCTTTTCAGTGAGTTATCCACTTCTTTCAGAATGTTTGCCTTGCTGATGTCCTTGCCGGTACCCATGTCAGCACCAACCTTCGTGGCAATGATCACCTCTTGACGATTGTTTCGTGACTTCAACCAGTTCCCGATGATGGTTTCTGATTCGCCCCCCTGGTTGCCCGGTTTCCATCGGGAATATACATTGGCGGTATCAATGAGGTTAAACCCCGCATCACTGAAACGATCAAGAATCCCGAAAGATGTTTGTTCATCAATGGTCCAGCCGAATACGTTACCCCCGAATGCAATCGGTGCGACCACTAAGTCCGTGTTTCCTAATTTTCTTTTCTCCATAATGTCTTGTGATTTTTAGACCTGAGCGACTCCGCACAGCATTCAATTCGCATGCCGATTTGAACCGCTGAAACCAAGCCTGGTAAATAAAACGCTAACAAGTCTGGTAAATAAAACCCTATAAAAGGAATGCAGTTTTAGACATTTGAAATTTGAATGTCAATTAAACTTTTGATTGTCAACTTTACGTTCAAAGCTTAGTTGCGCGAAGCATCTGCCTTTTACCAGGCGCGCCGACCAGCTTTTCGACTTTAAAGCCAAAACCAGTTAGTGCCCTTTTAAGATTACCTGTGATGGCATAGGTCACAAATACCCCACCCGGGCGTAGAAACTTCGTGGTATGTTCAATGATGTCATTGCTCCACATTTCGGGTTGATATTGCAAGGAAAAAGCATCATAGTAAACTAAATGATGGTTGTTCACAGGGGAAACTTCCGCAAGCGGGCGCTGCACAATTTCCAGTGATAGCCCAGGCATTAGTTCAACCCGGTTATCGATACACGCACTGTAATGATCTGAATAGGCCTTCCAAACTGCGGGAGCAACATACTGCTGATAATCTGTCGCCTGCAACTCTGCTTCAGTGATTGGGAAGGCTTCAATGCCGGTATACCGGACTGGAACCCGATGTTCCAATGCATAGTCCATGCTCAGCAAGAAGTTTAGTCCTGTACCGAAACCAACCTCAAGAATAGAAATCTCCTGCTGCGGGAAGAGGGTAGAGGTATGCAGCAGCCCCGCCTGCAAAAATACATGTTTGCTTTCCTGCAATGCGCCCCGAGTTGAATGGTAGTGCTCCCCAATGGTTTCATTAAACAGTGTCTTGGATCCGTCTTCCGTAAGGATAATCTTATTCATCCCACAAAATTACCGGAATTAAAGACAAACGTTTATAAATTAGCTTTTAATTACCACTAACATTCCTAACCAATAAAAATCAATTACAATGGATATCGAATCTTTCAGATCATACTGTCTAAGTCTGCCGGGAACAACCGAAGGTATGAAATGGGGTGAACACCTCTGCTTTATGATTCATGAAAAGCTCTTCGTCATCACCTCCCTCGATGATGGCCAGATTACCTTCAAATGTGATCCTGAAGAGTTCGATGAACTTGTCGCCCGCGACGGCATCATGCAGGCGCCACACATGGCTAAACGACAATGGATTTGCTTGCAAAACTTCGATGTCCTCAGCGACAAAGAACTCAAGGAGCGGATCTTAATCTCCCGTGCCCTGGTTATCAGTAAACTCCCTAAAAAAGTACAAGCCGAAATCTCCCAACTTTAGGAATTTAACAAGCATCTCGACCTTACTCTTTTGGCACATTCCCTATTATTACTCCAAAAGAAGCTATAACTGTAAATCAGCTCACAAACCGCTTACTCTTCCGTCGTGCTCCCTGATATCACTCCAAAAAGCCCTCAAATCAAACCAGTCATAAAGCGCTCACTCTTCTGGCGCTCTTATAATATCACCCCAAAAAGCTATAACGCTGAACTAGAAAGCGCCTAATTTTTCGGCAATCCCCCTAGTATTACTCCATAAAAAAAGTAGCACTGTGAAGCAACCTGCAAAACTTTGTTCTTCACAAAGGTTTGAGTTGCTGAACAGTACTACCTTTTTTTACAGTAATTTATTTCAAATTACCACATCCGGATCCTATCCTCAGGTTTCTTATACAACTTTTCCCCAGGCTTAACATCAAACGCTTCATACCAGGCATCCATATTCACTGGTGCACCAATGGTTCTGAATTCACCTGGCGAGTGCGGATCGGTCTTAATCTGTTGTGCAGCACTTTCCGGAAGAATGTTACCTCTCCAAACCTGTGCCCATGACAAGAAGAAACGCTGATCTGGCGTAAAGCCATCGATCTTCTCGTTAGACTGACCTTGCTTAGTCATCTTAAATGCAGTATATGCAGCATTTAGACCTCCTAAGTCACCGATGTTTTCACCCATGGTCAATTTACCAATCACATGAACGGTATCAAGTACGGTGTAAGCATCAAACTGCTCACCCAAGGCTTTCGCTTTTTCTTCGAATTTTGCACGATCCTCAGCGGTCCACCAGTTACGAAGGTTACCATCTTTATCGTACTGACTACCGGAATCATCAAAGCCGTGCGACATCTCATGCCCGATTACCGCACCAATACCACCATAATTGATGGCATCATCAGCATCCGGCGCAAAGAATGGGAACTGGAGAATACCAGCAGGGAAAACGATCTCATTCATCGTTGGGCTATAATAAGCATTCACTGTAGGTGGAGTCATGCCGAACAATGTGCGGTCTACCGGCTTGCCCAATTTATCGATCATATCGTTATAGCGCCATTCACCAGCACTTTTCAGGTTTTCAAAGTATGTGGTACGGGTGATCTTCATCCCATCATAGTTCTTCCATTTCTCAGGATAACCCACTTTAGGTCTGAAGGCGTGAAGCTTCGCAAGCGCTTTAGTCTTGGTTTCAGGGCTCATCCAGTCCAGGTTTTTGATCCTGATCTCGAAAGCTGAACGCAGATTTTTGATCATTTCATCCATACGCGCTTTTGCTTCAGGTTTGAAGTATTTAGCTACATATAGTTGCCCCAGTAACTCACCGATATTGTTGTCAGTCAAAGACGACATTCTTTGCCACCTTGGTGTTTGCACACGCTGACCTGTTTGAACTTTGTTGAATTCAAAACTTGCTTGTACAAAAGGAGAGCTCAAGCTGCTTGCAGAACTCTTTAATACGTTCCATTCCAGGTAGGTTTTCCAGTCCGCAAGGGGTACAGAGGTCAACATACCGTCCACAGCTGTGAAAAATTTAGGGGAGGAAACCAATACCGTATCCTGACCCTTAACTTTGAATTTGGTCAACAAGGTTGCCCAGTTCAGCTTAGGTGTGGTTTTGCTGAATTCCGCAACAGCAAATTTGTTATAGGTTTTATAAGGATCACGCATCTCCAGTCTACTCATTTGCGCCGCGGCAAATTGCTTCTCGATAGCCATCACCTTCTCTGCTTTAGCTTTTGCTTCCGCCGGACTACTTCCCGTTAATCCAAAAAGGGTAGTCATATAGGTCATGTAAGCCTCACGGATCTTTATAGAGCGTGCATCATCATTTAGATAATAATCACGATCCGGGAGGGTTGTACCACCCTGACTTAAAGAAGGCAGGTAATTGTCAACATTTTTCCGGTCTTGAGAAACGCCAAAGCCGAACATTGGACCGCCCATACCGGAGGTACGCATGTAAACCACTTCGTCGATAACACCGTTAACATCTTTAATCTTTTTAATTCTTGCAAGATCAGCCTTGATCGGGGTGTAGCCAAGTTTTTCAATCGTGGCGCTGTCCATCGCAGCAGCATAGAAATCACCAACACGACGCTTTACAGAACCCGCAGGTGCTGATTTGTCGGCAGCAGCTTCTTCAACCAGTGAACGTACCGCATTAATGTTAAAATCTCTGAGCTCATTGAAACTACCCCATCTGGTTTCCTTTGCAGGAACAGGGTTGTTTTTAACCCAGGTACCACTTGCATATTGGTAGAAGTCGTCACCTGGTTTTACACTTAGATCCATGTTTGCAGGATCAATGAATTTTTTAGGGGCTTGCGCGCTGGCAGAATAGCTCGCAGCGATTATACCCAAAGCAGCAAAATAGCTTTTAAGGTGTTGTATTTTCATATGTTTAATAAAAATGGTGTGTGATCGGGCCATCAAGTGGCAATCAGCACACAAAGTAGTAATTTGGAATTAACATCAGAATGTTCTAATGAAAATATTACTTATTGAACCAGTCGTAGATCTTGGTTAAACCGATCCGCCGAAACAAAGATTCTGAAGAAAGAAATAATTTGAACGATTTCATCTCTGGTGGTTTGATATGATATTAACATATTTTAACACTTTTTATTGTGTCGGATTGGAATATATTCAGCATGGCGAGGGGCCGTACGCTCGAGTCCGGCTAACCCTTTAACGCTCAAAAGAAATGATCGCCGAAACTGATAATCGCTTTTTTCTTGTTATTTTTGCATTTCAAAAGCATTTTCAATATTATAATGAGCATATCCACGAAATACGACCCGAAATCGACCGAAGATAAATGGTACAGCTACTGGCTATCTAAGAAGTTTTTCCACTCCGAACCAGACGAGCGTGAACCTTATACCATTGTAATCCCGCCGCCGAACGTCACAGGTGTATTGCACATGGGGCATATGCTCAACAACACCATTCAGGATGTATTGATCCGCAAAGCCCGTATGCAGGGTAAAAACGCCTGCTGGGTTCCTGGTACCGACCATGCTTCCATTGCAACAGAAGCCAAGGTGGTTGCCATGCTTAAGGAACGCGGCATCAATAAAAAGGACATCACCAGAGAAGAGTTCATGAAGTATGCCTGGGAATGGAAAGAGAAATACGGCGGTATCATCCTCGAACAGCTGAAGAAGCTTGGCGCGAGCTGTGACTGGGACCGTACACGTTTCACCATGGAGGAAGACCTGTCTGAAGCGGTTGTGGATACCTTCATACATCTATATAAAAAGGGCCGCATTTACCGCGGTATCCGTATGGTGAACTGGGATCCGGCAGGGAAAACTGCGGTTTCTGATGAAGAAGTGATCCGCAAGGAAGTGAACCAGAAGTTATACTACATCAAGTATTCCATCGCTGGAGCAAGTGGTGCTACAGACCAATCCTTGATCGTTGCAACCACACGGCCGGAAACCATTATGGCTGATGCGGCAATTTGTATTAACCCCAATGATGAAAGGTATACCCACCTGAAAGGTAAAAAGGTGTTTATTCCGCTGATCAATCGCGAGATTCCAATTATTGAAGATGAATATGTAACCATGGACTTCGGTACCGGTTGCTTGAAAGTTACGCCTGCGCATGATTTGAATGACTATGAGCTGGGTGTAAAACACAAACTCCCGGTAATTGATATTCTGAATGATGATGGTACCTTAAACGAACTTGCTGTAGTGCTTGTAGGGGAGGACCGTTTCGTCGCAAGGAAAAAGATTGCTGTGCTGTTGGAAGAAGCTGGTCATCTGGACCACGTAGAAGACTATAAATCGCAGATTGGTTTTTCGGAAAGGACCGATGCCGCTATTGAGCCGAAGTTATCGCTGCAATGGTTCTGTAAAATGGATGAGATGGCGAAGCCGGCACTTGAAGATGTGCTGAACGGCGACGTGAAGCTGATTCCTGAGAAGTTCGTAAACACCTACCGTCACTGGATGGAGAATGTTAAAGACTGGTGTATCAGTCGCCAGTTATGGTGGGGACAGCGCATCCCGGCCTGGTATGATAATCAAGGCAACTGGGTAGTAGCAAAAACAGAAGAAGAGGCTTTAGAAGAATTCCTGAAGCTTAAAGATATTGATGGTGTATTTACGGAAGAGGAAAAGGCCGGATTCAAACATCAGCTTAAACCTTTCGTACGCCAGGATGATGACGTGGTGGATACCTGGTTCTCCAGTTGGTTGTGGCCAATGTCCGTGTTTGATGGCTTCAAAGATCCAAACAATAAAGACATCAACTATTACTATCCAACAAACGACCTGGTAACAGCGCCGGAGATCCTGTTCTTCTGGGTAGCACGCATGATCATGGCGGGACATGAGTTTATGGGCAAAAAGCCATTTACCAATGTGTACCTGACCGGTATCGTACGCGATAAATTAGGTCGTAAGATGTCTAAGTCCTTGGGTAACTCTCCAGATCCTATCGGTTTGATCGAGAAGTATGGTGCTGATGGCGTACGTGTAGGCATGCTATTATGTTCACCAGCAGGAAACGACCTGATGTTCGATGAGAGCTACTGCGAACAAGGACGGAACTTCGCCAACAAGATCTGGAACGCATTCAGGCTGGTAAAAGGCTGGGAAGTGGATGAAGGTCTGGAAAATCCAAATACACAAGCTATTAACTGGTTTGAAAACAGGTTCAATCAGGCGCTTGTTGAAATTGAAGACAACTTCAAACAGTACCGTTTGTCGGAAGCCGTAATGAGCACTTATAAACTGGTATGGGATGATTTCTGTGCCTGGTACCTGGAGATGGTCAAACCTGCATATCAGCATCCAATCGATGCAGAGACGATGAAAGTGACCCTGGGGTATTTCGAAAAGATCCTTTCTTTATTACACCCATTTATGCCATTCATTACCGAAGAGATCTATCATGATGAGATCTTTGGCGAAAAGGAAGAAATGGATTGTATTATCGTTGCTTCGTACCCGGTTCCCGGAACAATCGATACCGCGCTGTTGAAGGATGTAGAAACGATCAAAGAACTTGTTGCGGGTGTTCGAAACGTGAGAAATACCAAACAGCTGTCGCCGAAGGAAGCGCTGCCTTTGAATATTAAGGTTAACTCCGCAGTGGATTACCAACAGTGGATGAATATTTTATTTAAGTTGGCTAACATCAGCGCTGTTGAATTCGTGAATGATAAGGTAAGTGGAGCAGTGAACTTCATGGTGGGCAGTGATGAGTTTTATATCCCATTGGAAGAAAATATAGATGTAGAAGCGGAGAAAGCACGTCTTAATGGCGAGCTGAACTACCTGGAGGGATTCCTGAAGTCTGTAAACGCAAAATTGAATAATGAAAGATTTGTTCAGAATGCTAAACCCGAGATCATTCAGAATGAGCGGAACAAACAGGCAGATGCCGAATCCAAGATCGCGATCATTCGCGAGAGCCTAAGCAGCTTGGGCTAAATTCTGTAAGGTTTATAATTCATGGAAAGCTGGTGTCGTCTAAAAACGGCATCAGCTTTTTTTTGTTCATGCGATTTACAGCAGTCGCAGAATTGTTAACTACGCGATATGAATTAAGCACACCTGGTCCAGACCTTAGGCACACCTCACCCACACCTTACCCACGCAAAACGTGTGTAAGGTGTTTTTAAGCCCTTGTACAGGTGTACCTAGAATCAGGCTAAGTTACGGGTTCAATGTTGTGCAGGGTTTTCGCTTATAGATCTTTGAAAAGGGGAAGTGCTTCACAAAATCGGAAGCTAGATTGTTCGTGGTCTATCCGTGCGTAACAATGGCGTAGCCCGTTGGTCACAACCAGCCAGGCCGCTTTGTGGACGGAATTATACCTGGACGCCTGGTCGAAAACCGCTTGCGTGATTTTGACCTCCGGCGCTTTACATTCAACGATCATGATCCGTTCTCCGGAGTGGTTAAATACAACGATGTCGGTTCGTTTCTGGAGCTGGTTCAAGCTAAGTCCGCCTTCTACCTGGATCAGGGCTTTTGGGAATTTTCTATCGTTGATCAGGTATTGGATGAAATGTTGCCGTACCCATTCTTCAGGTGTCAATACCAGGTGCTTCTTTCTGATGTCGTCAAAAATATAAAATTGAGAATCCTTTAATGTAATCTTAAATGGATGTTCAGGCAGGTTAAGTTCGGTAGGCGTAAACTTCATTTCTGCAAAAATAACCTTAATAATTAGGAATTAGCAATTACATTTGGGCATAATATGACTGCTTCAGAAATCATACGGGACATCAAGGCCCGGAAGTTCAAACCCGTTTATTTACTGCATGGTGAAGAGCCTTACTACATTGATCAGGTTATCGATTACATCGAAGCGCATGTCCTGAACGATATGGAAAAAGGATTTAACCAGACGGTACTCTACGGGAAAGACACCGATATGGCCACCATCCTGAATGCAGCCAAGCGTTACCCGATGATGTCTGAATACCAGGTGATCATTGTAAAGGAAGCGCAGGATCTGAAGTGGAGCAAGGAAACTGAGGGTAGCAGTAAGGCCGCGGAGTTTGTTCAAAATTACTTCGAGAAGCCGCTTAGCAGTACCATTCTGGTACTCGGGTTCAAGTATGCCACCTTCGATAAGCGGAAGAAAATCTTCAAGTCCATCAGCAAGAACGGGGTAGTGTTTCAATCTGATCCGGTGCGTGACTACAAGCTGGCCGAGTGGATCGAGAACCTGGTTAAAGAAAGGGGGGCGAAAATCGCACCACAGGCTGCTGCATTAATGGCGGAGTACCTTGGCGCAGATCTATCGAAAGTCGCCAATGAACTCGATAAGTTGTTATTGAATATCAGCAGCAATACCATGATTGATGCCGAACTGGTTCAACGAAACATTGGGATTAGTAAAGAGTACAATGTTTTTGAACTGCAGAAAGCACTGGCATTCCGGAATGTACTTAAGTGTAATCAGATCATCAATTACTTTGCGGACAACCCCAAGAGTAATCCGATGGTGCTGGTGCTTGCCAACCTGAATGCCTACTTTTCAAAGATCCTGAAGTATCATTACCTGGCAAATAAACACGATGCCGCGAAAGAACTTGGGGTAAATCCCTTTTTCCTTAAAGATTACGAGACTGCCGCCAGGAACTACAGCATCAATAAGACTTTCGAGATCATCAGTCTGCTGCGCGAATATGATTTAAAGAGCAAGGGTGTCGACAGCAGTGGTAATACGACTGATGGTGCGCTATTGAAAGAATTACTGTTCAAGATGCTGCATTAGTGTAACTGTAAAGTTATGATGGCCGCAATTCTTCATGGTTCCCAATCCGTTATATTTACGGGTTAAGAATCCACTATTTAAATGAAGAAAACATTACTACTCTCTTTGATCGCGGCGGGGGGGCTCTCCATGGCGCAAGCACAAACGCGACCTACAACAACGAAGCCAGCAACGGCTGATACAAGCAAACGCACGTCGAGCATGATGACGGCAGCGGGTAAGGCGGAACCCAAACCTTATGCAACCGTAATCACCAAGAAAGCAATTACGCGTAAGGGCATGATTACAACACATCGCCTGGAGGATAAGTTCTTCTTCGAAATCGCAGACTCGATCCTTGGCCGCGACATCTTGGTTGTAAACCGTATATCTAAGGCCGGTGCAGAAGTGCGCGCCGCATCTGGTTATGCTGGTGACCAGATTGGAAGCAATGTGATCCGCTTTGAAAAAGGTCCAAACAACAGGATATTCATGCGTAAGATCTCTTACCGTACTTATGGGCCTGACAGCACAACGGCGATGTACCAGAGTTTAAGGAACTCCAACATTCAGGCGATTGCTGCTGCTTTCAACATCGCCGCTTTTTCAGCGGATAAAAAGGGCAGTGTCATTGACATGACCTCGTTCATCAACTCAGATAATGAGATCTTTAACTTCAGTTCGGCATCAGCAAAAACCCGTTTCCGCCTGGGAAGCATGCAATCTGATCGGAGCTACATCAGCGGGATCCGCAGTTTCCCGATGAATGTGGAGATCAGAACGGTTAAAACATACGCTCTGTCGGCAGCAAGTTCACCATTCGGTGGTTCATCTTCTTCAAGCATGGGCGGCGGAGCATCAGGCTCTTCTACGCTGGAACTTAATACCTCCATGGTGATCTTGCCGAAAGTACCCATGAAAGCGCGTTACTTTGATCCACGTGTAGGCTACTTTACCGTGGGTTACACCGACTTTGATTTGAATCCACAGGGTGTAAAGGAAATTCAGCTGATCAAACGATGGAGACTGGAGCCTAAACCAGCAGACATGGCTAAATATAAGCGTGGCGAGCTGGTAGAACCTGCAAAACCAATTGTGTTCTATATTGACCCGGCAACACCGAAAAAATGGGTGCCATACCTGATTGCCGGTGTAAATGACTGGAAAGTTGCCTTTGAGAAGGCAGGATTTAAAAATGCGATCATCGCTAAAGAAGCCCCAACAGAGCAACAGGATTCTACCTGGAGTCTGGATAATGCGATGTATTCCGCCATCGTGTACAAGCCTTCCGAAATTTCAAACGCCAGTGGGCCAAGTATTGCTGATCCACGCAGCGGTGAGATCATTGAAAGCCACATCAACTGGTACCACAACGTGATGAAGCTGGTGCGCGACTGGTACATGATCCAAACTGCCGCGGTAGATCCACGTGCACGTAAAATGCAGTTCAGTGATGAATTGATGGGTGATTTGATTCGCTTTGTATCTTCACACGAAGTGGGACATACCCTGGGGTTACGCCATAATTACGGTTCGAGTTCGACCGTACCGGTGGAAAAGTTGCGTGATAAAGGCTTTTTAGAAAAGAACGGACACACCCCTTCGATCATGGATTATGCCCGCTTTAACTATGTGGCACAACCGGAGGATAACATCACGAAGAACGGCTTATACCCGAGGATTGGTGACTATGACCTTTGGGCTATTGAATGGGGATACCGTTTGATGCCTGAAGCTAAAACACCTTTGGCAGAGGTGCCTGCGTTAAACAAGCTAACCATTGAGAAGCTTAAGAATAAACGTCTGTGGTTTGGTACGGAAACAAACCCTGATGATCCGCGGTCACAGAGCGAAGATCTGGGCGATAATGCCATGATTGCAAGTACATACGGGATCAAAAACCTTAAGGTGATTATTAAGAACTTGCCGGAGTGGACCAAGACGGCTAATGAAGACTATACCGATCTTCAGGGCATCTATACGCAGTTAACCTCCCAGTTCAACAGGTATATGGGCCACGTATCAAAAAACATTGGAGGTATTCTGGAAACTCCTAAAACCGTTGAACAATCCGGTACTGTCTATGAGCGTAATCCTGCAAACCTGCAGAAGGACGCAATGAAGTTCTTGTCGGAGCAATTGTTCAATACGCCAAGCTGGATCATAGATCAAAAGATCCTGGATAATACAGGTGATGACCCGCTTGAAATGATTAATAAGGTACAAACACCGACTTTAAACCGTTTGTTAAGTGTGAATACCTTAACCAAACTAATTTCGGCTGAAGCTGCAGATGGTAAATCGGCTTATAAGATCACTGATTTCTTTGAAGATATGGATAACGCTGTTTTTACCGAATTGAAGTCTAATAAGGAAATTGACCTTTATCGTCGTAACCTGCAAAAAGCTTATGTCGATAAAATGATCGCTTTGATTAAGCCAGCAGATAGAATCCCTTCAACATTGACGATGACGGTTCAAAGAACAAGTTCAGGGTCGGGCAGCTCGCTTTCTGCCATGCAGAGCGATGTTGCATCTGTTGTTAAAGGTGAATTGAAGTCACTTAATACCAGTATTAAGGCGGCTGCAGATCAAGCTTCCGGGCTGAGTAAATACCATCTGGAGGATTTGTCTGATCGTATTGACCAGGCATTGAATCCCAAAGGCTAATAAATATAGGCTATAAGAAAAAGGCATTCTCTGATGAGAATGCCTTTTTTTGTTGCTGAAGTTTCTGATTACGAGCCTGTTCGTCGAAGAATAATGGCCTTTGGTCTATATGTTACTGATGCTGGTATATTACCCGGTTTTTTGCTGCAACGTTTCTGCTGGGAAGGCGTCTTAATAACAAAAACAAGAACAAAAATTTAAAGCATAAAGCCATGAAAAATTTAACCAAAACCGTATTCGCAGCAGTAATCGCAGCAGTAGTATTAACCTCAACAGTGGTAACAACATTTGCAGCTGACCCAGCTAAAAAAGTAAACATCAATTCAGCATCCAAACTCAACAGAATCTGGGTGAGTGGAAATGTGAAGATCGTTTTAACACAAGGTGACCAGCAAAGCATCGTAGGCGCTGAAAACTACGACGCTTCGAAAACATCAGTAGTAAGCAACGGAAAAACACTATATATTAACTCGATGGAGTCGGCACCAGTGACATTAAACATTACCTTGAAGGATCTGGAAAGAATTGAGGCCTACGGAGATGCCGAGGTGGTAACCACCAACAACTTTGATGTGAAGTATCTACAACTATTCCTGAACCACAGCGCCAACGTAAAGATGAAAACAACAGCAGAAAGCTTGTATACTGTGGTGAAAGATGATGCTGCATTGAAGTTAAAAGGAACTGCAGATCAAAGCACCATGGTGAGCAACAGCACCAAAAATCTGAAGTTGGGCGACTTTGAAAGTCTAAGGTCAGAATTGTATGCATCGGAAGCTATCATGTCGGCACACCAAACTGCCATGAATGCAATCAGATAACACGATTAAATCTCGGTAATTGATAAACAGCTGCCCGCTAAGGCAGCTGTTTGCGTGTGGACGGTGTTCAATGTTTGGCTATTTCACCGTATAGCTGATGAAAGCAATTTTCCTGCTATCCGGACTCCAGGAGGGAACGTTTAAAGTACCCTGTCCACCACAGAACACTGGTGTCAGATCTTTAACAGTCTTCGTTGCCGGATCCAATAACCGCAACTTTACATCTTTTCCAAAGAGGTGTTCCTGCTTCTGGTCGGAGGTATATGCAAGATAAACCACAGACTTGTTATCGGGTGCTGGATGCGGAAACCAGTTGGAGTTTTTGTCAAAGGTTAGTTGTTCAGGGTTTGTTCCGTCTGCATGCATACGCCAGATCTGCATATGACCGCTGCGGTAGGAATTGAAGTAAATATATTTTCCATCAGGTGAGTATTCCGGACCATCGTCAAGCCCCTCAGTGCTGGTTAAACGCTTTTCGGTTCCACCTTCCACCGGAATGGTGTAGATGTCGAAATTTCCATTACGTTCGCCACAATAAGTCAGTGTCTTACCATCAGGGCTCCAGCCATGCCAATAGGAAGGCACCTCGGGTGTAACCCTTTTCGGTTCTCCACCTTCAATGGGTACAATAAAGATCGCTGATTTGTAGGATTTGGTGGAGGTATCCGTTTTAGCATTATGACTTAATGCCAGCCATTTCTTATCTGGCGAAATTCCATGATCATTGTTGTTTTCCGTTGCAGTGCCGGTATTGATGACGCGAAGTGTTTTTGTTTCTAGATCAAGCCTATGAAGCTTTCCCATGCCATTGACGATTAAGTAATTATCCGGATGCCAGTTTGGCGCCTCGAAATGTTGCTTGGTGATTAAAATGGTATCGATTTTCCCCGTTTGCACATCCAGTGTACTGATGAATGTGGTAATGTCTTTTTTGCCTTGCGCAAAAGTGGAAGCAGAGAGGCACAGAAGGCATAGGATGCCGCTGAAGTACTTTCTTAGGGCTGATGGGGCTTGCTGTTTTAAGTTTGGATCCATACGATGCAGATGAAATGATGTACCACATTAATTTAGAAATTTTTTCCCACATGAAGACTCCAGCCTTATGCAGGTTACTTACATTCCACATAAATTTTTATCTTTCGACAAATTAACGCTACAATGAACGCATCTTTTTATCTGGTACTGATCAGCTTTATGCTGTTGGGTATGCCAGTTGCATTAGGTCAAACGACCTATTATTTGAAAAACAACGGGGATCATGCGATCAGTAAGGAAACAGCAGATTTTACCCGTATCGTAAGCGATCGGAACGAGGAGACTGTCTTGTATCCAATGAAGGAATTTTACCTGAACGGAGCGGTCCGGAGCACCGCGCATTCTTACAGAAAGGATTTGCCGGTTTACCATGGTGCTTTTACGGCCTACTTTGAAAGTGGCATTAAGAAACAACAGCTGAATTACATAAGGGGCATCATGGTCGATACCGCGGTGCACTATTATCCAAATGGGAAACTATACCAATTCGTACGGCATCCAAAATTTGGGGATAGTAGTTTAGCTTATGTTGAAACCGTTAATGACTCCGCTGGTAAAGCGCTGGTCAAAAATGGAAACGGACAGGCAGTCATTTACGACGCTGATTTCAAGTACATCACCGCTCAGGGGAATATCAAAGACGGTAAATATGATGGCGCGTGGACCGGTGAGATAAGGTCGGATGCTGTTATCCGGTATAAGGAGATCTATGAAAACGGGAAGTTGCTGTCTGGACAAAGCGTTGATGAACAAGGAAACAGCTACCAATATACCGAATCGGAGGTTAAACCAACATTTGAAGGTGGTATGAAGAATTTCTATTTATATGTTATACGCAATGTGCGTTATCCGGCTCAACTCGCATCAAAGCGAGTACCGGGTGTGGCGCAGATCAGCTTTGTGGTCCTCAAAAATGGTAAAGTCACTGACGCACAAGCCATCAATGATGTGCATCCTGCACTGGCTGCGGAGGCGATTCGTATACTTAAGGGTGCCAAAGGCTGGATACCCGGCCGTCGCAAAGGGAAACCAGTTGATATGGCTTTTGTAATGCCTTTCACATTTAACATTGCTTACTAGCGAGATATTTCCAGGCAGGGTATAAAGATTGACATTGTGTTTAAAGAGTGTCGTGTAAAATTTCTTTAATTTGTGGTATGAACTACTTTTTAGTAAAATCTGAGCCTTTTAAATATAGTTGGGAAAAATTTAATGAAGAGGGGCGTACTTTTTGGGATGGTGTTAGGAACTACCAGGCGCGCAACAATATGAAAGAGATGAAAGCGGGCGACCTGGTCTTGTTTTATCACAGTAATGAAGGAAAGTGTGTAGTGGGGATTGCCAAAGTTGTTCGGGAGTATTATCAGGATCCTACAACAGAAGATCCAAACTGGGTTGTTGTGGACCTGGCACCTGTGGAAACATTAAAAAACCCGGTTAGTCTGGCGCAAATCAAAGCCGAAGAAAGTCTTGCAGACATTTCATTGATCAAACAGGGAAGACTTTCAGTAATGAAATTGAAGAACACAGAGTTTGACAAAATTCTGGAAATGTCTCAATAATGTTTACCAAATTCTGACAATTTTAAAACATTTTATTGTATAAGTCGGTTTTATTCATATCTTAGGGTACAATCCAACATATGAGAAAGCGACTTTATCAAATATCTACCGCCATATTGTGCTTCGTCGCCACCAACGTTTGTGCACAGGTAAAGCCATATTTAGCCGTTGTTCGTACATCAGGCGAAACCATTAAGGGTATTCTTTACCAGGTTTCTGCGGATAGTATTTGTATTAAAACTGATCAGTCTAAGGTTTCACTTTGTCCTACAATGGTGAAGACGATCAAGATCAAGGAAATCACAAAGAGCTCAAAATACCAGAACTATCTGGGGCACGATTCTTACCAGGCACGTTACTTAAAGGTTTCAAAGAAGATGAAACCTGTGAGGAAGTGGGGTGAAGACGATCCGACCATAGAGGAAGAGCTAAGCGGAAGGATAATCACTGGATTTTACAATGCCGCGCTGAATGGCATTGCTTCTTCATTCCGCATCATGAATGGAAACTCTAAGTTTTTAAATATCAACTATGATAAACTGAGTTATAGTCGCGAATTGAATAGCCTGAGTGCTTATTCCATTGAAAAACAACTTAACAACCAGGCTGTGAATAATTCTTCTTCACAGTCCCTGGCGAAAGGTAACTAGCCTTAGTCTCTAAAAAATAAGGCTCTCAGTTCAGGTGCATCGTTTGGATTCATCTTGCCTGCCAAAATCAATCTTAACTGGCGGCGTCTTAATGCACCTTCAAACAGTTCAATTTCCTGAGTGGTTTCTGGAACCAGTTCCGGAACCGGGATGGTACGTCCACCTTGGTCAATTGCAACGAAAGTATAATAGGCTTCATTCGATTTTACCCGTCCACCTGTGGGAATGTTCTCTGCCCAGACATCAAGACGTACTTCTACAGAGGTGTGGAAGGCACGTGTAACCTTTGCTTCAATGGTGATTACGTCACCCAATTTTATCGGCTGCTTGAACGACACGTTGTCTACAGAGGCGGTGACCACGATCCGGTTGCAGTGCTTTTGTGCAGAAATCGCAGCGGCGATATCCATCCAGTGCAACAGCCGTCCGCCCATTAGGTTATTTAAGGTATTTGTATCGTTGGGTAAAACCAACTCATTCATGATGGTAAAAGAATGACTTGGATTTTTGGATTTTAAACTCATATTCCCGCAAAAGTAAACAAATTGTAGTACATCATGTTATTGTTTTTGCTTCGACGGAGGGGCCTTTAAACAGAAAGAATGATCAATCAGACATTGGTGCAATATTTTCATTGGTATTACAATGAAGAAGAGAAATTATGGAATAAAGCCAGGAAGGAAGCAGGGCATCTGGAGGACTTAGGTGTCACCATGGTTTGGTTTCCCCCGGCCTATAAATCTACAGAGGGCGCGAACTCTGTTGGATATGACTGCTATGATTTGTACGACCTGGGAGAATTCGATCAAAAGGGCAGCGTAGAAACCAAATATGGGTCGCGCGAGGAGTATATCGCAGCGATAAAGACCTTACAAGAAAAACACATTACCGTGATGGCCGACGTGGTGCTAAACCATAAAGCCGGCGCAGATGAGTTGGAAAAGATTCCTGTTCGCAGGGTGAATCCGCACAATCGCGAGGAATTTATATCTGACGTATTCGAGATTGAAGCCTGGACAAAGTTTACCTTCCCAGGCAGGGCAGGAAAATATTCCGCGTTTATCTGGGATTATCATGCATTCAGTGGTATCGACTGGGCGGCAGATCTGCAGGAGGAGGGTATTTTCTCCATTCAGAATAGCTATGGAGATGGCTGGGAGCAGGTTCCCTCGGGTGAGTTTGGTAACTATGATTACCTGATGTTCAACGATGTGGATTTTAGAAATCCTGCAGTCCGTGAAGAGTTGAAACGTTGGGGCGAGTGGTATTACAAAACTTGTGGCATGAAGGGTTTCCGCTTGGATGCTGTTAAACACGTATCTGCGGATTTTCTGAACGAGTGGATCGATCATATGAATGCGACTTTTAACGAGAAGTTCTTTATTGTGGCTGAAAATTGGGTTACCGCGCAGGTTGAAGAGCTGCATGCCTATATTGAAGAAACCGGTGGGCGAATGCAACTGTTCGACTCTATCCTGCATACCAATTTCTACCTTGCGGGCCTGGCAGAAGAACGCTATGATCTAAGCAAGATCTTCGACGGCACCTTAACACAAACACATCCATTCTTATCCATCACCTTTGTTGATAACCATGATTCACAACCGCTGCAGGCCTTGCAGTCGTACGTGGAATACTGGTTCCGTCCACTGGCTTACGCGCTGATCCTGCTGCGTGAACATGGTATCCCTTGTATCTTTTACCCGGATCTTTATGGTTGTAAGTACAGCGATAAAAATGAAGCAGGTGAGGAGGTGGAGGTAGAATTAATCGGACTACCAAATCTGCATGTAATTAGTAGAATCAGAAAGTTTCTGGCGCATGGACTGCAACGGGATTATTTCGATCACCCGAACTGCATAGGCTGGACCCGAGAAGGGGACGATGAAAATCCAAACTCCGGATTGGCAGTAGTCATGAGTAACGGGGATGAGGGCATTAAAACTATGGAGATCGGACAGCGGCATGCCGGCAAGACCTTTACCGATGCTTTAGGTATTTGGCAGGAGCCTGTAGTGATAGATGAAAATGGTTGGGCAGATTTTTCTTGTCAAGGAAAAAGTGTTTCTATCTGGACGTCTGGCTATAGCCAATAAGTTCTTCCCAGCGGCTGCCAGGACTCTTATAATAGATAAATACCTGGTAGCTGTTATCTGTTTCAAAATACGATCCTTCTAATGCGGTATCATCGATCTTTCCAATTTCAGCGTCTACCACTGCATATTTGTAGTCATAAAGACCCTGTTTCAATCTCAGGGTACATGTGTATACGTTTGAGCTGGCATTATACTGCATTTTATACTCCGGGTCGGTTGAATAATTGTTGAAACGGCCAAGTACATATATCGCTCTGTTCGCTAAGTTCTGACCTGCTTTTAAGCTGAAGGTAACTTGTACATAGTCGCTTTCGGTATGTTCATCACGGCCATCCTGATTACGGATAAAGAAGTTTCCATTTTCATCAAAAGTTCTAACATACCTGCCGGTGGTTGCGGCATCCGTAAAAAGCAAGGCCCGATAGATGGTATCCTGCTGGATGTCTTGCACATGCTCAGCTTTTGTGCGCAGGCTTCTGATGTCGAACTTTCGGAATTCATTTCCCGCAGGGAAGTCGTTGGTATAGGGATCCCTGTATCCGAGTTCTCCAGGTTTGATGGAAGAGGGCTTAGTGGTAAGCTTTGCAGAATACGGGATGTTATTTTGAGTGACGACCACCTTTACATCGGCAGCGGGGTTCTGAATAGCCGCGCTGTGAAAGATATTCACATTGATTTTCTGGTTTGATGTTCTTAGTGGCACCTGCATGCTTGGGAGCAGCTCTAAACCTGCATTTACACGATTGTCGACCACATGAAAACGCTGGGAGATCACTGGCTTATTAAGATCACCATCCAGGTAAACTTTGAGTAGGTAGTTGCCGGATATTTTTGGCTTGATCTGTTCGTTGGGCAGGCTTAAGCTATAATGGGTGTACTTTTGAAGAGTATTCGAGGAGTAAGCATAGTCTATGATGCGGTCGTCAGAAAAACTCTCCAGGTAGTCTATTGGCGACAAGTTTGAGGGCTTCCAGTCGTGTGTGTGATGTTCAATCGTGTACCAGTAGTTTTTACTGCCACCTTCAAGGTCGTCAAAACTAAAAATCAGCCTTTCGGCTGATTTCAGTGTTATGATTGGTGTGGACTGCTCTTTCTCCTGATTGTAACAGATTACCGTGCTGATCTCCGGACGGTAGACTTTGTTTAGGGCGGTAAATGCCAGTTGTGCCATCCCCAGTTGAATACCTGATACCATTAACAGGAGCAATCCAGCCAGTTTCTTCATGTTAGTTCTCTAGTTCCATGATTTCGGCAGCCAAGGCCTCCCATGATTTCTGTGCAGCATCAAGCAGGTGTTTATCCGCCTGATATTTCTTATTGATCTCGGCAAGTTTCGCCTGATCTCCGTAAACCTTATCGTCTGCAAGTTCCGCTTCTGTTGCTTTAACCTGAGATTCCAATGCCGCAATTTCCTTTTCGATGTTCTGCAGTTTGTCGTTCAGCTTTTTTAGCTGGCTTTGCGTAGAAACAGGTTTTTCCTGCACCTTAGGTTTTTCCTCTTTCTGTGCTTTCACTGGAATAGGTGTCGGTGCAGGTTGTACACGTTTGCTGTTCCATTCTTCGTATTCCGCGTAAGTTCCAGGGTATTCTTTGATGTCCATGTTTTCAATGAACCAGATCTTATTGGCAACATTATCCAGGAAGTACCTGTCGTGGGATACTGCAATGAACGTACCTTCATATTGCTGTAAAGCCTGGATCAGGATGTTTACCGACTGTATGTCCAAGTGGTTGGTTGGCTCATCCAGGATCAGGAAGTTGGAATCTGTAGTAAGGGATTTAGCAAGCGCAACCCTGGATTTCTCCCCTCCGGATAATACACGGATCTTTTTAAATACGTCGTCTCCGGTGAAAAGGAAACATCCCAGGATACCACGAAGCTCGGTATCTGTATGTTTAGGCGCAAATGCCTGAAGTTCTTCCAAAATCGTATTGTCCAGGTGAAGAGACTCCAGCTGGTGCTGCGCAAAGAAGGTGGTGGTAACATTATGACCGGTTTCACAAGCGCCATCAAACTTCTCGGTACCTGCAATGATCCGTAATAGGGTAGATTTACCTTTACCGTTCGCTCCAATTAAGGCGATCTTATCACCTTTCTCGATCAAACCTTCCGCATTTCTCAGTATCTCTACGTTTGGATAGCTTTTGTTCGCACCTTCGATTTTAATGACGTGGCGACCCGATGGTTTAGAGAACTTAAATTTAAAGTTTACTGTTGGATTGTCGTCGTCAACATCCTCCACCCGTTCCATTTTGTCAAGGGCTTTCATACGGGATTGCGCCATTTTAGCTTTAGAAGCTTTGGCTTTAAAACGTTCAATTAAACGCTCTTCCTGTTTGATCTTAGCCTGTTGATTTTTAAACTCGCCTTTTTGGATTTCCCCCCTCAAAGCTTTTTCTTCCAGGTAGAAGGTATAGTTACCGGCATAAGGGGTCAATTTTCCTTTGCGCGATTCAACGATCTTATTTACAACTTTATCCAGGAAGTACCTATCGTGTGACACAATGACGATAGCACCTTCGAAGCTCATCAAGTAGTTTTCCAGCCATTTGATGGAAGGTAAGTCCATGTGGTTGGTCGGCTCATCCAGCAGCAGGATATCTGGTGTTTGGAGCAGGATCTTGGCCAGCATTACACGCATTCTCCAACCTCCGGAGAAGGTGTTTAATGGTCTGTGCTGATCATCTGCGCTGAAGCCTAGGCCGGCAAGAATTTCGTTAGCGCGGTACTCGATATTGTAACCGTCTAAAGCTTCAAATTCCTGTTGTTTATCACTCAGTTTATTTAAGACTTCCTCCGAATAATCCGTTTCAATCTTCTTCAATAATTCTTCGATCTCGTCGTGTAGTCTGTTCTGGCGCTCGAATGCCTCCATGGCAACATGTAGAATACTATGGTGCGAGTCGTAGGAAAGTAAATCCTGGTTAAGGTAGCCGATCTTCAGGTCTTTAGACATGGAGATCGTACCCTCAGAAGGAGCATACTCGCCAACAATTATTTTCAGAAGGGTGGATTTTCCGGTACCATTAGCACCAATCAGGCCTATTCTTTCTCCTGGTTTGATGTGCCAGTTGGCTTCGTCATATAAGGCTCTGGAGCCAATTCGGAAGGTTAAGTCGTTTATTGAAATCATTTGTGCGCAAAAATACGATTTTTAGCTACAAAATTGGTGTTAGGATTCCGCTAGGCCGTGCTTATTTAACAATTTGAAGACGAAGCCTATTGAAATTATTATCTTCGTGCCTATGTACCGTTTTATAAAACCTGTTTTTTTCCAGCTTGATCCGGAGAAAGCGCACTATTTTGTAACCCGTAGGCTAAACTGGTTCAATACACACTTTCCGTTTGGAAAAACGATCTTAAGAAGCAGTTTTGGAGTAAATATCAAAGGGCTGGAACGAGAGGTCTTTGGAATCAAATTCAGCAATCCTGTGGGCTTAGCCGCAGGTTTCGATAAAAACGGTGAGTATATTGAGGCATTGAGTAACCTCGGCTTCGGTTTCATTGAGGTTGGTACCGTTACGCCGCTTCCTCAACCCGGCAACGACAAACCAAGAATGTTTCGTCTGGTGGATGACAATGCCATCATCAACCGTATGGGCTTCAATAACAAAGGGGTGGATACGCTTGCAGAAAGGCTACGCCTGCTCAAGTCCAAAGATTCTAAAATTGTAATCGGCGGAAATATTGGAAAGAATAAGAATACCCCCAATGAAGAAGCCGTAAACGATTACATTAAGTGTTTTGACAGGCTCTTCGATGTGGTGGATTACTTCGTGGTGAATGTTAGCTCACCGAATACACCAGGCCTTCGTTCCCTTCAGGAGAAAGGACCTTTAAAGGATATTTTAAACGCTTTGCAGGCAAGAAACCTGGTGAACGGCGTTAGTCGTCCGATCCTGCTGAAGATTGCCCCAGATCTAACGAACGAGCAGTTAGACGACATCGTAGAGATTGTTCAGGAAACCAAGATCGCAGGGGTAATTGCCACAAACACCACTATTGACCGAAACGGACTTTATAGTCCTGCTCAGGTCGTTAAAGAAGCTGGGGGACTTAGCGGGAAGCCGTTGACGCAAAAGTCTACTGCGGTTATCCGATATCTTGCAGACAAGTCCGGTCGTTCTTTCCCGATTATCGGGGTAGGGGGGATACACAGTCCTGAAGATGCAAAAGAGAAACTAGCGGCTGGTGCCTCACTGATTCAACTTTATACAGGATTTATCTATGAGGGGCCGGGACTGGTTAAAAGAATATGTAAGGCGCTGGTGTAGAAAAATCCAGCGCATAAAAAAAGCGGTCACCTGTTATAGATGACCGCTTTTTTTATGCTTTAATGCAGATTAACCGTTAGCAGCAACTAGTTGTGCAAGGATTGCATTGTTCTTAGCCAATTGATTGGTAGTCGATTGTTGTGAACGGCTTCCTAATTCAATGTTAGTTGCTAATTTCAAACGTTTAACTTCTAAACGAGAAGTTGTTTTATTTTTTCTGTCTTTTCTTTTTAATCTCGTTACTGCCATGGTCTTACCCTTTAAGTTTTTAAATTTAAATAAATCTGGAGGTCGAGAGCGGATTCGAACCGCTGTAGAAGGTTTTGCAGACCTCTGCCTAGCCACTCGGCCACTCGACCCTTTTATAATTCAGGCTGCAAAAATAGTAAATATAACTTAGGTTGCAACTTATTTGTATAAATTTCTACTAATCTCGGCACATATTATTGCAGCGGAAATTGAAACGTTCAGAGACTCAGCGGCCCCAATGCGTGGAATGGTGATTTTGCTGGAGATTAAATTGGCGACTTCATCAGAGATTCCCTGACCCTCGTTACCTAGAACCACCAATCCTTCCTGTTGCCATTCAACCTGATACAGATTCTCGCCATCAAGCATTGCAGCATAAACTGGTATTTTCAGGTGCTGCAAATATGTAGGCAAGCTGGTGTAGCAAATATCAACGCGGGCCAGTGATCCCATAGTTGCCTGCACGGTTTTCGGATTGAAGACTTCGACGGTGTTTGTAGAACAGATGATGTGCTTAAAACCAAACCAGTCGGCCGTACGGATTATGGTTCCCATGTTACCCGGATCCTGGATGCCATCAAGTACCAGCGAGAATCCAGCCGATAATGCTTCCGGAGCAATCACGTGGTTCTCCGGAATTGCAATTAATGCAAGAATTCCCTGTGGGGCCTGCAGTGTACTAATCTTTTCGAGTTCAGCGTTGTTTACTTCAAATAACTTTATATTTGAAGCCAATTTAGGTAGTAAAGATTGGTATTGAGGCAGATAATAGATACTTTGTATCTGGTACTTTGAAGAAAAAAATTCCATTAAAGTTTTCAGACCTTCTACAATAAATAGCCCATGCGCTTTACGGTACTTTTTTTGGTGTAACGATTTAATAAACCCTATCTGAGATTTTGAAAGCATACCTGAATCATAAAAAGAAGCACAAACTTCCTGCAATATTACTGTTTATTATTCTTTTTGTTACCGCATGTTCTTCTACAAAATACATTCAGGACTATCAGGCAATCGTTAAGAATGTGGAAATTGATAGTGTGCCAAAGCGTTATAATGAGGAAGCACTTAATTATGTTCAGAAAGATATTCGTCCGGCACCCAAATTCGGAATAAACGTAGGGCTATATAATCTCTTTTACGGGTTGTTTAAAACGAAGGCCGTAGGTTCACCCGCCCCGGTGTTGGATAGCGCCCTGGTAGAAATATCGCGGAATCAGATTGAAAAGTTCCTGGTTAGTAAAGGCTATTTCAAAGCTCAGGTTGATGCGCAGATAGCGGTCAAAAATCAGCGTGCTGATGTGCTTTTTAAGGCAAAACCCGGGCTTCCTTTTTCAGTGAATGATGTGCGGTTTGACATTGCAGATAGTGCGATGAAAAAGCTTTATATCGAGCACAAACATCAATTCAGCCGTTTACATTCCGGTATGCAGTACGACGATGATTCACTTGCATTTGAGCGAGAGCAAATTTATGAGTTGATGAAGCAGAATGGCTATTACGACTTTTTGCGTCCGTATGTGAAATTCTCTGTAGACTCGAACTTGAATAACAACAAGGTAAACGTGGAATTGCAGGTGGACAATCCAGAAGGCAGAAGCCGGCACGAAGTTTTTACGATCGGTCAGACCAACATATTGATTGCACCTTCTCCCGATGGCTTTCCACAACTTGACAGCATTAAACTAAATCCAAATAGCTATAGGGATATCCGCTTTACAGATATCTCAGGAAACTTCCGTCGCAATCCAATTGTGCGATATGATTTTTTAAAGCCCGGCGATAAGTATGACATCAGAAATGAGACACTCACTTATGACAGGCTCTATGAGCTAAATGTCTTTAAAAATGTAAAGATTGACTATCTAAAGGCGAAAGATAGCTCCAACAAGGTAGAGCCACTGATCAGGCTTATTCCACAGAAGCGGATGAGTAACCGGATCGAAGGCGAAGTGCCCTTTAATGCGGGAACTGTTGGTTTCACTTTGAGTAATACGTATACCAATAACAATATATTCCGTGGCGCCGAACGGTTTGAGTTTCAGGTGAAAGGCGGCTTGCAATCCAGGATCGGGAATGGCCGTTCTTTATTCAGTGAGATCTACCAGCGTGATTTTTCGGTGAGTGCAAACCTTGCGGTACCAAGGCTTATTGTGCCCTTTGATGTACCTTTAATGGGGAAAAGTGGAATGCCCTTCACCACCTTCTCATCCAGTTACGTCTATTCACTACAGAAAAACCTATTCAACAGGAAGGTATTCTTGAACTCGATCACCTACGACTGGGTAGAGACAAAAACCAAGAGACACTCGTTGACGCCATTAAATTTTGAATATCGCTTCGGTGGGCTATTGATTGACACCACAACGGAGAAAGGGCAGGAACTTATTGCGTCTAATCTTTACAACATCAATTTGCTGGATCGTAGAGATATCACCTTGGGGGTAAAATATACCTACACGGTTAATGCAAACAAGTTACTCTCCACGGAAGACTTTCTTTACTTCCGTGGAAATATTGATATGGCGGGTAACTTGCTTCAGGGCATTACCAGCATCGGCGGCGGCGGACATAATCCAGCAGCTGGTGATTATGCGAAGGTATTCGGCTTGCCATTTAACCAGTATGTACGCCCTGAGGTGGATGTTCGCTACTATAAGAGTCTTGGCGGTGCACGCCAGTTTGTAGCCCGTATAAATGCCGGGGCGGGATATGCGTACGGCAACTCGACAGAAATCCCATTTGAAAAGTTATTCTACGCGGGTGGTTCTAATGGCGTTCGCGCATGGCAGGCAAGAACCCTTGGTCCTGGTAATTATAATCGTGCAGAACGCATCCCGAATGAGGAAAACAGAAGAACGCTTTATGGCATAGACCAGTTGGGGCAAATGCACATCGAAGCAAACCTGGAATATCGATATATGCTGCTCGACAAGTTCTTCGGTGCACAGTTGAAAGGTGCCGTGTTTTTGGATGCCGGAAACGTTTGGAACATCAACTCCAACAATAATCAGCCAGAAACAACTTTCAAGTTTGCGCAACTTGGAAACCAGCTGGGCATAGGTACAGGACTGGGTTTCCGTTACGATGTGGATTTTTTTGTCTTCCGCTTCGATGTGGGCCTGAAGTTAAAGGATCCGCAATTCCGGGGTGGCGATCAGTGGGTGATCAAGAAGTTCTTCAGCGGTGGACAGGAGTTTAAAGATGAATACTTCCGCACACATAGTCCGGACGGCTATCGTTTTGTGCAATACAATTTCGGAATCGGTCTACCTTTCTAAGTTGCTAAAACAACCGTTTAAGCGCGTCGAAGATTGTTTCGAAGAAGGTACCAATGCCCAAGCCGCTGCTGTGATTGAAGTAAATTAAGATCAGGAAAATGATGATGCCCAGGATGAGCAGCTTCCTGAAAAGAAAAACGATTACTACAATAATCAATGGGATAGTCACCAACCACATGGAATTTACCGTGTAAGGGTTTAGGCTTCCATCTTTTTTATGAACATATACCAGTTTGCTATGCGTGCCTTGGTCGTTGGTGTGTTTGATGTAGACAAAGGCGGAGCGCTCCAACTGCAGCGGAACAATTGCAACGCCGTCGTGGAAGCGTAGGGATTGTGAAAATCCGCTTACCGTGAAGGTGTAAATGCCGTTGATTGTCTCCTGAGGATTTTCCAGGGAGTCTGCTGCAATGATTGCAAGTTTGCTGTTTTTAAGCAGGCTTTCCTTGACTATAAAGTTGTTAATGTCTAATTTCTGGCTAAATACAGCATTGCTCAAAGTGAGTAGGAGCAGGAAAAAACCGAATCTTAATTTAAGCATCGTAGGTTTGAAAAATAATTCAAATGTAGTAAAACCGCGTGTTTTTATTGATACTGCTTCATAATTTGCCTCGCCGATGTTGCAAGGCAATTTTTTATCTACGTTTAATGATATGTCGTGGGATTGTATATCTTTGCGCCATGTTCCCGTAGTTCAATGGATAGAATTTCTGATTCCGGTTCAGACGATATGAGTTCGAATCTCGTCGGGAACACCAAGAAGCCTCTTAGATATTAATAAGAGGCTTTTCTTTTTTAAGCAGTTTCCCCAACATTGGTATTGCCTTTACCTGCTTTCGTTCAAAACATGTTCGCTGGGGGTTCAAATATTCACATTATCCTTCACGTTTGTCATTTTGCGGCTATTTTGAAACACAATTACGGTACATTTGTCCTGAGAGCGTTAATGGATTAGGGCAGCCGGAGGGTTGCCCTTTTCTGTTTTGCTCAAATTATGAATCAAGATTTGTTTAGGAAAAGCGATTGCAAACATCTCTGATGCAGACTTGACTGTCAACTCAGGCATGTACTCTTTGTTTAAAGCTGCTTCAATTTTGTTGTGCTTTGCAGGCGGCTTCGAGTGCATTTTGGCATTGTTTTTAGAAACTAAAGGTGTTCGTAGAAAATGTGAACTAAATAAAGCAAAAGCGTTTTTTTTTAAAATAAAAACCCACTTTTGCAATCTTGTAAACAGGCAGACATGTAAAAAAGGATTCTATGGAAGAAATGATTGTGGAAGAAGTAGTTGAATTATTGGAGCAGGCTGATGATGCTCAATTAAAAGACTATCTGGACAACCTCAACATTTCTGATGTCGAACATCTCATCGATGAACTTCCGGAACATGCCGTCAAATTCATCGATACACTTGCGGTAAATCGTGCTGTAAATGTGTTCCGAATTCTGGACTTTCCAACGCAGGAGCGTATCTTAAAAAAACTTCCTGGAACTAAACTGGCGGAACTGATCAACTTACTTCCTCCCGACGATCGAACAGCGCTTTTCAGCGAGCTAAAAGGGGATGCAGTTAAAAAGCTGATCATCCTGCTTCCCGCTGCAGACAGGTTGGAAGCCTTATCGTTGCTTGGATATAAGGAAAACAGCGTTGGACGTTTGATGACACCGGACTATGTTGCGGTGAAAACGCATTGGACCATCGCTCGTGTAATTGAACATATCCGATGGTATGGCAAAAATTCTGAGACCATCGATGTCATCTACGTCATTGATGATGATGGTGTGTTGCTGGATGACATCCGGATCAGGGAAGTATTGTTAGCCGATCCACAGTCCAAGATTGGTGATCTGGCCGATAATCGAACCATCGCACTGAATGCCAATGATCCCCAGGAAGAGGCGATCAATGTGTTCAGGATGAATAATCGTGTAGCATTGCCCGTTGTTGATGACAGCAACGTCTTACTTGGCATCGTGACCGTTGATGATATCCTCTGGCTGGCCAATGAAGAGTATACTGAAGACATTCACAAAATAGGGGGTACCCAGGCACTTGATGAGCCTTACCTGGATATGCCGCTGCTCGGACTGGTGAAAAAGCGTATCGGCTGGTTGGTGGTGCTTTTTCTTGGAGAGATGCTTACTGCAACTGCCATGGCACATTTTCAGGAGGATATTGAGAAGGCTGTTATTTTGGCCATGTTTGTTCCCCTAATCATCTCGAGCGGAGGAAATAGTGGTTCGCAAGCTTCCACATTAATTATACAGGCTATGGCTCTTGGTGAAATTACCGTTAGCGACTGGTGGCGTATTATGCGCAGGGAAATTCAATCGGGGCTCTTGCTTGGGGTGGCACTGGGCGCCATAGGGTTTCTACGGATATTTGCCTGGGCGCAGTTTACGGACATCTATGGCCCGCATTGGTTGCTCATCGGCCTAACAGTTGGTGTAGCCTTAGTTGGCGTAGTGCTATGGGGATCTTTATCCGGCTCTATGCTGCCCCTTGTGCTGAAAAGATTAGGTGCCGACCCTGCAACCTCTTCTGCGCCCTTTGTGGCTACATTGGTGGATGTTACCGGCTTAATCATCTATTTTTCTGTTGCGGTAATGTTTCTCAAAGACGTACTTCTGTAATTTTTTTAGCTGAATCTATGTAAGAACAACTCAATTACACGTTAAATAGCCGGCGGCTCCTAATCCGCCTTAATACTGATCCTAAATACCTAATATAAACCTATCAAAATGCTTAGAAAACTTAAGAGCCTGCTGCAAAACCGCGGCGAGTTTCCCTCACGAATCAGAAAACGGAATGACGTCTTTTGGTCTGCACCTGATGCAAGGGAGATTAAACTGGTAAAACACAATGCAAATGACCCAATAGAGAAATGGAGAGATGCTCCGAATTGGCAGCGCAAGCTCAGCAATAAAGCAAACTCCAGGGAGTTTGCTGCAAAATTCGGATCAAGACTGCCTGACCTATATTTTAAAGGCGCTGATGTCGAGAACATAGATTTTGCTTCATTGCCCAAAAATTACGTAATCAGACCCACAATTGGTTTCGGTTCGGCCATGGTATTCGTAATGAAGGATGGTGAAAACCTTTTTGATCATACCCGTTATGAACATGAGGAAATAAGAGCAATTCTGAAGAAGATGATTTCAGAGCGGCCTGGTTTGGAAGTGCTGGTTGAAGAATTCTTGCAGAATGAGCAAGGCGAATATGGCATTCAAACTGATTACAAGTTCTATTGTTACAAGGGTGAAATTGCATGTTGTTGGGTGATCAATCGCGAAAGCCCAAGTACAGGAAATGGTTCTTATTACGACGAAAAGTGGAATAAGCTAAAGATGGTAAATAGCCTGTACCCACATCGGTATGAACCGGCGAAGCCTAAATGTTATGAAGAGATGGTGGAACAGGCGAGAAAACTTAGTAAAGCCTATGATATTTTTGTAAGAGTGGATTTTTATGCCACGCCTAAAGGTGCCGTGTTCGGTGAATTTACACCTACACCTTCTATGGGGAAAATGTACACCAGCTATGGCAAGAAGTTGCTGTTAAACTACTGGGATAAATATTGCCCGGGCGAGATCTAAGGATAAATTTCCAAAATCATATACAAACAAAGGGCAGGTGATTATTCACCTGCCCTTTGTTTGTATATGGATTTAAAATCTTAAACGTTGAAACGGAAGTGCATAATGTCGCCGTCTTCAACAACGTAGGTTTTTCCTTCAACGCCCAGCTTTCCTGCTTCTTTACAGGCAGCTTCAGAACCAAGTGTTACAAAGTCATTGTACTTAATCACCTCGGCACGGATAAAGCCTTTTTCAAAATCGGTGTGGATAACACCTGCGGCCTGAGGTGCAGTGAAACCCTTGGTAATGGTCCAGGCTCTCACTTCCTGAACGCCCGCAGTAAAGTAGGTGTAAAGGTCAAGTAAGCGGTAAGCTGCTTGTATAAGCTTGTTAACGCCCGACTCGGTAAGTCCCAGGTCAGCAAGGAACTCCTGACGTTCTTCGTAGCTGTCAAGTTCCGCAATTTCAGATTCAATCTTCGCAGAAATGATCAGGATTTCTGCCTGCTCATCTTTCACCGCCTCACGTACACGGTCAACGTACTCGTTTCCATTGATGACTGAATTTTCGTCTACGTTGCAGACATACATAACAGGCTTTTGAGTAAGCAAACCCAGATCTTTGATAAACTCAAAGTCATCGGCTTCAACCGCTGCAGAGCGTACGGATTTACCCGCCTCCAGGTGGTTTTTTATAATGCTGAGGATGTCAAATGTTCTTTTTGCTTCCTTATCAGTTTTGGCCATCTTTTCAACTTTTTGAATACGTTTTGTTACGGTATCCAAATCTTTAAGCTGAAGTTCGGTGTCTATAATTTCTTTATCACGAACAGGATCTACAGAGCCATCCACATGAATAACGTTACCGTCTTCAAAACAGCGTAGCACATGGATGATTGCACTCGTAGCCCTGATATTTCCGAGGAATTGATTTCCAAGTCCCTCACCTTTCGAAGCGCCTTTTACTAGTCCGGCGATATCAACAATCTCGATGGTATTTGGTTGTACTTTATTCGGCTTCACGAGCTCCGCAAGCTTTGTAAGTCTATGATCAGGAACAGTAATAACGCCAATATTCGGTTCGATGGTGCAGAATGGAAAGTTGGCCGCCTGGGCCTTTGCGTTTGATAAACAGTTAAATAAAGTAGATTTTCCGACGTTCGGTAAACCGACTATACCACATTGTAATGCCATGAATGATTTTTTCTAGATTCGCCGCAAAGGTATCAAAAATAATCTTTAAGTTTAGCCACATAAATCAACGCGGAATAGAGCAATATGGAAAATTATAATGAGCCGGAAATGGGGCAAGAGGAAGAGGATAGTGCGATTAGGCTTATCATTACGGAAGACGTGCGCAGCTATATTTACGAAACGGCGAAATGGACAAAGTTTCTTTCCATTGTAGGCTTTATCCTAACCGGATTGATGGTTATGGTGGCGCTTAGTGTTGGTTCTGTGATGGACAGCATGGCCGAAATTCCTGCTTATTCAGGTTTGGCAGCGATGGGGTCGGGACTATTTATCTTCTTTTATCTTTTACTTGCTTTGGTATACTTCTATCCAAGTTTCCTGATGTACAAGTTTTCCAGCTCCGCTAAGCTCGCGGTGTTGTATGGAAGCCAGGAAGGCTTGAGTGAGGCTATGGCAAAGTTGAAGTCCATATTTAAGTTCTGGGGTATTCTAACCATTGTATTTATCTCTTTATATGTGCTCATGATCATCCTGTTCAGCATTGGAGCAGGTATCGCAGCAGCATAAATGACAAAGCTCCTGCTAAAAGGCAGGAGCTTTGTTTTCAATCTTATGTTTGAAGGTTTTAATTTCCTTGGCAAGCATTTCTTCAAATACGGGGTTCATCATTTTCGAAACGCCTACACCAAGTCCGCCTGCCGGTGGGCGGTACGACAATACAATCTTTAACAAGGTTCCTGCACCATCGGGTGTTTGCTCAAATTCTACGCGGCCTACATGAGGCAGCATTGAACCTTTTACTGCTCTCCAACCAATCAAGTGCCCAGGTTCATCCTTCACGATTTCTGCTTCCCAGTTTATCGGGAGAAAGCTTCCAAGTACATTGGATTTCCACTTAGATAGATTTTCATCCACCATCTCTACATCCATCAAATGATTGATGCTTGCTGGAATGTTGCTCAGGTTCCTCCAGTAGCTGTAAACTTCTTGAGCGGGTTTGTCAATTACAAACTCACCTTTGATATTTACTGCATGCTGCTTCCGGGCATCAATACCGAGTTGATCATAGATCACACATCTTCCTGAGAAGCCACGGTAGGTCAGGTATGCTCCATACCAGAATCTGGATTTAAATGGATTTGTTATGCCTTTGCTCAAGAGTGCTCCGCCCAAGAACACGGAAACAAGCCGTTCCTTGAACCCGAGGTTGCGTCGGAATTCCCTTTGAATCGAGAAATTCCCGGAGCGCAGCTTTAATGTTTCATCATGAATTACCATCTTTTGTCTTTTTAGTTATCGCCTCACCAATGGTGTTAACATCCTCTTCCGACAGCTCACCCCATAGTTGCTCCCATTTACCTTCTGACTCCAAGCGAATTTGCGTAAGTTCATTCTCATCGTCAAATACGATAAAGTACTCTACACTGTCACTTGTTTCGTCTGGTTTAACGTGTAAATTTCTCTGCTGTCCGTTTAAGGAAACTTCAATTTTAAAGTCGGGATTACTTGTTCCTAAGTCTGCCATGATCGTTGTTTAAGTAGAATTAATAACAGTTTTTAGATTCTTCTGTTTTAAAACTTAAAATTTTGCCCCTCCCCATGCAACTTTTTGGAGCGATCAACGTCTTATTGTTAAATCTAAAAACATGAGAAAAGTATATCCATTCCTACTTGGAGCGTTATTGGCAAGTTCCGGCCTTCAAGCATCGACAGTTTTGCCCTCTACATTTCACAACTTTGAACTAAGGAGCAATCCAGACGTTAAGAACTTTCATGGACTGGCGATTCAGGGTCCGATTCAGGTGTTTGTAAAGATGGGGAACACGGAAAGTCTTCGAATGGAGGCAGATGAAGAGGTATTAGCGTCATTGGTTATGGAGGTGAGAGGAAACATCTTAGTTATCCGGCCAAAGCCAAGCATCACCAGCTGGGCTAAGAAGTATGAAGATAAAAAGATCGTAGCCTATGTAACGGCGAAAACATTGACCAGTTTGACCATGAGCGGAAACAGTTCCATTGAAGTAAGCGGAACCATCAATGCTGAGGAACTTACAACTACCCTCAGCGGAAGTGGTCGGGTTTCGGCAACTGTTGACGTGGATAAGCTGACATCTGTAATTAGTGGTTCCGGACATCTGGATATCAAAGGCAGGGCAGAGCGCGCAGACATCACCATGAGTGGTGCCTCGAGATTTGCGGGTAAAAGCCTGAAGGTTGATGTACTGAATACCCGTATGAGTGGGGCAGGACGCGTTGACATTCATGCCGATCAACAAATTGATGCCCTGATCAGCGGATCCGCTCAGGTAAATTACAGTGGCAATGCCAGTGTAAAGAAACGCGTGATTGGATCCGGTGGTGTGAATAAGATTTAATGCGGAAAGTTACGCTGGTGCCAGTATGGGTACACTGGCGTAACATCCGACACCTGATCAAGTCTTGCGACTTGTTCAGGTGTTAAATTCCAACCTACTGCACCAAGATTCTCTTTCAGTTGCTTTTCATTCCTTGCGCCTACAACCAGACTGCTGATGGTGGGCTTTTGAAGCAGCCAGTTTAAGGAAACCTGTGGGATGCTTTTTCCGGTTTCTTCAGCAATCTCCTGCAAAACATCCACAATGTTAAACAGAAATTCGTTACTGACATCCGGACCTTGCCCGCCACCCTGGCTATACCGGCTATCCGCTGAAGGTGCAGGATTATTCCTGTTGATTTTTCCGCTCAGGCGACCAGATGCCAGCGGGCTCCAAACGATGGTACCAACCTCTTGATCTATGCCCAAAGGCATAAGCTCCCACTCAAATTCCCGGTTAATCAAAGAGTAGTACGCCTGATGGGCGACATAGCGGCTCCAGCCGTACCGTTCCGAAATGGAAAGTGACTTCATTAAGTGCCATCCGGAAAAGTTAGAACAGGCGATATACCGCACCTTACCTTGTTTCACAAAATTATCCAGCGTACTTAGTGTCTCTTCTATGGGGGTGCTTGCATCAAAGCCATGCATGTGATAGATGTCGATGTGATCTGTTTTAAGGCGTCTTAGACTATCATCGAGTGCTTTGCTCAGGTGATATCTTCCAGAGCCAAAGTCATTAACGCCGGGGCCCATACGAAAGGTTCCTTTAGTTGAAAGTATGTAGTCATGCCTTGAAATGTCTTTCAATGCTTCTGCGAGGATCTCCTCCGACATTCCATTTGAATAGCTGTTTGCGGTATCAAACAGGTTTAATCCCGCATCCAGGCAAAGGTTAATAAGCTGTCTTGCTTCATCAACCTGAGTTGTTCCCCATGCTTTGAAAAACTCGTTTCCACCGCCAAACGTTGCCGTGCCAAAACTTAGGGCAGGCACCTTTAGTCCTGACCCACCTAATCTTTTATATTCCACAATGCTTCTTGTTAAATCTGAATGCTATCTACTTTGCTGAAGGTGTGTCGGCGTTGTAATTTCGGCAGCGGCACGAGGGGTTTGTTTGTTGCACTGGCCAAGTGCCCAATAAATCAATACGAAAATGATAATGGTCGAAAAGCATCCACCACCAAGTTTTTTTGCGCCGTATCCAGCAATCAGCGTTTTAAAGAATCCATTCATGTCTTTCAGTTTAGTTAATACTAATGATTAACATTCTAAAAGAATAAAAGGTTTCAACCTGCAATGCTACCTTATTTCAGCTTTTTAGACCCTGAAAGATTATACCTCAGGAAGAAGGCTTGCTGGTTGTCCATGATGCCATCAGCGTAATGATACGTAAATACAAATCTTCCGCTGATGTTTTTGAAAAGGATGGGCGTCCAACCGAAATCAATTCTGTTGTAGGTTTTAGCATCATAAAACTTGTCGCCCAAAATCAAATGATGACCCTCTCCTGCATAGAACGTATTCGTAATACTAAAGCGCTTGTAACCAGCATAGAGGTCGGCAACAAAGCCTTTGGGGGTTACAAAATCCGATACACTTCGAGTTCTTTCAAACGATATCATTCCACCTCCAGCAATTGTTAATGAGTCCAGGAAGGTTGATCTGGATAGATCCATACCTATTTTGACTGTTGCAGCGCCGTTGTCCTGCAAGTTGTCGCCTGGAACTTCTATTGCTGCACCAGCATTGTGGAACATGTAGGCGTGGTGGCTAACAAAGAATTTTCCTGGTTGATATTTACCCGCAAGTCCAAAGATGAAAGTTTCACGGTCAATATCCGTCTGTCTGCTGGTCCAATCCAGCCAAATGATTTCCCTGAATTTACTGGTTTCATATTTACCCAGCATACCCTGCACATTCGGGCGGTAATAGTTGAGTGTGTCAGATAATAGTGCACGCGGATAGTCATCAACCAGGTTTAAACGAGGGAAGGATCCAATGAAGAAATCTACTTTGTCTTTTTGGTACTGATAGTATATTACGGGTTCAATCTTGTCGAAAAAATTAGCGCGTTGTGAGCCGAACTCATAGAGTGCATTGAAGCCGACGCGAAGTCGGTGCACACTATCGATCCTTAGTCCAAGCTCTGGCGATATCCTGCTACCGAAGATTGTTTGAGAGTATCTACCGGATTTCATGTATTCACGGTTATCCATGAAGCCGAAAAAGCTAAGGTTGCCTTCGAGTTCCTGTGCGTTACTGATCGTCACGCTGAATAGCAGTAGGCATAGCATAAAAAGCCTGCGAATAAAGGAGTTTGTATGGTTCATATTATTTAACATTCATATTAATCATTTCACTGTTTCTGGATCCGGGAAATGGCGCTGTTCTGAGCGCGATAAAAAGCTTGTATTTTCCAGGTTTTCTGGGCGCCTGTATGCCAACAGTAAACCTGATACTTCCTTTTGCCGGAATTTTGATCTGCTTGTATGCTTCGGTGATGGACTTCACCTGAACAACCTGCCCCTGCTCGTAAAACCCATAAAGTAGTTCGATTTCTGCCTGACCCTCCAGGTCAGAAAAATCAACTTCCTGACCGTAAGGGTTGTGAATCAGGAAAGTCGTGTTCCTGCTTTCAGCAGCGCTCCAGTTTTCATCATAATATTCGGGGCTGAATTGTAACTTCTGGTAGAGTCGTGCCGGCTCTATAAACCTGCCGTATAGCGGACCTTTATTGGTGTTGATCTCTATCTGGGTATGCTCATCTCCCTGAGCAGGACGATCGAGCAGGTATAATACTTTTTTAAACTGCAGGCTATCTTCCAAAGGCCAGATGTCAAATTGTGTTTTGCGGTACCCGTAGGAGTTATAGCCAAATCCTTTCAGGCTGTTTGTATAGAAGTTGTAATAGGAAGGTGCCTGAAATCCGTCTTGAAAAATCACAGGATGACCTGCGGCGGCTTTCTCGATCGACTTCGCCCAGGATTGATAGCCGTAATAGTTTGCTACAAACTTAATGCGCTGTAATGCAGGAGGTGCAGCGATCAAAATCAAGCGTGTGAGTAGAATCAGACCAATATTCAAGGCAAATAAGTTGTAATAGGTTTTACTTATGCCTCGTTCGGCAATATAGATATAGGCCAAAATAAAGAGCGGTATAAATTCAATTAATGGCCAATGTGCCTGAACCCTGCCTTTAAAGGTGATGAAGAAGAAAAAAACAAAAACACCGTAGACCAGGAATTTCAATCCTTTCAGAAAAAGGTCTTGTTTTACGGGCTGCTTCCAGGCGGTCGTGATCAGAAACCAGCCCATCAATGGACCCATCATCAGCAGTTGATCGAGAAAATACTGTGCTGTATACTCAAACTTGTAGGGGCTCGCCGAACGCTCAAAAAGATGGTATTTAACAGATGGAAATTCATTTAAATATTGCCAGTAGATGTGCGGCGCAAATAGGAGCAATGCAAGCGCCATGGCTAACCAGAAAGATGGCCGTTTAAAAAGAGCAAGATTCGAAAGCAGCATAAAGAAAATAACCAGTACGCCATGATATTTACTGAGCAGCAAAGCAGCCGCCAGTAGTCCCAGCGCTAAAGCCCAACCCAGCTTGTAAGCCTTCAGATATTGCTGGTAGGCATATAGAAAAAGAATACTGAAAAAGTAAAGTGGCGCATCGGGTGTGGTGATAAAACCATAAACATGGAAGACCAGCACGGAACTAAAAAGCAGTATAAATAGCGGCAGATGTTTGGTGTAGGGCTTAACAATGTGCCACAGCACCAGGATCGAAGCTGTATTGGTAAATACGGTAACCAGCCGTAAGCCGAGCGGATTGTGCATGAGCCAGTCGCCAGCCTTAATGTATAGCGCCACCATCGGCGGATGATCGAAATAACCCCAGTCCAGAAATTTTGAGTATAGCCAGTAGTAAGCTTCATCAGGATGTAACCCTGTAAATGCTGCTTGTATCAGGTTGATGAGAAACCAGATGCCCAGAAATACATATAGCAGTTGCGTTGAAGACCGATTCTGTTCAAATCGCTGGAATAAACGAGCCATGTAAGTTTTTATGGCGTAAAAGTATCAAATATTCTTGGTAGCGGAAATTATACACTCATCCCGGCCCCCTGGCGAAGACTGGAAAGTCATTTTTTTTATATTTGGGAATACAACAAGATTATGAACATAACCCAACCTACCAGATTATTAATTGCATCTGCTTTGATGTGGAGCTTTTCGGCATCAGCCCAGGACAAGTTCGGAGCTGTATTCAGCCAGATCAATGCTGACGTGCAGCAAAACTCAAAAGCCTATCCCAATTTAAAATCCGCTACGGAAACGATTGGACATCGGTTAACCGGCTCGGAAAATGGCGCAAAAGCAGAAGCATACGCTTACAACCTGTTAAAGTCCTACGGATACGATGTCCGGTATGAACCTTTTGAGGTGGAGAGCTGGAACCGGATTAGCGTAGAAACTAAAATCGGTTCAGAAGGTAATCTGCAATTGATTAACTCAGTTACATTGGCACATTCACCTGTAAAAGCAAGTATATCTGCTGAACTCGTGGATATGGGTAATGGTACAGAGGCTGATTACCAAGCTAATCCGGATAAAGTTAAAGGAAAAATAGCTCTTGTATTTCTTGGAACGCTACCCGGATCTCCCGAAAATACACCCAGGCTTCACCGGTCGGAGAAAACCGCTTTAGCTACCCAGTATGGCGCCACAGGTATTGTAATCATTAATGGTGTAAAGGGCGATGTATTATTAACAGGTACAGCATCTGTTACCGGAAAACTCATTCCAATTCCCGCCGTTTGTATTGGGCTGGAAAACGGTATGCGCATCAAAGAAAGCCTTAAAAGCAACAAGCAATTCGCAAGTATCAACATGACCAATTTCTCGGGCATGATCAAGGCTAGAAATGTGATCGCAACACTAAAGGGTACGTCAATTCCAAAGGAGAAAATTGTAGTTGGCGGTCACCTTGATAGCTGGGATCTGGCAACTGGTGCTATTGACAATGGTATAGGTTCTTTCGCGATTTTAGATATGGCAAGAACATTTAAGAAACTGAATTTAAAAACAAAACGTACCGTAGAATTCGTGATGTTTATGGGTGAGGAGCAAGGCCTTCTAGGATCGAAGGCTTACGTGGCGCAAGCAAAGAAAGATGGCACATTAGAGCAGGTGAAGTTCATGCTGAACTACGACATGACCAATGATCCAAAAGGATTTTCAACCAGTCGGAAGGAAATGCAGGGTCTGTTTACTTCCTGGGGCGCAGAGATCAATAAAATAGATACTGGATTTAAAAACCTCTTTACCGCGGGTGCTGGTCTGCATAGTGATCATCAGCCCTTCATGCTTGCTGGTATACCTACTGGTGGTGGTGCAGGTGGTAGGTTACCCAATAACTCAGGACCATTCTATCATTCTAATGGAGACTCCTTCAAACTTGTAGACGAGCAAGGGCTTAAGAATACCGTGCGATACAGCGCGATGCTGACCTATGCCTTAGCAAATACGCCTGAAATCCCGGTTAAGGTGCAAACTGAAGAGGAGATCAAAACATTCCTGCAAGCAAATAATCTTGAAACACCATTACGTATCGCAGGTGATTGGCGCTGGGAGTAACGATCTAATTTATAATTAGTTATTAGCTTGTGTGGGAGCTTAAATAATCCTACCTTTGCAAACTTGTTTTCACAGTGCAGCAATGCACTGCTATTAACCACATTATGAAGAAAATCGTCGATTACAGAAAATTATTAGGTGTACAGAAAGATACCGAGTTAAAAGAACTTAAAACCATTTATAGAAACCTGATGAAGGACTGTCACCCTGATAAATTTCAGGACAATGACGAAGAGAAATTAGCTGCAGAACAAAGGAGTAAAGAGATTATTGAAGCTTACCACTTTTTAGTAAGTATAGCACCGGAAACACTATCATTATCTATTGAAGAATATACACAGACCACTGCTACCTGTGGCATCGCTGATTTTTCATGGGCAGGATTGGTGCTTACCGTTCACTTTTTAGATGGTAGCAGTTATGAATATTTCGAAGTGCCAAAAGCTGTTTATGTTAAACTTGTAAACGCCGACTCACCAGGTCGTTTTGCAAGAAGACATATTTTTAGTGTATATCCTTACCGCAACATTGCAAAACTGGCAACAGCTTAATTTTAGCGATCAGGACAATAAAGCATAGCGATTAACGTCTTTATTAAGAGCGTTAATTAGATGACGGGGAGATTTGCGAAAGCAATCTCCCCGTTTTTGTTTTATCTTTTTTCCTGTTCTTTAACCGTCGTAGGTTTGCCATCATTGGCCTGAACCGGAGCATCGCCCGTTTCAACCTCCACCTGCCGCGTTGTTACTGCGTAGTGGTTCGGATGGATTGGTGAACCAAAATCCATAGCATAGGCCTTGGTAAACTCTGCGCCAAAGTAAAGGATGATTGACGAATAATAGGTCCATAGGAGTAGTACAACCAAGGAGCCGGCAGCGCCATAGGTACTTCCGACGTTACTCTTGCTGATGTAGAACGAGATCCCGAACTTACCGATCATGAACAGCACCGCTGTCACAACAGACCCCAATGCTACATCCCGCCATTTGATTTTTGCATCCGGCAAGACTTTAAAGATAACACCGAAGATGAATGAGATTACCACCAGTGTTATGATCTGACCTAGTACGTTCACAACAATTACCGAGGTGTCCTCGAAATTTCGGAACAGCCGGTCACTTAAACCTTCAATCGCCCAGGTAACACCAAGGGAAACCAGCAGGATGAAAACCAGGCTTACGATAACGGAGAACGACAGAAAGCGGTTAAGCAGCATCTTTACCAGACCCAACTTTGGTTTTGGCTTTAAACCCCAAATCGTATTGATGGAATCCTGGATCTCTGCAAATACAGTCGTAGCACCCACCAATAATGTCACGGCACCAATAATTATAGCAATCGTACTTCCACCACTAATCGCCGCATTTTTGATGATGTCCTGCAGGGACTTCGCGGTGTCTGCACCCATGAAGCCTTCCAACTGCTGATAAACTTCTCCTTCGATGGCCTCTCTGCCTAAAAACACGCCGCAGATCGAGATGATTAAAATGAGCAATGGACCCATTGAGAATACCGTGTAGTAGGCTAATGATGCGCTGAGTTTGGTGACCTTATCGTCTGAGAAACCAGCAAAGGAGTCTTTTAAAAGCTTCCATATGTCTTTAAACTTCATTTTTTTCATAGTTTGCCTTTTAGATTGTTTATGGAACAATGTTGTAACCTTTTAGTTTTTCCTGGCCTTGATTCTTCCAATCTGAGCTTAGCATCTTCTATTCAGGACAGCTGTTGGCTTGATTGTTTAAGAATGTTCTTAAAAAAATAAAATCTTATATTTACAGTTATACTTTAAAGCCTGAACGATGAAAAGAACATTCAACACAACGCTTAATCACACTGCTGTGAATCTTGGACTTCTTGTTTTGCGAATTGGTATTGCCTGTTTCATGCTCACCCATGGATGGCCAAAACTGATGAAACTATTGGGAGGCGGCGAAATTCAATTTCTAGATCCCTTTGGCCTTGGTGCTACGCCTTCTTTTATCCTGGCGATTTTTGCTGAAGTGCTGTGTTCGATCCTAATTCTGTTGGGCCTGGCTACCAGGTGGGCAGCCATTCCGCTAATAATTACCATGTTGGTGGCAATATTTGTAGCACATGCTACTGATGGCTTTCAGAGACAGGAATTACCGGCACATTATGTCCTGGTGTATTGCTTCCTGCTACTTGTAGGTCCAGGAAAGTATAGTCTGGATTATTTTATCAGCAGGAAAATGAGCAGGAGGTACAGAAGTTTCTAAGCTCTTAACTTGAGCTCAAACTCAATAAGCTTCCCAATCTCATCAATGTTAAAGTCGGCAAAGGGCGGTGCAAAGTCACCGGTACTCCATTGTCCTTTGGAACCCATAAAGAAGGGACAGTTATCACCATCCTTGTAAATTTCATAGGCATTAGGTGTCCCCTTCATTTCTGAAACGTCGTAGGTTGTACCTTTAGCTGTTGTAATTGCAAAAGACTTCATGAGACTGCTTTCTTACTTAACGGTTTAAGACCTTCAATGTTTTATGTGGTCCATTAAATGCATTTCACTATTATTACCGTTATAATAGTACCTAAAGAAAAATAATGAGAAAAATCCTATTTGTTTGCATGACCTTTTTGATTGTATGTGGTTGCGGCGTAAATAAGCAAGCACAGCAAATTGCGGCCTTGGAAAAATGCAGCTATAAACTACTTTCTGCTGAGCAGATCACCGTCGGTGGCACTGATGTCAGCAATCTGGTGAACATGGAGAAACTGAACGTGGCCAGTCTTCCAGGCCTCGCTCTGGGCTTGCTTACGCAAGATGTGCCACTAAAAGCCAAACTCAACCTGGAGATAAAAAATCCTACATCAACTGCTGCTGCGATCAATAACTTTGAATATCAGGTTTTGATCAATAATCAGGAGCTTGCTACAGGGTTGGTGGACCAGCTTGTAGATGTACAACCAGGTGGAACAACGGTTGTGCCTGTCAACATCAACCTGAATGCCTACCGATTTATATCGAACAAGCAGGTTATGCAGGATATTGCCAAGCTCTTGCAGTCCGATTCTGGTGCTACGGAGACTAAGGGTTTGTTAACGGTGAAAATAAAACCGAGCATTAAGGTTGCAGGTGCATTGGTGAAATATCCCGGGTTCTTCACAATAAATAAAGAAATTACCCGAAAAATGCTATTCAAATAACCGCCCATCACCTTTCACTTGAAGTTTTAATATTTACTTGAAGTCCTAAGCAAACCTGCGATTAAACGACATATGAAATTAAAAACGCTTCCCATTTACCTTATTCTACTTTTTCCATTTTGCCTGTATGCGCAGTCACAGCGCTCCCTGAATGCGGCCGAGATTAAGCAGGGCCTTGAAGGTTTAAATGTAACCGGGCGAGTATTGTACATTGCCGCTCATCCGGACGATGAGAACACCAGGCTTTTGGCATTCCTCGCTAAAGGGATGAAATTCAAAACAGCTTACCTTTCACTCACCAGGGGTGACGGGGGGCAGAACTTAATCGGTACCGAGCAGGCTGATCTGCTTGGACTGCTGCGTACACAGGAGTTGCTGGCTGCAAGAAGAATAGATGGTGCGGAGCAATTTTTCAGCCGGGCGAATGACTTTGGATTCTCAAAGACTTCCGAGGAAGCTCTGGCTTTTTGGGGTGAGCAAAAAATTCTTGCTGATGTTGTCTGGGTGATTCGAAAATTTCAGCCAGACGTGATCATCACCCGTTTTCCCGGCGATGCCCGGGCCGGCCATGGCGCGCATGCGGCTTCCGCAATCCTTGCCGAAAAAGCGTTCAGCCTTGCTGCCGATCCAAAGCAGTTTCCGGAGCAGCTTGCTTATGTGAAGCCCTGGAAAACCAAGCGCATTGTCTGGAATACCTTCAACTTTGGCGGTAACAACACGACCTCAGATGAGCAACTGAAGCTGGATGTTGGTCAATATAACACCTTGCTTGGTCAAAGTTTCGGCGAGATCGCCGCGGAAAGCAGGTCAAGCCACCGAAGCCAGGGATTTGGCTCCATGAAACAGCGCGGGTCTGCAATGGAGTACTTCGAGCATCTGGCAGGTACACCAGCGAAAAAGGATCTTTTTGAAGATGTTAATAGTGCCTTAAGCAGATACCCCGGCATGCAGCAGGTGCAGGTACTGCTTGATGATATCAATCAGACTTATCAGGTTAATGCGCCATATAAGTCACTCGATAAGCTGCTTAAGCTGAGAGCGCTAAGTCGCAATTTGCCCTTTGAACATTCAAAATTAAATGAGTTGATCTTGGCTTGTGCGGGTATTTGGGTAGAAGCGGTGGCCAGGGCCCCTGTGTATGCGCTATCAGAACAGGTTACCATGCAACTGGAGGCATTGTCCAGGCTGCCTGCTGAATTCCCAGCCCAGGTTCAGCTGATCATTGACGATGAAAAGCCTGTGGCGCTACCAGCAGGCCAGCTGCAGCGGATAAACCGTACCTTAAAGACTGCGGCTGCCGAAATTACGCAACCGTACTGGCTCAGCAATCCGCACGGTATCGGTTCCTATGAATTTTCCGGTGTAGATAATCTTGCTGCACCAGAAAGTAAGGCGCTCTCACCAGGTAAAATCGAAATCAGCATCAATGGCACGCGGATCCCTGTAGAGCGTGCATTAATCTATAAATATGCAAACCCGGCAATTGGGGAAATCTATCAGCCGGTCGTTGTTGCACCACCAATTACAGCAACATTAAAGGAGAAAGCTTACGTGTTCAACAACCAGGTTGCCAGGAAAATCGCAGTTTCTGTGAGAGGCTTTGCGCCGAACGCAAAAGGCCAGCTCAAGATTAAAGCACCGCTGGGCTGGACAATTTCACCCGCTATGATCGACATTAACCTGGAAGGCCGTGGATCTGAGGAGCAGTATGAACTTACCGTCAGCCCCAAAGCAGATGCAAAGCCGGGGATGTTACAGCTGGAAGTCAGCACCGCGGGAGCCACTTATCACCATGGCTTCCAGCAGATCGCTTATGAGCACATTCCAGTACAGACCTTATTCCCAGCTTCCGAGGCAAGGCTAGAGCAAGTGGATCTCAAGTTTGCGGGTAAAAATATCGGATACCTCCCCGGGGCGGGCGACCTCATCCCGCAGGCGTTGAAGCAAATTGGATATGAGGTAACCGTCCTGGAGCATAATTTATTGATGAATGGAGATCTTTCCAGATTTGATGCAATTGTAACAGGGGTAAGGCTCTATAACATCAATGAGGACATGCCTGCAATCCAAGCTAAACTATTAAACTATGTTAATAATGGGGGCACCCTGGTACAGCAATACAATGTTAATGCACCATTGAAGGTCAACCAGCTTGGGCCATATCCTTTTACAATAAGCCGCAACCGAGTTACAGAGGAAGATGCTATGGTGAACTTCCTGAAACCAGATCATGCTGTGCTTAACTTTCCAAATAAGATCACCTCAAGGGATTTTGAAGGCTGGGTACAGGAACGAGGAATCTATTTCGCCGACAATCTTGATCCAAAATATACGCCGATCTTGAGTATGAAAGACAAAGGTGAACAGTCTGCTTCCGGATCACTCATTGTGGCGGACTATGGAAAAGGTAAATATATTTACACTGGTTTAGTTTTCTACAGGGAATTACCTGCAGGTGTACCAGGAGCATACCGTTTATTTGTAAACTTACTATCAGCGGGTGCCTCGGACAAGCCGTCGAAGTAAAGAAGAAATGGAAAATCATGAACGACAATAAGGAAAGACAGGAACTACCCCCATTTGTGAAGACATGGAAGCAGTTCTATGCGCTACTCGTTTTATGGCTGGTGATGCTTATCCTTGGCTTTTACCTATTTACAATCTATTTTAGATGAGTTTATTAGACTGGTGCGTGTTATGTGGAACTTTGCTGGCAATTGTAGCCTATGGCGTGTACAAAAGCCGGGGCACTCAGAATATTGATGGCTATTTGCTCGGCAACCAGTCCCTTCCATGGTATAGTGTATGTTTATCGGTGATGGCTACACAGGCAAGTGCAATTACTTTTCTGTCCGCACCAGGACTCGCTTATTCATCAGGGATGAGTTTTGTGCAGTTCTATTTTGGATTGCCACTTGCAATGATCGTGCTCTGTATCACTTTCGTTCCAATTTTTCATCGCCTAAAAGTTTACACGGCATACGAATATTTGGAACAGCGTTTCGACCTAAATACGCGGGTGCTGACAGCGATTCTTTTCCTTATTCAAAGGGGGCTGTCAACCGGCATCACCATTTACGCTCCAGCGATAATCCTTTCCACTATCCTGAATATCAACACGGTGTATACAACGTTGTTCATCGGCATTGTTGTGGTTTGCTACACGGTTTATGGTGGTACAAAGGCGGTTTCCTATACACAGATGCTTCAGATGAGCATTATTTTCCTAGGCCTGTTCGCCGCTGGATATGTTGTGGTTTCGCTTTTGCCGGAAAACATCGGGTTTATAAAAGCCATCAGTATTGCCGGTAAAATGGGCAGGGCAAATGCCATTGACTTTAAGTTCGACTGGAACAATCAATATACCGTGTGGAGCGGGCTAATCGGTGGATTTTTCCTGCAGCTGTCTTATTTCGGTACCGATCAAAGCCAGGTAGGCCGATATCTTACCGGTTCATCCGTAGGCCAGAGCAGGCTAGGTTTACTTATGAATGGATTGGTGAAAATTCCTATGCAGTTCCTAATCCTGCTCATCGGCGTTCTGGTTTTTACATTCTACCAATACACCAAACCGCCAATCTTTTTCAACAGCTACGAGCTTAATAAACTGGAGAAAAGCGATCTAAAGCCAGCACTGGATGCTATATACACCCAGTACGATGCTGCCTTTTCAGCAAAACAGCATGCACTAGAAAAGCTGAATATAGCCCTCGATCAGGGTGATGAAGCAAGGATCGATGCCCTACGGCAGGAACTTCAGACTGCAGATACGGAGAGCAAATCACTGAAGAAGGCTGCGACCGACCTGATGCTCAAAAACGACAAAAACGCTGATGTTAATGATAACAACTACATTTTCCTGAGTTTCGTAACCCGGTACCTGCCACAAGGACTCATAGGCTTATTGATCGCAATCATTTTCTTAGCCTCCATGGGATCAACTGCCAGCGCCTTGAATTCCCTGGCTTCCACCAGTGTAATAGACGTTTACAAGCGTCTGATCAGAAAAGACAGATCAGACGACCAGTACTTGTCCGCATCACGCTGGGCTACAATATTCTGGGGCGTTATTTGTATCGTCATGGCGCTGTATGCGAGTAAAATTGGCAACCTGATCGAGGCGGTAAATATTCTCGGCTCATACGTCTACGGAACAGTGCTTGGGATTTTCCTGGTGGCATTCTATGTAAAGCAAGTTGATGGCAGATCGGTGTTTTTTGCTGCGCTGCTCGCCGAACTGCTCGTTTGTGTTACCGGATATTTCGATGTCATAGCCTATCTATGGCTCAATGTACTTGGATGCTTCCTTGTCGTCCTGCTTTCCTTGCTTATACAAGCCGCAGAAGGCGTAAAACCTGCAACTACCAAGTACTGAAGCTGATGCATTGTCATGTTGCAGATAATGGGCTTTATGGCTTAGTTCTTGCATATATTTCCTATATCTTCCGCTTTATTTATCACATAACATTAAAACAGCGTAGAAATAATGGACTTTTTGCATACCATTTTTGGCAACGACATTGAAGCGGGCTTACTCATCATCTTAAATCTTGTAATTATCGAAAGTCTGCTTTCCGTAGACAATGCAGCGGTATTGGCAACCATGGTCATGGATCTTCCAAAGGATCAAAGGGACAAAGCTTTAAGGTACGGCATCATTGGCGCCTATGTATTCCGTGGTATATGTCTGGTATTGGCTGCCTGGCTGGTAACCATTTGGTGGCTTAAACCCATAGGTGGTTTTTATCTGTTATATCTTGCCATCTCTTATTTCCTTAAAAAGATGAAGAAACAGAAAGAAGATCATCATCTTGAAGCAATTGATAAGAAACGGAACTGGTTCTACCGTTCTACCGTTGGTCTGGTTGGAAACTTTTGGGCAACTGTTGCCTTGGTAGAGCTTATGGACCTTGCTTTTTCTATAGATAACGTTTTCGCTGCTGTTGCCTTTACAGACAACATTTACCTGATCTATATCGGCGTTTTCATCGGTATTCTTGCCATGCGTTTCGTCGCACAAGGCTTTGTAAAACTGATGGAAAAGTTTTCCTTCCTGGAAACAGCTGCTTACATGGTCATCGGTGTTTTAGGTTTGAAGCTCTCAGCGTCCGTAATCACTCACTTTGCCGTGGGATCGCCCATTTCTAAGTTTCTCGAGAGTGAGCGTGCGGATCTCGCCGTATCCATCATCACAGTTGCAATTTTTGTTATTCCAATTATAAGTTCCATGCTGTTTAACTTCCCTAAACATAAAGCCGGCAGGCTGGATGAGGATTTTTAAACTTCATACTTGCAATCACAAAAATATTTTCTAACACACAAACATCACTTATGAATAAACTGAATTTTAACTTAAAGCGTATGTCCGCGGTATGCCTGGTGCTACTGGTCGCGACCATCGGATTTCAGTCTTGTAAAAAGACACGTTCCGACATCTCTAAAGCCCTTTATGGCGAAACTAAAAACAAAGCTTTTAAAGATCTGCAAAGCGACACCTTTGCTGTGGTACTCAAGAAAAGATTAGAAGCTAAACGCTCCACACTGAACAATCCAAAGCTGATTTCTGCTTTTTATGAAAGAAATGATTACGAACCGGTACTCGTACTCAAGCATTTGCCTGAAGGAAAATTAAAAGTCATTACCGAATACTTTAAAAATGCACCGGCACACGGACTTGATCCAGAGATGTTTAAGACGACTGCATTGACAGGTTTAATTGGAAAGCTGTATGATAAAGACGCCATCAAGTCGAAAGATGAAGCTTATGAAACCTTAGCGGATCTGGAGATTATGGCCGCAAATTCACTGATCAATTACAGTAATGCGATGCAGTTTGGAGCAATTAGCCCGAGGAAGATCTACGCCCGGTATTATACAGAAACCAAGCGTCCAGACAGTACTTCAATGCAGCAGGTATTTACGCTCACAGATTTGAAGAGCTATCTAGACAGTATTCAGCCTAAAGATCCTCAATATCTGGCGTTGCAAAAGGCACTATCAAGCGGGTTCAAAGATCCTAAAATGTCTGCAGAAGAAACCCAACGGGTACTTGCCGTTAACCTTGAACGTTTACGCTGGAAGAATAAGCCGACTGAAGATAAATACGTGCTCGTGAACATTGCCGACTACCGCTTGGACGTCATGGAAAAGGGCAAATCTATAATGAACATGAAAGTTGTCGTAGGTGAGGGTAGGAATAAAACTTTCACAGACAACCTGGCAACCTATGATGAACACGATCTTAAGAAAGACAGACCATTCAGTCGTGAAACCCCGCAATTAAATAGCTTGATCCACAGTGTACAGGTTAATCCTGTCTGGAACATTCCGCAAAGTATTGCAACAAATGAAATCACTAAAAGTGCAGCAGCAGATCCGTACTATCTTTCAAACAACAATATTGATGTGTACAAAGATGGAAAGATCATTGAAGACACAGAAACGATCGACTGGTCTGCTCCAGATGCGGGAAAGGTATATGCCTTTAAACAGCGTCCGGGACTAGACAATGCACTTGGTAAAATTAAGTTCCTGTTCAAGAACCAAAGTAGCGTGTATTTGCATGATACACCGGCAAAGGCTGGCTTTACAAGAGCGGAACGCGCACTTAGCCACGGTTGTGTACGTGTGGAGAAACCATTGGATCTGGCCTATGCATTATTTGGCGATGGACAAAAGTTCGACCTGATCAAAAAGAACATGGAGTCAAATAATCCAGAAGCAACTGACCTGGCATTGCCAAAGAAAATTCCGGTGTATCTTACCTATTTCACAGCCTGGGCCGATCCAAGTGGGGCACTACAGTTCAGAAAGGACGTCTACGGACTCGATATTGTATTATATACCCACCTGCAGCGACTTAGCGGGAAGTAGTTCCTGTGCTTGAACAGGGATATCAACACTATTAAAAGCGAATGCGGCAGCTAAATGATTGTCGAGATACTTAGAAGTATAATGCTGGTCAGCACCATTGATAAACAACACAGTTTTACCCTCAATGGTGTTGATTAGCTTATCTGATAACTCCGGAGCAACCGCTGGGCAACCCAAACTACGTCCTAAACGGCCCAATGCGTTGATCGTACCCTGACTAACGTAATCGGCACCATGTACCACAATGGCACGTCTGCGTGCATTATCATTGTAGCCGTTGTCCATACCATCCAGACGTAAAGAACGTCCATGTTTACCATAGTATACTTCACCGGTTATGTAAAATCCAAGGCTACTTTGGTTTGATGAATTCACGTTCGAGAACCTTGTTGCTCTATCGTCACCGGTATTCTTTCCATGGGCAACCCAAGTGTTCAGCAGCAGCTCTTTCTTCTCCAGATCTATGACCCATAAGCGTTTGGTGCTACTCACCTGATTCATGTCTGCAATACTGATGATAGACTTCTCAGCTGATAACTTTCCAGCATTTTTAAGATTGTAAAATCCAGTTACGGCTTTCTCAAAAACCATTTGGTCCAGACCAGTAGCGGCTAAATTTGCAGCAAGATAAATATCGTTGAGGTATCTGTTATATGAAGAGTCGGCGGTGATTGCGGCCGGAGCTTCATTTACTTTAGTTGTAGCACTATTAACCGGTTGGCTTCCTGAACTTGGAATCCATCCGCTAATCATAACTGATAAAGTAACTAATAAAGATCCTGCGCCTGCTAAAATGTATTTTCTCATAGGTTTAAGTTTGGTTGGCTATGGGTAGATATACGATTGTTGAGGTAAGGTTCGAATCTATAAGCTTGAAGTTTTGTGGAAGGTGAGGCCAGGCGTGCCGGCGTTTGATATATCAAAGATAAGTATTCTATCATCTTTATTACAAATGAAATCTCCCTTTTACCTTCTTGTGACTTTCCTAGAATCAATCTAAACTACCAAAGACTCAGTAAATAGGTATTAAAGCCATTACAATCACACATAATGCACTTTATAGATTGCCTGTATTCATCAGCTTTCTATTTTTGCATCAAATTTCAATTGAACATTCTGAATGAAGAAACTTTTACTCCCTGCTTTACTACTGCTTAGTCAACTATCTTACGCTCAAAAACAAGAAATTTCTGGAAAACTCGTTGACGCAAGAACCAGAATTGCGATCCAAGGTGCTACTGTTGAGCTCCTTGATAAAAGTGCAACGGACATCAGCGATGAACAGGGTGTATTTAGTATAAAAAGCAACGTTGGTCCCAATCAAATTGTCAAGATTACAGCATTCGGGTATGAAAGGCTGCAGATAAATGCAGCTGACCTCGCCAAAGGGCAACTATTCCTATTGGAACCTACCGCATTGCAGTTGCAGGATGTGGTTATTGCTGGTTACGCCGGTAATCCGTACAAAGCGATCAGCGAAACAGATATTCGCATGCGCGGCGTATCCAATTCTCAGGAAGTACTTCGACTGGTACCAGGGCTGTTTATTGGTCAGCATCAGGGCGGCGGTAAAGCCGAGCAAATCTTTTTAAGGGGCTTCGACAATGATCATGGAACCGACATCAGTTTACAGGTTGACGGTATGCCGATCAATATGGTATCCCACGCCCACGGACAGGGTTATAGCGACAGTCACTTTATTATTCCTGAAACCATTGGTAACACTACCTTCAAAAAGGGAAGCGCGGATGCTGAAAAGGGTAACCTTGTAACCTCCGGATTCGCAGAATTCCATACCCTGAACGCCTTAGACAAAAATACCTTTAGGGTAGAAGCCGGCCAGTTTAACACCTATCGTGCCTTGGGTATGCTGAACTTGCTGGGTAAAGATGCATTAGAGCATAATCATTCCTGGTATGCTGCTGGTGAATACCGGTATTCGGACAGCTATTTTGAACATTCACAGCGCTTCAAAAGGGCTAATTTTTTTACCAAATATCATGGTAAAATTTCCGATAACAGTACACTTTCTGCATCAGCCTCCACCTTTTACAGCGATTGGAAAGCTTCGGGTCAGATTCCCGATTATGCGGTAAATGATGGCACCATCGGGTTTTTTGGAGCACTTGACCCTAATGAAGGTGGTGTAACCTCCCGCTCCAATTTAAACGCAATCCTTTTAACCACGACGCCGGGAAACAACTTAGTTAAAAATCAGCTTTTCTACACCCGGTATGCACTTGATCTACATACAAATTTCACTTTCTTCCTTGAAGATCCGGTAAACGGCGATGAAATTAGACAACGTGAAGGCAGAGATTTATTTGGCTACCATGGTAGCTATACCCAAGACGATTATTTCGGAAAGCTGAAGTTGACTTCGCAACTGGGGCTTGACGTGAGGTTAGATGCCACCCAGAATTCTGAGCTATCGCATACCAGAAACAACAACATCTTATTGGACGCCATAAAACTTGGCGACATTACAGAACTGAATTCTGGCGTATTTCTGAGTGAAACACTTCGTTTTAATGAAAAATTCAGTCTCAATGCCGGGCTGCGGTTCGACCAGTTTTATTATCGTTATTACAACAAGCTTGATGAAGATCCGACATTAACTGGTGCAGGTGCGTACAAGGCACAGAACAACATTTTTAGTCCTAAATTCAGTTTCTATTATCAACCGACAGTAAGTACCCAGTTTTATGTAACCGCTGGAAAAGGCTTCCATTCCAATGATACCAGAGCAGTTGTGGCAGCTGAGGGACTTAAAACACTACCCGCGGCTTACACGACCGATTTAGGGACTGTACTCAAAATTTCGGATAAGTTACTGTTCAATGCAGCCATCTGGCAGATCCGACTGGATAACGAATATGTATATAGCGGCGACGGTGGCACGCTTGAATTCAGTGGCAAAACGCAGCGGTTGGGTTTTGACTTCTCCGCTCGCTATCAGCCGGTGCCTGCTATTTACCTGGATGCCGATTTGAATTATGCACATGGGCGATCCGTAGATGATCCTGAAGGTGAAAACTATATCCCGCTTGCACCAGTCTGGAGTAGCTCGGCTGGAATTACCTACATGAATAAATCGGGCTTTAACGGTAGTTTGCGCTACAGATATCTTGGCGATCGCCCTGCGAATGAAGACTACAGTCTTAGGGCTGATGGCTATTTCATTACAGACCTCGTGCTGAACTATACGACCAAGCGCTATGAAGTAGGTGTAACGGTAAACAATCTTTTTGATGTAAGGTGGAAAGAGACGCAGTTTGAAACTTTAACGAAGCTTAGGAACCGCGATGCGGTGAATAGTATTGCATTTACGCCGGGAACAAAGTTCGCTGCATTAGCACACTTTAGTTTGTTTTTCTAAAGGAGCTTTACTTCGACAGGGGGAAAGGAGAGACCAGGGCGTGCTGCAGCAATAAGGCTGCCTCAGCCCTGTATGTTTTTAAATCCAGTTCAAACAGATTTTGCTGCATTTAATTAGCAATAGTTAGTTTATTACTACTGCTCTTAAGGCTGTCGACGGTTGCTTTCAGTATGTTCATCGTCTCTTCCGGACTGTTTACAGGAAAAGTATATTGTTTCTTAGGTCTTGGTTGAACGTCAGGGGTCTTTAATCCGTCAGAAGCAGAGAAGATAAATGGAAATGCAACAATTATAACACCATAGGTAATCTGTTTTAAGTGTGGTAACGTTTTCATAGTATGCTGGTTTATAAATGATAAACCAAATTAAATGCCAAAAACATTTAGTTGCCATTTACAATAAAACCGGCATACTACCCTCTAAGCCATATAAACTGTTTTGATGTTCACAAATTCGTGAATACCAACCAAACCCAGCTCTCGTCCGTAACCCGAACCCTTGATGCCGCCGAAAGGCAAACGTGGATCTGATTTAACAAAGCTGTTCACAAAGCAGGATCCAGCCTGTAATTCCTCTTTTGCGATTTGTTCTGCACGTTCCATGTCACGACTGAATACTGCAGCACCAAGGCCGAATTTGGTATCATTGGCGATATAGATCGCTTCTTCCACACTTGCCGCCCTGATCATGGATGCTACAGGTCCAAAAGTCTCTTCTTCATAGGCTGGCATACCTTTTTTTACACCAGTTAAGATGGTTGGCGTATAAAAGGCATGGTTTCCTGCGTATTCCGGTATTTCACCACCAAGAATACATTCAGCACCTGCCTGAATATTCTTTTGTACTTCCTGATGCAGTTCATCCCTCAAGTCCTTTCTAGCCATTGGACCGAGCTGTGTACCTGCCTCCAATGGATTTCCCGTGATCCTGCTGGCCATCTTCACTTTGAAGATCGCTGTAAATTCATCGGCAATGCGCTCCAGCAATATAAATCGCTTGGCGGCAATGCAGCTTTGTCCGTTATTTATCAAACGGCTTTGCACACAGGTCTCCGCAGCGGCTTCAAGATCGGCGTCCTCAAGTACCAGGTAGGCATCGCTGCCGCCTAACTCCAGCACCGACTTCTTGAGCAGGCCAGCGGCTTGTTGTGCGACCTGCATGCCCGCTTCCGTGCTGCCGGTTAGGGTTACAGCACGTACCAGTGGGTGTTCAATCACTTTTTTTGTGGCCTTGCTGTCGATCAGTAAGGTTTGAAAGACATGCTCCGGAAAACCGGCCTCCAGAAGTACCTCCTCGATAGCGAGGGCACAGCCTGGAACGTTAGAGGCATGTTTTAACAATCCACAGTTACCCGCAATCAGGCCTGGCGCCAGGAAGCGGAAGACCTGCCAGAATGGAAAGTTCCAGGGCATAACGGCCAGTACAATTCCAAGCGGTTGATAAGCAATATAGCTTTTACGTGCTTCAGTTGGAACGAGCTGATCGGATAAATATTCCTCGCCATGCTGCGCATAGTATTCACAAACACCGGCACACTTCTCAATCTCACCTATGCCCTCTTTCAAGGGTTTACCCATCTCGAGTGCCATAAGCATGGCGAGTGCATCTTTACGCGTCCGCAATACTGCCGCAGCTTTCATCAGCAGATCTGCTTTTTGATGTAACGGCACCTGACGCCAGCTTCTCCAGGCTTCCTGCGCCTGTTTGATTTTGCTGTTTACTTCATTTTCGCTGTTTGCAGTATAAATCTGAATGATCTCACCGTTAACCGGGTTAATGGACTGTATAGACATAGGACCTGTTTTAAACAAAAAAACGGAGATATTTCGTCCGAAATACCCCCGTCTAAATTAACGCTCTCAGTTATATAGACGACATTTAAGTCGCATTATTGTATCAGGTGAAAAATAAAGAAAATTATTTCAGAATCTTCAATGCTGTCCCATTTAGTAGTACCGTAGCCTTTTCAGAAACGTTGTACGTAGCCTTCACGATCTCTGGGTTGTTCAAACCCAGGCCGCTTGCGCCAGGGATCGTAAAGTCTGCAACTTTGATCTTTGCATCCTTTTCTATGGTTAAGCCGGCACCACCTTCCTTATTACCGATGTTTGCTACTAAAGTATCTAACTGCACCTGCTCCAGGATCACCTCGCTCGTTTTACCCAGGTCAAGTTGTAAGCTGTTTTGTGTAAAACCTTTGATCAGCACCTGCGTTGCCGGATAAGATTTCTGGAACTTAAGCGGCACGTAAGGACTTGTTTTCAGGTGATCAATTTTGTTGAGCACGAGCACAAAACCCTCGTTCCGGAATGGAGCACCTTTTTTAGCATCTTCCGTGACTTCAAATTTTAATTTCCTTCCATTTTGAGTCCACTTTACATGTTCTTTAAACGATGCGCTGGTGTATAAACCTTCTTTTTCACCTTTTTCAATGGTTACCTGCATTTTATCTGCGTCTGCCAGTTCAATGTCTGTGACGCTTTTGATGGCAATGTATTCCATGCCGTAAAAACGGTTCCTCCAGTCGCCTTTGTTGTAAAAGGCCTTTTGAGTAAGGTTAAATGCAGTAAGTGCAATGACACTTGCCGCTACTGCAGCGATGATTAATATGGTGCTCACTTTCATGATTTCTTAGATTGATAATTTTCAGTTTTAAATTGTTCATAACGTTTCTCAAGTTCTTCCATCTTGATGTCCAGCAGATACATATTGCGGAACAGTTCGGGCAATTCCTGGCCTAAGAAGCGCTCCCTGCTATATAACTTAATTTTCTCGGCAGCATCGTCGGTGATGTAAAAACCAATCCCACGTTTATTATAAATCACTTCTTTATTTTGAAGAAATTCGTAAGCGCGGACCACCGTGTTAGGATTAACTTCAAGTTGTATGGCAAGTTCTCGTACAGATGGAATTTTCTCGTCCTTCGCCCATTTTGCGAGCAGGATATGCTCACTGATGTATGCTGCTATTTGCAGGTAAATCGCTTCATTTTCTCTAAATTCCATCTTACACCTCCCTTTCTTTAAGTTTGAAATACGCGCTTGTCCACAACATCAATGACATCACAATAATCAAGATCCAGGGATAGAATTCTGATCCCGGCGCTGGGTCCAGGGAAATGCCATTCTCACCTTCCATCATCCGGATGGAATCGAATGGAGGTGAAAATTGCGCCTGTCCACCAAAGATGATCTTAAGCAACGGCGCATTGATCAGTATAATACCGAGCACACTGCCAAAGAAGACGAAGCCGGTTTTGATAAAGTGAAGATTCCTGAAGAATATTGCCCCGAGAAAGAATACCGAATGGATAAAGGTAAAAATCATGAGTCCAGGGTAAAACTTAGAGTCTTCAACGGTAATGATGTTGACCACGTCGTTCTTTTGCACGGATGTCAGGTCGGCAATGCTTAATACCGCAAAGTCTACCAGGTAGAAGCACAAAGTATATAGCACTTGAAAAATCACATAAGAATAAATCCAGCCCACCAGGTAACGCTCCAGATTAGATACCGGTAAAGTAAACAGGGGAATGGACTTCTTTTTGTCGCCATAAGCACTGAAAACAATGCTGGTGAACATCGCTCCAGACAATATTTTAAATACAAGGTAGAAGGTTGCCTGTAGGTGAGGGCCCAGATAACCGTCATTTGCATAGGTTACAAAAGTCAAGAAGCTGCATAATATAGCAGCGAGCACGGCCAGTGAAAGCAGGTAGGTGCGGCCGTTTTCTTTGGTATGCTTAGATAGCAATAGGCCGAAGCGCTGTAGATCAAATGTGTTGTTCATGATGTTAGTTTAAATATTCCGTTACAGCCTTACTTTTGTTAGTTATCGCGTTAAAGAGTAGTTCCATATCTACCTTCGAATAGTTTTCAGCATTGTTAATGCTAATCGTATTGACACCGAAGTCCGATGCTTCCTGGTACAGAATACCACCTTTGTTCGCATGTGCTGCGGTACTGAAAAGAATCTTATCCGAGATTTCTTCAAGGCTTTTGTTCAATACAATCTCTTGATCATGTATCACCACTACGGTATCAATTAAGCTATCCAGATCCCGAACCTGGTGGGTGGAAATGATGATGCATCGGTCATCCGTAAGCGCAGCAGCAATAATCTTCCGGAACTGAACTTTAGAGGGGATGTCAAGACCATTAGTTGGCTCATCCATGATCAGCAAGCTCGTGTTGGTTGCAAGACCAAAAGCGATCATCACCTTTTTTTGCTGACCAAACGAGAGTTTGCTTAATATTTTATCGGAGGGTACATCGAATTCCCGAAGCATCTCGAAAAAACCCGCGTGATCAAATTTTGAATAAAACTGCCCGCTGCTGTCTACAAAGCTTCGTGCCGTCAGGCTCGGCAGGTAAACCTCCTCGGGAATAAAAAACAACTCCTGTAGAAAAGCAGGACGGCGTTCCGCAGCGTTGTAACCATTTACGCTGCATTGGCCGCCGGTCGGAAATACCAGTCCGGCCATATTTTTCAACAATGTTGATTTCCCTGCGCCGTTTTTTCCGAGCAGGCCGTAAATGTGCCCAACTTTAAGTTCAAGGTTCAGGTTTTTGAATAGTAGCGACTTTTTGCTGTAGCCAAAATTCAGGTTTGAAAGCTTTATCATAATGCGTGATTATTGGATAAACTGGTGTGTTAGTTATGTAGTACAGTACAAAAGTAACACAAGAAACGAACAATGCAACTTTTTCAGGAAAAATATTTTATTAACCTTCTGAGTGTTTGTACGTAGCACTCGTATCTGCCGCATTAAAATCGGGTATTGTTGGTGTACAGAATTTTAAAACATTTCCCCGGGCTTTGACATTGATGTAGATATGAAAGAAAGCGCTTACCTAAAACAAAGAAGGGTTGGAATTAACTTCAATGATGCACAGCAGGCGGAGATCTGCCTGTGGGCACCAACTGCTGAAAGCGTTGAAGTAGAATTAGAAAATGGATCGCTGCTGCGCCTTCAAAAACAAAACCAAGGCTATTGGCATGCCACAACAGATCAGCTCCAACCCAATGACTTATATAAATTCATTTTAGACGGTACAAAAAAGCTTCCTGACCCAGCTTCTTTGAGTCAGCCGAACGGCGTTCATGAAGCCTCAGCGGCTATAGACCTTAAAGCAGCAGAATGGTCGGACGAAGAATGGGAGAATCCTAAGCTAAATAGTTACATCATTTACGAAATCCACACCGGCACTTTCTCAACAGCAGGGAACTTCGATGGCATTGCAGAACACCTGGACCATCTCCTTGAGCTGGGCATTAATGCGATTGAGATTATGCCGGTGGCACAGTTCCCGGGCGCACGCAACTGGGGTTACGATGGCGTGTTCCCCTTTGCAGTGCAACATTCCTATGGAGGGGCAGCAAAGTTGCAGGAGCTGGTAAACACCTGTCACGCCAAAGGCATCGCGGTGATCCTTGATGTGGTTTACAATCACATGGGGCCTGAAGGTAATTACTTTGGTGAATTTGGCCCGTACTTTACGGACAAGTATCATACACCATGGGGTCAGGCAGTGAATTTCGATGATGAGTACTGTGACGGCGTTAGAGCGTATTTTATTGAAAATGTGCTGATGTGGTTCCGCGACTTCCATATTGACGCCTTACGAATGGATGCGGTTCATGCCATCAAGGATTTAAGTGCAGAGCATATCCTTCAGGCGATCCGGCTTGAAGTAGATGCGCTGATGGAGGTGACCGGACGAACACATTACCTGATCGTAGAATGTGACCTCAATGATCCCCGATTTTTGGATAGCCCGGAAAAGAATGGCTTCGGAATGGACGCACAATGGATTGACGAGTTTCACCATGCCTTGCGCATCAGTGCAGGCGAACCTACAACGGGGTACTATTCTGACTTTCAAGGCATCCGCCACCTGGAAAAGGCTTATCAGGACGCGTATGTGTACGATGGACAATATTCTGAACACCGGAAAAAGAATTTCGGGAAGCCAGCTAAGGATTTGCAGGGTTCAAAGTTCATCGTCTTCTCTCAAAACCATGATCAGGTCGGTAACCGTATGTTAGGCGAGCGGAGTTCGGAATTGTATAGCTTTGAAATGCAGAAGGTACTTGCCGGAGCGGTAATGATCAGTCCTTTCCTGCCAATGCTATTTATGGGAGAGGAGTACGGAGAGACAAACCCTTTCCTGTATTTTGTTAGCCATACCGATCCGGAGCTGAACAAAATGGTGCGCGAGGGACGCAAGGCTGAGTTCGCCGCGTTTCACGCTGAAGGCGAAGCACCAGATCCTGATGCAGAACAAACCTTTCTGCAGTCTAAGTTGCAGTGGGAGCTGCTGAGCAAGCCACAGCATCAAACCATGTTTAACTACTACAAAGCATTGATTGCCTTAAGGAAAGATAATCCGGCATTAAGTAATGGCGATCGTAGTCGCATCACAGCCATTAGTTATCCTGACAAAAATACCCTGGTCCTAAAAAGATGGGAACCACGACAACAGATTGTCTGTATCCTGAATTTCTCCAAAGAGAAACAGGCTGTTCCCGCAGAAGATTCAATTCACAACTGGAAGCTCCTTTTAAGTTCTGCGGATGAGAAATGGGGCGGCCCATGTACCGACGATGGTGCTTGTCAGGAAGTTAACAAATTAATTATTCAACCAGAATCAATATTAATCTACACCCGAAAAGATGCTTAACCCGATAGCAACCTATAGAATCCAGTTTAACAAGGAATTCAGCTTTTCCGATTTCAAAAATATCATACCCTATCTGGCTGATCTGGGTGTTCAAACGATCTATGCTTCTCCAATTATGGAGGCAAGTCCCGGCAGTATGCACGGCTACGATACCGTAAACCCACTCCGGATCAATCCGGAAATCGGAACAGAAGCCGAGCTATTGGAAATTTCCGCCATCCTGAAATCCCAGGGCATGAGCTGGATTCAGGATATTGTACCCAACCACATGGCCTATCACCAGAATAATCCCTGGCTGATGGATGTCCTGGAAAAAGGCGAAGCTTCTCCGTACTACAAGTTCTTCGATCTGAACTGGTCTGGTAAAGGTTTTGAACCGATTATGACACCTTTTTTAGGTGATGACCTTGAAGTTGTTATCGAGCGTGGGGAGCTAAAGGTCGTTAGAGAAGGGGACAAGTTTCAGTTCGACTATTCCGGCAACATTTGGCCTTTAAACGACGATAGCCAAAAGCAACTGCAACAGCAAAACCTGGATCAATTCAACAATGATAAAAATGCGTTGCTGGCCCTTGCCAACAAACAGCACTACAGACTTTGCAATTGGAAAGAAACGGATCGGAAGATCAACTACAGGCGCTTCTTCACGGTAAATAGTCTCATCTGTCTGAATATCCAGAATCCCGAGGTTTTCAAGGCCTATCATGAATACATCTTTGCGCTATTGAAGCGAGGTGTTTTCCAGGGCTTGCGCGTGGATCATATTGATGGCTTGTTTGATCCAAATGTCTATCTGGAATTGTTAAGGGAATCAGCAGGCGAGGATACCTACATTGTCATTGAAAAGATCCTGGAGCAAGGTGAAGAACTCCCGACTGCCTGGCCGGTGCAAGGCACCACGGGATACGACTTTCTTGCAACTGTAAATAACATCTTTACCAATAAGAAGGCAGAAGATGCCTTCTCCGCTCATTACAAAGATATCAGCGAAAGCACGGAAAGCATCGAAGAACAAATATGGGGTAAAAAGGCTGCCATTTTGAAAGACCATATGGGTGGCGAGCTCAACAACCTTGTTGATCTGTACTTTAGCTTAAACCTGCAGGAAGAACAGCCACAGCTTGATCCCGACCTACTGAAAGATGCCATCGCGGCATTACTGATCCATTGTCCGGTATACCGCTATTATGGAGGTACCTTTCCCTTGACCAAATCAGAAGCTGCGGAACTCAATGACCTCTTAGATCATATTAGTACTAAGAAACTTCAACCGGCTGTACAGGCATTGAAGCAAGTTTGGTTTGAAAGACCGAAAGCACTGAACAAAGAATTCAATAAGCGTGGAACGCTATTTTATAAACGTTGTATGCAGTTTAGCGGACCTTTGATGGCCAAGGGTGTTGAAGACACCTTGATGTATACCTATAACCGGTACATTGGAAAGAATGAAGTAGGGGACTCACCTGAGGGTTTTGGCCTAACGCCACAAGCCTTCCATGATTCTATGCAAACCCGGATCAAGTACTGGCCAATGGCATTAAGCGGCACCTCTACCCATGATACCAAGCGCGGGGAAGACGTACGCGCAAGGCTGAACGTGCTGACGGATCTGTCTGAGGAATGGCTAAATCTGGTAAATGAATGGAGCAACATCACCGCAAGGCAGGATAAGCCCGATCCAAATGATCGCTATTTCATTTACCAGACGCTGGTCGGCAGTCACCCCATGCCTGGTGTGGAAGAGCCAGACTACCAGGAGCGGATTGATGCCTACCTGCAAAAGGCCCTTAGGGAGGCTAAGCGGCATACCGGCTGGTCTGAACCTGCGACAGATTACGAGACAGCGGCACAGGAATTCAGCAAAAAGTTCATAGAGGCTAGTGGTCCATTTGTAGAAAGTTTCGGCCCATTTTTCAAAAAGGTAGCGGACTACGGAATTCTCAATGCCCTGGCACAGGCCACGATTAAGTTTACCGCACCCGGCGTACCTGATGTCTATCAAGGTACGGAACTCTGGGACCTTAGCCTGGTTGATCCCGATAACAGACGTCCGGTCGACTATGAAAAACGGTCGGCCTGGCTGGCTGAAATTAAAGAAGGCGCCGCAATGGAGCAGCTATGGGAAAGTCGCTACGGCGGCAAGATCAAACTTTGGCTGCAGTACCTTTTATTGCAGGACAGGAAAAACAACCCTGACGATTATAAAACCGCCGCTTATCTTCCACTGGAAGTGAAAGGAAAATATGCAGATCATATTCTGGCATATGCGCGTAAAGGTCCGCAAACCTGGACCATTGTTGTCGTTCCCCTGCATATTGCTGCAATATGTGAATCGGAAAAATCAGACATTCTCTCCATCAACTGGAAGAATACCCGCATCGAAGTTCCAGCCGGAGCACCTGAAGCATGGAGCCATCTTTTTAGCCAGGAAAAAGGAAAAGTGAAAGGCAGTGTGATCAAAATTGAAGAAATCTTTAAAGCGCTACCCTTAGCAGTGTTAAAGCTGGAGCAGCCGGCAAATAAAAGAGGAGCGGGTATCTTAATGCATATTACATCGCTGCCTTCAGCTTTTGGTATCGGTGATATTGGTAAAGAGGCTTACAACTTTGTTGATTTTCTTAAAAAATCAGGACAAAGGTACTGGCAACTGCTGCCACTAAACCCCATCTCGGAAAGTCAGAGCTACTCTCCATATAGTGCCTTGTCTAGCATGGCTGGAAATGTACTGCTGATCAGTTTAGAAACCTTAAAGGATGAAGGGCTTCTAAGCGAAGAAGAGCTTAAGGCAGAACTACCTTCAGGCACGGAACAGGTCGACTATCCTAAAGTGGAGCAACATAAACTGCCGTTGCTGGAGCGGGCCTATCATAACTTCATCAGAAAAGGTGAGGATGCAGCTTATCAGGAGTTTTGCAGTAAGGAATCCTTTTGGCTTGATGATTTTGCGGCATTTATGTTGCTTAAAGCTAAGTACGAACAAAGACCCTGGAACGAGTGGCCCGCTGAGATCCGCAAGCGAAAGTCAAATGCCCTGGCCAAGGTTGTGAAAAGCGGCCAGGCTGAACTAGATCAGATCAAGTGGCAGCAGTATATCTTTTTCAAGCAATTTGCAGCATTGAAGCAGTATGCACACGAACACCGGGTGCAGCTGATCGGTGATCTGCCTTTTTACATCAGCTACGATTCTGTAGACGTATGGGCGCATCCACAACTCTTCAAGCTGGATGAAGAAGGCAATAACGCCGGCATCGCTGGGGTTCCACCAGATTACTTCAATGAAGAAGGGCAGTTGTGGGGCATGCCCGTTTACCGCTGGGAGGTCATGGCTCAGGAAGGCTATGCCTGGTGGAAGCAGCGCCTCCGGAAGAATATGGAGCTATTTGATCTTTTGCGTCTGGACCATTTTCGAGCATTCGCTTCTTACTGGGAAGTGCCTGCAGGCGAGGAAACCGCGGTCAATGGTACTTGGAAACCTGGTCCCGGTGCTGAATTCTTTGAAGTGATGCGCGAGGAACTTGCTGAGCTGCCTTTTATCGCTGAAGACCTCGGTGATATTGATGATGATGTGTACCTGTTACGCGACCAGTTTGCAATGCCTGGTATGAAAGTCCTGCAATTTGCCTTCGGCGATGATATGCCTTGTTCGATACATATCCCACATCAGTACGACACCGAAAATTGTATCGTTTATACTGGAACGCATGATAATACCACCACCAAGGCATGGTTTAAATCAGAAAGTACCAAAGAGAACAGGAAAAACCTGGAATGCTATCTTGGGCGGCCGGTCACAAAAGACAATGTTCATTACAAGCTCATTCGCCTGGCTTATGCTTCTGTAGCACGACTGGCAATTATCCCCGTTCAGGATGTTCTTGGCCTTGGAAAAAAAGCACGGATGAACACACCATCTTCTATCGAGAACAACTGGGCCTGGCGGCTTGGTCCTGGCGAGTTGAAGCAGGATCATGGCAAAATGTTGCGAGAGCTAAGCAGAATTTTTGGAAGACTTTAGTCTTCCTTTTTCTGTTCCTTGAGTCTGTTTTCTTCCTTTTTGGAGATTAACTTGCCTGTTTTCAGGTCGATACGGATCTTGTTGTATATGCTCATGTAGAAGTTCGCGATCCAAACCAGGGAAAACCCGGAAAGTATATAGCCGCGCCAATCATCATGGTACAACTTGTAATTGGTTAAGAGCAGGATCAGTACGGTAACGTAGTGGCTGAAGCAGAACTCACAGGTGAAAAGGTAGAAAAACTTGCGCTTCAAAAGTCTTGGCGCCTCTTTGGATTGCCTGACGCAATACTCCCTTGGCTCCCGAAATACTTCTTCATGTGTTACGGTCCAGGCAATACTTGCAACGGGTATGGCGAGTATAAAAAGCCAGAATAATTCATGCTCTTGGTTCATAATAGTATTACAAACGGCACAAAGCTTTGTTTTATGAAGCTTGACATTCAGCAGACGGCACTGGCACTGCCAGGATGATAATTGTCGTAATTTTGAGGCAAAAATTAAAACTTACGTATGGAGCAATCCAAATTTGATAAATTATGTGAACTCACTGCAGGTGATTACCAGGCCTTTCTTTATGATTGTGATGGTACCCTTGCTGATAATATGGCAGCACACACGGAATCTTACGTTGATGCTGCTAAGGAACACGATGTAATATTCGATCCGGCGATCATTGATGAACTTGCAGGTTGGCCTATTGCCAATGTGGTTGAAGAAATCAATAGCAGGTATAACTGCAGCCTGGTGCCTGCAGCATTCAAAGCGCGGAAGGCGGAGATCTTCGCCAGCAAGTATCTGGAGGAAATACAACCCGTAGAACATGTTGTTGCGCATCTACGCGCCAATGCAGGTAAAAAACGCATTGCAGTGGTTTCCGGCGGAGATACCGCGGCGATTGAAAGGACATTGGAGGTCCTGGGCATTCGCGACTTGGTGGAGGTGCTGGTTTGCGCCGGAGATACCGAGCGTGGTAAGCCTTATCCCGATCCATTTTTAAGAGCTGCGGAACTTCTTGGCGTAGCAGCTGAGCAGTGCCTCGTTTTTGAAGACGGACGCCCGGGGGTGCAAGCCGCAGAAGCTGCAGGAATGCACTGGGTGCGTGTAGATCAGTTGACCTTCGGATAAAGATGAAACGTTCAGGCTCAGCAGACCTACCGCTACATTATGGACACGTGCCCATGTGGCTGGCGGAGCGTATGTCTAAGTTGGGCTTTGCCATCACTGAAGCGATTGTTGAAGAGTTTGGCACTGCCGCAGTGCTGCAACGGCTAGGTGACCCATTCTGGTTTCAGAGCTTCGGCGCCGTTATGGGCATGGACTGGCATTCCTCCGGCATCACCACCTCCGTCATGGGGGCATTAAAGAAAGCGATAAACCCGCATGCCAAAAGCCTCGGACTTTACGTTTGTGGCGGAAAAGGTAAACAGTCTCGTGAAACGCCTGCGGAACTGATCCGTTACGGCGACTTCGTGGGCATCGACGGAGAAGCACTTGCCAGATCAAGCAAACTCAGCGCGAAGGTAGATAATACGGCGGTACAGGATGGCTTTCAATTGTACCTGCACAGCTTTATCGTAGATCAAACCGGTCAATGGACCGTAGTACAACAAGGCATGCGCCCGGACAGTGCTACGGCTCGCAGGTATCATTGGCATTCTGCAGCGCTAAAATCTTTTGTATCCGACCCACATTCTGGTATTGCCGGTCTGAATCAGGGTCAGATCATGAATTTGGCGGCTAAAGCATCGTTGCCTGCACAGCAGGCCATGCTTTCCATGACCCATGAGGATCCTCAACGTATGCTAGCGGAGATCCGCCACCTGAAAATGCCCGATCACCACGAGGTAACAGCCAAAGACCTGGATCTGAAAAGGCTTGGAGCAATGCTTTGGCTGACGCATGAAAAGCAGCCGGCAGACTTTGAGTCTTTACTAATGCTGGAGGGGATGGGACCACGTACACTACAGTCAATGGCTCTTGTAAGCGAAGTGATTTATGGTACAGCTTCCAGATTTCAGGATCCCGCACGGTTCTCCTTTGCTCACGGCGGCAAAGATGGTCATCCCTTCCCGGTTCCTCTTAAAGTTTATGACGAAACCATCGCTGTACTTGGCAGGGCCCTGCAGAAGGCCAAGGTGGGGCAGTCTGATAAGCTGCAGGCCATCCGCAAACTTTCCGAGCTGTCCAGAATGGCGGAGCAGGGATTTACGCCCAACCAGAACTTTGAGGCGTTGCTGGAAAAAGAACGCCGTGAATCCTGGAAGTATGGTGGCAAGACCGTCTCCGGTGATGCAAAGCCGCCAGTGGATCAGCAATTGAAATTATTTTAACCTATTTACATGAAACGTTGGATACCGGTGCTGGGCATCGCCTATATACTCTTGCTGAGCAGCTGCAGCATCATGAAACGAAATCGTTTCAGTAAACATCAGGGTGAACAAAGCAACGAGCTTGACCTGCCTGTGGTAATATACCCTGCTGAAAACCAGGATTCCAGACGCTTGCTATTGTTGCTATCGGGTGATGGCGGTTGGCTGGAGTTTAATGATCAGCTTGCCGCAGGCTTCGCTAAAGAGGGCTATCATGTTGTTGGATTAAACTCCCGAAGCTACTTTTGGGAACAACGCAGTCCTTCCCAAACCGCAGATGATATCAGACGCCTGATCCTGCATTACGCGGAACGTTATCATGCCAGCCGGATCTATCTCGCCGGCTACTCCTTCGGTGCAGATGTAATCCCCTTCATATACAACAGGCTCCCTGCGCCTACAAAACGTGCCGTAATTGCCATCGGACTCTTTTCTCCTTTTGCAAGCACTGATTTTATGGTTCATACAACCGATCTTCTGAATTTATCGGCTGATGATAAAACCTTCAAGGTGCTGCCGGAGCTACAAAAGATCCGGATCCCTGTTTACTGTTTTTATGGTGAAAGGGAGCAGCCGAAGGCCTTGGCAGAAGTTAAAAGGCGAAACTTTCATTTAACATTGCTCGCTGGAGACCATCATTATGAAACGGCGGAATGCCAAAAAATTATCACTATTTTCACAAAAATACGTTCCCTGAAACTACGATGAAATTATCCCTGACCGCCTTCCTTTGTAGCCTTTTGCTCATCATTAATCCTGCAGCTTTCAAGGCAAGGGCACAAGATGGACTTCCATTGCACACCTTTCCAAAAGCAGGGCACAAGCCGATGTTGGTGTACCTGACTGGAGATGGCGGCATGAACAGCTTCTCGAAGAATTTGATCAAGACACTGAGCGACCAGGGCTATGCCGTGGTGGCACTCGATACCAGGAAGTACTTCTGGGAGAAGAAAACACCGGCACAATTCGCAAACGACGCAGCCCGGTTTATAGATCATTATAGGAAGCAATGGAATAAGCCCAGCTTTGCGCTGTTGGGCTACTCCTTTGGAGCCGATGTAGGTGCTTTTTTACCGCCTTTATTCCCGGAAAATACAGCCGCACAGCTGAAATCGGTAATATTGCTCTCACCCGGCTTTTCCACCGGCTTCGTCACGAAGATCAGCAACATGCTCGGCATGGGGAGTACCGATAAAGATCCCTACAAAGTTTATCCACAACTACTAAGAAGTCCGGCGCCGGTACTTTGTATCTTTGGCGCAACAGAAGGCAGTGATTTTTATCCCGCCATTAAACCTAGTGCAAAGCTCAAGAAAGTGCTCGTGCCGGGCTCGCATAAGTACAATGATGATGTTCATCTGCTCGCCCGGACGATTATTCAGGAACTCTAGTTCCCTTCGGAAACCCGCTTCAAGGCTCTTGGTACCTGCAATAAATGATAGTTGTGGCTGAAGATCAGATATTTCTTTTCCCAGCGCGGCAGGAACTTTTCTTTATAGCGCCTCAGGCCTTTAAATTGGCCAAAAATCCGGAAGTTTTCGTAGGCGTACTTGATCGTTTTTTGCGTAACGTTCACGTCCTCCATACCCGACAATGGTGCCAGTCCCATGTTTACCGTTTGATAACCTTCCTCTTTCAAGTATAAAAAGGTCATGGAAAGCAGCATATCGAGGATGCCATTCGGGGCATCTGTGACTTTCCGGATCAGGTCGTAGGTGGCTTCACCCGGAGCATAGTCCGGGATAAGGTTCAAAAACGCATAAACCTTCTCCTCCTGGTCCTCGATGGTTAGTATGGTTTGTTCTTTCAGTATACTTGCATCAAAAACGCCTTGGGTAAAAGCAACTTCCTTTTGATTGAGCTCCCGTAGCCATTCTTCAGAAACTTTCTCCAACTTCTGCAACATCCCCAGTTTCACTGGCGCCTGATATACTTTAAACTGAAAGCCTTCAGCCACCAGGCGGTTCACCGCACTTCTGGTCGTTTTCATCTTTCCGCCCTGCATGGTGAAGCTTGTGAGATCTAGAATGGCCTCTTCTCCGATGGGGATGGATTTGCGCCCCAGCGATTTGTAAAACTCCAGCGACGATTCCGGAACCCGGTAATATGCGCTGATGAATCCATTTTCCTGGCAGAATAACTCAAACTGGTTCACCATTTCCTTTTTAATCCGGTCGTTCGCCGCCACCGGGTCTTCCAGTACAACGGCAAAGTGCCTGGTGATCTTAAAGCTGAGAAAAGCACTTCGATCATCATTAAAAAACAGCAGCTTATCCGGGTAAGTTTTGAAGTAATCCAGGGCAGACTTGCCGAATTCTTTCAGCAGGCCATTGGCTTTATCAAAGTCGTCTTGCGTGTTATAGGGTTTAGAAAAATAGGGCTTCAGCAGACTAAAAATGATGAAGAGTATCAATGTGGCGCCCGCAATGTAAACGGAATATTCAAACCGTTCACCAAACGGGGTTTTCGGCGCAAGTGCTTTATCATCAATCAGGAACAAGAGTTTCAGTACTGCTTTAACAGCCTGATCAAAGTGGAAGTCAATACCGAAATGGCGTTTGTCTATAAAGTAAAAGCCTAATACACCGTAGGCGAGCACAGCAAGTGCAGCATAAATGATCACCAGATAGTTGAATGATACAAATCTTGGATTCGGCTTCAGCTTATAAAAACTGCGCGTATACCACAAGGTTGCACCAGCAGTAAAAGCAAGGATTGCCTCTTCATAGTCGGCAGCTTTCAGCAAGTGACCGAAAAAAGAAAAGGCGGTGATTGCTACCGCGGCATACCAGGCTCGTTTGGAGCCCTGTAGCAGGAAAACGCTCATCATTACCAGCACCAATCCAAAAACCAGTACCAAGGCATTACTGGTTACGATCAGGTCGTCCGAAATCAGGTTCTGCATCAAACGTAATCTTACGGGAATGGCAGGTGTAATTGCGGAAACTATATTCACGATGCCCAGCATTAATATAATGAAGGCAGGGAGTACCCGTAAAATCAGATTGTCACGCTTGGTGATGAAGCTCAGGATTCCAGCAAATAGCGGTAACCAAAACTCAAAAAATCTAAAAAGAAGTGTTATTGTCGCTGCCGCTACAATCGGAAAGCCAAATTGTTGCAGGATGAAAGTTAATGATAGTTCTATGGTACCTAGGCCCCGCAGAAAAGGGGAGGCAATGAGGAGCACAACCATTACCATATAGCCGATGATGGCTGCTGGCCAACTCGCATCAAGGCCTAAGGCGAGCATGGAGATATAAAGGTGGACAATTCCAATAACCTCTATACCGATCGATACCAGCAGGGTGTTCCAGAACTCTTTCCTGCTCACCTTCTGGTCGATCATATCATCTAAAATGGTGGTAACCGAAGGGCGAATCCTGGAAAGCCATCGGTAGGCATAACCTTTTTTGGAAATAGAATAGATTAATGCAATAAGCGCGACAGTTAATAAGAGCAGGAAAACAAAGGCCAAAAGTTCGGTCTTCCCAAGGCTTGTGAAGAGTAGCGCAATGCCCATAACCGGGATACCCACAAGTACGACGGACAGAATTCCGCAGAAACCGAAAAGGGTAGAGGCCAGGTGGATGTTTGATTTAGAGATCCCACGATCTTCAATTTGCCGGGTGAAGAACACCAGTGAGGAGAAGCCACCTGCGGGCAGGAATATGCTGACGAGGTTTCTCTTTAGAAAAAGTGATAAGGCAATGCCCAGCGGAACATCTTTGTTGAGGGCCCGGAAGCTGTGCACGTACATCTGCGCCTGTGCAAGCACATACACCACGGTCAAAAGGATGCCCGCTATGATGTACACCGGACTGCTACGTTTAAGCTCTTCCTGAATCCGGATTAATTCGATGTGCTGTTCCCGGAAGAAAAAAACTGCCATTCCCAGCATGAACGCAGCAACAAAGAACTGCCAGAAGAACTTATTGTAAACGAGCTTTGAAAAAAACTTTGTAGCGTTCTGCATACTGGCAAAGATAATGGATCTTAGCCCTTTTGCCTGCTCATCATCTCATATACCGATTCCATAGCATCTACAATTCCATCGCGCTGCCTGCGCAGCAGGTCAATGTGATCTGCGTGGTCGTCAAAATCCGCAATTAACCTGTTGTATCTGTCCAGGGCAACACGTTCACCACCAAGCACCGCGTTAAGTATCGCCTTATCTTCCTTGCTGCTTAGCGCTTGTTTGATATCGATCCAGGTGCGGTGCAGTGCGCCTGCAAGGTCGCCCCGTTCATTGTCGGCCTTACCGCCATGTTTCTCGATATGTGCTTTAAGTTCACTGGCATACAACGCGCGCTGTGCAGAAAACCGAAGGAACAATCCCTTAAGTTCAATCTTGTCCGTTGCTTCACTTGATGTTTCAAATCCTTCCTTACCGTCGTTTACAAGTTCCAGAAGCTCTTTGAGTTCATTGATGATTTGCCTGTTGCTTTTCATAATCATTTTTGTTTATAGTCATAACCGTTTCAAATGTATTATAGTTTTAACGCTGCTGTCTGTATTCAATGTCATAACTGGTGCAGGCGGTCAACGGCCAAACTAGATAATCTTTAATTTTGTTGTCAATCAGCAAAAAATGTTGATGACCGATTTATGAGCGATAAACAATTAAAAGATATACCCTATTCCGTTTTAGATTTAGCAACTGTTATTGAAGGTAAAACACCTGCAGACACCTTTGTGAGTAGCCTTGATCTTGCCAGGCATGTCGAGACCTGGGACTATACACGTTACTGGCTCGCCGAGCACCATAACATGATCAGTGTAGCCAGTTCTGCTACCTCGGTGGTTATTGGTCATATTGCCGGCGGTACAAAAAAGATCCGTGTAGGCTCCGGCGGTATCATGCTGCCAAATCACTCTCCTTTAGTGATTGCAGAACAATTCGGGACGCTGGAATCGTTATACCCTGGCCGTATCGATCTGGGTCTTGGCCGGGCACCGGGCACGGATCAGCTTACCGCTATGGCTATCCGTGGCGATCGTTTTGCTGCGGTAAACAACTTCCCTCAGGAAGTTAGGAAGCTGCAGACCTACTTTTCAGCAGAAAATCGCTACGCGAAGGTAAGAGCAATTCCCGGTGAAGGACTAGAAATCCCGATCTGGATCTTGGGGTCAAGTACTGACAGTGCACACCTTGCGGCAGCCATGGGGCTTCCTTACGCTTTTGCAAGCCACTTTGCTCCGGCGCAGTTCCTTACTGCGATTGATATCTATCGTAAAGAATTTAAACCATCGGAGTACCTGCAGGAACCCTATGTGTTATCCTGTGTAAACGTTATTGCTGCAGATACTGATGCGGAGGCCAACAAACTTGCCACCTCCCTGTATCAAATGTTCAGAGGTATCATCACCGGCGAAAGAAACCTTTTGCAACCACCTGTCGATAATATTGGCGATGTACTCAACAGCTACGAGGCGGAGCAGATCAATCAGATGCTTGCCTGCACTTTTGTGGGCAGCAAAGCGCTTGTGAAAGAAGATATGGAGTCGTTCCTGGCTCAAACGCAGGTTGACGAGATCATGGTCAGCGCACACATCTATGATCATCAGGCCAAGCTGCGGTCATACCAACTTTTTGCAGAATTGATGCGGGATTAATCCACCGCAGCAATTCCTGCAACCAAACCTTTCCATTGTGGGTATGAAGCGCCAACCTTGGCGCCTAAGCCCACCATGGTATTGCGAATGTTATCGACAATATGATCCGTGTGTGTATTCGGCGTTTCATTGCGTCCATGTACCTCAGCGGTGACTACATTACCAATTTTCCTTACCTGGAAGGTAGATGTTGCGGCATCATCAAAGAAGTGTGCAACCGCTTCTTCCGGCGATAGCGGGTTATCTGTAGGCCTTACCCGGAAACTCATGGTGTCTGCGCCATCTTGGTGTTGTTCTTTAATAAACTCCACCTTCACCCAATCATAACCATCACCCGTGCTGGTGCCGGGGCCTGGTATATCAATTTTCAGGAAATCCCCAAGTTGAACATCCCTGCTGACAGGCTCTCCCGAAGGGCCGCACAAGATGAAGGTAGAAGAGGGAACCTTAGCGACCTCATCCCATTTATTAACATTCAGGAGGCGCTGCTTAGCAATCTGATAAAATGCATTCGCCTCTTCTGGTGTATTAAAAGTTGCTTCCTGTACGGCATTCATTTCACTGCCGCTTTCCTGAGCCGGTACTGCGTTTTCCATAACTGTGATTTTCTAAGCTAAACAGCTAAAATTCCAACAATGTTGTCAGAATATGTAAAAACCTTTCCCGAACCTTGCTTTGAACCTTGCTGGGCCTGAAATCTGTAGTCTTCAATGCACAGGTGGAACCCCGCGCTGATTTCCCCTGCATGCGGGTGCCAGCAAACAATCGGCTTAAAACGATGTTAAGTACCAAAAAACTACACCTATGGACACATTCGAAATTGAAGTAGCAACTGGTGGATCCAGCATCACCTATACCATTAAACCCCTTGAGGATGGAAGCTTTCAGGTTTCCCAAAAGGATGACCTTGTAGGTATCGTATTCCCGAATACCAGGGAGAAAGGTGTTACCTGGACCACCGATGACGAGATCGATGATGATCTGTTGGAAAATATCGGCAGGGCTATAGAAGCGGAAAAACTGTAATATTCCATACCTTTGCGGCTATGACAGCAGAAGAATTGGAAGGTTATTTCACCGGCATCAACTTGCCATCGCAAGTTGATATTGATAGCGGGGTAACCATCGTTGATGTGCCTTTATTCATCGAATCACACTTAAACTATATCAAAGCCAATGACGGTAAAAAAGGGACGGAAGTTTACTATGACCGTTTGAACCGGCTAGTAGCATTTATGGAATCGAACAAAGAGCAGGAGGCATAGTTATTTTCTTGCCACCTGGTTTTTGTATCCATGTACCATGGTATTGATGACTACGATTGCAGTTACCGCAACCGCGGTGTAAGCAACAAGCTGGTTGGAGCTCCAGTTGTTCATACCGATTGCAAATATGCCCCAGGATCCTGCAATTGCGTACTCCCGCATATTTCTGCTCCAGATCATCACCGTAAATATCAGTCCTGCAATGAGCAGCACCAGCACCGCCCAGAAGCTTTGCGAAAATGGTGCACCATCCCAGCCAAGCGACCGGAAGTATACAGCAAGGTTCGCGATCAGCGCGACATTCAGCCATCCAAAGTAAAGGCTAAAGGGCCACCAGATGAAGAATATGGTTGACTTTGGTGCATCCCAGCGTTCCATATTCAGGTTCACTACGATCTTGAGCAGCGAAACGAAAAACACCAACATCAGGATCACTGATAAGCCGATGAGGTCGTTGGTAAAAGCGACGATCCATCCTGCATTTACAAGGTTAGAAATGATAAACCAGGGACCGATCTTCAAAACAAAATCATCATCAGCCTTTGCCGAAACAAGACTTCTTGCCTGGTAAATGGAAAATAGAAACACCATCAGGTAAATCAATCCCCAGATCGAAAAGGCATAACCGGCAGGTGTAAGCAGGTTTTCGTATTTGTCGGATATTTCCCCGACGGTGTTTGGCGCATTGCTGCCTGTATTGTAGAAGTAGTTGATGGCTACAGCGGCGAGGAATGTGATCAGGTTTAGAATCTGCAATGTTCGTTTCATCTTGCGTCCATTTGAGGTTTACCTTAACAAAAGGATCAGAAACAAAAAAAGTTTCAACTGGTTGAATGTTGAGTTGTTTGAAACCAGGTCCTAACAAGGGGTTGACAGGGGGTTGACCTGGCTTCAGCCTTGTCGGGGCCTTGTCAAGGCCTTGTCAACCCCCTGTCAACCCCTTGTTAACCTCAAACCGAAAGCCTGGCATTTCTGCCATATCAGCGACACAATTACAACTAGGAAAAACAAAGCGGTGCTAAAAAGGCTTTTACTGATATTTAATTATAATATGGACAGATTAGTAATAGAATCAATATTGGCCGACGCAAATGAAGTCGCTCTAGTGGACACACAAAGCTCTGTTCCATGCATTTGCCTTGGCTTTGAAGACGCAAACATGGAACAGGTAAAACATGCCTTTGAAGAATTAAAGAAGTTGACGGCCAACAAGGACGTGTCGTTAGTGATATGTGAAACCCTCGTAAATGGCATTTATGATATGGAAATCGTGACAGATGCTCTAGATGAGCCTGTAAGAATATGCAATAAAGTTGTGGAGCAGCAAACACTTAAGGACATTCGTGAAATCATGGATAAACATCCATCTTTGATCTTGGCGGTGCGCGGCGCAGAGGCGGATACGGAGTTGAAGATTAACACCGCAACCTACAAACCACATCAGTTGTAACGAAGGCTTAAAGCTCTAGTGGTGGAATTTTTCCATGCCTGCAGCAGGTTTCCATCTTGAATCCGGTTCGAAGTAGTTCCAGAGCAACTTGCTTAAAGATTTGATCAATACCCATCCCTCATTGCTTTGTTCCCAGGAAATATCTTTCTGGTTTTTTGTCGCAATGCAGAAAACGTAATCTCCATGGGGTGCATTCACGAGCAGTACTTCTGACCGGGCATCATCTACCGCACCAGACTTAGAGGCTGCCTGAACATAGGGCGGAATTTCCGATAATGCGTGGCTGTCGTAGTATATTCTGATCAGGTTTCGATAGATGCGTTCTGAAGCAGCCGGGCTGATTAGTTCGCCATTACGCACTTTTGTCACTAAAGTCGCCATCTCGTGGGGAGTGGTTTGTCCCCAGCCATATTTCAGCTGTTTTGCGCTGCGGCCCGCGGTTCTGGAGTTTACCCTGGTGTGCTGTAAACCTTCCTGCGCCATAAGTTCATTGATGGCCTGCCCGCCACCAGCAAGCGACTGGCACCAGAGGCTCGCGGTGTTATCACTCGTGGTGATCATCAGCATCATCACCTTACTTAGCGCGATTTTTTCACCATTCTTAAAGCTGCCCAGGATATCTTCGCCGGCATAAAGCAGGCTATCCTTGTAGGTCAAGATACTTTGGTAGTCCAGCTCATTTTTAGCCACCTTATTCATTACCCCGGCTGTAATCGGAACTTTGATCATGCTCGCTGTTGGAAAGATGCTGTCGCCTTTGTATTCCGCAACTTTGCCCGTTTTCAGGTTTTTCACATAGATGCCTATATCACCGTTGAATCCCTGTACCAGGTCATGGATAATTTTATTCAACTTCTTGTCGGTTTTTACCTGTGCTGAAGCACAAAGGCTGAGGTTTAGGAGTATTAAGAATACGCTAAGCTTTTTCATTGGAAATTAGGGACAAAATAAAAGCCTCATAGGTTGAGGCTTGATATTTATAGTTCGGAACGTCTTTTATTTAATAGTTGAATTCGTCTGGTGTTTTACCTACCGGGCTGTCCTGGTTTTCAGCAAACTCATAACGTTTTTCTACCACGTCCTGGTGATTTTTAATGTAGTCGACCGTTTCATTTAGTCCCTCAGCAAACTTTTCGAAATCCTCTTTGTACAAAAAGATCTTATGTTTAACAAAAACCCCATCCTCAAGTCTTTTCTTGCTTTCCGTAAGTGTAAGGTAAAAATCTCCGGAACGGGTGGCCTTTACATCGAAGAAATAGGTTCTTTTACCTGCGCGCACTTTCTTAGAAAAAACTTCTTCTCTCTCTTTGTTGTCAAATTCTGCCATATTATTGGAACTAGTCTGTTTTGGTTTCCGTAAATATAAAGCAATAAAATTCAAACTTCAAAATAGAAATTACAGCGAATGGTTTTCCTCCTCAAGTAATTGGTTTTGATACATTTCGGCATATACACCCCCCTTGTTAAGCAGCTGGTTGTGTGTGCCTTGTTCTATGATTCTTCCTTCTTCCATGACGATGATTTTGTCGGCATTTTTGATGGTTGAAATCCGTTGTGCAATAAGTACACTGGTCCGGTTTTTCATGATGCGGCTGAGGTTGCTGAGAATTTCCTCCTCCGTCCTGGTGTCCACAGCAGACAGGCAATCGTCGAAGATCAGGATCTTTGGCTCGTTGATCAATGCTCTCGCGATTGATACCCTTTGTTTTTGTCCTCCGGACAGCGTTATACCCCGCTCGCCGAGCATGGTTTCGAATTTAAGTTCGAAGTCCATGATGTTGTTGTACACTGCGGCATTCTTTGCTGCTTGCTCCACTTCATCGCCTTTGATTTCATCAAGACTAAAAGCAATGTTGTTTTTAATACTTTCTGAAAAAAGAAATACTTCCTGCGGAACGAAGCCAACCTGGCTGCGGTAGGTGTTAAGGTCAATTTCGGTGATGGGCGTATTGTCTATGCGGATCTCACCATCGTTGACATCGTACATGCGCATGATAAGGTTGGCCAAAGTTGATTTCCCGGAGCCTGTTCTTCCGATGATGGCGACAAACTCGCCAGCTTTCACTTCAAAACTCACCTCTTTTAATGCTTGGATACCGGTGTCGGGATAAATGAAGTTTACGTTTTTAAAGCTGATATCACCTTTAAGGTTGTTTAATTTAACCTCACCGGGAAGAATATCAGGCTGCAGCTGCAAAAATTCATTGATCCGTTTCTGCGAAGCCGAGGCACGCTGAATGAGGGTAGTTACCCAGCCCAGCATGGTCACCGGAAAGGTAAGCTGGTTTACATATACGATGAATTCCGCAATGTTACCTGCTGAGATGGATCCGTTGAGCACCTGCCTGCCGCCAACATATACGGTCAAGATGGTACTTAGGCCAACCATAAGCAGCATGGTCGGGTAAAAGAATGCCTGTACACGCACTAGACTCATGGAGTTGCCTTTGTAGGCTTCGCTTTCTTCTGCAAATATCTTGCGGGTATAACCTTCCCTGACGTAAGACTTGATCACCCGTATTCCGGAAAAGCGTTCCTGTACAAAGGAAGAAAGTTTAGATAACTGTTCCTGGATGCGCTCGCTTCGGACGTTAATTAAGGTATTTACATAGTATATGGTCACTACCAGCACCGGCAGGGGTAGAAGGCAGAAGGTGGCAAGGGTGGCATTTACGGCATACATCGAAGAGATGATCAGCACAAAGAGTACTGCCGTGTTGATGGTGTACATGATGGCGGGGCCTACATACATCCGAACGCGGTTCACGTCTTCAGTCGCACGGTTCATCAGGTCTCCCGTATTGTTCTTTCTGTAAAATCCAAGTGTTAGCGCCTGGTAGTGATTATAGATCTCGTTCTTCATGTCGAACTCAATGTGCCTGGACATCAGGATGATGGTCTGACGCATGAAGAAAAGAAAGAGGCCGCGGATGAGGTACAGCACCAGCACAAGGGCTCCGAAAAGGAACAGGCTTTCGCTGAAAATATTATAAATCAGAGCTTGCTTGTTAAAGCCTTCAAACAGTCCGTAGATCTGGATATTTTCGGTGATCAGGTTGAAGGCATGTCCTATAACCTGAGCAGGAATAACGGCGAATATGTTGGAAATGATGACGAAGAATATGCCTGGAATTATCCACCACTTATATTTAAAGAAATACTTATTTAAAAAACGGAGCTGCTTCATGAATGTGTAAAGTTATGCAAAGGGGCCTGTTTTTTTTTAGAGTTTAGTTACAAGCAGGTAAAAACTTGTTTTTTTGTAGTACTTTTGCGGTACATCTCATAATCAATTTTATGTCTGATAATAGTTCTGCAATAAATTCTGTTTTAGATCAATTAAGTGCGCAGGGACACAAGAAAGTGGTTTTCTGCAATGATCCGGATACAGGACTTAAGGCGATAATTGCAATTCACGATACAACCCTTGGTCCGGCAATTGGCGGAACAAGAATGTGGAACTATGATACCGAAGCAGAGGCACTTGAAGATGTGCTCAGACTCTCCAGAAGCATGACCTATAAAGCCGCCATCACCGGGATTAACCTTGGTGGAGGTAAAGCTGTTATTATCGGTGACTCGAGGAAGGGCAAATCTGAGGCCATGATGCGCAGCTTTGGCCGTTTTATTAAAAATCTTAATGGTGAATTCATTACTGCTGAGGATGTTGGTACAACAACGCGCGACATGGAGTTCATCAGAATGGAGACCAGCCATGTAACTGGCGTACCAGAATCGATTGGCGGTGCGGGCGATCCTTCGCCATTCTCAGCCAAAGGGGTGTACCTGGGCATCAAAGCTTGTGTGAAGGAAGTGTTTGGCACGGATATGCTTGCCGGGAAGTCCGTTGTGGTACAAGGCATTGGCAGTGTGGGTGAACATTTGGTGGAGCTGCTCAGAAATGAGAACATGCAGGTTTACGTGAGCGACATTAATGAAGAACGCTTGCAGCAGGTTGCTGCCAAGTATAAGGCTAAGCCGATCAGTGCCGACAAGATCTTTGGGACTGGAGCAGATATTTATGCGCCTTGCGCCTTAGGTGCAACCATCAATGATTACACGATCGACAAATTAAACTTCTCGATCATTGCAGGTTCTGCAAATAACCAGCTTGCTGATGAAGCAAAACACGGTAAAATGTTGCATGAAAAGAACATTCTTTTTGCACCGGATTACCTGATCAATGCCGGCGGACTGATCAGCTGCTATTCTGAACTTACCGGCTTTGGTAAGAAACGGACCATGCAGCTTACCGAGCATATTTACGATGCGACACGCAACGTTATTAAGATGTCTAAACAAGAAAACATACCAACAATAATCGCAGCCAACAGGATTGCGGAACAACGAATCATTGATATCAAAAAAATTAAATCGTCATTTTAGTAAACCCGGTATTTAATATACCACTCGTTCTTATATAGATGTTAAACAGAAGGCACCTTAGAATCAAAGCTTTGCAGAATATTTATGCATGGCAAATGTCAGACAAAAAAGACTTGGTTAGTTCCAAAAAGAATTTGATGACCAGTATCGACAATGTATACGAGATGTACATCAGAATGCTGGCGCTTTTGTCTGAGATCACAGAGTACACAGCGGTGGACGCCATTGAACGCTCCAACAAACACTTTCCGACCGCGGAAGATTTGAATCCAAATCAGAAGTTATTACACAACAAGTTTATCGTTACGCTGCAGAAGAACCCCGATTTCCAGGCGGCAGTGAACAAGTATCAGGTAAACTGGAATTCCGAGCCTGACTTCTTAAAGACGATTTATAATAAACTTAAGTCGACTCCTGAATATGCTGCATACCTTGCAGATCCGGATGAAAGTTTAGAGTCTTCGAAAGAGATCATCAAGTTCATCTTCCGTAAGATCATTCTTAAAAGCTTGAACATTATCCAGGCTTTCGAAGATAAATTCATTAACTGGTCTGTTGATAAAGAAGTGATGCAGGGAATGGTTGCCAAGACCATCAAGAACTTCAGCTCAGAAGATCCGTTTAAAAACAAGCTTACACCGATCAGTGCAGACTGGGAGGAAGATAGCAAGTTTGTACAAGACCTGTTTGCATACACGTTAAGGAACAATGAGGCATATCAGAAAATGATTGCTGAACGTACCAAGAACTGGGAGTCTGAAAGGATTGCTTTAATGGACACCATCTTGATGAAGATGGCCATTTGTGAATTGTTGAATTTCCCTTCAATTCCAGTTAAAGTTACCATCAATGAATATCTGGATCTATCTAAAGATTACAGTACACCGAAGAGTAATTCCTTTATAAACGGTATCTTGGATAAAATTTTAGGTGATCTGAAAAGAACAGATAGCATCCATAAAATTGGAAGAGGATTAATAGAAGAATAATTACGATGAAAAAAATGTTAGTGATGGCACTTGTTGCCATGTCTTTTGCTTCATGCCAGCAATCTACATCTTCAGCGGCTGGTGCTGCAGATTCTACCGGGACAGAAGTGTCATCCGCAATGGCAGCTACTGATGCTCCGGTTATGACTTTCGAAACCATCAACTATGATTTCGGTAAGGTGAAAGAAGGGGAGAAGGTGCAGTATGAATTTAAGTTCAAAAATACGGGTAAGAGTCCCCTAATTATCAGCGACGCAACCGCAACTTGTGGTTGTACCGTGCCGGAGCCGCCAAAGGAGCCTATTAAACCAGGTGCTGAAGCGGTGATTAAAGTTGTGTTTGACACGATGGGAAAAAGCGGATTACAGGATAAAGTAGTTACCATTACATCGAACGGTAATCCTTCAATTAACGATGTACATTTAACCGGAGAAGTTGTTCCAGCTTCTTAATAACAATAAATAAAAGATATGAATACAGCAGTAATTTTACAAGCCGCGGCAGGTGGCAACATGTTAAGTACTTTGGTGCCTATGGTATTAATCATGATCGTGTTTTATTTCTTCATGATCAGACCACAGGTTAAAAAAGCAAAAGATCACAAAAAGCTTGTTGCAGAACTTGGAAAAGGTGATAAAGTAATCACAACCGCTGGTATACACGGCCGTATCGTGGATATGAATGAAACAACCTTCCTTATTGAGGTTGAAGGCGGTACAAAGATCAGGTTTGAAAAATCAGCGATTTCTTTGGATGCTACAAAAGCAACGACAACTACTAAAGCGTAGTTGAATGAAAATCATGGAGCCGCTTCAGACCTGAAGCGGCTTTTTTGTTTGAGCAATTTTTAAGTAATTTAGACACGATGTCACTTGTTAAACTAACCATACCCGAAAGGAAGCGGATTATGATCCTGATCTCCTGTTTCCTGCTGGCCATTGCCGGATGGTTGTTTATGGCATTGAACAATAAATATGTCTACACCGCTAAAACGGTACTTATCTACAAGAACTTCCCACAGAATAAGGCTTTTCATCCTTTACAATCTGATACGGTAGATCTGCAGGTGGAGGGAACAGGCTGGCAATTACTTTTTGCGCGGCTGCGTGTGAACCCACAATCGATAGACATCAGCCTGGATAATCTGAAAAATAAAAATTACATCCTGTTCTCTGAACAACTTTATAGCGTGAACAATCAGCTGGAAACCTCACAGAAGATTATCTCCGTTAGGCCAGATACCATATATTTCGATTTTTCAAAAAGAACAGTAAAACGTGTACCTGTAAAGCTACTTTCAAACCTGCATTTTGCGAATCAATACGGCATCTCCGGAGATGTGGCGATTACACCGGCCTATGTTACCGTGTCAGGTCCAACAGCGGATCTGGAGCGAATTGAGGAATGGAATACAGATACCCTGAAGCTTGAAAATATGCAATATACGACCACCACGAGGATCACGATGATGCATAATGAACGTAAGAACGTGAGCATTTTTCCGAACAGCGTAGAAGTGAAGATCCCAGTGGATGAGTTTACCGAGAAGACGGTTGAAGTACCCTTGAAGGTAATTAATAACCGGGAATACCATAATGTGAAAATATATCCTAAGAAGGCTAAAATCACATTCCTGGTGCCGCTTTCGAGCTACGATCTTGTGAATGAACGCTATCTGGAGGCCGTGTTGGACTTGAACGAGTGGAAGCAACTCGGGCATGAGACCCTAAGGGTCAACATTACCCGTTTTCCGGATTTCTGCAAGTTTGTTAAGACCAATCCAACGAAGGTGGATTTTATTATAGAAAAATAATGTTAAAAGTAGGAATAACCGGTGGGATAGGTAGCGGCAAAACAACTGTTTGCAGGATATTTGAAGTGCTGGGTGTCCCGGTTTTCTATGCCGATCTGGTTGCTAAAGAGATTATGGTCAAAGACCTGATCCTGATTGAAGGGGTTAAGCAGGCCTTCGGCCAGGAAAGCTATTTCGAGACTGGGGCTTTGAACAATAAGCATATCGCGGCCATTGTCTTTAATAATCAGCAGGATTTAGAGAAGCTAAATGCCTTAGTGCATCCGGCAGTATTTCGAGCTTTTGACCGCTGGGTGGGAGAAATCCCGGCCAATACGCCCTATATCTTGAAGGAAGCGGCTTTACTTTTTGAAAGCGAATCTTATAAAATGTGTGACACCAGTATCCTGGTTACTGCACCCAAACAAATGAAACTTAACCGGGTAACCGCACGCGACGGCGTAAGTGCCGAGCAGGTGCTGGCCCGGATGGACAAACAATTTACCGATGAGCAAAAGCTGGCGATGGCCCAACATCACATTGTGAATGATGAGTCCGCTCCATTGATTTTGCAGGTTCTGGAACTACACCAGACCTTTTTGAATGCTACAGCATGATTTTAGACGACTTCCTGATCCAAAATGAAACCGGGCTCTTTTGTGCCTATGGCAACTTTTACCTGGATCCCAAATCTCCCGTGCCGAATGCGGTGATTTCACATGCCCATGGAGACCACGCTTGCAGCGGCAATCAACATGTTTATTGTACCCGGGCGACCTCCCTGTTTATGTTGCACCGTTACAAGAAGTTCGCAGCAGGGGAGTTCTTTCTTAAGGCCTATCATGAAAGTTTTATGCTCCATGGGGTGAAGATAACCTTCATTTCTGCCGGGCACATGATCGGCTCCGCACAAGTGCTGATGGAATTTAAAGGCGTTAAATACCTTTACACCGGTGACTATAAGCTACAGGCTGATCCTACCTGTGAGCCGATTGAGTTCGCAGAAGCAGATGTGCTGATTACAGAAACGACATTCGCTGATCCACAAACCCAGCATCCAAAAGCAGAGGCAGAGATCAAAAACCTGGAGTCAACTTCAATTAACATCATGCTTGGTGCCTATGCTTTGGGCAAAAGCCAGCGTATCATCAGGCTGATCAATGATCACTGTCCAGACAAGCGGGTGCTCGTTCATCATAGCATTATGCCTTTTGTAAAGCTTTATGAAGCGCTGGGCGTAGATCTGGGCAAGTACGAGCCCTATGATCGTAAGGTGATGAAGCAAAACTCCACAGGCCTGGTGTACTTAGTACCGCCTATGGTATTTAAGAGTTATATCAAAGCGATCAATGTGGTGCGGGTTTTCGCCAGCGGCTGGAAGCACTTGCAGTCTTCCAAGGGTTTACAGCTTTGTATTTCCGATCATGTAGACTGGAACGATATTATAGAAACCATCCAGCAGGTGAAGCCGAAAGAAGTATGGACCACACATGGGAATGGCCTGCAACTTAAAGCCTACTTTGAGGATCAACTGGTTGTAAAAAGTCTGAACTAAAGCTCTTTGTAAAAACTCCAATATGATTGAAGGTATAGACTTTTATTTCAATGAAGATGGGTTGATGGTGTTTACAGAAGCCTACCATCGTAAGCGCGGTACCTGCTGTAAAAATAAGTGCAGGCACTGCCCATGGGGTTATGGGCGCAAAAAAGGATCAGTGCCCGGTGTGCCCACCAGTGTAAAATCCGATAAGGGCGACGGCTAAGCCAACCATAACAGCAATCATCTTTCTGCGGGTGAACTTGTGATCTACACTGCTTTCGAAGAGGATGGTTGTGGAGATATGCAGGAAAATCCCGATCACAATGCCCATCATTTTGTTGAAATACATCTCGATGCCGCCAATGCTGCCTGTGCTGATGCCATAACTTAGCAAGAAGCCTAAGGGAGCCATAATGGCGAAGATGCCTACGTACAGGAGCAGGTTAGCTGCTTTGTAGTGGTTCTGCAACAGGATACTTGCCAGGGCGAATGCTGCAGGGATATGGTGCAGTGCAATGCCGAAAATCAGTTCATTGTGATGTTCTTTAGCCAGGGGCATACCTTCAAGGAAAGCATGCAGGCAAAGGCTGATCATGATGCCATAAGGGAACACCTTGTTATGCCCATGTTCATGATGATGGTGCATGTGGCCGTGTTCCACGCCATGCGAGAACTGTTCCAGGAAAACCTGGATCATAAAACCTATGAGAATATAAATACCAATATCGTGTGCGTCTACACCGCTATAGGCGTCTGGAATCAGGTGGAGTACCGTAATGGCAAACAGGTAAGCACCGCTGAAGGAAAGTATAAGCTTGAGTAATTTCGACTTGTCACTTTTAACAAGAAAAATGGCGCAGCCGCCAAGAAAAGCACAAAAGAATAGTACTAATATTTTCCAGATTTCCATTTAGATGTAAGGTTGTAGCTTATGATAAAGGGTGCCGGTGAACATACCAATAGCAGTGCCAAGTGCGGCGCCCACGATGGTATCGATCGGGTAGTGTACGCCCACATAAACCTGCGAGAAGGAGATGATGAAAGCCCAGGCCAGCCCAAGCGGTAAGATTGGTTTCCAGCGACTATAAAACACAAGGATCAGAAACACAGCGATGGCGAAATGGTTTGTAGCGTGTGCCGAGGGAAAACTGTATCCAGTGCCACAATGTACCCGGTGGATGATATAACTGGAGAGCTGAAAATCATTGCAGGGGCGTATTCTTCCGATAAATGGCTTGATAAGTCGGGAAGCAATCAAATCGCCCATGGCAAATGTCAAAAGGAGGAAACCGATCTGGTACAAGCCTCGTTTTTTGTACTCGCGAATGCAGAAAATGATGATGAACAGGTAAAGGGGCGCCCAGAAGAAACGGTTTCGCATCAGCGGAAACAGCCAATCGAAAAACCCATTGGACATGTCCCGGTGAATTTTAAGAAAAAGCTCGAAATCAAACTCCTGGATACCTAAGATCATGCTTTTTTACAAACTAATATAAGACGGTCTGACTTGATTTCATCATAAGGTTCCAGTGCATAGCTTCCGAAGGTCTGCGCAATCTGGAGCCCACTGTTGTTAAACATGCGTTCGAAATCTGCAAGTTGAAAAGCCTGCACGCGTTCTTCAAAAGCATGTACCTTATTGCGGTGTTCGAAGTTGATGTGTTTAATGATCTTACCCTCTGAAACGAACTTGCTGATGTGGAATTCTATTCCATCGACAGTTTTAATTTCCTGCTTGGTCAGATTCTTCTGAATTTTATTGCTGTTGAAGTAATCCAATACCAGGACACCATCTGCTTTTAAGCCTTTCCGGAAAGCTTTCAGGGCGTTTACGTGCTCTTTTTCAGTTTCGAAATAACCGAAGCTGGTGAACAGGTTGAATGAAAAATCAAAGTAGTTGATGAAGGATAGTTTGCGCATGTCGTGCACAAAGAAGTGTAGGTGCCGCTGTTCAAACTGTCTCGCATACTTAATGCTTTGTTCTGAAAGGTCGATCCCGGTCACGTCATAACCTTTTTTGTTCAGGTAAACGGCGTGCCGTCCGCGTCCACATGCGATATCCAAGATGCGGGCATGGGGAGCAGGCTTAAGGTATTCTGAAAGGTTGTCAATCAGAAATTCAGCTTCCTCATCATTACGCTGACTGTAAAGTATGTGGTAATACGGTGAGTTGAACCAATATTGAAACCATTTACGCTGCATAGAGCTCTATATAATAAATATTGTAAAAAGCACAAATATAGTATTTCTGAAATCAACGATAGGATAATTAAAAAGGCTTTGTGCTTAATTAAGTACCCTAGATATATTTTTCTTATTTTCGCGCAAGCTAATCTTAATAAATTGACCTTAATCAAATCAATCTCAGGAATACGAGGCACAATCGGTGGTAAAGCAGGCCAGGGCCTGACGCCGATGGATGTTGTCAAGTTTACCGCTGCATACGGCAGTTGGGTAATAAAAACCACACAGATCAGGAAAGTCGTAATTGGCAGGGATGCACGCATTTCTGGCGACATGGTGAACAACCTTGTAGCTGGAACCTTACAGGGGCTCGGCATCGAAGTCATTAACCTGGGTCTTTCAACAACACCAACGGTGGAGCTGGCAGTACCGCTTGAGAAAGCAGGGGGTGGAATTATACTTACGGCGAGTCACAACCCGAAACAATGGAACGCCTTGAAGCTGCTTAATCATAAGGGTGAGTTTATCAGTGATGCTGAAGGGCAGTATGTTCTTGAACTAGCCGACAGCGGCGACGTAGAATACGCGGGTGTAAATGATCTGGGGAAGGTTATTCATGATGATTCTTACTTGCAGAAGCATGTGGACCATGTGCTTGCATTGTCATTAGTGGATGTTGAAGCGATTAAAGCCGCCAATTTTAAGATTGCGATTGATTGTGTAAACTCTACGGGGGGTCTTTTTGTTCCTGCTTTGTTAAAAGCTTTAGGCGTGAAAACCATCTATCCCTTATACTGTACTCCAAATGGGGACTTCCCTCACAATCCGGAGCCGCTACCTGAAAATCTGACTGAGATATCTAAGTTGGTGCAGGAGAAGGATGCAGATTTGGGAATTGTTGTGGATCCGGATGTCGACAGACTTTGCTTTGTGTGCGAAGATGGTTCCATGTTTGGCGAAGAATACACGCTTGTTGCTGTTGCAGATTATGTATTGAAGCATACGCCAGGTAATACGGTTTCTAATCTATCCTCAACACGGGCCTTGCGTGATGTAACGGAAAAAGCCGGTATGGAATATCATGCGGCAGCAGTTGGTGAAGTCAATGTGGTAAATAAAATGAAAGCATGCAATGCCATCATCGGTGGCGAGGGCAATGGCGGGGTGATTTACCCAACGTCGCATTACGGCCGTGATGCCCTGGTTGGTATCGGACTATTCCTTACCCACCTGGCAAAATATGGTAAATCTATTTCCATGTTGCGCAGCAGTTACCCGGACTACCATATTTCTAAAAATAAGATCACTTTAACAGCAGACATGGACATTGATGCGCTGTTGCTTAAAGTGCAGGAAAAATATAAAGCTCAGCCACATTCTACCCTCGACGGATTGAAGATCGAGTTTGATAATGAATGGGTTCATCTAAGACGTTCGAATACGGAGCCGATCATCAGGATCTATAGCGAGGCGCAGAATGAAACCGTTGCTGAGAACCTTGCCAGCAAAATCATCTCCGACATAAAAGAAATACTAAAACTAAACTAACCATGGAAAGAATCTATTTGGACAATGCTGCAACAACACCTCTGGATAAAGCGGTCATTGCTGAAATGGTGAAAGTGATGGAAGGCTACTATGGGAATCCATCTTCAATACATGCACAAGGCAGGGAAGTACGTACTTTCATTGAAAAAGCTCGTAAATCTGTTGCCAATCTTTTGAATGCAGTACCTGCTGAAATCTTTTTTACATCTGGGGGAACAGAAGCTGATAATACCGCTATTGTTTGCGGTGTAGGCACCTTCGGACTTAAACATGTGATTACTTCGAAAATTGAGCATCATGCGGTGGAGCATACGCTTGATAACTTGCTGAATAAAGGTGTTATTGATCGCGTGAGTTATGTTGATATTGACGATAAAGGTAATATAGACTATGATCATCTGGAAAAGCTGCTTCAGCAAAATCCAAGATCATTGGTAAGTTTGATGCATGCGAATAATGAGCTGGGTACACTGACCGACATCTATCGTGTAGGCGACCTATGCGAGCAGTATGACGCGATTTATCATTGCGATACCGTACAGACCATGGGCCATTATGTACATGATGTGCGCAAGCTGAAAGTGCATTTTCTAGCCTGTGCAGCCCATAAGTTGCACGGTCCGAAAGGCGTGGGCTTTCTATATGTAAACCACAATATCAAGATTAGTCCGCTAATTTACGGTGGCGCGCAAGAGCGTAACATGCGTGGGGGTACTGAAAATGTTTATGGCATTGTGGGACTGGCGAAGGCTTTTGAAATTGCGCATGAGCATATGGAAGAGCACCGCATCCATATTCAGAATCTGAAAAGCTACCTGATTAACCGCTTGCAGGCGGAAATTCCCGGAGTAATGTTTAACGGCGAGATCGATCCTGATAAGAGCTTGTACACGGTACTGAATGTTTCTTTCCCTGAGATGGACATGGGCGACATGCTCTTGTTTAACCTGGACATCAACGGCATTTCTGCTTCAGGTGGCAGTGCTTGTTCTTCAGGTTCCAATATCGGATCTCATGTATTGAATGAGATCAACGCAAATGCTACGCGTCCATCGGTACGTTTCTCTTTCAGCAAACATAATACCCGCGAAGAGCTGGATTATGTGGTAGAGAAGCTTAAACATATCGTAGAGCAGAACATAAACGTATAGTCTTTCTGGTAGCCGCTGCATAAAGCGATACCGGATTTTAAAAGAAAGGGACCCTGAATGATCTTCAGGGTCCCTTTCTTTTTTTCGAGAAACAAAAGATCGTGCTTACTGTTATTTATGGACATCTATTTACTAAAACCTTTAAGCTATGATAGTTCCAGAAAACAATAACCTGAATCAGGATAATTTAAATGAAAACGAGCTGAACAATCTGAACCAAAATGACATTGATCAGAATGACGGGGATCAGGAGGAAGGAAGAGAAGACCGTGCAAACAGAAAAACGATATACAAGGAAACCGCTGATCCGGTGAATGAAGACAAACCTGACTACGGGGATTCCTCGTCAGTTCCGGAAACCGGTCGTACCGACCTGATCAACCGTCCGCATAGAGATAATCCGTCTTTAGGTTCAGGCCACGAACCGGGAACCATGCCGGGTGGAAACAACTTCTAAGCGTAGAAACATTATGCTTCTATAAGCAAAAAGCCACATCCTTTTAGAATGTGGCTTTTTTATGTTTTTTGATTACTTCTTTAACATTCTGATGAATTTGGCAATTTTAGACTTCATCGCTCTACGATCTACGATGAAATCGAGGAACCCATGTTCAAGCACGAATTCTGCAGTTTGGAAGCCTTTAGGAAGATCTTTCTTGATGGTTTCTTTAATAACACGCGGTCCTGCAAAGCCGATCAGCGCGCCTGGCTCCGCAATGTTGATGTCCCCAAGCATCGCGTAAGAGGCTGTTACACCACCTGTAGTAGGGTCGGTAAGTAAAGAAATGTATGGGATCTTTGCCTGGCTCAATAGGGCCAGCTTTGCTGAAGTTTTAGCCATTTGCATGAGCGAGAACGCCGCCTCCATCATCCTGGCACCGCCAGATTTAGAGATCATCATGAAAGGTATGTTGTGCTCAATACTATAATCGATCGATCTGGCAATCTTTTCACCTACAACAGAACCCATCGACCCACCGATAAAAGTAAAGTCCATACAGGCTACAACCAGGTCTTCACCCTCAATTTTACCATGTGCAGCGCGAATAGCATCATTCAAGCCAGTTTTGGCAATGCTGTCTACCAATCGTTCGGTATAAGGTTTAGAATCTGTAAAGTGTAATGGGTCTCCTGATTTCAGGTTAGGGAATAGTTCAGTAAACTGGTTGTCGTCAAATAGTACCTGAAAGTATTCTTTGGAACCAACTCTTATATGGAAGTCACAGTAGTGACATACGTATTTGTTTTCGGTGAGATCAGCACTGTGTAACGCTTTTTTGCAGTTTGGACATTTGTTCCATAAACCATCGGGCGCTTCTTTCTTTTCTTCGGTTAGTGTACTGATACCTTTTTTTTCTCTTTTAAACCAAGCCATGTTTTTTGTTCAAAAATGCGTGTACAAAGAAACAAAAAAAAATTAGAACAGATAACCTTAGTTTATGGCTAAACTTTAGGGTAAATAAAGGCGCATTCTTTGGCGTAAAAGCATATTTTTCCTAACTTCGGCTGTACAAATACTAAAAATATGAGTTTAAAAGGCTACAAAGGTGTAATTTATGGAGATGCTGTTCAGGAGTTATTTGAGCAGGCTAAAAAGCACCAGTTTGCATTACCTGCAGTTAACGTAACAGGAACCAATACGATTAACGCTGTGATGGAGACTGCTAAAGCGGTTAATTCGCCAGTGATGATCCAGTTATCAAACGGTGGAGCACAGTTTTATGCAGGTAAAACATTAAATAACGACAACCTGAAAGCATGTGTATTAGGTGCAGTTTCTGCAGCTAAACATGTTCATTTGTTAGCTGAGCACTACGGTGTAGCGGTAATATTACATACTGACCATGCAGCAAAAAAGTTGTTACCTTGGATCGACGGTTTGTTGGATCATGGTGAGCAATTCTTTGCAGAGACTGGTAAACCGTTGTTCTCGTCGCATATGTTAGACCTATCTGAAGAGTCTATCGAAGAAAATATGGAGATCAGCTCGAAGTACTTTGAGCGTATGTCGAAAATGGGCATGACCATCGAAATTGAGCTTGGTGTAACCGGCGGTGAAGAAGATGGCGTAGACAACAGCGACGTTGATAGTTCAAAACTATATACCCAACCTTCGGAAGTGGCATATGCCTACGAAGAGCTAAGCAAAATCAGCGACAAGTTTACCATTGCAGCTGCTTTCGGTAATGTGCACGGCGTATACAAACCGGGTAACGTGAAGTTACAACCGGTTATTTTACACAACTCTCAAGAGTTCGTAAAAGAGAAGTTCAACCTTACTGCTGAAAAGCCAATCAATTTCGTATTCCACGGTGGATCAGGTTCTTCACAGGAGGAAATTCGCGAAGCGATCTCCTATGGTGCCATTAAGATGAATATCGATACTGATATGCAATGGGCATTCTGGGAAGGTATCCTTGATTATTATAAAGCCAATGAAGGTTATCTTCAAGGCCAGATCGGTAACCCGGATGGTGAAGATAAACCAAACAAGAAATACTACGATCCACGTGTTTGGTTGCGTAAAGGCGAAGAAACTTTCGTTAAGCGCTTAACCCAGGCTTTCGAAGATCTGAACTGTAGAGACGCTAACGACAAGTTGTAAGCATCTCTTTCAAAAGAAAAGGTCATAGGTATTTGCTTATGACCTTTTTTTGTACTTAGAAAAATGATTCACATGAATAATATTGAAGTAAATAAAGTGACCAGCGAAGATGTGCTGGAAAAGGTATTCAACATCCGAAGAATTGTGTTTGTGGATGAGCAGAACTGCCCGCCCGAGTTGGAGTGGGAGAATGAGGATGTGTCGACACACTTCCTGGCTACCATTGACGGAACGCCTGTAGGTGCCTGCAGATGGCGTAAAACCGATGCCGGCTACAAGTTGGAGCGCTTTGCAGTATTAAAGGCTTACAGGGGCCGTAAAGTAGGGCAGGCCTTAGTTGCTGCGGCACTTGCTGATCTTCCGGAAGATGCATCTTACATTTACCTGAATGCACAGCTGGACGCCATGAGGCTATATGCAAAGTTTGGCTTTGTAGCAGAAGGCGAGCAATTTGAGGAAGCCGGCATTCAGCATTTTAAAATGGTGAAGCACTAAAAACCCTGGCCGAAAATGCCATCGCTTCGTTAAATTTCTCTATGTTCAATCCGGTATGGATCTGCTGCCCCTGAAGGTACTGCAGAACGTCTTCAGTGGCCATATTGCCTGTAAGATCATCGGCGGCCATAGGGCAGCCACCATAGCCCTTAATTGCACTATCAAAACGAGTACAGCCGCTGTCAAAAGCGGCTTTTATTTTTTCAAACCTTTTTTCCGGCCTGCTGTGCAGGTGCAAGCCAATTTCTGCAGCAGGAAAGCTTTTGTTGAGCATAGGCAGCAGTTCAGCGATTTGCTCCGGCGTAGAGACGCCTGTGGTGTCGGAGAGTGCAAGGATCTCCACGCCTTTATCGACCAGTTGTGCTGCCCAGTCCTGCACAATGGCTGCGCTCCATTCGTCGCCATAAGGATTTCCAAAGCCCATGGAGAGGTAAACCACGGCTTTCTTTTCAAACCGGTTACATAAGGCAAGCATTTGTTCCACCGTGTCCAGTGATTGGGCAATACTCGAGTTTGTATTCCGCTGCTGAAAGGTTTCTGATATGGAAAATGGGAAGCCCAGGTATGTGATGGCGGTGTGTTTTACAGCCTCCTCTGCACCTCGCAGGTTGGCAACAATGGCCAGTAGTTTGGTTCGGGTCTGACTTAGATCCAATGCCTCAAGCACTTCTGCAGTATCACGCAACTGCGGGATCGCCTTTGCTGAAACGAAACTTCCGAAATCAAGGGTGTCATAACCCACCTGCAACAGCAGGTTCAGGTATTCAGCCTTAAGTGCTGTCGGAATAAAATTATGGATGCCTTGCATCGCATCTCTCGGGCATTCGATCAGTTTTAGTGGCTCTTGCATCAAGGTAAATATACAGGATATAAATCAATCGGGACAAGTCAACCGCGATGGAGACAAGCCGGTCGTTTTCAAAATGTGGCAAAACGAAAAAAGGTGCCCTTTTGGGGCACCTTTTAGCTGCAAAGCAAGTATTATTATTTGTTCTTTCCTAGATCGACAACGATCGGCGTAGAAATACATAGAGATGAATATGTACCAATTACACGACCAATCAACAAGGCGAAGATAAATCCTCTGATGCTTTCTCCACCGAAGATGAAGATTACAAGGAGTACGAAGAATACCGTTAACGAGGTAAGAATGGTACGGCTTAAGGTACTGTTCAATGCGAAGTTGATCGTATTGTTACGCTCTTCACCATGAATATCTTCTTTACCAGTTTCAGCAAGTTTCTCACGAATCCTGTCGAATACGACAACCGTTTCAGTCATGGTGTATGACATTACCGTTAAGATCGCAGCGATGAAGTCCTGACCAATCTCCAGGGAGAATGGAAGTACACCGTCTAAGATCGTGTAGAATGACAATACCAGCAAAACGTCGTGGAATAATGCGATTACTGCACCCAAGCCATAGTTAAGTTTCTTGAATCGTACGATGATGTAGATAAACATTACTAAACATGAGAACAGGATCGCACCATAAGCGCTGTATACCAAGTCGCTGGCGATAATAGGACCAACTTTCTGGTTACTTTCAATCGTATATTTAGTACCCGTTTTGTTCAAGCCTGCTCTTAATGCATCCTCAACAACTTTATCTGCAGAAGTTGCAACATCTGCAATGTGGTAAGTGGTTGTAATCTTAAGCTCGTTTGCGTTACCTGCAGTTTTAACTTCTGGTGCCTCATTTCCGAATACTGGAGTTAATTGCTCCTTCACAGTTTCGGTATCCATAGGCTTATCGAAGTGTACGATGTAGTAGCGTCCACCTTTGAAGTCGATACCCAGTCTTAAACCGCCGTTTTTGAAGTAGAAGATGGTACCAGCAATGATAATTACCGCGGAGATGGCATAATAGATCTTTCTGCGACCTACGAAGTCAAACGCGATGTCTCTGAAGGCGTGTAAAGTTGCTTTGTTACCGAAAGTGATATTTGAGCTCTTGTTCAACATGCTGTCGAATACCAAACGGGAGATCAATACCGCACAGAACAAGGAAGATAGAATACCGATACAAAGTGTAGTTGCGAAACCTTGAACCGGACCGCTACCGAAGATGTAAAGGATGATACCTAAAATTAAGATGGTAACGTTAGAGTCAATGATTGAAGGCATTGCATGCTTAAATCCTTCTTTAATTGCCAGAGCGGTCGATTTACCATGTAGTAACTCTTCACGCACGCGTTCAAAGATCAGAATGTTCGCATCAACCGAAAGACCGATTACCAGGATGATACCTGCAATACCAGGCAGTGTTAATACTGCACCAAGGGATACCAGGATACCCATGATGAAGAATAAGTTGATCACCAAGGCAAGGTTAGCAACCCAACCAGCTTTGTTGTAGTAAAGCGCCATGAACACAAGGATCACAACGAAAGCAAGGCAGAATGATAATAGACCATTATCGATTGCAGCCTGACCCAATGATGGACCAACTACGAATTCACCTACGATTCTTGCAGGAGCAGGTAATTTACCCGCTTTAAGAATGTTTGCTAAATCTTGTGTATCGTTTACAGTGAAGCTACCGGTGATTGAAGAAATACCATTTGGAATTTCATTTTGAACAGTAGGCGCGGAGTATACGTTGTTATCTAATACGATAGCAATAGATTTTTTGTTGTTTGGATCTGCAGATGCTTCAGCAGTGATTTTTTTCCATTTAGCAGCACCGTCACCAGTCATGTACATGGTTACCTCAGGTCTGCCTTTCTGGTCATAGTCAGCACGGGCATCGCTGATCGCTTCACCACCTAAATCAGGTGCATCGTTCGCGTCAACATCTTTGATGGCATATAGCTCGAATACTTTGCTGCCTTCCATCGGCTTAACGCTCCACATGAATTTGAAGGTTGATGGAATAACTGGTGCAATTTCAGCTCTTTTAAGGTAGCTGTTAACTTTAGCAGTATCTTTTTGTGCAACCCAGCCTACAACTGGACCTGGACGTAGCGCCGGGCCATTTGGTCCCTGGTAAGTAGGGATGGTTAATACAGCGAATAGTGGATTGTTTTTTGCAGCTTCTAAACGTTGAGCGGTTGAATCAGCAGTATTTGCTTTTTTACCCAAGCCAGCAAGCTTACTTCCAGCGGTAGCGGTAGAATCTTTCGCTGCTGCAGTAGAAGTAGTGTCTTTAAGGGTAGTAGCTAAGGTTTTGTTGATGTTTTCTAATAAAGAATAAACTTCTTCATTCTGATATACTTGCCAGAACTGAAGTTCTGCTGAACCTTGTAGTAATTTGTGGATCCTTTCTTTATCCTGAACACCTGGCATCTCAATCAGAATACGGTTAGTACCTTCTTGTTTCTGCATGTTCGGGCTCACCACACCAAAACCGTCAATACGGCTACGGATGATGATGAATGAACGGTCGATAGCACTTGTAGCTTCTTTAGACAAGTAATTTCTTACTTCTGCATTGCTTGCATTCGCTTTAAGTTGCTGTGCATTGTCCTGATTTGCAAAATAATCTGCAAGTTTTACATTAGGGCTTAGCTTTTCGAAGTTATTAACGAAGAGGTTGATAAAATCTTTACCGCCAGCATTAAGTTCGGTTTGTGCATTTGCAATAGCCTGATTGAAGTTAGCATCGTCAGGGTTTCCAGCCAGTGATTTTACCAGTTCAGCTAATGAAATCTCCATGGTAACGTTCATACCACCTTTTAAATCCAGACCAAGGTTGATTGATTTGGATTTACAGAATTCATAGTCAAATCCGAAGATCGGATAAACGGGTACGGCGGACATGGAGTCCAGATAAGCTTTCTCCTTCTCAGGATCGCCTTTCGCGTAAGCTTTCGCATTTTTCTCTACGTTCGACGTAACCAGATTGAACGAGAGGGAATACACACAGACAATACCTAAGAGTATTGCCATAAATTTAATAAAACCTTTACCTTGCATTTGTTGTTTGTAATTATTGTCTATATGCTATAAATTTTTTTTAACAAGTCGGCAAATCTAATTAAATTTTTAATTATTAGGCCACTTATCAAAGTTTTTCTTGGTGGTGCTCAACTATTTACTTTCGAGCGTAATGAAGGAAAAATCAATTGGATTTTTCTCGTCTGCCTGATGATCTTCGCGCGCAACTTCCAGCCATTTTTCCGGGTCTAAATCCGGAAAATAAGCATCTCCCTCAAAGTTCTGATGCACCCGGGTGAGATATATCCGGGATGTTCTATCGAGTGCTGCCTTGTAAATCTCGGCACCACCAATCACGAAAACCTCTGCCTCATCGCTGCATTTTGCCAGCGCCTCATCCAGGCTTTGCGTCACTTCTGCACCGTTGATCTTTAAATTCTCATTTCGGGTGATGACGATGTTCCGGCGATTGGGCAACGGCTTACCCATAGAGTCGTACGTTTTACGCCCCATAATAACCGTGTGCCCCGAAGTGATGGTCTTAAAATGCTTCAGATCTGTCGGAAGTTTCCATAGTAGCTGATTGTCTTTTCCAATAGCATTGTTCGCAGCTGCAGCGACTACAAAAGTTACGATCATACAGCAACCTCTCCTTTAATGTGCGGGTGCGCATCGTAATGCTCGAGGCTGAAATCCTCATAGCGAAATTCAAAGATGTCTTTAACTGCAGGATTGATCTTCATCTGCGGCAGCGGCTTAGGGTCCCTTGTGAGCTGCAGCCTGGCTTGCTCAATATGGTTATTATATATATGCGCATCACCCAGGGTATGGATGAATTCACCTGCTTTCAGATCACACACCTGGGCAACCATCATGGTCAACAGGGCATAGGAAGCAATGTTAAAAGGAACACCAAGGAAGATATCCGCGCTGCGTTGATACAACTGGCAGCTTAACTTGCCATCAGCTACGTAGAACTGGAACAGCGCATGGCAAGGCGGAAGTTTCATATTTTCGATTTCTGCAACGTTCCAGGCAGAAACCATGATCCTGCGGGAATCAGGGTTCTCTTTGATGGTTTTAATTATCTGGGCAATCTGGTCAATGTGCCGGCCGTCAGCAGTGGGCCAGGAGCGCCATTGGGCACCATACACTGGTCCCAGGTTGCCATCGGCATCAGCCCATTCGTCCCAGATGCGGACATTATTTTCCTTTAGGTATTTAATATTGGTGTCGCCCTTTAAAAACCAGATCAGTTCATGGACGATGGATTTAAGGTGGAGTTTCTTGGTGGTGACGATTGGAAAGCCCTCCTCCAGGTTGAATCGCATCTGGTGCCCGAACACGCTTATTGTACCAGTGCCCGTACGGTCGTGCTTTTGTGTGCCATGGTCCAGCACATGTTGCATCAAATCTAAATATTGTTTCATTTCGTTATGGAGAGAACGATGGGAGCATCGTAATCTTATATATTGGAATTAAGTAAATGTTGATTTTTAAAATAAGTAAAGCCGGTTTGTACAAATGTTAAATGCTGTTCTTACAAAACTATCATAAAAAACGTTAATGTGTGCCCTCTATGCTTTTAATTTCAAGAAGGGCAGACATCGTGGAGTTGATTACGCTACAGCTTTAATAGTCTTTTTGTAAGTTTGCTTTATTCAAGAAAAAATCAGAGCTCATGCTTGCATTTGCAAATGCTAAAATTAATATCGGCTTAAACGTGACAGAGAAGCTACCGAGTGGCTATCATAACATTGAGACGGTATTTTATCCCATAAAAATTCATGACGTGGTGGAGATCACCGATGCTCAGCTCATCAGCTGCAAGGTGGCAGGTATCGACATCGAGGGTAATCCCGAAGACAATCTTTGCTATAAGGCTTTCCGGTTACTACAAAAAGATTACAATTTTCCAGCGCAACAAATTACCCTGCTTAAGCAGATCCCAATTGGCGCCGGACTCGGTGGAGGCTCTTCTGATGCGGCGCACCTGATTAAGGTTATCGATCAGAAGTTCAACCTTGGCCTAAGCGTTTCGGAAATGGAGCAGTATGCCGCTCAGCTTGGCGCAGACTGTGCGTTCTTTATCCAGAACAAGCCGGTTTATGCTTATGGGAAGGGAGATCAGTTCATGCCGCTTACCCTGGATCTGTCTGCCTATAACATGGTATTGGTAAAACCGGAGATTCATGTCTCCACCGCGGAAGCCTATGCTGGGATGATTCCGCAGGCTAGTGACGCAAACCTGATTGAATTGGTGCAGCAGCCCCTGGAGCATTGGAAGAATCATATTAAAAATGATTTTGAACGGATGGTCTTCGAGCAATATCCGGCAATACGTGATGTTAAGAATGCGTTATACAGGGCGGGTGCCTTATATGCTGCAATGAGTGGCAGCGGTTCTTCGGTATATGGCATCTTTGATAAAACAATCTCGCTCCCGGAACTTGAACAAGAAAATAAAGTGTACTATAACCTATAATAATATGATGGAGATCAACCTGGTCCGTAAAAACCAAAAGTTCAACTTTGAAGCAGTGAATCCTGCGGGCCAAACGGTAGAAATAGATGCTAAACCGGAGATCGGTGGTGAAGGCAGAGGTTTTCGCCCGATGGAAATGCTGCTTGTCGGTCTGGGTGGCTGTAGTGGTATTGATATGGTAAACGTCTTGCAGAAGCAGAAAGAGCCTTTGACTGATCTGAAGATCAACATCAAGGCGAGCCGCCGGGATGAAGAGATGCCACCGATTTTCGAAGAGATAAACATACACTTCGACCTTTACGGTCCATTGAACCAGCAGAAAGTCGAACGCGCATTGGCGCTGACTTTCGAAAAATATTGCTCTGTTTCCAATATCCTTGGACGCTCAGCAACTTTGAAATATACATACACCATTCATGCCTAATATAATGTCAGAAGAAAACTTCGAAACCATTGCCATCCGCCTGCAAGCGGAACGCAGCCAGTACAAAGAACACTCCGTGCCACTTTATCTAACTTCCAGCTATAAATTTGACGATGCAGAAGATATGCGCGCCCTGTTTGCCGCAGAAAAAGAAGGTAATGTTTATAGCAGATATGCCAATCCAAATACCTCAGAACTCATAGAGAAGATGGCTGCACTTGAAGGTGCGGAGACCGGCTGGGTAACCGCTACCGGTATGGCGGCAATTTTTACCACCATGGCAACTTTCCTGCAAAACGGTGATCATGTGCTTTCCAGCCGCGCTGTATTTGGCTCTACCCACCAGTTACTTACCGGTATTTTTCCGAAATGGGGCATAGATTACGCCTATGCTGATTTGGATAAGCCACAGCAGTGGATCGATGGTATTAAAGCAAATACAAAGATGATCTTTGTAGAAACGCCTTCAAATCCCGGGATCGAGATCATTGACCTGAAATGGCTGGCTGATCTGGCTAAAAAACACAACTTATTGTTAGTTGTTGATAATTGCTTTGCTACACCTTACCTGCAGCAGCCGCTAAAGTTAGGTGCAGATATCTCTATTCACTCGGCAACCAAATATATCGACGGACAAGGCCGTACCCTTGGCGGCATTATCCTGGGTTCTGCCGAGCTGATGAAGCAGATTGAGGGCTTTGCAAGGCATTCTGGGCCTGCAATGTCACCTTTCAACGCCTGGTTGTTATCTAAAAGCTTAGAAACACTTGCGGTGCGGATGGACAGGCATTGCGAAAACGCACTGAAAGTTGCCAGTTTCCTGGAAAGCCAAGCCAACGTTGTCAAAGTGATGTATCCTTTTCTGGAATCCCATCCACAGTATGAAATTGCGAAAAGGCAGATGAAACAAGGTGGCGGCATTGTCACTTTCGTGATTGAAGGTGGTGTGCAGGCTGCTGCCGGCTTCATGGACAAGCTAAAGATGTTCTCTATTTCGGCGAATCTTGGCGATACCAGATCCATCGCAACGCATCCGGCAACCAGTACACACTCCAAACTTACCGAGGCCCAACGCCAGGAGGTGGGTATTGAGCAAGGGACCATTCGCTTGTCCATCGGTCTGGAACATATCGATGACATCCTTAAAGATATTCAGCAGGCGCTTAGTTAAATTTGCGCTCCTTGTTAAAGAAGCTGTTCGGTTTTGCTGAACAGCTTTATTTTGTGCCCATTCAAAATCTGAAAAAAGAAAGCTATGCAGCATAGTTGCAGCAGACCTCAAAAACACCTGACACACATTTTGCGTGGGTGAGGTGTGGACGAGGTGTGCGCCAGGTGTGTCTCAGCTGTGCTTAATTCTTGTATTTTGGTATAAATAAAAAGCGCGTGGATCTCCTGTGAGACGCACGCGCTTGGACGTAATATTGGGTGTAAATTTTAGCTGATGTAATTGCGATCTTCTTCGCTAAGGTGATCCTTGTTCGGGTCATTGGAATCAAAACGATCATCATAGGTTGTGACCGTAGTTCTGGGCTTTGCAACGAAATAGCCCAGTACAAATCCGATAAATGTGCAGACACCAATCACGACCAGCTTCGAAACTTCCGCTGTGGTGAAAATGAAATTGAACTCCACTGCATCGGTGTTGATGACCAGGAAGACTGTAACGAGTGCCGTGAAGGCAATGATGAATAAGGTTTTTGCACGCATGAGGATTAGAAGCTATAATTTAATAATAATTCAAAAATAGGATTATGCCGGTAAGTGTGATTAACAAACACAATTCTTGTGCCCAGGTCTATGTTTGGTTGATAGCGAAGCACATTCATGTCGGCATGAATCTCGACCCCGTAAGTTTTAGGCTGAAAAATGGAAGTTTCTAATCCAATGTTCTCGTAATGCGAGAACACTCCGCCGCGGAGGTTGCGAATATAGGCAATCGGGCCAAGTTCTGCGTCAGGGAAGGCGATAGGGAACCTGTAGTTTAACAGGAAGGTATTTTTCAGTCTGCTCCTCGCCGGGATGTTGTTGTATCCGTAAACCGTGTTGATCTCCGTATTGTATTGCCTTACGCCTGAAGCCTGCTGATGGTTGAAGTTTGCCAGGAAGCTATGATTTCTTCCGATCCCCGGGAAATAGGCGAAAGCTTCGGTAGAGAACAGATCCCCCTGAAGCCTGGAATCAAATGGCTGATGAAAATATTTCAACCGGAGAATCTGTCCCCACCTAGGTGCTACGTCGCGCTCGGCCTGTCTGATGCTGTGCTGTAAAGTTAGGCCGTAGTTTAACGGAAAGTTGAGCCTGGTGTTGAAGCTGGATGGCAGGTTCTCCAGCATGTAACGCTTGGTATAACTGGTGCCGATGTTTGCAGATATGTTGTAGTTGTCGTTAAGGGCACTGAAGCTGATTGGAATCCTTGCGTTCAGTCCGATGTAGTGCTCCCGCCAGTCGCCCTGTCTGATCACCCTGTTCGCGTTATAGAAACTCCGCCTTGGCCTATTTTCATAGTTTACCGTAAACACGGGAAGAAAGCTCTTGATGGATATACCGGCATTGTACTCGAAACGGTTCAAATCCCGGTGATAATCCAAACCGGTAAATAAACTTACGGTATTCAGTAGATTGTCTGACTGCAGCTGCAGTCCTCCGGTATAGCTGTCCTCAATCGTGGGAATTATGCTGTGAAAATTGAAGACATGCTGTAGCTTGCTGAAGGGACGGGACTGGTAATTGCTGTCGGGAATTTCGGCGAATAAATCCCAGATATTTTCCTGTGCTTTGGCTGCCTGGCCAAAGAAAACGAAGTTGTCTGCTTCCACTTTTTTGGGATTAAACGTTTGTGTTGCGACCTCGAACCCCTGCGGATTGTAGTTGTTGAAAACGAAAGTCTCGTCATTTTTACCCGGAGCAAGGTTAAAAGCGCCGAATTTAGAGGCGCTCAGCGCCCTTATCTCCTTCGAGTTGAGGTCTAAGTAGTAAATGTTATCTAAACCGCTGTAATGGGCGTTAAATGCGATTCCTTCCTTGTAAAACACCGGTTTGCTGATCTGTTGCCGTGTTTTTTTGATCAATTCCAGCTTTTTGCCTGATTTTTCCACCAGCCACAAGGACTTGCCTTTTTCTGATACACTAACGTATGTGATGGCATTACCATCGGTATTGTAAGCTGGTGTCTGTAGAATTAGGTTGTCATCATTCTCATGTTTATCGAGAATTTCCCCGGTATTTGCATCCAGTTCCACGAGGTTAAACTGATTACTTAAATCAACCTGAACCGCAATAATTTTCTTGCCATCAGCAGAAAGGGTAGGGGAGAAGAGCCTGGATTTAAAAGTCAGTTGTTTGTAGGTTTTGGTGGAAATATCGTAGCGGCAAATAACGCTGAAACTTTCCTGCCGGAAGCGTGGGTTATATCGAATTTCATCCCATACTATGATGTTCTTAGCAAAGCTAAACCAGGGCTGTTCCTGATAGCCGATTTTAAGTATGGTTTGTTCGTTTTTATTCTTGTCAATAATGACGAATTCTGGGGTGATTGCCTTGCTCTTTTTTAATGTTAATAGGGTTCCGTTTTCCATGGTAACCGGTAATAAATAGTCGGTCGAAAACTTCGGAGTTTTGGTGTGTGCCTGGTACATTTCATAGTTGGATAAACTGTCTTGTTTCTTCCACTCATTTTGAAGTAATGAAACGGTTTCTTTGTACCACTCCTGTGTTCCTTTTCCGGTATATTTTTTCAAGCTATTAGAGAAAGGATAAAGTCGTAATGGACGTCGTTTAATGTCGGTGAGTACGCTGTCGAAAATACCCGTTCCAAATTGCTTTCTGATGTTCGAACTAAGTAGGTAACCAAGTTGATAATATCCAGGTGTTACGTCCTTTGAGGATCCAAAGTTTGCCTTACTGTAGTTGTACGTTTTCCCGCTGAGTAAGTTGGCGCGATAGGGCATGATCCAGGCCGGTTGTCGGCCACGTCCGGAATTGGTTAATGCAGTCTCTGTGGTAACGGCATCACCTTCAAAGAACCATAGCGGGATGGAGGCACCCATCCAGGCAAAGTATACCAGCTCAGGGAATGGCCGCTTTCGCCCAGTAAGCTTATCATACTGCACCGCATGACGTAGCTCATGCACGGCCAGGTTGTTTAGCCAATCCTGACTGTCAAAGGCCTGTGGTGGGGTAGTGAAGAACTCAGATTTCTTCGGACCAAGTTGTACAAATCCATTTGCGATGACGCCACGGTTCTGGAGCACGATGGGCAGCTGCGTTCCTGACACGCCTAAACTGTATCCCTCCCGGGGATAAATGAAGCTGATGGTGTTGGCCATGCGTTGTGCCTCAGTTTCGATCTCTGCTGGAAAGATGATCTTAAAGCCATTTGCATCTATTTGACGCCACTTTACACTAAGTGGGTTCTGTTCTCCATTGAAAAGTTGTGCTTGTGCTGGTGCTAATGATACGATTGAACATATCGAGTATAAAGTACTGATAAATAATATTCTATGTAGTTTTAAAATGGGCATATAACTTTAATACTAAAAAAATTAGTTATTTTCTTGTGTAAAATCTTAATCTATATTAAGTAAAGATTTTCAGATATTTGGTAACGTATTGATAATCATAGTGCTATTACTTGTAAATGCATGGTCGTATTTACTTGAAATATCGTCTCGAGCTTGGTAATTTTACGTCTTTTAACCTTAAAAATCTAATTCCAAGATCTAAAAGGAGTTTGCTCGTAATATACACTAATCAGTTGTAATTGAACATCAGAATTTTTGATTGTCGGAAAAAATTGATGCGGGTAGCACCGGTTAGCGCTCTTCTGATTGTTCATCACGATTGTACTTTTTATCAAATTCTGGGCACGTAAAAACAAGATTTTTGGGTGCTGTGCATTCCCCTATTTAAATCATTGTTGATCTTTCAGCGCTGAAAAAACTGAAGTTTATCGGAGGTATATAACCGACTTAGGACGCTCAGATACCGGTAATTTTGTGCTGTTTGAAGTGAATATTTTAGCCCTGGTCGGGTGCTTTTCCTCGCATTTTGATCTTTGATTTATACGCCGCATTTTCGTGTTTCAATAGCGATATAGTACCTGTCACTCCTGTTATATACAGGCGTATAATGACATAAGTAGGTCGTCTTGAATAGCGCTGTTAGATGCTATTTTCAGTTAAATAGGGGTGATAAACTGACCGTATTCTGAGTGTAATCTGTTCTGTTTGTTGTGTTAGTTTAGAACTTAATGAAGGGATCTTACTGCTATTCATTTACCTGATTTGGTAATTTATATTTTGTAGATTTTCGTTTTTTTAAAGCTCATAAGGTGAATAATTTGATCTTTAAAATTGAATTAAGCTGGCCCTAATTGTGTCTTAAAGATGCTGGTAGATGTTCGATAATGTTTAATTATACGGACCTATTTTTATCGCAGGTCTGGATATAACTGCTATGTAAGTGGAATTATTTGTCGGTTTGACTAGCTGAATAAATGCACGATAATAGGTCGACATCTAAGTGTTTTGATTACAAAAAATCCAACCCATGTTGCAGCATTTGGATGCAGTTCTTGCACTAATTCGAGCAGTTTAGCTGCTGGATCCTACTGTAATTTTTTGCGTGTTTTATAGATCGGATATAGGAAAACTGCACCCAGAATAAGCACTGCGCCTATGTAAAATCCCAGGGTCATCTTCTCCTGTTTGCCAAAGAAAAGGAAGGCTAATAGGATGCCATATACAGGCTCAAGATTGGTGATCAATGCCACCCTGAATGCTGATAAGGTACGCATAACAGATACCCCTGCGACATAGGCTAAGGCAGTGCATATGGTGCCAAGGAACATCAGATAGATCCAATCCATTCCACTCAGATTGAACGTCTCAGTTTGCAATGTTCCATCAAAAAAACGGTAGATAGTGATCCAGAAAAATGCGCCTGATATCTCGTAAAAACCAATCACCTGTGGTTCGGTTTTCTGCACGAGTGTGGAGTTGAAAATATTGAATACACTTGAAGCTAGTGCTGCGGAAAGCCCGAATATGATACCTAGGGTATACTGACTTTCAAATTTGAAGATGAGGTAAATTCCAAGGATGATGATAAGCCCAATCACGATGTCTGCAACCAGTATTGGCTTCCTTTTTATCAGTGGCTCTAATACCGCGGTAAACAAGGTAAAAGAAGACAGGCATACCAAGGTCACGGATACGGTCGAAACTTTAATCGCATGGAAGAATAAAATCCAGTGCAGCGCAACGATACTCCCGATGAAGAAAAACTGCAGGAACTGCTTTCTGCTAACTTTCAGATTGACCTTAGCAATGCTGAAGTAAATGAATAGCGTAATGCTCGCAATAAGCACACGATACCAGACCATCTGAACGGCATCTATAGAAATTAATGCGCCAAGGATTCCGGTAAATCCCCAAACGAAAACGGTAGAATGCAGAATCAGGAGATTTCTTTTTTCAGTAGCAGGCGTGATGTCAGACATGTTATTTAGGTGCTTTTTTTAGCAGTATATAGCCTAAAATTCCGAAAAGGATGGTTGGGAGCAATACCGCAAAAAGTGGGGGTATGCCACCCTTGATGGAGAACATTTTTGCGAATTGGTTCAAAACGATATAGCCGAAGCTCAGGAAGATTCCAATTCCAAGCGGTAAGCCAACGCCTCCGCGTACTTTCCTTGAGGACAAGGCAACACCTATTAAAGTTAAAACGAACGCGGAGAGCGGCTGTAGATAGCGCTTATATTGCTCAAATAACAGATCGTTCATGATCCCTGAACCGCGTGTGCTTTCCTTTCTTATTTTTTCGGAAAGTTCCCGGTTGCTCAGGTTCTCGTAGATATTGTCATATGCGGAGAAGTCGTCGGGACGCATATCCAGGATGGTGTCTTTTTTCTTGTCACCCCCGGTAATGAAAGTTTCCTTGAGCCCATCGATATTACGGATGGTGTAGTTCGACATCTTCCAGGAACGCTTGGTAGAATCCCAGGCAATTGACTCGGCTACAATCTTTTTCCGCATCACATCACCCTCGAAATTATCCAGGATGAACTTTGTGCCGATTTTGGTTTTGTTGTCAAAGCCCTCAATGTAGATATAGGTGTTCTTATCCAGTTTCATGTGGATCTGCCCCTTTACTGAAGGACTTCCCTGCTTTACATAGGTGTTCTCAAAGGTATTTTTGAGGGTGTTGGTGTAAGGTAGAATGTAGAGGTTTGCCGCAAGGTTAACCGCAAAAATGATAAATGCAGAAATAAAATAGGGGCGTAAGAACCTGTTGAAGCTTACGCCACCACTTAGAATGGGTACAATCTCGGTTTGGTCAGCCATCTTTGCGGTAAAGAAGATCACTGCAATGAAGTTGATTAAGGGTGAGAGCATGTTCACATAAAATGGAATGGAACCTGCATAATACAAGGAAACAACCTGCCAAAAGGTAAGGTTGTTCCTTAGAAAATCGTCCAGCTTCTCAGAAAGATCAAAGATCACGATAATCACCACGAAGATGGTGAGGGTATAAATGAATGTACCCAGATACTTGCCAATAATATGGCGGTCTAAGATTTTGAGTCTGCCTGTCAGGAAGTTCATTTATAATTTCTGTCCTAATACTTTCACCATCTGGTTTTTCCACTCATAAAACGTTCCATTTATGATCCGTTCTCTGGCTTCTTTAACCAGCCATAAGTAGAAATTAAGATTGTGTAGTGTTGCAATCTGGGCGCCGAGCATCTCCTTGGAGTGCATCAAATGTCTCAAATATGCTTTTGAATATACCTGATCTGCAAACAAATCGCTATCTGCTTCAATAGGAGAAAGGTCATCTGCCCATTTCTTATTGCCAATATTGATGATTCCATTTTTGGTAAACAACATCCCGTTACGTGCATTCCTGGTTGGCATCACGCAGTCAAACATATCTACACCTAAGGCGATGTTCTCCAGGATATTGATCGGTGTACCAACACCCATCAGGTAGCGTGGTTTCTCTTCAGGAAGGATGTCGCAAACCACTTCGGTCATGCCGTACATCTCTTCTGCTGGTTCTCCAACGGATAAACCACCAATGGCATTACCTTCACGGCCCATGCTGGCGATGAACTCTGCTGATTTTACCCGAAGATCTTTATATACAGAGCCCTGCACAATTGGAAAAAGGGTCTGCTCATAACCGTATTTAGGCTCGGTGGTGTCCACGCGCTCACAGCAGCGCTTAAGCCAGCGGTGTGTCATCTGGATGGACCTTGCGGCATAGCGGTAATCGCATGGATAAGGGGTGCATTCATCGAACGCCATGATGATATCCGCACCGATGGTACGTTGGATATCCATTGCATTCTCCGGAGTAAACAGGTGTTTGGAGCCATCGATATGGGAGCTGAAGGTTACCCCTTCTTCCTTAATCTTCCGCACTTTGCTTAAAGAATAGACCTGATAGCCACCACTGTCGGTTAGGATCGGACGATCCCAACCTATAAACTTGTGCAGTCCACCTGCTTTTTCAAGAATGTCCAATCCCGGACGGAGGTATAAATGATAGGTGTTTCCTAAAATAATCTGTGCCTTGATGTCATCTTTGAGTTCCCGCTGATGAACCGCTTTTACGGTACCTGCTGTACCTACCGGCATAAAGATTGGGGTTTGTATTTCGCCGTGTGCTGTTGTAACTGTCCCTGCTCTTGCTTTTGAAAAGGCATCACGTGCCTCTAAACTAAACTTCATATATTAATTTGCTCGCCAAATAATTCGTCAAAAGTAGCAAAAAAGGCGCTATTAACCCGTTTAAATTTTTATCAACATCAGGAACATTACAGATTATTAATCAGAAATTTGGCCACCAAAAATACACTGTGAATTTATCCTTAATAGCGCTGGTGCTGCTTGGCGCTTTCCTCTTTTGTTTCCTGGTTCAGCTTTATTTTAGCTTGTTTGTACATCTTAAACTCGCCAAATTCCAGGTTCAGGAACTTCCACCAGCGAATGTTAGCCCAGTCACAGTTATCATATGTGCACGTAATGAGGCGGCTAATCTTCAGGCTAACCTGCCAGCCATCCTAGACCAGGCATACCCTGACTTTGAGGTTGTGGTCGTAAATGATCGTTCCTGGGACGGTACAAAAGAAATCCTCCGCGACTTTGAGGCAAGGTATCCAAACCTGAAGGTGGTTACCGTACCAGAAAGCGCTAAATACATTGCTGGAAAGAAATTTGCCGTAACCATGGGTATTAAAGCCGCGAAACACAATTGGTTGGTGTTCACTGATGCGGACTGTAAACCCGAGTCAGCAAATTGGCTTGTTGGTATGCAGCAGCCTGCAGACCCTTCTACTGAAATCCTTTTGGGGTATTCTCCATATACGAAGAACAGAGGCCTGCTCAATGCATTGATCCGCTTTGAAACATTCTTTACTGCCGTTAATTACCTTTCTTTTGTAATCAAGGGGATGCCATACATGGGGGTAGGCCGGAACATGGCTTATAAAAAAGAGCTGTTCTTTAAGAGTAAAGGCTTCGCATCCCACATGCATATCCCCTCTGGTGATGATGATCTTTTCGTAAATGCACATGCCAACGCCTATAATACTGCAATCCAGATCCATCCGGATACCTTCATGCATACTGATCCCAAAAGAACCTGGGCTGCATACCTGAAGCAGAAAAAACGTCATTTCGGAGCAGGAAAGCTTTATAAAGCCAAGCACAAGTTTATTCTATCAGCGCAAATCATCATTCAGTTCCTATTCTATGCCTTGCTGGTCGCCCTATGCTGTTTTAGAGAAACTCAGCTAATTGCCGGAGGACTTTTCCTACTGAGCCTGTTGATACGCTCGCTCATCTACCCAGGACTGCTTAAAAAGCTCGGTTACCCGGGATTACGCTGGTGGTTCCCTCTGCTAGACATACTATTGTTCATTTTTTTAGTGTTTAATGGCATTCTGTCTATCTTTGTTAAAAAAGTACAGTGGAAATAAAATCAGAGCTCATACAGCAACACTTTAAGAACCTTACCGAAAAGCAGATTCAGCAGTTCGATCAATTGTTTGAACTTTACAGCTTTTGGAACGCACAGATAAATGTGATTTCAAGAAAGGACATTGAGGCGCTTTATGAACGACATATCCTGCACTCGCTGGGTATAGCGAAGTTTATTTCTTTTAAACCGGGCGAGAAAGTACTTGATGTTGGCACTGGCGGGGGCTTCCCAGGCATTCCATTGGCGATCATGTTCCCGGAAACACAGTTTCATCTGGTCGATTCTATTGGTAAAAAAATCAAAGTTGTAACTGAGGTCGCTGCAGCGCTGGGCTTAACAAACGTTAAAGCCTCACATTCCCGTGCAGAACAGATTGAAGGGAAGTTTGATTTTGTAGTTTCCCGGGCGGTAACGAGGCTTGTTGACTTCTATCCATGGATTAAAGGTAAATTCAACAAAGAGTCTAAGAACGCGGTTCCAAATGGCATTTTGTACCTGAAAGGTGGTGATCTAAAGGAGGAAATTGAAGAATCCAGGCTTAAAGCAGAACTCTATCCCCTTTCGACGTATTTCGATTCGCCGTTTTTCGAAACGAAGTATGTTGTCTATATACCTCAGTAAACTTTAATCTTCTAAATAGGCTTATTTCTTTCGAGATAATTAAACGCACAACAGTGAATTGACTTAGGTCGTTAATTTACGTTATGAGTTTAATTTCAAAAATTGCGCTAACGCTCATCAAGGGTGTTGGGCATGTGACTGCCAAGAACCTGTTGGCCAACTTTGGTAATGCAGCTGCTGTTTTCAAGGCTTCAAAATCTGCATTGATGCAGGTTCCCGGTGTGGGTGAGGCTATAGCCTCCCAAATCCTGGATACCGATGCGCTGAAAGAAGCTGCGCGGCAGTTGCAGTTTTTAGAGAAGCATAAAATTGAGGTCCTCTTTTTCAAAGATGAAAATTATCCACGGCGCCTTAGGGATTGTCCTGATGCACCAATTCTCCTCTACTATAAGGGTAATGCAGACCTCAATCATCCAAGGATTGTAAGCGTGGTGGGTACCAGGAGAGCCACCGCTTACGGCAAAATGTTATGCCGGCAACTTGCTGAAACCCTGAAGCCCTACGATGTGCTGGTGGTGAGTGGACTAGCTTACGGGATTGACGTTGAGGCGCATAAAGAAAGCCTGGCTAACGATATTCCGACTATTGGGGTCCTAGGCCATGGCTTAGACCGCATATATCCACACCTGCATAAAACCATAGCACAGAACATGCTTCGAAACGGGGGACTGCTCACCGAGTTTCCACTAAACACCGTGCCCGACCGGGAGAATTTTCCTAAGCGTAATCGCATCATTGCCGGAATTGCTGACGTTACTGTGGTTGTAGAGGCTACAGCTAAGGGCGGTGCGCTGATCACTGCAGACATCGCAGGATCCTATAACAGAGATGTTTTTGCTTTTCCCGGGCGCAGTACCGATGAATATTCACAGGGTTGTAATTTTCTGATCAAGACGAACAGGGCCGGTTTACTGAACCATGCCCGCGATCTGGTGTACTATTTAGGTTGGGATGACAAACACGGAAAGTCTTCCGAAAAGCAGCTTAAACTACCAGTAGGCCTCTCTCTGGAGGAGTTGAGTATCGTTCAGGTATTGAGGGATGCGCCGGCAATGGTTGACGAAATTGCTATAAAAACCTCCCTGCAGCAAAGCAAACTGGCTATACATTTGTTAAGTTTAGAGATGCAGGGGGTGTTGACTTCCTTACCTGGAAATGTTTATAGATTGAATTAATTACCGTATTTTTGTTGCTATGTGGTACAACAACATCCTAGAAACCATTGGAAACACGCCTCTGGTAAAATTAAATAATGTCACGAAGGGCATTGAAGCGACTGTTTTAGCCAAAATTGAGAGCAATAATCCCGGCAACTCCATCAAAGACCGTATGGCCTTAAAGATGATTGAGGATGCGGAGAAAAGTGGCGCTTTAAAGCCAGGTGGAACGATCATCGAAGGTACTTCTGGCAATACAGGAATGGGGCTTGCCATGGCAGCCATCATCAAAGGATACAAATGTATCTTCACCTCAACAGATAAACAATCCAAGGAGAAGTTCGATGCTTTACGTGCTTTTGGCGCTGAGGTGATTGTGTGTCCTACGGATGTTGATCCTGAAGATCCACGTTCATATTATTCCGTGTCTTCCAGACTGGAGCGTGAAGTTCCGAACTCCTGGAAACCGAACCAGTATGATAACCTTTCCAATACCCAGGCCCATTACGAGCAAACCGGTCCTGAGATCTGGGAGCAAACAGAAGGGAAAATCACACACCTGGTTGTAGGTGTTGGAACAGGTGGTACCATCTCTGGTGCCGGTAAATTTCTTAAAGAGAAGAACCCCGACATCAAAATCTGGGGTATTGATACTTACGGTTCCGTATTCAAAAAATACAAAGAGACCGGTGAATTTGACAAGAACGAGATCTATCCGTACATCACAGAAGGTATCGGCGAGGATTTCTTACCTCAGAACGTTAACTTCGACGTGATTGACGGATTTGAAAAAGTAACCGATAAAGATGCTGCGGTAATGACCAGAGAGATCGCCTTGAAAGAAGGTATTTTCGCTGGGAACTCCGCAGGTGCCGCAGTAGCAGGACTTTTACAGCTTAAAGATCACTTTAAACCAGAGGATGTGGTTGTTGTTATCTTTGTTGACCATGGCAGCAGATACATGGGTAAAATGTTTAATAAAGAATGGATGATGGAGCGTGGCTTCATTGAAAACGAAACCATTAACGAAATTGTCAAGTAGACTTTCAGCGAAATAAGATAAGTTCAAGATATAAAAGAAAAGCCCCGATCTAAATGATCGGGGCTTTTCTTTTATAGGTGGTTATCAACTAGTGACCAGGGCCATTTGCGTCAACACGTTTGATTTGTGCACCTAAGGCGCGTAAACGGATGTCAATATCCTGGTAGCCACGTTCTATTTGTTCAATGTTATAGATCGTTGAGGTGCCCTCTGCAGACAAAGCTGCAATTAACAGGGAAACACCTGCTCGGATATCCGGAGAAGTCATGCTGATACCTCTTAAGCGGTATGCTTTGTCGATACCAATTACACTTGCGCGGTGTGGATCACAAAGGATGATCTGTGCACCCATTTCAATCAGCTTATCCACAAAGAACAGGCGACTTTCAAACATTTTCTGATGAATCAGTACAGAACCTTTGGCCTGTGTAGCCACAACCAATACAATACTCAGCAAGTCTGGGGTAAATCCAGGCCATGGAGAATCGGCGATGGTTAACATCGAGCCATCAATAAACGACTCAATGACATAGTGATCCTGCGAAGGAATGTAGATATCATCACCTTTAACTTCGAACTTAATACCCAGCTTTCTGAAAACATCAGGGATGATTCCCAGTTCTGAATAGCAAACATCTTTAATGGTGATCTCAGAACCAGTCATTGCAGCAAGACCGATGAAAGAACCGATCTCAATCATATCCGGAAGCATACGGTGTTCTGTACCGCCAAGTTTTTCAACGCCTTCAATGGTTAGCAAGTTTGAGCCGATCCCGGAGATCTTTGCACCCATACGGTTCAGCATCTTACATAGTTGCTGTAAGTAAGGCTCACAGGCAGCATTGTAAATAGTGGTTGTACCTTTAGCAAGTACAGCTGTCATCACGATATTTGCAGTACCAGTTACCGAGGCCTCGTCCAACAAGATATAGGTTCCCTGTAAGTTGGTTGCATCAACATTAAAGAATTCGTTTTTGCTGTCGTACACGAATTTAGCGCCCAGCTTTTCAAAACCAAGGAAGTGGGTATCTAAGCGGCGTCTGCCGATCTTGTCGCCACCTGGTTTTGGAATTGCAGCACGACCAAAGCGCCCTAAAAGGGGACCTACAATCATGATGGAACCTCTTAAACTGCCACCTTTTCTTTTAAAGGTATCAGAGGTAAAGAATTCCAGGTTAATGTTTGCTGCCTGGAAAGTGTAGGTGTCTTTAGAAAGACGTTCTACTTCAACACCAAGATCGCCAAGCAGTTCAATCAGCTTGTTTACGTCCTGTATGTCGGGAATATTACTAATGGTAATTTTCTGATCGGTAAGCAGCACAGCAGAAAGGATCTGCAGCGCCTCGTTTTTAGCGCCCTGCGGCTGGATCTCACCCTTCAGTTTCTTACCACCGATAATTTCAAATGCATTCATGTGTTGTGTGTTATTTTTTACGGTAAGTTTTAGAATCTAGCCTTAGGATTGTTGTTGTTACGCTGCTGCGGGCGATTATTGTTATTCTGTTTACCTTTATTATTATTGTTGTTATTACTTCTGCCGCGATTATTGTTTGCCGGTCTGTTATTCACAACCGGCTTAAATTCTACCTTGTTCAGGTTGAAGTTCTCGTCCAGTTTGAGCTCGCCACCGGACAGTTCACGTAGGTTTTTTAAGATGGTTTCATCCGCTACGCTGTCTTTATTCCATTGTACGTAGGCCATTTTCATGAAGTTGGCAATACCCTGAACCATGCTCAGTCTGCGCTCCGGATCCTCAACTGCTTTGGTCTTCTCTATCAGATCCTCAACAGTTTTACCGTAGTGTTTGTAGGTGATCTTCTTTTGTGGATAACCGATGTGTTTAGGTCTTACCTGTGCCTGCTCTATGGTTGGCTTAGGGTAGGGGCTATCCACATCAATTTTATAACCGGAAATGATGTGCAGGTGATCCCATAGTTTATGTTTAAAATCCGCAACATCACGAAGATGTGGATTTAGGAACCCCATCAGGTCAATCACGGCCTGTGCATATTTATTGCGCTCCTCCCTGTCTGGCAGCTCGCAAATGTACTTTACCATGTTCTGTACATTCCGCCCGTACTCTGCAAGGATTAATTCGCTTCTGGTGGTGTTATAATCGAAATTCATTGTATGTGTTTATGAGCCTTAGAGGAGCATTATCGTGGCTCTTTTTATAATTCAGTAAAGATATATTGTTATTTGACAATCCGCAATTTAGCAAACTTAAGTAACAGTTGTTTATTGCCCAGTCCCTGGAAAAATACCGTTGCTTTAACGTCGGGAAGATTACCTTCCAGGTTAACGATTTTTCCGAATCCAAACTTTTCATGCTCAACTTCCATTCCATTTTGGAAAGCACTTGCTGGATCTGGCGCAAAACCAGGTGTCGGCACGTGTGCTTTCGGTAGGAGTGAAGTCGTTTTTGGACGCTGTGCAGGCGTCGCGCTGTTTGCGGTGTTTGCACTTGCAGGCTTCGGCTTGCTGAAAGAGTCCCTTTGTTGCGACCAGCTTCTGCGTTCGCTGGAGAAGCTGTCGTCACCGAGTACGCTTTGAGATGCTTTTGCAACTTCCAGCTCCAAATATTTCGCATTGATCTCATTGATGAAACGACTCGGCTCACAAGTGGTCAAATTACCCCAACGGTAACGCGAAGTTGCGTAGGTTAGTGTAAGTTTTTTCTCAGCACGGGTGATGGCTACATAAAACAAACGACGCTCTTCTTCCAGATCACTCCTCGAATTCAGGGACATTTGTGAGGGGAACAGGTTTTCTTCCAAACCTACCACAAACACATTTTTGAACTCCAGACCTTTTGCAGAGTGTATCGTCATCAACGACACTGTATCTTTTGCTTTATCATCTTGACGGTCGTCGTTGGTCAGCAAAGCCACATCCTGCATGAATGTAGCCAGGCTTCGGTCTTCAATGTCTTCGCGTTCTGCGAATTCCTTGATACCATTCAAAAGTTCCGAGATGTTCTCGTAACGGCTGCGGCCTTCGATACTATCATCGGTATGAAGCTCTTTCAGAATCCCGGAGTGCTGCGCGATGTACAACGCGGTTTCATAAGCATCTAGCTTTTTCGCTTCTGCCATAAAACTTTTGATCAGCATGGCAAAGTCGTTCAGCTGACTGGCGATCCGGCCGGGAATATATTTTTGCGGATCACAAACCACATCCCACATGGTGATATCATGCTGGTCTGCAGCAACAATGATCTTGTCTACTGTGGTGTCACCAAGTCCTCTTTTCGGATAGTTGATTACACGTTTGATCGCCTCTTCATCACCTGGGTTAAAGGTCAGGCGGAAATAGGCGATCAAATCCTTGATCTCTTTACGCTGGTAGAAACTTAGTCCACCGTAAATTTTATAGGGTACATTTAGCTTTCTAAGCGCCTCCTCCATAGCTCTTGATTGAGCGTTGGTACGGTAAAGGATTGCGAAATCTTTATAGTCGTAGCCCTTAGAAGTGCGTTCCTGCACAATAGCTTCAGCTACAAGCTTACCTTCCTCATTGTCGGTGAAGGCACGCTGCACCTTTATACGGTCGCCACTCTCATTGTCAGAGAAAACGTTTTTCTTAAGCTGGTTCTTATTGTTTGCGATGATGCTGTTCGCGACTTCTACGATATTCTGTGTAGAGCGATAGTTCTGTTCCAGTTTGTAAACGTTCAAATCCGGATAATCCTTTTCAAAATTCAGGATGTTCTGAATGTTAGCACCCCGGAAACCATAGATACTTTGCGCATCATCACCAACCACGCATATGTTAAGGTATGCTGCGGCAAGTTTTTTTACAATGGTATATTGTGAAAAGTTAGTATCCTGATACTCGTCTACCATCAGGTATTTAAACTTCTGCTGATATTTATTCAGCACATCAATGTGATTTTTCAATAGCACATTGGTTTTAAAAAGCAGGTCGTCAAAGTCCATTGCACCAGCTTTAAAACAGCGTTTGGTGTAAGTTTCATAGATGGTACCGATCAGTGGACGTTTATTCGAGCTATCTTCAGCCTGTATCTCTGCACTTTGCTGATACTCCACATGGGAGATCAGGTTGTTTTTCGCTGCAGAAATACGGTTATAAACGAAATTTGCATTGTATAACTTATCATCCAGCTGCATCTCCCGCAGAATGGATCGGATCAAACTTTTGCTGTCGTCCGTATCATAGATAGTAAAGTTTGAAGGGTAGCCAATCTTCTCCGCTTCGACCCTTAAGATCTTGGCAAAGACGGAGTGGAAGGTACCCATCCAGATGTTTTTGGCTTCTGAACCGATCACCTTGGTAATACGTTCCCGCATTTCTTTGGCGGCCTTGTTGGTAAAGGTTAACACCAATATATTGAAAGGGTCCACACCTTTTTCGATAAGATGTGCTACCCGGTAAGTAATCACCCTGGTTTTACCCGATCCTGCTCCAGCAACAATCATTGCCGGGCCCTCGGTATTCTCTACTGCTGCACGCTGCTGTGGGTTTAATCCTGCTAAGTAATCCAAATGAAAAAAATTAATGCGCGAAGTTATAAATTGAGGAGGTAATTTATAGACGCTGTTTAAAACAAATCTGTTAATGACAGCCTGCTGATCCAGCTAAGGGTAAGCGGGAAGGAAAGCGATTCTGAATGGCTGAGCACAAATATACCAAAAAGTTTAGCTTTGCTTAAATACAATTGTCATTACTAACCTCAGCAGAGATTATCCTGAAAGACAGAATTAAGGTTTGTCGATTTCATCTTTTATCAGTTGTTCAATCGACTGATCTCCAGGACCGGGTGCATTTAAGTCAAGTACTTTACCGTTCTTATCAATCAGAATGTATTTGGGAATAGCTGATGCAACATAAGATTTAGCCAGTGATCCGGTCGTATCATGGAGTTGCAACCAATCAGGTTTGTCTTCAGAAAGCGCTGTTCTCCAATCCTTTTCGGCGTCAAACACTGCTATACCCATAAATGCAACTTGATCGTTGCCTTTAAATTTTCCTCTTAGCTTTTTAAAATTTGGCATTTCAGCGCGACATGGTGCGCACCAACTCGCCCAAAGATCGATATAGATGACTTTCCCTTTAAGATTGGCCAAATGATAAATCTTACCCTGTTCATCCGGAAGGCTAAAAAGGGGAGCAGCTTGACCGACCTGTAACTGCATCAGCTGCGATTCTCTTTCGGAATAGCTTGCGGCAATATCTTGTTTTACAGTATTGCTGGTAATTGCATCAAATAAGGGCTCTGCGTCTTTCTTCGCAGTATTGAGCGCTTCAATAGTGTTAGATCCGCTGATGGGCCGGGTGACGGCGTAACGCAGCACAGCTTGTCGTACTTTACCTGTGAAAACCTGGTTTACAAGTTGTAAAGCGTGATCCTTTTTTTGTACCGTAACAAAATCCTCAAGTTCCATTAGTTTCTTATGGTATTGATAATAAAGCGGAAGTACCGCATTGACATAATCTTCAGCAATCAGATAATCATCGTTAGATATTCCTTTTGCAAATAATGGCGGAATGTTGTTGTGGACCAGATCCTTCATTTGCTCTCTGCTGAAACCACTATTCATTGAAAACTCGAGCATCATGATTAGGAACATGCTTTGGTTATCAATCTGACTCATTTTTTTGAAGACGCTAAAATAGGGGTCTCTTGTTTGTGGCAGATCGAACACCTTGTGATATATGGAATCATTTAACCTTTTCTCTTCCTTGATATAGGGAACTACTTCTTCAGGCTTCCGTTCATACCAGGATCTTTTGTCAACCTGTGCCACAAAAGCTGCATCCCTTAGCACTCGATATTGGTTGCTTTCTTCTCCAATACCAGTAATTTTCTTACTTGCAAGCAAAGTCATATGGTTTGTAGCGTCGGCTGTAATTTGCAGGTTATATCCTGGAGCTACATAGATTCTGCTAATTTGCGTCCTGTTTTGTCGAATGTCGGTACGCTGAGGTCTTGTAATTTTATAAGTCTTGAGGTAAAACGCTCCATGCTCATCTAAATGGAGTGTATCATGCACCTTTTTATCATTTTCATCGTAAAAGTAGATCTGCAGGAACTTCTCGGGTGAATGACTGAGTTTACCCTGCAAAATTAAAGGTTGCCTGTTTTTCTGCTGAGCAGAAGCCGCACTCATGCAACAAACAATAAGCAGGGATATATAAAATCGTTGCATATCAGTTGGTTAGGTGTATAAATATAATTAATATCCTGACCGAATGATAGTGTTTAAAATAAAACCTGCTGGAGTATCGTGCGCCGGTGGCTGAAAGTGATTGAGAATAGGCTTCAGGCTTATTTCACCCGGCTCCATACTTCGTAAATTGGATCGCCCTTTGAACTTCGGCCACTATGATGCCATTCCCCGTTTTCCAGCTTCCCTTCAAAGCTGAGCGATGCACCTACACGTAAGCTGTCACGTGAGAAAAACTCAATAGTTTCCGTGTATTTTCCATTGCTGAAGGTGTAGGTACCACCTCCGGTTCCTGAGAATTCTTTTTTTTCAGGATCTATCGCCGCCCACTGAAAACGGGTACCGCTAAGAATTTTATAGGTCTGCCGTGAGCCAGTTTGATGAATGGGCATAAGTTTACCATCCTGCATACGCGAAGTAATTCGCCACACGCCGGCCAGGGGTGCAGAACTATCATCTAATCGCTGCCAGATTTGTTTTTCCCCGTTGATGGGCAGGCTCAGGGTATTGTTTGCAATGGCGTACTTTGCACTGAACTGCTTTCCAACTTCATCATTATTCAAGGAGTTAAAAGAAATCTTACATTCCAATACATCTGCTTTGTGCGTGTATGTACCACCGCGACTGTAAATAAATCGCTTTTCGTCCTTGTTGTAAGCAGTATGGAAGAAAAATCCGTCCTGAAAAATCAATACTTCTTCTTTGCCTGCTTCTTTGATTTGCCATGCACCGGTTATTGCAGCGCTATTTGTTTGCGCAATTGCACTATTCATCACTGTGAGTGCCAAAAGAAACACCACCAGTATACATTTGCCTTTCATACGCGATTTCGTTAGATACTTAAAGATAGTAATTCCATTTACTTTTATTCCAAATCGTTTTGAATCAGCAACTACATTCTGGAGTAGGTCCATCACAGCCCAAGCAATCAATATTGTTCAGATTTAAGACTTGTGGCTACGCTGGATCTTCGTCTTGCGAGATCATTCCTGGGAATATAGCGCCAGAAATATCTTCTGCAACTTATCTTCTGTTTTTTTCTCCTTGTTTATTTCAATGAAATATTCCGTTTGCCATTTTTTCGTCTTGATGCCCTGGCTGCTAGTAGGGACATCCCATTCGGGATAAACTCTGAATCCTCGTTTACCTGCTCTGACACATGATGTAAGTATTCCCATGCGGGCTAATATTTCTTTTGGAAAAACAAAAAAACCGGAATGATGAGCATACTCCGTAAGAATGATATAAAACTCGAAATCATCATCCAAATCATATGGCACAGTTTTGCCTTTGGCATCCCTCTTCCACAAAGTCACAAATTGTCCTGATTTCTTAGGAGTTAGCTTGGCTTTTCTAAATTTTATGTGTTTACTTCCTAATAGAAAATTGCACCCAAAATACTCATTGCATTCTTGATCCTTTGTTGCCTTAGTAATTCCAAATCCATAGGCTCTAAGTATCAAGGACTCAATTTTAACGATTTCTTCGACCATGTGTATTTATCAGTTTACATTTGCAGCGAGACATGCTGTTCTTAGTTCAAGATATAAGAAACTTCGTTTATATAGAAAGAACATGGTAATGATAACCTCAGCAGTCATCCATTCGTAAGTTGCATGCTTAGTTCTTTAAATCGGGTAGCCAAAAATCAAAGGGCTGATCACGGTCGCAGATTAAGGTACCATCTTTATAGACCAATTCTGCCACCTGAATAGAGGATCTTCGTAGTCCGTAAGGGATATTGCCCCTGCTATCTTCTGGCGCCTCACCATGTGATTTTCGTTCTGGATGGGTAAAATAGAAGATATAGGCTTTATCTCCTACGGTGATTACGTCTCCATGGGCGCCCGTTGGTCCATCCTCTCTTCTCTTAGAGGCTTTATCAAGTATCATCCCTTGCCTCGACCAGCTTTTTGCATCCTCAGAGCGGTGGACACGCATTCCATGCCATTCGTCGGTTAAGATCCAGTAGTGCCCAGCAAAGTTGAATGCTTTAGGGCCTTCATGTTCCGGCTTACCAATAGCAGGTTTGGTTTCGAAAGTCCAGTTAAACAAATCCTCGCTTTCACCGGTCATGGTCACGCTACTTGCTCCTTTATACCAGATCCGCCACTTTTTGTCTGGCATCTGCAGCAGTGTCGCATCGATGATATTACTTGTCGGCGTTTTCAGGTAATTCAGGAATTTCCAATCCCAAAGGTTCTTACTGGTATAATGAGCCAGCTGAGCGCCTCCGGCCCAATTGGTATAGGTGCCTTGAATATACACCACAAACATGTGGTATGTTCCGTTATCGTAAACGATGTCTGGTGCCCAGAAGGTGTTTCTGCCTTTTTCGAAATTAAGATCCAGCGCTCCCCTGTAAGCCCAGGTCTGCCCATTATCCTTTGACGATGCGATACCAATGTCATTACCATAGCAGTAAGAAACACCGGGTGTCTCTACGTTTGCCCGTCGCTGCGTATACAACATCCACCAGCTTTTCTCTTCTCTATTCCACACCATAACGGGATCTGCAGCACCATCGTAGATCGGATCTCTAAATAATGGGGCTTTAGCTTCGTGGACCTTCGTACTGTTTTGCGCATTTAACAACGTGCACTGAAGCAGAAAAAGAGCAAATAGAAGAACATGTTTTACTTTCATGGTAACAGATAGCCATTGTACTACAATGATACAGCTTATAGATGCAGCCAGGCTGATTTTTAGTTTGCCTTAAACTCCATCTTTATGGTGATTGATCCTGTTTTATATTTATTGGAGGTATTGAATGCTCCTCCGTAACTATAGGCTTCATTGCTGTTTTTTCCCGTGATTTGGAAAACACCCATGGTGGCTTTTTTCAATTCACCTAATGAGCTGCCTGCATTCTGTGCAATCGTTTCAGCGCGTGCACGTGCATCGGCACTCGCCTTACCCAGCAGTTCCATCTTTAGCTGGTTCAGTTTAGTGTTATAAAACATCGGTGCAGAAGAATTGAATTCGATGCCGCTTTGTATGAGCTCCGCAACTTCACGGGAAATTTTATCCACTTTCTCAACCTCACCGGATTCAATGGTAACCGACTGAGTTAAATTGTATCCTGTAAACTCCTGAGACATATATTGTCCGTTTGCGTTGGTTTGTTGACTAAACTCTTTATTGATCATTACTGACGAAAAGACCATGTTGGCTGGAGTAATTCCTTTCTTCAGCAGGTAACTGCGGATGTCGTTTTCATCTGCTTTCAATGTACTGTAGGCTTCTTTCAAATCAAAGGATTTCCTGGAATAGGAGCCGTTCCATACAATCAGATCACTATCAAAATCCTTTTCCGCCAAGCCCGTGACTACAATCGTTTCCATTGTTTTAGACCGGTATTTGTAAGCATTGCCGATCAGGGCAGAAGCAATGATTGCACAAAGGCCAATGATGGCAGCGGTAATGATTGTTGATCTCATAGGAGTAGTTTACGGTCTTAAGATACAAATTTCTAATAATCAGCTGTAGTTTATTCGGCATGAAACGTCTGCTAATGCTGTTAAATATATGTAGCATGATAACGGTGTCTCGTCGTCGCTGCGTTTCAATTTCTTGCACATAACCTATTGACTTTGAATGATATTTGTCTATATTGAATCTACCGGCGACAATATAATTCCAATGAGAAAACTAGCTATTTTAAGGTTTTACTTGATTGTTTGTCTATTGATGTTCTCTCAACAAGTAGAAGCCCGCGAGCAGTGCAACTGCCTTGCAAATCTGGATACCACAATTAAAAAGACAGAACTAAACTACGTTGGATATCCGGACATGATTGCCAGAAAGCTACTTCCGGATTATAAGAAGATGGTTAAAAAGTTAAGGACGAATGCAGCAGCGTTATCTGATCCTCAAAAGTGTTTTCAGATTCTTAAAGAGTATGTGATCTTCTTTAATGATAAACACTTTGACATTGAATACGCCGTCTCCGATAGTACTACCTTCAAATACAACCGAGTAAATGAAAAGGCATTTATTTCCGCTTATTCGGAAAAGAAAAGAGATGCCATTGAAGGCATCTGGATCAATCCCGACTCCTCGATGAAACTAGCAGTCTACAAAGTAGATCCGGAAACATACCAGGCCGTGATTCTCGAAAGCAGGGATGCTAAGCTTAAGCCTGGTCTCGTTTATTACACCTTTAAGAAGGCCAAAGATGGATTCACTTTCGACCGGTACGATTGGATGACGCCTGATTTCCCGGTCAGACTGCGTGCTGCGCTTCTCTACGTATGGAATTTTGAGGTATGGGGAAAGGTATATCCGGCAAAGATGACCACTGACGAACGCAACACATTATCAACCTGGGGGAATTACAATTTCGGACTTGATTGCCGGAAGCTAGATGAAGACCATATTCTTTTGACCATCGGATCATTCAATCGTGATGATAAGATCAAAGAAATTATCCAGAAGAATGATTCGCTGATCAGGGCTACAAAAAACCTCATTGTAGATTTAAGAGGTAACGGCGGAGGTAATTCAGGATGGAGTTATCTTCTTCCATATTTTTATACGCAGCCCATAAAACAGGGCAAATCTTATCTACGTCTATCCCCGGAGAATATTAAGTCAAACCTCCCGGGTATCAAGGCTATGTACGAAAACACGCCTCAGGATCCACGTTGGAAACGCTCTTATACTCCTGAAATCCTGGCTGAATATCGAAAAGCATATCAACAAATTCCACAGTCAGGCGCCCAATTCTATGCGCTTCCCACATTGACCTTATATGCAGATTCCATTCTAAAAACTCCGGAAAAGGTCGCATTAGTGTTTGATGACCTGGGCGGAAGCTCCACGGAATATTTCTTTTATATCTCGAAGCAAAGCAGTAAGGTAAAACGCTATGGTGAACGCACCTTGGGTATGATGGATTATATGGGGGTATCAGAACAAACAATGTTGCCCTTCAAAGATTACTATTTGCAGATTCCAGACCGAAAAGCAACGTGGACTGACACCATGCCTACGAATAAAACAGGTTTCGTACCTGAATATGACCTTAAGCATTTACCGCGAGAGCGGTGGATAGAACATATCAAAAGAGATCTTTGACATCCTGCCACCATGCTTTGAAGACTTGGTTGGGTTCATCAAGGTAAACGATTTCTCCAATCATAGGTGTTACTAATGGGACACGATATTTATCCCGATTAATTTTGCTTAATTGGATGAGGGGTTCGTCCCATGGGTGAAAAGCCAAGGCGAATTTTGCCGAATGTACAGGGAATAGCCGTTTAGCTTTTAGGTCCTGCGTGGCAATCAACACTTCTTCGGGTAATAGATGTATCTCATGCCAGGCTTTATTGTATTGCCCGTTTTCAAGTATGGCCAAATCGAAGCCGCCGAATTTTTCTCCTAGTTCTTTGAAGTGGCTGTCGTAACCACTATCACCGCCCAGGTAGATCTTAAACGAAGCTGTCTGTAAGATAAATGATAACCACAGCGTATTGTTACTTGTTATCCCACGTCCAGAAAAGTGCCGGGCAGTAGCTGTATGCAAGGTAATATCATCGTCAATCAACACCTTTTCGTCCCAGTCTTTTTCAATGATCTTGGAATTTTCATATTTCCAATGGCGAAAGTGAGCGCCGACGCCCAGACCACAAACGACATTTTTGACTTTTGGCTTTAACTGCACAATAGTTTTATAATCCAGATGGTCATAATGATCGTGACTGATCAGTAAATAGTCAATTTCTGGCAGATCAGCTGCTGAATAAATATCTGTTCCGGTAAAAGATTTTGTTGAATTCGGAATAGGAGAGGCATTGCCGCTAAAAACAGGATCAATTAGAAACCGTTTGCCGTTTAGCTGGATAAAATAGGATGAATGTCCAAACCAAACCAAGACATTTTCGGTAATCGCTAATTTTTTCAGATCGTTTTTTATTGAAGGAATAGAATCTGTTGGCCGTGTTCTCGGAAACTTCTTGAAAATAAAATCGTAGGTAACGCTCAAGATAGAATATCCTTTTGTTACCAATGGCGTAAAATGTCTGTTCTGAAATTTCCCATCTCTGTAATTCGGAGATTTTTTGATCAAATCCAGTTGCTTTTGATCTGGTTCTTTCCCAAATTTCGGATGTTGCATATATATTAAAGTTGCCCCAAGTACCAGCAGTACCAGACAAATCAGGCTCAGTATCATTCTTTTTATGAATTTCATTGTTTTAGGAAGATAGTCAGCTTACTTCAGTGGCAAAGATTCATAGCTGCATCTTTACCAATCATGTTTATCATTTTCGGCGGATTTATCTTGAGTTGTAAACATACATTGTACATTTGCGACCTACAACTGTAGAGTATACTTTATACTTCAATTATATTTTTCCACAATGCATCAGAAATATGTTAATTAATGAATTATCCAAGCGAACCGGTGTCTCCATTCACACCTTACGCTATTACGAAAATTACGGATTGATAAGCGGAAGCTCAGATGAAACTGTTGTATCCAACAATTACAAACAATATGATGAGATTCTCGTCGAAAAAGTAGAATGGATTGTGCAGGCCAAGAAGGCCGGTTTCACCCTAGCGGAGATCAAGAAATCATTGAATGAATGGTTTAGCGGAAAGCTGGAGGCAGATCGAAAGATTGAAATTGTGCAAGACAAGATCAAAGAGGTGGATTCCAGGATCAGGGAATTGAAACAAGTCAAGAAGTTTTTAGTTGATTGTTTGAAAGATGTGGAGAATGGAGATTGTTAGGTTGAAAGGGTTGAAAACTCACCACCCGAACCGATGCCGGCATTATTGACCAGTATAGTTACATTCAGCCTGCGGTTCTGCGTTTCTGCAAAGATTTTTTGAGCCATATCAACTTTCGATAGGTCTGCAGCGATGAAGTCTGCATTGATCCCAAAATCTTTTTCAAGTTTTATGCACTGTTCTCTAAGTTTTTGCGCGTTGGGGGCAACCAGTAACAAGTTATGCTTTCTTTCTGCCAGCTGGTTTACAATGGCTTCTCCAATTCCCCCAGAGGCACCGGTAATTAAAATTACGTCCATAGTGTTCGTTTTAACTTATGGCACAAAGCTGGCTATTACAATTCCCTTTGTAGTATGCTGAAGTCGGGAAATTGTATTCAGAAGTCAGTTTGATTATGGTGATGCTGGTGGCTTTTCCATATCCTAAATCAAAATCACGGCGCTAATCTGTAGCGGATGTTAGCCATTGCAATGCCTTTGTGCGTAATATTCAGGTCTTCAATGGGGCTATGGTCATACAGAATTGTAATAACGCTAAAAGGCATCTCAGCCTGTATATTAAATAATTGGGCACCAGATGGTGTTTTAACAGGGAACGTGATGTCGCCTCTTGAGGCATCCCGCAAGAAGTTTCCAGCTGCAATTCTAAATGTAAATTCCTTATCCTGCCGGTTAGGTGCAAGTTCAAATCCGAATTCCAGGCATGGTTTAGACAATACGATCATGAAGGTTTCTCTGAACTCAGACATAAACAAGACTTCTGGATGTTCATTCTCAACATTAGGCAAGGTGTTCCAATGGGCGGTCCAACCACTTGGTGATGGCGTTGTTGGTTTCAATCTCCTGATATGAATTTTCTTTCCGTTTCCATCCCCGCTGAAAAAGGCAATGTTCAGCTCGTTCGTATTTATCTGGTGGTAAGTTTTCCCTTCCTCCAGGTGTGCAAAACTTAGGAGCGATGTTCTTTCGATATAGAATTGATTTGGGCTACCATCCGAACCGGAGGAAGTTCCAGCAAGGGGCGGGTATGGAGGAAGCGGAATCTGTATCGGCTGTGCCGGTTCAATCCCTGGTTCTGGCGCCTCGCCGGGTACCTCAGGTACGGTAAGCGAAAATTGCGTAGAGACGGCGTTTATCTCGGCACGCTCTCCAATGTTGTTTTCAACTTTTGAACAACCCGAAGCAGCAAATAGGCAGGCTGCAGCAAGGAACCATCTACCAACGAAATTTTTCATAACCTCTTAAATAATGAACTTTTATTCAGCTAATTTATACCTGATGTTAGCCAGTGCCACGCCATCGTGCGTGATGCTTAGATCATCTCCTGCTTCACTGTAGCGCGAAATGGTGATCACAGAAAAAGGGGCAGTGGCTTGTACACTGTACAAGCGGGCTCCATTTGGAGTTCTAGTAAGCATTGCTGTACTACCTCTTGTTCTATCGTAATAATAATTTCCAACATAAAATCGAAAGCCGAAATTTTTATTCTGCCTGTTCGGTGCAAGTTCAAGCCCAAATTCCAGGCATGGTTTAGATAATATAATCATAAAGGCTTCTCTGAATTCAGCAACAAACAATACCTCCGGATACTTGCTTTGTGTCTGATTCATATCATTCCAAGGACAGGACCAACCATAAGGGGCTGGAGTTTTTGGCTTCAATCTCCTTACCTTTATCGCTTTTCCATCGCCATCTCCGCTGAAAAAGGCAATGTTTAAAGCCGGGGTATTCAACTGGTGATAAGTTTTTCCTTTCTCTAAAAAGCTAAAATTAAAAGGATTCGTCCGGTTCAAGTATTCAGCGTTTGGTACGTCAGCGTTATGCCACTCCGTGTCTCTGAATGGGGGGTCTGGCGGTATAGGGATGGAGAGTGGGTTGTTGGGTTCTACACCTGGTTCGGGCGTGTAGCCAGGTACATTCGGAACGGTAAGTGGATTGTCTGTGTCCAAACTGCTAGTCGCCACAGTTGCTACAGCACTCCAGCAAAGTGCAGCTATACTAAAACAAGCTGCAGCAAAGCAGCATTTACCGATAAAATTTTTCATGACTACATTTAGCTAAATCAAATTGACGGCGTAATAGAGATGAGCTTCTGAATGTTGTATTAACATTTACAATTCTGCTCAAAGCTTAAATTTCTACATAGAAAATGTGCGTATCAATGACTAGTTGTAGGTATTTTTTAGTGTCAGGCTGATTCTGAAAAATGGATTTTCAATGTGGTTTTTGTCCGACTGGTTTGCTAAACCTTTACTTGCAACGGGATAAAATCCCGGTTCTGTTTGGATTAAAAGCATTCCCCCCCGTTAGAAAATTGCCTGGCTTACTATTTTTTACTACTGGAACTAAAGCGCAAAAATCTGTCAACTTATAATTGTTAAATACCTGTACACTACCGGCGGCGAACGATAGTTTGTTTAAGCCGTTCAGCGAGGTTAAGTTCGCATTTAAAGCTATCGAAATGGAGAATCCATCACCATTAATCTGTTGGAGGTTATCAAGACCGCGCAGGTCTGTTAAATTGTCGTTGGCTATCAAATCAATCATTTCCGCGTTTTCCAGATGATTTAGACCATTTAAGCTTTGAAGTGCATTGAAATTTAATGTCAGCTTCTGTTGAATGATGTTCAAGCGCTCTAGTCCAGATAGATCGTGAAGAGATTCGTTATATTCAATCGAAAGATAATCCAGGCTCTCGATATTGCGGAAGGCCGATAAGTTTCGTAGTGCTGAATTTTTTACAATTTTTAAACCGGATAGGGTGGTTAATGAACTTAGGCCATCAAAATCTTCTAACTTTTCGTTGTTTTCCGATACAAGTGCTTCCAGTTTCTGGATCTTTCCTAAGCCTTTTAGACTTTTTAGAGCGGGATTGTCAGAAAGAATAACCTGTCTGGTAATTTCTGATAAATTTTCCAGACCCGAAAGGTCGGTCATTCTTGCATTACCCTTTATAATCAGGGATCCATCAAGCAGGAAAAATTTTTCAAGCCCTGAAAGATTTGTTAAGCTCGCACAATTCTGAATACTTAAGCTCCCAAAATGGTTGTATGTCAAACCCCTCAATCCTTTAAGATCTTTAAGCTTGGGGTTGTCCGCAATCGTTAATCCTCCTTCAGTTTTATATAGATGATGAATTCCCTCGAAGCTGGTCAGCGCCGCGTTGTTTATAAAACTAACTCCATGGAAAAAGCCGGCAGCATCTGTTATTTCCAGGCTATCCAGGCCGCTAAAGTTTTCAAGTGCCGTTGTGCCATTTACATTAAGCCCATAGGCAATTGACGTTAGCTTTGATAGTGGTTCCAAACTTTTTACGGTACCCGAAATGTTAAGGCCGCCATCTATATCCGTAAATCCCTGTTCCCCGAAGTTGACTACTTCCTGCTGCGTTGTAAGTGAAACATTTCCTTTATGTACCTTCCGATCCCTTGATCTGAAGTTCAATGTTTTTCCATATCCAGGCCCGGATTCATTAATCGCGTAAGCTCTGTAATAAAAAACCTTATTGCCTGGAACATCAGTGACAATCAAAGAGTATAGACCAGATTTTTGAACTGGAACTACCAACTTGTTTAGGTTTCTTTCCAGTGTTGGGTCAGGAAGCGTGTCTACTACAAAGCCGAACTCTGATAGTGCCGAGCCCGCAGTGTCCAAAATGTTTGCACTAAACCGCACAGAATAATAGGTAATGTTCGTGGCTTCTAATGTAGAAACCTTAGGCCGATTGCGTTGCTCAGTTGTTTCTTCTGCCCTAGGCTTCTCCGGTTGAATTTGATCCTTTTTACAGCCAATGAATACGAGTAATATTGCGATTAAACGAAATAGTGAGGATTGAACAATGGAGCGAGTTTTCATAATTTGCCGTAAATGTAACTTTTTACTGCAAGTTATAAACGAGTTGAGCTCAATCTGCTAAGAGTCTGATGTAGCGGTTTGTGTATTGTACATACGTCACATCTGTATCAGGCAAGCCGCTCGCTCAGCAATCAAGTAATGCCATTGATGTGCTAAAGTATTTTTATACTTTAGCACCCTCGGATACGAGTACATTTGCAGATCCTGTTATCGCCTAATTTCCAATTGTAAATTGCTATTAGCGAGGTAATAATATCTGTGGAAATGTAAACACGTATGCTTAGAGCATTATAAAAAATCAATATTCATTGTTATGCAAGAGATCAAAAAATATGTAGAAGAAAATAAAGAGCGCTTCCTGGAAGAGCTTTTTAAGTTACTTCGTTTCCCATCGGTGAGTGCGGATCCTAAATACAAAGCTGATGTATTAAAAACGGCAGACTATGTTGCACAGAAGCTTAAAGAAGCGGGTGCCGATCAGGTAGAAGTTTGCCAGACCGCAGGGTATCCCATCGTTTACGGCGAAAAGATCGTTGATGCTTCGCTGCCAACGGTTTTGATCTACGGCCATTATGATGTGCAGCCTGCAGATCCGTTGGAATTGTGGCATACGCCACCATTCGAGCCTACCGTTCGTGACGGCAAGATCTATGCACGTGGTGCCTGCGATGATAAAGGCCAATTCTACATGCACGTAAAGGCTTTTGAGCTGATGATGCAAACCAACACCTTAGCCTGTAACGTAAAGTTCATGATTGAAGGTGAGGAGGAAGTAGGTTCAAACAACCTGTCCATCTTCGTAAAGGAAAATGCGGAGCGCTTAAAAGCAGATGTAGTCCTGATCTCGGATACTTCTATGATCAGCATGGAGAACCCATCCATTGAAACCGGTCTTCGAGGATTGGCATATATGGAGGTGGAAGTTGTTGGGCCGAACCGCGATTTGCACTCTGGGGTTTACGGTGGTGCAGTAGCAAATCCGGCAACCATCCTATGTAAGATGATCGCTTCGTTGCACGATGAGAACAATCACATTACCATTCCTGAATTCTACAACAGCGTCTTAGAACTATCTGATGAGGAGAAAAAAGCATTGAACAGCGCACCTTTTGATCTTGAAGAATACAAGCAAGACCTGAACATCAAAGCAGAATGGGGCGAAAAAGGTTACTCTACACTAGAGCGTACAGGAACAAGACCAACGCTTGAAGTGAACGGTATCTGGAGTGGTTACACCGGCGAGGGTGCTAAAACCGTATTGCCATCAAAAGCAAATGCTAAGATCTCCATGCGTCTGGTGCCAAACCAGAGTTCCAAAGAGATTGCTGCAATCTTTACTAAACATTTCGAAAGTATTGCCCCGGACTACGTAACCGTTAAAGTTACGGAACACCACGGCGGAGAGCCAGTGGTTACCCCAACCGACAGTGTAGCATACCGCGCAGCAGAACAGGCGATTGTCGATTCATTCGGTAAAAAACCGATCCCAACAAGGGGTGGGGGTAGTATCCCTATCGTTGCTTTGTTTGAAGAAGAATTAGGTATTAAATCCGTGCTATTCGGTTTTGGCCTGGACAGCGATGCGCTACACTCGCCAAATGAGAAATACGACGTGTACAACTATTATAAAGGCATTGAAACCTTGCCTTTGTTCCACAAATACTTCGCAGAACTAAGCAAGTAAGTTCCAAATCCCAGGCATGAGCCTGGTCAACAGTTAAAAAAGGAGCCCGATCATATTGCTATGATACGGGCTCCTTTTTTATTTAGGCCAGCCCTTAACCTGATGGTACAATTAAGCACACTTCAACCAGACCTTACGCACACCTCGCCCACACCTCACCCACGCAAGCCGTGTGTAAGCTCTGTTTCAGGTATGCCTTAGGTCAGCTGAAGCCTCCTCGGCGAGATAGCTACAAACCTTTCCAGCACCCGCTTTGTTATAATCGTACCAAATACACGATTATGAGCCTGGAAAAATATGTAGAGAAACGCGACTTCAGCAAAACCGCTGAACCGAAATCAGGAAAAAGCAAGGACAAGGATAAACTTACCTTCGTTATTCAAAAACATGACGCTTCCAGGCTACATTATGACTTCCGTCTGGAGATGGAGGGCGTATTAAAAAGCTGGGCTGTACCCAAAGGTCCTTCTACAGATCCAAAAAATAAACGTCTCGCGATGATGGTTGAGGATCATCCTTTCGATTATAAAAACTTCGAAGGCATTATTCCGAAAGGGGAGTATGGCGGCGGAACCGTGATCGTTTGGGATGAAGGTACCTACGAACCAATCGAGGAGATCAAAGGCAAAAAAGCGCAGGAAAAACATCTGTTAAAACAGCTTCATGAAGGATCTCTAAAGATCAAACTCCATGGCAAGAAGCTTCAGGGTGAATTTGCACTCGTGAAAACCAATGGCATGGGGGAAAATGGCTGGCTCCTGATCAAACATAAAGATGAATTTGCTTCGGCAAAGGATATTACCAAGGAAGACAAGTCTGTGCTTTCGGGCAAGACCATTGAAATCATGGAAAAAACCAGTGAAAAGGTCTGGAAGGCCGGAAAGAAGCAGGATGTGGAGAAACCTGCAAAAGCTACAAAAACCACTAAAGCAAAAGCGGCTGCATCCGGGAAGCCTGCAAAAAAGAAGACGGCAATTCCTGAGCCTGCAGCAGCAATCGGAAATGAACCGGAGGAAAAAGCCCAGAATAGCATAAACATTGCCGACCTGCTGAAATCAGCACCTAAAGCGAAGATGCCGACGAACATGAAACCTATGCTTGCCACGCTTGTGGATGAACCTTTTGATGATCCGGATTGGCAGTATGAGGTGAAATGGGATGGCTATCGTGCCTTGGCCTACATCAACAAAGGAAACGTCGACCTGATGTCCAGAAACAAAAAGTCCTTTAATGATAAGTTCTACCCGATACATGATATCCTGAGCAATGCTACGATAAATGCCGTGCTTGATGGCGAGATCCTGGTGCTCGATGAAAAAGGCCGTTCAAACTTTGGTCAGCTACAGAATTGGCGCAGCGAGGCCGATGGGGATCTGGTGTACTATGTATTTGATTTGCTCTGGTACGAGGGAAAAAACCTCATGGATATGCCTCTATACCAGCGGCAGGCGATCTTAAAGGATATTCTTCCAACAGATGATGACCGCCTTCGGATGGGCCCGGTCTTCAACGCGGATGGTATTGAGTTTTTTCATGCTGCGGAGAAGATGGAGCTTGAAGGCATCATCGCCAAAAAGAAAGACAGTACCTATGCTGTGGATTCGCGATCTAAGCAATGGCTCAAAGTTAAGGTGCATAAGCGTCAGGAAGTTGTAATTGCCGGTTATACGAAGAATGAGGATACCTCCAAGCTATTCAGCTCGCTGTTGCTTGGGGTTTATGAACAAGGGCGGTTGCAGTATGTGGGTAAGGTTGGTACCGGTTTTTCTGATAAGCTGCAGAAGGAAATGATGGCTGCCTTTAAGCCCTTGATTACTGATGAAAGTCCATTTGAAGCCATTCCTGATGTGAATAAAGGATCCAGGTTCCGTCCAAATCCGCCGAAGGCGAAAGCCACCTGGCTAAAACCTGAGCTCGTATGTGAAGTGGCTTTTAGTGAGGTAACCACAGATGGCGTTTTCCGTCATCCTTCCTTCCAGGGCATGCGGATCGATAAGAAAGCGAAAGATGTTACCCGGGAAACTGCGGTTGCTACAGAAGAGGTTGTGGAGGAAGCGCAGAAAACAATAGCTAAGAAGGATAAACATGTGGAAGCCATAAAACCGCCTGCAACGAAGGAGCGCAAGACGCTATTGAACCCTAAGGATGAAACACAGGTGCGCAAGGTGTGTGGACATGACCTAAAATTCAGCAATTTGAGTAAAGTTTACTGGCCCGAGGACAAGGTAACCAAACGGGATATGTTTAATTTCTACTACCAGATCGCCGAATATATCCTCCCTTATCTGAAAGACCGGCCCTTGTCACTGAACCGCTTTCCCGGCGGCATTCATGGCCCCAGCTTTTACCAGAAAGATGTGAAGAACAAAGCACCAGAGTGGGCAAAAACTTTCCCTTACCGGACCAGCGATGGCGAAGACAAAGAATACCTGGTCGGGGATGATGAAGCTACACTACTTTGGATGGCCTCTCTGGGCTGTATAGAAATGAATCCATGGTTCAGCAGGGTACAGTCGCCTGACAACCCTGACTATTGTGTCATCGATCTGGACCCTGACAAAAACACCTTCGATCAGGTCATTGAGGCTGCACTGATTGTAAAAAAGTTGTTGGATGCCATCGATGTTCCATCATTTTGCAAGACCTCCGGCTCCACCGGAATCCACATTTACATCCCGATGGGGGCGAAATACACCTATGAGCAGACACAGCTTTTTGCAAGGATACTGGTAAACCGGGTTCATGAAGAGATACCGGAGTACACCAGTCTAGAGCGAATGATCTCAAACCGCAAAGGAAAGATGTATCTGGATTTCTTACAGAACCGTCCGGGAGCAACCATTGCGGGCCCGTATTCTTTAAGGCCAAAAGTTGGTGCAACGGTCTCAATGCCATTGCATTGGGAGGAGTTGAAGCCTGGCTTGAAGATGAGCGATTTTACGATCTTTAATGCTTTGGACAGGCTGAAGGTTGAAGGTGATCTGTTTAAAGGTGCTTTAGGCGAAGGGATTGATCTGGAGAAAGCGATTATGAAGGCGAAGTCCGTTTTTGGTTAGGCAGATCTGGATGATTTGCTTACCGCCTGCCACGCATATCTGAATGGAGCGGCAAAGGGATTGGAACGATTTATGTATGGTAACTCTGCCAGGTAGCCAAAAGTTTAAGCGCCTGCATCTTTGTATTGGTGAAACCAGAATCTGCACTTTTAACTCTTATAGATCTTGATCCCCGTGCCTGCTTTATCTTAAATCTGGATAGCCGGGAGATGGCGTATGCTAATCCTGCATTTTACAGTTACTTTCAGCTGAAACCGGAAGGTCTGCAAACCGAACGTTTGCAGAAAATGATTAATAAAGAAGACCGTTCGCGGGTAGAGAAAACGATCTGTGCTCTTGAAACGGGAAAACTGCAGCAGCTGGAATTTGGATTTAAACTACCAGACAAAACCATGCATGTGGTACAATTGACGCTTACGATGGATCAGCAAGCTTCTTCACGCCTGGTAATTGGTTATCTGAAAGACATCACCCTGGAGCGTAACCGGGAGGCTGCGGAAAAAGAAACAAAGGAAGCCAGGGAGCTACGGCGCCGTACCTTGCGCCATGATCTGGCCGGAACGCTGGGTTTTATACCTACATTTACACACCTGCTGCTGAAGAAATCGGAAAGCCTTGAGGATCCGCAAATCCCAGTGTTGCTTTCATCCATCGAAAGTATCAGCAAGGAAACACTCGCAAAAGTTAAAGAATACATGAGTGAAGAAACCAGTTAAAAGGATTTCTTACATTTGTATTTTACATTCAATACAGTACCACGTTGATTACAATTAATCTTTTAGAGCAGCTGAAGTCTGAGACGCTGTCGAACCACCAGCAATTGGAGAAGCATCTGATTGTTAAATTAAAAGGGATGAAAAGTCCCGACGATTACATTAACATTTTACAGATCTTTTATGCTTATTTCGCTGCGTTGGAAGACCAGATCAACCAATTTATTGGCCTTGATCAGTTACCGGACTACGCTGAACGTCGAAAAACGGAAAGCATCAAAAACGACATACTGGCTTTGAACGGGGTTGTTCCTGAAAAAGCTACGGCTGTTGATCTTCCGGAAATCGGAAGCATGCTGCAAGCTTTTGGCGCGCTGTATGTCATAGAAGGATCTACACTGGGTGGGCAGGTAATCAGTAAAATGATCTCCAAACAGCTCGCTTTAGATGATGATGCGGGAATATCTTTTTTCAAGAGTTATGGTGAGCAAACCATGGCGATGTGGGAAAAGTTTAAAGCCGTGCTTGAGCATCATGCAGCCAGTCAAAAGGCGGCAGATGAAATCACCGAAGCCGCCAATGAAACATTTGGTAAATTCAGGCTTTGGATGGAAAAAAAATGATCTCTAAATTTAAAAGATGTTTGTACCAACCTTAGAAAATTGCAGCCGTGAACCCATTCACATTCCTGGAAAAGTTCAGGATCACGGGTTCCTGATCGCCATTGATGGAACATTCCGAATCACTTACTGCAGTGAAAATGTAGTGAACTTCTTTGGCATCCCTGCAACTGCACTGTTGAACCAGCCTGCAGGCGTGTTGGATAGTTACCTGAGAAGAACGGAACCGCCAAACTTTATCATTCAACTGATCAAACTGGCGCAAAGCGATAAAGGCTTCGAGCCTTTCAATCCATACCCATTAACCATTGGTGGATTACCTTTTAACCTGATCATTTCCAGGTCTGAGCAATTCTACCTGCTGGAGTTTGAACCGGAAATCTCGGATCTAAAGGCGGAGCTGCAACGTATTGTTGGTCGATCCCTTTCGGAGATGTTGTCAGATATACAGCCTTCCAGCATATTGAATAAATCGGTAAGCAAGATTAAGGAGGTTATTGGCTACGACCGCGTGATGATCTATAAGTTCCATGCGGATGGACACGGTGAAGTGGTAGCAGAGGTGAAGAACGACAACCTGGAACCTTTTCTAGGTTTGCATTACCCTGCTACGGACATCCCTAAACAGGCGCGGGAACTATACAAGAAGAACCTGACCAGGTTAATTAGCAATGTATATACTACACCATCGGCCATTGTGACCATGCTGGAGATGGACAAGGCACCGCTAGATCTTACCAACTCTGCCTTGCGCGCGGTATCGCCGATTCATATTCAGTACTTGAAGAACATGGGGGTTGCTTCCAGTTTTAGCATCTCGCTGGTTCATGAAGATGAATTGTGGGGCCTGATCGCTTGTCACAACTATACGCCAAGGTTTATCAACTATAAAGAACGTGATGCAGCAAAGCTGATCGGGCAGGTATTGTCGTCTGCATTAAGTTTCCGGATTCTGGAACAGGACGAGCAGAATGCAGCGCGATTTAAGGTTGCTACGGATGTATTGACCCGGCAGCTGATCCGTGAGAACAATATTCTAGACGCACTGTTCAAATATGAATGTACCTTGCTGGATGCGGTCGACGCTACTGGTGTGGCTATGTTTTTCGATAATGAACTCCACACTAAGGGCAACGTTCCAGAGCTTGCTTTTTTAAATAATCTGATAGACTGGCTTGATGAAAACATGGAGCCTGATATCTATGCCACACAGAAGCTTTCGGAGATTTATCCAGATGCCATTCAATACAAGGAGATCGGTAGTGGCATGCTTGCCTGCCGACTGTCCAGAGAACTCGGTGAGTACATGATCTGGTTTCGTCCGGAGGTGATCACTACCGTTAACTGGGCCGGAAATCCTGACAAAGCGGTTGAGTTTACTGGAAATGATCTTATGGATATCTCTCCGCGTAAATCTTTCGAAATCTGGTCGGATGAGGTGCATTTAACGGCAGTTCCCTGGTTAAATGAAGAACTACAGTCTGCATTACAGCTGAAGGAGGAGATCCGATTTGCGATTAGCAGGAAAGCTACGGAACTACGGGTGCTGAATGAGAAGCTTAAGGAAGCATATGATGAGCTGGATGCATTCAGTTACACCATTTCTCATGATCTAAAAAATCCACTATCTTCTATAAAGAGTTATTCGCAGATCTTGCTGCGGAACTTCACGCTGGAACCCAAAGCACAACACATGGTTTCGCGCATACTTACTGGCGCCGAAAAGATGCAATCCATGATACAGGATGTGCTAAGTTACTCCAAAGCAGGGCAGGGGCAGTCTGAATATAAGCTGGTGAATATGGAAAACCTGCTCAATGAGCTGAAGCAGGAACTCTTGATCTCTTATAACGACACAGATGTAGAGATCAACATCAACGGTGTGGAGGATATTTATGGCGAAGAAACGATGGTAATGCAAGTCTTTTCAAACCTGATCGGCAATGCCGTAAAATATTCTAAACAGGCGAGCAATCCGGTAGTGAACATCAATGCCAAAGACTATGGCAATGAAGTGGAATATGCCATTCAGGATAACGGGATTGGCATAGATCCCGCTGAACAGGACAAGATCTTTGAACTGTTTACGCGTGCAAACGATGTGAGTGCGTTTGAAGGTACGGGTGTTGGCCTGTCGATTGTGAAGAAGATCATGGCCAAACATCAAGGGAAGGTTTGGGTAGACAGCGAGATCAATAAAGGCTCAACGTTTTTTGTTCGTTTTAAAAAACCGGAGCTGGCCTAGTTTGTTTTTCGGTAAACAAACTGAATGAACGATCTTGCGATAATTTACGACCTCGACGAAACAATCCTTCCTGCAAGTGCCGTCCCTGACGAAACTTTTGATACGTTATTTGATGCAATACGTAAAGCAAATGAGGCTACACTGGCCGATGATAAACTGGAAGAGGCCCTAAAAGCCATGCGTCGTTTATCGGTAGATGTGGTTGCTGAGCGATACGGATTTACGGCAGCAATGAATGAAGCAGCGAAACATGCGCTGCTTCATACCAAATACAATTTTGAATTAAGCACCTACGACGATTTTCATGTAATCAAAACCATCCCTGGTAAGCGGTACCTGGTGACTACGGGTGTGCCCAATTTGCAGCAGGCTAAAGTAGATACACTTTTCAAGGAAGGTGACTTCGATGGTGTCTTTGTGGATGACATTTACCAGGAAAGCCGCATCGGTAAAATCGGGTTATTTAAACAAATTTCTGAGCAAACAGGGATTAAGCCAGCGCAGATCTGGATTGTTGGCGACAATCCAGAGGCAGAAATAAAAGCCGGTAATGCATTGAATATGAATACGGTGCACATTGCCCGGGCTGGTGTGGAGCCATCTAATTTAGCAAAATACCAGATAAAAGACTTTTATGAGTTAAAAGCCCTGATCGAAAAAGCGCAACAAAAAGGCACATAGATTGTTATATTCCTGGTTTTTACTAATATTTGTAGTAACCCGTAGCTTATGACAGTCACTGTAGTTCCAATCATTGAACCAGAACCAAAACCTGGCGCTCCGCTAGCCAAGATGATGCAGGAGCGGCTGCACCGCATTGCTGAGGAACTGCAGGATGTTCATCTCAAACATATGGAAACGGTGGAGCCTATTTTTGAAGATCTGGTTATTTATGTCAGCTATAATAGCAAATACAGCGTTCGCTGGCGTATTGTAAATGATGTTCCGGCCAATGCAGAAGCATTGACTGCCGAGGTATGTGCCAAGTTGGGTTACATCAAATGGAAAACCGCCACAATAAACCTCTTCCATAGCCGCTGAGCCAGGCTATTCCGGAACCTGCTCTACGGGCAGGGTTGTTTTTAAATGTTTCATGATTGGTGTAGAGCTGATGCCGTGTACGATAATGGATAGCAGTATGGTGAAGGCCACTACAGCCCATAGTTCATCCTGGTGTTCAAAGGTTGCCTCATGAAAGGCGAATGCCAGGTAGAAAATGGATCCCATACCACGAATGCCAAAGAAGCTTATGGCAAGCTTTTCTTTAATATGAATATCTCGCTTGTAGAGCCCGATTAGGCCCGTGAGCGGGCGTACAATGAATACAAAGCCAACGGCAAACAGCGCCATTTTCCAGGTTAGTGCATCCAAAATCCCGCTTACTAAACTCCCACCGAATAGTATCAACAGCACCGCAATCAGGAGCCGCTCAATCTGGTCTGTAAAGGAGTGGAGTTCGGAATGGAACTCATGACCCTTTTCATAATGGCGCAGGTTTACTGCGCAGATGAATACGGCGAAGAAGCCATAGCCATGCAGGAGTTCGGTTACACCATATACAAGAAAGGTTAAGGAAAGTGCCAGAAAGCCGTCAGTGGTTTTCAGGAACTTATATTTTGCGGATAGATCGAAGAGTAAGTAGCCCACACCCCGGCCGAAGGCCCAGCCTATAGCAATACCAGCGAATACTTTATATAACACATCGTATCCGGCCCAGGTAAGCCATTCACCAGTTGTCGAAAGCTGGTTCATGGTCAGGAATATGGCCATCCAAACAAATGGAAAGGCCATACCATCGTTCAAACCAGCTTCGGCAGTGAGTGCGAATTTCGTTTCTGATTTCCGCTTTTCATTGGGCGGCCCCACCTGCACATCGGAAGCGAGTACCGGATCTGTTGGTGCAAGTACGGCCCCAAGAAGCACTGCGGAGGCGATACTTAAACCAAGAAGGCTATAGCCGATCCAGGTAGCTGCAGCCATTCCAAGAATCATTGCTATGGTGATAAGCCGCAGGGGAGAGGCCCAGTTCTTCCAGGAAAATGGGCGGTCCAGCTTGATGCCAGTACCCATTAAGGAAATAATTACAACAGTCTCTGCAAAATGCATGGTTAGCGTACCATGGTGTCCCGGATCAGCAGGAGGCAAATGGTCAGGAACGATCTTGTAGAGTAACATCCCAAACAACATATAAACGATGGCGTAGGAGATGCCACGGTCTTTTGTTAAAGCAGGTATCCAGACCATGCCCATTGCGGCAAGTCCGAGCAGTGCTAGTTCCAATGTATATGGGTTCATAAACAGGCGGTTGTATATACATTACGTTATATGCCGCAGAAAGTTTCTGGCTTTTCGTAATTTTACACCGTGCCGCCAGTAAAAAGACCTGATCAAAACTCTGCTGTTGAGGAAATTCCTAATCCACTCCGTGCTGGCGGCGGACCTGTAAAGCGTAAAGCAGCGGTTTCAAAAAAACCGGTTTCTCGGAAGCGAAAACCTAAAAAGAAACCTGTGCCGGCATATGTCAAGTTCGGCATCGCGGCAGCTTTATTGGTGTTGCTTTCGCCCTTCTACTATGGCTATATTCTTAAGGGCTTCAGTTCAACCTGGCGCTGGGTGTTGGATATTGGTGAAGATCCAAATTATAGAACCTATAACAGCTTCGAAATTAAGATTCCCGTAGCTTACAATATTCATGGTATTGATGTATCGTATTACCAGGGTAAGATCGACTGGCAAAAAGTTCGTGCCATGAAAGAGGATGGAGTGCAGGTGAGTTTTGCGATCATAAAGGCTACGGAAGGGTTGGCAAGCGTTGACCCCTATTTCCAACGCAACTGGCGCGAGGCTGCAAAGGTGGGTATTGTTTGTGGCGCATATCATTTCTTCCGGCCCTCCAAGTCGGGTAAACAGCAGGCGAGATTATTTTTGCAAACGGTAAACTTTGAAGCGGGCGATTTGCCACCAGTGGTTGATGTAGAGCACCTGAGTGGCGCTACACCTGCGGAAATGCGCAAGGAGTTAAAGGCCTTTATAGATCATGTAGAAGGCAAAACGAAGGTAAAGCCGATCATTTACTCTGGCCTTACCTACTATAATGATTACCTGAAGGGTTATTTTGATGAATATCCGTTATGGATTGCACACTATTATAAATCGCAGCTGAATATCGATGCGAGTGCAAACTGGTTCTTCTGGCAGCACTCCGATAAAGCACGGATTACCGGTATCAACCATGTTGTGGACTTTAATGCTTTTCGTGGCGACAGTGTCGCATTTCAGCAATTATTGATTAAGTAGTCGCATCTACCGTCCATTTTTCGCATCGCTCCAGGAAAGCTGGATCAGCGTCTGCGCCAATGCCGATGGTGTCGGGAACCGTCAGGTGATAGCCTTCAAAGGTCAATCCACCAATTACGGGATCTATTAAGTGGCCCAGCAGGCAGGTATCCAGGTCATAGAAGACCACATTCGGACTGGCGAGCGCAAAGTGTAGCTTGGCACTTAGGGCAATTCTGCTCTCCAGCATGGCACCAATCATACATTTCATACCACTTTGAAGGGATACCTCATGGATTTTCTGCGCTTCCAGGATGCCACCAGATTTGGAGAACTTGATGTTGATGTAACTGCAGGATTGACTATTCACCAGCTTTCTGGCATCATGATGATTGTAGCAGCTTTCATCGGCCATGATCTTTACCGGGGAGTTTAGATGAAGCTCGGGCAGGCGGTCGTCGTACCAGGTACGCATAGGCTGCTCGCAGAATTCGATATCATACTGCGCCATTTGGCCAAGCGCAAGCAATGCCTCGTCGAATGTCCAGCCTTGATTGGCATCCAGGCGAATATTCATCTCAGGTCCTACAGCTGCACGGATCTGCTTTACACGTTCAATATCTTCCATGTAGTTTTTGCCCAGCTTCACCTTCAGAAAATTACAGCCTTGATTTCTGATCTTCAGCGCTGCTTCTGCCATCTTCTCAGGCGTGTTGATGCCGATGGTCATGTCTGTCTCCACGGTTTTATGATGACCGCCAAGGAACTTGTATAAAGGCAGCTTAGCGTGTTTTGCAGCGATGTCGAAAAGCGCCATGTCGAAGGCACTTTTGATTGTGCTGTTGTGTGCAGCAGCGGCAAGCAGGTCGTCCATGCGATCTGGGATTTCCAGCGGGTCTTTTCCGATCAGCTGTTTGGCGAACAGCCTGGCCATGATGATGCAGGTATCCTGTGTTTCACCGACGATCATTGGAAAGGCGGAACATTCACCAATGCCAATGATGCCGGCATCGGTATGGATCTTCAAGAGTGTATTTTGCGCGAAATGCATGGTGCCGGTTGCAATAACAAAGGGCTCCATGGGGATGCTGAAGCGGTAGATGTCAATCGAAGTAATCTTCATTCTATAGGTCTTTCCGTAAAAGTAGCAATTATCTCGTTACCTTTATTTCATGAAAGCGGAACCAAATAAACTGATCCATGCCTCATCACCATACCTGTTGCAGCATGCCCATAATCCGGTAGACTGGTACGAATGGGGGCCGGAAGCGCTTGAAAAAGCGAAGCTGGAGAACAAGCTGCTGTTGGTAAGCATCGGCTATTCGGCTTGCCACTGGTGCCATGTGATGGAGCGGGAAAGCTTTGAACTGGAAGAGGTGGCCGAGGTGATGAATAAACACTATGTGTGTATAAAGGTGGATCGGGAGGAGCGGCCGGACATTGACCAGATCTACATGCTGGCGATACAGCTGATGACTGGCAGTGGGGGATGGCCGCTGAACTGCATCTGCCTGCCTGACCAGCGGCCCATTTACGGGGGCACCTATTTCAGGAAGAACGATTGGATGAACATTCTGGAAAACGTTGCGGCGCTCTGGGCGAATGAACCGGCGAAAGCACTACAATACGCTGATCGCCTTACGGAAGGGATCGCCGCCGCGGAAAGGATTGTGCCGAATGTGTTTCCGGAACCCTTTGACGTGACACAGCTGCAGGCGATCGTAAATCCCTGGATGGAGCGATTTGACCTGGAGGAGGGGGGGCATCAGGCTGCACCGAAGTTCCCGCTTCCAAACAATTGGTTGTTCATGTTAAGGTTCAGTCAACTTAGCGGGCATCAGCAAACACTTCAGGCAGCCTTGCTGACCCTTGACAAGATGGCTTATGGAGGCATTTATGATCAGCTTGGTGGTGGCTTTGCGAGGTACTCGGTAGATGAATACTGGCATGTGCCGCATTTTGAGAAGATGTTGTACGACAATGGGCAGCTGCTAAGCCTGTACGCTGAAGCATATCAGCTGACTAAAGCTTCAAAATACCGAGCCATTATAACGGAAACGGCAGACTGGCTTGCCCGCGAGATGAGCTCGCCGGAAGGACTATTCTATTCGGCTCTGGATGCGGACAGTGAAGGCGTAGAGGGTAAGTTCTACGTGTGGGATAAGGAGGAGATCGAAGGTGTTCTTGGTCCTGACGCCGCTTTAATCAATAGCTATTACCAGGTAAGTTCTGAAGGTAACTGGGAGGAGGAACAAACCAATATTTTGATAAAGAAACTGGATGATGCTCTGTTTGCAGCTGAACACGGACTTACGCTAGAGCAATGGCAGGTTGTCCTGCAGCGCAGTAAGGAAAAGCTGCTGGAGCAAAGATCGCGGAGGGTAAGACCCGGCTTGGATGATAAATGTCTGACTTCCTGGAACGCTATGACGATTAAGGGACTTGCTGAAGCTTCGGTGGCTTGCGGCGAAGCCGGGTGGTTGGAGATGGCAACTACTTCGGCGCGTTTTATACTGGCCAATATGAGAACGCAGGAGGGCGGTTTGTATCGTAATTACAAGAACGGTAAGGCAAGCATTGACGCCTTCCTGGATGATTATGCATTTTTAATAGATGCTTTGATCAGCTTATATCAGGCGGACTTTGCAGAGTCCTGGTTATATGAAGCAAAAGGCCTTACAGATTATGTGATCAAACATTTTACTGATCCTGCAGGGCCGATGTTCTTTTACACGCCGAATTCCGCGGAGACGCTCATTGCAAGGAAACATGAACTGATGGATAATGTTATTCCTGCTTCAAACTCGGTGATGGCGCAGAACCTCCAGCGTTTAGGCTTGTACTTTGATCAGGATAACTATTCGGAGAAGGCAGAGGCAATGTTACTTGCGATACTGCCACAGATCAAAACTTATGGTTCTGCCTATTCCAACTGGGCTATTCAACTGCTGAATGCGGTTTATGGCATCACAGAAGTGGCAATTACTGGTGCGGATCAGTCCGCTGTGCTAAAAGCGCTCAGTTCCATATACTTGCCGAACAAAATAATCTTAGCAGGAACAAATACAACGCTTCCATTGTTAAGAAATAAAGAAAGCATAGAAACAAAAATCTATATTTGCCGCAATAAAGCATGTCAGCTGCCTGTAAGTACAGTTGAAGAAGCACTAAAATTTATTAACTAAAAAAGATTGTAATGACTATTAAACCTAACACCGTAGTTTCATTAACGTACGAACTGCATACCACAAATGCAGAAGGTCAACAAGTTTTTGTAGAGAAAGCTGATGAGCAAAATGCTTTGGTTTTTATGTACGGAACTGGCATGATGTTGCCAAAATTTGAAGAGCATTTAGCTGGTTTGAACGCCGGTGATGATTATAGCTTTGAGCTTACAGCTGAAGATGGCTATGGTGCTATCGATCCAGGTGCTTTCGCTGATTTGCCTAAAGAAATGTTTAAAGAAGTTGATCTTCCTGCAGTTGGTGATATCATTCCACTTCAGGATAATGAAGGTAATCACTTCAGAGCTGGTGTAACCGGTGTTCATGAAGATTCCATTTCAGTAGATCTAAACCACCCTATGGCTGGTAAAAACCTGATCTTCTCTGGTAAAATCCTTACCGTTCGTGAAGCAACTCAGGAAGAGCTGGCGCATGGACACGCACACGGAGCTGACGGCCACTCAGGTCACTAATAATAGCAATGCTGTTTTAAGCTTGATGCTTTAAACGGGTTGGTATAAAAAAGAAAGGCTGTTCCTCATCGGAGCAGCCTTTCTTTTTTGGGGTGAATGCCCGGAATGATCGGGCATTCCTGTTTTTATTTATACATCTCTGCTCTTAATGCTTGAACATCAGGGCTGTTGATGTAGTCGTCATAACTCATCATCTTGTCTATCGTGCCTTTTGGAGTGATCTCAATGATCCTTGTCGCTACAGATTCCGTTAATGCATGATCTCGTGAAGTAAACAGGATCGTGCCTTTGAAGTCTTTCATACCGTTGTTCAATGCCGTGATGGACTCTAGGTCAAGGTGGTTGGTTGGCTCATCGAAAAGCAACAGATTGGCATGTTTAAGCATCATCTGCGAGAACATACAACGCATCTTTTCACCTCCTGATAATACTTTAACATTCTTCAACACCTCTTCTCCGGAGAATAACATCCTGCCGAGGAAGCTTCTTACAAACTGCTCATCCTGATCCGTGTTTGAATATTCACGAAGCCAGTCAACCAGGTTCATGTCCTTGCCTTCGAAGTATTGCGAGTTGTCGTTAGGGATATCAGCTACGCTGATTGTGATACCGAACTTGAAATCTCCGGTGAAGTCTTTTTCTCTGCCGGTTAATACGTTGTAGAATGCAGCTGTCGCAAGGCTATTCTGTGAAAGAATGGCAATTTTATCACCTTTATTTACCATGAAGTTGATGTTCTTGAACATCACTTCTCCATTGGCACTATGTGAAAGGTTCTCTACCTGAAGGATCTGATCACCTGCTTCACGGCCAAGGTTGTTGAACAGAATTGCCGGGTATTTACGACTTGAAGCTTTAATCTCGGAGATGTCGATCTTATCAAGTGCTTTCTTACGGGAAGTTGCTTGTTTGGACTTCGAAGCATTCGCACTGAATCGTTGAATAAACTCCTGAAGTTCCTTCACTTTCTCTTCCAACTTCTTGTTTTGGTCGCTACGTTGTTTTAAAGCCAGCTGGCTAGACTCATACCAGAAGGTATAGTTACCAGAGTAAATACTCATTTTACTGAAGTCGATATCTACAATGTGCGTACACACGGCATCCAGAAAGTGCCTATCGTGGGAAACCACCAATACGATGTTCTCGTAGTCTGCAAGGAAGTTCTCCAACCAAGCGATGGTCTCGATGTCAAGGTCGTTGGTAGGCTCATCCAGCAATAGAATATCCGGGTTACCAAATAGCGCCTGCGCAAGAAGCACACGTACCTTTTGGTTACCATCAAGTTCTTTAAGCAATTTATAGTGGTCTTCTTCTTTTATACCGAGGTTGCTCAGCATGGTCGCTGCATTGCTCTCCATGTTCCAGCCGTCCATCTCCGCGAAGCGGTTCTCCAGTTCACCAGCACGTTCGCCGTCTTTATCGCTAAAGTCTTCTTTAAGATAAATGGCATCTTTTTCTTTCATGATGGCATACAGTTCAGTATGTCCCATCATCACGGTTTCTATTACGGAATATTCGTCAAACTCATAGTGATTCTGCTTCAGTACAGCCATTCTTTCACCAGGCGTGATGGCGATGCTGCCGGAAGTTTGTGTGACTTCACCAGAAAGGATCTTTAGAAATGTTGATTTACCTGCGCCGTTGGCACCAATCACACCGTAGCAGTTGCCTTGGGTGAATTTTAAGTTTACGTCTTCAAAAAGGGTACGTTTACCGTAACGCAGGGATAAATTGGATACTGATATCATATATAGAAAATATCCGCAAAGGTAGGCATAATTTATAAAACGGCTAAAGAGCTGATAGTATTCTTTTTACGCTTGCAAGGAAGGGAATTCCAGCATAACTGGAAATTGGTTAGCTTTGCTGCTTGTTATGGAAAAAGAGTTAGAAGTATTACAAAGCATCATTAAGAGAAGAAGAAGTGTTTTTCCGGTAAGTTTCACCCAGGAGGAGATTTCAGTTGAATCCATAGAAACCATTCTGGAAAGTGCAAATTACGCACCTACACATAAGTTAACGCAACCCTGGAGGTTCTCTGTTTTCCGCAAAGAGGGCAAGACAAGACTAGGTGAGGAGCTTGCTAGAGCATACAAAGAACATACACCAGCGGAATTATTCCTGCAAAAGAAATATGACTCCTTTGGCCTTAAATTCCAGCAGTCGAGTTGTGTGATCGTGTTGAAGGCTCAATTACACCCAGCGCTGCTGCCGGAATGGGAGGAAGTTGCTGCACTGGCTTGTGCAGTTCAGAACATGGCGCTTACTGCTGAAGCAATGAATATTGGGGCTTACTGGAGCTCGCCCGGTCCAGTCGCTAACATGCCTGAGTTCCTGGAACTGCAAGATGATGAGAAAGTGTACGGCGTATTCTACATGGGATACCACAATGCCCCTGCTGCGGAAGCTAAAAGAACGCCAATGGCACAGAAGGTTAAATGGATAGAAGCATAGTATGGAAGCATTGAAAGCAGCCTTATATGATGCCTGTTCGCGTTTCATTGAGGGACGGATTGAAACCGCAGAAACTGCCCTTGCGCAAGCTCAAGAGGCGAGCAATGATGATACCAAAAGTAGTGCTGGCGACAAGTTTGAAACCACCAGGGAGATGATGCAGCAGGATATTTTCAGAAACAAGAAACTGCTGGCAGATGCACAGCAGAATTTGGGTCTATTGAAAAGTCTTGCCGATGTTCCCGTCTCGGAAGTTGTGAAAAATGGGAGCTTAGTGGAAACGAATCAGGGCTTGTTTTACCTTTCGATCAGTGCAGGACAGCTTAGTGTTTCGGGTAAGACAGCTTTTGCGATTTCAGCGGCTTCGCCGGTGGGTCAGTTGATGCTCGGTAAGCGCGTGGGGGAAGTATTTACGTTTAACCAGAAAGCGTATACCATAGTGAATGTGCTTTAGAACACATTGCCGTTGTTTATCACCATAGCTTCTTTATAAATTACAGGAACCACAACGTTCTTGATTCACAGGAGCTACAATGTTTTTTTACTTGATGAAACGCGACATTCGTGTGATCTTATATCCTCGAGACTTAACCAATGTTGTGTGACGTAGCTAGTAACTCCTGAAACTTCCAGTGCAAAGGGGCTAGAAGCTTCTCTGGATACTATTATTCAAACGCTTGGCATCCCAGTATCCACTCGCAATAATCCTTCTAATGGTGAACAAGGGGTCCGTTGGATCTCTTTTTTCCGCCAGCACATAAGCTGATTTGAAGCCGCGCTTCTTAAGCTCTGGAAAAGCCTCTGGGTTCCATAAACCGAATGGGTAGGCGAAGTGCTCCACTTTCTTGCCGGTTATGGACTCCAGCGTTTTTGTTGGTTTCTCTATCTGGGTAACCCAGTCTTCTCCTTTATACTTTTTCACGTTCTGGTGGTCCCAGGTGTGTGAGCCGATCACATGCCCAGCTTCAGATAGTTGTTTCACCTGATCTCTGCTCATATATTTAGGACGTCCAAGGGAAACCGTCATGATGAAATAAACAGCTTTGAAGCCGTGCTTCTTCATCTCTGGAGCGGCGATGGCATATTGATTCTCTTCCGTATCATCAAAGGTAAGCATGATCGGTTTTTCCGGCAGGGGTGTGCCCAAGTTGAGATATGCATAGTATTCATCCGGCAGAATGGTCTGGTAGCCACTATCGGCGAGCATCTTTAAGTGTGCTTTGAAGGTTTCCACCGGCACGATATAGTCCTTTGCAGATTTTGAATCTGTGGCTTTCCAATCTCGGATCTGGTGGTAGCATAAGACCGGAACCTGTTTACGTGAGAGTATTGTATTTGCGTCTGCGATTTTGATTTCGTCTATGTTCGCTGGAGCCGCCATTCTAGCGTTGGAGTCTGCGAGTGCGCTGGCGCCTGCAAGGGCGGTGCTGTCGGTAGTGTCCTCAGTTGCTGTTCTATTCTGAGCTGCGGAGAAACAGCCTGATATTGCCATCATTGCCGCGGCAACAAAGGGTATAAACATTCTATTCATTAGTCGTATAGGTAGATTAGATTCTCGTATTATTTCTCAAATGTATAAAAATGCGAGAACTTGATGGCGTGTTTGATCCATTGCATACCGTTTTATTACTCGTGTACGATTTATCTGAGTCTGCTTAATGATCAAAAGACCTTGTATTATCATCTTTGTTAATTGAAGTACTAACTGCAATGTCAATGTATGTTGCTGATAGACTTTAAATTAGCTCAGGTATTCAGTTGGATATCCTTTTTATTACATCATTTCTCATCTGGCATTTTCCAAATTGCAGTACTTTAGAAATTTAATCTCAACTAATGAAAAAAAGCTACCTATTTTCCCTGGTGGCATGTCTGCTTTCTGGATATGCCCTTGCCCAAACCAGAACTTCAACTGCACTTGATCAGGCTTCCGAATCATCAAAAGCAAACTACCAGCTAGCCGCGCGCTTTTCACCCAACAAGCTGAAGAAAATGGTCTACTCGACCTCCGTTGATCCCCATTGGTTAAAGCTCAGCAACCGTTTCTGGTACATGTTTGAAACCCCCATTGGAAAGTCCTGGATCATGGTTGATCCTGCAAAGCGCAGTAAAAAGCAGATCTTTAATAACGCCGAACTGGCCGCGGAGATCACCCGCATTGTGCGGGATCCTTTCGATGCGGAACATCTCCCTATCGAGAACCTGAAGTTTGCGAAAGACGAGAAGAGCTTGAGCTTCGAAATTAAAAGTTCGATAGAGGAGCTTAAGCCGGATCGCAAGGACAAGAAAGCTGCAGATTCCATGCAGAAGAAGATCTTCTATTTTAATTATGACATCGCAACATCCAGGTTAACTGAAGTTCCGAATTACACCAAACCAAAAGCTAAGCCGGAATGGGGTTCTGTTGCGCCAGATTCTTCGGCTGTGATCTTCACCCGCAACTATAACCTATATTGGATGGATAAGGCCAATTACCTGAAAGCGGTTAAGAATGAGGAGGACAGCACCATCGTAGAACAACAGCTAACCAAGGGTGGCGTGAAGTTCTACGCCTACGGCGATGATGGTGACGGGGAAAACAACGAAGAGGTGCTTAAGAAAGATAAAAAGAGACGTCGTGCTTACGTGCTCTGGTCACCAGACGCGCGCTACTTTGTAATGAACCGTCAGGATAGCAGAAAAGTGAAAGATCTTTGGGTGCTTAACAACACCGCTGCTGGTCGTCCGACCTTGGAAACCTACAAGTACCAGATGCCCGGTGAAAAAGAGGCTCCGGTAGATGAGATTTTGCTGTTCAATTTCGCTGCGAAGAGCTACAAGAAGCTGGATGTCGCGGCTTTCAAGGACCAAAGCGTATCACTATGGCAAGCACCATCGCTGGTCAAAGACCGCGACAACGAGTTCCGCCCGTCAATCTGGTTGGGTAATAACTCGAAGATTTACTTTTCACGTACCAGCAGAGATTTAAAACGTGTAGATATTTGCACCATAGATATCAACACAGAGAAAGTAAGTCCCCTGATCGATGAGCGTTTCAACACCTACGTAGAGATCAACAGACCAAGGTTGGTTAAAGATGGTCAGGAGATCATCCATTGGTCCGAAAGGGACGGCTGGGCGCACTTCTATCTTTTTGATGGTAGTGGCAAGCTTAAGAACCAGATTACCAAAGGTGCATTCCACTGTGAGAGCATCGTGAACATCGATGAGAAAAACCGCGTATTATATTTTACGGCGAATGGGCGGGAGGCAGGTGAGGATCCTTATTACCAGCATCTGTACCGTATTAACTTCGACGGTAGCGGTATGAAGCTTTTGAATCCCGGTAACTTTGATCATGCCGTGAGCATGAATGATGAAGGGAAGTACTTTGTAAACAACTTCTCCAGGGTCAATACCGCGCCAAAGGCGATGGTGATGGACAACAAAGGCAACCCCGTGATGAACCTTGAAACCACGGATCTTTCATTACTGATGGCATCAGGTTACAAGTTTCCTGAACCTTTCAAAGTGAAAGCAGATGATGGCGTAACCGACATTTACGGGGTGATGTATAAGCCTTTTGATTTCGATCCTAATAAGAAGTACCCGATCATCGAGTACGTTTACCCAGGTCCTCAAACGGAAGCGGTAAACAAAGCCTTCACCAAGAGCATGGATAATACCGACCGACTAGCACAGCTGGGTTACATCGTTGTCTCTGTTGGTAATCGCGGTGGGAACCCTGCGCGCTCTAAATGGTACCATACCTTTGGCTACGGCAACTTGAGAGATTATGGCCTGGCGGATAAGAAAGCTGCGGTAGAGCAACTGGCTGCCCGCCACACCTTCATTGATGGAAGCAGGGTGGGCATCACTGGCCACTCTGGCGGAGGCTTCATGTCTACCGCGGCAATGCTGGTTTACCCGGAATTCTTTAAAGCCGCAGTGTCTAAGGCTGGAAACCATGACAACAGTATCTACAATCGCTGGTGGAGTGAAAAACACCATGGGGTGAAGGAAGTGGTCGACGCGAAAGGCGATACAACCTTTACCTACAGCATAGATAAGAACCCGGAACTTGCAGGCAACCTAAAGGGGCATTTGATGATCATGACCGGGGACATCGACAATAACGTTCACCCAGCAAATACCATCAGGCTCGCAAATGAGCTGATGAAAGCCGGTAAACGCTTCGAGTTTGTGATCCTCCCAGGCCAGCGCCACAGCTTTGGTGACCTGACCGAATATGCATTCTGGAAACTTGCAGATCACTTTAATAAGTACCTGATCGGGGATTTCGAGAATCCCGACAAAGTAGACATGGTAGAGATAGATCGCGAGAAGCCACGAAACGGAAAGAAGTAGTAAGCAAAACAAAAAAGCATCCCCAGGGATGCTTTTTTGTTTTGCTGGCTTTAGTCACATGACAGACCATCAGCCAGCGGATTTATTGTGTGTTGTGTTTTTTAGAAGTGGAATTGAATACCCAATTTTGGAGCGAAAAAGTTAGTTCCAAAACTTACGTTGTCATAACCTGCGCCTTTAACATCATTGTCGTTAGCGTCTTGAACACGGTAGTTGGTGTAGCTTAAACCGTTCAATGCTAACTCGATACCGATTTTTTTACTTGGGAAAAATGCAAAACCTGGAGATAATGCTACACCGATCTGGGTAGAGTTACCAAGTTTAGCACCTTCATCACCTTGTGCATCAACCGCATGTGCTGAACCGAATTGCATTGGAACTGCAAGTTGTCCAAAGAATTTGAACTGATCAGAGATGTTAGTGTAGTAGCGACCAAATGGGCTTACCACAAACGCTTCGCTTTTAGTAGTACCAACATTTTTATCGTAGCTGTAACCAATACCAGTACCTACTGCAATATTATCTGCAACAAAGTAACCTACACTTGGAACAATCTCAAAGCTGGTATTTGCTTTAGCGTTAGCGGCATCACTTTTCTGGCTATCAAATGCAAGGTTACCACCTAACATAATCTTTCCTTTTTCTGTTTGTGCTTGAGTACTAAAACCTAAAGCAGCTACTGCAAAAATTGATAATAATAACTTTTTCATTTTCTTAAATTTTAATGTTCAACGTGGTCATTCTTATTTTTATATACTGACCAACGATGTCATATAGTCAATAGGCATGCCAAAGGGAACCCCATTCTAAACGGTAATTAAGCAGGTTTTTTATAACTTCTTAATTGATAAATAAATACGAAAACTGCGTTAGACCTTTATTATTTCTAGATGACACAAGCCAGGAGTATTGTAAAATCAGGGTCATGGAAAGACTTGTACGCTTTGACTATTTTTGAACAAATGTCAGATATTTTAGTGTCAATTCTGGCAAGAAAGACTGCCAGGTCGTCTGGGTTCAGGCCTTAAACATCGGCAGATACTTTTCCCGGTTCTCGTAAATCACCCAAAGGTTGATTGCAAAAAACACCAGTGCGATCGGTAATCCAGAGGTATCCGTTAGGGTATTGGTCAGCATGATCCCGATCATCACCGGAAAGATCACAAGTGCCCCCAGAGCACGAGTTTTTGAAAAGATGAAGAGTAATCCACCAAGTACCTCGGCAAAGCCAACCAAAGGCATCAGCCATCCAATTTGAGTAAATGCTTGAAAGGCCTTAAGCAGGTTTTCGGGAAGGTTCTCGGGTGGAGGCATGTAATTGAAGAACTTGTTTAATCCTGCGTTGATGAACATCAGGCCAAACAGCAGGCTAAGTACGAAGGTGATTTTTCGTTTCATATCGGGATCTATTAAGCCTCCTCTTTTGTCATCAATCCTCTATTTATTACTCATCCCATGGACAGTTTTATTTCTTCAAGGAGGTACACAAATATAAAAGAAACATCAAGTCTTACAAGATGTAACTTATTTAATATCAGCGTCTAAAAATAGAAATCGCCCACATGATTCTATGTGGGCGATTCAAATCATTCAAAGCTTTATTGGCCTGGATATCCGGACTAACCAACAGCCTCAGGTTTCATGTTCAAAAACACGAACTTATGATCGAACATGTCCAGTTTGATCTTACTGTCTTTATCAACCTTACCGGCCAGGATCTCTTTGGAAAGTTCATTTAGAATACGCTTCTGAATAACCCTTTTCAAAGGACGGGCACCAAATTGCGGATCATAGCCCAATTCTGCCAGCCAATCCAGCGCTTCTTCAGACGCTTCAATCTCTACACCCATATCTTTGAGCGTATCCTGTACGTGTCTGAATTGCAGACTAACGATATCCCTGATCTCGTCGCGGTTAAGCGGTGTAAACATGATCAGTTCATCAATACGGTTCAGGAACTCGGGTCTGATGGTTTGTTTCAGTAGCTCAAACACCTCGTTTTTGGTCTTGGCGATCAGCATGTCCCTGTTTTCATCGATCAAGTCCCTGAAGTTTTCCTGAATCAGGTGTGAACCAATGTTTGAAGTCATAATGATGATCGTATTCTTAAAGTTCACCACACGACCCTTGTTGTCGGTTAGACGACCATCGTCAAGTACCTGCAGCAGGATGTTGAACACATCTGGGTGTGCCTTTTCAATCTCATCTAGCAGCACTACAGAGTAGGGCTTCCTGCGCACAGCTTCCGTAAGTTGGCCACCTTCATCGTAACCTACGTATCCTGGAGGCGCTCCAATCAATCTGGATACGGCATGACGTTCCTGATACTCACTCATGTCGATCCTGGTCATGGCGTTTTCATCATTGAACAGGAATTCTGCAAGTGCCTTTGCGAGCTCAGTTTTACCAACACCGGTCGTTCCAAGGAATATAAAGGAACCAATCGGCTTACGCTTGTCCTGTAATCCTGCACGTGATCGGCGGATCGCATCAGAGATGGCCTCAATGGCTTCATCCTGACCCGCCACACGTTTATGCAACTCTTCTTCCAGATGTAATAACTTCGCACGTTCACTGGCTATGAGTTTAGTTACCGGAATGCCGGTCCAACGGGCTACCACACCGGCAATATCGTCGGCGGTAACCTCTTCTTTAAGCATACGGCTTTCCGCCTGCTGACTCTCCAACTCGGCTTTCACTTGTGCGGCTTTATCCTGTGCCTCTTTGATCTTTCCATAGCGGATCTCGGCAACACGACCGTAATCACCAGCACGTTCTGCCTGTGCAGCTTCCAGTTTATAGTTCTCGATCTGTTCAGATAAACTGTTCACCAGTTCCACCTGATCCTTTTCAGCTTGCCATTTGGCTTTCAGCGCATCGCGTTCAGCAGCTAGATTAGCGATCTCTTCGCCTAAGGAAGCGACCTTTTTATCATCATTCTCACGTTTGATGGCTTCCCGCTCAATTTCCAGTTGCATGATCCTGCGGTCAAGCTCATCCACATTTTCCGGAACGCTGTCCATTTCCAGGCGTAGCTTAGATGCCGCCTCGTCCATCAGGTCAATCGCTTTATCCGGTAAGAACCTGTCGGAAATGTAACGCTGCGACAGCTCTACAGCCGCGATAATCGCCTCATCTTTAATACGCACCTTGTGGTGGGTTTCATATCGTTCTTTTAATCCACGTAAAATGGAGATCGCATCCTGGGTATCCGGCTCATCCACGTTTACCTTTTGGAAACGTCTTTCAAGCGCTTTATCCTTCTCAAAGTATTTCTGATACTCGTCCAGGGTAGTTGCACCAATGGCGCGTAACTCACCACGGGCCAGGGCAGGCTTAAGGATGTTTGCAGCATCCATGGCGCCTTCACCACCACCGGCACCAACAAGCGTATGGATCTCATCAATGAACATGATGATGTCGCCTTCACTTTGCTGTACCTCTTTCACCACGGCCTTCAAACGTTCCTCAAATTCACCCTTGTATTTGGCACCAGCAATCAGTGCACCCATATCAAGGGAGTAAACGGTTTTAGTTTTCAGGTTTTCCGGTACATCACCTTTGATGATACGGAAAGCAATACCTTCGGCGATGGCGGTTTTACCAACACCAGGCTCACCGATCAGGATTGGATTGTTCTTGGTTCTTCGCGAAAGAATCTGGATTACCCGTCTAATTTCCTCATCACGACCAATTACAGGATCCAGTTTACCAGACTCTGCATACTCGTTCAGGTTGCGTGCATATTTATTTAAGGCATTGTAAGTTGCTTCGGCGTTTTGGTCGGTAACCCGGTTATCACCGCGGAGCGAAACAATTGCCGTCTTAAGATCTTTCTCGTTTACACCCATATCCTTTAAGAGTTTGGATGTATTGTCATTCGCAGCCAGAATGCCAAGCAGGATATGCTCGACGGAAACGAACTCATCCTTAAATTCCTTAAGATAGGATTGTGCTTTTTGCAAAGCGGTATTAGCCCCGGAAGAAAGGTAGATGTTGCTACCACTTACTTTCGGGTATTTATTGATCTGGGCATCCAGATACTGGTTAAGTACATTTAAATTCACGTTCAGCTTCTTCAATACATAAGAAACCACGTTCTCATCAACATTTAGCAGACCTTTAAGTAGGTGTGCGGTCTCAATAGCCTGTTGCTGATTGCCTTCGGTTATTGCTGAAGCCTGTTGAACTGCTTCCTGGGCTTTGATTGTAAAATTGTTGAAGTTCATACCTGCTTTGGAACAAAACAGATGCCACTGGTCATATAGCTTAAGACTCTGAAAAACTGTCTTGTAAAAATTAGTTAAACAGACTAAATGGCTGTTAGTTAAAGTGTTTAACTGTAAAAATGACCGATGGACTGCGTAAACCCATTGTACTAAGAATAGCTAAGGGTCATGGCCCGAAACGTTAAAATATGTTAACCAGCAAAGAGCCAAGCTTTTAAACGGTATTTTGGTGTAATCAATGTTTAGCCCGCAACAAGCTATGTCGAAAATATTTGTGCTCATGCTGATCCTGTTTTCCAATGGCCTTTTTGCACAGCAGGTGGCGAAACAGGATAGTGCATTAAAACAGCCTCGGAATGCGGGTTCTGATAGTCTGATCAACCTTTGGCGGATGAATTCGATGATGTTGGATGAGGTTAATATTAAGGGCATGAAGAATTATAAGGCTGATTCCTTAAACAGAAGGAGAGAATATGCGTCCATTTTCGCTTACAAGGGACCAAACGTCATGGACGCATTCATCAAGAAAAGGTCTGAAAGCTCCAGACAATACTCCGCTTTCCAGAATTCTACTTCATCCATTGCGAGTATCAATGTGCTGCAGGTATTTGGAATGCTGACAAAAAACAAGTCCTCCGCGTCTAAATTGAAAAAGGCATTATTAAAAGAAGAAGAATCGAGATTTCTGGACGAACGATTCTCCAGAGAGAAGATCATTGCGGTGACTTCCTTAGAAGGCGACTCACTTGATAATTTTATCTCTGAATATAAGCCTTCGGCCGCTAGGGCTACAGAGATGAATGAATATGAGATGCTGATGTACATTAAAACATCTTATGCGGAGTTTCGAAAAGCGCAGCGAAAAGAATAGCCGGTCCTGTATGCGATTGCTGAGATATGGAAACCTAAACGCTATCCAATAAGAAAAGCCCCCGCAATGCGGAGGCTTCCATAACTCGTGTATACCAGCTTAGCCTAAAATTTCAGCAAGCTTGCTGGTCTGATGATCAGCTAACTTCTGCAGCGGCCCTGAAGCCAACATCTTCATCATCATATTCAAATCTGCAGAGATTGTATGTTTAGCAGTAGTTCCGCCATTTGCATTTGGTGCAACATTCCACTTCAGCTCCACGTCAAAAGGCGCTTTCTCCGTTGGAATCGCAGTAAGCTCCTGATTTTCAATGCGGGTATTGATTTTTATCGCCAGCTTCGCCATATTCTGAATGGTAAAACTTGCTTCATCTTCAGTTGACGACCAGTTATAGATGTTTTCCGGCATCAGCTGTTGATGATTATTCAGGTTCGAAAGAAAAGCATAAACTTCCGCTACCGGCTTGTTTAGCTCTGTTGTGCTCTCTATAATGGTCATATATCGTATTTGGTTAATTTATTCCTATTTGCCCCATTCAGCAGGGTTTTCCCGCCATTTCCTTAGCAGTTCAATATCGCTGGATGCGATGAAGCTGTGTTCGGATGCATATTCGATTAATGCATTATAGTTCGACAGCGAAGAATAACGGCATTTTGCGGCTGCAAAGTTCTCATCCGCTACATCAAAGCCATAGGTAAAGATAGAAACGAGACCGGCAACAGATAAGCCTGCATCTCTTAGCGCGGCTACTGCAGCTAAGCTGCTTTTTCCGGTAGAGATTAAGTCTTCTACAAGCACAGCACGTTGGCCTTCGACAATTTCACCCTCAATTAAACTTCCGGTACCATGTTCTTTAGCCTTTGCCCGAACATAGGCAAATGGCAATCCAAGTTCCTGTGCAACCAAGGCACCCTGAGGGATACCAGCAGTTGCAACGCCAACAATCAGGTCAACAGATCCGTACTCTTCCTGAACCAACTGCGTAAGCTTTTGTCTGATGTAGGTTCTTATTGAAGGGTGGGAAAGCGTAACTCTGTTATCGCAATAAATAGGGGATTTCCAACCCGATGCCCAAGTAAATGGATTATTAGGTTGTAACTTTATTGCTTTAATTTGTAAAAGAAATTCAGCTACCTTTAATTCAATATCACTTTTATTAAACATGGTTCAAAATTACAGAATTTATATCAACGATAACAGTTTGTTTATATCAGACACAATGCCCAATGAAGTTAATAGCTTGCAACTTATTGATGCTGAACAGTTTGATTTCAAAACATTTTATAAAAATCTTAGTAAAGGATCAGCAGCACATTATGTAATACTTACCGATGCTCCGAAAGAAGTTTTTAAAAGTGTTAAAGAATCCTGTCAGTTGATCAAGGCTGCGGGCGGTCTGGTTAAGAACGCAGATAAAGCCTATTTGTTTATTTTTAGAAATAAACGATGGGATTTACCAAAGGGCAAAGTTGAAAAAGGTGAAAAAATGAAGGAAGCTGCGCTTCGTGAAGTGGAAGAGGAATGCGGTGTTAAAATTTTCAAGAACAAAGAAAAAATCTGCCGTACCTACCACGTTTACGAGATGAACAATAAGGTGGTATTGAAGAAGACCAACTGGTACAGCATGACCGTTAAAGGTTCGCCCAAGCTTGTACCACAGAAGGAGGAAGGTATTACAAAAGCGGAATGGCTTAAATGTGATGAGCTTGCTCCCGTGTTGAAGAACACTTATCCGTTGATTCTTGATGTACTAAAGTCAGGAGATCTACTCTAATTGGGAGATCCACGCGCATTTACAAATATGGTATAGCTTCTTTCGGCAGAAAGGAGCTAACATCTCCGCCATTACGCAGAATATCACGTACTATCGTCGAGCTGATCGCCGAGTATTCAGGTTTACTTAAAACAAAGATCGTTTCCACCTCGGGCATCATCGTCTGATTGATCTGAGCGATCGCTCTCTCATACTCAAAATCCGCAACAGACCTGATTCCACGCACCATATACGTCGCGTTGATCTTCTTACAGAAATCAACCGTAAGTCCTTCGTAGGTCTGAATCTCTATGTTGGCATCATCAGCAAACACTGCACGAACAATCTCCTCCCGTTTATCTGCAGCCAAAAAGCCTTGTTTAGAACTGTTAAGCCCAATTCCGACTATAATTTTATCGAATAAAGGCAGTGAACGCTTTAAAATATCTACGTGTGCAATGGTGATCGGGTCAAAAGAACCGGGGAATAAAGCAATTTTCATATTATTCATCTGCTGGGTTTTCGAAGAAACTGAATGAGGAGTTACCATATCTGCGGGTTTCCGTAAAGCCCGGAAGGAAGTTCAGCTTTAAAAACGATGGGTGTTCAATGACAAGCAGTCCATTGTCGGTTAGCAGTCCGTTGCTAAGCACCTTCTGTGCAATCTCCGGTATATTCGGAAGGTCATAGGGTGGATCGGCAAAGATGATATGGTAACTCTTTTTGTGTTGATCTAGGAATTTAAAAACATCGCCTTTAATCGTATGGATCTCAGGGAGCTCATATTTTTTGATCACTGATTCCAACCAGTACACGCAACCGGAGTGTTTGTCTACCGCAGTTACGCTTCTGATTCCTCTGGAAGCAAATTCAATACTTATGTTCCCTGTGCCGGAAAACAGGTCGAGCACATCACAGCTGTCGAAGTCGTACGTATTGTATAGTATATTGAACAAGGCCTCTTTGGCCATGTCGGTTGTAGGTCTAACGGGTAAACTTGCTGGCGCACTTAAGCGGATCCCTTTAAGTTTTCCTCCAATTATTCGCATAGATTGAGTGCTAGTAGGCTGGTATAATAATGCGGAGGCATATCCTCCAGAATGGAATTGTGTAAAGTGCTTTCAGCCGGTCTACATAGATCCACGCGCGGAAAGTACTTCATCAGGATATTATGTTGCTCGTCACCCTCATTCAGAATGCCACTTGCAAGCACCTTGGTATCTGTTGTGCTAATTTGCAGCTGCTTCAATAGTAGCAGCAGATAATAGTGGAACTCCTCCGGATTTTCAATCTGAAACACATTCTGGAAGATCATCTTTCCACCACGCAGCAGCATAGCATGGAATGATCCTGCCGTGAAGTCAAGATAGAACTGCTGCTGCTCCGCAGCCTGGTTGATGGCGAGCAAGGATGCTGTTTGTTCAAAGGAGCGTGCCTCACGCCAGTGTGTTTTAATCGCCGATTCCACCGCGTTTGGCAGTAGAAAAAGGCTTTTGAAATCCTGACCAGAATAGCTTGCGGTGTACACACGATCGGAATAATGCTCCAGGTCGCTGAAATATTTGAAATAAGGTTCTACGACCTCAGGGTTGTAAATTGCTTCAGGTACTGCGATGGTATTGGTGGTATATGAGCCAATCTTTACACGATTAAACAGTAAACTTAAATAAGGATCGGAGAGAATGGTAGAAGACAAATTGTGCGCTGTGGGTTGAAAATCCTGGCAGTCATACACCACTTCAATTTTCTGCTCGGTAGTGTTCAGGATGGCATAAGAAAAGCTGTCGGCCGTAATTTTCAACAACAAATTACAATTTAAAGCTGCTACCGGATCAAAGCCCGGGTCTTCCAATAAGATGCTGTTTTTGTTATTCATCTTAGCAAAATTAATCCTTTTTTCTATAACCACAGCATTGCATATTTGTAAAATGGATAAAGCCCAACTCATTGCCCAATCCTATCAATTTACGCCTACCGCCGAACAGCTGGAATTTTGTAGAAAGATGGCGCAGTTTCTCTCGCAACCGCTCGATGGCCAATGCTTTATCCTTAGAGGGTATGCAGGTACCGGAAAAACGACTTCCGTAGCAGCATTGGTGAAGGCTTTACCTAAATTTCGCCTGCGTGCTGCTTTACTAGCACCAACAGGTCGCGCAGCGAAGGTCATGACCAGCTATTCCGGGCGAACCGCACTAACCATTCACAAGCGTATCTACCGGAAAAAATCGGCCGTATCCACGGACATGAACTTTCAGCTGGCGCCAAATCTTGCCGAACATACCGTTTTCATCGTCGATGAAGCTTCCATGATCGCAGATGAATGGAACAGCCAGACAGGCTCTTCTTTTCTGAAGGATCTCATGGATTACGTGTACAATCAAAAGAATTGTGCCGTCATCTTTGTGGGTGATACGGCGCAGCTTCCGCCGGTGGGCAGCATGGAGAGTCCGGCTTTGAACCCTGCTTACGTCGCAGGAACATTCCATAAGAAAGTGATCGAAGTAGAACTTCGGGAGGTTGTCCGGCAGGAGAAGAGTTCCGGGATTCTGGCCAATGCCACCATGCTGCGGGAAATGATCCATCAGTACGAGAATGAGGAGCCAGAAGAAATGGAGGACGAGCTGCCGATCCCTAAATTCTACACCAGTGGGTACAAGGATATTTTTCGCATGACTGGCCTGAAGCTGGTGGAAGGACTGGAGTATGCCTATGGCAAGTTCGACATGGAAAATACACTGGTCGTGTGCCGATCCAACAAGTCTGCCAATGTTTACAATCAGCAGATCCGCGCAAGGATCTTGTACAGAGAGGAAGAGCTTACCGGCGGCGACCAGATCATGGTGGTACGGAACAACTATTTCTGGCTGCCGGATAATGAAGCAACCTCTTTTATCGCCAATGGCGATATGGCAAGGATCACCAGAGTACGCAACCAGGAGGACCGTTATGGCTTCCGCTTCTCGGAAGTGCAGCTGGAGTTTTTAGACTATCCCGATGCTGGCGCAATTACCTGTAAGGTAATGCTCAACACCTTAACCTCTGAAACGCCCAATTTATCATACGAGGACCTTAGAAAACTCTTCGAAGAAATCAGTCTGGATTATGCCCACATTACCAACAAAAAGGAGCGTCTATTGGCGATCAAGGAAGACCCATATTATAATGCCTTGCAGATCAAGTTCGCCTATGCCGTTACCTGCCACAAAGCACAGGGTGGTCAATGGGATGCGGTGTTTGTAGACCAGGGGTATTTAACCGAAGAGATGATAGACCTCGACTTTTTACGCTGGCTCTATACCGCAATTACGCGGGCCAAACGACAGCTGTTCCTGGTGAACTTCGCACAGACACTGTTCCTTTCGGCTGCCCCTGAGGAAGAGTACTAACAGGTGGTGTTTACAAAGGCTCAACAATCAATGGCGCCAAGGTATAAGCTGGTGCTTTGCTTTGACCGGTCTGCTGCCACAAATGCTGCATATATATGAATCGTTTTTCCAACGAATTCAGAATAGGTGTCCATCAGCTGCGTGCCCATGCTTCTAAACGCACCGTGTACTTCGTACAAGGCTGTGCGACTCTGCGGATGATAAGCGAGTAGCATCAGTTGATCTTTATCGCTGCTGCCAGGGATATATTCGGTAGACCAGATTACCTGCAGTTTATCTTCCAGCAGTGCCACCTCCAGTGTTTCAGGTAGGGGTAGGTCACCATGGCTTACTTTAACCAGATCTGGTACAACTTCGCCCTGAATCATTGCGTTTTTGAGGTTGTATGATTTCGCTGCATTGAAACCTACGGTAGTTGCTGAATAGCCAGCGAATCCCGTCCGTAAAAAGACCAGCAAAGGCTGGAGCCATGCATGTGCAGTGGCGAACTTGCTTCTGTTTTTGGCTTCAATTTCGGTGGTCTGGCTGCTGCGTGGCTTGCCTTTACTCCTCATGTAAGGAATGCCTTTCCATACACATCCAACTACTGTTCCGACCTTCCCAACGAAGATGCCATTAATACCTTGTATATACTTTGCCATAAGAGAGGTTAATTGTTTCTTTAAAAATAAGCTATTCTGGTTAATAATACTAATGTAAATGATAATTGTTCAACAGCTGAAAAACACTTTATACACGTGTTGCGTGGGCGAGGTGTGGGGCAGGTGTGAATAAGGTGTGGGAAGGGTGTGCCTGAATTATACACATCTTGCTTTAAGAATCGGGAACTTATAATGTTATTTCCCATCTTCACCGCATGAAAAAATACATTTTAATGCTCTCAATTCTTTTTGTTGTGTTCTCCTGCAAAAAGGATCCTTCAGAGCCAAAGCCAGATTTATCTCTGAAGTCCATTTCTTTATCCGACAGTAATTTAGAATTACTGCTAGGATCGTCGCACACCCTGAAAGCGACATTGAACCCCACCAACGCTGTTTCTGCCACTTTGATTTGGTCGTCTTCTAAGGAAGATATTATCAAGGTAGATAAAGCGGGTAAGCTAGAAGCAATTGGCGTTGGGGAATCCGTAGTCACAGTAAGGAATTCAGATGGTACCGTCAGTGCAAGTTGTAAGGTGGTAGTTAAACCTATTTCGGCTACTCAGATGTTATTGGACAAATCAGCGTTAACCTTAATCATCGGTTCAAAAGACAAGTTAAATGTTCGTTTTGTGCCAGAAAATACTACAAACCAGGAAGTCTTATGGACTAGCTCCAATCCACTTGTGGTGAAGGTGGATGCACAGGGAAATATTGAAGGCGTGGCTGTTGGGGAGGCAGTTGTCACTGCGAAAACAATAGCGGGCGACCCTAGTGCAGAATGTAAGATTGTTGTTAGCCTGCCAGCGATTACCGGCCTTGATATTGATAAGAAAGACGTCCAAGTTCTTGTAGGCGAAGATGTCCAGTACAAAGCAGTTACCACTCCGCCAAATGCCCAACCGGAAGAGCTGGTTTGGTCGAGCTCTGACAACAATATAGCGACCATTTCATCATCAGGTCTGGCTACGACGCTTAAGCCAGGAAAAACAATTATTAAAGTAACCAGTAAATCAGGACATGTGACGGCAACAACAGCGTTGACAGTTCTTCCAGTTAAAGTTCAATCTATTTTGCTGGGCAATGAAGTGCTAAATCTTAACAAAGGTGTTAAGTTCAAACTTAACTATACTGTCTTGCCGGCTGAAGCTACCGATAAAACAGTGAAATTCGAGCTATCGAATAATAACGTTGCTACTGTAGATCAAACAGGAACGCTAACCACGATATCCGAAGGAGAAACTATGCTCACCGTATCGTCGAATGATGGTGCCGCAACAAGTAAGCTATTGATAAAAGTTACCGCTGTGAAAGTTAAAGAGGTTACTTTAAGTAAAACAGCCATCAGTTTACTCTTAGGCCAATCAGAATTGGTTACTGCGAATATTCTCCCTGGAAATGCAGAAAATAAAAACATAATATGGGAAAGTTCCAATGAAGCGATAGCTATTGTAGATAAACAAGGGAAAATCACTTCTATAGCAATCGGAAAAGCAACAATCACAGCCAATGCAGCCGATGGCGGCGCGAAGGCATATTGCGAAGTGGAGGTATCAACGATAGATAATTTTGTCAAAATTGCGGCTAAGCCTAACTCACTGGTGAGCAGTAGTGCCAGCGGCAATTCTGCAAAACTTAGTGTCGGAATCTATAATCCTACTTCAGCTCCGATAAGGATAAAGTTTGTCAAGCTGTTTGTAAATGATGTGCTGAGCAAAAATTACAGCGTGAATGATCCCGATTTGTCTTCAGGATCTTATCTCTACGACCTGGGTCCATTCTTTTTAGGTACTGGTGTATTGGATATGTCTACTTTGATGTTGGGATGGACTATTAGCTTTGAATATGAACTTGAGGGAGTGACGTACAAAAATACCGTGGCGGTAAAAAGAAACGTGATCGGCCAGGTCAATTACAATGATTTTTTCGATGATTCAAATCGATCAATGATGAATAAGTCTATGAAAAATACTATCAAAAAAGGTTCTTCTTTGAAGCTACAGTAAAATAAACCACTTAGTCCTTTGGATTGAATGTAAATCTTTCATATCAATCCAGAGGATTATGTTGATCTTCAAAGGCCTTCAGAGGGTGAAAAAACATAGAATGAAGGAAGAAAATGAAGAATGTCCTCGTCCCATTCCGCTCTTAAACCTTATTTACTTAGATTTACAGTTTAGAACTATAAATGGCAAAAACCGCTCAAAATAAACAAAAGTCAATCGAGGAATCCCTTTGGGATTCTGCAAACAAACTTCGTGGAACAGTAGAATCTTCAGAATACAAGCACGTTGTATTAAGCTTAATATTTCTAAAGTTCGCAAGCGATAAGTTTGAAGAACGCAGAAGAGAATTGGTGGCTGAAGGAAAAGAGAAGTACCTGGCGATGAAAGAATTCTACAACATGAAGAATATCTTCTTGACCGAAGTTGACGTTCATAAGAAGTTACCTCAGTTTATCTAGTTAACAAATGCAATCAGCAAATAGCGATATATTAATATACCAGAACCAGGATGGCAACATCAAAATAGATGTGCGTCTAGAAGATGAAACCGTATGGCTAAGCCAGGTGCAAATTGCCCAGCTATTTGACAAAGGTAGAAGCACCATTACAGAGCACATCAATAACGTCTTCGACGAAGGAGAGCTTGATGAGCAAGTGGTGTGTCGGGAATTCCGACATACCACTCCACACGGTGCAATAACAGGGAAAACGCAAGAGACCGTTGTTAAGCACTACAATCTTGATGTGATCATTTCTGTAGGTTATCGGGTGAAATCAAAGCAAGGCACCCAATTTCGAATATGGGCTACCGCAAGGTTGAAAGAATATATCATCAAGGGTTTCACTTTAAACGATGACCGGTTTAAAACCGGCGCTTCCATGAACTATTTCAACGAACTGCAAGAACGCATTCGTGAAATCCGGTTGTCAGAGCGGTTCTTTTATCAGAAAATCAAAGATATTTATACCACCAGCATTGATTATGATCCGAAGGACGAAAAAACGGTTTCGTTCTTTAAAATTATCCAGAATAAGCTACTTTGGGCAATAAGCGAGCAAACAGCCGCAGAACTGGTATATCGCAGGGTAGACGCATCACTGCCATTCCTGGGCATGCAATCTCTCGATAAAAAAAATCAGTCTATTACGAAAGGCGATGTGAGCATAGCCAAAAATTATCTGAAGGAAGATGAAATTAAGCTGCTGGGACTACTGGTAGAACAATACCTGGCCTTCGCTGAAACCATGGCACAACAACAAACACCAATGTACATGAAGGATTGGATTAATCGTTTAGACAGCATTTTGCAACTTAATGGCAGGGAATTGTTAACGCATGCGGGGGCAATTAGTCATGAGCGCGCACTTGAAAAATCCAGTGGGGAGTATGCCAAGTATCAACTACAGCAAAAGCAGATTGCAAAAGAGGCTAACCTTAAAGAGATCGAAAATGATATAAATGCTTTGAAGAAGCGCATTAAAAGATAATCCCCTACAATGTGCTTTTCAGCATAAACCATATTAACGCTCCATGAAGTTTACGGAATCCCAATTAGAACAAGCATTTATCCATTTACTACCGTCTTTCTGAAAAGGCGACCGTAAGGGGCAAGGCAATGCTTGTTTGCAGCAGCAGGCCCATCGCCTTTGAGCTTTATAAGAATATTATTGCTCTACGCCCCGAATGGAATGAATTCAGGATTGCCGCAGAGGGTGTAACCCTGACAGATAAGGAGCAGAGGGAGATTAAACCCATGGAACGCATCAAGATGGTGATGACAAGGGGGAAAGACGATGATCCGGAACTATATAATATGTTAGGAACCAAAGAGGACCGAAAGGAATTTGACCGCCAGTTTAAAAACGAGAAATCAAACTTTAAAATTGCCATTGTTGTCGACATGTGGCTAACAGGCTTTGACGTTCCCTTTCTTGATACCATGTATATCGATAAACCAATTCAGCGGCACAATCTGATTCAAACCATCTCACGTGTAAACAGAAAGTTTGAATCAAGGCAAAAGGGTCTGATCGTGGATTATATCGGGATTAAAAGACAGCTGAATTTAGCGATGGCACAATATGGTAATTTTGACGATCAGAAAATTGAAGATATCGTCAAAGTACTTTACGGGATCACCTGTAGAACAACTTACAACGCTCAACCTTTTAGCGGAATTCGTGCAGCTTACCCAGGAGCTGGAAAAGCGCTTTATGTATATTGTTAAGCGCTTGAAAGCTGCGTATGATATTTGTTCCGGTAGTGGTGCATTCGACGATGAGGACCGGGACAGAATTCATTATTACCTAGCCATCAGGGCCATTCTGTTTAAGCTTACTAAGGGCATCGCGCCAGACGCTGCACAAATGAATAATAAAGTTCGGCTGATGTTGCAAGAGGCGATCGAAAGCGACGGTGTGGAGGAGATATTCAAATTAGGAGATGCAAATGAAACTGAAGTGGACATTTTCTCTGATGATTACATGGCGAAGATTGATAAGATCAAGTTGCCGAATACCAAAATTAAGCTGCTTCAGAAACTCTTAGCGAAAGCCATCGAAGAAATTTAGAGGGTAAATAAAGTTACCGGTATTGACTTTTCTAAACGCCTGCAATTCATAGTTGACAAATATAATGAGCGCAAAGAAAATGATGTTCTGCGAAGTGAGGTGTTGGAAGATTCTACGGACGAAATCATTGATCTTTACTATGCGTTGAAGAAGGAAAAGGACTCGTTTAAGGATCTGGGGATTGACTTTGAAGAGAAAGCATTTTACGATATTTTGAAGGCTTTGGCCTTTAAATATGACTTTGTTTACCCCGACGAAAAGTTGATTCACCTTGCAAGACAAGTGAAAGATGTCGTAGATGACAAGGCAAAATACACCGACTGGAGCAAACGCGACGATATTAAAGCCGAGTTACAGGTCGATTTGATCATATTGCTTGCAGATAACGACTATCCGCCGATTGATCGAGAAGAAGTTTATAAAGAGATTTTTGAACAGGCAGAAAATTTCAAAAGATATAGCAAATGATCATTGGAAGCGGCCTAGGCAGTTGAGGATCGAGTTGTTTTATAATATGAGTGTTTTTCCTTAACTTCAATCAATCCTAAGCTCATGGCAACAAAAAAGATCATTACCATATTCGGTGCAACCGGCGGGCAAGGCGGCGGACTAGCACAAGCTATCCTTAACGATCCAAATAGCGAATTTGTAGTGCGGGCAATTACAAGGAATGCGGATGCCGAGAAAGTTAAAGCGCTCGCTGCACAGGGGGCTGAGATCGTTATCGCAGACATTGATGATCCAGGCAGTCTAGCGAAAGCGTTCCAGGGCGCTTACGGTGCCTATTGTGTGACCTTTTACTGGGACCACTTTTCTCCGGAAAAAGAGCTTGATCAAGCCAGATCAATGGCAAATGCTGCCAAGGAACATGGGTTAGAACATGTAATCTGGTCCACTTTGGAGGATACACGAAAGTTTGTGCCTTTAACAGACAATCGTATGCCTACACTGATGGAGAACTATAAGGTGCCGCACTTCGATGCTAAGGGCGAAGCCAACAAGTTTTTTATTGAAGCAGCTGTACCAACTACTTTTCTACTCACTTGCTTTTATTGGGATAACTTCATAAGCCTGGGTATGGGACCTAAAAAAGGAAAAGATGGTACATTGGTTTTCTCCTTACCGATGGGTGAAAAACCGCTCAGCGGGATAGCCGTTGAAGACATTGGTAAATGTGCATATGGCATATTCAAGAAAGGATCGGAGCTTACCGGTAAAACGATAGGCCTGGCAGGTGGGCATCTCAGTGGGGCTGAAATGGCGCAGGCATTTGGAAAAGCCCTGAAGCAGGATGTTACTTACCAAAGCATGCCCTTTGATAATTATCGGGCGCTTGACTTTCCTGGAGCGGATGATCTTGGTAATATGTTTCAATTCTATCACGACTTTGCCGATGAGTTTCAGCAAAGACGCAATATTGAATATGTCAGAACACTAAATCCTGATCTACAGTCGTTTGAAGTCTGGCTTCAACGAAACGCAGCTAAGATACCAATGGAATAAATCGCCAGATCTAATTCAGCTTCCATTCCGGTCTTTCAAAATGACAGGTGTAGCCGTACGGGTTTTTCTGTAAATATGCCTGATGTTCTTCTTCGGCATCCCAGAAATCGCCAGCAGGTACAACCTCGGTAACAATCTTACCCGGCCAAATGCCAGAAGCATCCATCTCCTGGATCAGTTGCTCCGCTACTTTTTTCTGTTCTTCGTTTAAAAAGAATATTGCGGAACGGTAAGAAGCACCAATATCATTCCCTTGCCTGTTTCTTGTAGTGGGATTGTGAATCTGGAAGAAATATTCCAATAGTTTACGGTAGGATAACTGTTTAGGGTCAAAAGTTATCGCAATCGCTTCAGCGTGTGTACCGTGGTTTCGGTAAGTGGCATTCGGAACATCTCCACCAGTGTATCCAACTACTGTTGAAAGAACGCCAGGATATTGACGGATCAATTCTTCCACACCCCAAAAACATCCGCCCGCTAAAATCGCTTTTTCAGTTTCCATATTCATTTTTCTGTAACACAAAAATACAAGTTATCGAGCTAACAACATTTAAGATCCGATTGTTCGGACTGGTTTCTGGACCAGATGTCATCTAAATTGACAAAGCGTCCAGAATCCTTCCTGCTGCTTTGTAGTGTTTCATCGTTAGCGGTGCTGGGAATAAGCGGGGAATGCGAATTTTCCTTATCTTGTTTTAAGAACTGCAACGTACAATGCTGGTAAAATGATTTATACGGCTACCAATTTTTTAAAACTTACAATTATGGAGCAAAACTACATCTTCAAAGAACAGCAAAGATTCAGACAATGGTGGCTCTGGTTAATCATCATTGGAATCGATAGCCTGTTGATTTATGGTTTCGTTCAACAGGTGATGCTTGGAAAACCTTTTGGTGACCAACCAATGAGTGACAGCGCCTTAACCCTTGCTGCTGTGCTGAGCCTGGCAGTCACCTTATTTTCTTTATCCATTCGCCTGGAAACACGAATAACCAGGGATGGCGTTGCCGTACGGTTTTTTCCTTTACACTTTAAATATAAGCAGTATGCCTGGGAGACTTTCAGTAAATCCTATGTACGTAAATATGCGCCACTGTCCGAATATGGTGGTTGGGGCTTAAGGTTCGGTATGTCTGGTCAAGGAAGGGCATACAATGTGTCGGGGAACAAAGGACTTCAACTCGAATTTACAAATCAGAAGAAATTATTGATAGGAACCAGGAAGCCTGAAGAACTTTCATTGGTTTTGGATGAAATTGGACAATTGAAAACCTGATGATTATTTAACCATCAATCCAATAAAGCAGTTAAAAAGGCGTTGGAATTTCCCGGGTTCTTACCTATCTTTTGGGATTAATAACCTAATAATCCTGAGCCCTACTTTGAAACCATACGCTAAGTCAATCAAAATCTTCGCAAGCGCCACACTTATAGTTACTTCGCTGTTTTCTAGCCAAAGCATTTCTGCACAGGTCATCATCCCGGTGGAAACGAAGAACACCGCTTTAGTACTGCAAAGTGATGCCAAAAACAATCTTGGTTTAATTTACTTTGGGCGAAAACTTAGCCAGCCTACTGAATATAACGCAATCTCCGCCATGTACAAACAGACGGAAGACTATACAGGTGTAGCTAATGCCGCATATACCAGTTCTGGATCCCGGAACCTTTTCGAGCCTGCCATCACGGTTCGCCATGCCGACGGCAACAACTCTTTGGATCTAAGATATCTGCGGCATACTGTGGAGAAACTTGACAGCAACGTATCACTTATAACCGTCTTCTTAAAAGATCCGGTATATGCATTCGACGTAAACTTATTCTATAAAGTTTATTTTAATGAGGATGTTGTAGAGCAATGGAGTTCCATTAAGAACAACGAAAAGGGTAATGTTGTCCTGAAGAAGTTTGCTTCAGCGAACTTATACTTCAAAGGAGAGGGCTTCTGGCTAAATCAGTACCATGGCGACTGGGCGAAAGAAATGCGGCCGGAAGAGTCCAAGCTCACCCATGGTATCAAAACCCTTGACACAAAGCTGGGCACCCGTGCAAATCTCTTTCAGCCCTCTGTATTTATGATATCGATGGATAAGCCGGCAACAGAGGATGAAGGCACGGTATTATATGGCGCATTAGAGTGGAGCGGTAATTTCCGAACCGATCTGGAACTCGATAACCAGGATAACCTCAGGATCATCTCCGGTATCAACAACTACGCTTCTGATTATACGCTCAAAGCAAAGGAGCGCTTTACCACACCTGCCTTTCTCTATACTTTATCGACCGCCGGTAAAGGTCTGGCCAGCAGGAATCTGCACAATTGGGCAAGGAACTATAAATTGCTCGACGGAAAAGGGGACCGGTTAACCTTGCTGAACAATTGGGAAGCGACCTACTTTGACTTCAATGAAAATAAGCTTTTCGAGCTGATTAAAGATACCAAAAAGCTTGGCGTAGACTTATTTCTTTTAGACGACGGTTGGTTCGCAAATAAATATCCTCGTAATGGTGATGGGGCAGGTTTGGGTGACTGGCAGGAGAATAAACAGAAATTGCCGAATGGTATTGCATCGCTGGTTAAGGAAGCGGATAAAAACGGCGTTAAGTTCGGCATTTGGATAGAGCCTGAAATGGTAAATCCAAAAAGTGAGTTGTATGAAAAACATCCGGACTGGATTGTAAAGCAGCCCAAAAGGGAGGAGTATTATTTCAGAAATCAGCTGGAGTTGGATTTAACCAATCCTGAGGTACAGGACTTCGTCTTTGATGTTGTCGATGGCCTGTTTACGAAGAATCCTAATTTATCTTACATCAAGTGGGACTGCAATGCTGTAGTTTATAACGCATACTCCGCAACGCTAAAGGATCAATCGCATTTCTACATTGAGTATGTGCGTGGTTTGTATAATGTATTGAAGCGGATTCGGACGAAATATCCTACGGTGCCGATGATGCTATGTTCTGGCGGCGGGGGTAGAGTAGATTATGCGGCACTGCAATATTTCACCGAATACTGGCCAAGCGACAACACGGATCCTATGGAGCGCATCTTTATTCAATGGGAGTATTCCTATTTCTATCCTGCTATCGCGAGCTCGAACCATGTTACCGACTGGGGAAAGCAGCCGATCAAATTTCGTACTGATGTAGCAATGATGGGTAAACTGGGTTTCGATATCGTTGTAAGTGAATTAGGCGATGCTGATCTTAAATTCTGTCAGGATGCGATTAAAACATACAACAGCCTGAAACCTGTAATCTTCCATGGTGATCAATACCGGCTTTCTGACCCTAAGACTTCCGCCGTGGCATCCATCTCCTATATTGATGCAAATAAGTCCTCGGGTGTGATCTTTAATTATTTGGTGAATAACCGATATGGAGAAAACAGCAAGTTACCGATCCGCTTGAAAGGTCTTGATGCAACAAAAAGCTATAGACTAACGGAGCTTAATCTGTATCCTAGTTCAAAGTCGTCCATTGATTCATCTAAGACATATACTGGGGATTTCCTGATGAAAATTGGCTTTAATCCGGATGTTCGTGCTTCCAGGACCAGTGTTATCTTGAAAGTTGACGCGATATAAGGGTTGTGTTTAGATTTAAGGATTATACGCACCCCAAAATGCAGGGTAGGTACATGACCTGCTCTACATCAAATTTAGTAATGGTGTGGTGGTACAGAATCCACAGTAAGAAATATCGAGTAAAAAGAAAGGCATCCCGGAAATGGGATGCCTTTTCAGTTATATAGTTGTTGGTCGGTTATTTCGCCAGTGCGTACCTGATGTTAGAGATCGCTAATCCCTGCAGTTCTGGTTTATAGTTCTCCAGGTAAATGGTTACTTTTTTAAAAGGCGTCTCTGATTTCACGGCAATCAATCTTGCACCTGAAGGTGAGCTTATGGTCTGATTGACGCTGAACAACTCATTTTCTACGCTTGATTCCTCCTCCTGATAACCTACAGAAACATTAAGGTTGATGCCAGTGGCATTTGGTGCGACTTCAAAGCCAAAGGTGGTTACTTTCTTACTAAAGTTTAGCACAAGAAAGTTTGACACATAGCCGTCTTCTCCTTCAGAAAAAAGCACGTTAGGGTACTCAGACGCTGTGTACGGGCTATAGTTCCAGTGGGTCCACCAGCCTTTAGGGCCGTTGTTTAATTTCTTGAAACCTGTAGTGGAGGATACCGTGATTTTTTTGTCTTTAATGTCGTATGCAAATTCACCATCCTTTAGTTTAGAAAGGTCAAGCTTGGTTGTACCTTTTACATATTCCTCGCACACCGAGTCGATCACCTTTACCTTAACATCGTAATAGTTGGTTAGTCTGGAAGCTGGTAAATCTCTGCGTGGCAGGATGCTGGTAGACATCTCATTCCCCTCTAATGGGAATACCTTTTCGGAGATGATGCCGGTCTTTTTGTCAGATAGTTTTTCGAGATCTGCGACTTTTTTTTCGCAAGAGGAGAGGGTTGCTGCGAACAGGGCAGCAAGTAAGGTCGTTCGGTAAAATGCCTTCATAGGAACTGATTGAATTTTGAGATGTGGCGCTAAATTAAGGCATTAACGTAGAAGCGCTGAGGGAACTTTCAAAACGGGAAATTTCGTATAATTCTATACAGGACTTGAGAAATGAAATGAGTATTTACGTCGTCTTTGCCTTGATTTCCACAATGGGACGCGGCTTAGCGGTAATTTCCTGGATAGAATTTGTAATTTGGGCTTCAATTCAGATACGATGAAAAGAACAATATCCAGCGAAGAAGCAATTGCCCTTGAAGATAAATATGGCGCCCACAATTATCATCCACTGCCAGTAGTGCTGGACAGGGGACAGGGTGTTTATGTATGGGATCCGGAGGGTAAACGGTACTTTGATTTTCTTTCCGCTTATAGTGCGGTGAACCAGGGGCACTGCCACCCCAGGATTATTGCTGCCCTGACGGCACAAGCTAGTCAGCTGACGCTAACCTCACGTGCCTTCTACAGCTCCAAGCTTGGCGAGTGCGAGCAATATATCACAAGCTACTTTGGCTACGAAAAAGTTTTAATGATGAACTCGGGCGCTGAAGCTGTGGAAACTGCAATTAAGCTTGCCAGAAGATGGGGTTATGTTAAAAAGGGCATTCCGGACCAGAAAGCAACGATTATCGTTGCAGATGAAAACTTTCACGGCCGTACTACGGGTATCATTTCCTTTTCTTCCGACCCAAGTGCTACGAACAACTTCGGACCGTATATGTCGGGCTACGTTTCCGTGCCGCACAACAACCTGGAGGCTTTGGAGCAGCAGTTGCGCAATCCCGATGTTTGTGCGTTTCTGGTTGAACCAATCCAGGGAGAGGCGGGTATAAAGCTGCCGGATGATGGCTATTTGGCTAAAGCCCAAGCGCTGTGTAAACAACATGATGTGCTGTTCATCGCTGATGAAATTCAAACCGGGATCGCCCGTACAGGGAAACTTCTGGCCTGTGATTATGATGAGGTACGCCCTGACGTGTTGATTTTAGGGAAAGCTTTGTCGGGCGGTGTACTTCCGGTATCGGCTGTTCTGGCAGATGATGAGATTATGTTGACGATAAAACCAGGTGAACATGGCTCAACTTTCGGGGGTAATCCACTTGCCTGCGCGGTGGCCATGGCAGCGTTGGAAGTTGTAAAGGAAGAAGATCTGGCAGGGAATGCAGCTGCAATGGGTGGGTTATTCAGGGCAGGCTTGCAAAAGCTGCAGGAGCAGTTTCCGGATATTATTTCGGTTGTTCGTGGACGTGGCTTGTTAAATGCCGTGGAAATTATGGAACAGGCTGATGGGCGAAGTGCCTGGGATCTATGTGTGGCCTTGAAAGATATGGGGCTGCTTGCCAAGCCTACGCATGGGCATATTATCCGCTTTGCACCGCCATTGATCATTACAGAAACACAGATGCAAGAAAGCCTGGAAATTATTCGGCGAACTTTGGAAGGTTTTAGAACGACTTAGCGCCACCACTATGAGAAATCTTTTCAAATCCATATTTATGATGATGCTGATGGCTTCTTTCAGCGAGTGTGTTCCGCCCGAAAATAGTTCAAATAATCGGCCTAAGGATTCCCTCACACAAGCTACAGCTCCGAACGCAGTAGACACGATCAGTGAACCATCGTCGGATGTAGCGCCGGAAATACCAAATGAAGAACCTGAACCCATTCGGCCATCAGAGAGGGCTAAAAGCAATTCCGTAGCTGAGGTGAAGCCGGTGCCAAGCTTGGAAACCAAACCCTCAACATCGCCGAATACAGTACCAGCATCACGATCTCGTGTTTCCAAGAAAGAGCTCAAGAATGTACTGCCCTTTAAACTCGGAGCCGCTGTGAAGGCTTCTGGTATGTTAAGGGACAAGTCGCACAAAGCAGTTTTTTATAAATACTTCAACAGCATTACGCTTGAAAATGCAATGAAGATGGGTCAGTTGCAGCCTCGGAAAGGCTACTTTGATTTTAAAACTGCTGACGCTATTGTTAATGATGCACTTAAAAAAGGCGTGCGCGTACATGGCCATTGTCTGGTCTGGCGTAATGTTCCTGCTTGGGTAAAGAACTTTAAAGGTGATAAAGCCGACTGGGAGAATTTGCTAGAGACGCATATCAAAACTGTGGTTAAGCATTTTAAAGGTAGGGTAACATCCTGGGATGTTGTGAATGAATTTTTCAAAAAGGGCGGTGGTCTTGAGGCTGCCAATAGGAACATCTGGATTGAGAAGATCGGTGAAGATGTGATCAACAAAGCTTTCATTTGGGCGCATGAGGCTGATCCGGATGCATTACTTTTTTATAATGACTTTGATCTTCAGTATACCAACAAAAAGACACAATCTTGCTACGATTGGGCGAAAAGCTGTAAAGCTAAGGGTATTCCGCTTCATGGAATTGGCAATCAGATGCACACCGATGTTAACCTAAATTTAGGAGAGTTCGAGCGAAACACGAGACGGTTTGCCAATTTAGGTTTACTAATCCACCTATCTGAACTTGACGTACGGGCGGGCGCTGCAACACTTAACCCTGCACAAGAGCAAAAAAAGGCTAAAACCTATTCTGAGATTTTTCGGATATATAGTAAGGTAGTTAAGCCAAAGCAACGATATGGAATTACGACCTGGGGCGTAGGAAAAGCTGACTGGTATTTGAATGCCGATGCAGGTAAAGGCAAATCGGTTGACGATCCGCTGCTACTGAGTGACAAAATGGAAGAAACGCCAGCATACATGAAACTTCTTAAGGATTTCGGTAACTGACATGTTCTTGCTTTCGGCAGGGCTGGAAGCGGCTACAACGTGCTTCGTAATTGTCGTTCATTAAACATTCTTTAGATGAATCATCGTTGATGTAGATAGGCCAGAACACTAACTAGATATATTCTCATCGACTTACGAAGTCCAGTTAAAAAAAAAGACACCCGTTTTGCGAGTGTCTTTTTTCCGTGAGTCTTGTGGAGCCGAAGGGGTTCGAACCCTTGTCCAGTTGTGTGATAAATTATGCCTTCTACATGCTTATTTTCCATTTTCTTGTCGGGATCAGACGGGCCGGAAACCTACCTTGCCTTTCTCCTTAGGTACTTTATCTCACGGCTGCCCCGTACCTGGCAGTCGCCAGCATTGTTATTTCGATGCTCCTGATTCTAACCTAACAATGCAGCAGTTAGAGGAACAAAAGCTAGCGTAATTCTAAATTAGGCAGCTAAGGCGTAGTTATTTTCGCCAATTATAGTTTGAACGTTCTCTTTTAAGTGCTCTCCGTACAACGCACTGCATGCTAACATACTTAGCTCCACCCTGTCAAATCCAAAACGGCCCCAGTATGTTTGTAAAGGGTAAGGTTAACTATTCCTAGCCTTTACAACTGCAAATATACCACAATTGTGCCAGAATTCTATACTACCAATTATACGCTTATTGTAAAATGAATCTGGAATTTGCAACAGTCTGTCAGCATTGCCTTGCTAGTTGTTGCCATCGTCTATATAGGAGGGCAGGAAAGAAAGCTGTTTTTCTGGCGCTTAGAAGAATATTTTGAGCTTCTCCTGCCGGGATGCAGCTTCTACAATCTCCTTGATTCTTCTTTGCCGGGTTTCCGGGCGTTTTGCAAGTACCAGCCATTGCAACATCTGTTTTCTCAGGGATTTACTTAAGCTTAGAAAGAAATCTTTTGCGCCAGATTGCATGGCGAGGGCATTGTCGAGGTCTGCCGGGACAATGAGTTCTTCAACTTCATCTAAAATTGACCAGGAGCCATTCTGTTTAGCAAGTTCAATGCATTTAAAACCAGCAGGGGTCATTAAGCCCGCGGCTGTTAACCGCGTTATCTTTTCTTTGTTTACTTTAGACCATCCACTTTGTGGCTTTCGCTTGCAGAAAAACTGCGTAAATTGATCTTCTCCAAGGGATTTACGGGTACTATCAATCCATCCGAAGCAAAGTGCCTCATCAACAGCATCGCTGTAGCTTATACTTGCTGCGTTGCTCTTTTTCTTGTAGTAGATGAGCCAGACGGCTTGCTTCGTTTGGTGGTTTTCCTCGAGCCAGGTTCTCCATTCCTTGCGACTTGCGGGGCAAAAAGTTTCTTTTTCCATCTTTAACAAAGCATCAGGTTGTTGTGAAATTCTCTGATTAAGTCTAACCGCTTGATTTCTTGCTTAGTACCTTTCAGCGCAGCTTTACGCATTTTCTACTCAGAGATCGAGGTTGTATTGCAAGATACAGCTTGTGTAACAAAACCCAGTGGTGTCGCTCTAATTTGTAAATATCTAAACGCTAAATTATGTTCGCACGCAAAGCCTCCATTGCAATAGTTACCATTTTATCATTGCCTTTGTGCCTTCTGGCGCAAAGTGTTTCTACTTCCGACAGTGTAGATCTGTTTATCAGCCGTGTTATGCAGGAGAAAAAGATTCCCGCGTTGCAGTTGGCAGTGGTCCGTGATGGAAAAGTAGTTAAGCATGCCACATACGGGATGGCTAACCTGGAGCATAATATCAAAGCAACAGAAAAGAGTATTTTCTCGATCAATTCTATTACTAAAGCTTTCACCGGCGTGGCAATTATGCAACTAGTGGAGGCTGGTAAATTGAATATCAAAGATCCCTTGTCGAAACACCTGGATAGCTTGCCGCAGGCCTGGCAACAGATTACCTTGCAGCAGGTACTGACACATACTTCGGGCTTACCCGACATGGATGGCTCTGATGGAATGATCATGGGTAAAGGAGACGAACGTTTAGCCATGGAAGAGATTACGAAACGTCCAATAGATTTTAAGCCCGGTGAAAAGTTCAGTTACAACCAGACCGGTTACGTACTATTAGGACAGATCATTACCAAATTAAGTGGAATGCACTTTACAAAGTTCATTGAAAGCAGGCAATTTGCTGTTGCAGATATGAAGTTGACGCGATTTGGTGATTCCTATGACGTTATCCCAAATAGTGCGGGTTCTTATACGCTTACGAAACAGAAGGGCGAACAGTTTGTGCGTAACGACAAACCTGGTGTAGCCTATATCCAGTTTCCGGAGTTCTACAGGACTGCCGCTGGGATATTGTCGACGGCAACGGATATGGCGAACTGGGTTATCGCACTGAAAACGGGTAAACTGTTGAAAGACAAAGCAAGCATGGAAATCATGTGGACGCCTGCAGTATTGAACAACGGGAGAATTGGTGGCTTTAACAGGCTGACTAACGGTTATGCATTGGGTTGGCCGACGGTTTCGAGAGCAGAACATCCGGCAGTTGCGCCAGTTGGTGGTGGGCGTTCTTCAGTTTTTGTATATCGCAATGATGACCTTTCCATTATTGTGCTATCTAACTTAATGGGCGGTAATCCTGACCAGTTTACGGATGAGATTGCGGGTTTTTACATCCCCGATATGAAGGCTGAAAACGGCTTTGGCTTATCACCGGGTTTGAAGAAGCTGAATGCCGCCTTGCGGAAAACGGGGTTTGAGCATACAGGTAGTGCCATGGCTAGCTTGAAAAAATTGGACCCGGCTTTTACATTGAGTGACGATGAACTTAATGGATGGGCTTATCAGCTTCTGGCTCAGAAAAGATTTAAAGAGGCACTGTCAATCTTTCAGTTGAATGTTAGCCTGCATCCTAAAAGTGCCAATGCTTTTGATAGTTTGGGTGAGATGTATGAAGTGCTGGAACAGCCGAAAGAAGCACTTGCGAGTTATAAGAAATCACTTGCTTTGAATCGGGAAAACAAGAATGCAGCGGGACGGATAAAGGCATTAACATCGAAATAGGTCCGGTGTTAACGCCGGGTGCTTCTACCTTGCGGAGGTAAATAGGAATGGGACAAAGGCAAATAAGCCTTTAATGTAGGTGGTTCATCATGAAAAAAGCCGCTGTTACTAGACTGACCTCAAATAGTATTTAACTTTGGGGGCAGTTTAGTAACAGGGGCTTTTATTGTATAATAGGATGAGCTGCTTTATGATAAGATGAGCTGGGCTTCAAAATGATGTGCGCTGCTCTGAACTTCGGCGTACTCCCTATATTGTGCGTCCTGGATATTGCTTCAAGGCAACTTCAAGGCAGTTCATGGCAGACTCCAAGTCAGCTGTATTTAATACATACGCCATACGAACTTCGTTCTTTCCAAATCCAGGGCTGGAGTAGAAGCCCGTAGCAGGAGCCATCATCACGGTTTCACCATTATGATCAAAGCTTTCCAGCATCCATTGGCAGAATGCATCTGCGTCATCGATCGGTAACCTTGCTACTACATAGAAAGCACCACCTGGATTAGGGCAGAAAACACCTTCAATGGCGTTCAATCTGCTCACCAAAGTGTCTCTTCTTAAAGTATATTCTTTATTTACTTCTTCAAAATAACTATCCGGGGTATCTACTGCAGCGGTTCCGGCAATCTGTTCCACCATGCCCGGGCTTAGTCTCGCCTGTGCAAACTTTAATGCAGATTTAATAACCTCTTTGTTTTTAGTGATCAGACAGCCAAGTCGGGCACCACATGCGCTGTAACGCTTTGAGACGGTATCCATGATCACCACATTTTCTTCTAAACCTTCCAGGTGCATTGGAGAGATGAATGTACGGCCATCATAGCAAAACTCGCGGTAAGCTTCATCGGAGAATAAAAACAAGTCGTACTTAAGGCAAAGCGCTTTTAACGCATCCAGTTCTTCTTGTGAATATAAATACCCTGTCGGGTTATTTGGATTACAGATGATGATTGCCTTGGTCTTGTCTGTAATTAATTTCTCGAATTCAGAGATCGCCGGCAAGGCAAATCCGTTCTCAATATACGAAAGGATAGGTTTCACAACTACGTTGCTCATACAAGCAAAACCATTGTAGTTGGCATAAAAAGGCTCTGGGATAATGATCTCATCGCCTTCATTTACGCAGGTCTGCATCGCAATTGTGATTGCTTCAGAACCACCTACTGTGACTAAAATGTCTTCGGGCGTAATGTTGTAACCAAGTTTGTTGTAGTATTCTGCAAGCTTGCTGCGGTAGGTAAGGGTACCTTCAGAAGAGGTATAAGCCCAAACATCGAAATCGATGTTTTTAATGGCATCCAGCATTCCGCTTGGCGTAGCGATGTCTGGCTGACCTATGTTTAGGTGGTATACTTTTTTACCCGCTCTTTTTGCCTGATCTGCAAATGGCGTTAGTTTTCTGATCGGTGAGGCGGGCATTTGAATTCCCTTTTCTGATATATTAGGCATGGTGCAAAATTAAAAAACCCCGCTAAAAAACGGGGTCTTTGTGAAATTATCTTTCAATAGTTTGGATTCGTAATTCTTTAAGCCCTGCGCTCCTCATCCAGCCTTATTTGCCAGAACCCGGCTAAGGGTGGGAAAGCGCCATCATTACTTGGCAACAGTCTCCCCTTTGATATACAAGACTTTTGTGGAGGTTTTAGCATTCGAATTAACAGTAACTATTTTACTAAACGGCAAAGGTGCTCCCGCCGGATTGAAGGTTACTTTTACAAAGCCTTTTTCTCCTTTTTTCACCGGAGTTTTAGTGTATTCAGACACCGTACATCCACAGCTTGATTCCACTTTAGTGATCTGAAGCGGTACGTCACCAGTGTTGGTATACACAAAATCAACAGAAACCGGCGTGCCTAGAGTAACTTTACCAAAGTTGTGTGATTCTTTCTCAAACTTAAATTCAGCAGGTGCTGATTGTGCATTTGCAAGAAAAGTAGCGCCGGTTAGTAAGGTGAATAGTAATAAAATCTTTTTCATATCTCCGTGTGTTTAATTCAAAAATAAGTTATTCTAATTGATTTTAAAAGGGCTGTACAGATATATTACAAAGCACGGTTAATCCGAACTTTATAAAAATTGTATCTTTGCCGGGTAATTCTATTGCTTATGACGCCAAATATGAACCTTACGACTAACCCAATCGACACTGCTGAATTAAGTTTCACTGACTTCAAGTCGATCGTAATTCAGGACTACAAAATCGCTGTCGAGAGCAGGCAAGCCAGTTTGCTCGGCCGTAAGGAGGTATTATCCGGAAAAGCCAAGTTCGGTATCTTCGGAGACGGAAAAGAAGTTCCACAGATCGCGATGGCCAAGGCTTTCAAGAAGGGCGACTGGCGGTCAGGATATTATCGGGACCAGACTTTCGCCTTTGCTACCGGCATTGCTACCATCAAAAGTTTTTTCGCACAGCTCTACGCTAATCCTGATCTGGAGGCAGATCCCGCTTCTGCCGGGCGCCAGATGAACTGTCACTTTGCCACCCGTTCTTTAAATGAGGACGGTAGCTGGAAAGATCTTACCCAGATGAAGAACAGCTCTGCTGATATTGCGCCCACCGGCGCACAGATGGCGAGGTTGGTGGGCTTGGCTTACGCTTCAAAGCTTTATAGACAAAATCCTGAGCTTGCATATCTGAAGAATTTCTCGGTAGAAGGAAATGAAGTAGCATTTGGTACAATCGGAAACGCCTCTACCTCAGAAGGTGTTTTCTTTGAAGCGATAAACGCTGCCGGCGTACTACAAGTACCAATGGCCGTTTCCGTCTGGGACGATGGTTATGGTATCTCGGTGCCTGCTAAATATCAGACCACTAAAGAAGATATATCTGAGATCTTAAAAGGCTTTCAGCGGAATGGTAGCCAGAATGGCTATGAGATCTACAAAGTGAGAGGATGGGATTACCCTGCATTATGTGAGACCTACCAGAAAGCGATAGATGTTTGCCGGGAACAGCACGTCCCTGTACTTATTCACGTTACTGAGGTTACGCAACCACAGGGCCACTCGACCTCGGGATCTCACGAACGCTACAAAGATAAAGCCCGGTTAGAATGGGAAAAAGAATACGATTGTATTCTTCAGATGCGTAAATGGATGATTGAATCGGCCATTGCCACAGAAGAGGAAATCACAAACATTGAAAATGAAGCGAAAGCTTTTGTGCGTAATGCGCAGAAAGAGGCTTGGAATGAGTTTTTAAACGTCATCAAGGAAGATAAAAAGACTGTCACGAACCTGATCAATGCCTTGGATGAACGTGATCCTGCTATCCTGCGGATTACTTCGAAGTTGTCCAGCACGCCAGATGCGCTGCGTAAAGACCTTCTTACTGCTGCAAGAAAAGCTTTGAGGATAACGATTAATAATCCTTCGCCAGCGAGACAAGCTTTACTGGAATGGGTGAATGCCAGCTTAGCAGACAATGCTGAAAAATATAACACTAAACTATTTACGGAGGGTAGGGATACCCCATCGGCGGTTGTCTCCAACCCCGTGGAATATTCTGATGATGCTAAGATGGTGGATGGACGTGAGCTCTTGAACGCCTGTTTTGATGCCAACTTTGGGCGGGATCAGCGTTTAGTGGCCTTTGGTGAAGACTTAGGAAATATCGGAGATGTGAATCAGGGCTTCGCAGGTTTACAAGCCAAATATGGTGAACTGCGAATCAGTGATACCGGGATTCGTGAAATGACCATTATCGGCCAGGGGATAGGATTAGCCATGCGTGGCTTGCGGCCAATTGCGGAAATCCAGTACCTGGATTATCTGCTTTTCGCGCTGAACATCTTAAGTGATGATCTTGCTACACTTTCCTATAGAACAAAAGCCGGTCAAAAAGCGCCAGTTATTGTGCGTACACGCGGTCACAGGCTAGAAGGTGTTTGGCACTCTGGTTCTCCGATGGGTATGATCCTTGGGTCCCTAAGGGGTTTGCATATATGCGTTCCGCGTAACATGACGCAGGCTGCCGGTATGTACAACACCCTGTTTCGTGCTGATGAACCTGCATTGGTGATCGAGTGTTTGAATGGCTATCGTTTGAAAGAGAAGATGCCAGACAATGTCGGAGCGTATACCGTTCCGCTTGGAAAAGCAGAAGTGCTTAGGTCCGGTACTGATGTTACGCTGGTTTGCTATGGTTCTACACTGAGAATTGTAGAAGAAGCAGTGGAAGAACTGGCAGCGATGAATATTTCTGTGGAAGTTATTGATCCACAAACACTATTGCCATTCGATATCGACGCACTTTGTGCGAAGTCTCTGCAAAAAACAAATAAGCTTTTAGTTGTTGATGAGGATGTTCCAGGCGGTGCAAGTGCATACATCCTGCAGCAGATCATGGAAGTTCAAAAAGGATACTATTACCTGGATTCACAGCCACGAACCCTTACCGCCAAGGCACATCGCACTCCATACGGTTCTGATGGTGATTACTTCACCAAGCCATCCGTAGATGATGTTGTTGAAACTGTGTACCAGATGATGCACGAGTATAATGCAAATAAATATCCTTCAATATATTAACCGATAACGTTCGATGGGGCTTTTGAATGTAGGAAGGTAATTACACTTACCTGTTAAAGGCACAAAGAAGACTCCGATAAAACGAACAAATAGAAACAAAAACAGCCGGTGGATTAATCCAACCGGCTGTTTTTATTTCTTAATAGCTGATCTGCGAGAACTAATGCTGCCATCGCCTCAACGATCACAACCGCCCTTGGCACCACACAAGGATCATGGCGTCCCTTGCCTTTTATTTCTGAAGCCTCACCAGCAGCATTGATCGTTTGCTGGTTGTGCATGATGGTTGCTACAGGCTTAAATGCCACCCGGAAATTGATTTCCATGCCATTTGAAATTCCGCCTTGTATACCACCAGAGAAGTTGGTCAGCGTTTTAGGTTGGTCTCCATCAGGGACGAAGATATCGTTATGCTCCGAGCCACGCATTTCACTGCCACTAAAACCAGATCCGTACTCAAAGCCATGCACGGCATTAATGCTCAGCATTGCCTTTCCAAGCTCGGCATGAAGTTTATCAAATACCGGTTCACCAAGTCCGGCAGGGCAGTTCCTGATGATACAACTCACCTTGCCACCAATGGTATCACCCTCTTTCCTCACCTCATCAATGCAGGCAATCATCTGATGTGCCGTTGCAGGATCTGCACAGCGCACGATGTTCTCTTCACGCTGCTGGTACAACTCCTGAATGCTAAGGTCAGCCAGGTTCGGCGCTTCGATGGTGCCCACAGCAGACACATGAGCAAAGACTTCAATGCCATGTTCCTTGAGCAGCAACTTTGCGATTGCACCAGCTGCTACACGCGCTGCGGTCTCCCTGGCTGAAGACCTTCCGCCTCCGCGGTAATCCCGTATACCATATTTAGCGTCATAGGTGTAGTCGGCATGAGAAGGGCGGTAGACGTCCTTGTTATGCGAATAGTCTTTGGAGCGCTGGTCCTCGTTTGGAATGAGCAGCGCGATGGGTGTTCCCGTACTCCTGCCTTCGAAGATACCGGACAGTACTTGTACCGTATCGCTTTCTTTCCGCTGTGTGGTGATCTTCGACTGCCCAGGACGCCTTAGGTCCAGCTCAGCCTGTATATATTCCAGATCTATTGGCAGGTTGGCGGGGCATCCATCGATGATAACACCAATGCCCACACCATGTGATTCTCCGAAAGTTGATATTCTAAAAAGCTGCCCGTAGGAGTTGCCTGCCATATTAATAATCCTTATTGCTGTAAATAAACAATGTTTGTTTGTATTCTTTTACGAGTATATTTTACTTCACCAAGAAGCCCGCTTTCTCCAGGTCCTTCCAGAAATCCGGATACGATTTCTCCACCACATCCATGTCCTCAATTTCAAGCGCCTTCACAAAGATGCTTAACGGCGCAAAGGCCATCGCCATCCGGTGATCGTCATAAGTCCTGATGCTTACCCGCTCAGGGAAATGCAGGTTCTGACAATTAAGCGTATAGATGAAGTTGTCTTCAACAAGCTCAACACCAATTTTTGCCAGCTCATTCTGTAAAGCTTTTACGCGGTTTGTCTCCTTGATCTTCAAGGTCTCTAATCCAGTGAAGCGCAGATTGAGCCCCTTCGCAGCGGCACACACAATGATCGTTTGTGCAAGGTCGGGACAATCTTTCAAATCAATGACGTCTGTTATGTTATCGCTATTTGATCCAGGCACTGAATTGCCGGGCATTGAACCCTCGACCAAACCTGTCTCATCCTCCAACATCGCAACCTGGTTTGCACTGGCACTTGACTGTAGCAACACGCCATTTTCTGTCCTGCTGGTTTCAACGCCCAATGGACGCATCAACTGCTGAATACGGCTATCGCCCTGCAAGCTGTGCTCTTTAAGGTTGGGAAGGGAAATGTTCGCGCCCGGAACCAGTGCTGCGATGCTGTACCAGTAAGAAGCAGCACTCCAGTCAGGCTCTACAATTAAACGACCAGGTGTGAAATCCTGATGTTCAATTTTGATGACGTTCTGAGTCCAGGTATGTTTAATGCCAGCTTCTTCCAGCATTTTTAAAGTCATACGCACATAAGGCTCGGAGGTTAGATCATCTACGATCTGCAAGCTCAAGCCTTTCTCCAGCGAGGCACCAATCATCAGCAAGGCCGAAAGATACTGGCTACTCACATCACCTTTAATCTGTACGGCATCTGTCACCTGCTTAAACCCACCAGTAATCTGCAGCGGTGGATAACCATTTTCTTCCAGGTAGGAGATGGAAGCACCTAAAGTCCATAAAGCTTCTACCAGAAGCTTTATCGGACGTTCCTTCATGCGTTTGGATCCAGTAAGTTCGAAAGAACCTCCCACAGTAGTCAGGTAAGCGGTTAAGAAGCGCATCGCTGTGCCAGCATGCCCCACGTCAATGGGCGACGCCCCAGCGGGATCTTTAGCAAGCTGCTCCAGGATACGGTTCAATGTCACCGTATCTGCAGCGTCTGATAGATTGTCTACGGCAATGACACCTTTGCTCAATGCGGCAATAATCAGTGCACGATTACTTTCACTCTTAGAACCTGTTAACCGTATGGTTGCATCAATTGTAGCCCCTTTCGGGAAACTAACCAAAGCCTCGTGTTTATTCATTTTTGTAGCTGACAAGGGTTAGGCTTGAACAGGTGGTGCAACTTCTACAATGGTTTCTGCAGTTTTATCTTTATTCATAATCAGCGTCTGCTTTCTGATCGACTCGCTGTGGATCAATTCCAGGAACTTCTCTGTGAAGTTTGGATCAAGTTTCAAGGCTGAAGCGAAGGCACCACGTCTTTTCATGATCTCATCCCAACGGTGTACCTGCAAGATCGTTACGTTATTATCACGTTTAAATTCACCGATCTTTTCCACGATAGCCATACGCTCTCCAAGTTTCTGAATAACCAGGTCATCGATCTTGTCGATCTGTCTTCTAAGGTCAGCCAACTTATCTGCAAATGCTTCATTCTGCGATTCCGGCTGACGAATAGAGAAGCGCTCCACAAGCTCTGCCAGTGCTGCAGGGGTAACCTGTTGTTTAGCATCAGTCCAGGCAACAGAAGGATCAATATGTGATTCGATCATCAAGCCTTGCATGTCAAGGTCTAGCGCTTTCTGCGCGATGTATGGGATCAGCTCACGGTTACCGCAGATGTGACTAGGGTCGTTAATAATCGGTAATTCCGGGCAGTGCGTTTTCAGTTGGATTGCAAGCTCCCACATTGGTTCGTTACGGAAAGAGCTTTTTTCGAAAGATGAAAATCCGCGGTGAATTGCACCAATTTTGGTGATGCCCGCATTGTTAATACGCTCTAATGCACCAATCCATAAGGAAAGATCCGGATTCACAGGGTTTTTAACCAGTACAGGTACATCATGACCTCTAAGTGCATCTGCAATTTCCTGTACAGAGAATGGGTTCGCAGTGGTTCTTGCACCAACCCACAGAATGTCCACGCCTGCAGCTAATGCCTCTTCAACATGTTTCGCTGTTGCAACTTCAACGGCAGTTGGCAAGCCAGTTTCCTCTTTCGCTCTTTTTAGCCACTCCAGGCCGATACTGCCGATACCTTCGAACTCTCCCGGACGGGTACGCGGCTTCCAGATTCCTGCTCTCAATACCGAAACTTTACCGGTACTCTTTAATAAATGCGCTGTAGAAAGCAGTTGCTCTTCCGTTTCTGCACTGCAGGGACCGGAGATGATCAAAGGTTCGTTGGTTACAGATATCCAGCTACTTAATGGTTGGATGTTTAAATTCAATTTCATGTTGTTTATGTTTTTGGGGGTTATTAATATTGTTAGTTGTGCAGCTCGATCGTTCAATGGAGCCTGCTGCGATTTGCTCGTTTATACCTGGTCGTTTTTTACGTACTCGCCCATGATATTAAAGTTTACGGTGTGCTTAAGTACCATCCGGAGTGCCCGGTCATACTTCTCGAGGTCGTCCCACTCAATATCTACGTAAAAGTTGTATTCATTCCTTCTGCCCAAAACAGGCATTGACTGGATCTTAGATAAGTTGATTCGTTCCTCGGCAAAGATGTTCAGCACCTTAGCGAGTGTGCCAACAGCGTTTCCAACCTGGAAACATATGGAGGCTTTGTTAAAAGATCTACTTTCTTCGGAGGCTTCACGCGTTAAAATCAGGAACCTGGTAAAGTTCTTACGGTTAGATTCTATCCTGCGCTCAATAATGTTCAAGCCATAAAGTTCAGCAGCTAAGGTGTTTGCGATGGCTACCGTGTCGGTTAATTGCTCATCACGAATTTTCTTCGCACATGCTGCCGTATCGCTGCTTTCAATCACCTGCAAATGCGGAAACTGATCAAAGAAGTCTATACATTGACGGATCGCAATAGGATGGGAGGTCACATACTTGATGTCTTCAAATTTAACCCCCGGCAGGGCCATTAGATGTAGTTGAATCGGCAGATAAACCTCACCAGCAATGGAAAAATTGTAATCCCGAAGCAAGGTGTAGTTTGGCAACAGACTTCCTGCAATGGAGTTCTCAATGGCCATGACCACGTAATCTGCTTCATCATGCTGCATGCTTTCGCAGGTTTGCTTGAAAGAATCGCATTCAACAGTTTCGATATCCTTACCGAAAAACTTAAATGCTGCTGCTTCATGAAATGAGGCTTTTGTACCTTGGATGGCAACTCTTGGTGCTTTCATTATTTGATGATTTGTCTTATTTGCGTTTTCATTTTCAACTGGCTAAAAACAAAAAAAGTCCCGGCGTATTGCCGGGACTTCTATATACAGTATATCTTATCAGATTGCATATTAGTCCCGGCTCTTACTAAAGTAGTAAAAGTAACCAAACCAATATGTGCTGTTAATTATCATTTCTTGTTCTTATATATCCAAATGTAGTAACAAAATTTAATTTGTCAAGGGTTAAATTAAAAAAATAATTAATCGTAAACGCTTTTATACTTAGCATTTCTCCAAATTTATGAACTCAGGAAATGGTCTATATTTCGCTTTAGTATAATTTGCTGATCAAATGTTCCAGCGCATCCCTGGTAAGCCCAATAAGGTTTTTTAATTTACCTGTTCTATACTCAAATTAGAACTCAACCGGTATAGACCTGATTAAAGTACTTCAAACTTTCCAGCAGATCTTCATCAGTAACTTTACAGTTGTACTCGCATTTTCCGATTTCAGCCAACAAGGAGAATAACACAAAACCATGTTCATTCTTTTTGTCGGTTTTAACCAATGCTAAGATCTCATTAAAGCTTGCTTCAGTAATGTGGTATGCGGGATAAACAGCTTTGATATAAGTTGTAATCTCTTGCAACGATTGCTCAGCCAATCCGCAGTATTTTACAGAAAGGTAAGCTTCGCAGATCATACCAATAGCTATTGCTTCACCGTGGGTAAGCGGTCGTTCATCGTTGCTTAAAGCATAACTTTCCACGGCATGGCCGATAGTATGCCCGAAGTTCAGGATCTTACGTAAACCTTTCTCCAATGGGTCTTTTGTTACGACCTCATGCTTAATTTCTACAGAACGATAGATCTGCTCCGCAGTCACGGAACGATAATCCACTAACTTCAATGCCTCGAAATAAGCTTTATCCATGATCAAACCGTGTTTGATCATCTCAGCAAATCCAGATAACAGCTCTCTTTCTGGTAAGGTCTGCAGAAAAGCAGACTCAATAAACACGGCCTGTGGCAAACTGAACGTGCCCACCATGTTTTTCACGTTATCCACGTCGATGCCCGTTTTCCCGCCAACAGAGGCATCAACCATAGACAACAGCGTTGTCGGAATATTAATGAAATCAATGCCGCGTTTATAGGTAGAAGCTACAAATCCACCAAGATCTGTAATGACGCCACCCCCAAGATTGATCATCAGGGATTTTCGATCGGCTTCAAAGTCCAGCAACGTTTTCCAGATGCCGATACAGAAATCAATGTTCTTGTTTTCCTCGCCCGGATCCGTCTCGATCAGATCAAACCCGGTATAATCGCCAAGCATGGCCTGAAAAACGGGTAAACAAACTTCAGAAGTATTGCCATCTGCAAACACGAAAACCTTGCTGTACTTTTGATCTGCTAAAAATGACTGAAGTGGTTCCAGTGCCGTGTCAAAGTAGATGCTGTGCCCATTGCTTAGAATTTCTGCCATTAGATCACCTTTATTTGTTGACCCATAAAATCAACTACATCGCCAACCCTGACCTTCAGGCGCTTACGATGGTCCACCTGTCCATTATACTTGATCAAACCGTCTTCAACAACAGTTTGGGCCTCGCCGCCACTTTGAACCAGTCCGGTTGCTTTCAGCAATTGTATGAGCGGAATAAATTCGCCTTCTAATTTAAATTCTATCATGGTTTAGCAAATTTACAATTTATTACAAAGGGATTTACCTTTCGCAGCATCTGAATTCATATTTTTGCCTCCGTTTTCCAAAACCTAAGGCAGCGCAACGAATCATAAAGCAGACTTTTGTTCATTGGAAGCAACTTGAATCTTATACACAAACGAGCTAAACACAAATAGATGGAAATTTCCCCGAAAAGAACACTGAATTTTGATGATACGGAGATTGCTTTCCGAAGTAAAAGCAATGCGGAGCTGAATGCAGCCTATTTGTTGTTTAAAGTGATCAGCAGCAATTTCCTGACTAAAGTTGGTCCCCCGATCACCAATTTCTTTTTAAACGTAGGCCTACCCATCCAGCCTGCCATCAAGGCAACGATATTCAAGCAATTCTGCGGTGGAGAAACCATTGCGGAATGCGAAGCCACGATTGCGCAGCTTGCAAACGCAAATGTTGGAACCATCCTCGACTACTCGGTAGAGGGCGAAGAAAAGGAAGAAGTTTTTGATTTTACCTGCGAAGAGATCATCCGCACCATCCTTCGTGCTGCAGGTGATCCACGTATACCGATCACCGTATTTAAAGTAACTGGTATTGCCAGATTTGCTTTGCTGGAGAAACTTGATGCTAAGCAAGCATTAAGTCCTGCGGAAACAGCAGAATTTGAGCGCGTAAAAGCCCGTTGCGAGAAGATCTGCCGTACTGCATACGAGAAAGACGTTCCGGTGATGGTTGATGCCGAGGAATCCTGGATCCAGGAAACCATTGATGAGTTGGCGATCGACATGATGCGCCTGTTCAATAAAGAAAAAGTTATCATTTATAACACCTATCAGCTATACAGACACGATAAACTGGCGGACCTGAAAGCCGATCATCTTATCGCAAGAGAGATGGGCTACCTGTTGGGCGTAAAGCTCGTACGCGGTGCCTACATGGAAAAAGAGCGCAAGCGTGCAGAAGAACGTGGCTATCAATCTCCCATCCAGCCAGATAAAAAAGCTACAGATCAGGACTACAATGCCGGTTTAAACTACTGCATCACCAACATCAAAGAAATTGGACTGGTATGCGGCACGCACAATGAAGATAGCTGCAGATTGTTAGCGCAGTTACTGGATCAGCATAATATTGCACACAACCACCCACATGTATACTTCTCCCAATTACTAGGCATGAGTGATAATTTGAGCTTTAACCTGTCGGATGCGAAGTACAACGTGGTCAAATACGTTCCTTATGGTCCAATAAAGGCGGTAATGCCCTATCTGTTCAGAAGAGCACAGGAGAACACTTCTGTTGCTGGCCAAACCAGTAGAGAACTGAACCTGATCTTAAAGGAAAAGAAACGAAGAAGACTATAATCGTTCAATGCCTCTTGAGGTTTATCCGTAAAAAGTACCATTTATAGTGGGTTTATTACCATAAACCCGCTATTTTTTTGGGTATCTTTGGATGTGAGAACAGAAATACCGATTTACGATATCAACAACTTCCGGGAATATAAAACCCAGGGGATCGTGGCAAGTAGATTCGGACACTATTCCAAAACGCATGCACATTTGCATAGTGCCCACCGGCACTCGTTTTATCACCTGGTGTTCTTTACACAGGGCAGTGGTCATCATCATATCGATTTCAAACAATTCGAGGTAAAACCTGGAAGTGTGTATTTTATGATTCCAGGACAGGTACACAGTTGGTCCTTTGATGAAGAACCAGATGGCTACATTATCAATTTTTCAAAAGATTACTTCAATTCTTTTTTAAGTAATGCTGGTTATCTTCAAAGCTTTTCCATATTCAGCGGCATTGCCGACCAGCAGGTCATCACGGTTCCCGATGATACCGCATCCGAACTGGCATACTGCTTTGAAGAGATCCTCAAAGAAGGTGCGCTAAAGGGGCCGTTCGGAGATGATCTGGTTCGCACGCTGTTATTGCAAATTTTTATCAAAGCGGAACGCTCAACTGGCCACAAAATTGAGGCAGCTGCAAGTTCTTACAATCAAACGATCTTTAGAAACTTTCAAAAGTTGATTGCAGAACATTACCGGACCTTGAAATTGCCGAAAGCATATGCAGAACTACTCTACATCACGCCAAACCACTTAAATGCTTTATGCAAGGACATCATCGGCTTATCTGCCGGTGAGTTGATCCGGGAGCAGGTGATTCTGGAAGCCAAAAGGTTGTTGATCAACCTGGATCTGAGTATCGCTGACATTGCAGACAAGCTTAATTTCAGTGATCATTCTTATTTTATTAAGTTCTTTAAAAAACATGAAGGCATAACGCCTGAAAAATTCAGAAAATCAAATATCAAGCAACATGGAAAATAACGTAGCCCACAACAACATACCTAAAGTTTCGCAATGGTCTGGACTGGTAAATTGCAAATGTCCGAGATGCCGTGTAGGCAATGTCTTTACTGGCTTCACGTACAGCCCTAAAAGCCAAAAAATGCAGGAAGTCTGCAGTGCCTGCGGACTGAAATTCGAGCGTGAGCCCGGCTATTTTTATGTTGCCATGTTCGTAAGTTATGCGCTGAACTGTGCGGAGATGATTGCGGTATGTATTGCCGCCTATATTCTCGGTCTTGAACTCACTAAAGAGCACATCTGGTACTATGTCGGATTGATCATTGCTACATCTCTGGTTTTCGCGCCATTCAATTTCCGTTATTCCCGTATGATCCTCCTTTACTGGTTATCTCCGGGACTGCATTACGAACCAAGCCGGATAAAACACATGAAATCCTAGCTGTTTTAGAGAACATACTTTATTGCCCGATATCTAACAAAACGTTCGATATCGGGCATTTTTTTATTTTCTGTAAATTGTAAACAACTAATAATCAGTAAGTTAACATTGGTATTCCTCTTGTAAAACCCAGTCCAAAAAGAATCTAATGGACCGGAGTATAGAAATAGAGGTAACAGCTACCAGAAAGAAGAGGCGACTAATCATCATTATTGCTGTCGTGCTAAGTTTGCTTTTAGCCATATGGCTGATTCGCAGCTTGCTAAAACCCTCTTTATATGCCAGTGATATCATCGTTTCTAATGTTGAGCTTGGTGCGGTAGAGAATACAATCAGCGCGACGGGTGAAGTGCTTCCGGAGTTCGAGGAGATCATTGCCAGCCCAATCCAGGCCTCCATCCAGGAAGTGCTGCTAGAACCCGGCAGGAACGTGGTCAAGGGACAATCTATCTTGCGTCTGGATAAGTCAGCAACCCAGTCTGAATATGAACGCTTGCAGTTCCAGATGGAATCTAAAGCAAACGAGATCAGTAAGCTTAAACTTACCCTGGAGAAAAGCTTCTACGATATTAAATCCAACAACAGCATCAAGGAACTTCGCATCAGCAACCTGAAGGATAATGTGTCTGCTGCACAGCGCCTGCTGAAAGCTGGTGGAGGCACCAGGGAAGATGTGGAGAAAGCTGCACTAGACCTGAAGGTGGCCCAGCTGGAGAAACAACAGCTGGAAAACGAGATCCGCAGCAAGCAGCAGACTATGAAGATCGAGATTCGCGAAGCGGAAATCGCCCTGGCCATTCAGAAGAGCGATCTGCAGGCACTTAAACGTAAACTCGATCGTGCAGAGATTGTCGCATCCCGTGAAGGTGTTGTCACTTGGGTAAACAAAAACATCGGCGCAAGCATCAACGAAGGGGAGGCCCTGGTCAGAATTGCCAACCTCAGCAGTTTCAAGGTCGCTGGAAGTATGTCCGACAATATGCTTGATCAGATCTACAATTCCATGCCAGCAGTCATCCGCATTGGTGAAAATCAACTTAAAGCGAGTATTGCCAACATATCCCCGGCCATAAACAATAACATTGTCTCTTTTGACCTTCGCCTGGATGATAAAGCGGCAAAGACGCTTAGACCAAACCAGAAAGTAGACGTATTCCTGATCACGGAAACCCGGCCAAAAGTGATGCGTGTTTCGAACGGTCCTGCATTTAACGGCGCCGGTAAGCAAGATGTTTTTGTACTGAACAAAGGCCTAGCGGAACGCAGAACCGTGGAAACCGGCTTGAGTAATTTCGACTACATCGAAATAAAAAGCGGATTAAAGCTTGGAGATCAGGTGATCACCACGGATATGACTGCCTACAAGCATTATCAGGCAATTCCAGTCCTAAGCAAATAACAATAAGATCATGATCAAATTACTATTCATCGGTTTTAGCATGTTATGGCAACCCGCTGCAAAGCAGGAGAGCGATACTTTGAAATTGAGCCTCCAGCAGGTGGTGGCGCTTGCAAAAACAAATTCTATCGCTTCCAAGCAGGCCGCAACCATCAAAGAAACCAAGTTCTGGGAATGGCGGACCTTCAAGTCAAACTACCAACCGCAGCTCGCGTTAAGCGGTATTTTGCCGGGCTATACCAAGACCTATGTACAGGTACAGCAGCCAAACGGTTCCATCTTGTTCCAACCCGTTCACAATGATAATTCTTCGCTTACGCTGGACTTTACACAAAGTATTGCTGCAACAGGTGGAACCATTTATGGCACCACACAGCTACAGCGTTTTGACGATTTCGACCGTAATAATGTGTTGTACAATGGTATACCATACGGCATCGGCTATACTCAACCCATATTGCAGTTCAATGAATTGAAATGGGACAAAAAGATAGAACCGCTGAAGTTCAATGAGAGCAAGCAGGCTTACATTGAAAGTCAGGAGAAAATTGCTGTCAACGTAACTGATTACTACTTCGACCTCCTGCTTGCGCAGGCTAACGTAGACATGGCCGAAACCAACCTGAGCAATACCCGGCGCATTCTGGCAATTGCAGAAACCAAGTTCGACCTGGGAAAAATTACTAAAAACGAAATCCTGCAGTTACAATTAGAGGTACTCAATGCCCAGAAAGCTTTAGGGAGTGCTAATCGCGATGTGGAAATCGCAACACTGAACCTGATTAGCTACGCCGGTATAGACGCCAGCAGCAAAATACTTTTGGAGATGCCTGCAGCAAATGCAAACATCGAGGTCTCCAGCGACTTGGTGCTGAAAGAAGCATTGGAAAATAGATCAGATGCCATCGCCTTTGTAAGGCGGCTTGCGGAAGCGAAACGTGATGTTGCAAAAGCAAAAGGAGAGAACGGACTTAAAGCCACCCTGCGTGCAAACCTTGGTTTCTCCAATGCAGGCACAAAAATCTGGGATGTTTACCGCTCGCCAAAAAGCCAGCAGTCTGTAGAGATCCAACTGTCCATACCTGTGCTCGACTGGGGCCGCTCTAAATCACGAACAAAGACGGCACAGGCAAACGAACAGTTCACCACCTATTCCGTGCAGCAGGATCAGCAGATCTTCCGGCAGCAGATCATCACGGAAGTGACGCTGTACAATATGATGAAGGAGCAGATCAAGCTTACCGCAGAAGCGGAGCGCATCGCGGTAGAGAAATATAAAATCGCCAGTGAACGCTATGTGTTAGGAAACCTCAGCATCACGGACCTCAGTATCGCCTTTCAGGAGAATGACCGCGCTAAAAGGGACTACGTTACCTCCATGCGCGACTTCTGGACCGCCTTTTACCAGTTACGCTATCTATCATTATATGATTTCGAGAAAAATCAAAAGATTACCTATTGATCAATACTTATTATTAAATATACATTATGATTCGCTTAGAAAACATTGAAAAGGTCTACCGTACAGACACGGTAGAAACCCTGGCCATCAACGGCATCAACCTGCACGTACAAAAAGGAGAGTTCCTCTCCATCATGGGTCCTTCCGGATGTGGTAAAAGTACACTGCTCAACATCATGGGCTTGTTGGATGAGCCTTCCAGGGGGCAGATCCGGATCGACAATCAGGATATCAGTCGCTACTCCGACAAACAGATGGCGAATTTCCGGAACGAGAAACTTGGCTTTATCTTCCAGAGCTACCATTTGATCAACGACCTGCAGGTGCTGGACAATGTGGAACTACCATTATTGTACCGCAACAGTTCTGCTCAAAGCAGGCGAAAGCTGGCAGCTGCGGCACTGGAAAAAGTCGGGCTGAGCAATCGGGTTAAGCATTTCCCTACACAGCTTTCCGGCGGACAGCGGCAGCGAGTGGCTATCGCGAGGGCCATTGTAGGCGAGCCGCAGATCATCCTCGCGGATGAGCCGACGGGAAACCTGGACAGCGCCATGGGCAATGAGATCATGGACATCCTGATCAACCTCAACAAAAATGAAGGTACCACCATTGTGATGGTTACCCACGATGAAACTATGGCGCATAAAACAGATCGGCTCGTGCGCTTATTTGACGGTTCACAAGTTCAATAATCATCGCCATGCTTAAGAACTATTTTAAAATCGCAATCGCTGTATTGAAACGAAGAAAGTTCTTCACCTTCATCAGCTTATTTGGCATCAGCTTTACCTTGATGGTGATCACGGTAGCAGCGGCCTTTCTGAACAAACTCATCAACGAAGACTATCCGGATTATAAGCGGGAACGCTCGCTGTATGTTGCTATGATGGAGATGAGAAATACCAAAGAAGGCTGGTTGAATAGAAGTGATGTCTCCTTTTATTTTCTTGATCACTACGTATCAAAATTGAAGGCGCTCGAAAAAATGGCCATCTCCACCAGAGCCGAGGCGTCCAATGCCTTCGTGAACAACAAAAAACTCGTGATCGAGTACAAGTACACGAACGCAGATTACTGGAATGTGCTGGAATACGACTTCATTGAAGGCAAGCCCTATGGTCCGCAGGAAATCGCAAACGCAAGTATGGTAGCGGTAATCTCAGAAGAAACCAGAGATGATTATTTCGGCCCGAATGTTCCGGCCGTTGGAAAGTACATTTCTGCCGACAATATCAACTATAGGGTAATCGGTGTGGTGAAGAACGTCTCAAAAACCTTGTACAACTTTGCCGGAGATATGTATATCCCTTACACCGTATCTAAGCAGGATTGGAATGAGGTTGCATTGCTGGGAAACTGTAATGCTATTTTGCTGGCACGCAGTCCGGAAGATGTCCCGAAACTGAAAAGGGAGTTTGAGTCGATGATGACTAAGGTTAAAACACCTGACAAGGAGTTTGACAAAGTCTCCTCCCATGCAGACTCTTTCTTTGAGAGCTTAACCAGGCGCAGCCCAGCTGGCGATGGGGAAAACTCCGGTGCCAGTAGCGTGATCAGGTTATTAGTTGGCCTCTTATTTCTTTTTTTACTGTTACCCACCATAAACCTGGTCAGCATCAACATTACCCGGATATTGGAGCGCTCTTCAGAGATTGGTGTGCGTAAGGCATTTGGCGCTTCATCAAGTACCCTGGTTTATCAGTTCGTTATAGAAAATCTCATTTTAACGATCATCGGTGGTATCCTCGGAATAATCCTCTCGGCACTGGCCATTTACTTTATCAATAGTGCCAACCTGATATCTAATATGCACTTGTCCTTAAGTCCGATTGTGATAGGTTACAGCCTACTGGCTTGTCTGCTTTTTGGATTGATCTCAGGGGTATACCCAGCCTGGCGCATGTCCCGACTAAATGTCGTTAGCGCCTTGAAAGCTCAATAATTTTTACCATTTCAATTTAAAGTCATGTTTAAACATCTTTTTAAACTTATGTGGAACAAGCGGAAGCAAAACTTCCTTTTACTTTCCGAGATACTGATCTCCTTCATGGTGATCTTCGCCTTATCTTCCTTTCTCGTTTATTATTTTCAAAATTACCGGAAGCCCGCCGGTGTTGATCATGAACGTGTATGGTCGGTCGTATACGACAACAGGCATTTAACCAAAAACGTGGACTCCGCTATTTTGTTCCATGATAATCTGGAGAAGTCATTGAAAGCGATGCCCCAGATTAAAGAGGTTGCTTATACCAGCCCCAATTTCCCGTATTCTGAAAGTAATATGAATACCAACCTTAACCTTGATAACCGCGAGATCTATTCTGTTAATCGATACGTGGCCGGAACGGACTATCATAAAGTATTAAATATGAAACTGGTTGAAGGGCGCTGGTTCAAACCTGAAGATAGGGTGGCTAATGCTAAACCAATCGTTATCAATGAGACACTAAAAGCGGAAGCCTTCGGTAACAAGAGTGCTGTGGGTAAGTACTTTGACAATCATGATAAAACGGACCGCCTCAAGGTCGTTGGTGTTGTTCAGGATGTAAAGGTTAACGGCGACTACCTGCCTGCAGGAAAGGCGATGTACAATCAGATGGACACCACAGACGTGAAGTGGAACAGCTTCATTCTGCTTAAGGTAAATGAAACTGCAGATGCGAATTTCGAAGGCAAGCTATATAAGTTCCTGGGACAAACATTCCATAACGCGCGGGTTGAAATCAGCTATATGGATGATCTTCGTGATGCCAAAAACGAGATGACGATCATTCCAATGATCATCTTCATGATCGTTGCTGGCTTTCTGATCATCAACGTGGCACTTGGACTTTTCGGCGTGCTTTGGTACAACATCAGCCGACGCCGGAGTGAGATTGGGCTGCGGAGGGCCATCGGTGCGAGTGGTACCTCCGTTTCCAGTCAGCTCGTGGCAGAGTCGCTCATCCTTGCCACCTTATCGATCATCGTTGGATGCTTTTTCGCCGTACAGTTCCCACTATTGAACGTCTTTGATGTTGATGCGGATGTATACCTCTATGCAATAGTGCTTTCAATGCTTTTCATCTACCTGCTGGTTATTGCCTGCTCGGTATACCCGGGGCGCCAGGCTGCCGCAATACACCCTGCAACTGCTTTACATGAAGAATAATTCAATACTTTTATAAAATGATACTGATCGTAGATGATGATATCGCGGTAAGAACCTCCATGTCCCTGCTGTTGAAAACAGCGGGGTATGTTGTTGATACTGCCGACAATGCTGAAGGTGCTTTTCAGAAGGTCATCAATGCTCATCCGCAGCTGCTTATCCTTGACCTGAACTTTTCTAACGATACCTCCGGGAAGGAGGGTATGTCGCTCCTGGAAAAGATACGTCAGGTAGATACCGGCGTACCCATTATCTTGATCACTGGATGGGCAAGTATAGAACTGGCTGTGCAAGGTATGAAAGCGGGTGCCAACGACTTTGTCAACAAACCATGGAACAACGAACATGTGCTGCAATCGGTAGAGACGCTCTTGAAACTCAAGGATCAGCGGCAGGTATCTAAAACCAGGAAAGATCTCGATCGTAAATACAATTTCCGCCAGATCATAGGGGAGGACGCGGGATTGCTCGATATTCTGGAAACCATTGGAAGGGTGGCACCCACAAACGCTTCGGTGCTCATCACCGGGGAAAGTGGAACGGGCAAGGAGCTGATCGCAGAAGCTATTCACCTGAACAGCACCCGCACCTCTAGGCCCTTTGTCAAGGTAAATCTGGGCGGTATTTCTTCTTCTCTATTCGAAAGTGAGATGTTCGGGCATGTTCGCGGTGCTTTCACCGATGCACGGGTCGACCGGATGGGTCGTTTCGAGATGGCTAACAAAGGCACAATATTTTTAGATGAAATCGGCGACCTTGAAGCCAGCAGCCAGGTGAAGCTCTTGCGCGTGCTACAGGATCGAACATATGAGGTACTCGGAAGTAGTCGCACAAAAACGGTAGATACTCGTGTAGTCTGTGCCACCAATAAAGACTTGAACCAAATGGTCTCTTCTGGCTTATTCCGGGAGGATCTGCTTTACCGGATTAACCTGATCAGTATTCATTTGCCGGCATTGCGTGATAGAAAAGAGGATATTCCTCTGCTTGTTAATTTCTTCATTGATAACCTCAAAGAAATATACAATCGACCGTTGCTGAAGGTCAACGCCGCGGCGATGCGATGGTTGAAGAACTTACCGCTACCAGGCAACATCAGACAGTTGAAAAACCTCGTTGAACGTACAGTACTGATCAGTCGCCGGGACGAGCTAGCCATTGAAGACTTTCAGTCGCAGCTGAATCCTGCACCTAAAGAAAACAGGAACAAGCTGCCCGAAGTGGGGGTCATGACGCTGGAGCAGGTAGAAGCAGAAATGGTAAGGCAGGCGATGAAGTACCACAACAACAGGATCACCCGTGCTGCAGCCTCCCTAGGCATTACCAGAAATGCTTTATATCGCCGCCTGGAGAAATACCAGATCCCTTACGATGAAAACGAATCCTAGATGAAGCTGAAGGTAAAATATATCCTGTTCATTTCAGCTCTGCTGGCCATCTGCCTGGTGTTAAGCTATTTTATCTTTGAGGAACAGAAGATGTTGTTCATCCTTTCTGAAGTGCTGATCATCGGTTGTGCAGTCCTGGCCATCAAACTTTACAAACAACTCATTCAGCCACTCACAAACCTGCAGCAAGGGATCACCGCCATTAAAGATCAGGACTTCAATGTTAAATTCCGCTCCACCGGTCAGCCGGAGGTAGATGAACTGGTGGAGGTTTATAACCGGATGATCGATGCGCTGCGGGTAGAGCGAACCATGCAGCAGGAGCAGCATTTCTTTCTTGAAAAACTGATTCAGACTTCACCAACAGCCATAATCATCATGGACTTCGATGGTAACCTAAAACAAACGAATCCTAAAGCCGCGGAAATTCTGAAATCGGCACCTGCATTGGAATCAGAACTTTCTGCGCTGGATACCGGAGCCTCCAAGGTTATCCGGATAGATGGACTTCGGACTTATAAGATCCAGAAGTCCAAGTTTATAGACACCGGATTTGAGCGCCGGTTCATTATGATGGAGGAGGTGACCGCAGAAATTTTCGAAGCAGAAAAAAATGTCTATAGTAAGGTGATCCGGATGATGGCGCATGAGGTCAATAATACGGTAGGTCCGGTGAACTCGATTATCGCTTCCGCACTTGCGAGTAAGGATATGTGGCGTAATCCGGATGCGGAACTGCTGCGACAGGCCTTACAGGTGGCTATCGATCGGAATCAGAACCTGAACCACTTCATGCGTAACTTCGCAGATCTCGTTAAGTTGCCTCCGGTTAATAAGCAACAGGTAGATATCACCGCAATCACGAAGTCGGTCGTTTCACTAGTGCAATTTACCGCCCAGGCCAGGAACATCGATTTTGAACTTGACCTTGGCGAAACACCTTGCTTAGTCCTTGCCGATGCGCAACAATTCGAACAGGCATTGATCAATGTGCTCAAGAATGCATACGAATCGATCGGTCAGGACGGGAAAATAAAGCTCGTACTTGATCCTGCAATTCCCGAGTTAAAGATCATTGATAACGGACCAGGGATTCCCGAAACAGATCGTGACTTGCTGTTCAGCCCATTCTACAGCACCAAAAAAGATGGACAGGGAATAGGACTCACCCTGGTCAGGGAAATCCTGCTGAACCACGGCTTTGACTTCTCCCTCAAAACGATTGCGCCCAATCAAACGGTATTCAGCATCAAGCTGCACTAGTGGATCTTTTATAAACAATGTCACCAGCAGGGTGTTAGCTTAAAAAAGTTAACGATGCTGCACGAAAAGACCATAGACCACCTGCTTCAAATCAAAGAGATTTATCTCGAACCCGCAGTTTACCAGATGCCGCGTGGCAAGGAGATCCTGGCCAAATATCCTGATGCTAAACACATAGAGGTAGCTTCTCATTGGAAGATCCCTGAATTGTTCGGCTTCGAAGGTTCGGTAGAGGACTGGATCAGTAATAAACGTAATGTACTGATCCTGGGCATTAAGAAGTCGCTAAGTGCCAGAGCAAATAGCAGAAGCTCACACTGGATTGCACCATCAGAGTCAAATGGCTGCACCATGTCCTGTTCGTATTGCTATGTACCCCGGCGTAAAGGCTTCGCAAACCCGATCACCATCTTTGTTAATATTGAACAGATCATCCGCTACCTGCAGCGCCATGCAGCCCGGCAGGGTCCGAAACTTCAACCCGATTTCATCGATCCGCAATATTGGGTGTATGAAATTGGCGAAAATGGTGACTGCTCTGCCGATGCCGGTATCTGCGATAACGTAAAAGATATGATCCATGCTTTCACCAAGATCCCTAATGGTAAGCTCACCTTTGCAACGAAATTCGTAAACCGCGAGCTGTTGACTTATGAGCCGCAACTAAAAACGCGTATACGTTTCAGTCTGATGCCACATCAGATGAGCAAACTCGTCGATGTACGCACTACACCGATCAGTGACCGCATTGATGTGATGAATGAATTTGTGGAAGCGGGATACGAAGTGAACGTAAACTTTTCGCCGATCATCTATTATGAAGGCTGGATAGATGATTGGGTGGTATTATTCGAAGAGCTAAACGATAAGCTAAATGAAAAAACGAAAGCGCAGCTCATTGCTGAGATCATCTTTTTGACCCACAATGAGCAGCTGCATGAAGTGAATATGAACTGGCACCCAAAAGCCGAAGAAGTATTGTGGCGGCCCGAGATCCAGGAAGTAAAATACAGTCAGACCGGGGGCCGGAATGTCCGTTATAAAAGAGGTTTCAAGAAAGACCTGGTCGATACCTTTACAGATCTGGTGGAGTTACATTTGCCATATTGCAAGATCAGGTATGCTTTCTAGGCATACCTGATCTTCGCGGGATAGACGGTTCTTCCAAATTTATATGCTGATCTTTTGCTTTTGTCCGCTTTTAACAGCAGCATAGATCGCTTCAATCACCTTTAAATCTCTGACACCCTCTTCGCCGTCAACCGGCACCACCGGCTGTTTACCCTGAAGAATAATATCTGCCATCTCGTCCATCTGTACGGTCTGGTGCGTCACAATAGGTTGGTTCAAAGGACCCTTATGCGATCGGCCCTGAATAGGACCGTAGTTTGTTGATGGCCACATCTCCACATAGCCGTCTGTGCCATTCAGGAAAAAGCGGTCCAGGTTGTTCATGTTGTAAGTAGAAAGACACGAGGCAACCGCTCCACTTGGGAAGCCAAGTTGAAATTGTATCGTTTCATCCACACCTTCTTTGAAAATTTCAGGTTTTGTTTTAGTCTCCTGTGCTGTTACCCATACCGGCTCTTCACCAACCATATATCTGGCGCCATTAATGGAGTAGATACCAATGTCCATCATAGACCCTCCGCCAGCAAGTTTCTTATCTACACGCCATATATTTGGATCATTGATGGTGAAACCCGTAAGGCCTTGAAAAAAGGTGATCTTGCCAAGTTCTCCTGCCTTTCTCATCCGGATCACTTCGAGCGTTTGTGGTTCAAAGTGCATCCGGTAACCCACCAATAACTTCACGTTTGCTTTTTTACAGGCATCCACCATTTCCTGACCCTCTTTAACACTAATGGCCATGGGCTTTTCACAGATCACGTGTTTGCCCGCACGGGCCGCTCTTATGGTGTTATCATGGTGCAATGCGTTGGGGGTAATAACATATACGGCATCAATGTCCTTGTTGTTTTTGATGCTGTCGAAGTTCTCGTAATTATAACAGTTCTTCTCTGGGATATTAAAGCGGCTTTGCCAATCCTTGATCTTCGAGGGCGTACCACTGATCACTCCAACCAGCTTGGCCTTTTTACAATCTTTCATAGCATCGGCAACACGGTTAGCATAGCCACCAAGTCCCATGATGGCCACTCTTAACACCGGTCCCTGATAAGGTTCTTCCTTTTTAACATTTGATGCCCATGCGGCCATAGGCGCAAGTTGCATGGCCAATGCGCTGCCTCCAAGTTTCTGTAAAAATAAACGACGTGAGTTCATAAGTTTTTTTTTCGGATTACTGTTTCATTTAGAACCGTTTAAGTACTGCGAATGTTTTTCAATTGTTATTGATGCACTTTATCACATCGGTTACGGTTAGTACCTGAAATTTAGCGCCATGAAAACCAACCAGCGTTAAACAGGTTTGTTAAGATAACCAGAATTTCAGTAAAAACTAAAATTTAGAACTATGGAAAGTCAACAGGAAAACCAACAAAGGGATATGGAAAATGATGGCACAACGCACGACTCTACCGGAAAAGAGTTCGGCAAAATGCCACCTGAAGATTATAACGATACCGGTTTTGCGGGTACCACAAATGCGGTAAGTGCAGGGGAGGATGGTCACGACGATAAACTGGCCATTGAGGATACCATGATCGGCTATGATGGCAATGATGAGCAAATGGATATGGACCTGAATGTAGATGATGGACCGAATGACCTGGGTGACCCAGGCGTGGATGATAATGACTAGTGATCAGCGCAGACCTGAGACACACCTCGCGCACACCTGACCCACACCTCAGCCACGTAAGCTGTGCGTTTGGTGTGTTTGAGCTGTGTCTCAGCGCATGTTGAAGTCATTATTAAACACAGACTCCATACGATCCTGTGAATGCTTAATTATTGGAAAAAGGGGACTGCTAAAAACTAAGGCAGTCCCTTTTTGTTTCTGTTATTTTTCCACATATTTGATACAAGTAGAGCAACTTAATCCCTGTAAAGTTTTGACCGACCATACCGACGAATTCTACCAGAATGCGCAGTTTCAAAGATTTTTTCAGAAGTCTGCGAATTCCCTGATTATTAAAGCGAACCCGCCGCATTTCACCATACTGGCGGTGAGTGATCAGTTTTTAAAAATTAGCAAGCGACAGCGTGCCGATATCCTGGGGAAGGATTTGTTTTCGGCCTTTCCGGATCGTTTAATTGAGGGAAGGGAGCGGGAGATGGTCATCGCCACGTTTGAGAAGACTATCGCAACAAAAGCGGGGGTGGAGTGGCCTAACTACGGCTATGAGGTTCTTAATGAGCAAACCGGACAGCTAGAAATGCAGTATTGGAGCAGCCTTCAGGAACCTTTGCTTGATGAAACCGGGCAGGTGACCCACATCATTAACACCACCTTGAACATTACAGAGGCTATTGCAAATACTGCTGAGGCTAAAACCGCCATGCAACGGCTTGTTGCCAGTGAAGCAAACATAAGGCGCATGGTGAAAGAAGCGCCGGTTGGCATGTGTATATTAAAGGGTGATCCACCCTTTGTGGAGGAAATAAACGATTATCATGTACGACTTACCGGCAAGCCATACCATGATTTAATTAGTAAATCTTACTGGGAGGTAAATCCGGAATTGGAAGCGGTGTACAAACCCATCTTTGAGGAAGTGTTCCGAACCGGTGAGGCGTATCATGCTAAAGGACGTGCCGTAAACCTGATTCGCAATGGCCGGGAAGAAACCGTTTATATAGACTTTGTCTTTCATCTGATGCCAGACTATGATGATTCTAAGAAGGTTATTCTAATTATAGCGAACGACGTAACCGACCAGTTTCAGGGCCACAAAAATCTTGAAAATGCCTTTGAGCAGCTCCGGCTTTCCAAGCAGGCAGCACAGCTCGGTACCTTTGATATGGACATGAGTAACCATGAATTGATCTGGGATGAAAGAACCAGAATCTTGTTTGGTATTGATCATTCCGGACCAGTGGAGTATGAAGCAGATTTTGTCAGGAACTTGCATGAAGATGATCGTGAGCGGGTGTTAAAAATTATTGCTCAGTTAATGAGACATCAAATGCCAGACGACCGGTATGATGTGGAATATCGGACAGTGTCGCCCAAAGATGGTACCATCCGCTGGGTGCGGGCCATCGGCAAATTATACTTTGATGATGCGGAAAGGCCCTTGCGATTCATTGGCTCTGTGCTTGATATTACCGGACAGAAGATGGATGAAGAGCGTAAGAATGACTTCATCGGTATGGTAAGCCATGAACTGAAGACCCCTTTGACGTCGATGCTTGCCTATCAGCAGATTTTACGGAAAAAACTGAAGGGTAGCACGGATGAATTTACACAATTGGCATTGGATAAATCCAATCAGCAGATCCGAAAAATGACCTCCATGATCAATGGATTTTTGAATATTTCGAATCTGGAATCCGGAAAGATTAAGCTGAAAAAAGAAACTTTCGATCTAAGGATGCTTTTGGAGGAGCTTATCGAAGACTTCCGGATGTTTACGAATACACATGAGATTATGCTACATACCTGTGAACATGCCAGATTGTATGCAGATCGTGAAAAGATATCTTCTGTGATCTCAAATCTGATAAGCAATGCGATTAAGTATTCTCCACATGGAAGAATGATCGAGGTAAGCTGCCGATCCATTGGCGCAAATATTCAGGTAAGCATCAAAGATGAGGGCATGGGTATCAAAGAAGAAGATCAGAAACGACTTTTTGAGCGTTTCTACCGGATTTCAACCTCTCACCGCGAGAACATTTCCGGTTTCGGCATTGGACTTTACCTGTCTAAGGAAATTGTGGAGCGCCATGCGGGCAAGATCTGGGTGGAAAGTGCGTCCGGTAAGGGCAGCACTTTTACATTCTCTTTGCCGGCTGCTGATTAGCTGCGAGGTCGGGATCTTTTACCTCATTTCAGAGCTGCGAGGGTGGTACACCAAAATGTTTTTTGAAAACATAGGAGAAATGTGACAGGTCTTCAAATCCGACCTCCAGATATACTGCTGATGCGGATCTTCGCTTTTTCTTAATGAGGTAGTAGGCTTGTTCCAATCGCTTTTGCATCAACCAACGACTTGGGGCTGTTTGAAAGGTACGTTCAAAATCCCGTTTGAAAGTAGAGAGGCTTCTTCCGCTGAGGTAAGCGAATCTTTTTAGTTCAACATTGAAGCGATAATGTTGAAGCATGAAAGGTTTCAGCTCAACTTTCGGCGGATTTGAAAAGTCAAAAAGGATCTGCTTCATTTCGGGATTTTCCATGAGCAATGTTATAATGGCTTCTTTCACTTTTACAATAAGCAATTCCTTTGAGTTTTCTTGTTTAAAGATTTCCTTGTAAGGCAATAAAGACCTCATGTAATTGAGCAACAAGGGACACTCCGTCAGCTTCAAAAAACTGCGCTCCGTAGTGGAATGCTGTTCGGCATGGTTGAATTCATGTGCGAAGGTTTTAAGTACGGTTTGCGGTAGTGCAATGGAGATCTCCTGGTATTTACCTGAGGGGTCTGGGTAGCTGCGCTGTTTAATGAGGCTTTTGGCGCTACAGAAACACAGATCACCGGATTGAAACCTGGTTGTTCCTTTCAGATCACTGAGCTCCAGCGTACCAGATTTAATGAGCACAATGGTGTGTTCTTCATTTTTCATTTGGCGCTAAAATTACCAAATTCTCAAGGTTGTTTGCTCAAACTAATCGCCTAAGCAACCTTAGTTCAGCAATCTGTCATTTCCAATTACCAGGATCTGAACGGGCCGTTGTGTAGGTTTCAAACTATTGTGCTGATTTTAGACTATCTTTTGAGTATCTTAACTAAAGCAACTTACCTCATTTTCTATACATCATTTAACAAAATTCAAGATGAAATTAGCTAAGCTCCTTTTAATTTTCCTATTTCCACTAGGCCTTCATGCCCAGACGGACAATGCTGAACTGCAAAAGATGTATAATGAAGACCAAAGTTCAAGAATGGAAAAGCATATTGATTGGTCCATTTTGTCAAAGCAAGATATGGAAAGGGAAAAGCGAGTATATGAGTTGATTGAAAGTGGAAAGATTGTAACTGGGAAAGACTACTACAACTCTGCCATGATCTTTCAGCACGGTAACGACACCATTGCATCTTCAATGGCCGTTAAACAGATGAAGAAAGCAATTGAATTAGATACGACAATAAACAAGTGGCTCCTTGCGGCAGCGATTGATAGAGATCTGATGAGAAGGCAGAAGCCGCAGATATACGGGACACAATATGTGAAGAACAATGGCGAAACCAAATGGAGAAGATACGAGATTGATACGACGAAGGTCACTGATGCAGAACGAAAACAATACGGCGTAGAGACACTGGCGGAACAGCTTGTGAAAGAACGGAATATGAACCTTAAATCGATCTCCGAATTTCATGCTAACGGAAACTCCATAAGCAAGACGCTCGATTTCATCAAATCTGAAAAGAAAAAAGAGGAGGACTCCGCGTATAACCTAAGTGAAGATGGGCTAAACATATTTGCTTATGAATTATTAAACGCTAAAAAGCTTAATGATGCATTGGTAATATTCAGGTTGAACACAGCGCTGTATCCAGAAGCTTATAACGCCTTTGACAGTTTAGGGGAGTGTCTGTTGCTATTAGGTAAAAAAGATGAGGGTTTTAAAGCTTACAAAAGATCACTGGAGCTGAACTTGAAAAACGAGAATGCCAGGAAGATCCTTGCAGGACCAAAAAGCAAAGGCTAGAAACCTAAAAAGGTGTTACTACTATATCGCAACAATGGGAACCTTACTAGATTCATCAACTTATCCCTACGAAAAAGGGTATTCCTCTGTTAATGGGATTAACATGTATTATGAGAAATATGGTACTGGTAAACCCCTGGTTTTAATACATGGCGGTGGATCAACAATTCAAACCACTTTTGGTACGATCATTCCCCTGCTGGTCAAGCATAGGAATGTCATCGCAATGGAGCTGCAGGCACACGGACGAAGTTCGGACCGCAATCAAGACTCGAGCTTTGAGCAAGATGCAGATGACGTCGCAGGGCTTTTGAAAAATTTGAACATTGAAAAGGCTGAGATCTTTGGCTTTAGTAATGGAGGGACAACTGCAGTTCAGATGGCAATTCGTCATCCGAAGCTCGTGGTTAAACTTGTTTTAGCCGCTGCGTTGTGTACCCGTGATGGGGTAGCGCCCAGCTTTTGGGACTTTATGAAACATGCCAGTTTGGAGAATATGCCCCAACAATTGCAAAATGCGTTCCTTGCAGTCGTGCCAGATACTGAAAAGCTAAAGATTATGCACAATCGGGACGCAAAACGCATGGTTAATTTTGAAGACATCCCGAATGAAAATATCAGCGTAATAAAGTCGCCTGCGTTGATCATCGTGGGAGACAAAGATGTTATTAAGCCAGAGCATGCAATTAAAATGTTCAGGCAAATGGAAAACGCGGAGTTAGTTATAATCCCAGGGATACATGGTGAGTATATCGGTGAGATTACGACATTGCATCTGGGCTCAAACCTCACTCCGTTGGTTGTTCCTTTGATTCTACATTTTCTAGACAAATGATCAAACAGCTTGTGTTAAATGCACATATAAAGTCCAGGTTCCCAAGCTTGGTATTTTGTTAAGGGAAACAATTTTTTATTTTCAATGGTAAATTGCATTCCCGTCTTGCTAAAATTAACCTCAAAAGTTCAATATAAAACCTGTGAAAAGGGGGAATTTCACGAAATCGCTCTGCGTAGTCTCGATGATAAGCAGGAACTGCTATTAAACTTTCCACGGGTAGCGCGAGCGGCATCTGACTTCCGTGGAGCTTACTTGTCCTTCGATCACCGTTGAGCATCCCGGTATGCCTTATACTACCTCAGTGCAAGCAAGAAAATTTACTTCAGGGCTGTAAATACTTTAGAGGAGGCTTCATTTGCAATTAAGCAGTTTTTTGAGCAGCCTGCGCTTCTACATGAAGGCTCGAAGTATGGATTCGTCTTCAAGCCCTTGACCTATTTACTGCCTAATTCATCCTTAGTGTGAAACTAAAGTTTAACTTTTCGCAATACCTGATGGTCAATGTAGAAGGTGCCAAAAGGAATCATACACGCTAGAAGCACCTTCCAGGTGGTCTCTCTAAATTTCCAATGCTGTTCAATGGCAACCATTAATGTGTTTAGAATAAACCACAGAAACAAGGCACCGTGAACAGGTCCGACTGCCTTGACGAGTGCAGGGTTCTGGCCAAAGTACTTCAAGGGTACAGCAATGAATAACAATATCAGCAAGGAGGTCCCTTCCAGATAACTTATAATTCGTAAACGCCCGAGTTGGGATTTGAAAATTGAAAACATATTCTGTCGTGTTTGATCAAATTAGCGGAATAAAGGTCTGCTTGCGAAAGGCGAAAAAGGCCAGGGAATGGCGATCAGGATCAGGATCAGCGCCACTGTATACCAGATCAGAATGGTTTTATGCTGAGCGGAAGCGGTTGAAGCCCGTTTTGCCTTTGCAGATCCTACGGTTAACACCACGATAGCAAGGAGCATGAAAGCGATATGCAGATACTTGAAAAATGCATGTTGACTCATCAGTGCCCTGCTGCTAACAGGCATAGAATACTTCAATATTGGGCTGTAAAAATATAACACCATACCGAGCATCAACTGGATGTGAGCAAATGTTGCAGTCCAGTGTCTGATGCTGTTTGCTAAAGGCGTAAAGGCCAGTTTAAGCTTCCAGCCATTGTAGGCAACATAAATACTAGTCAACATCATGAGCAGTACGAGCCATCGAAATATAGAATGAAGTGGTAGGAGAGAGGAATACATAAGAATAAATACTAGTTGGTATGTTTTTGCTGAAAAAATTATTTAAGGGTTTTCAGGTAAATTTTAAACTGCTTGAGGAACTCAACGTAGGAAGGTCTTCCGAACACTTTACCAATGTTTCGTACGCCACTATAGTTTGCTGTGATGTAAAGTGCAATTTGCTTGGGCTCAAATGCCGGGTTTAATTGCCCATTTGCCTGTGCAGTTTTAAGACTTTTTTCAATTGCCGCCTGCCATTCGACCATGATGATCATCAATGCTTTTCGGAACGATTCATTCAAAGGCGCCATTTCATCAATCAGATTAACTGCCGGACAACCATATTCTACTTTGAAAAAGGGATTGTACAAGAGTAATGCTTTGATCATGTTGTAAATGTCTTCTATAAGATCGTCTGTACGCCCCAGCACATCAATCATGTAGGGCACCAGACCTGGATACATAACTTCTTTTATCATTGCCAGGCCCATCTCTTCTTTATTCTTGAAATGATAGAAGAAGGCTCCCTTAGTTACTGCCGTGCTTGCGATGATTTCATCGATACTAGTTGCCTGATAACCTTTTAGGTAAATTAACTTAAATGCATTTTCCAGAATATGGTTTCGCGTTGCCGCTGCCTTTGACATAAAATACTATTTGGTATGTTTTTCAAAAGTAGAAAAAATTTTGGATGCAGTCCTAATGTTCATGTCAGGTCTTCGTCAAGCTATTTGGAAGGGTTAAGATTTAGCGATAACTAAAGATTAGACGAAATAAGAAAATAGTTGTAAAGTTTCCGGTTGTTCAATGACTCTGGAGCCTGTTCTTTTGTACCATGAATTAGCGTAAAAGAATTTGTATCTTAAATTAATGGCAATGAACGAGACTTTAGATGATGTTTATTACAAAGCATTGATAGAAAAGGATAGCCGATATGAGGGCAGCTTTATTGTTGGTGTAAAAACGACCGGTATATTGTGCCGTCCGACCTGCACCGCCAGGAAGCCTAAACGGGAGAATGTTGAGTTCTTCCCAACAACAAAGGAGGCCATGCTAAAGGGTTATCGACCATGTAAGATCTGCAGGCCTTTAGAGCAGTTGGGTGAGACACCTTTGGCAATCAAAAAGATTTTAGATGCTTTGACTGCTGATCCTTCCAGGAAATTTAAAGATTGGGATCTGCGTCAGCAAGGTATTGATCCAGCTATGATGCGGCGCTGGTTTTTAAAACATCACGGTATTACCTTCCATGCCTACCAGCGGGTTTATCGAATTAATTCGGCTTTTAAACGCATTAAAAATGGAGAAGGAGTAACAAGCACTGCCTTTGATGTAGGCTTCGATTCTTTAAGCGGTTTTGGGGATTCCTTTAAGGCGATCTTCGGCGTTTCCCCTAAGCTAAGTAAAGCACAGACCATCGTCGATCTTTGCCGATTGGAAACCCCTCTTGGGACCATGTTTGCCTGTGCAACGGAACAAGGTATTTGCCTGCTTGAATTTACAGATCGTAAGATGCTGGAAACCGAGTTTAAAACCCTTGCGAAAATGTTGAATGCACATATCCTTCCCGGAAACAATCCACATTTCACCGTATTGAAGCAGCAGTTGGCTGAATACTTTGCAGGATTGCGAACGGAATTTACGGTTCCAATCTTCAGTCCGGGTACGAGCTTTCAGCAGGAGGTTTGGGCTTGTTTACGAAAGATTCCTTATGGGCAGACCAGATCTTATGCACAGCAAGCTGCGGCCATCCATCAGCCTGCTGCGGTTAGAGCCGTGGCGAACGCCAATGGGATGAACCGGCTTTGTATTTTGATTCCTTGTCACCGGGTAATTGGTACCGATGGAAGTTTAACTGGATTTGGCGGCGGACTTTGGAGAAAGCGCTGGTTGCTTGATCTGGAAAGCAAGAAGACCAACCCTGGTTTATTTTAATTGGGTTGTAAAAATTAAACAATAGCGTGTTGAACTAGCTCAGCCTCAGCGACTCTTTGTAAGAAGAATATTGCATGGCTGCCATCTAGGAAGCCAGACAGCACACTTTATTCCGCTGATTTCAAACTTGGATCACCGTTTGAAAAATTTGAAAATACCGACCTTCGTAAAAAGCCCTTTCGCTATTTAGGTAATGGCAATTATGAAGGCATGTTTTTGAACGGCTTGCACACCACGCCCGCTGGTGCAGTGATCAATGGTGGGGAGGAATACAAAGATCAGCCGCTTATATTCAGGGATCAAGTTGCCAGGTTCTCTGAAGTTGGTCCTGGTAAAAAGTACGCCTCCATCGCTCAGTTAGAATCTAAGATGTCTTCGGGCGAGGAGAATACAGGCGTAAGGCCAGTGAAAGTACCAATTCCACCATTGGCGGAGAACACGTTGCGCTGGGGCGCCGATAATCCGGTAATCCGCCTTGCTGAGATCTACTACATGCTTGCGGAGTGCAAGTGGCGGGCAGGGGATCGGGCAGGCGCTGCTGATTTGGTCAATGCAGTTCGTAAACGCAACTTCCCGAACGGTGTTGATCCCAATCCAGCAACTGCTGCAAACCTGGATCAAAACCGGTTCCTGGATGAATGGAGCATCGAGTTCCTTGCTGAGGGTAGAAGAAGAACCGACCTCATTCGATGGAAGGTGTTTACTTCTGCAAACTGGTGGGATCATCAGGCATCCGGTTCAAATCATTTGAACAGGTTCCCTGTACCTACTGAAGCAATATCCGGAAATAACAACCTGGCTCAGAATCCAGGATACTAGTTGATATTCGATTCAAAAAAATAGTCTGGACTTACCTGCATTTGAACTTCCAATGAAGAACATGCAAGTAAGTTCAGACTTTTTTGTTTCTATTTGTTTTGTACAAAGATTAGTTTTAAGAAAAATTAACTCAATGAATTTGTAACCAAAAAGATTCTGAATAGGTAATGAATCAAAAAACCGCCTACGAATTTCGTTAGGCGGTTTTTTTTGTGGGCCCAGCTGGGCTCGAACCAGCGACCAAAAGATTATGAGTCTTCTACTCTAACCAACTGAGCTATAGGCCCGCGTAAAATCTATGTTGATTTTGCGAGTGCAATGTTACATATTTACATTCAATTTTGAAAACAGTTTTTATGCAAAACATTAAAAATATCATATTTGACTACGGTAATGTTATCTTCGAAATAAACTTTAAAAAAGCGCAGGAAGCTCTTGCTCAGCTAGGTATTGCGAACATTGAAGACTTTTTTGCCCACAAAACACATAATACCTTATTTGATGATTTTGAAACTGCCGCGATTTCAGAAGCACAATTCAGAGCGGGGATAAGAGCTGCCGCGAACAATCAGAATTTAACCGATAAAGAAATTGATGCGGCATGGAACAGCCTTCTTGTTGGTGTTCCTCCAACGATTCATGACACACTCCTGGAAGTCAGAGCCAAATACCGCACTTTTCTGCTAAGCAATAATAACGTTATTCATTATAAATACATCATTAGCTATCTGGATCGTGAATTCGGGATGCCGGATAACAGCAGTCTTTTTGAAAAAACATACTATTCCCAGGACATGTTCTTGAGGAAGCCGAATGTGGAAATATTTAAGAAGGTGATTACAGAAAATGATCTCGTGCCGGAGGAAACGTTGTTTATTGATGATAGTCCACAACACTTGGTTGGCGCGAAGCAAGCGGGATTTCATACGTTGTTGATGGATGTTCACCCGCGTGAACTGGGTTCGTTTCTCAAAAAACATGGAATATTATAATTCCCGGACCAAGACATTCGCGATATCGCTTAATTTTGCAATAAGTTAATATACACCTATGGAAGAGAAGAAGTACAAGACCTTAGCCGAATTTTACCCATTTTACCTTTCAGAACATCGAAATCTAACCAGCAGGGTTTTACATTTTATCGGCACTGGTCTAGTGATTCTCTGCTTTATAACCGCGATTTTATTTCATACCTATTACTTCTTGCTAGCTATGCCCGTTGTTGGGTATGGATTTGCCTGGGTGGGACATTTCTTCTTTGAAAAAAACAAGCCAGCGACTTTTAAATATCCACGCTTTAGCCTGGCTAGTGATTTCATCCTTTTTTGGGATTTGCTATCTGGCAAACAGCCCTTCCGGGTTAAATAGTCCAAATCCTTGGTCTTGATTTAGATTAGTACGCTTTTTGCTGAAAGTTTAGCAACCAATCGAATTGCTGGCCGTCCATTAGTACGATCACAATACACTAGCTAAACTTGTATGAAAAGACCCTGGATCAATAAAGAAGACTTTAACGCCCTTGGCATCAATGATGCTAAGTTACAGACGAAGTTTCAGCAGGTATGCAATGGCTTACTGAAGAAGAATGATATCTCGAAGGCAGAACTACTCTCTAAGCTTGAAGAAGTTGTAGATCATCCGCTCGTTTTCGCGGAAGAAAAGGGTAGTAAGTTTCGGTTCCTTGCAGAACTATTACTCGCGAAAAAAAGGCAGGAGGCAGCACCACAGACCGATGCTAAGGCTTACGATCTTAAAGAGCAAGTACCGGACTTTCCAATTTATGGCGCAGAAAACATTGACGAGAAGGCCATTGGGCAAATGAATGCCGCGATGCGTCTTCCGATTTCCCTTGCTGGCGCATTAATGCCGGACGCACATTCAGGTTACGGGCTGCCTATCGGAGGGGTGCTTGCAACAGATAGCAATACCATAATTCCATTTGCGGTAGGGGTAGACATTGCATGCAGAATGTGTCTGAGCATTTACGATATCTCGGATCGCGCCTTTGACAAGGACGGTAGTCGTTTGAAGTCGATCTTAAATGAAAACACGGTTTTTGGGATGGGCGCAAAGAGCAAAAACTACTACGATACGAGTATCTTTGACCGGCATGAGTGGTCTGCCACGAAGTTGATTAGAAGCTTAAAGGATAAAGCCTATGCGCAGCTGGGTACATCTGGAACTGGTAATCATTTCGTAGAGTGGGGCACATTTAGCATTAAGGATGGTATGCTGGATGATCTCCCAGCTGGGAATTACCTGGCGCTACTTTCGCATTCCGGTTCACGGGGCTTCGGAGCCAGTATTGCTAACTATTATTCAAAGCTTGCAATGGAAAAAACGATCCTGCCCAGAGAAGCAAAGGAACTTGCATGGCTTGACCTGGATAGCGCCGAGGGGCAGGAATATTGGATTTCTATGAATTTGGCTGGCGACTATGCATCTGCAAATCACCATGAGATACATAATAAGATTTCAACCAAGTTACAGGCGCAGCCAATCATGCGCATTGAAAACCACCACAACTTCGCTTGGCAAGAACGATTGCCTGATGGAAGATCGGTGATGGTGCACCGGAAAGGTGCAACACCCGCAGGGGAAGGTGTACTTGGTATAATACCGGGGTCAATGGCAACGCCCGGATTTTTGGTTCGCGGCAAGGGCAGTCCAGCTTCTATTGATTCCGCATCTCATGGCGCCGGCCGGTTAATGAGTAGAAATCGTGCATTCAAGGAGATTAAGCACGACGCTGTGCAAGAACTTCTTAAACAGCATGGTATTAGCCTGCTAGGCTCTGGGTTAGATGAAGCCCCAATGGTGTATAAAGATATTCACGCGGTGATGAAAGCGCAGGAAAGCCTTGTTGAGGTTTTAGGATCCTTTATGCCCAGAATAGTTAAAATGGCAGATCCGCGGGAGCGCCCGGAGGATTAATCTTTTTTCTCAATCAAATAATTCAAACCTACTGATAATTTGGTTGTTATCTAATTAACTAAATATATGATTATGGAAAGAGAATATATGCTAGAAATGCTGGAGACCATTGAACATCAGGAAAGTTCGTCGATCCTGGGTGGAATGGAGCATGAGTATGAGGAATTGGAGCGCCTGGGCTATGTGACCATACACCGGGAGCACGTTCAGCATTATGCTGTTTTAACTGCACTGGGGAAACTTAAAATCCAGCAGCTGCGAGATGAGCAGGTATAGCTTATAGGTGTGTAACCGTATTAACACTTTTATTCATGTTGTATATACTGTTAATCGAAAATTCATAAACAAAATACCTGAAACCCTGTAATATATAGCAAAAGAACCAAATTAATTAATCATCTAATCGGAGGACTAAACTATGGAATTACAAGACAATCCGCAACACAAAGAAGGACCTGTTGCAAGAACAATTGAAGAACAAACTGCTAAACTTCCATCAGACTTATTCTTATGGGCTGCATTAGGCTCTATGGGTGTTTCCTTAACACTTAAATGCCTAGGCCAGAAACATACTGCACTTTTCGTTGGACAATGGGCTGCTCCATTTTTACTTTTAGGTATTTACAATAAACTTGTGAAACTTGAGGGTCACGATAACCAGAGCTAGACAATTTCAATGATTTCTAATATCAGAATCCCAAATGCTCATTTGGGATTTTTTTATGTTTAAATATGATTGTAAACTACACAGATGCCGGTTGGCAGATCATTACACAGCGCGCACATGGACTGGTTTCGGCACAAATCTGTGCACGCTGGAAGCATGCTCTACAACCTGTTCGATGGCTGGAGACACTGATTGCTACGGCTGAACATGATGATGTTTATAATGAGTTTGATGATGGTAACTTATTGAATGCTAATGGTGGCCCTGTGAATTTCAAGATGACCGGGTTCCGCAGGGAATTTTGTGAAAGGCAATTGACCATGGCGCTCACCAAGAGCAGGTACATTGCGCTATTAATTGCAAGGCATATTCACTTTGTGCACGGACAGGATCCGGCAGCTAAGGAATTTTGTCAGGCGCTTAAAAAGATGGAAAAGACATGGCTGCTGGAGTCGGGATCTACCAGTCAGGAAGTTGATGCTGCTTATGAGCTGCTGGAATTTTGTGATGCTTTTTCACTATTGATTTGCCAGGGACTTATTCAGCCAGAACAACGTAAAATAGAGATCAGTAATGGGCCGGATGGGAGTTCCTATACTTTCTTTATGGCTGAGGATGGTGCACTCGTAGTGGAAAGCTGGCCTTTTGAACCCAACGAATTCAAGATTTTTTATGAATCCCGAACCCTTTCGCAATTGTCGTTTAAAGATGTGCGCTCTTTTAAAAAAGCTGTAGATTTGGCGAGTGTTAGCAATCATGAGCTAACCATAAGGAAGAACAATGGAAAATGATTTTAGCGCACGAATTCAATCGCTTACGGACGATGAGTTGATGGACATCATCATCGACAAAAGATTGCACTATCAAGCGAATGCTTTAGCTGCGGCAGACCGCGAAATGTATAAGCGGGTAGTGGCTAATCCTGAATTGTCACAAAGCATGCTTCAAAGGCGGGCTGCTCATGCAAATCCTCGTGCGGCCAACGCGGAAGCACTTTGGAAGTCGGCTAAATGGGGCATTTTGTCTTTCTGCATCATTCTGTTTATCTATGAACTAATTGCAAAAAACTACAGCGGTGTTGCCTTCGTAATTCTCTTGAACTTTTTTGCCGGTGGCTTTATTGTCAAGAAACTCATAGCAGAAGGCAGAACTTTCGGCCACCCTTTTGTATTTGGCTTATTCGTGTCTGCCATGCTGTTAGTGGTACGCTTTACACTTGAAATGGTCTACCAGGCTGTATCTAAATAAAGCTAACGGTAACTAATCTTGTAGATCTTACTTTTACCGGCGGCATCGTTCTGGGTAACAGTAGCTGGATAGTTGTTTGTATTGTATTGAAACTCATAGTTCAGATCTACAGCAGGTTGATCTTCGGTTTTTATTGTCTTGACATTTGCATTTGTGTTTAGCATATAGAATGCCTCATGCTCCAGAGATAGTATTTGAAGTTGTGGTACTTGTTTGAAAATTCCAGCATGCTCATCATAGGTGTAGGTTTGGCTTGACGCCTGGCTTCCGCTTGTCTTCAGCCCTGTGAATTGTGCTTTATCATTATAACTGAATGCTTTGGATTTGATCAGCATGTTCCTGAAATCGTACCAATCTACGGTTTCAATTTGTTTAGCATCGCTGTAGTTAACCTCATAAAAACCTATGGGGCTGATCAATTTGCCACCGGCCTCAACCTTATACTGTATACCTTTTGTGACCAGACCATCAGGACTCAGAACATAGTAAACATGGTATAGCAGGTCATCTTTTATATAACGCTTATATTCCTTCAGTTGGTTTTTGTCATTGTATAAGAACATCTCGCGTGTACCATTGGACTGCCGGATTTCCCTGAGATAATTTCCGGTAGTCGCATATTGGAGATCAATTTTTAAATTTTCGGTGCTGATACTTGAGGGTACGAGTGCTTTTATCTCTCCACCGGGACTTATGGGCTTTGTTGGCACCGCAGGAACTGTTTCCGGGCCTTCTGGACTAGCTGGGCTATTTTTTTTCTTACATGCGATTGCAAGAAGAAACAACAATGCAAGGAAAGGAATTAGAGTACTACTCGGCTTTTTCATTTGATTTGGTTTAGGTCGGTTTGTATCAATCTCAATTTAAACAGGAACATTATCAAGGCTTTAACTGAAATCCGACTGAAATTTGTGTTTTAAGAAAACAATTTCATCAATTTGGATATTTTGATGCATGTTTATACCTGAGAATAAATTTATCTATATTCAGACTTTAAATTGTGTTACAATGAATTCTGACATTTCGTCAAAAAAACTATTCGCCTTATTGTTGCTGCTGGTCTTTACCTTGCCTGTATTTGCTGCCAGGGTAGATACGCTTTCTACTTATAGTGGATTGATGAAAAAGAACATCAATGCGGTTGTGATTCTGCCCGAGCAATATAGTAAAGGCGGGCAGTATCCCGTGGTTTACCTGCTTCACGGTTATAGTGACCGTTATTCTAAGTGGGTGAATACAGTTCCAGCTATAAAAAATCAGGCAGACCGCTTGAACCTGATCATTGTTTGTCCTGATGGCAATTATTCGAGCTGGTATTTTGACAGTCCTGTTGATCAAAAATGGCAATACGAAAGCTATATCACGAAAGAGCTTGTACCAGAGATCGACAAGCGGTATAAGACCATCAAAGATAGAAAGGGAAGGGCAATCACAGGATTAAGTATGGGTGGGCACGGTGCTTTATACCTCGCTATTAAACATCAGGATCTTTTTGCTGCAGCAGGCAGTATGAGTGGTGGTGTAGATTTAAGGCCGTTTCCCGACAGCTGGTCGATCAAAGAACGTTTAGGATCCTATGATCAATTTCCAGACAGATGGTCGGCAAACTCGGTTATTGAGATGACACATCTCATTAAGCCTGGGAGCCTTGCTTTGGTCATCGACTGTGGTAGAGATGATTTTTTCTACCGGGTGAATGTTGCGCTCCATGATAAGTTGATGTACCAGAATGTTGCACACGATTTTATCATTCGCCCTGGGGAACATAATTGGGATTATTGGGCAAACTCCATTACCTTTCAGTTGTTATATTTTAGCAATTCTTTCAACAAAATTTAAAAGATGGAAATCATACACTTCAGTGCTGAATGTTACCCTATTGCGAAGGTCGGTGGATTAGGCGATGTAGTAGGTGCATTACCGAAGTATCAAAATAAGATCGGCCATATTGCTAAAGTTGTCATGCCTGCTTACGAGAACAAATTCCTTCATGAAAATGAGTTTGAAGGTGTTTACGATGGCTGGGTAGAAGTAGGCACCAGGAACTTTCAGGTAAGGATTCTCCGCGAGAAGACAAATAAACTAGGCTTCGATCTTTACCTCGTTCATATTCCGGGGCTACTGAACCGGCCTAAGGTTTACGGCTACGAAGACGACACCGAGCGCTTCCTGGCATTTCAGATTGCTGCATTGGACTGGATACATCAGTGGCAACACAAACCAGACGTAATGCATTGCCACGATTACCACACTGGTCTTATCCCTTTTATGGCTTCAAATTGTGCCAGATTCTGGCGCCTGAATAACGTGCCTACAGCGCTTACTATACACAACGCGCAGTACCAGGGGCAGTTTGGTTGGGACAAGCTGCACTTGATCCCTGTTTTTGACTTGCGGAACTCGGGTAAGCTGGAGTGGGATGGAGCGATCAATCCTTTGGCTTCAGCAATAAAATGTGCATGGAAGATATCCACCGTGTCGCCGAGCTACATGGAGGAAATAAGCTATAACGCGAATGGGCTTGAAACTTTATTACAACGTGAAAGGGCAAAGTCGCAGGGGATCTTAAACGGTATTGACAATGATGTCTGGGATCCTGCAATCGATCCGATGCTCCCTAAGAATTTTAACCTGCGTACGGTTGAAGCCGGAAAAAAGGCAAACAAACAGGCATTATGCGATGTTTTCAATCTGGATCCTGCTAAACCACTATTTACTTTTATCGGGCGATTGGTGGGTGAGAAGGGGGCTGACTTGCTGCCGGCGATCTTTGATAATGTACTTACACAAAGCGACGGGGCCATGAACATCCTGATTTTAGGTTCGGGAGAAAGGCATGTGGAGCAGCAGCTAGAGCAGTTGAAGGAGAAGTATAAAGGTGTATATAATACCTACATCGGGTACCATGAACAGTTGTCTCACCAAATATATGCCGGCGCAGATTTTCTGTTGATGCCGTCAAGGGTTGAACCTTGTGGCTTAAATCAGATGTACGCGCTTCGGTACGGAACAATTCCAATTGTGCGTAGGGTTGGAGGATTGAAGGATACCGTTACCGATATTGGGGATGGAGGCTTTGGACTTTGCCACGATCAGGCCACTGTTGGTGACGTTGAACATGCCGTGGGACGGGCGTATCATTTATATCATAATACAAAGGCGCTGAAAGACATTAGAAAATTTATTATGAAACTTGACCATTCCTGGGACAGATCAGCTCAGGACTACATTAATTTTTACCAAATATAAACTTAAGTATATGACCGAAAAAGTATTGGGAGTAATTCTTGGCGGGGGCCAGGGCTCCAGGTTGTCACCGCTCACTCAGACCAGATCAAAACCGGCAGTACCTATTGCGGGAAAATACCGTTTAGTTGATATTCCAATTTCGAATTGTCTAAATTCGGGCATCCATAGGATGTTTGTGCTTACACAGTTTAATTCGGCCTCATTAAACAAACACATCAAGAACACCTATCACTTCAGTCATTTTAGTGATGCTTTTGTCGATATCCTGGCTGCAGAACAAACCCCAGAAAATCCAACATGGTTTCAAGGAACGGCAGATGCGGTTCGCCAGACGATGCACCATTTGCTGAACCACGAGTTTGAATATGTGCTGATATTATCAGGAGATCAACTCTACCAAATGGATTTCAACGAAATGGTAAATGCCCATATTGAGAGTAAGGCTGAGGTGACCTTAGCGACCATTCCGGTTACAGCAAAAGATGGAACGGATTTCGGGATCTTAAAAGCAAACGAAGAAAACATCATCACTTCGTTTACCGAAAAGCCAAATTCTGAACTTATCAAAGAATGGAGCTCTGACACTGGTCCTGAAATGCAGGCAGAGGGAAGGAATTATCTGGCTTCTATGGGTATCTATATCTTCAACAGGGATCTGTTGATCCGGATCTTTGATGAAAATCCAAATGAGAAGGATTTCGGTAAAGAGATCATCCCGATGGTTTTGAACCAATTCCGGGTGCTGAGCTATCAGTATGAAGGTTACTGGACAGACATTGGTAATATATCATCTTTCTTTGAAGCCAACCTAGGCTTAACAGATGATATCCCGAAGTTTAACTTGTTTGATAGTCATCAAAGTATTTTCACGAGACCAAGGATGTTGCCGCCATCTAAGATCCTGGGAACAACATTAAATAAAGCAGTAATTGCTGAGGGTTGTATTCTGCAGGCGGAATTTATCAGCCATGCGGTTATCGGAATCAGATCGAGAATTGGTAGAGGTACAAAAATTGAAAATGCCTATATTATGGGTAGTGACCGGTACCAAACGCTGCAGCAGATACAAGAAGAAAACGACGCGGGACATCCCTTGATCGGTATCGGAGATGACTGTGAGATCTCTAACGCCATCATTGATAAGAACTGCCGGATCGGAAATAATGTTCAGATTAAAGGTGGTGAGCATCTCCCAGATGGAGATTTCGGTTTCTACGCGGTGAAAGACGGCATTGTGGTTGTTAAGAAAGGTGCTGTGGTGCCTTCAGGTACCTCGATTTAAACTAGATTGTTTGCTTATTATAAAGGTAAATGTGATCTGCTTTACAGCAGGGATCATTTACCTTTGTTATTATGAAGAAAACTTTTACTGATCAGCTTGGTGACAGCATTACGTTAGACTTTCCTCCTAAAAAGATCATTTCACTCGTTCCGTCTCAAACGGAGTTGCTATTCGATCTTGGCCTGAACAACGAGGTCGTAGGGGTGACAAAGTTTTGCGTCCATCCAGAAGAAAAGGTGCAATCGAAAACCAAGATCGGTGGCACAAAGAAGTTGGATCTGCAGAAAATACGCTCGTTAAAACCGGATCTGATCATCGGGAATAAAGAGGAGAATGAACGAGCGGACATTGAGGCACTGCAAAAGGAGTTTCCGGTTTGGATGAGCGACATCTACACGCTGGATGACGCGACGAACATGATCCACCATATTGGGGAACTTACTGACCGTTCACCGGAGGCGGCTTACCTGATCCATCTGATAAATGCCGGCTTCGGAGATTTACAAAAGCTAGCGCTCGAGCGGGGAATTTCCCAAAAGGTACTATATATGATATGGAAAAAACCATTTATGGCGGCAGGGCGCAATACCTTTATCGATGATGTGCTTAGACGGATCGGATTAGAGAATGTCTTGTCAGGCACCAGATATCCAAAGTTAGAAGTTGAGGAATTTTCGGGCTTGAAGCCAGATCTGGTGTTGCTATCGAGCGAGCCTTATCCATTTAAGCAGAAAAATATAGAAGAATTCAAGCAATTACTTCCTGATAGTAGGGTGCTCATTGTTGATGGGGAGATGTTTTCGTGGTATGGTAGCAGGTTGGTAAAGGCCATAGGATACCTTTTTGAGCTTCAGAAGCAGCTGTCGACGGGTGCACACGATTTATTGGCAAAAAAAGATTGAAATTTATTGAGCTGAAAACAAAGTAGTTATTCGAATTTTGTAAAAATATGTTGTGCAGGCTTTCCATAAGTAAAAGTAATCTCTATATTTGCAGAACAAAACAATTCCTAAATGATGCGGATGTGGCGTAATTGGTAGCCGCACCAGACTTAGGATCTGGCGCTTCACGGCGTGGGGGTTCGAGTCCCTTCATCCGCACTAATGATTCCCCCGATGTATTTCGGGGGATTTTTTTTATTAAAAAGATTGTAAATTCTGATTCTGAAAAAATGAACATTACACAGGAAAAAATCAACGACCTAAATGCTGTTATCAAGATTAGCATTGCCCCTGAGGATTATACAGAGAAGGTTGAAAAAACAATAAAAGATCAAGCTAAAAAAGCTACCCTTCCTGGTTTTCGTAAGGGAATGGTTCCAGTAGCACACATCAAAAAAATGTACGGAAGAAGCATCCTGGTTGAAGAAATCAACAAAATGCTTTCCGACACATTGAATAATTACCTTTCTGAAAATAAAGTAGAAATTTTAGGTCAGCCTCTGCCTAAAATCGATGATTCTAAAGAGTTTAAATGGGACTTTACTGACGCATTTGAATTCGAATACGAAATTGGCTTGGCACCAGCGGTAGAAGTAAACATCAGCGCTGCTGACGAGTTTAAAGCTTACCAGGTAAAAGCTGACGAGGAAACTCTTGCTTCAAGGATCAAGAACATCCGTAAAAGTTATGGCAAAATGACAAACCCGGAAGTTTCGGCAGACGAAGATGTGCTATATGCTGAATTAGCAGAGCTTTCGGCCGATGGTTCAGTTTTTGAAGGTGGCATTAACCATACTGGTTCGATCCGTTTAGATCAGGTTACTAACGAAAATGTGAAAAAATCAATGATCGGTCTAAAGAAAGATGATGTCGTTCAATTGGATCTTCAACAAGCTTTTGGCAATAATGAGAACGTTATCTCTAAGTTGTTAGATATTACTGAAGAAGCTGCAAAAGAATTAAAATCTACCTTCCAGGTAACTGTTAAGAATGTTAACCGTCTGGAAGAAGCTGATTTGAACCAGGAGTTCTTTGATAAAATATTTGGAGAAGGAGTTGTGACCGACGAAGCTGGTTTTACTGCCAAGATTACTGAAGAAATTGAAGGCATGTTTAAACAGGACGCTGATCGTAAACTTCAGAATGACATGTATACTAAGCTTACTGAAGAAATCAAAATGGAACTTCCAGACGAATTTCTACGTAAGTGGTTGAAAGCTACAAACGAGAAATTGACTGACGAGGAGTTAGCTGAAGGTTATGATGATTTTGCTAAAAATCTTAAATGGACTCTGATCGAGAACAAGATCATTAAAGACAACAACATCGAAATCAAATACGATGAGGTGTTTGCAACTGCTAAAGAGCGCTTGGATGCACAGTTTAGAATGTATAGCCCAGCGCCTATGCCGGACGATCAACTTACGCAGTATACAACAACCTTCCTTCAGGAGAGAGATAATGCAAACAGGATTTTTGAAGAGGTAAAAGCACTTAAGGTGTTTAACCACATCAAATCTGTAGCAACGATCAATGAAGAAGAAATTGCTTATAATAAATTTATAGAGATGAACTAGTTGTTTAAAAACAAAATCTCTAGTAATAATATTTATTTAAGGCGGCCTTATTCAAGGCCGCCTTACTTATATACCAGAAATCAAATTTTACATTGCAACAATTAATTTCCAATTTAGTATTAGTACTATTGGATAAGGACACATAGAAAAACTTACACATGAATATAGACAAAGATGAATTTAGAAAATATGCTGTAAAGCATCATCGTATTAACGGGTTGAATGTGGATCGTTTCATTGGCAGAACCAATAACAATCCGAAAAGCATGACACCTTATATTATCGAAGAGCGTCAGTTGAATGTAGCTCAAATGGATGTTTTCTCTCGGTTGATGATGGATCGTATTATCTTCTTAGGCGATGCTATTCACGATGGTAATGCAAACATTATTCAGGCGCAGTTGCTGTTCCTGCAATCCACAGACAACAACAGAGATATTCAGATTTACATTAACTCACCAGGCGGATCAGTTTACGCTGGGTTGGGGATCTATGATACGATGCAGTACATCAGCCCGGATGTAGCAACAATTTGTACAGGTATGGCAGCTTCAATGGGGGCGGTATTGCTTGTTGCAGGTGCTAAAGGAAAACGTGCTGCATTACCACACTCGCGTGTGATGATTCACCAGCCATCAGGTGGTGCACAAGGTGTAGCATCAGATATGGAGATCAATTTGAGAGAGATGCTTAAATTGAAAAAAGAACTATATGATATCATTTCAAACCATTCAGGCCAAACTTACGAATGGGTTGAGAAAGCCTCAGATCGTGATTACTGGATGAAAGCTGAAGAAGCGAAAGATTTTGGAATGATTGATGAGGTATTGATAGGACACAACAAATAATAAAATGGCTAAACAAACAAAAGAATCTCGTTGCTCATTTTGTGGTTCCAGTAAACAGGATACCTTAATGCTGATTGAGGGGCTTGATGCGTATATCTGCGATAAATGCGTGGTGCAGGCAAATCAGTTGGTATTACAGGAATTTGGAAACCAGAAAAGCAGGAACGTCGATGCTTCATTGAAGTTGCTTAAACCGCTTGAAATAAAGCAACATATTGACCAGTATGTTATTGGTCAGGATGATGCGAAAAAGGTTTTGTCGGTGGCGGTTTATAATCACTACAAGCGTTTAAGCCAAAAGGTGAACAAGGATGATGAGGTAGAAATTGAAAAATCGAACATCATGCTTGTTGGAGAAACTGGAACTGGCAAGACGCTTCTGGCAAAAACTATAGCAAAAATTCTCCATGTTCCATTCTGTATCTGTGATGCAACAGTTTTAACTGAAGCAGGATATGTTGGGGAAGACGTTGAAAGTATTCTTACCCGTTTGCTACAAGCAGCTGACTACGACGTGGCTTCTGCTGAACGCGGTATCGTTTATATTGATGAGGTTGACAAAGTCGCCCGCAAGAGCGATAATCCATCGATCACTCGTGATGTTTCCGGTGAAGGTGTTCAACAGGCACTGTTGAAGATCCTGGAGGGTACTGTGGTTAACGTTCCACCTCAAGGTGGGCGTAAACACCCGGATCAGAAGATGATTCCAGTAAATACCAACAATATTCTTTTCATCTGCGGTGGTGCATTCGACGGTATCGAAAGGAAAATTGCCAACCGTCTTCGTACGCAGGCTGTTGGTTACAAGGTGAAAAAAGATGAAGCGGATCTGGATCTTAAGAATCTGTATAAATACATTACACCTCAGGATTTAAAATCATTCGGATTAATCCCTGAACTGATCGGACGTGTGCCTGTATTAACGCACTTAAATCCGCTGGATAAAGCAGCACTTAGGAATATTCTTACCGAGCCGAAAAACTCTTTATTACGTCAGTATGTGAAGTTATTTGAATACGAAGGTGTAAAGCTGGTTTTCGACGACGAGGTGCTTGATTTCATCGTAGATAAAGCGATGGAGTATAAACTTGGCGCCAGAGGTTTACGTTCTATTTGCGAAGCGATCATGCTTGATGCCATGTTCGACATTCCATCAGACACGGATATAAAAGAATTGAATATCTCACTGGATTATGCGGTCGAGAAATTTGAAAAGGCGGATTTTAAAAAGCTAAAAGCTGCTTAAAAAAAGATCCCCTGAATAGGGGATTTTTTTTACACTAAACTTTTTTTAAACCATTAATAGCTTATATATATGAATGAAGAAATAGACGTAAAAAAGAATTCCGGAACGCCGAAGGTGAAAAAACCCAAGGAGGTAGAATCTCCTGTTAAGTCAGGCTTAAAATCTAAAGATCAGATCGTCAAGAACTGGCTGCCAAGATATACCGGCCGTCCGCTTGAAGATTTTGGGCAGTACATTCTCCTGACCAATTTCAGCAAATACCTCCAGATGTTTTCTGAGTGGAACGACAATGCGCCGATTATGGGTATTGACAAGCCTATGCAGAGCGTGTCTGCTGGTGGCATAACCATCATCAATTTTGGAATGGGTAGTCCCCTTGCCGCAACTATGATGGATTTACTTTCCGCGATTCAGCCAAAAGCCGTGTTGTTCCTTGGAAAGTGCGGTGGATTGAAAAAGAAGAATCAACTTGGTGACTTGATTTTGCCAATAGCCGCTATTAGAGGCGAGGGTACATCAAATGACTATCTTCCAGCTGAAGTTCCTGCATTGCCGTCGTTTGCACTGCAAAAGGCAATTTCGACCACGATCAGGGATCACTCGAGAGATTACTGGACCGGAACCTGCTATACCACAAACCGCAGGGTTTGGGAGCACGACAAGGAATTCAAAAAATATCTTAAAACACTTCGCGCAATGGCGGTAGACATGGAAACTGCTACCATCTTCACGACAGCCTTTGCCAATAAGATACCTACTGGCGCTTTACTACTGGTATCGGATCAGCCGATGATTCCGGAAGGTGTTAAAACCGCTGAAAGCGATAGCAATGTGACCAACACTTATGTGGAAACACATTTGAAGATCGGAATTGACTCCTTGAAGCAGCTGATCAATAATGGACTTACCGTTAAACACCTGAAATTCTAGGTTATCAGTAAGTCAATGATATCAACTGCGTAAGGACTGAAAGTTGATTAAACATGTTGTTTTTGTACGATCTATAGAGCAGGAGCTGCTCCAGGATAGTCAAATAACAACATGCTTCCTTGACTTTTGCTTACCAAACTCCAAGCTTCTATCTCAAAGGTAATCACCACTATCCCGCAGGTCGGCATGGTATAAACACCCTCATCGGCAAGGTATCCCGCTAATGCTGATATTTCCGGGTTGTGGCCGAAGATCGCTGCCGAGTCAGCACCATTATCCAACCCATTTACAACACTTAAAAGTGCCGGAATGCTCGCATCGTAGAGTGTTGATTTCTCCACTATGCTGTGGTGTTCCTTATCCCAAATACCAGCAAATATCTTTGCTGTTGAAATCGCCCTTATGGCCGGGCTACTTACCATCAGATCTGGTATCAACTTTCTATTTCGAAGACGAAAAGCCATTTCTTGAGCCTCATTTACCCCAACGCTGTCCAGTGTCCGATCAAAATCCATTAGTCCAAGGGTGCCGCTCCTTGCGTTTGCGTGTCGTATAAGGATAAGTTGTTTGCTCATATTTTAGGATCTTTCTATCCTAACACCAATAGCGTACCAAAATGCGCCGTTAGTTATTGATGAAGTCTGTTATCATCCCATTTGGAATGTCTTTCATGCATTTGAAGTGTCCTAGTGGACAAGCTTCACGGCCAAACTTAGAGCAGGGGCGACAGGGCAGCTCGATGCCGGCTTCGAGCGAATGTGTTATTTTATATGGAAAAACACCAAGCAATTCTGGGGCAGTACTTCCCCAGATGGAAACTAAAGGCATGTTAAATGCTTCAGCGATATGCGTAAGTCCAGTGTCAAAGCCAATGACCTTTTTAGCCTTTGAAACAATGAACACAGATTGATCCAGGTTGGTCTTACCACATGTCGAGTAAACCTTGTCCCCTAGGGCATTCTGTATAATTTTTGCATTCTCCAGCACATCATTTCCGCCCAGAAGAACAATTGGATCATGGATATCACGGCAAATTTCAATCACCTTTTCCACCGGCATACGTTTAGTGAAATGGGTAGCACCAATTATAAATGCTACGTAAGCTTCTGAATGGCTCTGGGGCAGTAGCTCTTCAATGTTGTATGACTTAGCCACACGATAGTCGATAGGTTTGTCATCGTTCTTTATACCCAGGAACTTTACTGCTTTGAGATACCGATCAACAAGGTGCTCCTTTGGATAAAAGCTGGTCCATTTGAATTTCAAGCCAAGCCATTTTCTAAGACGATCCTTCTTATAAGTAGATGCAGGTAAGCCCGTAGCCAGTTTGATGATGGTTGTGCGTAAATTGTTATGAAGATCGATAATAAGATCAAATCGTTCTGCTTTAATGTCGGATATGGTATCCTTCAACTTTGGTTTAAGCAAGTGCAGTTTATCCAGGTATGGATTGTTTTCGTAGATGTACTTAAACTGTTCCTTCGTCAAGAAGTGAATTTCCGACCCAGGAAGTTGCAACTTAAGGCAACGAACCACAGGAGTAGTATAGATGATGTCTCCCATGGAGCTGAACCTGATTACCAGAATTTTCTTGGGCTGTTTCAATCGTAGAAGTTTTGCTTAACGCAAAGTTATAAAAACATTGTCATTCCTGTTAAGGCGCCGGATACGGTAGTACTCAATCGTCCTAACCAGCTTTGATCTTTTCAATAATCGCACTAGAGGAGTAACCAGGTAAGAAGCTAAGGATTTTAACCTCAGCACCATTAGCCTGAACTTCCCTGGCGCCGGCAATCTGATGCACTTCGTAGTCGCCGCCTTTCACTAGCACATCAGGGTTTATTGATTTGATTAATTCAAGTGGAGTATCTTCTGAGAAAAGTACTACTGCGTCGATGAAAAACATACTCGCCAACATAGCAGAACGGCTGCTTTCATTATTAACCGGTCGATTTGGTCCTTTTAACTGCGATACGGAGCTGTCGCTATTTAATCCGACAATCAGGATATCGCCCAGACTTGCAGCCTCGGACAGATAGGCAATATGCCCTGCATGAAGCAAATCAAAGCATCCGTTTGTAAATACAATCTTTTTGCCTGCAGATTTCCATTCGGCCAGCTTTGCATTCAGAGATTCACCCTCTAGTATCTTGTGTTTTAAAATTTCCGCTGTGTTCATATGCTTTATACAAGTTAATAAAAAAAAGCTGGCCTGAGGTTTCAAGACGCGTTCTTGCCTCGGGTAAGCTTCATCGTTGTTGCAAACCCTTGTAGCAATTTATCGAAACAGCAATAAGGGCGGGGATGATGCTAGCTGGAAAGGGTTATATTTTAATACGCTGCATCAATAGCCTTGCAAAAAATGTGGCCGATCAGGATGTGCATTTCCTGGATTCTTGCTGTTGTATCATCCGGCACCACAATGTTCAGATCACATACATCGTTCATTTCACCACCATCTCTACCAGAGAGTCCCAGGGTAAGGCAACCATATTCTTTGGCCGTATGTAGCGCATGGATGACGTTTTTGCTATTCCCACTTGTAGAAATTGCGATAAACAGATCTCCAGGGCGAGCTAGTGCTGCTATTTGTCTCGAAAAAACATGATCATAACCGTAATCGTTTGAAATCGCCGTTAAAGCCGAAGTGTCCACGGTAAGTGCAATAGCAGGTAGGGCCTTACGTTCCTTTACGTACCGGCCGGTTAGCTCTGCCGCAATGTGTTGTGCATCAGCTGCACTGCCACCGTTTCCGGCGATAAGCACCTTTGATCCCGCTTGTAGTACCTCCGTTAACATGTCCGTGCCCTGTTGAATTGCCGGTATCAGCTGTTCTATAACACGTGTAAGGGTTTGTTGATGGCTTTGCAGTTCTTCCGCGATCATTATTTGGTGTTTTTTATTGCATTTATAATTTCTTCAATAGATGTGGTGGCACTACCAATCTGCCTGATCACAATGGAGGCAGCAAAGTTAGCATATCTACAGGCATCTTCAATGTCGAATCCTAATGACAAGCAGTAGGCAAGTGTGGCCATTACGGTATCACCTGCACCAGTAACATCATAAACCTCTGTAGCTACTACGGGTAAAATCTTCGACCCATCCGGTGTGATGATTGCGATGCCACCTTCAGAAAGCGTTACAATAAGGTACGCAGACGATGTGCATTCAAAAATCACTTCGGCAGCTTTCTCCAAGTCAATCTGAGTATTTACGCTGGCGGTCTTTGCGGCTTCGGCCAGTTCTTTGCGATTGGGTTTTATCAGGTATGCCCCTTGATATTTGCTATAATCAAGCCCTTTGGGATCCACTATAATCTTTTTACCAAAATCGTGGCAACGTGCAATAATCGCGGGCGACAAGTTATGCGTCAATAGTCCCTTGTTGTAATCAGATAAGATTACGATGTCAGCATCCTGGATCGCTTGATCTAAGCCTGATAGAAACGTTTCACTCAACGCATCAGAAATATCATGGGTATCTTCCTTGTCAATCCGTACAATCTGGTGCGTACCAGCAATAACGCGGGTTTTAACTGTGGTGCTCCTGGAATCGTCCTTTAAGATCAGCTTGGTATTGATATGCTTTTCCTGAAGAATCGTAATAATCTCTGAAGCAAAAATATCATCACCCAGCACACCAGCCAAGGTTACCTTAGCGCCAAGGTCAACCAGATTCGAAGCAACATTCGCTGCTCCACCGACTATTTTCCGCTCCCGTTGCACATTGACGACAGGAACCGGGGCCTCAGGAGAAAGGCGCGTAGCACTTCCAAATATATAATCATCGAGCATCAAGTCACCGATAACCAGGATGTTCGGTTTAGGTCTGTTTAAATGTGCCTCGTGTAGTTTCTCTGCAAGCATGCAATTTTGTTAATTTTCAAATATAGAGATTAGAAAGCTGAAAAGCATGCTAAGGTCGTGCAAACGCTACTCAGGGTGCATCCCGTAACTAAGCAGAGGCAAAAAATGCTAACAATCTAGGGCTACCATTTCATTAAAAATCCTGAAGAATATCAGTCTTCGCCTTCCTCAACTGCACCAGGCTATCTATTTCAAAGGGATAATAGGTGCATAAAAATTTAGATCATGGCCTTGCGCTTGTCGAAATATCTGGTAATCTCTTCAAGGCTGAGTGCATTGAGACAGCTTTTTGCCTCAAGTCCACCTTTTCTACCAACATAAACGCCATAATGCATATCCCTGAACTTTTCCATTCTGTGTGCATCAGGATTTATCGACAACAGCACGCCTTTTTCCAGCGCATAGCGATGCCATCTCCAATCCAGGTCCAGGCGCAGTGGATTTGCATTAATCTCAATCACGACCTTGTTTGCAGCACAGGCATCAATCACCTTTGCGTAGTCAATATCGTAGCCTTTTCTACTGAGTAGCAATCTGCCAGTAGGGTGGCCCAGGATCGTGGTATATGGATTTTCAATTGCTTTGATCAATCTGGCTGTTGCTTTCTGCTCATCCATGCGAAGGTTGCTGTGAACCGAGGCAACCACAAAATCAAACGAGCGCAATACCTCGTCACTATAGTCCAGCGACCCGTCGTTCAGGATATCGCTTTCGATCCCTTTAAAAATCTTGAAAGGTCCCAGCTTCTCGTTAAGCGCTTCAATTTCCCGGTGCTGCGCCTCTACACGGGATTCGTATAAACCTTTAGCATAGAAAGCCGACTTGGAATGGTCACAAATGCCGAGGTACTCCAAAGAAAGTTCATCCCGGCAGTATAGCGCCATTTCCTCAAGCGTGTGTACACCATCACTCCATGTCGAGTGATTGTGCAGGCTGCCTTTCAAATCCGAATAGGTGATTAAAGCTGGTAAACTTCCTTGCTGTGCACGTGTGAGCTCGTCCAGACCTTCACGCAATTCCGGCAATATATAGCTCAGGCTTGCTTTTTCATAGATCTCTTCTTCAGTCGAGAATGGCCCCTCACCAACAAGCGCTAAAACCTGGGTAACATGATTCGCTGCACCGGTCAGTGTAAAAAGCTCCAGGGCAAATGCTGCCTTGGTAACAATGTGTAGCTTTATCTTCAAACCAAAGGGGCTGTTGGCGACAAAAACGCCTTCGCTTTCCGCAGTAAAAACAAGCGGACTATATCCGCTGATCTGCTTCCAAGCCAGCCCTGGATCATCTGAACCCACTACAAACACTAGATCTTCAATGATCTCGCAGTAACGACGATAGTCGCCTGCAATATCAATAAGCGCGGCTGGTTCCAGATTACTCAGCCAGAGCGCCAGTTCTTCTTTTATCTCCGTAGCAAGTGGCTCAGCCTGAGCGTATAGAAACTTGCCCATTCCCGCCATATTGAATTCAATAAGCCTTTTTACTTCATCCTGTGTCTTTAAACCAAAGCCCTTGGCCTCAATCAAGCGGTTTTCATTACAGGCATAGTAAAGTTCACCCAGGTTTTCAATGCCTAGTTCTTTCCAAATGGTCAGAATCTTCTTCGGGCCAAGGCCTTTTAAGCTTAGCATTTCAATAATACCTTCGGGGATTTCTGCCGATAAGCGTTCAATATCCGAGAGCATACCGGTTTGTAACAGTTCCCAAACTTTCGCAGCCGTGCTTTTACCCAAACCCTCAATCTGGCTTATTTCTTCCAGCGACTTACTACTGATCGGATAGGGGAGCTTATCTATCTTAATTGCAGCATTTGCAATCGTTTTGATCTTAAAAGAATTCTCCTGCTGCAGCTCCATCAATTGTGAAAGCAGGCGGAAAGTACGAGATATGGTTTTATTTTCCATGAACCGCTAAATTAGAAAAAAAGGCATAAAAAAATCCCCATCTGCATTACAGAAGGGGATTTTCAATCATTATCAAAGCTTAATTTACTCGAATTTCGTAGGGTAATCGTGCTTGTAAACCAGAGTTTAATATTGCCTTTTTCATCTGTTGATAGATCATGTAATTATCCCCAAGCTCTTCCTTAGCAAAGTACACGCGTACTTTATCTTCAGCATTAGATAAAAACTGGTTCAAAGGCGCAATCTTGTCCGGGTATTCAATAACCCTGAAGTTCTTCAATCCCGCCTTCTTTGCAGCAGCATTAATTGCATCCTGGAAGTTGCCCAGACGATCAGCCAGTCCGATTTTCACCGCATCTGTTCCAACCCAAACGCGTCCGCCGCCAATAGAATCAACGGCAGCTTTCGACTTTTTTCTGCCAGAAGCTACGCGGCTAAGGAAAGTATCATATACATGATTGATGTCAGACTGAATCAATTGTCTTTCAGAAGGGGTAAGGGGACGGTAGGTACTCATGATGTCTGCATATTTCCCGGTTTTAACATTGTCGAATGTGATACCCAGTTTATCATTAAGCAGATTCTGGAAGTTCGGAATGATACCAAATACCCCTATAGATCCTGTAATGGTGTTAGGTTGTACAAAAATTGAATCTGCTGCAACACCCATGTAGTAGCCACCAGAAGCTGCCACATCACCAAAAGATGCGATAACGGGTTTTACTTTCTTGCTCAATTCGACCTCACGCCACATTACATCTGAGGCCAGTGCACTTCCACCGCCACTGTTGATACGCAAAACGATCCCTTTAATACTGCTATCTTGTCTGGCCTTTCTAATCTCACGGGAAATCCGTTCCGAGCCAATCGATTCATCAGAACCTTCGCCCCCAATGATGTCGCCATTAGCATAAATCACCGCAATTTTATCTTTGGTTGAGTAGTCAGCGGATGATACATTTTCTGCGTAATCGTTAATAGAAACGGTATTCAAGGTCTTTTTGCCTGCACGGCCACTTAGCTTTTTCAACTCCTCAATCACTTCATCCTTGTAACGTAAGCCATCAACCATCTTGTAAGTTAGTGCATCATCAGCAAGCTGTATTCTGTAGTCATTCGCGTAAGCATATAAGCTGTCTTTTGCAATTTTTCGCGATTCAGCAACTGCAGACAAGAATACATCATACAAACCGCCAACGTATGCATTTACCTGCTTGCGGTTGAAATCACTCATCTTTTCATTTATAAATGGCTCAACCGCACTTTTATAATTACCCACACGGATAATTTGTGCCTCCACGCCAAGTTTCTCCAGGGCGCCCTTGAAGAACATCAGTTCAGAACTGAAACCTTTAAATTCCATAGCTCCCTGTGGATTTAAATAAACCTTATCTGCTGCTGAGGCGAGGTAATAAGCATCCTGGTTATAAAGTTCGCTGTAAGCCACAATGGTTTTTTTGCTTTTACGAAAATCAAGCAATGCATCACGAACTTCCTTTAATGTTGCTTTACCGGTAGCCGGAGCAGAAACATTCAGATAGATACATTTGATGTTGTCATCTGTCTTAGCCTCTTTCAATGCCTTGATCAGGTCGTAGAAACCTATCGACTTACCCGACATGGAACCGAGGAATGGAAGATTATCGAATTTATTATCGGGAGTACGTTCTAGAATAGCCTGATCCAGGTTCAGAATGAGCACAGAATTACTGGTCGTCTCTACTTTTTTATCCTTGCTGATTGTGGACAGCATCCCCGCTAAAATGACGAAACAGAAGATAATCACTAGGACAATTGAGATAACGAATCCCACAACCGTAGCAAAAACATACTTAAAAAATTCTCTCATGTGAAGGTTTAGTATTTAATTTGTAAATATAGTAATAAGGACTTCGGTTTAATATGGTTTTAGAGTACAAAGAGGTCTATATGTTACTGGGAAGTAATTTGGGCGACCGTGAATTAATGATGAGGCAGGCAATTGAAAGGATTGAAGCAGAGATTGGTGATGTATGTTTGCGTTCATCGTTGTACGAAACCGCACCCTGGGGCAACACAGCGCAGCCCGCGTTCCTCAACATGGCAATTATGGTGCAAACTACTTTAAGCGCCTTAGAAGTTCTAGAAAAGGCTTTAAACATTGAAAAGCAACTTGGCAGGCAACGCACAGAGCGCTGGGGCTCCAGAACCATTGATATAGACCTGATCTTCTATGCATCAGCGATTGTAAGTGTTGAAGGTAAACTCACCATTCCGCATCCAGAGATGCAAAACCGCAGATTTGTGCTCGAGCCATTAGCAGAAATTGCCGCAACATACATCCATCCGGTGCTCAACAGCAAAGTAGAAGATTTGTTGCAATCTTTACATGATGATACAGCCGTTAAAAAAATATAATTTCTAATATTGCACTATGATCGATAAAGCAAAAAATGCTGAACCTTTAGATCTATCCTATTTAAGGGATATGTCGGGTGATAGTATAGAATTCATGATTGAGATGCTTGAAATGTTTAAGCAGCAAACTCCAATCTACATAGACGACCTGTCCCGGGCACTTGAAGAAAAGAACTGGCCAAAAGTTTCCAGTTGTGCGCATAAAATAAAACCCACGTTTGCTTACGTGGGTCGTGAGGATGCTAAAAATCATATGCAGCTCATGGAGGTAAATGCACGCGATCAGAAAGATCTGGAAGCATTGCCGGCCGCCCTTGAAGAACTAAACAGCTTTATTGCAATCCTCAATGTGCAAATTGATACTGCAAAGTCAGAATTAGAAAAGCAGCTTTAAACAGCTGCTATTTTAAATTCATAGCTTTCCATAATCAGGTTGGCTAATAATTGCTTACAAGCACGATCAACTTTTTCGCTCGCTTCTGCTTCACTTTCCGCCTCAACTTCCAGGCTGATGTGTTTACCTACACGCACATTGGTGATTTCGCCTAAACCAATATTTTTCATGCTACCAGTTACCGCTTTTCCCTGAGGGTCAAGAATCTCTTTTTTTGGCATTACGTCGATCTGTGCAATAAATTTCATTGGTCTATTTTTTAAATGATGTTAGTTATATGGGTTGTTTCTAAAATGAACAAAAGAACTCAAAATGTAGAGCACCAATACAAATGGTATGGCCACAAATTTAAGAAAAGCAATCAATACTGCCGATATAATCAGAAAAACGAATTTCGTTTTATTATCCGCCCAGGCCATTGTTCCAAACTTCAGGGAGAAAATCCTGATCTCAGAGATCAGCAACCAACTCACCAGTACAGTGATACCAACCAGCAGCAGGGGAGAGCCAATCAGTCCGGGGTATTGCAGCTGAATGAAGGGCAAGGATACAATAAACAGGGTGTTCATTGGCGTATTTAAACCAATAAAGTCCTCTGTTTGCCTTGTGTCGATGTTGAATTTTGCCAGACGTAATGCAGAGAATATGGTAATTAAAAATCCGAAGTAAGGTAGATACGCGATGTCACTTTGTGTTTGTTCAAGCAACTTAAACATCACAGCACCTGGTAAAAAACCAAAGCTTACCATATCCGCAAGGGAGTCGAGCTCTTTGCCAATCGGCGACTTCACATTCAGCATGCGAGCCAAATTGCCATCAAAAAAGTCGAAAATCCCTGAAATCAGCACGGCATAAGCCGCTACGTCCAGCCGGTTATTAAAAGCAAAAACAACCCCAATACAACCAGATAATAAGTTGGCACATGTTAATGCATTGGGGATATGTCTTTTTATCATTCTATTTAGCTATTCATTGAAATAAGGAACTCTTCATTGCTCTTGGTATTTCGGATCTGAGCCTGAACAAATTCCATTGCTTCCTGCGCATTCATGTCAGCTAAATGGTTACGTAAAATCCAAACACGTTGTAACGTATCTCTATCGTGTAGTAAATCGTCTCTTCTGGTACTAGAAGCGGTAATATCAATTGCAGGGAAGATACGTTTGTTCGATAACTTACGATCCAGCTGAAGTTCCATGTTACCGGTTCCTTTGAATTCTTCAAAGATCACTTCATCCATTTTAGAACCTGTTTCGGTAAGTGCCGTAGCTAAAATGGTTAATGAACCACCTTTCTCAATATTACGTGCTGCTCCGAAGAAGCGTTTTGGTTTATGAAGGGCATTTGCATCCACACCACCAGATAAGATCTTGCCTGATGCGGGTGCAGTAGTATTGTATGCCCTGGCCAGACGGGTAATGGAGTCTAACAGTATTACTACATCATGTCCGCACTCAACCAGGCGCTTTGCTTTTTCAAGCACGATATTGGCGATCTTAACGTGTCTTTCTGCAGGCTCATCAAAAGTAGAAGCAATAACTTCTGCTCTCACGCTACGTGCCATGTCAGTTACCTCTTCCGGACGCTCATCAATCAAAAGAATGATCAGGTAAACTTCAGGATGGTTTTTAGCAATTGCATTTGCAACTTCTTTTAACAGGTTCGTTTTACCTGTTTTCGGCTGCGCTACAATCAAACCACGCTGACCTTTACCAATTGGTGTAAAAAGGTCAATGATCCTGGTAGAGTAGTTGTTCGTTTCGGTGAAGAGGTTTAAGCGTTCCTGTGGGAATAACGGGGTTAGATAGTCGAAAGGAACGCGGTCCCTTACGTCTGCCGGTGTGCGACCATTGATGGTTTCCACGCGAACCAATGGGAAATATTTTTCACCTTCTTTGGGCGGGCGGATACTACCTTTTACAGTATCACCGGTTTTAAGTCCGAATAATTTTATTTGCGACTGCGATACATAAATATCATCCGGAGAGGATAGGTAGTTGTAATCTGCAGATCTTAAAAAGCCATAACCGTCGGGCATGATCTCCAATACACCTTCATTGGTGATGGTATTATCGAAATCAAGATTCGAGTAGCTATTTTCCGCTTGTTTAGTATGATTAGGGTTTTTTGGCCTGTTTTCTTCGCGGGCGGGTCTTGCCTCTTTCTGTTTCGCAGGTCTGTTCTGGTTACCGTCAACTTTGTTACGGTGCTGCCCAGGTTTTTCCTCTGTGCGGGCTGCAGCTTGTTCTGCAGGCACGGCTGTGTTTACTTCAGGCACTGCTTCCACGTTCTCTACCGGGCTAGCTGCTTCGGTTACCTGCTCTACTTCAGGCAACACTTGCACGTCATTTTCCCGGGCCAGTTCAGGGGCGAAAAGGCCAGCAGAAAGCGCATTGTCGTCTTTTGCGGCTATTCTGGTACGCTTGCGAACCGGTTTATCTAAAGTTGCAGACTTGGTTAACCGGGCTTTAGGGGCTTTTACTTCAGCCACTGCTTCGGCAGGAGCACCAAGGGTTTCCTGTTCAGCAATCTGCGATATAATTTCAACTAATTCTGGTTTGCGAAGAGTGTCTGTATTTAAAATGCCATTAGCTTTTGCAAGCTCACGCAGTTCAGCCGTAAGCTTTTCATTTAATTCTGTTTTGTTAAACATTATATGGTTGTAGAGAAATTTGTATAAAGGAAGTTTTCAATTGTATAAAGCAATTAAATGCAATTAAAAAGGTAAAATAGTACAGTTTTAAAAATCGAGATTTTCTGATTGTTCAGATGAACTATAGAGAATTATGCTGCAATTGTATGTATAACTTATCTATTCTCCAAAAAAAACTCAAATTAACAGGTACGTTTTTCTCGTTCTACCACCAATTCAGTGCCAATTTACATAGATAAATTGTCATATTTGTGCCCAAAATACCTCATATGAATAAAGATCAACTGTTTGAGCAGATAAAAATTAAGAAATCTTTTTTGTGCATTGGCCTTGATCCGGCACATGAAAAGCTTCCTAAACATTTATTAAAGTACGAAAATCCTGTACTAACGTTCAATAAAGAGATCATTGATGCTACTAAAGATTTGTGTGTAGCTTACAAGCCAAATACTGCATTTTATGAGTGTATGGGTTTAAAAGGCTGGGAAACACTGATTGAAACCTGGAAATATATTCCCCAGGATATCTTTAGTATTGCCGACGCGAAAAGAGGCGACATCGGTAACACTTCTGCCATGTATGCTGAAGCATTTTTTAATCAGGCACAATCAGGGATGAGTTTCGATGCGATTACGGTTGCTCCTTATATGGGAAAGGACTCCGTAGAACCTTTCCTAAAATTTGAAGACAAGTGGGTGATTTTGCTCGCGCTAACATCTAATAACGGTAGTAATGATTTCCAGCAACAACAGGCGGCAGAAGGGAAGCTATATGAAAATGTGCTTCGAACCGCCTCAACATGGGCCAATAGCGAACAAATGATGTACGTTGTGGGTGCAACTAAGGGTGCTGAATTTAAGAACGTGCGCAAATACGCGCCAGATAATTTCCTGCTTGTTCCTGGTGTTGGTGCACAGGGAGGAAGCTTGGATGAAGTCTGCGAAAACGGTCTTAACGATCAGTGTGGATTGCTTATAAACTCGTCCAGAGGTATTATATACGCCGGTGATGGTGAAGATTTCGCCGAAAAGGCCCGTGAGGAAGCACTAAAACTTCAAATTGAAATGGAAGCATGGCTGCGCCGTGCCAATATCCTATGATCTCTACAAAATTAGATGTCAAACTGGCATTTGCGATGCTCGGTGTTGCGGTGATTTGGGGAACTACCTACCTCGGTATCCGCATTGCCGTACACAGCATACCGCCTTGGTTTGTTACAGCGATACGCCAGAGTGCCGCTTCCATTATTTTGCTTGTCTATCTGCTGCAACGAAAGGAACTGGCCTGGATAAGCTGGGCACATGCGCGGCGACAAATGTTGCTTTCCATATTAATGATTGTCGTAGCAAATGGCTTCACAACGGTTGCGGAAAAGAACATCTCCTCGGGCCTTGCCTCACTGCTCAATTCTCTTTCACCCTTATTCGTCTTTGTCGGCAGCGTCATGGTCGGCATCCAAAAACCGTCCGCAAAGGGAATTGCAGGCGTAATACTCGGTCTTCTGGGCATTGCGTTTATTTTCCGCGATGGCTTAAAAGATCTGCTTGATCCCGATTACCGCCAAGGCATTATGATCATGGGCTTTGCGGTTACCGGCTGGTCCATTGGCACCATTTACATCAAAAAACACACGCATAAAACGCCAAATATCTTCCTGGATCTATTCTATCAATTTGCCTTCTCTGCCTTAGTTCAGCTCCTGCTTGCCTTTGTCTTTTCGGGTGATACGGATTTCCGGACCTGGGAAATACAAGGTTTAGCCGCCGTGTTATACCTGGGGGTGTTTGGCTCGGTAATCGGATTTTTCTGCTACCATTATGTTCTGAAAAGGGTAACTGCCATTCAAGCCAGCATACTCTCTTATTTTAACACCATTATTGCGATCTTCCTTGGATGGTTAATTCTAAATGAAGAGATCACCATTGATCTACTATTTGCAACAGCTTTAATCATCACCGGTGTGTTTATCACAAATTACACCAGAAGGGAAAATAATTAACCTTATAAATAATTAATTCTTTTCAGTTAAGTTTACCTTTATGGATTTAAAGGAAGACTTTCTAAGCTTTATCTGGCAGTTCAGGCAATATGTCGCACAGAACCTGGCCACAACAGCAGGTGAGCTGCTGCAGGTGTTACAGGTCGGGCAACCGAACAAACACGCTGGACCTGATTTCTTTAATGCGAAAATCATCGTGGCAGGTACCACCTGGAGCGGAAACGTGGAGATACATGTCCGATCTTCGGAGTGGAATGGCCACGGTCATGAACAGGACCAGGCCTACAATAACGTGATTTTACATGTTGTGCTTGAAAATGATCTGCCGGTAAAACGTGCCGATGGATCCTTTATGCCTACCCTCGAACTCAAATCCATCTTTCACCAGCATATTCTAGAGAACTATAATGGTTTGGTAGAGGTACGTCGTCCCTTTCCCTGTTATGCACAAATGGGATCTGTGGATCAACTTGTGATGCAAGGTGCTTTTTCTAGAGCTTTAGTAGAGCGAATGGAATTTAAGTCGCGGGAAGTTCAGGACAAATTAACACACCATAAAGGCGATTGGGAAGCGACATTCAACTTCTTTCTGGCAAGAAGTTTTGGCTTCAAAGTAAATTCGCTCCCCTTTGAATTACTGGCTACATCTTTTGATATGCAGCTTTATTCCAAATACCGCGATGCCCCGCTTCAAACCGAAGCACTAATCTTTGGACAAGCAGGATTTTTAAATCGTCCCTTCTCCGATCCATACCCGGCACAACTGCGCAGGGAGTACCTGTTTTTGAAGCAGAAACTGAATCTTCAGCCGATAGAGCAATCCCTATGGAAGTTTTTAAGAATGCGACCTACAGGTTTCCCTACGGTACGTATAGCCCAATTTGCGGCCTTAATGAACCGTTCCGAACATTTGTTTTCAAAAGTGCTGCATGGCGGCGATCTCGATTATATGAAAAGTATTTTTATCCAGCTTCCAATACATTCCTATTGGCATGGACATTATCATTTTGAAAAGCAGGCACCTGCCTTTGTGCCGCAGTTGGGTAAGGCTTCGATTGAAAGTATCATCATCAATGCAGTTTGCCTGATCATGTTCAGCTATGGTCGCCTAATGGATCAGGAACACTACATGAATAAAGCCTTGCATTTTCTGGAGCAGCTGGCACCAGAGAACAACCATATATTGCGGCAGTATAAGACTGCCGGTGTTAAAATCGAATCGGCATTCGCCTCGCAAGCCATACTTCAGCTTAATAGAAATTACTGCAGCAAGATGCGATGTTTGCAGTGTGGGATCGGCGTATCAATCTTGAAAAAGGTGTAGACCAGCAATCCTGTTATCGTGGGGTTGACAAGGGGTTAACAGGGGGTTGACAAGGGGTTGACAAGGCTAAAACCTTGTTAACCCCTTGTCAACCCCTTGTGTATACCTCGGGAATATTGAATCTTCCTATATTCGGGAATTGAGTTGGGTCGCCTGCTTAGCACCAGCGGTCAAATTGCTCAACTGGCTTGCGTTTTTCACCTCTAACACTTTAAAGGTTCTTAATCCATTAGGCATTTCCCATTGTATCTCGGCACCTGTTCTGTAGCCGAAAAGTGCTATGCCAATGGGTACATAAATTGATAGTTTCCCTTCACGCATATTCGCCTGATTTGGGTTTACCAGCTGGTAGTTGAACTCCTGTCCAGTTTCCATGTCTTTGAACCGCACTTCAGAATATAATGTGATCACATCTTCGGGCAATTCTTCAGATTTTAGGACAATGGCATTTTTCAACTCGTCTTTTAGCTTAAGCTGATTGAATGCGGATAGGTTTGTGCTTGATTTTAGGTGTGTTTTTAGAAGGTCCAGGTTTTTCCTGGAAATCATCAAAGGTTCCTTTTTCATAAGATTTTAGATTAATAATTTTCGGACAGCAGCTGCCCGGTTTGCAAATGAATATTTATGGTACAGCAAAAATTAGCCATAACAAAATGCTTGAGTATGTACCCCAAGCCAGGTTCTGTTAAGGCCGGGGTTTACTTAATAAAGTCTTTACTGCTTTTAAGAAATGAGTCACCTAAACCGTGCTTTAGGACAAGTACACGGCAGTACATAGCCAGAGCCATGCGCAGGGATCGCGCATAGTGTAAGGTATCTGGGATATGTAGCTTTTCTGGTCTCACAAATGCCAAGATAAGGGATAAAGTTTTAAAAAGCGAATTTTAAAATGGAAATGTGCTTATAATCAGCTTTATACCAAATTTCAGCGCTTGCTTATTTCCTTTTAGCTTACTTGAAAAGATAAATTTGCATGTTTGATGTTGGAATTATTTTTGTTAGATTTAAATAGACCATGCAGGCAAAAGTTAAGCATATTTAGATCACATGTTTCAAAAGCTCATCACCTTTTTTGAAAAACAAAGCTTTGGTGTTTGCACCTATCTTGCTGACAAGCTTGACATGTCAATCAGCAAAATTCGGCTATTCTTTATCTACGCCTCGTTCCTTGCTGTAGGATTTCCAATTGTTTTCTATGTGCTTGCTGCAATTGTCTTAGACATCAGGCATTATGTCAAGAAGATCAGGCTCCGGATTTGGGATCTATAGTTAATGTCCATATTAATTCCCCAGACATACAAGTATATCTTTTATATTTGTTGATCATATTACTTTTTACCTAAAATGGCGCAAAGGGCAAACCAATTTAAGTCTAATTCCTTCAAAAACGATTCTTCAAATAAGCAGTTTTCTAACCGGTTTGCTGGAGAGAAGAAGTCCCGCCTTAGTGTGCTGCCTTCACTTGATCTTCAGGATGGAAGGTTTATCAAGATCCTTGGACTGTTCTTCGTTGTGCTTTCACTATATTTTTTGATTGCCTTTACCTCGTATCTGTTTACCTGGCAGGAAGATCAAAGCTATGTCATTGATGCAAATGGCGGTTGGGGTAACTTATTCAAGACCGCGGAAGAACTGAAAGTAGCGAAAGCTGCTCCAATGGTACAGAACTGGCTTGGTAAGTTTGGCGCACTGTTGTCACACCAATTCATCTATGAGTGGTTCGGCATCGCCTCATTCCTTTTTGTGCTTGTTTTCTTTGTAATCGGCTACCGTTTGCTGTTCAAGGTTAAGATTTTCGGACTTGAAAAAACCTTTGGTTACAGCTTGTTTTTTCTGCTGTTCATATCTTTAAGCCTTGGATTTGGTCACGCTTTCTTCGGCAATGCGCCTCACTACCTGGAGGGAGAATTTGGCTTTTGGACCAACGAATTACTTTCAGCTCAAATTGGGGTGGCAGGTGTTGCAGGTTTGATAGCTTTTCTGGCTTTGTCAATTTTGATCATTGCATATAACATCGATTTCAAAATTCCGGAGCTTAAAGGTCGTGCAAGTGATAAGGACGATACTGAACCTGAGGTGCCCGAAAATATAAATCTGGAAGAAGAGCAACCTTCCAGACCTGTAGAATTCAACGTGAATACCAGTAGGGCACAGCAGACAAGAAGGGCAGAAAATGTGATCATTAACCCAGAAAAGCCCCGGCCAGCTTTTGAGCATGAGATCTTGCCCTCAGCTGCTACTGCCGCCACACTTGCTTCAAACACTTTTGCGCCCACAGCTGCTGCTGCTCCATTGGCAACAACGCTAGAGGCCAATACACCAATCGTGCTGTCTACGACTGTTGATAAGCCAGCCGCAATACGCCCAAACTTGCAATTCGATAAACCGGTGGAGGAGGAGCTTGACAAACCAGTTCCTCAACTTACGATAGAGAAAACAGAAGAGGAAAAAAAATCTGAACAGTTGGTTGAACAATTTGGCACCTATGATCCAACCTTAGACTTAGCAAGCTATAAATATCCTCACCTGGAACTATTGGAAAACTATGGCTCCAATAAGATTTCCGTTAACGCAGATGAGCTTGAAGCAAATAAGAACAAAATCGTTGAAACGCTTAACCATTACAATATCGAGATCGACAAGATAAAAGCCACCATCGGGCCGACCGTAACCTTGTACGAGATCATTCCGGCACCAGGTGTTCGTATTTCGAAGATCAAAAACCTGGAAGACGATATCGCTTTAAGTCTTGCCGCGCTTGGTATCAGGATCATCGCACCAATGCCGGGCAAAGGAACCATCGGTATTGAGGTGCCAAACATGCATCCGGAAATGGTTTCCATGAGAAGCATTCTGGCAACTGAAAAGTTTCAGACTACGACCATGGACTTGCCGATTGCTCTCGGGAAGACGATTTCCAATGAGGTATATATTGCAGATCTTTCGAAAATGCCACACTTACTGGTTGCCGGTGCTACCGGCCAAGGTAAGTCTGTGGGTATAAATGCCTTACTCGTATCTTTGCTATTTAAAAAACATCCATCCCAACTGAAGTTTGTGCTTGTGGATCCAAAGAAGGTGGAGTTGACCTTGTTTAATAAGATCGAACGTCACTTCCTTGCGAAATTGCCCGGAGAAGCGGATGCGATCATCACAGATACGAAGAAAGTAATTAATACGCTGAACTCCCTGTGTATTGAAATGGATCAGCGTTATGACTTGCTGAAAGACGCACAGGTTCGTAATCTGAAAGAATATAATGACAAGTTTATTCGTAGAAAGCTGAATCCGAATAATGCACATCGTTTCCTACCATACATTGTATTGGTGGTGGACGAGTTTGCCGATCTAATGATGACAGCAGGTAAAGAGGTGGAGACGCCCATTGCGAGGCTTGCCCAGCTTGCCCGTGCTGTAGGTATACACCTGGTGCTTGCAACACAAAGACCTTCAGTAAACATCATTACCGGAACCATCAAGGCCAACTTCCCAGCTCGACTGGCATTCAGGGTACTTTCGAAGATCGACTCACGGACCATTCTGGACAGTGGTGGTGCAGATCAGTTGATTGGTAGGGGAGACATGCTGTTATCAACCGGGAACGATCTGATCAGGCTTCAATGTGCATTTGTAGACACGCCGGAGGTAGACCGCATCTCCGAGTTCATTGGAAATCAGCGTGGATATCCGGAGGCCTATCAGCTGCCGGAATACATTGATGAAGCTGCAGAAAATTCTAAATTGGAATTCAGCGCTTCAGAACGGGATGCTATGTTTGAGGATGCTGCAAGGTTGATCGTGATGCACCAGCAAGGCTCTACATCCTTGATCCAACGGAAGCTTAAACTCGGTTACAACAGGGCGGGCCGGATCATTGATCAGTTGGAGGCTGCGGGCGTTGTCGGTCCGTTTGAAGGCAGTAAGGCCCGTGAAGTTTTACTTCCAGATGATTACGCTTTGGAACAGTTCTTGAACAACCTGGATAAAGAAAACTAATATGAAAAAACTTGTTGCGTTGCTGTTTGCCTTCAGTCTTGTAATTGGTACAGTCTATGGGCAAACAGATCCGAAGGCAAAAGCAATCCTGGCAGAAGTAAGCAAGAAATACCGCTCATACAATATCATTAAGGCTGATTTTAGCTTTAGCGTTGACAATAAACAAAACAACTTCAAGCAATCTGAAAAAGGTACTTTATACGCAAAATCTAATAGTAAAAAGTATAAAGTCACCATGACTGAGCGTGACCTGATCAGCGATGGCAAGGTACAATGGACCTATCTGAAGAACGACGATGAGGTGCAGCTGAGCAATGCCGATAACTCAGAAGATGCGCTGAATCCCGCCAATGTTTTCACCATCTTTGAAAAAGGATTCAAGTACATCTACAATGGCGAGCGCAAGGCAGGCGCAAAGGTTTACCAAATGATTGATTTGTCGCCCTTAGATGCGAAGAAGCCTTATTTTAAGATCAGACTCAGCATTGATAAAGCTGCAAAGCAGCTCGCAAACGTTGTCATTTTTGATAAGAATAGTAGCACATACACCTATACGATAACCTCTTTTACGCCGAACGCCAAGGTTCCCGAATCTACTTTCACGTTCAACGCTAAAAACTATCCTGGTGTTGAAATTGTAGATTTAAGGTAACCAGCACAGCATCGTATTTTGAAAATTACCTTTTTAGGAACAGGAACTTCACAAGGCATACCCGTTATCACCTGTAGGTGCGCCGTTTGTACTTCTAAAGATTTTAAGGATAAGCGTTTGAGAACTTCAGTTTTAATTGAAACTGATGATAAAACTATTGTCATTGATAGCGGTCCGGATTTCAGGTATCAAATGCTTCGTGCGGAGGCTACTGACCTGGATGCCATTCTCTTTACCCATGAACATAAGGATCATGTAGCAGGTATGGATGATATCAGGCCATTCAATTACATGCTACATAAGAATATCGATGTTTACGCGGCGCCTCGCGTGCAAGAAGCCTTGAAGCGCGAGTTTTCCTATATTTTTACCAACGTTCAGTATCTTGGATTGCCGAGGATCAATCTCAACACGATTACAGATGCAGCTTTTCAAATTGGTGCAAGCACCATAGTTCCACTGAAGGTTATGCACTACAAGTTACCGATTCATGGCTTCAGAATTGGTGATTTTAGCTACATCACAGATGCCAAGACCATTCCGGAAGAAACCATGAAACAGCTTCAGGGTACCCGCGTATTGGTTGTAAATGCATTGCAGCATACGGATCATATTTCTCATTTCAATCTGCAAGAAGCACTTGAGTTTGCCCGAACGGTTGGCGCTGAGCAAACGTATCTCACCCATGTGAGCCATAATTTGGGTCGGCATGAAGAAGTTGAGAAGGACCTGCCAGCCGGTGTGTCGCTCGCTTATGATACTCTAAGTATCTTTATTTAAAACAAAGAATATATTGCCACTGTTAAAAGTTTTAAAAGAAACTTACTATGGCATATTCTGAAAACAAACCCACAAGAAGTAATTGGCTGCTGATACTGATCGTATTGGTGATTGTAGCCCTGATTGCATTTTATTTCCTTAGAGGTAAAAGCAACCCCGAAGTTGTTGCTGAAGCAGCAAGTGATTCCAGCACCGTAGAAAGTGTGATCAATGCCAACTGGAGCGGTGTAGATCAGATGAACTTACCGATCGAAACCTATGATGAGCTTGAAGATGCAGATATTGAAGTACATGGAAATGCACAGTATGCAATTTATAGCATCTCCGAAGCTGTATTGTTTGACTCCGGTCAAAGTCAGCTAAAATCAGGTGCAGAAGCCAAGTTGGAAAGGGTTGCCAAATCTGCGAAAAAGCGGTATCCTGATACCGACATTAGAATCATTGGACATACTGATGCCAGTGGTGACCAGGCTTCCAATAAGCAACTTGCAGAAGCACGTGCTGAAGCCGTGAAGTCATGGCTTACCAGCGAAGGAGATGTTAAGGCAGAGCGAATCTCCATTAATCCTGTCGGCGAAGCGAAACCTGTGGCAACGAATGCGACCGCTGAAGGCAGGGAGCGAAACCGCCGGGTAGAAATTGCAATCAAGAAGAAATAAGGGATTTATCCTGGAAGGTGCTCTCGCACCACATCTAGTATAATCTTAGGCATCAGAGGCTTTTTCAGCAGTTGAACAACGTATGGATTAGCCTCTGCTCGCTGTATGTCACTAAAGTCAAGCGTTGAGGAAAGCATTGCAATGATACATACATCGATAAGATCTTTCGGCAATCTCTTGTACTGTTCCAGGAACTCAAATCCATTCATATCTGGCATCTGTATATCCAATAAGATGAAGTCAGGAAGCGATACCGGATTCGTCAGATGAGACTTCAGGTGGTTTAAAGCTTCTTCTCCGGATCTGCATACAATTATATCATCGAACAGTTTAGTGATTCGGACAACCTTTTCATTGATCTTTAAATCAATTTCATTGTCGTCAATTAGCATGACTACTTTTGGAGCGTTAATTGGTTTTACCATTAGGGATCGTGATTTTAAATGTCGTACCTACAGCTAAATCTGAAGTAACTTCGATTTTGCCATTGATCTTATTTAAGGCCTCTTTTACAATGAACAAGCCTAAACCACTTCCATGATGGTTCTTGCTTTTAAAGAACTGATTGAATATTTTTTCCAGATGTTCATTTAAGATACCAATACCATTGTCGCTGATCGTAATTTCAGCTCGTTGACCATCTACGTCAATGTCAATATTTACATATTTATTCGGCTCCGTAGATTTCTGATATTTGATCGCATTATTGATCAGATTACCTAGAATAACCTCGATACGGAAAGCATCGTTATAAAAAGGAACTGGTTGGTTGATGTTTACGTTGAACTCGGTTTCTCTATCGGAATAGGAGTATAGACTAATCAGGTCCTGCACCAGACCCCTAAATTCAACTGGACTATGCTCCGCTACGTTCTTGTTGTTCTTGTAATACTGGAGTGTCTTCTGAATATAGAAATCAAGTTTATTTGAGCAGATTTCAATAAGGTTCCAATACTCTCCGCTTGAATTATAGAGCCCTTCCATCTTTACCAGGTTTACAATTCCGATGACCGATACCAATGGTGCACGAAGCTCGTGAGAGATACTGTAGATAAACCTGTTCAGTTCGTCATTGGTCTTTTCCAGTTCAGATATCTTGTTTCTAAGATCGATCTTACTCTTGTAAGCATCATAGGCATTCTTGATGGAATTGTGCAGCTCCAGATCACTCCAGGGCTTAGTGATGTAGCGGTAAACATCGCCGTGATTGATGGCATCAGCAAGGGCTTCAATATCAGTGTAGCCTGTCAGTAAAATCCGTATTGGGTCAGGATGAGAGTCTTTTATACTCTTGAAGAATTGAACGCCGGTTGTTTCCGGCATCTTCTGGTCGGCGATGATAACATTGACTTCTATGTTTTGCAGAATCTTCAGTCCTTCAGCTGCTGAGAGGGCGGTATAGATTTCATACTGCCGCCTGAAGCTTGCTTTGAAGGCTTGTAGATTGTGTTCTTCATCATCAATGTAAAGAACCTTGACAGACGGAGTATCCATGATAAATCCTTTTTCTAATTTACAGGCAATGTAATAATAAATTCAGTACCCTCGCCAACATTCGATAAAACATCGATGTTGCCCTGATGACTTTCAATTATTCTGAAAACAATAGACAGACCCAATCCTGTGCCTTCACCGACATCTTTGGTGGTAAAGAAAGGCTCAAATATTTTCTGCTTGGTTTCTTCAGTCATTCCAGAGCCAGTGTCTTTGATGCTGACCTTAACGGTATCACCATCCTGCCAGGTCCGTACAGCTATCTGTTCCTCCTCGCGTTGTTCTGGTTTGTTTTTGATCGCATGGATACCATTGGAAATAATGTTCATGAAGACCTGGTTAATCTTACCTGGTAAACACTCCACCAATGGAATGTCGCCATATTCTTTTACGACCTTTAGATTTGAAGGAAAAGTGCTTCGAAGTAATACAAACGTCGAATCAATTCCCTCATTCAGGTTAATTGGCTTGGTATCGCTTTCATCCAACCGGCTGAAATTCTTCAGGCTTCTGATGATTTCCGCTGTTCTTTTCGCACCTTCATCAATGCCGGACAAAAGGCCTTTGATTTCCGTCTGCACAAAATCAAGGTCTATCTGTTTTTTGAACTTGTCAATACTGTCTAGTTGTTCCTTAACGTCGGCGTTCGGATCTAGTTTTTCGTATTTGGTGATAATTTCGTTGAGGTCATCAATATCGAGTTGAAGCGGTTTGATGTTGGCTGTAACGAAGTTAATTGGATTGTTGATTTCGTGGGCAATCCCCGCAGTAAGTTGACCCAGACCAGCCATCTTTTCCGATTCTACGAGTTGCGACTGCGCATCCTTCAGCTCGCTCAGGGTTTGCTCCAAAGCTTCATTAGACTGCTGCAACTCCAAGGTTCGTTCGTTCACCTTTTTCTCCAACTCAAAGTTCTGTTCTAAAATGAGTTTCTCATTTTCCAAAGATATCCTAAGTGCCTCTTCCTGTGAGGCCTCTTTCTCTTTTTTCAGGATGTTGATCTTGTCTGCTAAAGCAAAGGAGAGCAAAATCACTTCTAATGCTGAGCCGAAAGGCATCATGTTGTAAGTGACGGTATTATATGGAAGAATATTGTAATCCTTCAACACAAAGATACAAAGGCCAAGCAGGAACACTATCCAGGCCCGGATAAAGAACTTGGCAGACTTATAACCATTATTATAGGTCTTAAAGGCAATAACCAGCATGTATATCGCAATAACCATTGCCGTAATTTGCAGTAGTTGGTAGGAGTACATGAGTTCTCCCATGACCATCAGCAACAATGCGATACCATAGGGAATGTAGAATAAGCTCAGCATTCTGTTATGCTTAGGCAGGATTTCTTTTGTATGCAGAAATTTGCGCATGAACTCCAGCGCAGTCAGCGCTCCTAATGGTGTCAGGATATAAACCGCGTGGGTAGAAAGCCACATATTTCCTGGCCAGAGGTATTTGAATGGAAAACCCTGGAAGTTCGCCTGTAGGAGGCCTATAAAGAACAAATAAACAATGTAATAAAGGTAGGTCTCATCCCGTGTAGATAAGTATAGAAAAAGGTTGTAGACGAACATTACACAGATGATGCCTGCGTATACACCGAAAATGATGTAAGCATCTGAGTTCTTTTGCTGTAAACTTGCCTCTGTCGATAAGGTAAGCGGCACCTGTAGCTGCTCCGATCCCGCTATCCTGATGTAAATGGTATTGATTTCCTTAGGATTGGCATGGAAAAGGAAGGTGCTGAAAGGGTTATCAAATTCCCTGTCATAATATGGCCGCCGATCGCCGATTTTTTCTTCTTTAACGAGCTGGCCATGCTGAGCTACCTGGTAGAAGTCTACAAAGTCCAGCGTTGGAAGTCTGATCTGTAGCGCTAATTGCTTTGCGTCTGTAAGATTTTGAACATGTAATTTCAGCCAGTAAGCATTGTGGTTGATGCCAAGATTAGGCACATCTGTTTCCAGCAGTTCGAAACCGTCTTCTTTGATAACCTCTTTTATGGTTAACTGCTGTTGCGGATCGGTAAGTAGATAAACCTTCTTGCCGAAGTTGTTAAGGGTTTTATCTTCATTTAATTGGATGATCTCCTGTCCGATGGCAGACCAGAGAAGGCCTACCATCAGATAAATAAATGAAAATAATGCTTTGCTATTCATAGTTGGGTATTACTAGATGATAGTCGACTTCTAATTCACCCCTTGGTCCAAGTTCCATCGTTTTCTGCGTTGGGTTAGTACGAAGGTCGAAAATCCGGTCTCTGTCGTATTCGTCAGCTGTTTCCAATGTTTCCGCATTCATTTTCCGTAGCACGCGTGCGATATAGTTTTCATTAGGGTAAATGAACTCGCCTCCATTTCCAAGGGTATCTTCAACGATGAAGCCCACCTTTTTAACCATCGGTAGGGTATAGTCGGCACAAATGGTAAACAAAGATGATAAGTTAATTTGGTTTACAATTGCAATGCCGGCACGAACCAGTAAAATGCTCAGGCCAATTCCGGCAACACTTTTAGCGTTCCATAAGCCACAAAGCTCGCCTGTACCATGCTCCGCATATGCATTTATAACCTTCTCTACATTTGGATCCATATAACCTACTGCGGATTCCACCGGCAGTTTATGAACGCCATCAGCAATGTGCACCCTTACACCGCCTACAATTACCCCATCTTCATTTTCAGCAACCACGCCATGAACTGTAGGAAGGCTCATCCAGTCGCGATTATTGGTCGTGATATTCGTAATACCGTAGTCTACTAGTACCTGTACGTGTTCCTTTAGGTATTCTTCACAGGTTTCTGGATCATTGATGGCAGTAAAGGATCTGAATCTTATTTTTCTCATTTTAGCTAAAGTGCAAGATTTTGTTTACGGGTCTTCTAGAGGTTCTGATGGTTGCTTCATCGGCATAGGATAGTCGGAACATAAACACACCTTTGCTGGCTGAAAGGGAAGGGAAGATTGTATTGATTTGCTTTTCTAGTGCGGTTAATTCCTGTCTCATTTTTTCTGGCATACCTTCACCATTAGTGTTATTCAATATGGAGAACATGAAGAATGGTGCGGTTAGTGGCTGGAAAGATAGTCCTTGGAGGTTTGCGTCCATCCATACCCGTTGTAGGGCCTGCCCACCAATAAGATAGTTCAGCGCGGAGTATTCAGGTAATGTAATCAGGCCAATTGCTGACGATGATGCAATTGGGCCCTTTGAAATTTTTTCAAAAGCTGCCCCACCGCCCCATTTATTCAGGAGTTTAATTACCTCAGGACTGGCGGCAACACGAAGACCTACCTTATCGCTTTCTGCAAGTTCTAACGTTTTAATGTCCATACCTTCTTCCACCGGACCATCTGTTTCGGTGGTCCACTTAAGTTCTTTGGTATAGAAATCGTGATGTCCTTGTGGGAACATAAAGCGAATTCTTTCTACTGCGGAAACAATGTCTGCAATCTTTTTAATTTCCTGCTGATCCTCCAGGATCAACAGATCTGCCTGCTCGGTATAGCGTACGGTCTCTACAAGCTTGTTTAGCACCTCATCACTGATCTTTTCGCCATTACCTTTTTTCCGGTTGGTAAGACGTAGGTTCAAGGCACTTACCAGTTCTGGAAAATAGGCTTCTTCCGGTTGAGTTGTTTGGAGGTAGATAGAGGCAATCAGACGCTTATATTCGGCAGAAGGAAACAGTGTTGCATGAGCTTTCAACCCTAGCGAACCTGCTTTGACTTTCAGGTTTTCAATTGCTGCACCCAGCGCAATATAGGAGGCGTTGTTGTTATAGTTAATCCAGGAAGCCGCCTCTTTTTCGTCATGAAAGAGGTATAACATGCCATTACGATAGAGGAATCTCCAAGGTTGCGTATTTCCACCGGAAGGGGCGAAGCCTGCAGCAGTAACAATCTCGGTTACTTGATCCTGATCTAAGATGGTTAGGCTTTCGTGGTTAGCGATTGGTGTTGCACTTGCTGCGCTTTCCATTTCTTCCCTGGTCAGCTCATCTGCAGTGAGGTCAACCACGCTGTAATCATGATCTTCCTTTGGAGTTTTATCTCCAATAAGTTCTTCGATGTCTATCCAATACCTTCCAGATTCATGGTACTGATCGAGAATGATCCGCCGACAAACATCGGCACACAAGGCACCACCTAGTGTAACAGCTGATGCCAGCTGCGGCCAGGTTGTTATCGACTGACCTACCTCTATCATAGATGCTTTCAATCGGTTTGATAAGGTTTCTACACCGATCATCGCCAATAGAAAAGGTACTTTTTCTTCGTTCGTCTTCAGATATTTAACCTGTGTATGGTCCAGGTGTTCTATTAAGCCGTGCAGAATCGGGCGTTCTGGCTCCAGATCAAATCGTTCAACATCAACTGTTCCGCGATCACTGGCATCCATTACCACAGGGATTCCTAGTGCCTTCGCTTTATGGCGCAACAGAATTTTGATGTCTAAACCATCACATTCGTCTACAATCACATTAAGCTTACCGCCAGCCGTGAAAAAACGATCCATGTTTTCTTCGGTAAGCCCATCATTGAAACAGGTAACCTTCAAGAATGGATCAATCTCTTTGATCTCTCTAGCAACAATGATCACCTTTGGTAAGCCCAGGCTTTGAACGCCGGTACGGATCCGGTTTAAATTAGAAAGTTCGAGTAAGTCGAAATCTGCAAGCCTGATTTCTCCAAATCCCCTTTCCATTGCCATGGTTACAGACACAGACTGGCCTACAGATAAGCCTACCACACCTACGATTTGTTTGCCTAATATATCCCGTTCTTCCGGTGTAATCTTGTAAACATTACGGTTGGTACGCATATCAACGAACTCCTCTTCATCAAGAAGATGTACTAGACGTTCCGACCATGGATAATATACCCATACACCGTAATCTTCCATACTTAGGTCACCTAAGTGCAAAAGCTTAAGTGCCTCAAGCTGTTCTGGCGCTGGTTTTTTCTTTGGGTGCTTCGATTTGATCAACTCATCAAGCTGAGAATTCAGTTCGTCATGGATCTTGATATGCGGTTTAGCATTCAACAGTGCCTCCAGGGCATCACGATCATTGGGCTTATAAATTCTGAAGAACTGGGGCTCGTAGCTGAGATCTTTCTCTACGGAGTGGTTGGCGAGTGTTAACATTTTGACAAAAATAGATTACGGCTTGAAATTTCTAATTTATGCTTACAAAAATAGTTTAATTTAATAGAGAATTAGCAATTATAGATGTAATTACTCACTTTTGCTTCACATTAAATCACATGAACACAAAAGAGATCAATATTTTATATATAGATGATGAAGTTCACAATCTAAACGCGTTCAAAGCTTCCTTCCGCAGGACCTTTAACGTATTCACTGCCGAATCTGGTAAAGACGCGCTGCCGATCTTGGAATCTGAGGATATTCACATCATTTTGACCGACCAAAGGATGCCAAATATGACTGGAGTGGAATTCTTAGCGTCCATTTTAGATAAACATCCTGATCCGATCCGAATACTTTTAACCGGTTACTCAGATTTGACGGCAGTTGTAGATGCAATAAATAAAGGTCAGGTATACTTGTATATCACTAAACCTTGGCAAGAAGAGGAACTTAGACAGAATCTGGAAAAAGCATTTGAGGTTTTTGACCTGAGAAGGCAAAATAAACTGCTTACGGAAAACCTGCTCGTGGTAAATAGCCAACTGGAATTTATGCTACGTCAGAAATTAATATCCTAGTTAGATCCCTTCGCCAAATACTGCATGGGACTGTCCAGGTAAAAGTTTAAAATACATTCCTTACAAAATATAAAATGAGCGCCACTCCAATCAATGTTCTGTATATAGACGACGAAATACATAATCTAAATGCTTTTCGCGCAGGTTTCAGACGTTTGTTTAACATTTTTCTTGCTGAGTCTGCAGCAGAAGGTCGCAGGATTCTGGAAGCCGAACATATTCATGTGATCTTAACGGACCAGAGAATGCCTGTGATGACGGGCATTGAATTTTTAGAATCCATTCTTGATGAGTTTCCCGATCCGATACGTATCTTAATGACCGGATTTGCAGATATCAATGCGGTGATTGATGCGATCAATAAAGGAAAGGTGTATAAGTATATTCAAAAACCCTGGATGGAAGACGACTTACGGATTCATATTCAGAAAGCCTACGACATCTATTCTTTGCGGAAAGAGAAGAAAGATCTGACGCAGCGGATTCTAGAAACAAACAAAAAGATTGAAGAGCTGCTGCAGCAGGATCTTCTACCATAACAACTATGCGCAGCACCTGGCTTTTTTGCATCATTTTCATTCTCTCTTGTTTTGGATTTGCTGCAAAAGGCCAGACAACTTCTAATGAAGGCCTCGACTTCTGGGCTGTCTTTCCGACACACATCCCCACCGGGCCGAATACCTTGGCAAAAATGTCTATCTACATTACCTCCCAGCAAAATAGCTCGGGGAAGGTAACCGTAGCCGGTAACAGCGTTAACTTCGAAGTGCTCGCCAATGAGATTGTGGAGATACCGATCGAATACGCGCAAGCACACCTTGATTATAAGCTTTCGAATACCCTGATCAAGAATAAAGGTATTCACATTGAGGTCGATCCTGGTAAAGCTAAAATTGCGGTATTTGCTTTTATCTCGGCAAGTGCCCGCTCGGAGGCATACTTAGTGTTACCAAAAGACGCGATGGGCCAGCGATACTATGCAATTGGTCATCCAGGCACACCGGTACCTACCGATGCTGAAAGCGGCTACCAGGGTAAACATTATCTGATCATTACGGCAACAGAGGCAAATACTGATGTGGTAATAACCAGGCCGGACGGGTCCTTAGTTACTCAAACACTGCCGGAAGCTGGTGATATCTTTATGTTGACAGGTGATGAGGATTTCTCTGGTACGAAAGTCGAAGCGACTGGATGTTCTAAATTCGCCGTTTATTCTGGTCACTCAGGCATTGCTTTCACCCATGAAGCCCAAATCATAACATCCTTTGACCCACTGGTACAGCAATTATATCCAACCGAGAGCTGGGGCAGACGATATGGGCTAATACCCTTCTCTAAGCGTAAACATTTCTACAAGGTGATTGCTGCAGAAGATGGTACTGAGATCAATATAGATGGCACAGTGCAGGCGAGATTGAATGCAGGGGAGTCGTTTACGCCCTCAAACTTACCCTTAACGCAACCTTCCATATTGAGTGCGAACAAACCCGTGTCCGTAGCACAGTTCGCCTATATTCAGGCTGATCTGAATACCGTTCCGGGCGAGGTGGCCTTCGGCGACCCGGATATGGTGATTCTGAATCCTGAAGAATATAACATCAAAAAGATCACGCTGTTCGCCTCATTTGATCGTACACCGGAGTTTTACCTTAACGTGTTCATGAAAGCCTCGGGCACATCAAGTTTCAAGATAAATGGTGTAGCACCTGAGGGCATATGGCGAAAACTTCCTAGTGACCCCGCATATGCCTATATACAAATTTCCTTCAATCAATATACTCTTGCACAAAGCAGTCTTAGCTTAACCGCTGATGAAGGATTTAATGCCATGGCGTATGGCTTTGGAGAATTTGAGTCCTATGCTTACTCCGCGGGGACAAACCTTGCGGTAAACAACTACCTGCAGTTTACAAACCTGAACGCAAATGTGACAAGCACAAATGCATGCATTAATGAACCCCTTGCTGTTAAAGTAGTTTTGCCGGCCAGAGCCACGAGATTAAACTGGCAGTTCGAAGATGCAAACCTTAACTTTTCAGAAAGTAACCCTGTGGCCAGGAACTTTGTCAATGACGAGGGAGAAACGCAGTATGAGTATGTTTACAACAATGGCGTCGTTCGCTATAATACGCTAGGCATTCACCAGATTTCAGTGATTGCAGAACTTGACCCGGGAACTAATCCCTGCCCTGATGAAGCAGGCAATAAGATCTACACTTACAATTTCGAAATTACTCAGCCAGAATTTAGTGTGCCTGATACCGTAGAGATTCTTGCAGGAGGGACAGCAAAAATCCCGGGTATTCCGGGAACCGGCAATATCGGCTATCGTTGGACACCAGCTTTTGGTGTAAGTGATGCGAGCATCGTGAATCCTGTAGTTACCGCCGAACAGACAACCAATTATACAATTACTGCATACTCCGATCTAGGGTGTTCGATTTCCAAGCAAGTAGTGTTGAAGGTGGTCGACACATTTAATATTCCGAATACCTTTTCGCCCAACGGCGATGGTGTAAACGACGTTTGGAATCTTAAGCTTTTAAGTACATACGAGAATTCACTCGTAGAAATATTCAACCGGTATGGACAATTGGTTTATGCTAACGTCGGTTATCGGATACCATTTGATGGTTATTTTCAGAGTCAGCCTTTACCGATAGGTACCTATTATTACGTCATCTCACCAAGAAACGGGAAGAAAAATTTATCCGGTTCACTAACCATCATCAGATAATGAATTCCAGAAAGCTAATCTTCAGTTTGCTTCTGGTCATACCATTGTACGGCCGCGCCCAGCAAAAACCACAGTATACACAGTATATTTTCAATAACTATTTGCTGAATCCAGCTTTAAGTGGAATGGAGAATTATACGGATTTGAAGATTGGCCACCGACAGCAATGGCAGGGGATTAAGGGTGCGCCGACAACTACCTTCATCTCTGCAAACATGGTGCTGGGCGATAAATATCTTTGGAAGAACGCATTGTCGCTGCCCGAAAATGGGGACCCGCCTATGGGTCGTCTTTATACGCAAAATTACACGGCTTCTCCAGCACATCACGGAATTGGCTTAATTGGTATGAACGACAAAACAGGTCCGCTCTCATTTCTGGACCTTGCTCTCACGTATGCCTATCATTTGAAGTTGAACAACGCACTTAACCTTTCGTTAGGTACTGCGGTTGGTATAAGTCGGGCATCTATAAATGTAAATGAACTGAACTTGGAAAACCCTAGTGATCCTGCTTTAAGCAACGCAGGGAAGGCCCAATTGAATCCTGATCTAAGCGTTGGACTATGGCTTTATGGGGCACGTTTCTTTGCCGGGGCTTCGGTACAACAGTTATTACAACGGGAAATCGGGTTCTCTTCAGTGTCAAACGGCGGAAAAGAAGTTGCCCATTTCTTTGTGACTACCGGCTATAAGCTGTTTATTGATGATGAAATATCAGCAGTCCCTTCAGTGATGATTAAAAAAGTAGGGAATATTCCCATTTCCTATGATGCAAACCTTAAAGTTTCATTTAGGGACAGGTTCTGGGTAGGGGGAAGCTATCGTAAGCAGGACTCGTTTGCTGCACTTGCAGGCGTTAACTTCAGTAATGTCTTCAACATTACTTACGCTTATGATTACGCTACTTCAAGGTTGAGGTCTTATACAAGTGGAAGCCATGAAATCGTTCTTGGCTTCCAACTAGATAATAGATATCGGGTACGCAGTACCCAAAGGATGTGGTAATTTCTAAAGCTCTTTACGAAGCCTTGCAACCGGAATGTTCATCTGTTCACGATATTTAGCCACTGTACGGCGTGCGATGTTGTAACCTCTTTCCTTGAGGATGTCGGTAAGTTTCTCGTCAGCTAAAGGTTTACGCTTGTCTTCATTGCTAATGCAATCTTCAAGAATCTTCTTGACCTCTTTGTTGGAAACCTCTTCACCGCTTTCAGTTTGAATGGCCTCCGAGAAAAAGGATTTAAGCAGGAAAGTGCCGAATTCCGTCTGAACATATTTGGAGTTCGCAACGCGAGAAACCGTTGATATGTCCATATCAATTTTATCAGCAATGTCCTTCAGGATCATCGGGCGCATTTTCCGCTCGTCACCAGTCAGTAAATATTCATACTGATACTGCATGATTGCGTTCATGGTTTTCAGTAACGTCTGTTGTCTTTGTTTAATGGCATCAATAAACCACTTCGCAGAGTCCAGCTTCTGCTTAACGAACTGCACGGCTTCTTTCAGCTTTTTATCCTTCTGCGCAGATTTATCGTAGTGCTCAAACATATCAATATATGATCTGCTCACGCGAAGCTCCGGTGCATTTTTGGAGTTTAGGGTCAGGATCAGTACGCCATCATTATTGGTGATGTGGAAATCTGGAATGACCTGTAACTGCTTTGTTGTTACCTGATTGGAATCACCTGGCTTTGGGTTTAACCGTAGGATCTCGTTGATGACCTCCTTCAGATCTTCACTGCTCAGACCTAATGATTTCTCCAGTTTGTCGTAGTGTTTACGGGTGAACTCATCCAGGTAGTTTTCTACAATTATAATGGCTTTCTGGATAATCGGATTTGAGGCATCCTTGCGTCTAAGCTGCAAAGTAAGGCATTCCTGCAAGTCTCTCGCTGCAATGCCTGGAGGGTCAAAGCTTTGGATCACTTTAAGCATTTCGAGCACATCCTCTTCCTCAACAATCACGTTTTGAGAGAACGCAAGGTCATCTATCATGGAGGTAATCGGCCTGCGTAGGTACCCATCGTCATCCAGGCTACCAATAATCTGCTTGCCAATGATGAAGTCATTGTTAGACAAAGGCACAAGGTCTAACTGTTCCTGAAGACTTTCAAAAAAGGTGCTTTCAATTGCTATTGGAGTCTCCTTTTTTTCTTCATCATCATCACCATTACTATATGAAGTGCTGTAATCATTTACGCTGTCGTCTTGAAGGTAGTCATCAACGTTGAACTCATCCGTATTTTCTTCTTTGGCACTAGCGTCGAAGTCATCGGGGCTATCATTCAAATCATCATATTCATTTACCGGCTCATCCGCCACCATCAAACTTGGATCTTCAAGGGCCGGGTTTTCTTCAAGTTCTTCTTTTATTCGAGTATCTAATGCAACTGTAGGTACCTGCAGTAACTTTATAAATTGTATCTGTTGGGGAGATAGTTTCTGAAGTAATTTTTGTTGTAAATGTTGTTTTAGCATATTGCACAAAAGTATTTTTATACCCGTGCCAAAAATAGGCATTTGGTTTAAGATATAAACTAATTGACGGCTCCTTTATTGTGAACACCGGAATTTGTTGCCTGTTATTTAATTTTTTATTAGTAAATTATAGTTTAAATTGTCAACACACTCATCATTAAACAAAAACACTATGGGCTTTATCAAAGAATTTAAGGAATTTGCCATTAAAGGTAATGTGATCGACCTCGCTGTCGGTGTGATTATCGGAGGAGCATTCGGCAAAATTGTTAACTCAACAGTAAATGACTTGATTATGCCCCCCATTAGCATCCTGATTGGTAACAAAGGTTTCGTGAATTTATTTGTGCCGTTGAACGCGAAGGTGAGGGAATTTGTAGCTGCTCATCCGAATGCATCCCTGGAGGAAGTCCGGGCTGTAGGACCGGTATTTGCCTGGGGGAATTTTGCTACCGAGGTCATTAACTTCCTGATTCTGGCTTTCATTATTTTTCTGATGGTAAAAGCAATCAATACCATGAAGCGTAAACAGGAATCCGAACCCGTTCCGCCTGTTGTTGTTCCGCCAAGTAATGAAGAAGTATTACTGTCGGAAATTCGCGATCTGTTAAGATCAAAACCAAAACTCTAATGCATTTACCGGTAAATTATAGCTGTTTACCGGTACTTTCCTTTCATTCCTGGTCCTGCTATATATAAAACAAGTGTTCTGTTCTACATTTGATTCATATTCAAAGATCATGGAAACTTACAACAGAACACAAAACAGCAGGATCTACCGGGTAGGTGTTGGCTTACTTATTCTCGTAATCGGATTAAACTTCTTACTTAAGAACTTCGGGATTTATACATTCGATTGGCTTTTTAACTGGCACACTTTCCTATTTGTGTTAGGTTTAATAATCGGTGTAAAAAGAAACTTTAGTGGCAGTGGCTGGCTTGCGCTAGTGCTTATCGGAGGATACTTCACCTTACAGGACCTAACGGACTATGAGTTTGGCAGGTTCGCGCTTCCTGTGGGACTTACCATTTTGGGTCTTTATCTAATCTTTTCTCCTAAACATGATCGTCCCTGGCGCAGGCGTTCCAAAAATAAATTAACCGATTTTACAACGGCGAACCCGACTGATCCGAATGCTTCAAGTTTCACGGCTGCGGAGCCCACGACCTCAACGCAGGGGCAGTATATGCCGCCGAACACCGATGATCAGTACGTGATAGACTCGGTAAATGTTTTCAGCGGTGCACACCAGAATATCGTGTCCAAGAATCTTAAGGGGGGTGAGATCGTTTCTGTATTTGGGGGGTGTGACCTCAACCTGACCCAGTCCAATTTCGAAGGTACTATTGTCATTGAGGTTGTTGCCATATTCGGAGGTGTGAAGATCATTATTCCACCTACCTGGGAGGTGAAAAACGAAGTGACAGCGATTTTCGGTGGTATAGATGATAAAAGAGCACTGATGCCTTACCAGGGTGAGCCGAGGAAAGTCGTTATTCTTAAAGGTGTAGCATTATTTGGAGGTGTCGACATCAGAAACTTTTAAACATGACGACCAGGCCCTTATCACTCAAAAAGGTTCAGCAGATTGCAACCCCAGTTCTACTCGTCTGGACTGCACTGATTTTTGTATTATTTCACTATGTGCTGCACCTTAATTTGCGCCATTCAGCCATTGATGCCGCAACAACTAACGTGCTTTTGGCACTTGCATGTATCGTTATCAGCAATATTCTAGGATATTATCAACCAAAAAAGCAAGCTACGTTGTACGTGCTTTTCATTTCTCTGGTCATTACATCAGTCCTGGTAAGCCTTAACCACGTGGTGCTTGATTATCTAATACCAGATCAGAATTACCAGATCTTTCTCGCTTTATCTTTGCCGATTCGGTTCCTTGTATTTCTGGTGTTCCTTTCCTGGTGTGCGCTTGCTAATATTTTATGGTATAAATTAGAGGAACAGGCCTATATGCAGGAGCGCTTTTACCAGGTTCAGAACTTGGCCAAAGAAGCGGAACTGAATAAACTCCGTCACCAGCTGCAGCCGCACTTTCTTTTTAATAGTCTTAATTCTGTATTTGCCTTAACCATTGTTAACCCGAAAGAAGCCGGTACCATGATCACTAAACTTGCGGCTTTTCTTCGAGGTACCCTAAAACGTGACGATGATACCTGGGTTAGTGTTGAAGAGGAGATGGAGTACATCCAGCTGTACCTTGATATCGAAAAGGTACGGTTCAGCCACCGCCTGCAGATCGAAATCACCGTTGATGAAGCCAGTCTTGAGCAGAAACTTCCCGGAACCATCCTCCAGCCTGTCATTGAGAATGCCATCAAATTCGGGCTGTATAATACTTCTGAAGCCATCACCATTTCTGTTGATGTGCGTATTGCCAATCACATGTTGAAGGTTACGGTTAAGAACCCTTATGATCCGGACGTTAAAACCGATGCAGGCACTGGCTTTGGCTTGTCTGCAATTAGAAGAAGATTATATTTGCTCTTCGCAGACAATGATTTAATACAAACAGAAGCTACACCAGAGAAAATTTTTATTACGACCATTAGCATTCCTCAACATGATAAGAACCATTTTAATTGATGATGAGCCCCTTGCAAGAGATATCATTAAGTATTATCTGGCTGATCACCCTGAAATTGAAATCGTTGCTGAATGTAAGGATGGCTTTGAAGGCTTAAAAGCAATTGCGCAATATGAGCCAGATCTGATTTTTCTCGACGTACAAATGCCTAAAATCAGCGGCTTCGAGATGCTTGAGTTGGTGGAACGCCGGCCTAATGTAATCTTCACTACAGCCTTTGATGAGTTCGCCATTAAAGCCTTTGATGTCAATGCGATTGATTATCTGCTTAAACCCATCGAAAAAGAACGTTTCGACCAGGCTCTGAAAAAGCTGATATCCAAAAGCCAAACCGCTACCACAGACACCTCCGAACTACTTAACACACCCGGAAACCCGGCCCATAGCAGCCGTGTGGTCGTTAAAGTAGATCGCAGCATTAAAATTATTCCGACTTCAGATATTCAGTACATTGAAGCAGATGATGATCAGGTGAAGATCAGCACGGCTGATGGTGCCTATTTCAAGAACAAAACCATGAGTTTTTTTGAGCAAACCCTTGATGCCAACCAGTTTATCCGTGTCCACCGTTCCTACATTATAAACCTGAACCAGGTATCGAAAATTGAGCTTAAAGAGAAGGAAAACTACGTGGTGCTTCTGAAATCAGGGCTTTGGTTGCCCGTTAGTAAAAACGGATATATGAAGCTAAAGGCATCCTTAGGCATTTAAACTCCTATAAAATTTACCAGGCTTGTTAATCTATTTGCATTTAAAATAAAATCCGACTATATTTGCACTTCTTATTTAAAAAATACAGTTAAGATATCATACAGTTATGAAAAGAACATTCCAACCTTCGCAAAGAAAGAGAAGAAATAAACACGGCTTCCGCGAAAGAATGGCTACAGCAAACGGTAGAAGAGTATTAGCTTCTCGCCGCGCAAAAGGAAGAAAGAAATTATCAGTGTCTGACGAGCGTCGCCACAAAGCATAATTTGATTGCAGCACGCATAGTGTAACGCAGGTCTTTCGTATCTGTACTATCGCGATCAAAGCATGAAAACATTTATTAAAGAAGAACGGTTATGTAGCAGGAAATATTTAGACCTGCTATTTAAAAACGGTTCTTCTTTTTTATTATACCCCTTTCGTGTTTCTTATCTTTTTGTTGAGGACAAACAGGTATACCCTGTGCAGGTAGTTATCAATGTTCCCAAAAAGCGGTATAAACATGCCGTAGACCGAAACTTACTAAAACGTCGGATCAGAGAAGCCTACCGTCTACAAAAACAGGAGGGACTTTATGATCATCTTCCGCAATCCAAGGGCCTGTTACTGCTGTCACTGCAGTTTGTAGGTAAGCAGAAATACGAGTTCCCATTTATCGAAAAGAAGCTTAGCGCTGTGCTCAAGAAACTCCTCAGCAGTATAGACAATGATCAACACACTTAAAACCATCATTTCCTGGTTTTTCTTAACCCTGATCAGGATCTATCAATTGGTGATTTCTCCATTGCTTGGATCTAACTGCCGGTTTACCCCAACATGTTCCCAGTATGGAATAGAAGCAATAAAAAAACACGGACCATTTAAAGGTGGCTGGTTAACCCTTAAAAGAATAGGTCGTTGCCACCCTTGGGGTGCACATGGGCATGATCCGGTTCCATAATAAACGTACCTTTGCTTTATGATTACCATCTTACAAATTGAAACTTCTACTCAGTACTGTTCGGCAGCAGTATCCAGAAATGGTGAAACGTTAAATCTTAAGATTGCAGCTGGTCAGAATCTCCATGCCGGCTCCTTAACTTTATTTATTGACGAGGTAATGTCGCAGTCTGGACTTCAATACGCAGATCTGGATGCAGTTGCGGTGAGTAAAGGTCCAGGATCATATACCGGACTGCGTATTGGTGTTTCTACTGCTAAGGGACTTTGTTACGCAGCAGATAAGCCGCTTATTGCAGTGGATACACTTAAAATGATGGCCGATGGGTTCTTAAAAGCACATCCTGAACACAATGATCTCGTTTGTCCGATGATTGATGCCAGAAGATTAGAAGTTTATACATCCTTGTATTCTCCCTTAGGTGATGAACTCGAACCGATATCGGCACGTATCATCGATGAAAACTCCTATGCTGCGGAGCTGAGGGCTTCAAAAATAACTTTTATTGGAGATGGCGCAGCAAAATGCGAACCCATACTCAATAATCCTAATGCAACTTTTCTTACCGAAAATTTCAATACTGCAGCAAATATGTCTGCTTTAGCATATCAGCGTTTTCAGGCGGGTGCATTTGAGGATGTTGCCTATTTTGAGCCTTTCTACCTCAAAGACTTCATGATCACGGTATCAAAAAAGAAACCATTTTAAGCGCTACCGTACAAGCAGGCTGTCAGCTTCAACGCGCAGGGTTGCAGTTGTAGCAGGAGGAAGGCTAAAAAGCACATTTGACTGAAAGGTTCCCTGATCACCACTCAACTGGTAAACAAAGCTGTCAAATGCCTTCAGGCCGTTTTCCGAACGGAACTGATTGTAATACTCCGGATAGATGGTGTTGATGATGATGTTCTGGGCTTTTCTATTGTTGAGATAAAACAGAATGTTGGCGCTTAGTGGCAGTTGTTTGTAGACCTGACCATAGGTTTTATCAAGGACCAGAAGGTTATTATTCTGGTAACTGTTTCTAAAATCCAGCAGAGAACTTGGGTAAGCAGCAAAGATGATGTAGTTATTGATGATCAGGTAATAAGGCTTTTTGAAGCTTTTAAATGGCTCTCCAAAATAGTAGTAAAGCAGGTCTGGCTCCGTCAGCTCCCTGATCTCACCATCATAATCCTCGCTTAGGTCCAATAGCAGTTGTTCTACCTTTTCGCCGCTGTTTAGCTTAATAGCGGCTAGCTTCTGTTTATTCTGCAGTTGAACGGTGATGGCCTGCGAGCTCGTATACCTTAGAAATACCTCATCAAGATTTAACCTGTATTTCTCGTTTATTGCTTTTATCTTCCCTTGTACATTCTTATCCTCCTTTTTAGTGGCAAACCATTTTTGTAAGCCGGTATGAAAGGTTTTGTAATCGCCAAAGGCGAATAGAGTATAGCTTGCTGTATTTGCCGGAAGCACTTTATCCAACTCTATTTTCTCGGGTTTAAGGTTGGCAAATAAAGAAAAGTAGCTGTCGGAATTTAACACCTTAGTTTCCCCGCTAAAGAATACTTTTTCCTTACTGAAGTTGTAGGTTAGTCTAGCATAAGCATGCTGCTTATTGAGCAGCGCCAGTTCAGCCCGGTTAAAATAAGGGGTAATGGATCTCATCAAAGATCCTAGCTGTTTGAAGTTGATATACAGGTTTGCGAGGCTGTTTTTACCCAGTCTGTCGCTCTTTTGAATGAAGCTGATGAAGTCTGCTTCTGAATTGTCTTTCGGACTGGCAATTAGCTTGTCTATCACACTTGATGCACTTGCAATCAAAACCACGCGTTGCTGTATCAAAACATAATAAGTTTGATTCGCAGAAAGTTGTACCTGCTGATAGGTAGCATAGGGCTTAAGCGCTAATCCCGACCGCTTCAGGCTTTCGTTCAACAGTTTTTCGTTGGCCTCCGGACTGAGCTGAACCGCAACCATAAAATCGAGCCTTTTCTGTTCCGAAGGATAAATGCCCAGGTATACGTCTTGCCCTTCAAACAAGGGCGCCATTTCCTTGTGCTGTAATGCAGCTTGCAAGCCTTGCAGCGCCACAACCTTTTCTTCACCGACAAGATTGTTCAGCAACGCTTGTCCACTCAGGATATTTCTGACACTCTTATCATTCTGAAAGCTGAAAATAAATCCAGCGTTTTTGCTGACCAATTCCAGGCTTAAATCTGCTTGTACGCCCGCCTTATTCAAGGTTGAGAAATACATATAACTCATCCCTGAAATCAAAATTACTAGAGTTGCCAGTATAAAATATATTTTCTTCATCGGTGTGTAAGCAAATTTAATTTTAATAGTTGGAATACAGAGATACTGCCATGGTTTTCTTAATTTAGGCAGCTAATAAGCGCTATAAATGAATAAAAATATAGTTTTAACCGCTTCTGTATTTGGCGTAATGGCGGTGATTTTAGGTGCTTTCGGTGCCCATAGCCTGAAGGACAGTATCGGTGAAAATGCACTCGCCATCTGGACCAAGGGCGTAGAATACCAGTTCTATCATGTCTTCGCATTACTATTTCTGTCTAACCTTCCTGAACAAAGCCGCTTAACCAGACTGGCACACGTGTTCTTTGGTCTCGGCATTGTCCTGTTCTCGGGTTCCCTATATATACTGGCAACCCGGGAGATCCACCATCTGCAGCTCGCATCCTATATTGGCCCTGTAACACCCGTTGGTGGGCTATTCTTCATCCTGGGCTGGATGATGTTATTTTTCACAGCAGCAAAAAAGAAATAAATGGAGCAAAACTTTGATACCGCTTTTCAGGAAAGAGAAACGTTGTTTGTAGAGGTCATTCTTCCGTTATCGTTATCAAAGAATTACATCTATCGTGTACCCTTCGAAATGAATGAAGAGGTTGCACCAGGGAAGCGGGTGATCGTACAGTTTGGTAAAAATAAAATCTATACAGCCCTTATTCGTTCTATTACAACCGAGGCACCGGTGGTCTATGCCGCTAAGTACATCATCGATGTCATTGATGCCTTCCCGGTTGTAAATGCTAATCAGTTTAAATTCTGGAACTGGATGTCTACTTATTACATGTGTAATGAGGGGGAGATCATGACTGCAGCTTTGCCCGCAGGTTTAAAACTGGCAAGTGAAACCATCATCGTGCTTAAAGAAGATGCAGACCTGGAACATGCGGTGTTGAAAGATAAGGAACAGCTGATTATTGAATTCCTGAAGAAGCAGGAAAAGCTTAGCATTGCGGAAATCGCAAAGATACTCGGGCAAAAAACCGTCATCTCCCTGGTTAAGTCCTTGCTGAGCAAAGACCTGGTCTATGTCGCGGAAGAAGTGGTGGAGAAATACAAGCCCCTGCTGAAGACCTTCATTTCGCTAAACCCTGTTTACCAGAACGAAGATAAACTTAAAGAACTCTTTGAGATCCTGGAGCGGGCGCCCCGGCAATTAGATGCACTCCTGGCTTTGATCCATCTTTCTAAGTCCACAAAAGAAGTGCTGAAATCAGATATTCTGAGTAACAGTAATTGTGGCCAGGCCTCCATAAAAGCATTGATCGATAAAGACATATTTGTGCAACGTAAAAAGCCTGTAAGCCGGCTGTCGATGGACGAAACTGACGAAATCCGGAACTATGAGCTTTCTGCGGCACAAACTACCGCGATTACTGCCGTGAAGGACGCATTTCAGGAAAAAGAAGTTGTACTGCTTCATGGTGTAACGGCTTCCGGTAAGACACAGATTTACATCAAGCTCATCGAAGAAGCCATTGCCGAAGAGGGGCAAGCGCTGTTCCTGCTGCCGGAGATTGCTTTGACAACTCAGATTGTGGAGCGCATAAAACATTACTTTGGCGATGCAATAGGCGTTTATCATTCGAAGTTCAACGATTTTGAACGTGTAGAGATTTGGAATAAGGTGTTGAATGGAAGCTTCAAGATCATTCTTGGTGCACGGTCGGCGGTTTTTCTGCCATTTCAAAACCTCAGGTTCATCGTTGTGGATGAAGAGCATGAAGCTTCTTACAAGCAGCATGAACCTGCGCCGCGCTATCAGGCAAGAGATTGTGCCGTTTACCTGGCCCATTTGCATAAGGCTAAGGTGATCCTGGGATCAGCAACACCATCCATCGAGAGCTATTACAACGCTTTAACACAGAAATATGGCTTGGTAACCCTCACAGATCGGTTTAGTGGTGTCGAATTGCCAAATCATCAGGTTGTAAGTCTTGCAGAAGAGACAAAGCGAAAGAAGATGGTTTCCTATTTTTCAAGTGTGCTGATTGAAGATATACAAGCTTGCCTGGAAAACCAGGAACAGGTGATCCTCTTTCAAAACAGGAGGGGGTACGCGACTATCCTGATATGCGCGACTTGCGGCTTTGCTCCAAAATGTGTGAATTGCGATGTAAGTTTAACTTTCCATAAGAGTAGTGGGAAACTGCATTGTCACTATTGTGGTTATCATCAGAACACCTTGAACATCTGTCCTGCTTGTGGTTCTGTGCATATTGAGCAGAAAGGGTTTGGTACCGAACGCGTGGAAGAAGAATTAGCGCTGCTATTCCCTGAAGCCAAAATCGCGCGTTTAGATGTAGACAGTACCCGTACAAAGAACAGCCTGCGGAAGATCATCTCCGACTTTCAGGATGGTACCACCAATATCCTCATCGGTACGCAGATGGTCGCTAAAGGATTAGACTTCGATAATGTCAGTCTTATCGGGATCATCAATGCGGATACCTTATTGAACTATCCTGATTTTCGGGCATTTGAACGGAGCTATCAACTGCTCGCACAGGTATCCGGACGTGCCGGCAGGCGTGACAAACAGGGAAAAGTTGATATTCAGGCATACGATGATAATCATCGTATTATCCAGCAGGTTGTGGAAAACAGGTATGAGGAGATGTATGAAGACGAAATTGCCGAACGCAAGCAGTTTAATTATCCTCCTTTCTCCAGACTGATATTCCTTAACCTGAAACATAAAGATCCGGATGTATTGAATTATGCTTCGCGGATGCTGGCCAACGGCCTTCGGGCACAACTCGGCAAACGGGTACTTGGACCCGAACAGCCTTTGGTCTCCAGAGTGCGTAATTATTTTCTGATGCAGATCATCGTTAAAGCAGAGCGGGATACCGCCATTCAGAAAGTTAAAAATCTGATTACGGAAACCATCCTTCAGGTTAATGTAGACCCGGCGTTCAAAGGCGTCATCATTCAGATTGACGTAGACCCTTATTAGCGATTATTTCCGAAGTGAAACTGCAGACCCGTAAAGATCGGATTTAGCAGGAACTGTGACTGGTAATTTTTATTGATATTTCTCGCCTCGCTGCCAGCAGGTGTTATTTCCTGTTTGTTCTGGAAATAAAAGAACTCCACATTTCCTTCGGCAAAAAACGTGAGCTGTCTGAGCACATTAAGCTTCAACCCGAATCCAGGTGCAAGGGTAAAACCGTGTTTAGTAACTTTTGCAGCCGTAGCGGTGCTAATCAGCCCTTCAAATTCATGTGAACGGTAGCCAAGGTCGGTTAAAAAGTAGGGTTGTACCACACCATAGTTAAAGTTCTTTTCAAAACCCATTTTTATGGTATAATCCCGGATCGTGCCACGACCGTTATTCGATTCCATCACGTCAATGTCGTCATTTAAGTAACTGCCAGATAGGCGGTAACTGATTTGATTATCATTAAACTTTAAGGTTATCGAATTCAGGTAACTGTTAACGTAGTTATCTTTCTTGGATTCATTCTGAATTTTTGGGACCTGCATGATTCCAAATGCACGTACACTCACAGAGTTGTTAAAGCTGCCATCAATTTGTGCCATGGTTAGGTAGCTCGTCAGCATTAAGATGCATAGAATAAGTATTTTCTTCATAAATCTCGTGGCACTTAAAAATTGGTGTCCAAAAGTAGTTTTTAAACAGCTTTAATACAAGGAAATGTTTAGAACGTTGTGAAAATAATATTGATTAAGTGCAAGTTAGATATTGCTCGCTAAAATATTCATTAAAGTCTTGAAGCAGATCGAGGGGAAAGCCTTATTTTTGGAGCAAATGGCATACAAGTTTGTTGACAATTACCGGGAACGAGGCGCAAGGAAGAAGCTGGTTGAACACCTTAAATCAAGAGGTATTACTGACGTAAATGTTTTGAACGCTATTGGAAAAATTCCACGTCATTTTTTCTTTGACGAAACTTTCTGGAACCAGGCTTATAAGGACATTGCCTTTCCAATAGGTGATGGTCAGACCATATCCCAACCGTATACGGTTGCATATCAGACCGAGTTGTTACACATTACACCTGGAGATAAAGTTCTGGAAATTGGAACAGGCTCCGGCTATCAAACCTGTGTATTGATGGAGCTTGGCGCAAACGTGTACACCATCGAGCGGCAGGAAAATATTTACAAGCACACCATAAAGGTGTTACCTGGTATGGGCTATAATGCCAACTTCTTTTTTGGCGATGGTTCAATGGGAATTCCTGCACACGCACCGTATAATAAGATCATTGTAACCGCAGGGGCACCCTTTGTACCTGAAGTGTTGTTGAAGCAGCTTAAAATAGGGGGTATACTGGTTATTCCGGTCGGTAATGAACAAAGCCAGACAATGGTTACCGTAATCCGCATCAGTGAAACGGAATTTGAAAAGATTGAACTGGACCAGTTCAGATTTGTACCGCTTGTGGGCGACCAGGCTTGGTAGTTACACCTTCATTGCCCGGTCAAGTTCTCTTTTAGATTCCCTGTCTTTAATACTATCCCGTTTGTCGTATTCCTTTTTACCTTGCGCAAGTGCGATCTCGATTTTCGCAAATCCACGCTCATTGGTGTAAATTCTCAATGGAACGATGGTATAGCCTTTTTCCTCGCTCTTAGCTTTTAGCTTCCGCAGTTCCTTTTTATGTAGCAGTAATACACGGTCACGTTTGATATCGTGGTGGTGAAAAGAACTGTGGCTGTACTCAGAGATGTGCAGGTTTCTTACATAAAGGACATTTCCGATGAACATACAGAAAGCGTCCGACATGTTCGCTTTACCCTGACGAATAGCCTTGATCTCTGTTCCCAATAATGCAATCCCAGCATTGAAATTCTCCACAATGTGGTAGTCAAAGTAGGCTCTTTTATTTTTTATTTGTACGTCGTTCTTCATAATTATTAAGCGAATATCCGAATTTCTTAACTATTCATCGGGCAATAGCTGCAATATTCCTACCGTACAATCAAAACCGGAATAGAAACCTGGTGCCTCACCGAATTTACGGTAGTGCCTAGAATTAGATCTTTCACACCCTTATGGCCGTGGGCGCCCATAACAAGTAAATCCAGGTTGTTCTCTCTGCTCAGGCGTGATATTGAATTTGCCGGCTTTCCAAAGCCGATGCAAGGTGTAGCCCGGTATCCCAGCTCCCGGAGGTTGATGCAGTAGGCGTCGAGGTTATCAGCATCCGATTTGGTCTCGTGGTCCATAGCAGAGGTACCGTGGTAGGTGGCCACCGCAGTTTCCACAATATGTATGATAAAGTAGTCGGCGTCCTTGCCACCTTGTACCAGACCATGTCTGATCGTCTTTAAATCATTTTTCGAGAAATCTACTGAAATGCCAATACGCTTATACGCCAGATGTTCAATCGGACCGATTTCCAGGGCGTTACCATGGGGTACATTAGAACCAATCCGCTGATCTTTAAGGAGCGGATAGATGAAGACAAACAGCAGCAAGAATCCGACAAGGACGGCTATCGGCACAACAAGGCCATAGATCAGGAGGGTGCTGGCTGAATTTGCCCAGGAACTAATCTCCTCGATAACGAGCTTAACATTCAGGATTACGATCACCAGGGCGCTTGTCCAAGCTAATATCTTCACCCAGTTTTTTAATGCAAACTCCTTCATTTGCTTCTTGTCGGAAGTAATATGGATTAAAGGGATCACCGCAAAACCCAGCTGCAAACTGAGTACTACCTGGCTCAGGATCAGTAAACTTCCAAGGGCATCTTCTCCAAAGTAAAGAATGGTGAAAAATGCAGGCAGGATGGCCAGGATCCTCGTGATCAGACGTCTGAGCCATGGCTGTATCCGCAGGTTCAGGTGGCCTTCCATAATGATCTGTCCGGCAAGGGTACCAGTTACCGTAGAACTTTGTCCGGCTGCAATCAGCGCAATTGCGAACAATGCAGGTGCAACATTACCGAATATATTGCCCAGAAGCTTATGTGCATCCTGAATTTCAGCGACTTCATGCAGGCCGTTCTTATAAAAAGCTGCTGCGGCTAAGATCAGGATTGCAGCATTCACGAAAAATGCCAGGTTAAGTGCCACGGCGGTATCAATGAAGTTAAACTTCAAAGCTTCTTTGATGCCTTTACTATCACGTTCAAATTTTCTGGTTTGTACGAGTGAGGAATGCAGATACAGGTTATGTGGCATCACTGTGGCACCAATGATACCGATAGCGATATACAATGCTTCGCCCGAAAGTAAACTCGGTTCAAAACCCTTCGCAACTTCAATCAGGCTAGGCTCAACGATAAACATTTCAACAAGAAAGGAGATGCCGACAATGAAAACCATTGATACAATAAATGCTTCCATCTTACGCATGCCCTTGTTCATCAGAAAGAGTAACACAAAAGTATCCAGAATGGTAATGCTGATGCCATAGAGCAGAGGCAGATCAAACAGCAATTGCAAACCTATCGCCATACCGATGATCTCCGCGAGGTCGCAGGCGATAATAGCCGTCTGTGCAAGGATAAACAAAGGGATATTCACCCATTTTGGATAAGTGTTTTTCGATGCTTGCGCCAGATCAAGCCCACGAACGATTCCCAGTCGCGAGCTAAGCGACTGTAACAGCAGCGCTATTAAGTTTGACATGAGCAATACCCATATCAGCGAATAGCCAAACTTACTCCCACCGGCAAGGTCAGTTGCCCAGTTTCCAGGATCCATATAACCTACACTTACAAGATAGGCTGGTCCTATGAAACTTAAAATTCTTCGCCATCCGGTTCTTTTGTTGGTCTCTACACTTTGATGCACCTCGGCCAACGACTCACCATCTCTCCTCATTGTCTTATCCGCCTGCATATCAAGAAACCGTATCCTTGTAGTTTTTTCCCATATTATTATTTGTGCGTAATTACTCCAAATATCATACCCGTAAGTTAGCAAATATAATTTTGTACAGGCCCTTTGCACAAAAAATTGCGGCTGACAGCAGGGTTAACCGGCTGCAGCGGATAAAAGCTTAACCAGCTAAGGCTCGGTCATCAGCCCACTGGCATGTTCAACACTTCAGCTAAATCGGTTTAGTATGAACACATTTCCAATTTATTACCAGATTTAGAGCGCTGTTGTCTTCGTTAAGTACAGGCAAATCTTTTCACTTCAGGTAAAGTGCAGCCCAAAAAAGGAGGTTATTAGCAAATCTCGTTGAAAAATTTTCTATTAAAAATATGGTTTTATAAGAATTTAATTTTGTGGAGAGCGATTTCTAATTACCTTTGAAAGTAAACAACCTAACATATGGCCGCAGAATTAGATAAAATTGACTTAAAAATATTAAGACTCCTGCAGGAGAATGGAAGAATAACAAACTTGTTGTTATCTCAGGAGATCGGACTTTCGCCTGCACCGACTTTAGAGCGGGTTCGTAAACTTGAACAATCCGGATACATCAAAAGTTATCATGCACTAGTAGATGAAGAAAAACTTGGCTTAGGTATTAAAACCTTTATCCAGGTGCAACTGGATTTCCACAAGAACAACACGATCCAAACTTTTCTGGACGAAGTAAACCAAATCAAAGAAATTACGGAATGTCACCACGTTACCGGTCAGGCTGATTTTCTTTTGAAGGTTTATGTACATGACATCAAAGCCTACGAACGCCTGATCATGGAAAAGATCAGTAAAATTACCGTCGTTAAGACTTTTCAGACCATGATGATCATGTCTACCACTAAAAAAGAACCGATCATACCTTTGGAATACTAGATCTTAAGCAACTTTATAAAATCTGCCAATCGATAGGGCTCTGGCCTTGTGCCTGCAAGATGTCGTTGGTTTTAGAAAAATGGCGGCACCCTAGAAATCCGTTGTGAGCAGACAGGGGAGATGGGTGCGCCGCTTTTAACAGACTGTGTTTTGTGCCATCAATGAGCTGTGCCTTGTTCTGCGCGAATTTACCCCAAAGTAAAAATACCAGTCCCTGTTTTTCTGCCGACAAGGCGCTGATCACGTGATTGGTGAAGGTCTCCCAGCCTTTTCCCTGGTGTGAACCGGCCTGATGCGCCCGCACGGTCAAGGTAGCGTTTAACAAGAGGACGCCGTGATCGGCCCATGCCGTAAGATCCCCATGTGCCGGGATCTTAAAGCCAGGGATATCATTTGCCAGTTCTTTGTACATGTTCCGCAGTGAGGGAGGAATTGCCACGCCTTTCTGTACGGAAAAGGAGAGGCCATGAGCCTGCCCTGGACCATGGTAAGGATCTTGCCCCAACAGCACCACTTTTACGCGCTCCAAGGGGGTGTGTTTAAAAGCATTAAATACATCAGCTGATTTCGGAAAAACTAGTTGACCACTTTCCTTTTCCTGTTTTAGGAAATTTCGAAGCGACTGCATGTAGTCTTTCTCCAACTCTTTTTCAAGAATTCCCTGCCATCCAGGCTCAAACGTAGTCGCCATCAATTACTTCTTGCTTAGTAGTTCTAAGGCATCCTTTTCTAAGGTGTCTTTTGGAGACTCTACGATCCGGCCAATTTCTTTACCTTCTTTATAAAATATAAACGTTGGTACACGTTCAATATTCATGTTATCAATTAAGCCATTTTCAGCTTTCTTTTCTCCATCAACACAGATTAGCGTCATGTCTTGCTCAGTGATACCAAGCTGATCAGTGATCTTGTAGAAATGAGGTACCTGCAACTTGCTGTCACCGCACCAGGTTCCCATTACGATGGTTACCTTTACACCATCCATCAGTGGCTTCAGTGCCGTAATGGTTTCCGCATCCGGTGCATAGCTTTCGTACATGGTATCGTAAATTGTCTTAAACTCCGGGAAGTTACACACACTTTCTCTTGTGCAGTTGTTGATCATGATTTCTTTATTTCGGTAAGTATCCTGCTTTTTCTTATTTAGTTCCTGTGCACTTGCTTGAAAGCCCAGGAAAAGGACTAAAAGCGTTAATAATTTGTTCATCGATTAGGGGATAATTGTTTTATTAATTTTTGAATTTAGAAGTTTAAATCTGATTTTAAGTATATAAACACGATATTTGCACAAAATTTACAATTGATTTATGCCAAACATTTTTCGTTTAATTATAGGGTTTTCAATCCTGGGTGGTGCCATAGCACTGATGGTTTTTGGATACTGGGGCTGGGGCATTCTTGCTGTGTTAATCAGTATAATCGTACTTGCAACATATTTCTACAATGAAAACATGTTGCTGGCACAATGGTTTTTGAGAAAAGATGATATGCCGAAAGCAGAGTCTTTTCTGAAAAGAATCACCAACTATGAAACACAACTGGTAAAAATGCAGCATGGGTACTACAACCTGCTGGTAGGACTAATTGAATCCCGAAAAGCACCAATGCAATCTGAAAAGTACTTCAAGAAAGCACTTTCTTTAGGTCTGCAAATGGATCATAACATCGCTCTTGCAAAACTTAGCCTTGCAGGTATTGCTATGGGAAAACGCAACAAGCGCGAAGCCCAGATGTATTTGACGGAAGCTAAGAAAGCTGACAAGAATAAATTGCTTGCCGACCAGATCAAGCAGATGAAAGATCAGATGGTGATGTTAGACAAACAACAGATCAGATACAGGTAGATCTTTCAGAACAGATAATAAGAATTACAGAAGCGGCATCAGCAATGATGCCGCTTTTATTATGTCTCAGAATTACGGCACACCAGACAAAGACCTGAAACACATCAAACCCACACATTCCGTGGGTAAGGTGTGGGCGAGGTGTGGGTGAGGTGTGCCTGAGGTCTGGTTCATAATTGTTCGAGGAGTGCTTCAGTGGCAGCACTTTTGTTTGCTCATTGCCTTAAACCTGCGAGCTCCTAAAATGAAAAAGCCGCATTATCATTCGATAATGCGGCTTCGTTATAGATATAATCTTTATAACCTATGCAAACCAGGACATCACATCCTCTTTGCCGGGCATTGGTAAATCAAGCTTTAATTTTTTGCGCATACCACCAAGGTCATTGAACACCTTGTTCGGGTTTGCAGCTTTTAAGTCTTCAATAGTATTGATGCCCATTTTGCGGATCGCCTGTACCCATTCTGCAGGGATACCTGCGTCAACGAAATCCTGATCTTCAGTAATCTTCACTTTTTTCTCCGGACGCATTTGCGGGAAGAACAAAACTTCCTGAATCGTGGATTGGTTTGTCATTAACATCACCAAGCGGTCGATACCGACACCTAGCCCTGAGGTTGGTGGCATACCATATTCCAATGCTCTTACAAAATCCTCATCCATGGCCATTGCTTCGCTATCGCCTCTTGCAGCAAGCTTCAGTTGATCTTCAAAACGTTCCTTTTGATCAATCGGGTCATTCAACTCTGAGTACGCATTTGCAATTTCCTTTCCGTTAACGAAAAGCTCAAACCGTTCTACCAGACCTTCCTTACTGCGGTGTTTTTTCGCAAGTGGCGTCATTTCTATCGGATAGTCCGTGATGTATGTCGGTTGGATCAGATTGGCTTCCACTTTCTCCGAAAACAGTTCGTCAATCAGTTTACCGCGACCCATGCTTGCATCAATTTCAATTCCTAACTGCCTGCAGGTATCTGCAATTTCTGTTTCGCTCATCGCAGAAACGTCAATTCCCGTGTATTTTTGGATGGACTCATACATGGTAAGCTTTTCGTATGGTCCAGCAAAGTTAATTTCGTTCTTACCTACAGTAACAACTGGTTTACCGTGAATGGCAGTAGCAACACGTTCAAGGCATTCCTCAACCATAGCCATCATCCAGATATAATCCTTATAGGCTACATAGATTTCCATTGCCGTATATTCCGGGTTGTGCGTACGGTCCATACCTTCATTTCTGAACATTTTACCGAACTCATATACGCCATCAAAACCAGCAACGATCAACCTTTTAAGGTAAAGCTCATTCGCAATTCTCAGGTACAGAGGCATGTCCAGGGTGTTATGATGCGTTGCAAAGGGTCTTGCAGCTGCACCACCATGGATCGGTTGTAGGATCGGGGTTTCTACCTCCATCCAGCCTTGCTCATTGAAGTAATTGCGCATGGTGTTGATTACCTTCGAACGATTAATGAAAATCTGTTTGAAGCCAGGGTTTACGGTTAAGTCAACATAACGTTGTCTGTAACGGAGTTCAGGATCGGTGAATCCATCATAGATATTACCTTCTTCGTCACGTTTTACGATTGGAAGCGGTTTTAAGGATTTGGATAATAACTTGAACTCGGTAACATGGATAGAAATCTCGCCGGTTTGGGTGGTAAAAGCATAACCTTTGATGCCAATGTAGTCACCAAGGTCTAATAACTTTTTAAATACGGTATTATAAAGTGTTTTATCCTCGTCCGGGCAAAGTTCATCCCGTTTCAGGTAGATCTGGATCCTGCCGGTAGCATCCTGAAGCTCCACGAAAGCAGCACTTCCCATGATTCTGCGGGACATGATCCTTCCGGCAAGACTGATGCTCTTATACGCCTCTTGTTTAGCCTCAAAGTTTGCAAGGATATCTGCAGCATTGGCATTGATGTCGAAACTTTCTGCAGGATATGGATCGATACCTAATTTCCGTAGTTCGGATAACGCACTACGGCGTAATATTTCTAATTCTGATAAGCTCATATGGATATATGTTCCGGCATTTACCGGCGACGTTTTACTGAGTTAAATGACTGCAAAAATAGTAAATCTAATCTGCTTCTACGGCCATTTTGTACATCTCGTTGATAGGTTCGGCATACTTACGCTCAATCACCTTTCGTTTTAGTTTCATGCTCGGCGTCATTTCGCCTTCTTCCATGCTGAAAGGACTGCGCTTCAATTTGAAGTTCTTGATGCGCTCGAATTTCGCAAGTTCATTCGACAGCTTCCGGATGTCCTGGTTAATCCAGCTTAAAATCTCCTGATCTTCAATGAACAGCTCAGGCTGATTGAAGTATGCATCCGGCAAATTAAACTGCTCCTGGAGGGTTTCCCGGTTAGGAACAATCAGCGCTGTGAGGTATTCTCTTTTGTCTCCAATCAGGAATATGGATTCAATCTTTAAACTCTTCAGGTAGATGTTTTCTACCGGTGTAGGATAAACATTTTTCCCGTATGCATTAACGATCATGTTTTTGATCCGGTCTGTGATCTGCAGGTTGCCCTTGTAGAAACGACCAATATCACCAGTGTGGAACCAATTGTCACAATCTATCGCTTCAGCAGTCTCGGCAGGTTTGTTGAAATAGCCCTGCATCACACAATGACCACGAACTACAACTTCACCTTCTTCACATTCGAAATCTTCATTAAAGCTCTCGTGTGTTTGAATGCTGATGAAGTTTTTGGTTTCTACATCTTGTATACCCACTTCAATGCCCGGAATGATCCGGCCGACAGTCCCATAAACCTGGCGGTGATATTCCGTCACGGACATTACGGGCGAAGTTTCGGTAAGTCCGAATCCTTCTAATATTTTAATACCAAGATTTCCAAAGAACTCGCCGACATTTTTCGGAAGCGCTGCACCGCCGGAGATCATGAACTTCAACCTGCCGCCGGTCTTCTCTTTAATTTTACTGAACACCAGCTTGTCTGCAGTATTCTGTTTAAGCCCTAAAAGAATACCTGGGTTATGGCCAGCTTCTTTTTTGTTGCGATACGCTTGTCCCGTTTCCAAAGCCCACATGAAGATTTTCGCTTTCATACCACCTGCAGCAGTTCCACTTTTTATGGCTTTGTCGTGTATGCGTTCCAAAAGTCTGGGCACACAGCTCATCACCGTTGGTTTTACTTCAGCCATGTTTTTAGCGAGTAGTTCCAGGCTCTGCGCATAGGCAATGGTACAGCCTTGTGCACAGCAAACATGGTAGGTTGCTGTACGTTCGAAAACGTGCGACAGTGGAAGGAAAGATAAAAACAGGTCATCTTTATCGATAACCGGGATCTGTTGCAGGCACACTTTAACATTTTCCACGAAGTTGCTATGCGAGAGCATAACGCCTTTTGGTGTGCCGGTTGTTCCGGAGGTATATATCAAAGAGGAGAGATCTTTAGGTCTTAAAGCATTACGTAGAGCCGTGATCTGTTGTACTTCTTCTATAGTAATATTTTCAGCTGTATTCAGCACCTCATCGAAATGAATGATCTCTTTAGGGAAATCTGATGGAACGGCAATTTTATCTACGTCATTAAAGGCCGGAATCACGTATAATAACTCACGACAGTTCCTGGCGATCTTTAATATCTTTTTAAAAAGGAAAGGGCTGCCGACGAGGATGGATTTAATGCCAGAGTCATTAATGATGTATTCAACCTCATGTTCGGACAGTGTGGGATATATGGAAACATTTATTGCACCAATTTGCTGGATACCCTGATCGTAATAGACGTACTCTGGAGAGTTTTCTATGATGAGCCCCATTCGATCACCTTTATTGATCCCCTTTCTTAGAAAGAATGCGGAAACGGCATCGGCATTTTTGAGTGTAGTGCCGTAAGATATCTCTTTCCAGTCGTTGCCTTTCTTTTGCTTCAGGAAGGTGTGGTCGGGATTGTGGATGTTTTCTACTACGTTTCTTAAAAGACTGGGAACGGTAGAAAATTCATTGAAGGTTACCATATAACTGTTTGTTAATTTGGGAGAGCAATGATAGAGTTTTCGAGGTAAAAATGCAACCTGAAATTGTTGCAGACATTTTGGGTATAAAAAAAGGGGCGGATGCCCCTTTTAACACTTTAATTAATGTATTTAAACAGAAAAACTTTCTCCGCAACCACAAGAGCGGCTAGCGTTCGGGTTGTGGAAATTGAAACCTTTACCATTTAAGCCGTCTGAAAAGTCTAATTCAGTTCCAGCCAGGTAAAGGAAAGATTTCATATCCAATGCAATTTTGATCCCTTTATCTTCAAAAAACTGATCGCCGGTTTTTGTCTCATTATCGAAGTCGAGGTTGTAGGACAAGCCGGAACATCCGCCACCTTTAACAGAAACACGTAGGAAATATTCATTATCCATGTTGGCATCCTGCATCAAGTGATCAATCTTGCTTTTAGCTTTATCAGTTATTGTAATCATTGTATCTTGTTTTATATACTAACTTCATGTTCAGGGACGCTAAAGAGAACGCCCCATTTAAAAATTAGTGGTGTGATTTAGCCAGTTCAATTGGCTCCATACCATTTTTTACACGGTAATCGTTGATTGCAGATTTGATTGCATCTTCTGCCAATACGGAACAGTGAATCTTAACCGGTGGTAAAGCCAGCTCTTCAACGATGTCCATATTGTCGATAGCCAAAGCTTCGTCAACAGTTTTACCTTTTAACCATTCTGTAGCCAAAGAAGATGAAGCGATAGCAGATCCACAACCAAAGGTTTTGAATTTTGCATCGGTAATCACGTTGTTTTCATCTACTTCAATCTGAAGACGCATAACGTCACCACATTCAGGTGCGCCTACAAGTCCTGTACCTACAGATTTACTGTCTTTATTTAACGTACCAACATTTCTAGGGTTGGTATAGTGTTCCATTACTTTTTCTGAGTATGCCATTTTATTTTCCTCCCGGCCATTCAAGGCCTGTTAATATCTTTGTTATCTGACAGTGCTTAGTGCTCTGCCCATTCAATTTTACTTAAGTCAACACCTTCTTTGAACATCTCCCATAGTGGTGAAAGGTCCCGCAAATGAAGTACCGCTTTTTTAGTGTTCTCAATTGCGTAGTCGATCTCTTCTTCAGTTGTAAATCTACCTAAACCGAAACGGATAGAAGAGTGTGCAAGATCATCAGATAAACCTAAGCTCTTTAATACGTAAGATGGCTCAAGGGATGCTGATGTACATGCAGAACCTGAAGATACTGCAAGGTCCTTCATCGCCATCATTAATCCTTCACCTTCTACATATTTGAAGGAGATATTGGTTACGTGTGGCAGACGATGCTCGCGGTTACCATTTACATAACTTTCTTCAAGAACCGTTAATGCACTTTCCAGTTTGTCTCTTAAAGCAGACAATCTTGCGGCTTCAGAATCCATTTCTAATCTGCATAGTTCGCATGCTTTACCCAAGCCTACAATACCTGGAACGTTAAGTGTTCCTGAACGCATACCGCGTTCGTGACCACCACCGTCAATTTGAGCGGTAACTTTAACCCTTGGGTTTTTACGACGTACGTAAAGTACACCAACACCTTTAGGTCCGTACATTTTGTGTGCACTGAATGCCATTAAGTCAATTCCGTCAGCATTTACATCTACAGGAATTTTACCAACTGCCTGTGTAGCATCGGTCATGAATAAGGCACCGTATTTATGTGCAATAGCAGAAATTTCTTTGATTGGCTGAACAACACCGATCTCGTTGTTTCCATACATGATGGTTACCAGGATGGTTTGTTCGGTCATTGCAGCTTCCAGTTCCTGAAGATCAATCAGACCATCTTCCTTAACATTCAGGTAGGTTACTCTAGCACCAAGCTTTTCCAGGTGTTTACAGGTATCTAAAACAGCTTTGTGTTCTGTAGTTGCAGTGATGATATGATTACCACGATCCTGGTACATTTCAAACACACCTTTAATACCAAGGTTGTCTGCTTCAGTAGCACCAGAGGTGAAGATAATCTCTTTCTCTGTACAGCCAATTAACTTAGCCACCTGCTCACGTGCATAATCTACACCTTCTTCAGCAACCCAGCCAAAAGCATGGTTACGGCTCGCAGCGTTACCAAACTTGTTGGTAAAATATGGGAGCATCGCTTCTAATACCCTTGGATCAAGGGGAGTCGTTGCATTATTATCTAGATAAATAGGAAGTTCCATAAAATATTGGGTCTTGTTTTATACACAAAGATAAGAAAAAAGATTGCCAGCGTATATTTGTGGCCTTTTGTATACTGATTATTCCCGTATTTTTACAATTGTATAACCTTAAAAGAATGAATAAAATTGAACATATCGGTATCGCAGTAAAAAACATGCAAACAGCCAATCTGGTTTTCGAAAAGATTCTGGGTGTTTCTCCCTATAAAGAAGAGTCCGTACCAAGCGAACAGGTGAATACTTCCTTTTTCAAGGTTGGAGATAATAAAGTGGAGTTGCTTGAGGCCACCGGTCCGGAGAGTGCAATAGCGAAGTTCCTGGCCAAGAAAGGGGAGGGGATTCATCATATCGCTTTTGATGTAGAAGATATTGTGGCTGAAATGGCGAGATTAAAAAAGGAAGGTTTCGTCTTGTTAAATGAAGTGCCTAAGTCAGGTGCAGATAACAAGCTCGTGTGTTTTGTACACCCGAGAGAGACTAATGGTGTACTTATAGAACTATGCCAGCAAATATAAAATAGAAATTATCTGCGTATGGTCTTGTATATGTATAATTAAATTTGGATATTTGCAACCTTAAAAATAAGCGACAACTAAGTATATAAATATATTATCATGAAAAAAGATCTGCATCCATCAAACTATAGGTTCGTAGTATTTAAAGATATGTCTAACGACTATTCTTTCTTAACTAAATCTTGTGTAGATACCAAAGAGACTGTTACTTGGGAAGATGGAAACGAATACCCTCTATACAAGTTAGAGATTTCTCATACTTCACACCCTTTCTACACTGGTAAAATGAAACTTGTTGATACTGCTGGTCGTATCGATAAATTCAAAACCCGTTACGCTAAGAAGTAATTCAGAAATAAAGACTTTTATTTTAAGTCCCGTTGCGAGATGCACCGGGACTTTTTTTATTTTTGTCGCTTATGACAATCAATTTATTTGATGATGGTGCATGGAATTCGCTCCGTCCATTAACCTTTACAAGGCCAGTTGCCGATCTCAGGCTTGGCATACTAACCATCGCTGAGAAGTGGTCAAAATACTTGAATGCTGATGCAGGCTTCAAGACTCAAGCATATCTTTCCACGAAATACCCTTTAAACCAGGAGGCAGAATTATACATCAATGGTTCTATTTGTCCGGATGTACAGCTTGTTGAAGCAATTCTTGGCCTGAAAACAGGCGACGTGCTCATGAAGGATGGTATCACCATCGCCGGGAAGTTTGAACCTGCGGGGGATATAGCGCTATTTCATCCGGCAGGTGCTCCAATAGCTTACGAAGCAGACTTTATTAAAATAAACTATCCGGAGGATATCTTTAAGTTCAACGATGTTGAGCTGCGCAAAGATTTCCAGTTGTTAACTACAGGACGTACTTCAGCTAGTCTTAGTGCTACGAATACCTTGATCGGAGATCAAATTTTTGTGGAACAAGGTGCTTCTGCAGAATGTTCAACGTTTAATTCCAAGAACGGTCCGATTTATTTAGGGCGCAATGCTCAGGTATGGGAAGGCAGTAATATCCGGGGTTCATTCGCGCTGTGCCATGACTCACAGGTAAAAATGGGCGCCAAAATTTATGGTCAAACTACCATAGGACCATTTTCCCGTGTAGGTGGCGAGATCAATAATGCTGTAATATGGGGCTATTCATCCAAAGGACACGAAGGTTATCTCGGTAATTCTGTGCTTGGACAATGGTGTAACATTGGCGCTGACTCCAATAATAGCAATCTCAAAAACAACTATGCTGAAGTTCGCTTGTGGGATTATCAAAAAGAAAGTTTCCGAAGGACAGGGCTCCAATTCTGCGGACTGATCATGGCTGATCATGCCAAATGTGCCATCAACACCATGTTTAATACCGGGACGGTTGCGGGCGTAAGTGCCAACATCTTTGGTGCTGGATTTCCAAGGAACTTTATTCCTGACTTCTCCTGGGGTGGCTCCCATGGTTATGAGGTGTATACGCTAAAAAAGATGTTTGAAACGGCGACGAAGGTATTTGAAAGAAGGAACCTTCCTTTTGATGCTACAGAAAAAGAAATTTTGCAACAAGTTTTTGAATTAACTGCTGTCAACAGAAACTTTAAATAAATTGCAAGGCCTTAGGGCATTGCTTAACCTAAACTAAAAATACCTAATATCATGAGGAAAAAAATTGTAGCTGGTAACTGGAAAATGAATATGGATTATGCTGAAGGCATTTCCCTATTCTCAGAAATTGTAAACATGGTTAGAGATGAGAAAAAAGGCGATCAGCAAGCGATCATTTGTGCGCCATTTATTCATTTGAACAGCCTGGCTAAATTAGGCGGTACGACCGTTCACATTGGTGCGCAAAACTGCCATCAGAATGCGTCTGGAGCTTATACCGGAGAAATCTCAGCTAAGATGATCAAATCTGTTGGTTGCAGCTTCGTAATCATCGGTCACTCTGAACGTAGACAATACTTCGCAGAGACGGACGCCCTATTGGCTGAAAAAACAAAAGCAGCACTTGCAAATGGACTTACTCCGATTTTCTGTATAGGCGAGACATTGGATGAGCGTAACAACGGTGATTACTTTAATGTAATTAAATCACAGCTTACCAATGGTATTTTTGGCTTATCTGCTGAAGATTTTGCTAAGATCGTTATTGCTTATGAACCAGTTTGGGCTATTGGAACAGGTTTAACTGCTTCTTCTGATCAGGCGCAGGAAGTTCATGCTTTCATCAGAGCCGAGATTGCTACACAATTCGGATCGGAAATTGCTGAGGGTGTAAGTATCCTTTACGGAGGTAGCTGTAATCCAAAGAATGCTGCAGAACTTTTTGCACAGCAGGATATCGATGGGGGCTTAATCGGTGGAGCGTCACTTAAATCCCGTGATTTTACGGATATCGTTAAAGCATTCAACGCCTAATGCAATATATACAAGTCACATTTGAATTTAAAAACATTGAAGAATATCAGCGGGATCTTTTAATAAGTGATCTCGCTGATATTGGTTTCAATACCTTTGAAGATACCGAGAATGGCTTTTCGGCATTTATAGATCAGGATAGCTATAAAGAGTCATCATTAAAGACGGTTTTGTTATCCTATGATGAAGAATTGGAATACAGCTATGCTGTGAACGAGATTGCCGGTGAAAACTGGAATGAACAGTGGGAAAAGAATTTTGAACCGCTTGTGATCAGTGATCAGTGTTATGTCCGTGCGACTTTTCACCCAGCAAAGCCAGAATATCCATATGAGATTGTAATAGATCCGAAAATGGCCTTTGGCACGGGACACCATCAGACAACCACGATGATGATGGAATATATCCTTTCCATGGACCTGAATGGTAAAACAGTGTTAGACATGGGATGTGGTACAGGCATCCTTGCTTTTCTGGCGGCAAAAAAAGGGGCCTCTCAACTTACCGCAATCGACTACGATCAGGTTTGTTATGACAGTACCGTGGAGAATGCGGCGTTAAACAAGATCAGCAACATCGACATCATCTGCGGAGGTAAGGAAGTTATTCCAGGCTTATCGTTTGATGTTATTCTGGCCAACATCAACAGAAATATTCTGCTGGATCAGATCGGTAGATATTCAGAAGTACTAAAAGCTGGGGGAGAGATCGTTTTCAGCGGGTTCTATGAAAGCCCGGATCTTGATATGATTAAAGAGGCTTGCTTAAAAGCAGGCATGCAGTACCAGGATCATAAAAAGATTAATGATTGGGTTGCTGCCCGGTTTATCAAACAATAACAATTATGCGTATACATTTCATTGCAATTGGAGGTAGTGCGATGCACAACCTGGCAATCGCTTTACATAAAAAGGGATTTCAAATCACTGGCTCTGATGATGCCGTGTTTGAGCCTTCCAGCAGTAGGCTTGCAAGATTTGGCTTGTTGCCAAGCGTAATGGGCTGGGATGCAAATAAGATCACTGCCGACTTGGATGCGGTCATTTTGGGCATGCATGCTTTTCCGGATAACCCGGAATTATTGAAAGCTCAGGAACTTGGGCTTCGGGTTTATTCGTATCCCGAATATATCTATGAACAAACAAAGGATAAGCTGCGTGTAGTAATTGGCGGCAGTCATGGTAAGACAACCATTACCTCCATGATCCTGCATGTACTAAACTACTATCAGAGAGATTTCGACTACCTGGTTGGAGCACAACTTGAAGGTTTTGATACGATGGTGAAAGTGACGGATGAAGCTCCTGTGATCATCATTGAAGGCGATGAATACCTCGCTTCGCCAATAGACCGGAGACCGAAGTTTCATTTATATAAAGCCAATGTCGCTGTTATCAGTGGAATTGCCTGGGATCACATCAATGTGTTTCCAACTTTCGAAAGCTATGTTGAACAATTTGACATCTTTATCAATACCATTCAACCTGGAGGTCACCTGATCTACTGTGAGCTGGATGCGGAAGTTAAAAAGGTTGTTGAAGCCTCTACTGCAGGTGTAGAGAAGATTCCGTATCGGATTCCAGCCCATGTGGTTAAGAATGGTATTACCACCTTGCTGCCCGATGGTACGGCCCTGAATGTGTTCGGCGACCACAACCTGATGAATTTAAGTGCAGCGCGGCATGTTTGTGCAAGCCTAGATATAACTGAAGAAGCGTTTAACAAAGCAATAGCGTCGTTTAAAGGTGCAGCAAAGCGGTTGGAACTCATTGGCCATACCGAAACGTCTAACGTGTATAAAGATTTTGCACATTCGCCTTCGAAGTTAAAGGCTACCATTGCTGCTGTCAAGTCACAGTTTCCTGACAGGAAGCTGGTCGCTTGTATAGAGTTGCATACATTCAGTAGCCTGAATAAAGAATTTTTACGTCAATATGATGATACAATGGCGATGGCAGATCATGCAATCGTATACATTGACAATGCGACATTTGAGCACAAAAAGATCAGGCCGTTTACTGAAATCGATGTCCAGGAGGCATTTAAAGATGAAAACTTAATCTTCTTTAACGAGAAGAGCGCCCTGGAAAACTACCTGTTGGCAATGAATTTTACTAATACGAACTTATTGCTTATGAGTTCAGGAAATTTCAGTGGTTTAGATCTTATTAAACTGGCACGCGAGTTGAAGGTCTAGACCAAGAAACACACAGTTAAAAAACTATCATGAACATTATCGGTAAAAATATTCGACAGCTACGACAGAAAAATGGATGGAGCCAGGGGGAAGTAGCAAAAAGATTGAAGATTTCCATACCTGCATTTTCCAAAATAGAAACGGGCATTACAGACATAAATATCTCCAGATTAGAACAAATTGCAAATCTCTTTGAGGTTTCGACAATGGACATTATTTCTAAGGAAGGAGAAAACCCACAATCGGTAAACTTCGAAGAGATCAACAGTCTGAAAGAAAAGTTATCCGCAAGAGAAGAAGAGATCATTAAACTTCAGAAAAAGGTTATTGATCTTTATGAAGAAATCAGAGGAGAAAACTAGAAAGTTTTACGCAACGTCATGTGCCGCTTGCCAAAAGCGGCACCCGTTGCTTCATGAATTGCCAGCATTTTATCGTTAAAATCTCCTACCCAAGACATTTCAAGTTCCCTGTACTGATTTAGCGGCAGGACATACTTGCCTAGGGTGATAAATAGGGCAGACTCCAATCCATGTTTTTGATAGGCTGTTTTAGTACCCATTACAATGGCACGCATCCGGGAAACGCCTCTCCAGCGTTTATAAACGAAGATCAGCTTCTGCAGCAAACCTAACTTTCCTTTGAAACCTTTGATCATCTGATTTGCATCGGGAATGGTCACGAGGAATGATGCGGGCTCGCCATTCACATAGGCAAACCAAATGAGCTGCTCGTCCATAATGGTTTCCATCTTTTTGAAGGATTCCATCAGGGTTTCTTTTTTAATTGGTACAAAGTTTTTGAAGTCTTTCCATGCATCATTATAGATTTCCATCAGATCGTTAACATACTTCTCCGAGTTCTTTTTGGAGAAGTGCTCGAAAGTATAGCCGGGCTTATTGGCTACCCAGTTGGCGATTTTGGAAAAGCGCTCAGGAAAAGGCTTGGTGATGTCCAGGTGATTGGTGATTTGCTCGTAAGAAGTTTCAAAGCCGTAAGCAGTAAAGAGTTTGTGGTAATATGGCGGGTGATAGTTCATGCCATAGGACGGCGGGCTGAAGCCTTCTACCAGCAAGCCCCAGAAAGAATCATTTTCACCGAAGTTAATCGGCCCTTCCATAGCCTCCATTTTTTTCGCTTTTAACCAGGATTCGGCGGTTGCAAATAGCAATGAAGCAGCTGCCTGATCATCAATGCACTCGAAGAACCCCATTCCACCGGTAGGTACCTCGTACTGATGTGCTTTTTTAAAGTTTACAAATGCTGCAACACGTCCGATAACAAGCCCCTGATCATTTCTTAAGATCCATCTGGTGCAAACGCCATGGCTATAGAAAGGATTCTTAGTTGCGTCAAAGATCTGTTCAATGTCCTGATCAAGCGGACAGATCCAATTTTCATCTCCTTTATATATCAGGTGTGGAACATTTAAAAATGCTTTACGGGTACTCTTGCTGTTAACTTCAATAATCTGCATGCGCGCGCTGAACGGGTGTAAAATTAAAAAGCATCCCTATTTAGGATGCTTCAATATTAAGTTTTTTTTACCAGTTAATAATCATCTTCGTCGTCAGAATCAAAAGTATCTAGCGTATCCAGATCATCCAGAGGCAAATCAAAGTCATCATCCTCGTCGTCGAAAGGAGCTGCTTTGCTAAAGCCAGTGGTCTGAATTCCATCTAGATTGTCATCTTCAAAACGGGTATCATCAACAGAACTTTTCTTGGTGAATTTCTTAGTTGTTGTCATACAAATAAAATAAAATGGCTGGTTACGAATGCTAATTTAAATATACAAATTGATTATCTAAGGGGCGGTACGTGTTGTACAATGCAAAATTAAAAAATAAATAAATCTTCCAAGCTGAATTTTAAAACTTGCATTTAAATATTCGAACCCGCAGAATTATGCGCAAAAAAAAAGTGGTAAAGATTTTGGCTTTACCACTTTTAACACACAAATGAAACCCTGAATTGAGATACTGTTTTTAGGTTAGGTGAACATATCTTTGGTCAATTCTATAAGAACGCGCTTTAACAAACCATGTTTGTTTAATTTCTAATACAAGTTTAAGGCAAAGCTTGGCTCTATTTTTTTATTCTTAGCCAATGGTAGAAAATATTGAGTAAACGGTCAATTGTGATCAAATTGGAACTTGTATGGTCACCATGGTGCCCGAATTTCCACGTTGATTGATCGAGATCTGGATCGAAATCGACTCAATCTGATTAAGCAACTGTACCCTTTCTTGCGTTAAGCTCATACCTTTGCTACTATGGCTATCCCGCTTCAGTCTTTGTGAATTATCTATACCCACGCCGTCATCGATAATATATATCAGTAGTATTTCTTCATCAATAACTTCCATGGTGATCTGAATATTTCCACCTTCTTCTTTTGGCATGATCCCATGCCAAATTGCATTTTCTACATAGGGTTGCAGCAGCATCGAAGGAATAAAAACCTCTTCTTTATCAATCTTAGGATCTATTTTGAAGGTATAGTTGAACTTTTCACCAAAACGCTTCTTTTCAAGCCCTAAGTAGAGCGTAAGGTATTCGAGTTCCTCTTCCAAGGAAATAAAGCTTTTGGTACATATTTCCAGGTTCTTTCGGATCAGGCGTGCGAAACCTGTTAAGATCTTATTGGCTGAGGAAGTATCCTTGGTGTTGATGTAGTGTTGAATTGAATTCATCACATTAAAGATAAAATGTGGGTTCATCATTGCGAGCAAGGCACGTTGTTCCAGGATTAAGATCTTGTGCTTTAACACCAATTGCTTTTGTTCCTGGTTTTTCCGCCAATTGGTAATGATTACGGCAATTTTATAGAAGGAGAAACTGGCGGCAATGAGCAGCACCAGAATAAACCAATTGCGTTGCCAGAAATGTTCTTCAAGCTTAAACTTGATCTTTGTAGGATCACTCCATTCGGTATTGTTGGATTTGCTGCTGATTTCGAAAGTATAATCGCCGGGAGAAAGCGCTGAAAACTCCAGTCTCCTGTTCCGGGTTTCAGTCCAGTTATCTAGAGGATTCAATCGAAATCTATAAACAAGGTCCTGTTTTTCGAAGTCAATTGCGCTATAAATGAAGGTGATGTTATTTTTTGATGGATCAAGTGAAACCAGTGTATCCTCAACAGCGAGGGAATTGTTGTTATTCAGGATACTGGAAACGATGACTTTAGGTGCCTTGCTTTTCTTGGTAAATGCTTTTTTTGGAATGAAAATCAATCCATTGTTCGTCGCAAAATAAGCTGTTTTGCTACTAATGTAAAGGTCATTAACATCGTTTTTTAACATTGCATTGGTATATTCAAAGCTTTGTATTTCTACCTTAGCTCCATCGATGTGGACGTTGTTAATCCCATTGTTTGTAATTACCCAAAGGTGATTACCGTCAACGAATAGTTTCTTACATATGTTGTCGGCTAATCCGTCTAAGATGGTAACTGTCCTGATGATCTTGCCATCTTTAATGTAAGTCAGACCGTAACCGTCAGTAGCAAGTACAAGCATACCGTTTCCAAGTTCCTTGATGTCGTTAACCCGTTTGTCTGCAAGGTACTCGATGTCTTTTGCGCTCTTTAAACCTTCGCCACCAACCGAACTTAAGCCTTCGGTATTCGAGTACCACAGTTGTCCGGTACTATTGAAATGAACCGAATAGGCCCGATTGGCAAAGAAGTTCTTTCCATTTCTAACCTTTAAAGCATGAAAATGGAATTGCTCCCGGGGGTTGTCAATCAGGAATACTCCGGATGCGGAAGCAATCGCCAATTGGTTTTTAGCGCTCAGGCTGAAATCTTTAACCGCGAGTACTGAACCTGTAGCTTCCCTCAGTAATTCTGCTTGTTGTTGTTGATAGATATTTTTAATTCGACCTAAGACAAAGTCTGTACTGAAATAAATGGAACTGTTACCACTATCCAGGTGTAGCTGTTTGATGTTGTTTTTAAATCCGAGTTTAGCGAGGCCGATCTTTTGAATAGCTCTGGACTTCAGGTCAAGAACATTCAACATCCCCTTATCCAAACCCAGCCAGAGGCGGTTGTTCTTATCTTTGGTGATGCTCTTGATGTAATTGCTGGACAAGCCTTGTTCCTGATTCAAGATGTACATCCGGTTTTCCTCGCCAGGTAGCATGTAGATACCATTAGAGGTCGTAAACCACATGTTTTGGTGCTTATCCCTGATAACCTGACTTGCAGGAATGTTGTGTAGGTATTGCACTGAAGGCTTACCTTTTTCAAACTTGAAGACGCCTTCATTATTGCTAAGCCACAATTCGGTAGATGTTGCATGAATGAACCCCAGTTTGTTGTTCAGCATTTCTGCAGGTACCTTGATGTCGATCGCTTTCACTCCATGCTCAAAGCGCTTCAAGCCATCATTGTCAAGGTATAAAAGGTTGTGCTTTGGTCTGATATCGACTGTCTTGTAGGACAAGGACTTTGGCATCCCGTCGGCGTGATAAAATGCATTATTTTTGAAGACCATACCTGCATTCTGATTGAGCACCCATATATTTCGATCTTGATCTTCATAAACGGAAGCATCTGTGAATTGCCGGTTCATGTCTTTCGATTGAAAATTTACCAACCTTTCGCCGTCAAATAGGTAGAGCAGGTTTTTGTTTGTTCCTAACCAGAATCGTCCTCGGCTATCTTCGAAAAATGAGATAATGATTTCGGTAATATTCAGCTTGCGGAGTAGAGGGGAATTGGATTTGTTGTAAATTTTACCGTTGTGAAAATAACTGAGCTTGCCACTGAAACTCAGAAACCAGATACGTCCGTTCTTATCCTCTTTGATCTGGAGGATCTGATTGTCGGGAAGACCATCGTCAATGCTGAAATTGCGGAAGTATTTGCCGTCGAAACGACTTACGCCCGCGTCAGTGCCAACCCAGATGTAGCCCTTGCTGTCTTGGAAACTAAAAAAGCAAGTATTGCTGGGCAATCCGTCCCTCACGTCGAAATGTTCGATGTAGGTGGTTTGCGCCTGAAGAAGCTGCGTGGAGGATAAGAGCACAGCGCAGAGGATATATAGGAAGTATTTGTATAACACTGGAATGTTGTTTATAGCTGCGTGTAGTTTCTTATCCGTTCCAGGAAATCGCTTGCTCGTCGCCGGGAAACCGCAATTCGCTGTCCATTTTTTAGTGTAAGTTCGAGTCCATTCCTGGAATTATATTCTTGCAGATAGTTTAGATTTACAATACTTGATTTATGAACCCGCACGAACTGACTTTCTGGAAGGATCTCTTCGTATTCTTTCAAAACTTTAGAGACTGTTATTTTTTCATTATCATGAAGATGGAAGATCGAATAGTTACTGTCCGCCTCCACATGTACAATATGATCAAGATCCACCAGTGTATAGCCCTGGCCGTTTGGTAGGCTGATTTTCCGGACATTTTTTTGATCAAGGTCATTTTTTAAGCTTAACAGGCGGGCGCTGCTCGAGGTATCCGATTTTTTTGACGAAATAAACTTTACCGCTTTCTCGACACTTTCCTTCAGTTCATCAATGTCAATCGGTTTTAGCAGATAGTCAAGGGCGTTGGCCTTAATTGCTTTTACGGCATATTGGTCATATGCGGTAGTGAACACCACATGTGCGTTATGCTGCTCAGCTGTGCTAATTAACTCGAATCCATTCTCTCCCGGCATTGCAATATCAAGAAAGATTAAGTCTACCTGATGCTTCTGTAAAAGAAGTTTTGCCTCGGCGACGGATTTGGCTATCCCTGTGATATGCACCACTTTACAGTTCTCTTGTAACAGGAAATATAGCGAGGATCTCGCAAATTCCTCATCGTCAACTATTATGGCATTAATTGTGTTACTCATTCCATTCGGGTTGTGTTAATATACTAGAAATCAAGTGTGTAGCTATGTGAAATCACTACACATTTTCTTTCACAGTCTATCATATATCTGGTTTAATCGTAGTACTTAATCTAACTTGCAAAATAGTTAATCTAAATTTCCATGAAGAATTTAATACAAGAAGAAAAAGAAGTAACTCACGATAGTGAGCGTATTTTAAATTCAGTTTTGCCTCGCCGTTCGTTCCTGCAATTTGCTGGTGCCGGGGCGGTAGGCGTTGCCCTGATGGCGGCAGGATGCAGCAAAGATAAAGATTACGTTGGTCCAACCGACCCAATTGTTCCTGGAGAGAACAAAGTGGAGCTAGGTTCGGGAGACCCCGGCATTTTAAACTATGCATATGCGCTGGAACAATTGGAAGCGGCATTCTACACGAAGGTGGTGGAGTCTTTTTGGTCCGGCATTAGCGAAAAGGAGCGTGACTTCATTACAGATATTCAATTGCATGAGGTTGCACATCGTGAATTATTCAAAAACTTGTTAGGAGATAAGAAGATTGGAAACCTAGCCTTTGATTTTAGCAAAGTAAACTTTAGTGATAAAAACTCCGTATTGACTGCAGCCAAGGATCTTGAAGATATTGGCGTGGCGGCCTATAATGGCGTGGCACCTCTACTTAAGTCAAAAGATGCATTAATTACAGCTGCAAAGATTGTGTCAGTGGAGGCACGTCATGCAGCGTACATCCGTGAAATTTTAAAGCAAAATGATTTTGCTGCAGGGGTGGTTGATGCAAAAGGGCAGGATCGCTCATTAAAACCTTCAGAGGTACTGAACTTCGTAAAACAATATATCACCACCGAAATCAACGCCAGTAATTTACCAACTGCTTAAACAGAACCCTTATGAATTTTTTAAATATACTTAACGAAATAGAAAAGGCCGACAGTGAGATTTATGATCGCATAAATCCACGCAGGGCTGCAATGAAAGATTTCTTCAGCTTTGGCAAGAAAGTAGCCGCAGCGTCTGTACCACTTGCAATAGGTACTATGTTCAAAAAAGCTTATGGACAAACCGCAAGTCCGGCGGTGATTAATGCTTTGAACATTGCGCTTGCGATAGAACATTTCTCCGCAGCATTTTACACCAAAGGCTTCAATGAAGCACCATTTGGTAGTGTCTCTACAGCCGCTGCGGACAAAGCCGCCATTGGAATTATTAGAGATCATGAGCTGGCTCACGTGAAATTTCTTCAGGATACCATTTCAGAGGCAGGAGGTAAGCCAGTTCCAGCACCAAAAGTTGAATCGTATGACTTTACTGGTAAAGGAGAATTTGCACGTCCGTTCCAAAATCTGGATAGCTTTTTGAAAATTGCTCAAGGCTTGGAAGATGTTGCGCTACGTGCGACCAAGGGGGTAGCAGAAGATTTGATGGGTAGTCCATACTTAACTGCTGCATTAAATATGCATGCGGTAGAGGCAAGGCATTCGACCAAAATCCGACTAATCCGTCTTTCCAGGAATCTTTCACAGAGCTTACAGCCTTGGATTTCATTAAACGATGAGACCGACGCACGTCCTGGTGCGGGTGCATACTCCGGAGAAGAGAACGTAACGCAGCAAGGCCAGACTATTACAGGTATCAATGGTAATTCATCAGTTGATGCTGCAAGGGCGACTGAAGCATTCGATGAACCGATCAGTAAAGCAGGTTTAAAGGAAGTGTTGGCACAATTCAAGGTGTTTATCTAATAATTTTGTTTGAAAAGAAAACGGCGATAGAATAATTCTACCGCCGTTTTCTTTTATACCGATTTTTAAATATACCGGTAAAGCTTTAATATGTAATTACTTGTTCTTCCATTTCCTTAGGCAGTTCGCGGTAGTTATACTGCTGTCCACGTAGCTGCGGCACAAAGCCAGCTTCCATGATGGCCTGCTGTATACCTTTCGCGGTAAACCGGTGCGGTGCACCAGCTGCTGACACCACGTTCTCCTCAATCATAATTGATCCGAAGTCGTTGGCACCGGAGTGCAGGCAGATTTGTGCAACAGATTTGCCAACAGTGAGCCAGCTTGCCTGTATATTCTTAATGTTTGGCAACATGATCCTGCTTAACGCAAGCATACGAATGTATTCATCACCGGAAACATTGTTGCTGATGCCCCTTAAGCGCTTCAACAGCGTGCCATCATCCTGAAAAGGCCAAGGAATGAAGGCTAAAAATCCTTTTGCATCTGCTGGTTTTTCGGACTGAACTTCGCGGATCCAGACGAGGTGTTCAAAACGCTCTTCAATCGTCTCCACATGACCAAACATCATGGTTGCTGATGTGGTAATATCCAGTTTATGCGCTGCACGCATCACGTCCAGCCACTCCTGACCGCCACATTTACCTTTAGATATCAAGCGTCTAACGCGGTCATTCAGAATTTCTGCACCAGCCCCTGGCAGTGAGTCCATACCAGCAGCTTTAAGTGTGCTGAGTACTTCTGTATGACTGATACCTTCGAGTTTGGCTACGTGGGCAATTTCTGGTGGTCCTAAAGCATGTAGTTTCAGGTCTGGATAAAGTTCTTTTAACTTTTTAAACAGGTCTGCGTAAAACTGCAGGCCCAAATCCGGGTGGTGTCCACCTTGTAAGAGCAGCTGATCACCCCCTAAGCGAAAGGTTTCCTCAATCTTCTGCTTATAAGTTTCGATATCGGTGATGTAGCTTTCTTCGTGGCCGGGGCGCCTGAAAAAGTTGCAGAACTTACAATTTGCAATACATACATTGGTTGTATTCACATTGCGGTCAATCTGCCAGGTTACTTTTCCGCTAGGCACTTGCTTTTTACGTAGTTCATTGGCCACGTAAGCGAGTTCTGCTGTTGCCGCATGGTGATAGAGATAAACGCCTTCTTCCTGTGTTAAGAAGTCAAAATTCAAGGCCCGTTCCAGTAAATTGGCAGTATTCATGTCGCAAATATACCATTCCCTGCGCTATTATTATTTCACAAGAATATCACATTTCCCCTGCCTGTAATACCTATATTTGCCGGAACTTTTTTATATTTTATGGTAGATTTCAACCGTTTTACATTAGCCAATGGCCTTCGGGTTTTGGTTCATGAAGATGATACAACACCAATGGCCGTATTAAACATCCTGTACGATGTAGGTGCCAGAGATGAAGAACAAGGTAAAACCGGCTTCGCCCATTTGTTTGAACACCTCATGTTTGGAGGGTCCATTAATATTCCCAGTTACGATGAACCTCTGCAAAGGGTCGGTGGCGAGAACAATGCCTTTACCAGTAACGATATTACCAATTACTACATCACATTGCCTGCAACAAACCTGGAAACTGCCTTCTGGCTTGAAAGCGACCGGATGTTGAGTCTTGCCTTTTCTGAAAAAAGCTTGGAAACCCAGCGTAACGTAGTGTGTGAAGAATTTAAGCAACGTTACCTGAACCAGCCTTATGGTGATGTTTGGTTGAAACTGCGTCCACTCGCTTATGAGCAGCACCCTTACAAATGGGCCACCATCGGTCAGGATCTTAAACAGATCGAAAATGCAAGGATGGAAGATGTGAAAGCGTTTTTTAAAAAGCATTACAATCCGATGAACGCCATCATGGTTGTTGGCGGTAACGTTAAAACGGAGGAGGTAAAGCAGCTTGCTGAGAAATGGTTTGAACCGATTCCTTCCGGTGAGAAGTATGTCAGAAACCTTCCAAAAGAGCCGGCGCAGACCGCTGCTAGAAAGGAATTTGTTTATGCGGATGTGCCATTAAATGCAATTTATATGGCTTTTAAAATGCCAGCCCGACGAGATCCCGCTTATCAGTCGTTTGATCTCATGTCAGACGTGTTGTCGCAGGGACAATCTTCCCGATTATATAATAGTCTTCTAAAGGAGCAGCAACTATTCAGTGATATTCATGCATACATTACCAGCAGCATGGACGAGGGTTTATTTGTGATAGAAGGTAAGCTTGTGGAAGGCGTATCGGTGGAAGATGCGGAAGCAGCCATCTGGCGTGAACTGGAGTTATTAAAAATCCAGGGCGTGAGCAATGATGAAATCACAAAAGTGAAGAACAAAACGGAGTCGATCATGGTCTTTGCGGAGTTGAACCTTTTAGACAAGGCGATGAACCTGGCCTATTACGAACTATTGGGCGATGCTAATCTGCTCAATGCAGAGATTGACAAGTACCTTGCTGTGACGCCAGAAAAAATCCAAATGGCTGCACAATCTACTTTCCTTCCTGAGAAATGTTCCACATTGTATTATTTGATTAAAAAAGATGCTTAACAGAACGATAACACCTGAATTTAAACAGGTCATTGATATTAATTTTCTGGTGCCAAACAAACAACAGCTGGACAACGGCATCCCGGTATTTACCATAAACGCGGGGCAACAGCACCTGGTTCGAATTGAGTTTATTTTTGAAAATGTAAACTACAATGCCCTAAAGCCGCTACAGGCAATAGCCGTGAACCAGTTGATCAACAATGGGACACCTTCGTTAAGCGCAAAGGAGATTGCAGAGCGTGTGGATTATTATGGAGCATTCCTGCAAACCGAATATGGAGCTGATCAAAGCAGTGTCCGTGTGTATACGCTGAATAAGCACCTGGCAGCTGTTCTTCCGATTTTAAAATCAATCATCACAGAAAGTATTTTCCCCGAGCAGGAGCTTGCAATTTTTGTTCAGAATCAGAAACAATCGTTACAGGTTAGCATGCAGAAAAATGACTACCTGGCAAGGAAGCAATTCGCCAATGAAATTTTCGGCAATACCAGCTATGGTTCCAGCATAGAACCCGAGCACTATGATGCTATATCAAGACAAGAGTTGCTGGATTATTTCCATGCAGCTTATAAGCCAGAAAACTGTACCATCTTTGCTGCAGGGAAATTCGATGCAGATGCTTTTGAAATCCTAAACCGGAACTTTGGCGGTAACTGGGGCGAGCAGGTGCCATTTCAGATTAATAAATTTGACTTCAAAATAAAGGATCGCAAAGAGATTTTTATCGAGCGACCGGAAGCGGTACAATCGGCCATAAGAATGGGACGATTGGCAATTAACCGTAGCCACCCTGACTTTCCAGGCTTACAAGTACTAAATACACTTTTGGGAGGTTACTTCGGCTCACGTTTGATGGCTAATATCCGTGAAGATAAAGGTTATACTTATGGCATTGGTTCAGCTGTTGTGTCGCTACGTGATGCAGGATATTTCTTTATCGCTACAGAGGTGGGTGCAGAAGTATGTTCTAGTGCAGTAAAGGAGATTGAACTTGAAATTGAGATGCTGAAAAATGAACTCGTTCAAGCACCGGAGCTGGACCTTGTACGAAACTATATACTTGGATCCATGCTTGGTAGTCTGGATAATGCGTTTTCTCACGCGGATAAATTTAAAAACCTACACTTTTCTAATCTTGATTACAGCTACTATGACCGGTACATCAACATTGTGAAAACCATCACACCCGAAGAACTCTTGGTTCTGGCGAATCGCTATTTGCAACAAGAGCATTTTACGAGTGTAATTGTGGGTAAAAAATAAAGCAAATTTACGATCATATACTTTAAAATAGCTGAAACACAAAGGCGGCTTTGCTGTTCTACGCTAAACATTTTTTATGCCTCATACGCCCATAGATAAAAACAAGCTAGTTTATATTTTCAACCCAGACCTGGACAGCATTGACTGGACACACATCTGTGAACTGTTCTATAAAGTTAACTGGCGCACCCGAGTTGAGGACGAGATTAGATTGGCTTTTAGCAAAAGTACCGTGACCTTGTTTGTTTATTTTGAAGCGCAGATCATTGCCTTTGGCAGGACCGTGGATGATGGAAGATACTATGCTCAACTGGCCGACATTATTGTAGATCCTGACTATCAGGGTAATGGGCTTGGAAAAAGCCTGGTCAGTAAAATTAACGAACAACTGGAAAATTATCATTTTGTAACACTCACCGCTGCACCGGGAAAGGGCGACTTCTACAAAAGTCTGGGTTGGAAAAAACAGACGACCGCATTTATCTGGCCGCAAGGACCGAAGCAGCGGCGTCAGCATACGGAGCCTGAAGCCGAATAAATTGTCAGCCGGGGGTTAAAAGGCGCATATAACGAGATGTCTATTGTGTATTCCTTAATATTAATGTAGATTTGCCCGGCAAATAATAACTCCTAAATTATTTGCTATGCAACTCGATCCCCAAAAATTTATTGCTGAAGGACTAACATACGATGACGTATTGCTGGTTCCCGCATATTCAGAAGTTCTTCCACGCGATGTGGATACACAGACCTATCTGACCAAAAAAATCCGCTTAAATGTTCCTGTTGTTTCTGCTGCTATGGATACGGTAACAGAATCCGGCTTAGCCATTGCAATTGCGCAGGCAGGTGGTATCGGGATGCTGCATAAAAATATGAGCATTGAACGCCAGGCTGAAGAGGTTCGTAAAGTTAAGCGTTCGGAAAGTGGTATGATCCAGGATCCGGTAACACTTAGCAAAGATGCTAAAGTCTCAGATGCCTTTCAGATCATGAATAAATACAAGATCGGTGGTATTCCGGTAATTGACGAAGACAATAAACTTGTCGGCATCATTACCAACCGTGATCTTAGATTCCAGAAAAATATGCAGCGCCCCATCTTTGAGGTGATGACAAAGGAAAACCTGATTACTGCTCCAGAGGGAACAACATTATTGCAGGCGGAAGAAATTCTTCAAGATTACAAGATTGAAAAGCTTCCGGTTGTTGATCAGGAAGGCCGCCTTGCAGGACTGATCACCTTTAAAGACATCCAGAAATATAAAAACTTCCCAAAAGCATGTAAAGACGAACATGGTCGCCTTAGGGTGGGTGCTGCTGTCGGCGTTGCTGCTGATAATATAGAGCGTGTAGCTGCATTGGTACAGGCCGGCGTAGACGTCGTAACCGTTGATACTGCACACGGACATTCCAAAGGTGTAATTGATATGGTGATTGCGATTAAGCAACGTTTCCCTGATCTGCAGGTTATCGCAGGAAATATTGCTACCGCAGATGCTGCCCGTGCCTTGGCAGAGGCTGGTGCGGATGCCGTAAAAGTTGGTATCGGTCCTGGTTCGATTTGTACCACGCGTATCATTGCTGGAGTAGGTGTACCCCAGCTCTATGCCGTTTATGAATGTGCACAAGCTTTGAAAGGTACAGGCATTCCTGTTATCGCTGATGGCGGTATCAAACAAACTGGTGATATCGTGAAAGCAATTGCAGCAGGTGCAAGCACCATTATGGCTGGCTCGCTGTTCGCAGGTGTCGAAGAATCTCCAGGTGAAACCATCATCTATGAAGGTCGTAAATTCAAGTCTTACCGTGGTATGGGCTCTGTTGAAGCCATGCAGCAAGGATCAAAAGATCGTTACTTCCAGGATGAAGAAGATGTGGTTACCAAACTTGTACCAGAGGGAATTGTTGGTCGTGTACCGTACAAAGGCACGCTTGGAGAAGTAATATACCAATATATCGGTGGTCTTCGTGCAGGTATGCACTACTGTGGAGCAGCAACGATAGAGGCTCTTCAAAATGCCAAGTTCGTCCGCATTACGGCAGCTGGTATGCGTGAAAGCCATCCACATGATGTATCCATAACCAAGGAGGCCCCTAATTATTCCAGATAGGCCCTTAACAAGGGGTTAACAAGGCTTACACAAGGCCCTGACCTGGCAATTGCCGCGTCAGGGCCTTGTTTGTACCGGGTAAACTGCTTGTTGACTTAAACGGATTAACAACATTTATATATCTTCAAATAAAAATAATATCAATGAAATCAATATGTGTTTATTGCGGCGCCAACTTCAATGGGGATCCGGTGTTAAAGGCTGCTATTGAGAAACTTACAGCCCGTATGTCTGAAAGAGGCATCTCACTCGTTTACGGCGGCGGCAGTGTAGGTGTGATGGGTTTGCTTGCTGATGAAATGCTAAGTAGGGGTGGTGCAGTTACAGGCATTATCCCGCAGTTTTTGATGGACAAAGAAGTCGGTCATAAAGGGTTAACTGAAATGATTGTCACATCTAATATGCACGAACGCAAGAAGAAAATGGCGGACCTGTCTGAAGCCTTTTTAATTCTGCCTGGTGGGTTTGGTACGCTCGAGGAGTTCTTCGAAGTTTTAACTTGGTTACAGCTGGGTCTGCACAATAAAGCCATAGGTGTGTTGAATATTGGGGGCTACTATGATAACTTATTTGCCCAGATGGACGTTATGGTAGAACAACGCTATTTGAAGCAAGCTAATCGCGACCTTGTGTTTAATGAGCAAGATCCGGAGTTGCTGCTGGAGAAAATGATGAACTTTTCGGCAACACCGGATGAGGTCTGGTTTAAAGATCGTAATCTCACCTAAACATGCAATAAAGGCTGCTTAAAAACTTACTTCCTTGAAAATTGTATTTAATCTATAGCAAAACTTTAATAATAGATAGTTACATGGAAAAGATGATTCAAGCCATATTCAACTCAGAAGTTGAGGCATTCAAAGGTTTACAAGCGATTCAGCAGTTGGGGGACACAAAAGATATTTCTGTTGGAGAGACCTACGTACTTACTAAAGATGAGCAAGGCAAAACGTCGATCCGGTCTGCTAAAGACAATGATTCTGGTGCAGGAACCTTAGGTGGTGGTGTACTTGGTGGATTAATCGGCCTGCTTGCTGGTCCACTTGGATTATTGGTTGGCGTGGCTGGCGGTATGATTGCAGGCTCGGCTTCAGAAACGCTGCGGGCGGAAAGTGTATCTGATTATCTGGATGCCGTGTCGGCGAACATTCCAAATGGCAAGTCTGTGTTAGTTGCGCATATCTGGGAGGATTGGGAAGTCCCACTAAACACCGCCTTGCTTGCCCTGACGAATGACTTAAGCCGGTTTAACCTCGATGAGCAGGTCTATGTTCCGGTGCAATCTGAACTGACGAAAGTTTCTGAGGATATAAAAACGGCCGAAACCAGGTTTTTGGAAGCCGATGGCGCGGACAAGGCAGACTGGAATAAAACGTTACAGGAATTACGTACAAAGCGCCAAAACCTGCAAAAGAAGTTGAATATTAATGTGGATCATCAGGAGAAGCAATACCAGGCCTGGATTGACCATCATACGGAGGAGTTGGAGCAGGATGAAGAGTTGAAAGAGCGATTACGGCACCGGGCAGCAGCTCAACGTGCTAGGCTTGAACTCCTGAGGAAAAACAAGTCGGAATACTAAGGAACGAGCATGTTAAAATATATTGACGTTGTAAAATTTGTTAATCACGGCAATCCGGCACCCGACTGGATACTAAATAAAACAGAGGCAGAATGGAAGGCGCAACTTAGCCCTGAGGTGTACCAGGTGACGCGTCTGAAAGGTACAGAACGGGCCTACAGCTCAGAAATGTGTAGCTTGTTTGAGCCAGGTCTTTATGCCTGTGCATGCTGCGGAACACTGCTGTTTGACGGACGAGAGAAGTTCGAGTCTGGCACCGGCTGGCCTTCATTTACACAGCCGATAAAAGAAAATGCTGTTGCCTATGTGCGTGATGATTCTTCCGGCATGCGTAGGATTGAAGCTCTATGCAACACTTGTAAGGCCCACCTGGGCCATGTGTTTCCGGATGGGCCGGCACCCAGCGGCTTGCGATATTGCATGAATGCTTTGTCGCTAGAAAAAATAAAGACGACGTTCGAAAAAGCTGTTTTTGGTGGTGGTTGTTTCTGGTGTACCGAAGCAATTTTTGATGAATTGAAAGGTGTAGCGGTTGTGGAGAGTGGCTACAGCGGCGGTGCTATCGCAAACCCAACGTACCGCGAGGTTTGTTCTGGAAGAACGGGACATGCAGAGGTTATCCAGGTGACCTTCGATCCTGCGGAGATTTCTTACGAGGATTTACTGCGTATTCACTTGAGCACTCATAATCCAACGACACCAAACCGGCAAGGTGCAGATGTTGGTACGCAGTATCGAAGTATCATCCTGGTAAGTAATGATCAACAGCGGGCAAGTGCTGAAAAGATCCTATCGGAGTTACAAGCGTTTTATAAGCAGCCGATCGTTACAGAAATTAAACCACTGGAGGCCTTTTATATTGCTGAGCCGGAGCATCAGAAATTTTACATTAACAATCCAGAGCAAGGTTATTGTCAGGCCGTCATTGATCCTAAACTCGAGAAGTTCCGGGAATTATTCTCTTCCTTGAGGAAATAGCCGTGGTTATTGGTTATTTGGCTGATAAAATCATTATTTTAGGCCAAACAATCAATATAAATGAAGAACGGTTATTGGTTCGCGTTGCTGTTTTGCCTGGTGTCTGCCGGCTGTCAGGAACGGAACGAAGAAGATAAAGTCAAAGAAGTTGAAAAGGATGGTTCTGTGGAGATGAAGGTTGAAATTACGCATCTTGACACACTGCATGACGTAATGAAAACGGAGAAGATTTTCTGGGTGAAAGGACAGCAGGAAAAAACCGTTATCGACCTGGATACGGTGCCCTCATTAGGTATGACCACACAGACTGTTAAAACCAGTTCTGGGTCGGATACCACGGCGCAGATCAACAAAAACTATAAAATATTTATCACGGTGAAGTAGCATGAAGAGATCGAAATATGTGACACTTGTTTTAATTACTTCTGCCTTAGCTGCATGTAATAAGTCGGAACCAGAACCAAGCTGGGATAGCAATGAAGTATACATGCGTTCTGACAGCACCGCCGAGTATACGCACACGCAGGGATCATACTTGCCATTGTTCTTGTGGTACTATGCATTCAGGCCTTATGGGATGTTCGGCGCAAACGGTTTCAGGCATTCAGGTTATTACTCCGGGGCATTAAGTAAAAGTTCAAATATTGGAACCTCGGCAAGTAAAAGCCGGGCAATAAGGGGAGGTTTTGGCGGCTCAAGTTCATCTAAGGTAGGCGCATAAAATGAAGCGAATTGGAGTTACGCCGCGGAATAACTGGCAGGCAGCTGTAGAAAAACTGGGTTTTGGATTTCATACTGACGATGTACCATATTGGAAGGAGGATGCTTATTATCAGCTTTCCAGCCAGGATGTGACCAAAATAGAACTGGCTACCGCTGAGCTCTGGCGAATGTGCCTGATTGCGGTTCAGCATGTTATCGACCATAAATTGTATCCGCTATTCTCCATTCCCCAGAAAGCGATTGGCCTGATTGAACAAAGTTGGGAAGCTGATGAGCCATCCATTTACGGGCGCTTTGACTTGGGCTTTGACGGCGAGCAGATCAAATTATTCGAATTTAACGCCGATACGCCCACCTCGCTTTTTGAGGCGGCGATTGTGCAATGGTTCTGGCTACAAGATTTTAACCGGGAAGGTGATCAATTTAATATGCTGCATGAGCAGCTGATCGCATACTGGAAGCACTTGAAGCTGTATCTATATGACGGACCGCTACACTTCGCCTGTATCAAAGGCTCCCTGGAAGATCTTACAACCGTAGAATACATGCGTGACTGTGCCATTCAGGCTGGTTTAGAGACTAAACTCATTTTTATGGATGATCTGGGGTGGGATGAACAAACAGCGACTTTCGTGGACATGGAAGATCAGCCTGTCAGGAACATTTTTAAACTCTATCCATGGGAGTGGATGGTAGAAGAGCCCTTCTTCGATCAGCTATTAGTGACAAAGGACATGCACTGGATCGAACCAGCCTGGAAAATGATTCTCTCGAACAAAGCGATTCTGCCGGTGCTTTGGGAGTTATTCCCAGACTCGCCTTATCTGCTTGCAGCCTATACCGAAGCGGAAAATACACTAAGCAATTATGTGCGTAAGCCGATACTGAGCCGGGAAGGTGCAAATATTCAAATTATCAGAAATGGGTATATTGAAGCACAAACGAAAGGAGAATACGGCGCCGAAGGATTTATTTGTCAGGCATTCTTTGAAATACCTAAATTTACTGGTAAGACGCCGATCATTGGCTCTTGGGTAATCGGGCAGGAGGCTTCAGGCATTGGCATACGGGAGAGTAGTTCGGTGATCACTGAAAATACCTCCAACTTTATACCGCATTTAATCAAAAACTAAACCAGATATAAAATGAAAAAAGCAATCAGTGTTCTCCTTTTAGCAGGATGCTTCATCGTGGGGAAGGCCCAGGTGAACATTATTCCTAAACCTGCAGAACTTACCACTCAGCAAGGAACATTTTTAATTAATGCCAAAACGAAAATAGTTGCCAAAGATGCTGCGGTTCAACATTCAGCGAATTTTCTTAATGAATTTCTACAGGATATCTACGGATTCAAACTTGCGATCAGTAAGGTAGCAAGTCCAAATGCCATTGACCTTAGTGTTGGCGGTAATAGCAGTTCGACCGCCGGAGCCTATCAGTTTCAATCGACCAAAAATGGCGTAAAGATTAATGGAGCAAATCCCGAAGGTGTCTTTTATGGCGTTCAGACATTGATCCAACTTCTGCCAACGGAAAAAGCTGCGTCCCTCTCCATTCCTTTGGTGCAAGTTAAAGATGAACCGAGATTTGGATACCGCGGTATGCACCTGGATGTAGGAAGACATTTCTTCCCGGTTTCGTACATCAAAAAATACATCGATTACATCGCGCTACATAAAATGAATTACTTCCACTGGCATTTGACTGAGGATCAGGGCTGGAGGATTGAAATTAAGAAATATCCAAAACTGACCAGTGTTGGTGCTTACAGGAATGGAACCATCATTGGACGTTTCCCTGGCACTGGCAATGATAACCAGAAATATGGCGGATTTTACACGCAGGAAGAAATTAAAGAAGTTGTACGTTACGCTGCTACAAGATATGTGACCATTATTCCTGAGATCGAGATGCCGGGACATGCTTCTGCAGCAATTGCCGCCTATCCTGAACTGAGTACATTTCCGGAAGAGTCAACAACCTTCCCACCGAAAACTGTTTGGGCAGGTCCAACCACAGGTAAGCAGGTTCAACAGACCTGGGGTGTATTTACAGATGTTTTTAGCCCGTCAGAAAAAACTTTCAAGTTTCTTGAAGATGTTATTGATGAGGTGGTAGCCCTGTTCCCTGCACCGTACATCCATATTGGAGGTGATGAAAGTCCTAAAGACAATTGGAAGCGTTCAGAATTTTGTCAGCAGCTGATTAAAGAGAAAGGGCTTAAAGATGAGCATGAGTTACAGAGCTATTTCATTCAGCGCATGGAAAAATACATTAACTCTAAAGGGAAAAAGATCATCGGCTGGGATGAAATTCTGGAAGGTGGCTTAGCACCAAATGCGACAGTAATGAGCTGGAGGGGAGAGAAGGGTGGCATTGAAGCGGCAAAGCAAAAGCATAATGTTATCATGACCCCAACAACTTATGTCTACTTTGATTATGCACAAACTAAAAAAGAAGACTCCGTAACGATCGGTGGATTTATTCCATTGCGGAAGGTGTATGACTACGAGCCTATTCCAGCGGAATTAAATGCCGATGAGCACAAATATGTTTTAGGTGCACAGGCGAACTTATGGACCGAGTACGTTAAGAATGGCCGGAAAGTAGAGTATATGGTTTTCCCAAGAATGACGGCATTAAGTGAAGTGCTTTGGAGTAGGAAAGAAGATAAGAACTGGGAGGATTTTCAACCAAGGTTAAAAACGCAGCTTAAGCGCTTTGACCTGTGGAATATAAATTACAGTAAAGCAGACTGGAATACTGAGGCGGAGGCAGCAAAGACTACAAACTAATATGATTTATACAGCATCACCTGAACGATACGATCGGATGGAATACCGCAGATGCGGGAGAAGTGGCATTAAGTTACCATTGATATCATTAGGCCTGTGGCACAACTTCGGAGACGTTGATGTACCTGAGAACTTCAGAAAAATTCTTCATCTGGCTTTTGACAGCGGAATTACGCATTTTGATCTTGCAAATAACTATGGTCCACCTTATGGATCGGCCGAAAGCAATTTCGGGAAGATACTTAAACAGGATTTTCTGCCCTACAGGGATGAGCTTATCATTTCCACAAAGGCCGGCTACGACATGTGGCCGGGCCCTTATGGGAACTTCGGTTCAAAAAAATACCTGACTGCCAGCCTGGATCAGAGTTTAAAACGAATGGGCTTGGAGTACGTCGATATCTTTTATCATCACCGTCCAGACCCGGAAACGCCGCTGGAGGAAACAATGGCTGCGTTAGACCTTATCGTGCGGCAAGGGAAGGCGCTATACGCAGGGATTTCGAACTATCCTGCTGATCTCGCTGCCAAGGCCTTTGATATTTTGAAAGACCTTGGTACACCATGTTTAATCCACCAGCCGAAATACTCCATGTTAGATCGCTGGGTGGAAGACGGGCTTCTGGATTTACTGGAAGAACGTGGCGTGGGTTGCATCCCATTTTCACCACTGGCGCAAGGCTTGCTAACAAACAAGTACTTAAATGATATTCCTGAAGATTCGCGGGCGGCAAAGTCTACCGGACATTTGCAAACCACGGAAATTACGGCAGCGAAGGTTCAGCAGTTAAGGGCATTAAACGAAATCGCAGCTTCCAGGGGTCAATCGCTTGCACAAATGGCCTTATCATGGTTGTTGAAAGATCCGCGGGTCACATCGGTGTTAGTTGGCGCAAGTAAACCTGCACAACTTGCAGATTCACTGAAGTGTATGGATAGGCTCGACTTTAGGGGTGAGGAACTTGCCCGGATTCAAAGGATTCTAAAATCTGCAATTTAGGATTAGCAATAATGATTCCCCTATACCGAAGCCCGGATCAGACTATAGTTTGATTGATTTAAGACATATCTTGCCCGAATGAACATAGAATTTAATAAGAACGAAGATATTAATAAGCAGCTTGTTTTTCAGGTGAAGAACAGGCTGCAAAAAATATACAAAGGTGGTGGGGAAAAGAGTGCAGCCAAACAGAAGGAAAAAGGTAAGCTGCTTGCCCGGGAGCGTATAAACTACCTGATTGACGAAGGCAGCGACTTTTTGGAGATCGGTGCTTTCGCTGCCGAAGGTATGTATGAAGAACAGGGTGGCTGCCCATCAGCCGGTGTCGTTTGTGGAATCGGGTATGTTTCGGGGCGCCAATGTATGATCGTTGCCAATGATGCGACGGTGAAAGCAGGCGCCTGGTTTCCAATGACTGCGAAAAAGAATTTGCGGGCGCAGGAAATTGCGATGGAGAACCGGTTGCCCGTGATCTACCTGGTGGATAGCGCGGGTGTTTACCTGCCCATGCAGGACGAGATATTTCCCGATAAGGAACACTTTGGTCGTATGTTCAGAAATAATGCGATGATGTCTGCCGAAGGCATAGTACAGATTTCCGCAATTATGGGCTCCTGTGTTGCCGGAGGTGCTTACCTGCCGATCATGAGCGATGAAGCGATGATCGTGGAAGGCACAGGCTCGGTCTTCCTGGCGGGGTCCTATCTGGTAAAATCTGCCATAGGCGAGGATATAGACAATGAAACCTTAGGGGGAGCAACAACCCATTGTGAAATTTCGGGTGTGACGGACTATAAACATCCAAATGATGAGGCCTGCCTGGATAGTATCAAAAAGATCATGAGCATGTTAGGTGCTCCTGAACAAGCCGGTTTTGACCGCATCAGCCCTGTATTGCCTAAGCTGGATCCGGAGGAGCTTTATGGTATTCTACCTGACAATCGCGAAAAACCTTATGAGATACTGGATGTTATCCATCGGTTGGTTGATGGCTCCGAATTTGAGGAGTATAAGCAGCTATATGGACAAAGCATTGTATGTGGACTGGGACGTATTGATGGCTGGGCTGTAGGTATTGTCGCAAATCAACGCAAAGTTGTGAAGTCAAAAAAAGGAGAGATGCAGTTTGGGGGGGTGATTTATTCGGACAGCGCAGATAAAGCAGCAAGGTTTATCATGAACTGTAATCAGAAAAAGATACCGCTGGTATTCTTACAGGATGTTACTGGCTTTATGGTCGGCAGCCGTTCAGAGCAGGGAGGCATTATTAAAGACGGTGCAAAAATGGTAAATGCTGTCGCGAATTCCGTGGTTCCCAAGTTCACCATCATTATCGGTAATTCTTATGGGGCTGGCAACTATGCCATGTGCGGAAAAGCCTATGATCCGAGGCTGATCTTTGCCTGGCCTACGGCGAAGATTGCAGTTATGGGCGGTTCTCAGGCCGCGAAAACGCTGTTGCAAATTCAGGTTGCTTCTTTAAAAGCAAAAGGAGAAACCATTACGCCGGAGAAAGAGGCGGAATTATTAAAAGAGACAACGGACCGTTACAATAGTCAGACAACGCCATATTATGCTGCATCCAGGTTGTGGGTTGATGGTATTATTGCTCCTGCTGAAACTAGAAAGGTCATCTCCATGGGTATTGAAGCCGCAAATCAGTCGCCAATTAAAAAGTCCTTCAGCGTAGGGGTTATTCAAACTTAGGCGTTTATTTAAGATCATTATGAAAAAGATATTGGTATTCTTGGTTTTGCTGATGAGCGCTGCTGCAAGCATGGCGCAGGTGAAAACCGTGTATTTTAACGAGGAAGATGAGATTGTAAAAGATTCCACGCAAGCAGTTTCTTATGCGTTGGTTGGACGTGTCACCGGGGATACCGTGTATACGGTGAAGAAATTTGACGCAGATGGTTATATGATGATGACCGGCGCCTACAAAGACGATGAATTTAAAGTTCCGCACGGTAATTTTGTATACTATGATTGGGTCGAAGCAATCTCACCGCTCGGTAACTACGTTGTTCCGCCAGGTGGAAAAGAGCGGTTCATTAATCTGAGAGGTACTTTCAGGAACGGGTTACGGGAAGGTCGCTGGATTGCCTATTATCAAAGTGGAAGCATTAAGGATGCAATAAATTATAAACATAATCTGATGCATGGTGAGTACAGGAACTTCGATTATAAGGGAAACCTGGAAACGCTAGGCAACTTCGTTAATAACAAAAAGGAAGGTACCTGGATTACCAAAGGCGGCCGGGTAACTTATGTATTCAAAAACGACAAGGTTATATCTACTACAAAGAAATCCAAGAAGCAACTAGAGGCGGAGCGTGCTGCTGCAGCCAAGAAATAATATAATCAATTTATCACATTACGGCATCCGGATGCGGCATATTTGTACATGCTGCGGCGAAAACGTAATTTTGCATTTCAAAACAAATACTATGTCTCAAGAAATAGAACACGTTCAATGTTTAATCATCGGATCCGGTCCGGCAGGATATACTGCAGCAATCTACGCTGCCCGTGCGGATCTAAAACCAGTGTTGTATACTGGAATGGAAGCAGGTGGACAATTGACACAGACTACTGAAGTAGATAATTTTCCTGGTTATCCGAATGGAATCACTGGTCCGGAGATGATGGAAGATTTTCGTAAGCAGGCAGAGCGTTTTGGAACTGATATCCGTTTTGGATACGTAAGCTCGGTAGACTTCTCTTCATTGCCACATAAGGTTGTTGTAGATGAGGTTAAGACGATCACTGCTGATACCGTGATTATTTCTACCGGTGCGACTGCCAAATGGCTTGGTCTGCCCAGCGAGCAGCAGTACAATGGATTCGGCGTATCGGCTTGTGCGGTATGTGATGGCTTCTTTTTCAGAGGTCAGGATGTTGCGATTGTCGGAGCAGGGGATACTGCTGCGGAAGAGGCGACCTACCTGGCAAAACTTTGTAAAAAGGTATACATGCTTGTTCGTCGGGATGAGTTCCGCGCGTCGAAAGCCATGGTTCACCGGGTGTTGAACACACCAAACATTGAGGTCATTTACAATACAGAAGCTAAGGAAGTTTTAGGGAATGGTAAAAACGTTACCGGACTTCGCGTAGTAAATAATCAGACTGGTCAGGAATCTGACCTTGCCGTTGAGGGATTCTTTGTAGCAATAGGGCATAAGCCAAACACGGATATATTTAAAGGTTGGCTGGAAATGGATGAAACCGGCTATTTGAAGACTGTTCCTGGAACTACAAAAACCAATGTGGAAGGTGTTTTTGCATGTGGTGATGTGCAGGACCACTACTACCGTCAGGCGATCACCGCTGCGGGATCTGGCTGTATGGCTGCTTTAGATGCTGAGCGCTATCTTGCTGCGAAAGAGGATGAAGTAAAGGTTAGTGTTTAAAATATTTATTTTTTGCTTAGATTGCTTCGGTAAAAAGCAATCTAAGTAAATGAAATATACAAAATCAATTCTACTTCAATCCGCATTTTTGCTCGGACTACTTTCATTATTTTCCTGTACCAATGAGCAGGCGGAAGTTAAGCAACCTGCAAGTGAAAGCAAGGCCGCTAAATCCGCACCTAATCCATTTCCATTCTATAAGGAGCTTGCCGTTACCCCGGGCTTCGGCTTTGAGGTTGTAAGCTGGGGAAAAGGCGTAGATAGTCTTGGTGGCTACCTGATTCTGATGTCAGATTCAGTTAAGAATAATTTCAAATCTTTTGCTGTAGAACGGGAGGGCATCATTACAGATGCCTGGAATATGGATCTGGATAATGACGGCAATCCTGAGATTTACGTGGAATTAAAAACAGCGCAGACCAAGCACGACTTAAACGTTTTTGAGTATTCAAGGGGTAATTTTCAGAAGATCAGTTTTCCAGGACTTCCTTCGAAGTTGAAAGAGGTTTATGATGGAAATGACAAGTATTTCATCAAAGAAGGGGAGTTATTTCGGTCCTTTCCCATCGTCAATCCACAGGATACGACAGAAAAGGCCGGTAATATCAAAGTTGTAAGATATAGCTTAAGGGGTAATCAGTTTTCGACTTCGGAAGTTGAAGAAACGGCTCAACCCTAATCTTTAAACTGGGTGCTCAGACGCTCAAACTTTTCGATAAGGAGTGCTATGCGCTCCTTTTCTCGTTTCATGGCAACCTTTCGCACGAGTGCCGAACAGAAGATTACCCAGGCAAAGCTGAACAAAACAACCACATACTGAATCCACACCTCTAAACGGGCAAGCATCTCGAAGAAGCACAGGATCAATCCAATGCTTAGTGCAACCGTATATATCCAGTAAAGTTTGTTATAGAGGCTGTACCGGTTGATCTGGTACAGTTTAAGATTTTCCAGAAAGGCTTTCGGGTGGATGGTAAAATCGTTATTGGCGATAAGTTTATGTCCCTGATACATCAGGAAGGTATAAACGCCGATAGAGGTTATGATGATGGTGAGACCGGCATGTGTGGCCCAGGATTGTACATCATAGAAAGTCCAGATGGAGGTGATGGCCAGAAATGAAAATACCATTCCTGCCAGGTTCAAAAGAGATTTTAGCCTGATGCTGTTTACCTCCTTTTTCGACTGTCTGAGCATTTCATCTGATGAAATTTTCACTTCAACCTTATGCGTGTCCCAGAGTGATTGTATATGCTCAAATTCTTGCATGCTGATTATATATTTCGGTGAGACGTTGTTTGATACGATGAATTTTAACTCTAAGATTACCTTCGGAGATGCCGGAGATTTCAGCAATCTCAGCATAGGGTAGTTCATCCAGAACCATGGTGATGATTAGCCTGTCGTTTTCTTCCAATTTAGATATTGACTTGTAAAGCAGTGCGATCTGCTCATTTTTCTCCGAGTACTCCTCGGCTCTTGACTCGATGATGTTTTCCGTGAGCTCATCTTTGGCCTGACGCTTTTCAGATCTGAGATAAGTAAGGCAGGTATTTACAGCAATCCTATAAATCCAGGTAGATATCAGGGATTTATTTTTAAACTTATCCAGATTCTGCCAAACTTTCAGGAATGTTTCCTGCAAAAGATCATTAGCCGCGTCAGCATCTCCGGTATAACCGTAACAAAGATGAAATATCTTTTTCGAATTGGTATCGAAGATCTGTTTGAAAAGCTGGTCTTTTTGTGCCACTTACGCTGATTTGATATGTGTTTAGACACTGTTAGTACAGGAATGTTACAGCCTTATTGAACTTTAAAGGGCCTAAACTATATTTCAAGAGTAACATAATTATTGTAGTTTTACGGAATTTTATACGCTTAATTTAAAGTGGATGTCTAAACAAAACAGATTAACTTTTTTCATTTTCTTAGCATTAGTTCTCGGGGTCGCTTTAGGTTACTACCTCAATGTTAAGTCTTTCAATACTTACAATAACACGATTTATGCAGCCGAATTAAAGATTAAAGAAATTGATGGTGAATTGCTTAAAGTTACCGATAGCAGTTCAGTGGTATATAAGAATCTGCAGCTTGATAAGCAACAAGCCATATCAAACAGCCAGGCTACGGAGAAAACCCGGGATAAAGCTTTAGAGCCGCTTACTTTACTAAGCGATATTTTCCTTCGGTTAATCAAAATGATTGTTGGTCCCTTAGTGTTCACAACCCTTGTAGTAGGCGTAGCGAAGGTAGGAGATATCAGCGCTGTAGGGCGAATTGGAGGAAAAACCATGCTGTGGTTTATTAGTGCCTCCTTCTTATCCTTGCTGCTAGGTATGATCATGGTAAACATCTTCAAGCCTGGTGAGGCAATGAATTTGCCACTGCCACCAAGTAACATTGATACCGGTGTTAAAGGCGTTGCTGTGTCCATGAAAGATTTCATATCGCATATTGTTCCGAAGAGTTTTGTGGAATCCATGGCGACGAACGAGATTCTTCAAATTGTAGTTTTTTCATTGTTCTTCGGTGTGGCGACTGCTGCGATTGGGGAGAAGGGGCATGTTGTAATCAGTTTCTTTGATTCTGTGTCACATGTCATTCTTAAAATTACCGGTTATGTAATGAACTTTGCACCTTTCGCAGTATTTGGTGCAATGGCGGCCATTGTGGCGAAGCAGGGGCTTGGAGTACTATCGACGTATGCCGTTTTTGTCGGGGAGTTCTACTCGAGTATGTTGCTCCTTTGGGTGTTGCTCATTTTTATTGGATATCTGATCTTAAAGAAGCGGGTATTCAACTTGATGAGTCGGATGAAGGAGCCGGTTCTGTTAGCTTTTAGTACCGCTAGTAGTGAAGCTGCATACCCTAAAACCATGCTCCAACTTGAACGATTTGGTTGCAAAGATAAGATCGTAAGTTTTGTACTTCCATTGGGCTATTCTTTCAATCTTGATGGATCGATGTTGTATATGACCTTCGCCTCGTTGTTTATTGCACAGTCGTATGGAATCGATTTGTCATTTGAACAGCAAATTACCATGTTGCTGATTCTAATGCTTACAAGTAAGGGGATTGCTGGTGTCCCACGTGCATCCCTGGTTGTTATTGCTGGTACCATTGCAACATTTAACATTCCGGAAGCGGGTATCGCGTTATTAATCGGTATAGATCCATTACTAGATATGGGTAGATCGGCTACCAACGTTATCGGAAACAGTTTAGCAACAGCTGTGGTGAGTAAGTGGGAGGGTGAATTGACGGAAGCTAATGACTAAACTAATTATAAAATTCTATGAGTAACAGAGCCAGGAAGATCTTTATTGTCGTAACAGTAATTATTCCTTTTCTAATTTATTGCGTGGTTTATTACACGCCTATACTTAAAAATGCACCTTTCAAATCCGCTGAATTCGTGTCCTTGAAATACAAATGGGGAGTAGGAGAAACGTTGGACAACTCCTATGATTCTGCAACTGGCGAATACCAGTACTTGAATGCGAAAGATTCCCTAGTGAAGACTAACGTAAAACTTCGTAAGGATGATATCATCTATCTGCATAACAAAGCTACGGAGATTGGCTTCTGGAATTTTCCAGATCTAATAGCGAACAATGCAGCTGATACGATTAGTCCGAAGATACTTCGCTACGAGCTCGAGTTTAATTATAAACGCGTGTCTAAGAAGGTGGTATACTTAAGTGATTATAGTGAAACGCCGAAGCTGCGTGATCTTGCTGTACAAATGAAAACGCTTGTAGAGCAAACAATTGCTGCTGCGGATGAACGATATGGAAAGAAAAACTAATCTCTTATGATTTTAGCAAAAATAATTCTATATTTGCACCTCAATAAATAAAACAATTTAAAATAATAATTATTAAACAATGTACGCAATAGTAAATATAGCAGGGCAGCAATTTAAAGTTGCAAAAGACCAGCATCTTTTTGTACACCGTTTGCAGGGAGATGAAGGCGCTAGTATTGAATTTGACAATGTATTGTTGGTTGAAGATGGTGGTAACATTTCTGTAGGAGCTCCTGCACTTAGTGGCGCAACTGTATCAGCTAAAATCGTGTCTCATTTAAAAGGTGATAAGGTTATCGTTTTCAAGAAGAAACGTAGAAAAGGTTACAAAAAGAAAAACGGACACCGTCAGTATTTCACCAAGATCCAGATTGAAAATATCAGTTTGTAATTAATATTTGTTTAATTAAAAGGTTAGGTTTCTAATCTTTAAAATATAAGTAAAATGGCACATAAAAAAGGAGCCGGTAGTTCCAGAAACGGACGTGAATCGCATAGCAAGCGCCTTGGTATTAAAGTATTTGGTGGACAGGTCGCTATCGCTGGAAACGTTTTAGTACGTCAGCGTGGTACAAAACACCACCCAGATAAAGGTGTTGGTATTGGCAAAGACCATACTTTATTCGCTTTAGTAGATGGTACTGTAGTATTCAAAAAGAAACGCGATAACAAATCTTATGTTTCTATCCTACCTTTAGAGGTTGAGAACGAAGTTGCTGCACCAGTAGCTGAGATCGCAGAATAATTATTATTCAAGCATAAAAAAAAGGTCATTGTATTTACAATGACCTTTTTTTATGCCCGGGGATTTTAACGTTCCCGGTTCATAAGCTCATTTGCCAGTTGGATAAGCTGTGACTTCTGCGACTCAGGTATATCGATCTGATCTAGGGCGTCGAAGGCCTTCGTCAGGTACCGTTGCATCTCTGCAGTTGCAAGTTCTTTGATCTGATACTGGTTGTATAGATTGGTTACATTCTGAACTTTGGAATCTGTCTCATTTGCAAACTGATCTGCTAGAATTGCTTGATCCTGGTTAGAAAGACGTTGCTGCAAGGACAGGAGCAGGAAGGTTTTCTTATTCGATTTGATATCACCGCCAACCTGTTTGCCAAATTTCTCCGGGTCTCCATATACATCCAGAATATCGTCCTGAAGCTGGAAAGCGATGCCAAGGTTTTCCCCGAAATCATAGATGCGCTCCGCATGTTCAGGGGTTGCTCTTGCGATGATAGCACCCAGCTTCATTGCTCCACCTACAAGTACAGCTGTTTTGAGCCGGATCATGTCAATGTATTCCGGTATACTGACGTTGTCACGTGTTTCAAATTCCATGTCCAGCTGCTGACCTTCACATACTCCTTGTGCAGTTGCATTAAATGTATTCAGTACATCCTTGAGAATGCTGCTGTCTACCTGGGCAAGTTGCTTATTCGCTTCCACCATCATGACATCTCCACTAAGAATGGCATTATTGGTTCCCCATTTTTCATGAACTGTCAGTTTGCCTCTTCGTAGCGGAGCATTATCCATAATGTCGTCATGGATTAAGGTAAAGTTGTGGAAGGTCTCGATCGCCAAAGCTGCAGGCATAGCCTGCATAATATCTCCATTGAACATATCCGTAGCGATAAGAACCAGTGCAGGCCGCAACCTTTTACCTCCAAGGTTCATGATGTATGTCAGCGGCTCATAGAGGTTCTTCGGGTGACTCGGGTATTTAATATTGGGGATTGCTTTTTCTATGAGCTGCTGCAGCTCATAGACCGTATGCATTTGTTCTTTCGTATTTGATAGCATCTTAAAATTAATCTTGTACCAGTGCGAAGTCGATCTGACGTTTTGAAAGATCTACTTTTTTAACTTTAACTTTTACTTCGTCACCGAGCTGATATACTTTCTTCTTCCGCTGTCCGATAATGCAGTAGTTCTTCTCGTCCAGTACATAGAAGTCATCAGCGATGTCGCGTAAACGCACCATACCTTCACATTTGTTTTCGTTCAGCTCAACGTACATACCCCATTCGGTAACGCCCGAGATGATGCCCATAAACAACTTACCAACATTCTCTTCCAGGTACTCTACCTGCTTGTATTTAATTGAGGCACGTTCTGCATCAGCAGCACGTTTTTCCATTGCTGAGGAGTGAGAAGCAGCCTCTTCGTACTCATTCTCATTAGCTGACTTCTGTTTGCCTAAGTAGGCAGCCATTAGTCGGTGCACCATTACATCCGGATAACGTCTGATGGGAGAGGTAAAGTGGGTATAGTGATCAAAAGCTAATCCATAATGGCTCGTTTTTTTAGTGGTGTAAATTGCCTTTGCCATCGATCGGATTGCAAGTTGTGTAAGCACGTTCTGCTCCTTTTTACCCTCCACGTCTTCCATGAGATAGTTCAGCGATTTTGCAATCTCTTTATCAGACTTCATGTTGATTTTATAACCGAAACGGGCGGCAAAAAGAGCGAAGTTGCCCAGATTCTCCAGGTTTGGAGAGTCGTGAGAGCGGTATACGAAAGTATACTTTTGTTTACCTTTCCCTTTTTTAGCCGCAAACTCCGCCACTTTTCTGTTGGCAAGCAACATGAAGTCTTCTATCAGTTTATGGGCATCTTTACGTTCCTTTACGTACACGCCCACAGGTTTACCTTTCTCATCCAGCTGGAATTTAACTTCTGTGCTTTCAAAGCTGATGGCGCCATTTTTGAACTTTCTGTCGCGTAGCACGTATGCCAGTTCATTAAGTTTCAGCAGTTCTTCTGCATAGTCTCCAGCCTTATTTTCGATAACCTCCTGTGCCTCTTCATAACTGAACCGCCGGTTGGAGTGGATTACCGTTCTGCCAAACCACTCATTGACTACATTAGCTTCATTATCCAATTCGAAAACTGCGGCAAAGCAAAGCTTGTCTTCATTAGGGCGGAGCGAGCATACGCCATTGCTCAGGCGCTCTGGTAGCATAGGGATTACACGATCTACCAAGTACACAGAAGTGGCCCTTGAGTATGCTTCTTTATCCAAGGCAGAGCCGGGCGTTACATAGTGCGAAACGTCGGCTATGTGAACACCTATCTCATAGTTTCCATTATCAAGCTTTTTAAAGGAAATAGCATCATCAAAGTCTTTGGCGTCTGCCGGATCAATGGTGAAAGTGATGGTATCCCGGAAGTCCTTACGTCCTTTAAGATCCTCAGCAGTGATTTCTTCAGGAATAGCATTAGCTTCTTTTTCCACCTCCTCAGGAAAGCTCAGGGGAAATCCAAACTGTGCTAAAATGGAGTTCATCTCCGTATCATTCTCACCTTGTTCGCCCAGAATATTCGTGATCTTTCCAATTGGGTTTTTGGCCCCTTCCGGCCAGTCGGTGATGGCGACCTGAACCTTCTGTCCATTCTTCGCCTCATTCAGATCAGTAAGCGGCACAAAGATGTCATGCAGCATCTTACGGTCATCTACCATCACAAATGCAAAGCGCTCGGAAATCTTAATTACGCCGATGAAGTCGGTCTTGTATCTTTCGATGATCTCTACAACCTCGCCTTCGTTCTTCCTTCCGCTCTTTTTTGCATAGATGTAGACCTTAACCTTGTCTCCATGTAATGCGGTGTGCAGTTTCCTAGCAGAGACAAACACATCCTTTTCCAGATCATCATCAGGAATGATGAAAGCAGCGCCGTCCGCCGTCATGTCGACTTTACCGATAATGAACGTTTTCAGTTCTTTAAGTCGGAACTTACCACGTTGCGGCTCTTCAAAAACACCTTTCGTCGTTTGTTCTTCTAATATTTCTAGGATTGTTTCTTTTGATTCGATATCAACTAAGTTGAGTTTAGCAGAAACCTGTTTGTAGTTTAGGGCTTCATTTTTGTTTTTGGTAAAAACATCGCTAATCAGTTGAGTTAAAACTTGTTTTAACTGATGTGATTTCTTTTTTGCCATAGTACGTTTGTGTATCACCCGAAGGTAACACTTTGTTATGATTTACATGCCCAAACGCTACAATTTTGACTTAGAGCCGGGTATTGCGGCAATCAGATTGCGGGTGTATAGCGCTTTGGGATTATTATATATTTCCTCAGGAAAGCCCGCCTCTTCAATCTTTCCTTTATTCATAACAATCATTCTATCCGAAATGTGTTTAACGACGGCAAGATCGTGTGAGATAAATATATAACTCAGGCCGAAGTCTGATTGCAGCTCTTTTAGCAGGTTCAATACTTGCGCCTGTACGGAAACATCCAAGGCAGACACGGACTCATCACAGATGATGAACTTCGGTTGTAATGCTAGCGCGCGTGCGATCACGATACGCTGGCGCTGTCCGCCGGAAAACTCATGCGGAAAGCGGTTGAAGTGCTCGGGCTTAAGATCTACCCGTTCCAACAGTTCAAGTACAACTTTCTTTCTTGCAGCGTAGCTTTTATGTAGATGATGTACTTCAAGCGGCTCCAGAATAGCTTGGCCAACCGTTACTTTGGGATTCAAAGCAGAATATGGATCTTGAAAGATAATCTGAATATCGCGCCTGGCTTTTCTCATCTCCGCCTTGTTTAAGGCACGCAGATCTCGCCGCTCGAAAAGCAGCTGCCCTGATGTTGGCTCAATTAAGCGTAGAATACTTCTCCCAAGGGTCGTTTTACCGCATCCGGACTCACCAACAAGCCCGAGGGTTTCACCTGGATAAACTTCCAGAGAGATGTCGTTTACCGCTTTCACATAGTCCTTAGCTTTCCCGAACATGCCCTGCTTAATTGGAAACCAGGTATTCAGGTTCTTTACCTTAAGAATTGGTTGCTGACTATATAGATGCGTTCTTCGTGCTTTTATTTCCAATGCGGAATATTGCTCTAAATGCACACTATGCCTGGCAGCATCAGGTTGAAGGAAGTCCGCTACGATCGGAAGCTTTTTCAAGAGCCTGCCCGGATCTGGTCTGCAGGCAAGTAGTCCACGGGTGTAAGGATGTTGGGGAGCAGAGAATATTGCTGTTGCAGGACCTTGTTCTACGATGTCACCTTTGTACATCACTGCAACATCATCTGCAATATCCCGAATTACCGCCAGGTCATGGGAAATGAAAATCATCGCCATGTGCCTTTCCTCTTTAATGCGTAGTAGCAGTTCAAGGATCATCTTCTGTACCGTTACATCCAGTGCGGTCGTTGGTTCATCGGCAATTAAAAGATCAGGATTGCAACTTAATGCCATAGCGATCATCACCCGCTGCTTCTGGCCGCCAGACAGCTGGTGCGGATAGCTGTTGTAAATCCCCTCCGGCCTTGGAAGCTGCACTTCAGAGAACAAGTCCAGTGTTTGCGCTTTTGCCGCTTCCCTGGTGCTGCGCTGGTGTAGCAGAATTGCCTCCTGCACCTGTTCCCCGCAAGTAAATACCGGATTAAGGGAGGTCATCGGTTCCTGGAAGATCATGGATATTTTGTTGCCGCGATAAGCCCGCATTTGATCTGTAGAGAGATCAAGCAAATTCACGTTGTCAAACTCGATTTTTCCACTGATTTGTGCTGTAGATTCGTCGAGCAGGCGCATGATGGAAAAGGAGGTTACTGACTTTCCGGAGCCGGATTCGCCCACGATCCCGAGCACTTTTCCTTTGTTGATTCTTAAGTTGACGTTTTTAACAGCTTTGATCAGGGACTTATCTTCCTGATTCAGAAACTGTATGTTCAAATTCTCTACGTTTACCATCAGCAACCCAAGATAGAAAATATAATGGTTACAAATTCGTGAGTTTCTGTTAATTTTGCAGCATGGAGAGAGAGATTCTGGATACTAAACGTAAAGCCTTAAAGATTAATTTAAACCCTAATATTTATGGAACCTTTGCGGAAATAGGAGCGGGGCAGGAAGTTGCCAGAAACTTTTTTACTGCAGGTGCTGCCTCCGGTACGGTGGCAAAAACCATGTCGGCTTATGACATGACTTTCAGCGACGCGATTTATGGCGCCGAGGAAACCGGACGCTACGTTAGTCAGTCCAGGTTGAGAAAAATGTTGAAATATGAGTTCGGCTTGCTACAGCAGCGGCTGCTTGGTGCCAAGTACGATTCGAGAACCTTCTTCGCTTTTGCGAATACGGTAACCACGCTGAACTATAATAAGTCTAACGACCCGCATGGCTGGGTAGGCATTCAGTTCCAATCACAACCCGGGGGCGAGCCCAATGAGATATTCTTCCATGTTCGTTTACTCGATACAGACGCTGCACTGCAACAAAATGTGCTTGGAATTATTGGCGTAAATCTGGTTTATGCCGCTTATTTCTATAATCAGGATCCCAAAACGATGATCGAGTCTTTGGCAGATAACCTGACCATAGGCTCTGTGGAGATCGACTTAATTTCCGTGAAGGGACCGGCATTTAAAGGAATCAATAACATCCTGCTGAACCTTTACCTCATCGTTAAAGACTTTTCAAGTGCTGCGATCTTCGATGCCTCGGGAAATCCAGTGCTACCAAAGGACTTGCTATATAAGAAGGATATCATGATCCTGCGCACTAAATACGCGCAAAAATCACTGCCCAACTTTAGCATGCTCAACAAAGCTGTCGACCAGTTTAAACGAACCGAGAACGTGAAAGAAGAAAATCTAAGCGTTTTGATCGAGGTGTTATTGTCTAACGTTTTAACTCCAGAAGCAGCAAGTCCTGAAATTGATCTGCATGCTATCGCTGTAAGGGCGGAAGAAATGTGTAAAACAGGCAATACGGTTATCGTTTCTAACTTTGCAAGACATAATAAACTGGCGAAGTATTTAGACCGCTGTAAGCCAAAGAGCGTGGGTATCTCAACCAACATTAACAACTTAAAATTTGTATTCAACTCCAGTAATTTCGGTGAAAACTATACCAGTATGTTACTGAGTTATGTTAGCGACATGTTCAGTAAGAACGTTAAGCTTTTTGCTTACCCCTTCCTGGACAAGAAAACCAATACGGTAATTACCTCAGCGAATATGCCGGTAACACCAGACGCTAAACCTTTATTCGACTTCCTGATTTTGAATGGTTACATCACCGATATCAAGGAGTATAGTGAGGAAGATGTGCGCACGGTTTAAAGCTCCCACAACATTTAGTTGCCTAAGGCATAAGGGTCTTTAATCACCACGGCCATGAAGTTTGCGGGATTTTCGATGGGCTTAAATCCAAACTTTTCATAAAGGCTATGGGCATCCCGGGTAGAAAGCATATAGCGCCTTAGCCCCTGCAGATCGTTATGAAACAACATCAGCGACATGAGCTTTTTCATCAAACCCTGACCTTGAAATTCAGGTAAAACATATACGTCAGCGAGATAGGCAAAAGTAGCTTTATCCGTAATCCACCGTGCAAAGCCTATTTGCACGGTGTTTTTGTATATTCCGAAGCAGAGCGAATTATCAATTGAACGTTGTACCGTTTCAAATGGGATTCCAGCTGCCCAATACGATCCATTACGGAGAAAATCGTAGATGGCAGTAACATCCAGCTTATTTACATCGTCGGAAAAGATAAAGCCGTTCTCTGAGATCTCCATGTTTAACTGAATTTAGCTTCGCATATTGATGAACTGCAAGGGTTGACCAAAGTCTTCTTTTCTGCAAAGCGCAATGACTGCTTGAAGATCATCGATGTTTTTCCCCTGTACACGGACCTGGTCTTCCATAATCGAACCCTGGACCTTTAAACCACTACTTTTAATCTTGGCAACGATCTTCTTTGCAATTTCCTTATCAAGGCCTTCTTTAATCGTAATTTCTTTGCGGATCATATTTCCGGAAGCATACTGCTCTTTACCAAAATCTAAACTGGCAGCGTCCAGGTTTTGCTTAATCATCTTCGAGATGATGGTGTCCTGAATTGCTTTTAGTTTCATGTCGTCTTCCGTTACAACAGTGATGACATTGGTTTTTTTATCATGATCGATGGTACTTTTTGAGGTACTGAAATCATAGCGGTTCAGAATTTCCTTCTTCGCATTGTTCATCGCATTATCGAAGGTCTGTGCGTCTACTTTACTTACAATATCGAAACTGGGCATGATTATAGCTTTTAAATGAAAATTATATTAGATTTAGTAAAAATCTTTGTTGTTGTACAAATCAACGAAAAATAACTTGAGTATAGAAAGTACCCATTTAATTTATTGCTGCTCACTCTGGTTAATTTTTTTACCATTTCCCATCGCATTATGAAAGCAAATAAGACTGATAGTCAAAAGAAAGCCGCAAAAAAGGCCGAGAAAAAAGCCCTTGAAGAAAGCCTTACAACAAAGTTGTTTGAAGCTGTAAAAAGTTTAGGGCATGATGCAGAGAAAATAGGGGAAGACCTTATACTGGTAAGTAAATTCGTAGCAAAGAAGATTTCTAAACGGATGAAATCCACCAAGGCTGAAGCTCCTAAAGAGCCTAAAGAACCTAAGCTGAAGCCCCAGGTTGCGGTGAAAACAAAACCAGCGGCCATCAGTAATAAAGAAAATACTGCTGCTCCGCTTGCCACCGAAACTATACCCGTAAAAATAGCCAAGCCTCGCACTAAATCGACCAAAGCAGTTAAAGCTCCTGCGAAGAAAGCGAAACCTGCCGCCACCACTGATAAAGAGCATATCAATTAGCGCTGCCTAACATAAAGTTAATATTGTTTTAACATTAGAATAGGCAGTTTTGTTATTCAGTGTGTATTGGGTGATTTAATAGCGATATATGAATAAAAAGAAAGTTCCTTTCTTAAACAGGGAAATTAGCTGGTTGTATTTCAATGAGCGAGTCTTGCAGGAAGCAGCAGACGAGAGCGTTCCCCTGATCGAAAGAATTAAGTTTTTATCCATATTCTCCTCCAACCTGGACGAATTCTACCGTGTACGGGTAGCCACAATGTCCAGATTGTCGAATTTAAATGAGAAAGCGAAAGAACTATTAGGGTTTAACCCAAAAAAGGTACTCAACGAGATTAAGAATATCGTTGTTAAACAGGAACGCAAATTTGAGGACCTCTTCCAGGAAACGCTAATCAATGGCCTGGCAAAGAACAGGATCTTCATTCTTGATGATTCACAACTAAACGTCTCGCGAGGAGCTTTTGTCCGTGAGCATTTTCAAGATAAAATCCTTTCGAATTTAGTACCAATCATCATTGATCTCGATCAACCTTTTCCCGAGCTTAAAGACCGCCGTTTGTATTTCTTCGTACGCCTGCTTAAAACGGGCACGAAAATCACGGAGAAGTTTGCATTGATTGAAATCCCAAGTACCCTGCCAAGGTTCCTGGTCTTACCGGAAACAAACGACCTCAAGTTTATCATTCTGGTTGAAGACATCATCAAGTACTGTCTGAATGATATTTTTTATGTTTTCAACTACAATGAGCTGGAGGCATATACAATTCAAATTACACGGGATGCCGAACTGGACATTGATAAACGGGTCAGCGAAAAATTTATAGATGAGCTCAAGGCAAGTCTGGATAAACGCAAAAAAGGGAAGTTGATACGGCTGCTGTATGATACGGCAATGCCCTTTGATATGTTATCAATTCTGGTGTCTAAAATGAAGCTCGATGCGGAAGGCTTGATCCCTGGCAACCGTTACCACAGGTTTGGCGACTTCATCAAGTTTCCAAACGTTGGTCCTAAATCTTTGGAGTATCCAACCACTGTACCCTTGAAAGTTAAAGGGCTACATCCCACGGAAAGTATCATCAATAAACTGGCGGAGCGTGATTACCTGATCAACCTCCCTTATCAATCTTACGACTACATCATTCTGTTCCTCCGCGAGGCTGCCATCGATCCGAAGGTCACCGAAATTCACATTACCCTATATCGGCTTGCTGAAAACTCCAAGGTGATCAATGCCCTGATCAATGCTGCTAAGAACGGCAAAAAGGTGCACTGCCTCGTAGAATTGAAAGCGCGTTTCGATGAGGAAGCAAATATCTTCTGGTCAAGCCGACTACTTGAGGAAGGTGTGAATGTTAATTACGGACTTACCGACTACAAAGTGCACTCCAAAATATGTCTGGTCAAGCGCATGGAAAAAGGGAGAGCAGTCTATTACGCCAACCTCGCCACCGGAAATTTCAATGAGAAAACGGCGCGGATATATTGTGATCACAGCATTTTCACCTCCAGGAAGGAGATTACCAAAGATCTGCTTAAACTCTTTACGGCCTTGAATAAGAAAACGATCGCAAAGGGCTTCAAACATCTTATTGTTTCCCCATTAGAAAGCAGGAGCAAGCTTTATCAGCTTATAGATCGGGAAATCCGGATCGCAAAGAGTGGAAAACCTGCATACCTCATCTTTAAGGTTAACAGCCTCGCGGATGAAGGCATTGTAGAAAAGCTCTATGAAGCGAGCAATGCCGGGGTAAAGATCAAAATGATTGTACGTGGTATTTGCTGCCTTATTCCAGGGATAAAGGGCTACAGCGAGAACATTACGGTAATCAGTATTGTAGACAAGTTCCTGGAACATGCCCGGATATTTATTTATGGTAATCAGGGGAATGAAGAAATGTATCTTTCCTCAGCAGATCTGATGACCCGGAATTTCGAACACCGGGTGGAAGTGGGGTTCCCGGTCTTAGATAAAGAGGTTAGAAAAGAGATCCGGGATATCATAGACTTTCAGCTTCAAGACAATGTGAAAGCCCGTGATATCACCAGGCTTAATAATAATAAATATCACAAAAACCGCTCTGCAATTAAGGTTAGGGCACAAGTTCAAACATATAACTACCTTAAAAACAAGCATCAATAATTATGTTGAGATACGCCGCAATAGATATCGGTTCCAATGCTGTACGACTGCTGATTGCAGACATCAGCCTCGGCAACCAACGTTATGAGTTCAAGAAAAACACCCTGATCCGGGTTCCCTTACGACTGGGTGATGATGCCTTTTTAAACAAAGAAATCTCCGAAAGGAAGATTGAGGATATGGTTAAGACCATGACTGCCTTTAAAAACCTGATGGATGTATATCAGGTGAGTCATTATATCGCCTGTGCAACATCTGCCATGCGCGAAGCTGGCAATGGCAAGGAAATCGTAAAGATCATCAAGCGTAAAGCTAATATCAACCTGGAGATCATTGAAGGTCAGCGGGAGGCCAGCATCATCGCCGCCAACCATATTGAAGAAACACTGGACGAAAACCGCGGCTACCTTTACATTGATGTGGGTGGCGGAAGTACCGAGCTCACCATCTTTGTCAACCGCAAACAAGTAGCCTCCAAATCATTCAACATCGGAACCATCCGTATACTTGATAATCAGGACAAACCCGAAACCTGGGACGAGATGAAGGACTGGGTTAAAGTTCAGACGAAAAACTATAAGAATCTTGCTGCTATCGGTACAGGTGGAAACATCAACAAACTGTTTAGGATGTCTGATGAGAAAGACGGAAATCCCATGTCCTTTACCAAGCTCAAAAATCTCTATAATGACCTAAATAGCTACTCTTTGAAAGAAAGGATCCGCGTTTTCAAGCTTAATGCAGACAGGGCCGACGTGATTATTCCAGCATCAGAGATCTATCTTACCTTGATGAAATGGACAGGTATCAAGCAGATATATGTGCCACGAGTGGGTATGGTTGACGGTATAATCAACCTGCTGATTGAAGAGAATTTGCCTAAAATATAAGCGCAAGATACCGGCCATGGTGACTTACACTTAGAGGAGCCATGGCCTTGTAGTCTATACCTGCAGTTAATGGATACATACATAGATTAAGGCCATCCAAATTCGGCGGCACCTGAGAAGCGATGCTGTGAACATAGTCACCTGACTTGATTTCGCTCCTGGTTACGTAAGCACATCCATTGATCTGTACTTCTCCATGATATTCTGCAGTTTCTACCGAGGATAGCTTACAACCCAACTTATGTGGCGCAAATTCCCGCACACCAGACTGCCTGTTGTAAATTTTGTAAGCAGCTTCCTTCATACTCCATAACAGCCAGACCATTTCTGATGGCTTTGTCGCAAGCATAATATATTGCTGTTCTTGTTTACTGAAAAGCTTGTGCAAAAAGCCCCGTCGCATCCAGTTGCTTTCCCTGGAAGCATGCTGCAGGTCTACCAGGTCATTGCCAATCATTTCTCCTGAATTTTACCTCGAATAATATCCATAGATGCTTGAACCGTAAGCATTTTCTGCATGGAATCATTGTCAATCTCGATATCAAATTCCTCCTCTACATCCAAGATAACATCAACCAGGTTGGCTGAATTAATCTTAAGATCATTAATGAAGTCGGTCTCTGGGGCCATACGCTCCAGTGCCGCTTTGTCCTGTGCATACATTGCTACAATCGGTTTCAAACGACTAATTAGTTCCTGATTCTCCATCTTTATACTTTTTAAAAACGATGCATGAATTTACATCGCCGAAGCCAAAGCTTGCTTTTACTAAAATATTGAATTCCCGGTGTAATAAAGCCTGCGGAATGCAACTGCTGTCAATCGTTTCCAGCACTTCCGGATGCAGATCTTCGCAGTTGATGTTTGGAAAGATAAACCCTTCATGAAGCTCCAAAACAGCGGCGACAGATTCGATGCTGCCGGCAGCACTAAGGCAATGACCAACCATGCCTTTAAGGGTATTGATCATAGGGAAATCCTTGCCAGATCGTTTCAGTGCTTCGCTCCAGTTTCTGATCTCAAGTCCGTCCATTGCTGTCGCCGTAAGATGACCGTTGATTACGTCCACATCCTCCGCAGAGATCCCGGCGTTCGTCAGGGCAGTGGTGATACATCGTTGTACGGCTACCGGGTTCGGCGCCGTCATGGAGCCTGCACCACGTTGCCCACCAGAGTTGCTGTTGCCACCTAAGATCTCCGCATAAATCTTTGCCCCACGCGCTAAGGCATGTTCCAGCGACTCCACCACAAAGGCCCCAGCACCACTGGAGGGCACAAAGCCGCTTGCGGAAGCACTCATGGGCCTGGAGCCCATTTCAGGGCTCTGGTTATGCTTATACGTGCACACCTTCATGGCATCGAAGCCGCCCCAGATATAGGGACCGCTGTCGCTGGTTGCGCCAGAGAGCATGATGCTCGCCTGTCCGGATTTAACACGTTCATAACACATCAGCAGGCTTTCTGTTCCGGTGCAGCAGGCAGAGGAGTTGCTGTAAACCTGATTGCCCAGTCCAAGCTTTCCCGACAAGTACGCACTCACACCGCTGTTCATCGTTTGTACCACTACGGTGCTGCCCAGGCGCCTGGCTTGCAGTTCATCAATTTTGTAAATGGCTTCCCGGAAGCGGTCGATCCCCGACGTACCGGCGCCAAAGATCATTCCATAGTCCCAGGATGGTTCATCTGAGGTGTTTACTGCTAATCCGGCATCCGCCCAGGCATCCATCCCGGCAATAACGCCGTAAAGAATGCCCGTGCTATTGAAGTTTCGAAGCTCCAGTGGGCTAAAGTCACGGGAGATCAGCTCCGCAGTAAGTACCGGCTTACCGGCAATCTGACACGAAAACTGAAGGGCTTCCAGCTGAGTATCAAACTGAATACCCGAGCGCCCGGCCATTATCGCTGCACGGAAATCCTGCAAGCCAAGGCCATTTGGCGCTACCACGCCCATCCCCGTTATAACAACCCTCTTAGCCATTTAACTTGGTAGTCACCATGCCAGACAAGGTTCCTTTGCAAACGATATCACCAGCTTCATTTTTCATTTGCACATTACAATGCAACTTCTTAAACCTGAAGTAGATCTTTTCCGAGCTTACCGTCACTTTTTCTCCTGGGAAAACCGGCTTCATAAAATCGATGGCTGTAGATGTGAGCATAACGTGCCCGGTTGCGCCTTCAGCAGTATTTCCGAGCAAAAAGAAGCCGAGACAAACCAAGCCTATCTGCGCCATGGTTTCCGTAAGTATTACACCCGGTGTAACCGGGTGATCTTTAAAATGTCCCTTGTAGAAATCCAGTTCAGGATTGAAGGTAAATGTTCCTCTTGTACCATTTTCATCGATGTGATCCAGGCTGTCTACAAAATGGAAAGGTGCAGCGTAGGGCAGCTGACTTAAAATTTCTTCTTTATTCATAATTAACTTATTTGTTCGCCGCCGTCTACAGGCAGCACAACACCATTGATCCATGCCGCTTCATCTTTGCAAAGCAGGTAAACGACCTTGGCGACATCCTCCGGTGTTGTTAGTCTATTAAAAGGGTTTCTGTTTATGCTATGTGTTTTTAGTGCTTCACTTCCTGGTATTTTCCTGAGGGAGAGGGTATCGGTCACTCCTGCCTGGATGCAATTTGCGCGAATCCCAAAGGGCGCATACTCCAAGGCTATGCTTCTGGTGATCGCTTCCAAAGCTGCCTTGGCTGCCGATACTGCAGCATAATACTTCCATGCTCTTGATGAACCTTCACTGGTAAAAGAGATAACCCTGGCGTCATCAGCGAACAAACCGGCCTGGTGTAGCGCAGCAGTCCAGTCGCTTAAACTGATGGCCATGTTCTGCATGGTAAGCAAGAAATCCTCCGTGCCTAAAGCGTTTTCCGGACCACTAAGCGACTTGAGATTTCCCTTTGCAATGCTATGCAGCAGGCAACGTACGCGCCCGGTGTCAGCCTTTACCTCAGCAAGTTTTTTGATTACAATATCGCGGCTTTCGGATCGGGTTACATCCAGGTTAAAGGTAGTCAACGATACGCCAAAAGCACGTATTTGCCTGAAAGATGCCTCAATAGCTTCCATTTGCGTACGGCTGTTCCTGTGAATCAGGCAGATGTTCATACCTTGCTCAGCCAGCTTTATTGCAGATGCAAGCCCCAGGCCGCTGCTGCCGCCCAGTACCACCGCCCAAAAACCCCTGCCTTCAAATTCTTTTACCATTTAAGTAATACTCTTTGTGCCGAAAAGCCAGGTCCAAAGCTCAACATCAATCCTAAGTCGCCTGCCTTAGCGCGACCTGGTTCCATAAAACGCTCCAGAACATACAGCACTGTTGCGCTCGACATGTTTCCAAACATCCGCAAAATTTCTTTTGTATCATCAATGTTTTTCCCCATAGTACCGAATAATTCTTCAACAAGCTGGACGATCTTCTTTCCGCCGGGATGAAAAACCAAATGGTCAATGTCCGCGATATTGAGGTTCTGTTTAGCTAAAAAAGGATGTATGATCAGGGGAAAGTGCTCCGCAATTGTATCCGGCACTGCAACATCTAAGACCATCTTCAAACCACCATTGGTTAGATCAAAACCCATCATGTGCTCGGCCTCATAAAAGTGATACATTTCCCCGGCGATAATTTCTGGCCCCTGGTCGTCTTGATGCGAAGACAATAAAACGCATGCTGCGCCATCACCGAATATGGCTGCACTCACCATGTTGGACATCGAAAAATCGTCTAACTGAAAGGTAGCAGACGGAGATTCAACCGCTACCACTGCCGCGCGTTTTCCGGGATTGGATTGCAAAAAATTCTTCGCATAAATAATTCCGGAAACGCCAGCTGCACAGCCCATTTCTGTTACTGGCAATCGCAGCACATCCTGTTTCATGTGTAAGCGGTTGATCAAATAGGCGTCCAAAGAGGGAATCATAATTCCCGTGCAGCTTACCGTGATTAGAATCTCGATGTCTTCCGCATGCCAGCCCGCTTTTGATACAGCCTCACTTAAACACTGCGCACCCAGGTTGATGCTTTCCCGCATATATATCCGATTCTTTTCTTCAAAGGAAGTCTTGCTGAAAACCTCCTCGGGCGACATGATCGAATAGCGTTTATCTACTGCAGCATTCTCGAAGATCTTCTTTACTTTTCTGAGGAACCGGCCATCCTGACCATCAAGCCATGCATCCAAGTAGGGGATGATCTCTGCTGTTGTCCTGGAATACGGTGGTATCGCTTTGCCGACGGCTGTGATTTTTACGCTCATAAAGAAGAAATAATCCATTGATAACGAAAAGCCCAGCGCCATTTAATGCTGACTTTCCTAAACTGTAGTGCTTTTGTGTACTGCTCGAGATCCCGCCTCTTGAAGCCCCTCAAGATGGAAACAAGGCCATCTTCACGCGACATCTCATTTAATCCGAATACATAACACAATGCGGTGAATAGATAATACGCTAGTTTGCTGCGGTGTAAATCATTGATTACAATACCCAATTTCGCATGTGCATGAAAGAAGCCGAGCAGGTTCAAAATCTCGTTATCTTTGAAGTGGTGCAGGGTAAGCGTACACAATATAATGTCAAAGTTTGGAGCGGGTAAGTTCTCCATGAAAATATCCTCACAATGGTAGCTGATGTTGGGGTATTCCGCAGACAAACCCGACGCATGTTCAATGGTGAAAGCGTTTGCATCTATACCATATAACCTGAAGTTATAACCTGAACGTAGGCCATAATCGGCGAGGGTCCTGAGCATATCACCGTTCCCACAGCCGACATCCAGTATATGAATGGTTGCTGTTTTGTCAATACCTCTTAATAGCGCTGTCACGCCATCCAAGGTAACTTTGTTGCCACCTAACAGTTTATTGATACTGGCAATCTTATCCAATGCATCACGTAATATTTCACCTTTCATGGCAAAATCATCCATGATTTCGGCTGCGTTGCTTCTATAAGTCGTATCTACCATATTATCGCATCTGTAAAGGGCTGCCATGCGTCATCCTGATCATGGGTTTAAACAGCGCCGGAAAGTTTACCAGTACTTTCATAACGATTTCTGCGGCCGCAGGTTTTAACAAAATGCCTGATAATAATTTCCCTGCCTGTATCCTTGTTCTAAACTGGGCATTCCATTGTTGCACATACTGGTTTTCCAGGGCGGATCTTGAAGTAATTCTGCCTTCCAGATATTCGAGGACCAATGCGGAACAAACCCCCGCCGCATGGATGGCCATACTCATGCCATTGCCGCACAAAGGATGAATCAACCCTGCGGTGTCACCAATCATCAGGACATGGTCTTTGACCTTTTCCTTGGAATCAAAAGCGATCTGACTAATACTGAGCGGCGTTTCATACATCATGGAACTATGCTCCATCAGCCTTTCGAGCTGCGGATTTTGATAAAGCACCTGCTGCTGATGTTCCCGGATGTTCCTGAACTTTTTGAAGGATTCGTAGTTTACCAGATAGCAGATGTTGATGATATCATTTTCGACCTTTGATACGCCACAATAGCCGCCCTGAAAATTATGCAAAGCGACTAGATCCGAGGGATGTGGACCTTTATAGTGCGCCTTTATAGCCAGCCATGGTGAGCGTTGTTTTACAAAGGGACGATTCAGCGCATGGTCCAGCTGTTCGCGCTTTCCAAATGCGCCAAGTACAACTTTTGCATGAAAGGTCCTGTTTGAAGTATGTACCTCAAATTCATCTTGCCTGAAATGTACATCTTTAACCCGGTCATGTATAATGGTACACCCGGCAGCTATTGCTTTCTGGTACAGGTATTCGTCTAATTTGTACCTGCTGATTCCAAAGCCTCCATGGGGAAGATTAGTTTCACAACTGCTTCCCCCAAGGTTGCTCACTTGAAGTCTGGAAATCTGATTTGGAAAAAGTACCGCCGGATCTGCGTTCAGATAGCGCAGATACGGCAGTACTTCGTTTGAGATATATTCACCACAAACCTTATGCTGTGGATAGGTATTCTTTTCTATTAAAATCACCTGCTTGCCTGCGTTGCACAGGTGGATCGCACTACTCAATCCGGCAAGGCCTCCGCCAACGATTAAAACCTCAGCACGGAGTTCCATAGCTGATTTATTTTAGCTGTTGAGCAATGCAGCCGCTTCCTGATCTAAAAACCAGGTAACATGACCATTTGGTGGATTAATCAACTGTGCCGGGTATAAGCTCGTATTTTCCTCTTCGGACTCAATTACGTTTTTAACAGCATCGGCTTTTGATTTACCGAAAACCAAAAACGCAATGTTTTTTGCATTGTTGATCAGGCCAGCCGTCATGCTGATCCGGTAAGTGTTTAGCTTCTCCACAAAAACAGCTTCCACGCCAACTTCAGAACTTTCCAGAATCTCGGTCTCCGGGAACAATGATGCCGTGTGTGCGTCATCACCCATTCCCAATAAGATCAGGTCAAACGAAGGCTGTGCACCATTGAAGTGCAAAAGGATGGAATTCTGATAAGCTGCAGCCGCCTCAACAGGACTCAAATTGGTATCAACATAGAAAATATGATCCTCTTTGATGCCAAGCGGTTTGAGCAAACTTTCAGCCGCCATCAAACCGTTATAATCCTTGTCTGTTGCACTTACATTACGTTCGTCTCCGAAAAAGAAGAACACCTTTTGCCAGTCCAATTGATCCTTATATTTGGTCGCTAGCTGTTGATAGAGCGTCTTTGGAGAGCTGCCGCCGGTTAATACAAAGTTAAACCTGCCGCTTTCCGCAATGGCATCATTTCCGATTTTCAAAATAAACTCAGCGAGGTCTTCCAGCAGTTCGTCTTTGCCGTGGTATATTAATAAATTCATTATTCTTTATTTAAGGGTAGGGTAAACCAGTGAAATCCGTCTCTTGCAATTAGGGCTTCTGCATCTTCAGGTCCCCATGAATCCGCGGTGTAGTTCGGGAAGCTTAACGATTTTTTATTCTCCCAGGCATTGATCACTGGCATCAACAACTCCCATGCACTTTCAACCTGATCTGCACGCATAAACTGCGTTTGATCACCTGTCATAACGTCCAGCAGCAGGGTCTCATAGGCCTCCGGTGTAGAGGTGTTGTAGGTCCCTTTATAGTCAAATACCATGTCAACCGGATTCAAAACCATGTCCAATCCTGGACGTTTGGCCTGTACCTGTAAGCGGATGCTCATCTCTGGCTGGATGCTGATGATCAGCCGGTTTTGTTGCCAGTGCTCGGAAACGCCAGATGGAAAGATATGATGCGGTACATCCTTAAACTGAATCGATATCACTGAGGAGGTTTGAAACAGTCGTTTACCGGTCCTTACGTAAAACGGAATACCTTGCCAGCGCCAGTTATCGACAAAGAACTTCAGCGCTGCAAAGGTTTCGGTGTTCGACTCCGGATCAACATCTTTCTCATGTCTGTATCCAGGTACTTCTTTCCCCTCAACCCAACCTTTGGTATATTGGCCGCGCACGGTGGCAAAGCGGATAGCCTCCGCATTAAATGGGCGCATGGCTTTTAACACGTCGACCTTTTTATTTCTAATTTCATCGGCATCAAAGTTTACCGGCGTTTCCATCCCGATCAGACATAATAGCTGAAGGATGTGATTTTGAATCATATCCCGTAATGCACCTGCACCGTCATAGTAGCCACCGCGGTCACCTACACCCAACTGCTCCGTTACGGAGATTTGAACGTGATCAATGTAAGTACGGTTCCAAAGTGGTTCCAGCAGTGAGTTTGCGAAACGGAACGCCATGATGTTTTGCACCGTTTCTTTACCGAGGTAATGGTCGATCCTATAGATCTGTTTTTCAGTGAAAATACCAGTCAGCAGCTTGTTAAGTGCTCTGGCACTGTCCAGATCCCTGCCGAATGGTTTTTCAATCACGATCCTGCAGGTTTCTTCGTTCCCGGCCAGGTCATACCTGGAAATACATTCTGCGATAAGCGGGAAAAGATCCGGCGCAACTGCGAGATAATAGAGCACCTGCGTCTGCGGGCCAAACTCATCCTGATATTCCTGGATAAGTGTTTTCAATCCTGCAAATGTTTCAGGTGCAGAAACATCAACGGGTGTATAGCGAACATGTTCCGAAAACACATCCCACTTGGCGTCATCAACACGACCGTTTCTGGAGAAGCTATTGACCCCATCTTTAAGCATCTCACGGAATTTATCATCTTCCAGCTTCTTTCTTGAAGTTCCTATAATAGCAAACTGCTGGGGCATGAAATGATCACTATACAGGTTGTATAATGCCGGTGCCAGCTTACGCATATTTAAATCACCGGTACCGCCAAAGATCACTACGATGGTCGGTTTAACATTAATAGATGTCTTCATAATTTTAGGATCAATTTTCGGCATTCCAGTTTGCATGGAAAATACCTTCCTCATCGGTACGTTCAAATGTATGTGCGCCAAAGAAATCTCTCTGGGCCTGGGTCAGGTTACTTGGTAGGTTTGCGGTTCTTAGAGAATCGAAATAGGTCAGGGCGGAGGCGAAGGCCGGTATGCCGATCCCGTGGTTCATTGCGGTACTGCATACCTTGCGGACACCAGAAAGGGTTCCTGCAATTTTCTGCTGTATATTTTGATCTTCAAACAGATGTTCAAGATCAGGTTTTGCCTGATAAGCAGCATAGATATCCTGTAACAGTTCCGCACGGATGATACATCCGCCACGCCATATCTTAGCAATTTCGTCAAGCTTTAGTTCATATTTGTATGCCTCGGAAGCCTGTGTCAACAGATGCAAACCTTGTGCATAGGAAACGATCATGGAGAAATACAATGCGTTTTCCAGATCAACGATGAATTGTTCCGGATCGTCAATTTTGGTTTCAGGTTTCTCAAATGCTTCAGATAGCGCAACGCGCAGTTTTTTCAGCTTGGATAAATCGCGCGTACTTACGGCCTCGTTAATGGTCGGGATCGGCAAGTAAAGATCCATGGAAACCTGAGAGGTCCATTTGCCAGTACCCTTTGATTTTGCCTCGTCTTTAATCAGGTCAATGAGCAGTTTTCCGGTTTTTTCGTCTTTAAATTTAAATACATCCGCGGTAACCTCCATCAAAAAGGACTTCATACGTCCTGCATTCCATTCTTTGAAGGTGGCTTCAATTTGCTCATTGTTGTAAGCCAGGCTATTCTTCATAATATCATAGGCTTCCGCAAGCAGCTGCATCATTGCATATTCAATTCCGTTATGCACCATTTTCACGAAGTGACCTGCAGCACCCGGACCGATGTAAGTTACACAAGGCTCGCCGTTCACCTTTGCAGACACCGCCTCAAGAACTTCCTTCATTGCACTATAGGCCTGTTTATCGCCACCAGGCATCATACTTGGCCCAAAACGTGCACCTTCTTCACCGCCGGAGATACCCATGCCGAAGAAGTGTATGTTTGTTTTTGATAAGTCTTCGGCTCTGCGGCTGGTATCGGTAAAGTGGGAGTTACCACTATCGATAATCATATCACCGGCTTCCAGTAAGGGCTGTAGCTCTGAGATCACACTATCAACGATTGGACCCGCGGGAACTAAAAGCACAATCCGGCGTGGAAGTTCCAGGCTTTGAACAAATTCTTCAAGCGAGGCATGGCCTTTTAAATTCTTATCTTTCCCATCTTCCTCAAGTTTGGCAAGCATCTTCGGATCCTTGTCATACCCGGTAACTTCGAAGCCGTGGTCGGCCATGTTTAGCAATAAATTTCGGCCCATGGTTCCAAGGCCAATCATTCCTAAGGTGTATTTTTTCATTTGTTATTTTATTGTATGCCTGTTCATGCAGGCAGGTGATTGCTTGTTTAGTGTGTTGGATATATTGTACGGATCTGGTATTGTTCTTTTGTCTTCCAAAGCTTAGCCCCACCTTTTATGCCTTCACGATTATTCACCCGGCGAATATTCTCGTCGAGCTCTAAGTCTATTTCCTTAGCGTTTCCACCACCAATATACAAGCGGTCATAGTTGAAAACTGTTTTATAGATTTCAATTACCCGCTGTACGCGATCATTCCATTCCTTTTTGCCGATTTTTTCAAAGGCTCGATCTCCAACATAATCATCGTAATCTTTATCCTTGCTTACCGGAAAATGTGCGAGCTCCAGGTGCGGCAATAGTTGCCCATCATACAACAGGGCGGTTCCCATTCCCGTACCTAGTGTAATGACAATTTCAAAGCCCTCGCCATCCACCACGCCAAGGCCTTGTTGGTCTGCGTCATTTACTAAACGTACCGGTTTGTGAAAAGTGTTACTGATCTCCTGAGCAAAAGGTATATGTTTCCATTGCTTTTTAGCGAGGTTCGGTGCTGTCTCTACAATGCCAAACTTTACATATCCCGGAAATCCTACGGAAACGGCATCAAAGTCTCCCATCGTTGAAGCAAGCATCTTAATCACCTCGAGTACAGCTTCCGGTGTGGACTCTTCCGGAGTCGGTAATTTGGTGTATTCCGACAGTACCTGACCTTCGGCATTTAACATGCAGGCTTTGATACTGCTGCCCCCTATATCTATTGATAATATTTTCGTTATAACATGGTTTTCCTGAATGCTTGGCATAATGGGTGTTTTAAACACTTAAAATTAACTTCTGGTAGTATATATATAATAGTTAAAGAACAATTCGTGTATAGTAATGTTTGTAAAACTAATCTAATCTTGAGGCTTGTGCTTCCACCTGCGGTGACTCCATAACCAGTAGGCTGGTTCTTCTTTTATGATCTGTTCCAGGTAATTAACATGTAAGTTGGTGATCTCATGTGCTGCAGTTTCTGCCGGATTCAGGCAGAGCGGAACACATTCCACTTCATAATAGCCTCTTTCTAATACCCGCACACGCATATAGAACACCGGGCGGTTCGTTCTTACCGCAATTTTTTCCAGCCCCAGCAGTATGGCTGTTGGTTGGTTCAGAAAGTTCAGCCAATAAGTGGATTCTTCCCGCAGGGGAGTTTGGTCATTGCCGAAGCAAAATATCGTCGGAACGTCTTTGCTTGCATGAAGCGCACGTAAAGTTTGCCGCATCGGGATCAGCTGATTTCCAAAGCGGCTCCTTATGCGTTTGAACCAGCCGCCAAAAGCCTCGTTCGAAACCGGTTTATAGATTGGGTAAACAACAGCAGTGGTGTTCAATCCTAAGGCTAGTGTACCCCATTCCCAGTTACCATAATGCGCTGAGCATATTAGTGTGCTTTGGCCACGCTCATGATAGTCATTCATGAGGTGTAAATTCTTGAACGTAAACCGTCTCTTTAGCTCCGATGGTGAAATACTTGCCATTTTGATAATCTCCACCATGAGGTTCGAAAGGTGTTTGTAGTATTTCTTTGCAATTTGTTCAATCTCGGCATTATCCTTTTCAGGAAATGCATTGTGCAAATTTTCGTAAACAACCTTCCGCCGGTAACGGATCAGGTGGTACAGGAGCAGGTAAGCGCCATCTGCCAAAAAATAGAGTATACTTAAGGGCAACAGTGACAAGCTGTTTAAGAAAAATATACCCGTATTTGACAACAGTTTTTTTACCATTACTTACCCGATTATCTCGCTAAAATAGGCTTTGATACCGATTTTCTCCTATAAAATTCTTTATTTAGCCCGCTCAACCATTTAACCAATGAAATTTAGTAAGATTATTCCTTGCTTTCTCGGCATTACCATGTGCCTTGGAAGCAACGCCATTGCACAAGTTCAAACCAAGGCCACTAAATCTAGTGCTCCAAACCTTAGCCAGTTTGTAGATCCATATATTGGTACAGGTGGTCATGGCCACGTATTCCTGGGCGCAAGTGTTCCATTTGGTGCTGTACAGCTCGGACCAACCAACAGATCTCAAGGCTGGGACTGGTGTTCAGGGTACCATTATTCAGATTCTACGATTGTTGGCTTTTCCCATACGCATCTAAGTGGTACTGGAATAGGTGACCTTGGCGATATTTCGATTTTACCCGGCATTGATGATAAACTGGCGCTATACACCCATGATAAAGAAGTGGTGAAACCAGGATATTATGGAGTACGCATGTCGCCGAGCAATATCCACGCAGAACTAACCGCATCTGAAAGGGTAGGCTTTCACCGCTACACCTTCCCAGCCTCCACCGCTGCAAAAATCCGGATAGACCTACGTCAGGGCATTGGCTGGGACATTGCCACAGACACCTATATCAAAAAGATCAATGATACCACCATTGCGGGCTATAGATATTCTAAGGGCTGGGCTAATGATCAACGAATCTTTTTTACTGCGATCTTCTCCAAACCCTTTGACAAGTTTGTTGCTTCAGACTCTTCCGCGGTACTAACGGGTTCCAAATACCGTGGTAAAAAGCTGGTAGCTACCGCATATTTCAACACCAAAGCGGATGAACAAATTCAAATCCGTGTGGGCATTTCCCCGGTAAGTATGGAGAATGCCGCAATGAATATCAAAGCGGAAATCCCGGGATGGAATTTCGACGAGATTGTAGCTAAAGCAGATGCCTCCTGGAATAAAGAACTTGGAAAGCTTGAAATTAAGACCGCAAATCTGAAGGATAAGCGGAATTTCTACACCGCGCTATATCATACCATGATCGCGCCTTCTACCTTCAACGACCACAATGGTGATTATCGTGGAACCGACAAGAATGTCTACAAAAATGCAAACTTCACGAACCTGACGACCTTCTCTTTGTGGGATACCTATCGTGCTGCACATCCCTTGTATACCATTATTCAGCCAAAGCGTGTAAATGATATGATCAACACCATGCTTGCCATCTATCAGCAGCAGGGGAAACTACCAGTTTGGCACCTGATGGGGAATGAAACCAATACCATGGTGGGAAATCCGGGCGTTATCGTCGTTGCAGATGCCGTGCTGAAAGGTTTCAGCTCCTTTGATCATAAACTTGCTTTCGAAGCCATGAAAAAGACGGCAATGCTGGACGAAAGAGGACTCAACTTCGTGAAAAAGTATGGGTATATTCCTGCAGACAGTACTGTGGAGTCTGTAGCGATGGGCCTTGAATATGCGATTGCCGACTGGAGCATTGCCAAAGTTGCCCAGAAGATGAATAAACCAGAAGACTACAAGTATTTCCATAAACGTGGGCTCAATTATCAGAACTACTTCGATAAAAGCACCCAGTTCATGCGCGCGAAAGTTGGTCCCGGCAAATGGAGAACACCATTTGATCCGGTAAAATCTATTCACCGCGCAGACGACTATACAGAAGGAAATGCATGGCAGTACACCTGGTTGGTGCCTCAAGATCCTGAAGGTTTAATTAACCTGATGGGTGGAAGAAAGCAATTCACCACAAAATTAGATTCGCTGTTTCTTGTGGAAGGCCACCTTGGTGATGATGCCTCACCTGATATCAGCGGCCTTATAGGACAGTATGCACATGGAAATGAGCCAAGCCATCATATCACCTATTTATATACCTATGCTAAACAGCCTTGGAAAACCGCTAAACATGTTCGTCATATCCTGAATGACCTATACACCGATGCTCCAGATGGTCTTTCCGGTAATGAGGATGTTGGACAAATGTCTTCCTGGTACATTTTCTCGTCCCTGGGCTTCTACCCGGCCAATCCGATCAGCGGGGAATATGTATTCGGCAGCCCTTTGTTTGATGAGGCTACCATCAATCTGGAAAGTGGTAAGAAGTTCAACATTAAAGTGGAAAACAATTCCCAGGAAAATATTTACATCCAGGGCGTAACCCTCAACGGAAAACCCCGGAACAGCAGCTTCCTTAAACACCAGGAGATTACCGCAGGTGGTAATCTGGTTATTAAAATGGGAAGTCAGCCATCAAAAACCTGGGGCGTTAAGTAAGTAATCTAGAAATTCAGACATAAAAAAAGCGGCATTGCCGCTTTTTTTATGTCATCAGTTTTCGCTACTTCAGTGTACCTTGAATTTCCATTGCCATCTTAGCATGACCTTCAATGATAGGAAGCGTCTTGGTTGCAAAAGCACTTACATCTGCGTCCGAATTTTTACTGCCTGCCTGAAACAGGGAGACGGTTTTGTCGTGATCCTGTACCATCATGCCCATGTAGTGCTTATCGAATTCCGCACCAGACATCTTTTTCATGGCATCAAGGTGCTGTTGCTCGTTAGCCGGTAAACTTGCAGGTACGGTTACGGACTTTTTGCTGGCTATGCCCATCAACTCCTTGTTTGCAGCACTATGATCTTTTACCATCAATGCCGCGAAATCTTTAACTCGTTGGCTGGATGCCTGTGTTTGCGCAATCTTTCCGGCCTCAACCTCCATCATACCTCCAATCGCTGCTTGTTCCATAAACGCTTTAGGGTCAGACGAGGCAGGGTTCTGCCCACTGGTATCCGTTGCCATGTCGGATGTGCTGCTCATTTCAGTGGAATCCATAGAAGTCGAGTCAGTGGTACCATCCGTGCTTTGGCCGGAATTACATGCCTGAACCATTAAGGCTGCAACCAGAGTTGCCGCTAAAAACACTTTTTTCATAATAATTGATTTAAATTAAGTTTGAAGTTGCATAGCTAACAACCAGGATGCACCTCTTGTTTATAAAAACCATTCGCTGAAGGATTTAGCGAAGTTGGTATCCTTAGTTTAGGATATAGGGCTGCCGATGATATTCCGGGTCAACCTTCTCAAAATATAAGGCGCGGAGCGATTGCTTCAACACCGCAAATTCTGCGCGGGTAATTGCCAGTGAGGTTCTGTAAATCTCTTCAGGGACATTATGCTTGTTGTATGTCTCAAAAATTACATTGAAATATTCGAGTCCATTTCTTTCACGGGAGGGCGCGAGAGAAATGTTGAGCGCCCGTTTTATAGGCTGGGCCTCCGGTTGGGTCGTATATAGGCCATACATGTACTGGTAGCTGATCGATTTCGTGTTGATGATGAGCTTTTCTTTCCCAAAGCCGTACCAAAGTGTGAGCCATCCGAACAGTGCCATAAGCAGTATTCCGATCACAAATAAGGCAAGCAGCCAGTCGACCAAAGACAAGAGGACTATGGCCAGGGTACAGATATTGAAAAAGATCAAAATACCCTTAACGACATTTGATGTTTCGGCTTCGATCAAAACATGCAAATTCACATAATCTTTCTTGAGTTCGACTTTCATAATTGGTAAGCCTGAAGCTTTTTCTGGTGTCGTTAAATTCCTGAATCCAAGGCACGGTCTTCATCGCTGATTTCTTTTTCCGGTGAAGCTACTTCGTGAAAACTTTCTGAAGAGCTACCGGTACCAGTACCCGGATTAGCTTTGCGGCCCTCACCAGTTCCCGTATAACCGGCGTCTTGCAAAGAATCATAACCCTGCGTTCCGGTATTATCGTGTCCGTCCCGCGCTTGTTCTTTTTCTTCCTGATTTGCGTTCATGTCTAAAAATTTAAGTTATAACAGTTCATTCAAATTGTAGTTTTAAAAGAAAATGTAAAAGTATCATGAATTTTAGCCTCAAACTATTGTAGCCCCAGGGCGGTTAATTTTATTATATATAGAACGATATGAAAGCAGTAATTATTTCTGAACCTGGAGCAGCTTCTGTTTTAAGAATTACAGAACGTCCGGATCCCATAGCAGGTACAGACGAAGTATTGATCGCCGTTGAAGCTGCAGGTGTAAACCGTCCCGATATCGCGCAAAGATTGGGCAACTATCCGGCACCTGAAGGTGTATCTGCAGATATCCCCGGATTGGAAGTCGCCGGGATTGTGGTAGCATGTGGACCGGGTGTAAAACGATGGAAGACCGGTGACCGGGTTTGCGCCTTGATCGCTGGTGGTGGATATGCCAGCCTTGTTGCCGTAAACGAGGGTCAATGCCTGCCCATTCCTGAGAACATGGACTTTGCTGCCGCAGCGGGATTGCCAGAAACCATATTCACGGTTTGGCACAACGTGTTTCAGCGCGGTAAGCTTCAGCCAGGTGAGACTTTGTTGCTGCACGGTGGAAGCAGTGGTATCGGCATCACAGCGATCCAACTTGCCAAAGTTTTCGGAGCCAAGGTCATCGTCACCGTCGGCACAAACGAGAAAGGGGAGGCATGTCTAAAACTCGGCGCGGATCAGTTCATCAATTATAAAACCCATGATTTCGAAGCAGAGATCCCCCGGGATAGTGTGGATGTGGTGCTGGACATGATTGGAGGAGATTACTTCAGCAAGAACATCAATCTGCTCAAACCGGAGGGCCGCCTGGTGTACATCAATGCCATGCAAGGCAGCCAGGTGTCACTGGAACTATGGAAAGTGATGCAAAAGCGGATCAGCATCACGGGAAGTACGCTGCGGGCGCGGGATTCTGGCTTTAAAATTGCACTTGCCGCAGAGATTGAAGAAAAAGTATGGCCTGTAATTAGGTCAGGAGCATTTAAGCCGGTTATTTACAGAACCTTTCCGTTTTCAATGGCCTCCGTTGCGCATGAAGTTATGGAAAGCAGTGAACACATTGGTAAGATCATCCTGATCAACGAATAGGCCAGCCATTGTTCAATTCTTAAAGAATTTCCTAAATTTAGCCTGCTCTTGCGATAATATACATATGCCAAACTCAACACATCCTGTTAGAACCATTGGAGGTTATATGGGCCTTCAGCTTCCTGGAGGTAAACCATACTACCCTGACCTTATTCAGCTGAATACCGCAAGAAACAGCTTGGAGTACATTCTCCTCACACAGGGTTACACCACCATCTATCTGCCTTATTTTACTTGTGAGGTATTGTTAGAGCCTATAAAGCGCTTGCAACTGCAGTACCACTTCTATAAAATCGATGAGCAGATGGATCCCGTTATTGACTTTGAAGTGGATGATCATTCCTGCATGCTCTACACGAATTACTTTGGTGTTAAAACCGATACGGTTCGGGCCCTAAGTAAAACGCAAAAAAATCTGATCATAGACAATGCGCAGGCATTTTATGCTGCGCCAATCATCGGCATCGACACTTTTTATTCCTGCAGAAAATTCTTCGGCGTACCTGACGGTGCTTATCTGTATGCGCGCAGCTCCAGGCGACTGGAACTGAGCAAAGATAGCTCTGTAGATCGTATGAGCCACCTGGTGAAAGCTGCAGATCTAAATGTTGAGGCAGGGTATGCAGATTACGTTCGAAATAATGATGTACTCATCAATAATGAGATCAAAGTAATGTCGAATCTAACCCAGCAATTAATGGCTGCGGTGGAATACGATGATTGTGCCAAAAAACGGCGTGAGCACTTTGCTTTTCTTCACGAACGCTTCAAAGACATCAACGAATTCAAGTTCCATTATAGTCCGGAGGATACGCCGATGGTGTACCCATTGTTGATAGCTAAGGATCATTTAAAATCACAGTTGATTGAACGGAAGATCTTTGTCGCTACCTATTGGCCGAACGTTTTTGAATGGACCTCGCCAGACGCCTTGGAGTATCACTTTGCGCAGCACATGATATCATTGCCAATAGATCAGCGCTACAATCTTGATGACATGAAATATTTGGTAGAGACCGTTGAAAGTCTCCTCGTTAAAACCTGATGCTGCTATGATGTTGATTTACACGATTGAAGATAAAGCGGCATGGACGGACCTTATTAACCGGGCGGCTGCCTATGATTTTTATCATACCTGGTACTATCATAAGCTCGACAGTCCTGAAGCTGCCCGACTGTATGTTTTTCAGGAAGGAGAACACTTTATTGCCTATCCGCTAGTGAAACGTGCCATATCAGGCAGTAGTTATTTCGACCTTACCTGCGTTTATGGCTATACCGGTCCAATCTCTGATCGCCCGTTTGATGCGCAGGATAAAGATTTCCTTTCCCGCTTCAAGGCCGCTTTTCTGGAAATCTTGGAAGCCGAAGGAGTGGTGTCTGTGTTTTCAAGGCTGCATCCTTTTTTCAACCAGGATCTGCTGCTTGAAAGCTTTTCCGGGTTGTTCCCTAATGGAAAAAGTGTCGCCATAGACCTTCGCGTACCCATTGAGCTGCAGCGTGCAAACTACCACAAAAGTTATCGGCAGCAAATCCGTATCCTTCGGGAGAAAGGCTACGAGGTACGGGAATCAAAATCTGCGGAAGCCATTCAAACCTATGCGGAGATCTATACAGAGAACATGAAGCGTGTCGGAGCTTCAGATTACTATCTTTTCACGCCAAGCTACTTTGAACAACTCCTGGATTCTGAGGAATATGAAAGTAAGCTGATGCTGGTTTATTTGAACGATGAAATTGTGAGTGGAGGTGTGGTGATCTGTACCAACAAGATCATGCAGGTCCATTTGATGAGTACCAGAACCGAACACCTGAACCTATCGCCTCCTAAACTGGTGGTTGATGAAACCAGCATACTGGGAAGATCACTAGGTTATGAATTCATAAACCTTGGCGGAGGCTTGAACTTTAAAGAAGATAGCCTGTTCAAGTGGAAAGCTGGATTTACCAAATTGTTTATGGACTACAACAGCTGGCGCTATATTGCGAATCAGCGGGTCTACGAGGAGTTGCTCGCAGATAAAGGGCTGCATGCAGACATGGACATTGATTTCTTTCCGTTGTACCGCTATCAAAAGCCGGACTGATTATTTTGATGCTGCCTGCGATACCGCAATCAGGACGGCGCCGGCAATCATCACCGTTACTCCAAGCCCAAGCTGCCAGGTGAATTTCTCTTTTAAAAAGACGATTGACAAGATGACTGCTATAACCAGCGAGAGACGCTCCACAGTTGTGACGTATGCCGCTGGTCCAATAGAAAGTGCCTTGTAGGAGAATACTGTAGACAAGGTCGTAGCAATTCCCGCCAGAACAAGCAGAATCCATCCTTTTTGATCAATTTCTTTCAATGCAGCGAAATTACCTTGAACGGTCACAATGCCCCAGGTGATACAGAAAATGAAAACAGCCTGAATGGCAAATGCAAGGTTGGAATCAACATTCTTGAGTCCGGCTTTGGTCAACACTACAACTAATGCTGCGGAAAACGCAGCGGCTAAGGCCCATAATATCCACATGTTACGCTTTTTTAAGGGATAACAGCATTCGCAGAAAAAAGATTGGAAGATCCGAACATTAACTTATTTTCATGCAGCAAAATCTTCCAAACCAAATATTTTAACTGATATGAGCAAAAATGCTGTACTCGCCTGGTCTATTGTGGTAGCCTTAGGCGGATTTCTATTCGGATTTGACACCGCAGTAATATCCGGTGCCGAAAAGTCCATTCAAAAGTTTTGGAACTTAACTGTATTTGAACATGGTCTCACCATTTCTATTGCACTGATCGGTACGGTGATCGGGTCACTGGTGGGTTCCAAGCCCTCAGACCAATATGGTCGAAAGAATACGCTGTATTTCGTGGCTGCTGCATATCTGCTTTCCGCCCTCGGTACTGCGCTGGCACAGGACTGGTACGTTTTTCTGGTGTTTCGTTTGCTCGGTGGGCTGGGCGTCGGTATATCTTCGGTAACCGCACCAATCTATATTTCAGAGATCGCACCTGCAGATAAAAGGGGACGCCTGGTTGGTTTATTTCAGTTCAATGTCGTATTGGGTATCCTGATTTCTTATTTGTCCAATTACCTGATCGGCGCCGAAGGCGAAAATTCCTGGCGATGGATGCTTGGTGTACAGGCCTTTCCGTCCTTACTGTTCCTCGTATTAATTTATTTTATTCCGGAAAGCCCACGCTGGCTGATTCTGAAAAAGGGTGCAGAAGAAGCTGCATTGAAGGTTTTACGGATCATTAATCCCGCGAACTGTGATCAGGAACTGATCTCCATAAGAAATTCGGTACATAGCGGACAGGAGAGCAGGGCACATGACCGTCTCTTCTCCGGCCAATACCGCAAACCGGTAATGCTTGCGATGCTTTTTGCATTTTTCAACCAGGTATCCGGCATCAACGCCATTATTTATTACGCACCCAGGATCTTTGAAATGGCCGGCCTGGGCGCACATTCCTCCTTGTTGTCTACCGTTGGTATTGGCATTTTCAACTTTGCATTCACCCTGCTGGCTATAAATTTTATTGATCGCGTAGGCCGGCGGAAGTTAATGCTCATCGGGTCCTTTGGGTTGATTGCCTCCCTGTTCCTGGTTGGCTACACCTTTTACATAGAAGACTTTAGCGGCTTTGCCGTTCCCATTTACATGATGTTCTTCATCGCGTTTTTCGCTTTTTCACAAGGGGCGGTTATCTGGGTATTTATTTCAGAGATCTTTCCCAACCAAGTGCGTGCAAAAGGACAAACACTCGGCAGTTCCACCCACTGGGTAATGGCAGCTTTAGTGGCCTTCGGCTTCCCATACTTTGCGGAAACCTTGGGAGGCGCAACTACATTCTTTTTCTTTGCAGCCATGATGGTACTGCAATTGTTATTCGTTTGGCGCTGGATGCCTGAGACTAAGGGGCGTTCTCTGGAACAGATCGAAGACAATATCATTTTACATTAAATCATAAACATGGAAAATAATACAAGCAATGCAGTAGTCTGCTTTGGGGAGATCCTCTGGGACATCCTTCCCGATGTAAAGAGGCCAGGTGGTGCACCAATGAATGTGGCATATCACCTGCAAAAGCTTGGTATAAATAGTAAGTTGATCAGTAGTGTTGGTGATGATCCTCTGGGCCAGGCTTTACTGGATTTTGTGGGCGATATCGGACTTTCCGCTGAAACCATTCAAGTTCATGCGCAGCAACCTACGAGCGAAGTAATCGCGACCGTAAATGCGGAACATGAGGTGCGGTATGAGATCGTGTACCCGGTAGCCTGGGATTTCATTTCTTGGTTACCAGCATATGAAAACTTATTGGAAAGTAGTAGCGCATTGGTTTATGGCAGCCTGGCCTCCAGAAATGATCTGAGCGCAGCTACGCTGCTGAGGATGCTGCAGTTTAATCATTTGTATAAGGTATTTGATGTAAACCTGCGTGCGCCCCATTACAGTCGAGAAGTGATCGACCGATTGCTTAAAGCTGCAAATCTCCTTAAGGTAAATGCAGCGGAACTGGGCATTATCTCCAGCTGGTATGATGCAACAACTGATAGCGAAGTTGCTCAGGTCGAATACCTTTTCAAAAATTTTGAGGTGAATGAAATCGTAATTACTAAAGGGGCAGCAGGAGCGACCTACTATGCACGTGAACATCAGTTTACACAGCAGGCGTTTGCTGTTGAAGTGAAAGATACCATCGGTAGTGGAGACTCTTTTCTTGCAGCATTCTTAAGTAAGCGGCTACAACATACCGATCCTGCAAGCACATTGGAATATGCTGTGGCAATGGGTGCTTTCATTACTGCTCAATCCGGAGCATGCCCGGTTTATCAGAAAGTTGAGTTCGAAGCTTTCTTGCAGGAAAAGCGCCCCAAGTAATTCCAAGTTCCGGCCCTAAGCTGAAAACAGCTTCTTCAAACCTGTTGATTGTGTGGTATATACGGAAGCTCATGTGATTCTACTTGATCTGAGACCTAATTGAAATATCCTGAAACCATTTTGACGCTAGGCGTATTAAGGAGGGAAAAAACAATGGTTTAACAACAATAGAAATTCATACGATGGAGCAGAACGAAATGAACAACGAACAAAATCCATTAGAAAAGCATCCAACACCGCCCTTTAAAGAACAAGAGCAGGAAGAACCGGGCAAGGAAGCGCCTCTGGATCCAAAAGCGGATCACGGCGAGGAAAGTTACAAAGGCTCTGGAAAACTGGAAGGTAAAAAGGCAATCATCACTGGTGGAGACTCTGGGATTGGCCGTGCCATAGCGATTGCATTTGCGCGTGAAGGTGCCGATGTGCTGATCTCTTACCTGAATGAACATGAGGATGCACAGGAAACCGCCAGTTTTGTGGAAGCCGCGGGCCGCAAAGCAGTGTTGGTGTCCGGGGATATCAGTGACGAATCGCATTGCAGGCAGATTATTCAGAAAGCAATAACAGAATTCGGACAGCTGGATATTTTGGTCAACAATGCGGCTTTTCAAATGTCCAGAGATTCCCTTCAGGAAATTTCCAGTGAAGAGTGGGACAAGACATTCAAAACAAACATTTACCCATTATTCTACCTCTGCAAAGAAGCGGAGCAATACCTCAAGCCAGGCAGCACCATTGTAAACACCACGTCGGTAAATGCCTATAAGGCACCACCACAACTTATTGCATACTCCGCAACAAAGGCCGCTATACAGAATTTTACCGCCAGTATGGCTCAGCTCTGGGCCGAAAAGGGCATCCGTGTAAACTGCGTAGCACCTGGACCGATATGGACACCGCTAATTCCGGCAACAATGCCACCAGAAAAGGTGAAGTCTTTCGGACAGGACGTGCCTTTAAAAAGAGCAGGGCAACCCGCAGAGCTCGCACCTGCATTTGTGCTGCTGGCTTCCCAGGATTCCAGTTACATGACGGGATCGACAGTTCAGGTTACGGGAGGTTACCCAACGATCTAACATTTATGAAGGCAGATGAAATTAAACTGGAGGACTGGCAAAGGATTCTCTTTGGGAATACTTCGCCAGAATTCCTTCTTGAAGTATTTATACGAACGCTCATCATCTACGTGGCACTGCTGCTTGCGGTAAAATGGCTCGGAAAGCGCATGAATGGGCAACTTACCATCATCGAGATGACCGTGATGATTACCTTGGGTGCTATAGTCTCCGTGCCGATGCAAATGCCCGATCGCGGTATATTACAAGGGTTACTGATCCTGATTACAGCCTTGTTGCTACACCGCGGCATCACACACCTGGGTTATCGTAGCCCAAAAGCGGAGGACATCATCCAGGGGAAACCAACGGTTATTGTTAAAAATGGGGTGTTGCAGCTTAAAGAAATGCATGCATCACGTGTATCTAAACAACAGCTATTTTCTGAGCTTAGAAGTAAGAAGATCTTCCACCTGGGTAAAGTACGACGCGTGTACCTTGAGCCATCTGGCGCATTCAGCATTCTCCTCGCTGATGAAGCACATCAGGGGCTCCCCTTATTTCCGCCCAGCGACCGGGATATTTTCAAAACCATGAAAGTAGACTACAAGCAATCACTGGTTTGCAAAAATTGTGGTATGATGAGCGATAAGGAAGAGATAGACACCTGTGAAGGATGTCATGAACATGAATTTATTAAAGCGATAGCGTAGAGAAGGGGTATTGAAGCATAATGAAAACCGAAGATTTCAAGTTAACAGACATACATAGAATATTGATTGGAGATGTACCTGCTGCATTTTTTATAGAAGTTATCATAAGAACGATCCTGATTTACTTTTTACTGATCTTAGCCATCCGGTTGATGGGAAAACGTATGGCCCTGCAATTGAATGTGACAGAGCTTACGGCAATGGTGGCTTTGGCTGCGGCAATTGGAGTACCGATGCAGGCTCCCGATCGGGGTATTCTCCCCGCTGCGGTGATTGCTGTAGTTGTTGTGTTGGCGGAAAGGGGAATCACCCGTTTTACGCTGCGGAACCAAACCGCAGAAACCGTATTCCATGGTGATATCAACGTCTTGATTGAGGATTCCGTCATAAACTATAGTTGCCTCAAAAATGTATCCCTATCTAAAAGCCTGGTCTTGCAGCAACTCCGTTCGCAGGGTATTGATCATCTCGGCGAAGTAAAACGTTTATACATGGAATCCAGCGGCGCATTTTCTTTGGTAAAAAACGAAGAAACGCGGCCAGGACTTTCGGTGATTCCTGAGGGAGATGAAGATTACTGGGAACCCCATGAAACTTGTACTGGCCTTTACGTTTGCGGTAATTGTGGTAACCAAGATTCGGCTGAAAACCGGACATCGAATACGCAAATACCAGAAAAAGATTGTGAACGCTGTGGTACAAACAGCTGGAAGGAGGCCGTGAAGTAATACTTAATTATCTTCGAAGCTCAAATAGTATAATTTAACGCTATTAAATCAAATTTTTATGGGAGGTTTTATAAAAAGATCAGAAAAAACGTAGAAAAAGTTAATCATACAACAATTTGGTCGTGTTTTTGACGTTTTAAAAAAAGTGAATTGAAGAAAACGATGATTGTATAACCTAGTATTTTGGTAATCGTCGAACTTAATTAGTTTCGAAGACATAATATACCGCAGTGGCATAACGCCATTAGGTATTCTTAAAGAAAAACCCGTTCATACAGGTTTATATTTGGTTAGAAAAGGGATTGTCTCTGGATGGAGCAACCCTTTCTTTTTTTAAAGCTAATTTTATTTTCTGAAGCTGCATAATATATGGAGCACAATATTGCCTTTAATTTGACATTTATATTAAATTGGGTATTAATACGAGTGACTTCTACGTAAATACCTTTAATTTTCTGGAAAGCTTTTGCGGAGTATTGCAGTAAGACAAGTATTTATAACTCGTTTAGGCTTAGGCACCCGGCGCATCTTATGAAGCTTTTCACCGGTGCAATTCGTAACAAATTACCGGATTTGTGGAACGGGCTTTGTCAAGTTAAAGGTGTAGCGTTAGTCCTGAATACAGGAGCAGATTCTCACAGAATTGTTAAAATAGTGTTAAAATGTTAGTGTATGTTTTACACTAAGAATATTTAGCCTATATTTGAATCATCAAAGGCAGTTAATTGTAATTGCCGATTAAAAAAGATTATATGTTCTACGGTTAACATACGTTGACCGGATGAAATAAAGGAAAACCCGTTCATACAGGTTTATATTTGGTTAGAAAAGGGATGCGTCTGGATGGAGCAGCCCTTTCTTTTTTTACAGGCTTTCCCCATTATTTTCGCTATGCTGTTATCCATCCGGGATGCGGCAATTCTAATAAAGATTTTCAGGATTTTACAACTGGCTACCGGCCGGCGTTAATTTCGCCATGCCGACGATTTCGAGCAGGGGTATGCGACCGCGTTTTCGGGTGTCTGGTAGGGGCTTGCCAGGGCTTTGCTTCGTCTCCATACGTAGGAAGTACGTAGCAAGTACCTGGCAAGTACCTGGCAAGTACGATGCAAAATCGAAGCAACTAAAAGCGTCTTTGGGCTTTGCCCTTTGCTGTTTTTAGTTGAAACTAATCTTTAGTATTATTGTAATTAGTACGGGGTTTTCGCCCAAATCAATGTAACGGCTATGAAGGAAATCAAAGATATTATTGCAGCGCAGCATCAGGCACAGTTGGCAGGTAAAAGGACTGCGCTGGCCACTGTGGTACAGGTTGAAGGCTCCTCTTACCGACGGCCTGGCGCTCGGATGCTTGTTACCGAGGATGGCCTGCTCACCGGGGCGATCAGCGGTGGCTGCCTGGAAGGGGATGCGCTTCGAAAGGCGATGCTAGCAATCAATGAGCAAAGGAATAAGATTGTAACTTATGATACCACTGACGAAGACGATGCACGTTTTGGTGTACAACTTGGCTGTAATGGCATTGTCCATATTCTTTTTGAACCTATTGATCCGGCAGATCCAATGAACCCAGTCGCGCTGTTAACGTTGCTGCAGGCACAGCGGCAGCATATGGTTTTATGTACCCTGTTCGCACTGGACCAACGTGGGGAGCAACCCGGTACGCAATTCCTGTTTGGGGGTGATGAAAAGTTGTCTGCCAGCACAACCTGGTTTCAGCAACATGCACCAAGCGAGCTCATCGCTGAGGTGCAACTTGCATGGACAGATCAAAAAACAAGATTCAGGGATATTACCGTTGGATCGATATCATTAAAAGCCTTTATAGAGGTTATTCCACCTGCTATTGCGCTCTATGTGTTTGGTGCTGGAAACGATGCAATGCCACTGGTGGCCATGGCCGACATCCTCGGTTGGGAGGTGCATGTCGCCGATGGCCGGCGCAGCCATGTAACCGCGGAGCGCTTTCCAAAATCAACCTCCCTGATCTTGCAAAAGTCGGAGACGGCATTAACCGGCATCCGCTTCGATAAGCGTACTGCGGCTGTACTGATGACTCACAATTACAACTATGATCTTGAGGTTTTGAGTCAGATCACGAAGACCAATTGCCCTTATATCGGGCTGCTTGGGCCAAAGAAAAAGATGCAGCGCATGTTAGATGAATTGGCTGCTGCAGGTAAAGCAATTTCTGACGTTGAATTTGAAAATGTATATAGTCCGGTAGGCCTGGACCTTGGTGCGGAAACCGCTGAAGAAATCGCCTTGTCGGTCACTGCGGAGATAAAGGCGGTGCTTTCGGGTAAGCTCGCCGGATCACTTCGCCACAAAGAAGAACCCATTCATAGCTAATGTCAAAATACGGGATCGTTATTCTGGCTGCCGGCAGTTCTTCGAGGCTCGGCAGACCCAAACAGCTGCTTGAGCTAAACGGCAGTACATTTATCGCGCATATCGTGCAGCAAGCCTTGGATGTGGCAGAATCCGCAACGGTAGTGGTTAGTGGCGCGGCAGATTCAGGCATCCGGAAGGCCTTGTCCGGGTTTGATGTGCCGGTAAATTTCAATCCGGACTGGGAACATGGTATGTCTACTTCTATAAGGAGCGGTCTGCGGGCCTTGTTGCTTGCGCAACCCACTCTTGAGGCCTGTATACTGCTGGTATGTGATCAGCCTTATGTTACCACCAGCCTTTTCAGGGAAATGATCAGGCAATATGAATCGGCTGCAGCTGGTATCCTGGCTTGCAGTTATGGCGACACCCTAGGGAGCCCTGCGATTTTCGGCAGGGCGTTTTTCGATGAATTGCTGAAGCTCGAAGGGCAGGAGGGTGCAAAGAAAATTATAAAGAAGTATCAAACAAATGTTTTGTCTTTTCCATTTCCTAAAGGATCAGTAGATATTGATACTGCAGAAGATTACGTTACATTTATGTCCGGGCAGCAAGAGCAGATTATTGATGCAGGAAAAGGAAATTAGATATGATTATTGATAGCTACAACCGTGTTCACGATTACCTACGCATTTCGCTGACGGACAACTGTAATCTGCGGTGTTTTTATTGTATGCCGGACGAGGAGTACAATTTCAGTCCACCTTCCCGCTTGATGCAACAGGAAGAGATCTTTTCACTGGCTTCGCTTTTTGTTGCCGAGGGGGTAAAAAAGATCAGACTTACCGGTGGTGAACCGTTTGTTCGTAAAGACGCTGCAAAGATTATTACCGGTTTATCTCAGCTGCCCGTGGAGTTAAGTATTACAACTAACGGCACCAGGTTGCATGACTTCATTGATGTACTGGTTGATGCGGGTATTAAATCGATCAACGTTAGTCTGGATACGCTTGATCCCGACAAGTTTACCCTCATCACGCGGCGCAACCTGTTTTTGCAGGTGCAGCAAAATATCGAGCTTCTTTTATCCCGGGGCATTGAAGTGAAAATCAATGTAGTGGTGATGAAAGATCTGAATGATATGGAAATCAATGCGTTCATTGCCTGGACTAAAAATGCTCCGGTACACATCCGATTTATCGAATTCATGCCTTTCAGTGGAAACCGCTGGACCAGTAATAAAGTCGTTTCCTCTGCAGAGATCCTGGAGATTGCCGCCCAGCAGTTTGATTTCATTGCATTGCCTGGCAGTGTTCATGATACCGCAAGAAAGTATGCAATTCCCGGCCACCAGGGTGATTTCGCCATCATCAGTACCATGACTGCCCCCTTCTGTGGAGGCTGTAACAGGATGCGTTTGACCGCAGATGGAAAGCTTAAAAACTGTCTTTTCTCCAGTGCAGAGACGGATTTACTCGGTCCGCTGAGAGCTGGTGAGCCGATATTACCGCTGATCAACCAAAACATAAAGTCGAAAGCCAAAGAACTTGGCGGCCAATTTACGACGGCCATTCAGCAGATAGAAGCCTTAAATATTGAGAATCGCAGTATGATCACCATTGGAGGATAAATAAAGATGATAAGCGTAAACGAAGCAAAAGACATCATCACTGAATCTGTGAAGCGCCTACCGTCACAACGACTGCCTTTAGGGCGGGTGTTAGGTTTGGTGCTTGGAGAAGATGTTTATGCGCTTACGGATATCCCCAATTTCAGACAATCCTCCATGGATGGCTATGCCATCCGGTTTGAGCCTGGAAGAACGGTATTCACACTTGCGGGCGAGATGGCCGCAGGGAGCACAGCGGCCTTGGATATTGACCCTGCTGAGGCCGTAAGGATTTTTACAGGAGCCCCCTTGCCTGCTGGCGCCGATACTGTAGTGATGCAGGAAAAAGTGAGCCTTGAAGCTGGCCGGGTAATGGTTGAGGATGGAGGAATGCAGGCCTTTCAGCATGTCCGTGAAAAGGGCGCTGAAATTAAGCGGGGTGCATTAGCGATGCAGGCAGGTACCTTGCTCAGCCCGGCGGCGATAGGCTTTCTTGCCGGGATTGGTATTCCGGAGCTGCAGGTGATCCCTGCACCGAAAGTATCGATCATTCTGACCGGGAACGAATTGCAGGAGCCTGGAAAACCGCTTGCTTTTGGTCAGGTTTATGAGGCCAACTCGGTGATGCTTAGCGCTGCATTACGACAGCTTGGGGTAGAAGATGTTTCGGTGTTACGGGCAGTGGACGACCTGAAGGTTCTGCAGGATGTGTTGAGCCAGGCATTGCTGGAGGCTGATCTTGTGTTGCTAACGGGCGGGGTAAGTGTCGGCGACTACGACTTTGTTGTTGCAGCAGCAAAAAACTGTGGTGTAAAGCAGGCCTTCCACAAGATCAGGCAAAAACCTGGTAAGCCTTTGTTTTTTGGCTCCAAATATCAGAAGATCGTGTTCGGGCTACCCGGCAATCCATCATCTGTCTTAAGTTGTTTCTATCAATACGTGCTGCCGGCAGTTGGTCGTATGATGGACAAAAACCTTAGACTACAGGTTACGAAGGGGATTTTAACGCATGATTACGCTAAGGTATCGGGCTTGACCCACTTTCTTAAAGCCAGCTTTAACAACGGTAATGTTACACCTTTACATGCGCAAGAGTCGTTCAGACTGCATTCTTTTGCAGAAGCCGACTGCCTGATTGTGCTTGATGAAGCTAAAGGTAATTACCAGGCAGGTGAACAGGTGGAAGTACATTTGCTGCCAAGGTTATAGCATGGAATTTTTTTACATCATACTTTTTGTTGTTGCTTTTTTATACGCTTCTGTAGGGCATGGAGGTGCAAGTGGATATCTGGCTTTGATGGCCATTTACGGTATTGCCCCCGAGGTGATGAAGCCTACTGCCTTGTTGTTGAATTTGTTTGTCTCGGGATCGGCATTCCTGCAGTTCTATCGTGGAAAACACTTCCTGAAGAAGATATTTATACCACTTGCCGCGGCATCCATCCCAATGTCTTTTATAGGTGGCATGCTCATCATTGAAGATCATATTTATAAAAGAATATTAGGCGCTTTGCTGCTTCTACCTGTTATCCGCCTTTTTTTCTTTAAAAATACGGAGTCTTCAGCTTTAAAGGCGTCCCGGTTCGATCTCTCGCTGCTGGTTGGCGGAGGTATCGGCCTGCTATCGGGCATGATCGGCATCGGTGGCGGAATTATCCTGTCGCCAGTTTTATTGTTATTAAAGTGGACGGATCAGAAGCAAACGGCCGCCATCAGTGCTTTGTTTATTTTTGTGAATTCTGTAGCCGGACTTGCGGGGCAGTTTACCAAGGGCATTGCGTTCAATAACAATATGCTGATGTATGTTGTTGTAGCCTTTAGTGGAGGCTTATTGGGTGCCTATTACGGCGCATCAAAATTCAACCAGAATGTGCTTAAAAATGTGTTGGGCCTGGTGTTGTTTATGGCGGCATTTAAGCTTTGGTTTGTTTAGCTAGCAGGTTAAAGTGCTGTTTAATTTTTTATAGATGAATTTAATTAATGTTATGCCTTTTGGGCAAATTGCGGAAATCACGGGGCTGGATCCTTTTCAGTTAACCGCTGCAGATACAGACGAAATCCAGCGGCTGCTAACCAGCAGGTTTCCTGAATTGGGAAATAAGCAATATGCTATCGCTGTTGACAAGGTGATTGTTAAGGAAAATACAGTGTTAACTTCGGGTGCAGTGGTTGCGCTGCTCCCTCCATTTTCGGGAGGCTAGCATGGAAGAGCAAGCTTATAAAGAACGATATAGCCGTCATCTTCTGTTAAAGGGTTTTGGAGCTGCGGCACAGCAAAAACTCCTGGCCGCAAAGGTGCTGGTTATCGGTGCGGGAGGCTTAGGCTGCCCGGCATTGCAGTATCTTGCTGCGGCAGGCATTGGGCAGATCGGAATTGTTGATGATGATGTTGTTTCGCTTAGCAACCTGCAAAGACAGGTGATCTATAAAGCCGCGGATGTGGGACAGCAGAAAGCAAGTATTGCTGCTGCCCGGCTGTTGGAACTAAATCCACATATCCGGATCATTCCTTATCTGTTCAGGGTAGATACGAGCAACGCCCTGTCGCTTTTCAGTGCGTATGACATTATCGTAGATGGTACGGACAACTTTGCTTCAAGGTACCTCATTAATGATGCCTGCGTGCTATTGGATAAACCACTTGTATTTGCTGCCGTATTCCAGTATGAAGGGCAGCTTGCCGTGTTTAACGTTGCTGATCAAAAAGGTGTAAAGACCAATTATCGGGATCTGTTTGAAAGTCCTCCCGCTGCTGAAGATGCCCCAGATTGCAATGAAGCTGGTGTGTTGGGCATATTACCGGGTACAATGGGGGTGATGCAGGCTACTGAAGTGATCAAATTGATCACTGGCCTTGGAAAACCACTCGTCAACAGATTGCTGATCTACCAGTCACTGGACGCTGAAAGCTACACGGTCCAGTTAACGCCTGGAAAAAACACGCTGCAGGCTGCACCGCAAACAAGGGAAGCATTCGTCAATACCAACTATGAGTGGCTTTGTAATGTAACACCTACAGCAGTTGAGGAACTCGAGCCTGACAGATTCGAAGAAATTGCGGAACAGGCGGACGTCCGGGTTATTGATGTTAGAGAGTTTGGCGAATATCCGGAGGCAGACTTCGAGCATGTACAGATTCCACTTTCTGCACTGCTGCGAGATACCCCGGAATTCAAGGAATCTAAGATCCTGGTTTTCTGTCAATCCGGAAAAAGAAGTATGCAGGCAGCAGCACTGATCAAAGAAAAGCTAAAAACGCATCAGGAAGTTTACAGTCTTAAAGGCGGTATTCTCAATCTATAGAAATATATGAAGGATAGAAAAATCAAGGACATCTTTGTCGAGGGCGCAATTTCCGCCGCATTTGTGGGGGAGAGCATTCAAAAGCATAGCAGTAAAACGACTATTGGCGCACACAGCATTTTCCTGGGGCAGGTGCGGGCAGATGAGCTGCTGGGCCGCAACGTGGCTGCCATTGACTATACCAGTTATAAGGAAATGGCTTTGGAGAAGATGTATGAGATCAGGAAGAGCATCTTCGCGAAGTACGACCTGACCTGTATGCACGTTTACCATAGCCTGGGCAGGGTGGCAGCAGGTGAGATTTGCCTGTTTGTATTCACTTCCTCGAAACACCGGAAGTTTGCCATTGATGCATGTACAGCAGTCGTGGAACTGATCAAAGCGGAATTGCCGGTTTGGGGTAAGGAAATATTTGAAGATGAAAGCTACGTCTGGAAAACGAATCGTTAAAGTATGGTAGACATTACACATAAGAATTCCACCCTCCGAAAGGCGGTGGCAACAGCCAAGGTGCGCACATCAAGTCTGGAAACAATTGCGGCCCTGGAACAACGGCGGGTACCGAAAGGCGATGTATTTGAGTTTGCAAGGGCAGCGGGTTTACTTGGAATCAAGAAAACAAGTGATGTTATTCCCGATTGCCATCCCTTACCTATTGAATTCGCTTCAATTACCTATACCATTTCAGATCTGGATATCGTGATTAGGGTAGAGGTGCATACCATTTATAAAACAGGCGTTGAAGTTGAGGCCATGCACGGTGCATCTGTTGCAGCATTGGTGATGTATGATATGCTGAAGCCGATAGATAAAGGTGTTGTAATTGAACAAGTACGACTGGAGCAGAAGTCGGGCGGGAAGTCGGATTTAAAACCCGCAAGCTTAGCCTTGAAAGTCGCTGTAGTCGTCTGCTCTGACCGCGTCTCCAGAGGAGAAAAACAAGATACTGCTGGAAAATTCATTGTTTCGGCACTTTCAAAGTATCAGCTGGAATGTGCGGCCTATGAAATTGTTGCGGACGAAGTAGAACAAATACAGGCAATGGCGCTGAGGTTTGTTGACCGCGAATTCGATATGGTTATCTTGACCGGGGGTACTGGCTTGTCGGCCAGGGACGTTACACCGGAAGCCATAAAGCCATTGATAGATCGCGAAATCCAAGGATTAATGGAAAGTGCCCGAGGCTATGGCCAGCAAAGAACACCTTATGCGATGCTTTCAAGAGGTGTAGCAGGGTTCATTAAGCAAACTTTAGTGATGACATTCCCAGGCTCGGCAAATGCGGTAAGAGAATATATGGATTCATTATTTCCGGCTATTCTGCATGTTTTTGCCTTAAATAATGGAGATCCGCACTAAATTTTGTTGTTTTTGACATTTTCGGGATTGTTTAGTTGGTATTTAAGCAATATCACCGGAAATTAGGTGTTTTCTGCTGCTTAAAATCCCGTTATATGGATCTTTAAGCATGTAAATGGTTGTTTTTGTAGGTAATTACTCCTTCGGATTTGGTTTTTAGATCGATCTATGTTAATATTGTGTTAAATCTTTGTAAATAATTGTAAGTGTATATGGTACACTAACAATTATTATATATATTTGTATTGTTAAACAACAGCAAAGGCCTGGAGTTTAAAGGCAAGCCCAACAACTTTCAGGTTGGAGATACGAATACAAAATTGAAGCAATAAAAAGACGAAGCATTTCAGCGATCGCTTATGCAAGAGATTTAAAAGTTAACCCGTTCATACAGGTTTATATTTGGTTAGAAAAGGGATGTGTCTGGATGGAGCAACCCTTTCTTTTTTAAAACTACAGGTAAATCTTCAACTAACCAAACAGACTGCTCAAAAATTATCATTATTTTCTTTAAAATAACCTATCCGATTCCCATTATTTACTCTTGGGGTAATTCTTTTTTCTTCCTTTTAATTCATTAACCCGGCTTTAAAAACACCTGAATTGAGCCTGTGTTATTTACTTTCTATTAAGAGGAAAGTACGTTTGCGATTGTCATCTATTTGTAATTAATCTGTAATGATTACGGTAAATACTTTAATATGCAAGTAGTTAACACATACCTTTGTTCTATTGGTTGACAATGAACAAATCGTAATAACATGATTTTAGAAAAAAACACACTAGCTGTTGTATTGAACGGGAGTTCGACACAAGGCATGAATGCTGCTAAAAACCTTTTACATCAATATAACCGAGTATTATTAGTGGGACATGACCGTCATGAGCTGAAATCTTCCCTGCGGGAGCTTTCTACACAATGTCCTTCGGAAAAAATATTATACGTTGAGGCGAACCTCACCAGGAAAGCAGAACTGGCGAAGTTTATTTGTTTGGTAAAAGATAAGTTCGGGGGCGCTGACCTTGTAGAAAACTGCATGCAGATTGAAGACGCGGCAGAACTTGCAGCTTTTGAAATTGCGTTAAAGGCTTTCGAAGAAGCCGCTGTAAATCAGCTGGAAGTAGCTTAAACAGCAGAGGAATAATCCGGCTTTCGGGCTGACATTGCCTTCAGTATAGACGATCTATATGTTTATACTGAAGGCATTTTTCGTAACCTAATTTTTTCCCCTGCTCCGCTGTTTTTAGAACGCTTCACCAAGATTTAGAAATATCGAGCTGAATCCCTTACTTACACCATAATCGATGCCGATATTGGTGTTTGATGCTTTGTTAAACTTAATTCGGAGACCAGTGCCAGCGGCAGGGTGCCATGACGTCAAGAAGTTGCCACTTCCACTAACAGTTGTTGCGTTTGCAAATACGACAAAGCCCAGCAGACCGTTGTTGGTGATATCCCGTCGATATTCTGATTCCAGGTACATCAGGCTTTTGCCGCGGTATCTGTTTTGGTCTATGCCTCTTCCTGAACGGTTGTTTGGATCCCAGCCTATGCTTGGAAGATCCAGGTAAGGTGCATTGCCTTCAAACACTGTCCAGAAATATGACCAGAAGGCTAAGGTGTTCTGCTGATTCTTCTTGTTCGGATTCATGTACACGTATTTTCTGGCGTCAAGATATAGTGATCGCCAGTCCTGGTTGCTGCCCAGAAAGGTAGGGTTGATCCGGTATACCGCATTGAAATAGGCCCCTGGTAATGGGTTAATTGCATTATTTCTGGTATCATACAGCAAGTTCAAGCTTAGACCCGAAGCAAAGGAGTTCCCGTCAGTTCCATAAGCGTAGTTGGTGAATTCAGGGAGTTCAATGTTGGGTTCATCACTGTTGATGTTGAAATGGTAATCCAGGTTGTAGCCCAAACCAGCATATAAATAAGGCTTAATCCTTTTTAAGGCTGTTTGATAGAACCTGATGTACTTGTAATTTACAAAGGATCTTCGATCGTCCTGCCCATTACCCAAACCCCAGGTAAACTGTGGGTAGACTAAAAAGCGCGTATCACCCTGTATGGTCCAGGTGTTCTCCGGTAACCAGATACTTGTTCTTAATGGTAAGCCGAACCGCGCACCTAAGTTCCAGTATGGTGCAAATGAGGCGGTAGAGATGTTGGTCGTGCTGCGTGGACCGAAATAGATACCGGCAGTGGTGCTGGTGACCAAGGCACGGCCGGTACCACCTGGCACGTTAGTTCCGAATGGCAGAAAGGAAAAGGTGACCCGTTTATCGGATCTGGCTTCTATTCTCTTTGGCTTGATTTTGAAAAATGCCTTACCAATGTCGATCAGATCTGTTTGCCTTGCGGTATCTTTTAGTTCTTGTTCCTTTGGAGGAATAATGGTATTTGCATTCTGTGCAACGCTTATTGCCGGGGAAAACAGCAGAATGTAGATGATTAACCTGTAGCCTAATTTCATGTGCGTTATGCGGCCTTCTTGGCCGGTATCTATTAAACAGCAAAAAGCCCAAAAAGTTAAACAAATGCCAACTTTAAGGGCTTTTCTCTATTTCGGCAGGGTAGGCCTGATCTCGATTTTACTTGGAAGTGTTCTTTCATGCATATTCAGCATGTCGACAATTAACTTTCCAATATCTTCAGGTTGAATTTTCCAGGCATCTTTCTCCTGATCCGGCTCATGCTCATTGAAATGTGTTGCAACGGAGCCCGGCATGATGGTGCTTACCTTTACATTATATTTTCGCAGATCCAGCATCATTGCCTGGCTGAATCCGGTGAGGCCGAACTTGCTGGCATTATATGCTGCGCCACCGGCGAAGAAGTTGGTGCCCGCTAAGCTGGAGATGGTGAAAATGTAACCTTGTGCGGATTTAATATGCTCTACGGCTGCTTTAACGCTGTAGAATACACCCGTTAAGTTGGTATCGATGGTCTCTTGCCATAACGTTTCGTCCAACTCATCGATTGGCGCGAAGTGGCCCACTCCGGCGTTCGCGATGAGCACATCCAGTTTGCCCCAGCGCTCAATCACTTTTTGCACAGCTTGTTGCTGTGACTGCAGGCTTTTTACATCTGCCGCAAGGCCAATGATGTCGCCTGATGCCTTTAGCTGTTCAACTGCTTTGTCGGCAGCTTCTTGCGAACGGCTGGTAATGGCAACTTGATGCCCTTGTTTTAATAGTGCTTCTGCGACACCAAACCCGATACCTTTACTTCCCCCGGTGATCAGGATCACTTTGTTGTTCTGCTTTTCCATGACTGTATAACGGTCACAGGTGCTTTAAAGTTTTAGGATGTACAGTTCAGGCGGACCTGTGGTCGATATACTGTTGGGGAACTATGAGCTGCAGTTATCCTGGTTGAAAGCGGAAGAAAAAATTCTGTAAACAAAAGAGAAAAGCTACAGTTTATTTAAGATAAACCAGGCTTCATGGAAAATTTGAGATCGGAAAATAATGCACAACAGCAAGACATTCAGTTAACTATAAATGGAAAGCCGTGTTCATTGAAGATTGCGCCTTGGGTGAGTCTGCTGGATGCGCTTCGTGATCACCTTGGCTTAACGGGTACCAAAAAAGGATGTGATCATGGGCAGTGTGGTGCATGTACAGTTTTAGTTGATGGTAAACGAATCAATTCATGTTTAACGCTGGCCATCATGCGTGATGGTGCGGAGATTACAACCATAGAAGGGTTGGCCCAAGGGAAGGACCTTCATCCATTGCAACAGGCATTTATTGACCATGATGCTTTTCAGTGTGGATACTGCACGCCGGGGCAACTTTGTTCAGCTATTGGTTTGATGAACGAGGGACACGCGAAGCACATGGAAGATATACAGGATTTGATGAGTGGGAACATTTGCCGTTGTGCAGCCTATACCAACATCAATGCAGCCATCGCTGAAGTTATGGGTATCAATAAGGAGGGTGGCATATGAACCGGATCACCTATACACGTGCACAGAACGTAAAAGATGCTTTGCATCAGCTCAGCACCAACAGCAATGCAAAGTTCATTGCAGGTGGGACGAACCTGCTGGATCTAATGAAGGTTAATGTGCTGAAACCAGATCATCTGGTGGATGTAAACCATATCGGCTTCAAGGCCATTACAGCTGAAGCGGATGGTGGCTTGAGGCTCGGCGCGCTGGTTACCAACGCAGATACGGCTTATCACGAAAGTGTAGTTGACCAATATCCTTTACTTTCAGAGGCCATGTTGTCTGCAGCATCCGCCCAGCTGAGGAACATGGCAACCAACGGCGGAAATCTACTGCAACGCACCAGGTGTTACTATTTTTATGACACGAGTACTGCATGCAATAAACGGGAGCCTGGTTCCGGATGCTCGGCCATCAATGGTTATAATCGGATGCATGCCATTCTTGGTGCATCGGAACATTGTATTGCGGTGCATCCTTCAGACATGGCTGTAGCGTTGACTGCCTTAGATGCGACAATCTGTGTTTCTGGTCCCGACACGGAACGCGAAATTCCGATAACATCATTCTACCGCCTTCCAGGCGATGAACCCCATATTGATAATCACCTAGGGGCAGATGAAATCATCACTTCAATAAAACTACCGCCCTCTGGGTTTTCAAAGCATTATACTTATTTGAAGCTGCGTGACCGGCCCTCATACGCTTTCGCGCTGGTCTCGGTAGCTGCAGCGCTTGAGCTTGATGCGCAAAACAACATCATCAAAGCGCGGATTGCACTTGGCGGCGTTGCGCAAAAACCCTGGCGGATGCCGGAAGTGGAGACGATGCTGGAAGGCAAGCCTGCCGTTTCCGAGAGTTTCTTAGCTGCGGCGGAGCTGTTGCTTGCAGGTGCAGTGGGTTATGGACATAATGATTTCAAGATTGCGCTTGCCAGACGGGCCGTTATTCGTGCGCTGGAACAAGCTGTAAATAAGCAAAAAGAACCATGAAGACAAACTACATAGGAGCAGCAATAAACCGGGTGGATGGTGAGCTTAAGGTTAGGGGTGAAGCCAAGTACGCGGCAGAATACCATGCAGAAGACCTTTGTTTTGGCGTAGTGGTATCATCTACCATAGCGAAGGGTAAGATCGTGTCCATTGATGCCTCGAAGGCCTTGCAGATGGAAGGTGTGCTTCAGGTATTTAGTCATGAGCACAGAACGAGTCTGCCATGGTTCGACCGGAGTTACAAAGATGAGGATCAGCCACCTGGCTCACCCTTCAGGCCATTTTATAGTGCAGAGATTCAATTTAACATGCAGCCTGTAGCACTCGTTGTTGCGAAAAGTTTTGAACTCGCACGATATGCTGCATCACTCGTTGAGATTACCTATAAGGCGGATGAATTTGATGTAGACTTCATGGCGAATGAAGATAAAGCATTCGAAGCGAAAAAAGGAAAAAGTGGCTGGAAGCCGCCGAAGCCCAGAGGCAATGCCTCCAAGGCTTTGAAGAAAGCAGACGTGGTTATTGAAGGGGCTTACTTTCATCCTGCGGAGCACCATAATCCACTTGAGCTGCATGCAAGCACGGTCGTGGTGCAGCAAGACGGCGGATATACCGTGTACGATAAAACACAGGGTGTGTTCAATTCACAGCAATATATTACCAATGTGTTTGGCTTGTCAAAGGAGGAGGTGCATGTGAAAGCGCCCTTTATCGGTGGTGCTTTTGGTTCTGGCCTACGTCCGCAATACCAGTTGTTTATGGCTTTTATGGCTGCGAAATCACTCAAGCGTTCCGTACGTGTTGTGCTTACCCGCCAGCAAATGTTTTCCTTTGGCCATCGTCCAATGACAAACCAGCTTATTACCTTAGGTGCTTCTATCGAGGGCAAATTACTGGGTATTAAACACCAGGCCATTGCCGAAACCTCCATGTTCGAGAATTATACGGAAAATGTGGTCAACTGGTCTGGAATGTTGTATGACTGTCCCGATGTGGATCTTAGCTATAAGCTGCTGAAACTCGATACCTATACACCACTGGATATGCGTGCGCCTGGTGGTGCGACGGGTGTATTTGCCTTTGAAACTGCTATTGATGAACTCGCCTGTAAGGTCGGGATAGATCCGCTTGAATTCCGCCTCTTGAACTATGCAAATGCGGAGCAAAATGAAAAGCTGCCCTTCTCGAGTAAGGAGTTGGAGGCATGTTACCGCCTGGCGGCGGCGAAGTTTGGTTGGGATAAGCGGCGTTCGCTGCCTGGGCAGCTACGTGAGGGCAATAACCTAGTTGGTTATGGCCTAGCTACTGGCGTGTGGGAGGCGCAACAGCAGCCCGTAATGGCGAAAGCGCAATTATCTCCAGACGGCAAGCTCCAGGTGCGCTGCGGCACAGCAGACATCGGCACGGGGACCTATACCGTGATGACACAAATTGCCGCGGAAACCTTAGGTCTTCCACTTGAGCAGGTTGAATTCCTGCTTGGTGATTCTGATCTGCCAATGGCGCCGCTTCAGGGTGGCTCCTGGACCGCAAGTTCGGTTGGACCTGCTGTACTTGCTGTTTGTGAGGGCATCAAATCCACACTGATAAAGGAAGCAGGTAAGCTGCCGAAGTCTGGCTTTAAGGGCGCAAAAGATGATGAGGTGGTTTTCTCTGATGGGATGATGAGCTTGAAGGACAATCCTGCGGTTGCAATCTCTATAACGGAGTTGATGAAGCAAAGATTATTGAATGTCCTGGAGTTCGAGACAGCTTCAGTTCCCAATCCAAAGCAAAGCCAGTTTGGCAAGTACACGCATTCGGCCGTGTTTGTGGAGGTAAAGGTGGATGCAGAGCTGGGAAGTGTACAGGTGAGCAGGGTTGTTGTGGGCGTTGCTGCCGGTCGGATCCTGAATCCCAAGACAGCTAGGAGTCAGGTGCTCGGCGGGGTAGTATGGGGTATTAGTATGGCTCTTGAAGAGGATTCTGTGATGGACAAGCAATATGGCCGCTTCATCAACCATGATCTGGCAGAATATCACGTGGCGGTAAATGCAGACGTTCATGATATTGACGTGATCTTTGTGGAAGAGCAGGATGATGTCGTTAATCCGCTCGGGGTAAAAGGATTGGGTGAAATTGGGATCGTGGGTGTGCCTGCGGCGGTTTCCAGTGCCATCTTTAATGCAACTGGTAAGCGGTTGCGCGATTTACCTTTTACGCTCGACAAGCTGCTCCTTTGACCTTTGTGGAAGGGCGCTCATTTTCTTGAAAAATGCGATAGATTAACTTTAAAAAAGTACAATATGAATGTAAGTGATTTTGTTGTTCAGCGCCTTTCAGAATGGAACGTAAAAAGTATTTTCGGCTATCCGGGAGACGGAATAAACGGTTTACTGGGGGCGCTTAACCGTTTTGAGCAGATAAAGTTCATTCAGACACGCCATGAGGAGATGGCGGCCTTTATGGCCTGTGCTCATGCAAAGTTTACTGGTGAAGTGGGTGTGTGTCTTGCGACTTCCGGACCAGGGGCCATACATTTATTAAATGGTCTATACGATGCCAAACTTGATCATCAACCGGTGGTTGCGATTGTAGGGCAGCAAAAACGTAGTGCGCTCGGCAGTAGTTATCAGCAGGAAATAGATCTGGTGTCCGTTTTCAAGGATGTTGCTTCCGAGTATGTGCAGATGGTAACTGATCCCACGCAGGTGAGGCAGGTTATTGACCGTGCTTTCCGCATTGCTAAGGCTTCCCGCACCGTGACCTGTGTAATAATTCCGAACGATGTGCAGGAGGAGGATGCCGTAGCGGAACCATCGAGGCAGCACGGAAATGTCGTTTCTGGTCTTGGGCATTCCGGCAGTAGGCTATTGCCTGCGGAAAAGGAACTTCAGGCGGCGGCAGAGATCCTGAATGCCGGGCAGAGGGTTGCTATTCTGATCGGAGCAGGTGCTTTCGGCGCTGCGGAGGAGGTTAAGCAAATTGCGGAGCTTCTCGGCGCTGGGGTAGCAAAGGCTTTACTCGGAAAGGCGGTATTGCCTGATGATCTACCATATGTTACCGGCGCAATCGGGATGTTGGGTACCAAGGCGAGCTGGGAACTTATGGATGGCTGTGATACGTTGCTGATGATCGGGAGCAGTTTTCCTTATGCGGAATACCTGCCTGAACCAGGGAATGCCAGGGGTGTACAGATCGATGTTGATGGTCGGATGCTCAGCATCAGATATCCTATGGAGGTAAACCTTTTAGGGCATAGTAAGGAAACTTTACAGGCGCTGATTCCGATGCTGAAACGGAAGGAAGACCGAAGCTGGCGGCAAACAGTCGAAAAGAACATATCGGATTGGTGGCAGACGGTAGATGACCGCGCTAACCAGTCGGCGGACCCAATTAATCCACAGTTGATTCTGCAGGAATTATCACCGATGCTGCCAGACAACTGCATTCTTACTGCAGATTCCGGTACTTCGGCGTTCTGGTATGCCAGGAATATCAAGATCAGAGCCGGTATGCTTGCTTCACTATCGGGAAACCTGGCCACCATGTGTCCGGCTGTGCCCTATGCGGTTGCGGCTAAATTTGCTTATCCGGACCGTGTGCCAATTGCGATCGTTGGTGATGGTGCGATGCAGATGCTGGGCATGAACGAGTTAATAACCATATCCAAATATTGGGAAACTTGGGCGAACCCGGTCTTCCTGATCATTGTGTTGAACAACCGAGATTTGAATATGGTTACCTGGGAGCAGCGGATGCTGGCGGGGGAACCTAAGTTTGAAGCTTCGCAGGACATTCCGGATGTGCCATATTCCAGGTTTGCTGAATTACTTGGATTAAAGGGTATAAGGATTGAAAGGCCTGAAGGCATTGAGGCTGCGCTAAAAGAAGCTTTTCATGCAGATCGTCCGACCGTACTGGATTTTGTTGTTGACGGTAATGTTCCGATCTCCCCACCACATTTGATAAAGGAACAACTGATGAATTTTAGTAAGGCAATGCTTAAAGGAGACCCGGAGTCGACCAAGCTTGTTCGGCAGAGTATCAGAGATATGATGCAGGGCGGAACCAGCTTATAGTTTATAAAAAAAGAGGGTGTATGTTAATACACCCTCTTTTTACGTGCTGAAAAAACAGCTTATTTTTTAGACACTTTATATAGTCTTCCTGCGTCGGTAACGGCATACAGCGCGCCATCTTTACCTACGGTCAGGGCTCGGAAACGTTGCCCCTCGTCAGCCAGTAAACGCTCTTCGCCAACCACTTTGTCATCTTTGATAACCAGGCGCGCGATGTGCATACTGCTTAAGCCGCCCACAAAAAGGTTGTTTTTCCACTCGGGGATGACATCGCTGTTGTAAAAAGTAATGCCGGCGGGTGAAAGCACCGGATCCCAGTAGTAAACTGGCTGCTCCATGCCTTCCTTCTGCTGAATACCGGTAAGAACTTTACCTCCCGCATATTCAATTCCGTAGGTGATCACTGGCCATCCGTAGTTCTTGCCTGGGCGAATGATGTTGATCTCATCACCACCACGGGGACCAAACTCCGATTCCCACAGATCACCCGTCGCTGGATTAAATGCCAGTCCATTTGGATTACGGTGGCCGTAAGAATAGATTTCAGGCCTTGCATTTGAGGTGCTCGCAAATGGACCGTTTGGCACCGCTTTACCCTCCGTGGTGATATGAATGATTTTACCCAATGAGGAGTTAAGTTGCTGAGCCTGCTCGCGTGTTTCAGTTGAAGAACGCTCACCAGCACTTAGAAAGATGTTGCCTTCTTTATCGAATACAATACGTGAGCCGTAGTGCAGGGTGCCGTCAAATGCAGGTGTTACCCTGTATATTACTTTGATGTCTTCAATCTTGGTTTCATCTGCAGATAGTTTTCCTTTAGCAACTGCAGCAAGATTTCCCCCTGGGTTCTTTTCTGAGAACGTCCAGTAAACGAGACGGTTGCTTGCAAATTGAGGGTCGATGTTGACGTCCTGCAGTCCGCCTTGCCCTTCGGAATTTACCTCAGGAAGTCCGGTGATTTTTTTCTGCGGTTTACCATCTGCCGTTAAGATTCTCATCGTACCTGTTTTCTCGGTCACGAGGAATCGCCCATCCGGCAGGTTAACAATACCCCAAGGGTGGTCTAATTCTGAAGTGAGTACGGTGATGTTGATGGGGGTTTTTGTTTTTACCCCAGGGGCCCGGGTTTGACCTTCAAAAGCCGGTTTATATTTACTATTTGGTTCTTTGGTTTCTACCGGTGCATAGGTGCTGTCTGGCATAGGGCTTTCTTCGCCAGCGGTTTCGGTATGGTCAGAACCGCTCTTGCATGCTGGGATTGCTGCTACCAGGGCTGCTCCAACAAGTAGTGCTTTGATGTGATTGGTGATCATAGAACTCGATTAAATTTAACAGATTTAAATATCGGTGATGAAAATAGAAAAAAAGCCTTACGTTCTGTAAGGCTTTTGAAAAAACTAGAATTTCCCCAGGATGTTTCCCAGTCCGCCAGCCAGTCCGCCACCGCCCAGACTTTTGGTAATGGACTCCAGGTTTACGCTTTTATCACCCGGGTCGGTTGCTTTTTGAGCAAACTTCTGAAGAATTCCAGGTAAGGCGCCGGCAATTGCTCCAGCTACAGCAGGTGGAAGACCAAACTTACTAGCTAGTGAGGATACCAGTCCGCCTTCTATTGCACCGGTTAGTGGATTTCCAGAACCTGCAGCTCCGGTTAAACCCCAAAGCAGGCCGCCGATTCCGCCTGAAGAGGAGGCTTGCCCCTTCAGCCCTTGCTCAATGTGGCTGGCCACTTCTTTGTGTACATCATCTGCCTTATCTGCGGGAATGGCTGCCGCCGCTTGTGGGTGATTAGCCATTTGTTCTTTTACAACATTTAGAATTTGATCAAACATATCTTTTCTTTTTACAAGTTAACTATCAGACCTGTGCGAACACCGTCTGTAATACTTAACAGCAGTCGGGCGCTCGTGTTTGTAATTCTTTTCAATCGGCTGATAAACAGGTGCTAGGCTGTGGTGTTAATTTCAATTTTATGCTTGATGGCTGGTCTTCTGGCAAACATCTTGCGGAAGGTCTGAAAAACCTAGCTATGAAAAAAGGAGATAAGGTAGAGTGGAACTGGGGTAAGTCCCAGGCTTCTGGAACCATCGAGAAAAAGCATGTTGAGCCGGTAAAAAAGACGATCAAAGGCACAGCCGTAAAAAGGAATGCATCAAAAGATAACCCTGCTTATGAAATATCTATGGAAGCAGGGAAGAAGGTGCTTAAATCTGAATCGGAACTTAAACCTGATAAATAAAACCTGAACGATTATGAGTACACAAAGGAACAGTGCCCAGCATGGAGTTGACGGCACAAAGACCAGCGAAAAAGGCGAAAGCCAACAAAGTAAGCAAAAAGGTGCGCCAAGTGTGAGTGGCAAGAACATGAAGCACACTAAAGATGAATCGGGCGGCGGCAGCAGTAAGAATACCACTAAAAAGCAGCAAAATAGCATTTAGCGCTGTACGACGTTGATAAAAAAAGCGACCAGTCCTTGTGAGACTGGTCGCTTTTTAATTTAAGTGTTAGTTGTCTGTAATCAGTGAGTTGTATAGTAACTCTTCACCTGAAATTGGCCAGATGTACCTTGGATCTGTAGTTGGTACCGCAGGCACCGTTCCTTTTCCAGGAATGTCGCTTAAGGTGCGCATCAGGTCAATATTTCGAAGTCCCTCTCCTAAGAATTCAATATTCCTTTCCTGCAGGATCGCATTTACCAATGCGGTTCCGTTGCTGAAGCTTGCGCTAGTGAAAACGGTTGATGCATCTGAGCGGCCCCGCACGGCATTCAGCAATGCAATTGCCTGTGCATCTACGCCGTTTAAACGCGCCCTTGCTTCCGCCAGGTTCAGCAACACTTCAGCATAACGCATCACAGGAGCATAATCTGGATACGGACTCGGTGTGTTGAACTTCGTCAGGAAGGTGCGGTCGCCATTTTTAAAAAGTAGCGCTGTTCTTCGTTGATCCGTTGCCGTCCAGTTCGGGTCGCTGATCACACCCGCGGGATTGAGGTAAAACTCTGCCAGACCGGGCGTACTACCATTCTGAAAGAAGTAGTGCGCCAAGGCATTCTGTCCGCCGGGTGTTTCCGTTGTTGCGTTAAATGGCAGTGAAAAAACGGATTCCGTTGTGGTGTATGGCGTTCTGAATACATTTACAATGTTCGGCTGTAATGCAAAGTTTACGCCACCACCAAGTGTGCCGCCTGCAGCGGTAAAGGGGGCAGATGGGCTCACGATCTTATTTGCTTCTGTAATAACCTCCTGATAATTGCCCATGGTTAGCAATACCCGGGTTTTAAGTGCGATAATGGCATTGCGGTGTGTGCGTGTAACATTGGTTACAGCATCGGTATAAGTTAACGGAGCTGCTGCCTCCGCTTCATTCAGGTCTTTAAGAATTTGAGCGTATACTTCAGCCACTGAGCTTCTTGCGATGCTAAAATCCTTGTAGGATGACTGCCCTGTTAGGCGTAGGGGTACTCCAGGTCTGCTGCCATTTGCGTCAGCATAGGGGCGGGCATAAAGCTGCAGTAAACAGTAGTAGGAAAGCGCCCTGACGAATTTGGCTTCGGCTACGTAGTGCCCGCCTTCAGTGGCCCCCACAAGTGCGGTGCCGCTGGCATCCATACCCTCAATGAAGAGATTGGCGTCGTTAATGGCTCTGTAAGCCTGTGCCCAGACGTTCTGTACCTCATCGCTCGTGGTGTTCACATTCTGGCTCCAGGTGTTTGATGCTGTGATCTGGTTGTTGGAATAATTGATCCAGTTTTCAGCTTTTACATCGTTATAGACCTGAAACCTGCCGCCTAGAAATTGTCCGTTCCGTAATCGGCCATAAAGGGCAAGTGCTTGGCTCTGGATACGTGCGGCTGTGCTGAATGGTTGCTGATTTTGGTCGGAAACCTGGGTCTCAGACTCTGGATACAGTAGATCCTTCTGACAGGAGGTATTTAGCATTAGCCCCATCCCCAATATTACAAGATATGTCTTTTTCATTTTCTCTTTATTAAAACTTAACACTGAATCCACCGGTTATGGTGCGCTGATTTCCGGCGGTATTTCTATCTACACCTTGTGCGGTATTCGAAGCCGCACCGTTTGATGAAACCTCAGGATCTGGCCCCGGGTAGTCTGTGAAGGTGAATAGATTGTAGCCACTTACATAGAACCTGAGGTTTGACATGCCCAGTTTACTCACCAGGGTTTTTGGCAAAGTATAACCAAAGCTCATGCTTTTTACTTTCAGGAAATCACTTTTAAATACGTTTTCCGAAATCGGCATTGATGATCCGTTCGAAACGTTGTCATTTGCGTAAAGCTTAGGAATATTTGTTTGCTGCCCAGGGCTTGTCCAGCGGTTTAGGATGTCGGTGGAGTTGTTCCAGAAGCGTTGGTCACGCAGTCCTGCATTGGTTCCGTAATAGGTCCATCCGCCAAGCTGATAGGTCAACAGCACGTTTAGGTCAAAACCCTTGAAGGTAAAGGTGTTGTTAAATCCACCGTATGCCTTCGGTGCCGTCTGCTTGTAGTTTACGGCATCGGCACTTTGGGTAATTGCAGGTGCTCTGGTACCGTCAGCGTACTCCCATTGGAAACCGCTAGGCACACCATCAGCCTGTGGTACAACGTGCTGATAGAGCACCTGACGGCCTTGTGCATCAAGGAATATCCTTCTTCCAGTTGCCGGATCAACACCGTCCGTACGCACGATATATAGGTTTCCGATCGGGTGGCCAACCTCGGTAATGTTGGTGGTTTCACTTCCTGAGGTTGCTGTTGTAAGTCTTGTTACCCCTTCAGCAAGTGAAGTAACTTCATTATGGTTGAATGTGATGTTGAATGAAGGTGACCAGGAGAAGTTGTTTGTTCTTACTGCTTCTGCATTCAGGGCAAGTTCCACACCCCGGTTAAACATGGATCCGATATTTACAGATGGCCTGCTTGGCAAGCCTGAGGAAGGTGCTATTGGTACCTGTAAGATCAGATCGTCGATGTTTTTCTTGTAGTAAGTCGCCTCGAGTGTAAGGCGGTTGTTGAAAAAACCAATGTTGGCTCCAAGATCCAGCGTCTTGATATTTTCCCATTGTAGGTTCGGATTCCCAGTTTGATTGAAGAACAAGGTTCCATTTCCGTTATAAAGTCCGGTAGAGTATAATCCATAGGAGTCATAAGCACCGAGGCTATTGTTACCTACTTTACCATAACTGGCTCGTAGTTTAAAGCTGCTAAAGATCTTTTCAGCGTTGATGGACTTCCAGAATTCCTCGCGGGCAACTTCCCAGGCAACGGCACCTCCAGGAAAATATCCGCGCTTGTTGTCAAGACCGAACTGCGAAGCCTCATCTTGCCTGATGGTAGCGCTCAAGAAGTATTTTTTATCAAAATCGTAGTTCAAACGACCGAAGAAAGAGGCAATATAGCTGTCGGTATAAAGCATCCCAGAGGCTGTATTGGTGCTATAACCTGCCTGAATAACGTCAAATGCAGGATCGGAAATAACGGTTCTGTTAATACCGAATCCTCTTGTGGTGAGTCTGTTCTGTTCGTTACCTACCAACACGCTCAAGTTATGGACTTCAGCAAAGCTGCGATCATATTGCAAAGTGTTGTTCCATACCCAGGATTTGTTTTTTGCAAAGGTGCCGGTAGCTGAAGCATTCGGGTTTCCATCACCTTGTAAAGGGTTCGCATAGGTGTCGATATCTCTGAATAGATAGTCAATGCCATACTGGCTTTTGAAGATTAAGCCGGCAAATGGCTTTATCTGGATGTAAACATTTGAATTTACCTGGTTCAGCTCATTATTCGAGCGGTTGAGATCTAGCAGTGGTACGATGTTATAATAACTAACACCAATGCCTCTGTTCGCACCTACCCCTAAGGCATTTCCATTCAGATTGTAAGAACCATCACTATTATAAGGACTCACGTTCGGTGGAAGTACCAGTCCGATGCGGCCGAGCCCGGTAATACTGAATGCATCTCCGCCTGCTGAACCAGAGCCGGTAGCCGCATAGTTTTGTGAATTTGAATAGTTAATCTTCGTTCCAACCGTCACGTACTTACTGAGCTTATGATCAACGTTGGCAAGGATTCCTTTTCGCTCGAAAGAGTTGCCTGCAAGCAGACCTTCCTGGTTGCTCCAGTTTGCGGAAACATAATAATTGGTATAGTGATTTGCTCCGGAAATACTTGCAGAGGTATTGTATGATGTACCGGTGCGATAAATATAATCCAGCCAATTGGTGTTTACCAGGTTGCCATTTGGATCCGTATAGGTGGCGTAAAAACGGTTTGCATTAGGCGTAGCGGGATCATCATTGTAAATTCCGGCGTTCCTCAGGCCTTCATTTTTGATGCCTGTATATTGGTTGGCATCTAATAGTTCAGGTAAGTTGAAGTTTTTGCTCATACCGGTCCATGCGTCCAGACTTACAACAGCTTTTCCCAGTTTTCCTCGTTTGGTTGTGATAAAAACGACACCGTTAGCAGCCCTACTACCGTAAATTGCTGTAGCAGCAGCATCTTTCGCGATATCAACGCTTTCAATGTCCTCGGGGTTAATACTGCTCAAGGGGCTGGCTGATGCTGCAGTACCTCCGTTTTCATTGCCGCTATATACTGGTACACCGTCTACAACGTAAAGTGGCTGGGAGTTGTACGAAATAGAGTTTGTACCCCTGATTCGGATTACAGGCGTGGAGTTCATCAACCCACTTGGGTTACTAACCTGGGCACCGGCAATGCGTCCGCCCAGCGATTGCTGAATGTTCTGTACCGGTTGCTGAGCCACTTCGGTACCTTTGATGGAGCCGATGCTTCCAATGTTGTCGCTACGTTTCTGTGTTCCGTAACCAATAACAACAACATCGCTGAGTAAATTTGCTGTACCTTCTAAAGTCACATTCAGCGGGCCAGATCCAGGCTTTAGCGTTACGGTATTATAACCGATAGAGCTAAAGGTGAGTGAGGCGCCGGGCGCAGCCTTGATCGTGTACGTGCCATCTGAGCTCGTCTGGGTGCCGGTTTGTGCACCTACAACTCTAATGCTGACCCCTGGAATAGGTAGTCCATCATCTTTTCCAACAACTTTTCCTGAGATTGTTCTGGTTTGAGCATAGGTAAATGAGCCTATGAATACCAAAATTCCCAGAATTGCGAGTAGTTTTTGTTTCATAAAGTGATTTTTAGGTTTAATAATGGCTTAAACTACTAAAAAAGAGGAATAAAAATTATAATAACATAAAAATATTGCAATCAGTGCTGTTAAAATGTAGTACATAGGGTTAATTGGACAAGTTTTTTGTCCTTTTATGTGGGTAAAATGATGTTTTTAGAATTTGTCTGCTTTATTATCAAGTATTTATGCAAATAACCTCGAGATTTTAGCTGTATCAGTTGCTTTTCTTATTAAAATCTGTTGATTTTTGATGCTTTTATTGGTTTTTAGTCAAATAATCTTGGGCGTTGTTTGTTTCTTTCGGCGTCATTGCATCAGCTTTAGTATATATTGGAGAACGGTACGGATTATACATCTTCCAGCCACTGATACTTATTTAGCAAATTATAACTCGATCGCTACTCAGGTGTATTATCGCGCTGAACTTTGTTATTTTGCAACGAAATAGGTATTTAGATAAATAGCATTCTTCCATGAAAGTCAGGACTTCCCTTATACTACTATCACTATGTGTGGCGCAGTTCGGTTGCGCACCTTTAAAGTCAACCAGTACAGCTGTAGATACGCTATCTGCGGCGCAGCTTAATCCGTTTGGCAGGTTTATACTTCATGAACAACGCGGGCTCGAACTCATTAGTTCCGCAGTACATTTTGGATTCAGCTTTGAAGGCCCGACTTGTAGGATTTATGCGAATATCCCTTCCCGAACAGGGCACAATTACCTGCAGTACGAACTCGACGGGCTTTATCAGAAACGCATTAAAATTGAGGGCAGTTCAACCGAACCTATCGAAATTCAAGTACCAGAGGGAAAACACGAGCTAAAGATCTTCAAAGCGACCGAGGCCCATACAGGTCCGATCTTCATTTCCAAAGTTGAGGCTAAAGAAATCAAATCAACTCCGATAGAAGCTGCCCCAATGATAGAATTTATAGGAAACAGTATTACGTGTGGCGCTGCTGCAGATGCATCTGAGCTTGCTTGCGGAGCGGGTGAATACCACGATCAGCATAATGCGTATATGGCTTACGGTCCCCGTTTGTCAAGGATGCTGAACGTCAACTTTATGTTAAGCAGCGTAAGTGGTATCGGTATATATCGCAATTGGAATAGTGAAGGCCCATCCATGCCTCAGGTTTACGAAAAGGCAAACTTCCAGGAAAACGGTACTACCCTGTGGGATTTCGGTACATACCGTCCTGATGTTGTCAGCATAGCCTTAGGTACAAACGACTTCAGCAATGGCGATGGTAAAACACCAAGAAAACCATTTGATGCTGAGGCCTTTGTAAGCAATTACGTTAAGTTCGTTAGTTTGGTTAAAAGCAAGTACCCTGAGGCGAAGGTTGCCCTACTCAGTAGTCCAATGGTCAAAGGTGCGGCTCGTACGAAACTTCAGGATTGTCTGAACAGAGTACAGGCGCAGATCGATGCTATGTATCCAAATGACAAAGTAGTCAAATTCTTCTTTGAGCCAATGGAGGCGAGGGGATGCACCGGCCACCCCAGTGTGGAAGATCACCTGATCCTTGCAGAACAGCTGAAGCCCTTTTTTAAATCTCTGATCAAATAGGTTAGGGGTTTATGCCCAAAGCATAAAGGATAATATTGACCCCAAACTTGGTATTGTCTTCTGCAAGGAACCGCTTGTTGCGGAAGTCATAATCCCATTCACAGCCATAATCTTTATTACTATATAATACACCGATCCGGCCATTCACCTGGATGGCCTTTAAATAATCATGTACCAGGTCATCGCCCCAGCCGTTTAGTTCGAAGGAGGTCGTTGGGGGACCTTTCTCAAATTTGAAGAAAGTAGAATATAAGGGATGGTCATTCGGAATTTTCTTCAAGGCTGCAGGGCCGAATAAGGCTGTCATTTGCGCTTCAAAGGATTTGGCAAACAACCCATCAATATCGTGATTGCAGTCATCCACGAACACGAAGCCGCCTTGTTCAATGTATTTTTTAAAGTTTGCAGCTTCCTGCTTGTTAAACTGGACAAGTTTATGTCCGCTGAGGTAGCAAAATGCATAGTTAAAGATCTCCTTGGTATTTAAGTCAATGATCTTTTCCTCCTGCTCCAGGGGTATAGTGGTATATTCCAAAAGCGAATTAAGCATGTTCGCAGGCATACGCTGATCCGTGTCCCAATCTCCGGAGCTGTATTTCAATCGGGCAAAGACAAATTTATTCCTTAGCATCTTCCTAAAATAGGGGATTATTCTTCAATGTTGTATTAATTACACTATGCTTAGTGTAATTTTCCTGATATCCTTTTAAAATTTTAAGCATTTATAGCTTAAACCATCTATATTGAGAACGTAAAACATCGTTTCATCTCTAAAAAGCTTATTAAATCTTGGAAATTTCGGCGAATAATGTGGAATTGCTTATCGGAAAGCTTTCCCTCTTGAAAAAAGAAATACAAAAGGTCATTGTTGGCCAGGATGTCGTAATTGAAGAAATGCTGATTGCATTGATGGCCGGTGGCCACTGTTTACTCGAAGGGGTGCCAGGATTAGCAAAGACGCTCATGGTACGAACCATGTCGCAAGCACTGGATCTTTCCTTCCGCAGAATTCAGTTTACGCCAGACCTTATGCCAACAGATATCCTGGGTACAGAAATTCTGGAGGAAGATCACATTACCGGCAAGCGCTTTTTCAAGTTTAACAAGGGGCCCATATTCGCGAATATTATCCTGGCGGATGAAATTAACCGTACGCCGCCGAAGACCCAATCGGCATTGTTGGAAGCCATGCAGGAGTTTGAGGTTACGTATGGCGGCCAGACCTATCCCTTAGATAAACCTTTCTTTATCCTGGCTACGCAGAACCCGATAGAACAGGCGGGTACATATCCCTTGCCCGAGGCGCAACTTGATCGATTTCTTTTATATGTAAAAATTGGATACCCATCTGTTGAGGAAGAAATCGAGGTGCTTAAAAGTACTACCGGTGTGAAGAAGACGCCGGTACAAGCCGTTATAGGTGCTGATGATATCAAACAATTGCAGTCGCTGGTACGCGAAGTAACCATTAGTGATGATCTGGTTGCTTATGTAACGGAGATCATTCGTGCAACGCGGCCAGATACCACGGCACATAATTATGTAAAAGAATGGGTACGCTGGGGCGCAGGGCCACGTGCAGGGCAGGCGCTTATTCTTACCGCCAAAGCCCGGGCGCTCTTTCTTGGCCGTTATGCAGTGATTCCTGAAGATATTAAAACCATGGCATTCCCCGTATTGAGACATCGTATTCTGATGAACTTCAAGGCCGAAGCGGAGAACGTGAGTGCCGACCGTGTTACTGAAGAGCTGATCAGACTAATTGCTATACCAAGCTGGAAATGAGCAAACTCCTCGATCCAAAGATCATGATGGCCATCAAAGAGCTTTCACTCGCTGCCAAAACAACGATTGAGGGCTTTATGCAGGGCATTAATAAAAGCGCAGTCAAAGGACCGGGTATGGAGTTCAGTCAATACAGGAGCTATCAACCGGGCGACGATCTTCGGCTTTTAGACTGGAAGATGTTTGCGCGTTCTGACCGATATTATATCCGCGAGTCTGAGATAGAAACGAATATCACCTTGAGGTTGGTAGTCGACGCAAGTGCCTCGATGAATCATCAGGATGGCGCCTTTAAAAAGATTGACTATGCACGCTATCTGGCTGCTTCGCTGGCATATCTTGGCAATTTGCAGGGCGACGTCATAGGACTAAATATTTTTCAGGAGAAGGAAGTTATAGCGCTTCCTGCAAAGCAGGATTTCCAACATCTTTCCCGCCTGTTTTATCAGTTGGAGCAAATCAAACCTGAAGGCACATTTACCCCTGCAAATATATATAAGCCGCTTTATGTCGCAGGTGGCACTAAGGAGCTTACTATTTTTATCTCAGATCTTTATCAGAACACGGATGAGATCTTTGACATGCTTGATGTGGCCGGGACAATGAAACACGAAGTCATTGTATTTCACTTGATGTCAAAAAATGAACTTGAACTTGATTTTAAAGGTTACTCCAACTTTGAAGACCTGGAATCCGGCGAGACCATTCAAGTGGACCAGGGCTCCATTCGGAAAACCTATTTGGCTAATCTACAAACTTACCTGGAACAAGTGAAAAAGCGTGCGCTCGACAAACGCATTTTCTACCGGATGCTCAGTACGGATGAGCCTTTGGACCTTGCAATAAGAGATTTCCTGAACCAACGTAAAAAGTTAAAAGTATAGCAAAGGAACCAGCGTATGTTTCAAATCTTATATCCTTTAGGTTTACTAGCTGCTGCCGGAATAGCGATCCCGATCATCATCCATCTGTGGAACATCAGGTCGGGTAAGACCCTGAAGATCGGTAGTGTTTTTCTGCTTGGAAAACCTACAAACCAGCGCTCCAGGAGTTTCAGACTGCAGGACTGGCCACTACTCCTAATCCGTAGCTTGTTGATCCTGCTTATTGCCTTTTTATTGGCAAGCCCTGTATATGTTAAAACCATTCGTGCAACAGCCAAGCAGGGCTGGATATTGCTCGAAAAAGAGCATTTCTCGAAATTATGGAAGCTCCAGCGCAAGAAATTGGATTCCTTAGTTAAAGCAGGGTACGAAATCCATGACTTCGCGCCTAATTTCAGTAAGATTGATATAAAAGATACGGCCACTCTTTTCTCAACACGCTCCTCGGGCAAGCTCCCATATTATGCTTTGATCCGTCAACTGGATGTTCAGCTACCTGCGGGAGCAAGTGTTTACATCTTCGCCGACAAACAGCAATACAACTTTGAAGGTGAAAAACCCAAAACCAAGTTGAAACTGCGTTGGCATTACTTGCCTGTAGATAGCGCTAATACGCACTGGACCGCTGCCGCCTATGCGCTTCAGGATGGGGGTATAAGAAAGCTTGAAGCACAATTGAGCGATAAAGGCATTTATTATAAAGCTTCGAATGGTAATATGGCGGATGATGAGCCAATTGTAGACACTGCCACGATCGGCATACAGATCTATGGAGGCGAAAACAAAATTGATGTTGCTTATGTACATGCTGCTACCCAGGCAATTGCACAGTTTACCCAAAGAAAAATACGAGTTGAAAATATCGGAGCTATTGACGCAGTTAACCGGAATACGAGGCTGCTGTTTTGGCTATCTGAAAAGCCGCTTACAAGCTCAGACATTAAGAAATTGCCCCGTGAGGTAAAATTGTTTAGCTACGCCGGTAGCAAAGCCGAGCGGTTCAGGTCTGAAATCGTGGATCTCCAGGTTACTGCCATGCGTAACGTAGCCCTGTATAGGAAAACAGCGCAGGCGGATCATGATGGCGAGCCGGTCTGGCTGGATGGTTCAGGAACACCGGTTTTATCGATAAGCGACAGCCTTGGCGTAAAGCATTATAGATTTTATAGCCGTTTTAATCCTGAATGGACCAATATGGTGTGGTCAGATCAAATGGTGTTTTTTATGATGCCCTTGGTATTGCCCGAAAGTGGCGCAGCTGAAGGGTTCAGGGATGCTGTAAAACTGCCGGTTACAGCAGATGAGCAAAATGGGATTGACACAGATTCAACCAAGCTCCAAGTGGAGCCGCAGGTTATAGAACAAGATTTAAATCCCTATCTCTGGGCTTGCTTGTTGGTGCTGTTTTTTGTTGAACGTTGGATCACTTTTACCAAAAGAAAAGTTGCTTTATGAGTGTGTTTAAGGGAAAGATCTGGTTAGAAAAGCTTCGAAGACGCTGGGTTGTTTTAACAGCGGTACGCCTGCTTTTATTTTCGATAGCGCTTGCGATAATAACCACAGTCTTATTAAATTTCTTCTTTAATGCTGATTTAGCTGTATTCTTTATACTGTTGATCATCAGCTTTGTTATGTTGTCTTTTTTAAACAAATACTGGCAGTTGTCACTGCACCAGGTTGCCAGTTTTGTGGACCGGAAATTCCCGGAAGTTGAAGACAGTTCAAGTCTTTTACTCCTTTCGCCTGAAGATCTTTCCGGCTTGCAGCGCTTGCAGGCAGAAAAGATAAGCCAGACGCTTTCAAGCCATGAATTGCCCATGGAGCCAGTGCATCAACTTCGGGTGCCGGTGATCGTTATGGCTTGTAGCATCTTCTTCTTTGTATTGTTTCCCAGACTGTCTAAAACGGGGCAGGACCTTGAACATACCGTACATGCACCCGCTGAGAAAAAGATCGTTAAGGAACTGGTGCCAACAAAAATATCCGAGTACAACATTGCGATTGTACCACCTGCATATACCGGAAAAAAGACACGCCAACAGGAGCAGTTCACGCTAAGTGCTGAAGCCGGTTCAAAGGTGAGCTGGAAGCTGGAAACTTCCGGACCGGTGGAGGATGTTCAGTTCATCTGGAATGATAAGCAAAGCTTTAAACTCCGGAAGTTAGACCAGGCGGGTAAGTCCTGGACCTTCGAGAAAGTGCTGAATCAACCTGGCTTTTATCAGGTAATGCTGGATGGAAAGAGATCTGATTTCTACCAGGTGGAGCTTATTGAGGACCAAGCGGTGGCCATCAAGATTCAACGCCCGGAGCAGCATAGCACCATTGATTTCGGACAGCCACACCGGGTGGACCTCCAGGTGCTTATGACGGATGACTATGGTATTTCCAGTGCCGCTATTTATGCGACAACGGCAAGTGGTAAGGGAGAGGCTGTGAGCTTTAAAGAGCACAAGCTCAGCTTCAATACCGCCATAAACAATCAAAGATCGCTGAACCTTAAACAGCAGTTGTCACTTGCAAGCCTCGGTATGAAGCCAGGTGATGAACTATACTTCTACGTCAATGCTACGGACAACCACGGACAGCAGAGTCGCTCTGATATGTACTTTGTGTCCATACAGGATACTGCGGCTTTGATGAGCATGGCGGGAATCGACAACGGCGTGAATCTGGTTCCCGAATATTTCAGGAGTCAGCGGCAGATCATTATCGATACGGAGAAGCTTTTACGGGAACGAAGTTCACTATCAGAGAGTGATTTCAAGAAGCGCAGCAATGAACTGGGAATTGATCAGAAAATGCTCCGTTTGCGCTATGGGAAGTTTCTGGGTGAAGAAGAAGAAACCAACATTGGTGGAAAAGGGGAAGAACACGAAGAGCATAGTGCCGATGATGGACACGGGCATGGGGCACAGGAAGCCGCACCAGCCTATGGCGACGTTCAGGGGCTTATGGATCAGTATGCACACAAGCATGATCAGGCAGAAGATGCAACATTCTTTGAGCCCGAGCTTAAAGCCCAACTAAAAGCCACCCTTAACGAAATGTGGAGTGCTGAACTACAATTGCGAACATACGACCCTCAAAAGGCGTTGCCTTTTGAATATAAGGCATTGCGCTTATTGAAGGATCTCCAGCAAAAATCACGTGCTTATGTGGCAAAAACTGTTGTGAAAACTACACCGCTGAAAGCAGAAAAAAGGTTAACCGGAGAACTTACAGAAATACAGCAGACGGCAGCTAAAAGTAAAAACACCGATGCTAAAGACAGAACTTCAGATCTAAGTGCCAGCCTGTCGCTGTTGGAGGCGCGGAAAGCTGGGGCTAAAGGAAACCCTCTAGATCTAAGGGTGCTGCGCGTTTCAGAACAAGCGCTCGTGAATGCGGCTTCCACAGCACCAGCTAAATATCTGCCGGCCTTAAAAGCGATGAAGCGCATTGTGGCCTCCTGGACTGTCCAAACCGATTTGACTGCGGAGCTTGCCATTGCTGAGCGTGGCATAAACGCCCTTGTTGGTGCAAGCCAGGCCAGGCCATATAAACAAGCTGGAAGTTCCAACGACCTCAGCAAAGCATACTTCAACCAATTAAACCGAACCATCCGCTGATATGCCGAACCTGTATCTTTACACCATTCCCGTTTTACTTTTAGCAACTTTCATGGTTTACCATGAAGTAAGAAGAGCAAACCGGAAACGTCTGATCTTAAGGATTCTTGCTGTTCTATTTAGCGCAGCTGCATTGCTGTTCCTGATCATTCCACTTAAATACGATGTAGCGCGCAGCACAACTGCAAAGTCCATGAATTTCCTAACTGAAGGTGTGTTGGATAAGGATCTTTCAGGGGACAAATATTTCACTTCGGAGACTAAGATTGTACAGGCACTAGGTAAGGACCGGGTCAGCTACATTCCCGATCTTCAATACCATTTGGCTACCCATCCGGAGATTTCCTCGCTAAATGTATATGGCTATGGGCTCCCAGAATACGTGTTAAACAGGCTGCAGAATACTAATATCATCTTTCACCCTGTAGACCTGCCAATAGGTTTTACCGCTTGTAATTGGGCTGAAACCTTGCCTGCATCTGAAATTCAACGTGTTCAGGGGAGTTTTAATAACAGCAGTAACCGTCCTGTGAAAGTATTGCTGGAAGGGCTAGGTACGCGGTTGGATTCTGTGACCATCCCGGCAGGCAAACACCAGTCATTTACCCTTTCCTGTACCCCGAGACAAACCGGCCGGGCGGTATATCAGCTGCAGGCTTTTGCAGGAGCAGAAAGGGTAGCCAGCGAAGAAATTCCTTTTGAAACAATCGAGCAGCCAAAGACCAAGATCCTGGTGCTGGCCTCCTTTCCGGATTTCGAGTTCAAGTTTTTGAGGAACTGGCTGCTTGAGCACCGATACCCAGCACTATTCCGGACCAGGATCAGTAAAGATAAGTTCAGTACGGAGCAAGTGAATCTGGAAGGTTCTGAAAGCTCCAATCTTACACCGGCGACATTCAGGAAATACGATCTGGTCATCGCTGATGATGAAGAGCTGGCCAGTTTAGGAACGCTAAACGGAGCGTTACAGCAAGAAATCCGGGCAGGTTTGGGCTTGGTGCTGCGCTTGAACGAAGCCAAAGCACTGTCAGCCTTCAGCAAAGGCTTCAACATCCGGAGTACCACGGATAGCATTACCACCGCTGTGCAACCTGTGCTCAGCGAAAATAACCAGCAATTAACGGCTGTGCCAGTAAGTCAGCCAGTTTACCTGGCGGCAAACAATACGCAGCAAGTATTGGTACAGGATCCAAAAGGTAAAGCGCTTGTGAACACGGCACTACAGGAAAATGGAAGGGTTACCGCAACTGCAATTCCCGCAACATTCAACTGGGTGCTCAATGCTGCCACCGCCGACTATTCAAATTATTGGTCAACACTGATCAAACAGACCGCACGCAAGACCACCAACAATTTCTACTGGAATGTGGAACCTAAGAAGCCGACGATTGGGGAACAGGTGAAGCTCAGTTTCCAGAGCGGAAGCGATGTGATGCCATCGCTAGAAGTGAACAAGCAGCATTTGGCGGTACAGCAGCATCTGGTTCTACCATTCTACTGGCAGGCTGGTTTTCGTGCGGAGCGTAAAGGCTGGAATACATTCTCCACGACAGCGGGCAAAGAGCAGGCTTTATATGTCTATGATGAATCGGCATGGCAGGCGCTTAAAGCGGAAAAATTGACAACAGACAACGCTTCCTTCGAGAAATTACAAGGTAAAAAGAAGGGTTCATCTGAGAAAGTAGTGCAACACGTAGAGAAATCCGTTTCTAAGTGGATATTTTTCGTTGTTTTTCTGCTAAGTGTTGGCTTTTTATGGTTTGAAACGAAAATATTGCAATAGCGAATTGCAATAAATACTAAATTGAGACACATAAACTAAAAAACGAACTGCATTGAAAAGAAAAGATTTTATTAAACTGTCGGGGATGGGCTTAGGAGCGATGTTCCTTCCGAACCTTGCGGCTTACGGAACGCCTATCGATCCGCTGCAAGCCCTGGATCGTGTAGATCCAAAAGTTAAAAAACAACTGGCGGATGTTGCGCTAAATGCAGCCAAGTCTAAAGGCGCCAGCTATACCGATGTACGTATTGGACGTTATCTAAACCAATTTGTCGCAACCCGCGAGAAAAGGGTCCAAGGTGTGGCCAACACGGAGTCTTACGGTATCGGTATCCGCGTAATTGCGAACGGCTGCTGGGGCTTTGCAGCAACGAACAATGTTACCGCTGATGGTATTGCCAAAGCCGCAGAACAAGCTGTTGCGGTTGCGAAAGCAAATGCTAAGATCCAGGGTGAGCCGGTTAAACTCGCACCGCAAAAAGGATACGGCGAGGTAAGCTGGAAAACACCTTTGGAGATCAATTCCTTCGAGGTTCCCGTAAAAGAGAAAGTAGATCTTCTTCTAAATGTAAACGATATCGCGCTTCAAAATGGCGCAAGCTTCGTCAACTCTGTGATCTTTGCCGTTAACGAGCAGAAGTACTTTGCATCTACGGATGGTTCTTATATTGACCAGGATGTACACCGCATCTATCCTTCATTCACCGTTACCCGTATCGATCGAGCTTCGGGCAAGTTCCAAACCAGGAGTTCACTGAGCTCTCCGATGGGAATGGGCTATGAGTATATGCATCCAAAGGCTGAAGAAAAGGTTGCTGGTATTTTACCGCGTTACAAAGCAAGATATGACATCCTGGAGGATGTGAAGTTCGCAGCCTTGAACGCTGCAGAGAAGGTAAAGGCGAAAACGGTTGAACCGGGTAAATACGACTTGGTGCTTGATCCATCGCACCTTTGGTTAACCATCCACGAATCTGTTGGACACCCGACGGAGCTCGACCGTGTACTTGGATACGAAGCCAATTATGCAGGTACCAGCTTCCTGACGCTTGATAAATGGCAGAGTAAAAAGTTCCAGTTTGGAAGCAACAAGGTTAATGTGGTAGCCGATAAAACCCAGGTTGGATCTCTGGGTGCTGTAGGATATGACGATGAAGGTGTGAAGTGTAAAAAATGGGACATCATCAAAGACGGTGTCCTGGTGAACTACCAGGCCATCCGCGACCAGGCGCACATCATTGGGCTCGAAGAATCTCAGGGCTGCTGTTATGCACAGGGCTGGGACGATGTTCAATTCCAACGCATGCCGAACGTATCCCTGCAACCGGGTAAGGAGAAATTGAGTGTGGATGACATGATCAAGGATGTGGAGAAAGGCATTTACATCAATGGAAACGGCAGTTTCTCCATCGATCAGCAGCGCTACAATTTCCAGTTTGGCGGTCAGACATTCCATGAAATTAAGAATGGTAAGATCGTAGGCATGCTTAACGACGTGGCTTATCAGGCAAATACCCAGGAGTTCTGGAATTCCTGCACCGCCATCTGCGATGCAAGTGATTACCGTTTGGGTGGTTCCTTCAATGATGGTAAAGGTCAGCCATCCCAAAGCTCTGCAGTATCTCACGGCAGTGCAACGACCAGGTTTAATGGAATTAATGTTATCAATACAGCAAGAAAAATATAATTATGGCGATATTAAGTAAAGAAGAAGCCCAGGCGATCTTAAAGAAGGTGATCTCTTTTTCCAAAGCAGATGCCTGCGAGGTGAGTTTAAGTGGCTCTGATGGCGGTAATATCCGCTATGCCCGGAATGCCGTTTCAACAGCGGGGCAGATCAGTGTCATGAGTCTGGGTGTAAGTTCAACCTTTGGCAAGAAAACCGGTACAGCAACGATCAACGAGTTTGATGATGCCTCACTTCAAAAGGTGGTGCAAAGAGCTGAAGAGCTGGCCAAGCTGGCGCCGGAAAACCCGGAATATATGGCACCACTGGGGCCGCAAACCTACGCGGAATCGACCACTTTTAATCAGGCTACAGCAGCAATGACGCCAGATACACGGGCGGAAATGGTTGGTAAAAGTCTTTCTGTGTCGAAAGCTGCAAATCTCGAAGCAGCGGGATTCCTGGAGAATTCCACCAGGTTCAATGCTATTATGAACTCCAAAGGACTTTTCGCTTATAACAAAGGTACTGATGTATCTTTCTCTGTAACGGTGAGAAACCAGGAGGGCACGGGCTCCGGCTATGTAGATCAAAGTTTTAATGATCTCAATAAAATGGACACGCTTGCCCTAAGTAAAATCGCTGCAAGTAAAGCAACAAAATCTGCAGGTGCAAAGGCGATTGAGCCTGGTAAGTATACGGTAATTCTGGAGCCCCTTGCGGCCAGTGATATCATAGGCAACATGTTCAGGGGTTTTGATGCCAGAAGTGCAGACGAAGGCCGTAGCTTCATGAGCAAAAAGGGTGGTGGTACCCGCCTTGGCGAGCAGTTATTCTCTGAAAATGTGAACATCTATTCAGATCCATTAAATCCGGAGCTGCCATCATCAACCTGGGACGGCGATGGACTTCCGATCAAAAAGACGCAATGGGTGCAGAACGGTGTCGTGAAAAACCTCGCTTACTCGAGATACTGGGCGGATCAGAAAGGGGTACAACCCTTATCCATGGGTCGGAGCCTCGTAATCGAAGGTGGCAACCAATCGCTTGAAGACCTGATCAAGAGCACTGAAAAGGGCATCCTGGTGACCCGCTTCTGGTACATCCGCTCTGTAGATCCTCAAACATTACTACTAACCGGTCTTACCCGTGACGGTACTTTTTACATCGAGAATGGTGAAATCAAGTTTCCGTTGAAGAACTTCAGATTCAACGAGAGCCCGGTGATCATGCTGAACAACGTAGAAGCACTCGGAAAACCTGTGCGTACAGGCTCAGGCATGATCCCGCCGATGAAGATCCGTGACTTCACCTTCACTTCACTATCTGACGCTGTTTAGGCTTCGAACAACAAAAACAATAGCAATGAAAGCTCATTGCTATTGTTTTATCTAAAATTATAAGCAATTGAGAAGAAGAGATTTTTTATACATGACCGGGGTAGGTGCGGCTACAGGGCTCCTTCCTGCAATGCCAGCTTTCAGCCGTGAAATTTCTATAGAGGAAGCATTGACGCCAGTTGATGTGAAACTAAAAAAGCGCATGGCAGACGTCGCGCTAAACGCGGCCAAATCCAAAGGGGCAACCTACACTGATGTTCGTATTGGCAGGTACCTGCGACAAGTCGTTGCAACCCGGGAGAACCGGGTGGATAATATTGCAAATGGCGAATCTTATGGCATCGGAATACGGGTGATTGCAGCCGGGAGCTGGGGTTTTGCCGCGACCGACAAGCTGGATGATGCAAATATTGCAAAAACCGCAGAGATGGCCGTCGCAATTGCCAAAGGTAATGCCAAACTGATGACGGAGCCGGTGAAACTTGCACCGCAAAAGGGCCATGGCGAGGTAAGCTGGAAGACACCAATTGAGGTGAATGGCTTTGAAGTGCCCATTGCCGAGAAAGTGGAACTGCTGCTGGGTGTTAACGCTGCGGCCATGCAGGCAGGTGCAAAGTATGTAAACTCCAACATGTTCCTGGTGAACGAGCAAAAGTATTTCGCTTCGAGTGATGGTTCATACATCGATCAGGACATCCATCGGATCTGGCCAACATTTACCGTAACCAAGGTGGATGCAGCAGGAGGAAAGTTTGAAACACGGAATGCCTTAAGTGCGCCGATGGGCATGGGCTATGAATATCTTCGTCCAAAAGCTGACCAGAAGATCAAAGGTGGACCCCTGACCATGTATAAGAACAACTATGATATTCTGGAGGATGTAAAGGAAGCTACGGCACATGTAGATGAAAAGCTTAAGGCTAAGCCGGTCCAGCCGGGTAAATACGACCTTGTACTGGATCCCTCACATTTATTCCTGACAATTCACGAGTCAGTAGGCCACCCGACTGAGCTTGACCGTGTACTCGGTTATGAAGCGAACTATGCCGGTACCAGTTTCCTGACGCTGGATAAATGGGAAAGCAAGAAGTTTAACTTCGGTAGTAAAGAAGTGAACATTGTAGCGGATAAAACCACGCCAGGTTCTTTAGGTGCCGTTGGTTACGACGATGAAGGTGTAAAGTCTGGCAAATGGGATATCATCAAAGATGGTATCCTCGTTAACTATCAGACCATTCGCGATCAGGCACACATACTTGGCTTGAAAGAATCACAAGGCTGTTGTTATGCTGATAGCTGGGATAGTATACAGTTCCAGCGTATGCCGAATGTTTCTCTTGCCGCGGGCAATGCGCCACTTTCGGCTGCTGAGATGGTAAAAAATGTAGAAAAGGGAATTTACATGTTCGGGCGTAATTCCTATTCGATCGACCAGCAACGTTACAACTTTCAATTCAGTGCACAGCTCGCTTACGAAATCAAAGACGGAAAGCTAGTCGGCATGCTGAAGGATGCCGCTTACCAGGCAAATACACAGGAGTTCTGGAATTCATGTGTGCAGCGTTGCGATAAGAACGACTACCGCCTTGGCGGAACTTTCTCTGATGGTAAAGGGCAGCCAAGTCAGGCGAGCGCTGTTTCACATGGCAGTCCAACCACAAGGTTCAATGGCGTGAATGTAATTAACACGGGACGTAAGCTCGGATAATCGCTTGATTTATAAAACATAAAGAGCCCTGCTATTTGATTAGCAGGGCTCTTTATGTTTTATGAAGCTGGCAGTTGCTTATGCCTGGGTTCCGCCCGGAACAGGGGCATGCTGTTCGATCAGCTTTGCCTGTTTCAAGTCTGCCCACAATTCCGAAGGAATTTTCGCCGCCATCGCCAGTGCATTGCTGCTGGCCTGTTCGGCGGTACTCGCGCCGGGTATCACGGACGCAACCACGGGATGTGCAGCTGCGAATTGTAAAGCCACCGTTCTGAGGTCAACATTGTACTTCCCGATTACTGCATTGATTTTCTTTCGTTTTTCCAGCATCTCTGCAGGAATGGTATCGCCATAATTGAACCGGTCACGGTTTGCCAGAAACCCAGCATTCAATGGTCCACCGATGACCGCTTTAACCTTCTTTTTCTCCATGGCAGGGAATAGCTTGTCCAATGCGTTTTTATGGTCAACAAGAGAATACTGTATGGCTACCAGGCATACATCCGGATCAGCCACTTCCATGGCTTTCAAGATTGGTTCCGGGGTATTTACCCCCATGCCCCAGCCCTTGATTATGCCTTCCTCTCGCATTTTCGTAAGTTCAGGAAATGCACCTTTCGCCGCGATATTGAACTGCTCCATCCATTTGTTGCCAAGTTCACCCGTGTCGGGAGAGAGGTCATGGACGTATACGATATCGATGGATGATAAACCTAAGCGCTGTAAACTATCTTCAATGGATCGGCGTACGCCTGCTGCCGTATAGTCAAACCGGTATTTAAAATTTAACTTGCCCTTCCATAGGCTTTTCGGATCTGATTTGAAGGCAGGATCGGCATCAAATACACGCCCAATTTTGGTCGAGAGTACGAACTCGTCCCGGTTCTTTTCAAACAGGAAATGACCCATTCTCCGTTCACTCAGCCCAAAGCCATAAAAGGGTGAGGTGTCAAAATACCGCACGCCGGCATCCCATGCAGCAGATATGGCCATTTCAATTTGTTGATTACTGTTTACATGCCAAGCATTACCTGCAGCAACGCCACCGAGGCCAAAATTCTTTTTCAGTTTAAATTCTTGTATTTGTTTATCGGACATCTTTGGAGAGTTTTGGTGTTCATCAAAAGGAAAGGACTTCGCAACCAGGCCCGAGCTGCCGGCAGTAACTACAGCAGCTGTTGCGATTGTGGCCTTTGCGATGAAAGCCCTTCTGCTTTCCTTTTCTGAAGCATCGTTTTCAATGTTATTCATAGTTTATCGAGATTACGATGATGATATAACACTTGTCGCCGTTTTATGTTCCTGATTAAATCAATTGATTCTACCAAGGTACTGGCTGGTAGAAACGGCTAACCTGTCGTCGGATACAAAGCCAAGGTAAACCTCCATGCGCTTGTTGAGGAATGACGCTGGCAGCGGTAGTACATCTTGTCCCGCCATCCTTCGTGCGCCGCTTGTCTGGTAAATGCCGCTTTCCTCATCCGGAAAGTAGGCCATCATCATTGCCTGATCATGCTGGATGCTCCAACCGAGTGTTGCATCTGCCTGCCAGCTAAAGGTCAATCCTGTCGGGTTCAAGGATACAGCTGCTTCTTCTGCAGCCGGGGAACTGCCTTCGCTCAGCCTTACTTTAGTGTAATCGATCACATAGCTGCCCTCTTCCAGCTTTAAAGCATGCCGCAAGTTATAGGACATCGCCAGATTGAAATACGACCTCACGGTACCACGACTCTGATTGATATAGCCGGCTTTCAACATTGGCTTAATACGAGTCAGAAAGTTCATCAGGGTTTTCATGGAACCGCGGGCGCTCAGTTGCGCCGCAGTTGGCTTGTCCTTAAATGTTGCTTTCTTGCGAACGACCGTCTGCCCGTTTAATTCGTAAAAGGTGAAGTTGCCCACACTTCCGTTTGCCGGACCTAGAATACCATCTGGTGCTTTTGCCATTTTGTTTAAGAGGTTAATTCAACATTATTGTTGTTTATACAATGTCAGTAAAATTTATACCATTAATTACAAATGGAGTGATTTATTTCTGTGTAGAACAGTAGTCGAAAGAAAGTCGCTACGTCGTTCCTACGTCTCCATACGTAGGAAGTACGTAGCAAACACCTACCAACTTCCTTGCAAGTACGGTCCAACAGAAAGTGTAGTATAAACATGCACTTCCGTGTAGTATACTGGTATTTGTTTACAGTGGAAAGTCTGTTTACTATATGTTGTTTACAATTAATACTTTATTACTGGA